>CAVTTF010000001.1:0-63771 GCA_963737565.1 uncultured Actinomycetes bacterium
GTATGGACGAGGGGGATGTGGAGGATCCGCTTGGTGACGCGGCCGGTTCTCGGGTCGAGGGCGAACAGCGCCCGCGCGGATTTTTCGGCGCGCCGCGTGAAATAGAGGCGTCCGCGATGGTATGCGAGTGATTCCTTTTCGGACGGCCCGCCCGGGATCGGCCAGACGTGTTCGAGTGTCAGCGTGTCGTGTGGTTGGAGGAGTTCTCTGTTGACTCCGTACCAGGTGCCGCCGAGAAGGAGTGCGGTGAGACCGATTCCCGCCGAGACCGCGAGTACGGGGCGGTGGCGATGTTGTCGTACAGTCGTCCCGATTCCCAGGAGCAGGCCCGTGCCGAGGAGCGCGATCGAGGCAAACGCCGCGAGCACCGTCCCCGACATGGCCGGGTTCCTCGCCTCGTCCGGAAGACGAACGATGGCACGAGCGAGCGCACATCGACGTGAAACGGCAAAGTCGGCGTCGTTGCCAGCCAATTGGAAACAGCCGACTCCGCCGACTCATGAAGCGGGAACATGAGGCGCGCGTCGTACATCAGGATCGCCATCAGGAGGAAGCCCGGAACGGCGAGCAGGGCGTATAGCGCGCGATACGCCTTCCCCCCGAGCGCGACCGATGCGGCGAGTGGGGCGGCGAGTAGCGGCACGAAGGTCGTCAGGTAGCGGGCAGGAGCGTTCCAGATGCCGCTCCAGTGCTCGAAGGCCGCGATGAGAAACAGGTAGGGCAGCGAGACGAGGGCCATCCAGGCGACGAGGCCGCGGTTGGACCTGCGTCCCCATGCGACCAACGCGACCGTTCCGGGAACTGCCAGGGTGTACACCGGGGCGTAGACGAGAAGCCCGAAGCTGCGATCGAACAGCAGCCCGAACGCTCCACGCAGGAAGAGGCTCAACTCATGGAGACTCAGCCACGGCCAGTGGAACGTCCTTACGCTGACGCCCTGGACAGCCATGAGGTCGCCCAGCGGGATGGGGCCCCCGTAGAGGAACCAGTGGTAGTAGGCGAGCAGGGCGAATGAAACCGCCAGCGGTGCGCAAAGCCAGGAGAGCGAGCGAAGGCCGGCGTCGCCGCGGCGCCACTGGACGGCGGCGTAAAGCGCGAGCGCCGCGGCGACCGGTGCCCCGCGTGGCGCTAGCCAGGGTATGTATCCAATGGCGAGGCCAATGAGCAGGAGCCGAAGCCGGCCGTTCGTGGGCCAGCCGAGGGCGAGCCGGCGGAGGGGGTAGACGATCAGGAGGCCCGTCGGCAGCCCGGTGAAGATCAGGTACGAGTAGCTCATCAAGGGGTTGCTGAACGCGATCGGGAGCCACACCGCCCAGGCGATGCCGAGTCGGCCGCTCACCTCGTGTGCGAGGAGGAACGCGTTCAAGGCGACGAGTGCGCCGATCAGGCACATGAACACGATCGTCGCCGGCCACCAGAGCGAGAACCACGACCCGACCACCCAGGCCGGAACCAGCGCGGCGCCAAGACCCGGCGGGTGATAGTGGTACGCCTCGGTGGCAGGTCTGGCGACGGCGTGGGCGTTGCTGAACGGCAGCGGGTAGGGGGCCTCCATTCCTACGAAGCCGTCCGGATGCGGCGCCCGGGAGTAGAACTTGTCCTCGTCGCGCTGTTCGAAGTTGTTGCGCAGGTTCAGATCGCCGTCCTGGACGATGCTCAGCGCGTCCATCAGGTAGTAGGGCTGGTCGCCGGTGGGCGGGCTCGCGTAGAGGAGCAAGCGCGGGATGAACGCCACGTAGACCGTGAGCGCGAAAGAGGACAAGCGCGATCGTGCGCTTGCGGATGGCGACGGACGGAAGGTCGGCCCCCGGCCCGAGCGAAGAGAGCGCGGGCGCGCCGTCGACGATGCCGGTAGCCACCGCCACCGCTCGCAACGTGCCCCACATGAAGGCTCAGGCCTTCAGTTCGTAGACGACGGTGTCGCCGGAGCGGAACGCGGGCGGCCGAGCCGGTCGAACTTCGCGAGCGCGGCCGCCGGGTAGTCCTTCCGCTCGAGGCTGCCGACGAAGACGTAGCGGACGCCGTACTGCGAGCAGCCGGCGTGCGAGCCCGACGTCCTCGTGCGGTAGATCTGCTGCACGTCTCCCGCACGCGAGCCGGGATCGTGGCCCCACTGCACCTCGTGCCCGGCCCAGGCGATCACGGTCGGGAGCCCGTGAACGTCGAGACGCGGCCGCGGCCCTCCGGGTCGAAGTCCTCGCCGACCTGCCTCGAGGATCGTCGGCGCGCCGTCGACCGAGCTCGCGCAGCCACTCGATCGCGGCGGCGTCGTCCGGCGCGGTGCGCTCGAGCCAGCGCATCCCGTCGAGCGTCGGGCTCTGCGCGAAGCGCGAGCAGACGCGAGTACGACGCCGGCGACCGGGTAGACGAGCGCGAGCGCGACGAGCACCGCCGAGCCCCGCGAGCCAGACGACGCGCAGCCGACGGCCCGAGCCAGCGCGCGCTCCAGAAGACGCCGACGCCCGCGACGATCGCGAGCAGGAACCACGCCTGGTAGCCGGCCTTGAAGACGGTGTTGAAGCGGTAGCTCGCCGTGCCGTCGAACGCGTCGCGGAGGTAGACGAACTCGCCGCTCGCGAGCGAGGCCGAGCGCGACCGCGGCGAGCAGCCAGAGGAAGCGGTACGGCTGGCTGAGCCGGCCGCTCGCGAGCGCGACGAACGCGGCCGACGGCGGCGACGACGAGCGCGAGCGGCGAGCCCGGCGAGCTCGGGACGGCGCGAGCAGGACGAGCAGCGAACAGCAGGACGCGACGCCGCGCCCAGGCGAGGTACGCGCGCGGCACGCGGAAGCCGCCCGGCGAAGAGCGCGAGCGACGACCCACAGCGAGAGGCCGTAGATGCAGAGCGAAGTCGCGCGCGAAGCGGCTGAAGCTGACGTGCTCGCGCACCGACGCCGATGCCGCGTCGTCGGCGGCGAGAAGCGCAGCCAGAACGGCAGGAAGAGGACGACCGCGACGCGGCGAGCCAGGCGCCGCCCCACGACGCCGCGCGCCGCCAGCGGCCGCGGCGCGTCGAGCGCCCAGAGCGAGCAGCGCGCCGAGCGCCGATCGCGCACGCCGTCGGGAAGTCGAAGCTGTTGATCGCGTAGAGCGAGCCGAGGACGAGCGCGGCGAGGACGAGCTCGGCGGCGGCCGACGCCACGGCCGCGTCGCGCTCCACGCCGGCGGGCCGTGCAACGCCGAGCTGGAGCGCGTAGGCGACGGCGACGAGCGCGAACGGCGTCGCCATCACGTGCGCGTGCAGGTCGGCGAGCAGGAAGCTGAAGAACGGGAACTCGTTCGCCGTGCCGTCGATCACCCGCGAGGGCGCCCACCAGTCGTAGCTGCCGCAGCGGTCGGGGTCCTGCGAGGAACTGGACGCCGCCGGCGAGGTTGCCGAGCAGCGGTGGCGAACGCGGCCGCCGTCGAGCCCGACGAGCGACGGCGAGCGCGCGCGGCGCGTCGCCGCTCGCGCGCGCGCGGCCTCGTAGAGCGCCGCGGCGACGCCGAAGACGCCGACGGTCGACGAGCGCGAAGAAGAGCGCGACGCCGAGGTTGAAGCCGACGGCCGGGTCGACGCCCGTGATGCCGGACGAGGAACGCGACCAGGTAGTGGCCGAAGTAGTAGTAGTTGACGTCCTCGCCGGACTGCCACGGGTCGTGCGGCGGGAACCACTCGCTCCGGTTGACGGCGTTGACGAGCGCCATGTCCATCGGCTTCTCGGTCTGCCAGACGTCCGGCGCGAAGCTGCGCAGCAGCGCCCAGCCGAAGAACGCGACGGTGAAGAGCGCCTCGCCGGCGAGCCAGAGCGAGCGTGTCCCGCGACGCGTCGAGCCCGATCCGCGCCCGAAGCCGCGTCGCCAGCGAGGAGCGCGCCCGACCACGACGAGCGACGAGCGACGCCGAGCGCGGTCGCTGCGGCCGTACGGGACGACGTGGAGGCTCGCGAGCAGCCAGACCGGGAACGCGGCGAGGAGCAGCCCGAGCGGCCGCGCGAAGACGAGCCCCCGGCTCGGCAGCCGGCCGAAGAGCAGCTCGGCGAACGGCAGCGCCGCGAGCCCGAGCACCACGACGAGCGAGCCAGAAGAGGAGCGCGTCGATCACGTCGTCAGCGACGCCGCGGGCTCAGGAGGGCCAGAGCTCCTCCGGGCGGCCCTCGACGAGGAGGCGCGCGACGTCGATGCCCATCTTCACGGCGTGGTCCATGTTGCCGATCTCGTAGCGCCACGAGCCGAAGCGGCCGCGCGAGTAGATCGTCGCGCTCCATCAGCCAGGGCTGGATCGACCGCGAGCGCCGCGTCGCGCTCGAGCGTCGGGATCGGATAGGCGTACTCGACGTCGATCGTGTGCAGCGACGCGATCGGCACGTCGTCCGTCGATCGAGCCCGGTCGCGACGAGGCCGTCGACGACCGCGCTCCTCGAGCCCGCTCGCGGCTCGCGCGGCCGGTGCGTCGAGTACGCCGTCTCGGTCATGTACGACGAGTAGCGCTCCGTGTCGCCGCCCGGGGACGTTCGCGGCGGCGTACTTGGCGAAGTTCGTGACGCGGTAGAACGGGCACCGCCGGGTCGGCGAAGTAGAGCCACGAGCGGTCGTCGGCGAGCGGCGCGCTCGTAGCCGACGCCGACCACCCAGACGCCGTTGTGCTCGAGCGCCGCCGCCGCCTCGCGCACGTCGGCGGGGCAGTCGTCGATCGCGGCGACGAGGCGGTCGATCGGCATCGTCGAGACGAGCGCGTCGTAGTCCTCGCGTCGCGGCCGTCGGCGAAGCGGAGCTCCGCGGCGCTCGGCGTCGAGCCCGACGAGCTCGCGCGTCGTAGTGCACGCGCGTCGCCGAGCCGGTCGGCGAGCGCGGCGGTAGATCTCGCCGGTGCCGCCCGAGCGCGGGAAGCGGAACGTGTTGTTCGGCCCCCAGCCGACGTCGTCGAGGCCGAGCAGGACGCTCCGCAGCGCGCGCTTGTAGTCGACGACGCTGACGCGCTCGGCGATCCACGTCGCGGACATCTGCTCCGGCGGCGTCGCCCAGACCTTCGAGGTTGTACGGGCGCATGAAGTGGCGCGTGATGCCCTCGCCGAACGTCGCCTCCATCCAGGTCGCGAAGTCCGTCGTCGCCGTCTGCCGCCCGGCGCCTCGATCAGCCCGAGGAGGCACTCGTAGGCGTCCTCGGGGCTCGAGGTAGCGGAGGTTGTTCTGGAACGGGTACGGCACCCAGCGGCCGTCGACGCGGACGTACGACGAGCGCTCGTGCTCGTGGACGTCGTCGCCGAGCGCCTCGTCGAGCAGGCGGTCGAACTCGCCGAAGTGGCTGAAGACGACGTGGCCGCCCTGGTCCCAGGTGAAGCCGGCCGGATCGACGACGGACGCCGGCGTGGCCGCCGGCGTCGGCCGCGCGCTCGTAGAGCGCCCAGTCCTCGTGGCCGAGCCGGCGCGAGCTCGCGCCCGCAGGCGAGCCCGCACGGGCCCGGCGCCGACGACGGCGATGTGCGGCGTCCGCGAGCTCCCGCACCGCCGCCTGATCTTAGGGACGTCGCGGACATCGTCACTGGTGCCGGAAATCCGCGTCGCAGTCGTGACAAATGTCGCGATCGATCGCCAGAAGACTTGACTTTTCCCCGAATGAGGGAGAGGTTCCGTGCAATGCGGCGGTAGCCCTACTGGGGGGGATGTGGGCGATGCGGCGAGACGCCTTACTGGTCGTTCTGCTCGGGACAGCTGTCGTTGTCATGCTGGCGATGTCGCGGCCTTGCGGGTGCTGTCGCCGTTCGTCAGCGAGCGCACGGCGACACGTCGGCGCACTGACGTTCGACCAGTGCGAGAACGGCTCCCCGACGCCGGCTACGCAACTGCACGTGGACCGGCGGAAACCTGCACGAGCAACTCGATCTACACCGAAGGCATGTCCACGCCCCAGCGGCTCCTGATCGACGGGTCTCGCCGCAGGCCCACACAGCACTCTCTTCGGTTACTAGTGCACGACAAGCGGCGAGCACGCCTACGACTGGTTCGACTCCTGGGCCCAGGCGACTGCGGAGGCCCTCATCTACACCGGGGCCGCCCATCGAACTTCAACCTCGGCCTCCGACGGCGGCTCGACTGCGACGGCGTCGACACCGGGCCCGATCGCCTCGTGCACCGACTACACGGCGGAACCACGACCGGCGACTCCGTCCCGAATCTGACGCCGTTCATCAGCGGCATCTCGTCGCGACCGCGGCGAGCGGCAGCACCCGGCGATGCGATCGACGCGGCCGAGTGGACTGCCTCGTGTCCCGACGTGGCCGGCAGCGACCTGTGAGGATCGACGGACCGTCGACGACCCAGTCGGGAACCAACGTCGGCTCGTCTTCGACCTGACGTCGTTGGGCACCAACGGTGACTCGTCGGACGCACACCTCCGACAAGAATGTCGTTGTCCCGCTCGCCAACGCCGCGGACACGGGCGACGCCTACGCCGGGCTACAGGCTGACGTTCACCGTGCCACCGGACCAATGGTGCGTCCAGATCCAGTGGGCCGCAGCATATCTCCATCGGGCGCGAACACGCCCAGGGATGGGGAATCGGCAACGGCGCCGCCGCCATCGAGCGGCTCGCCCTATCACGTGATCCTGGACGACGCTCGACGGCACGAGCCTCGGCACCCAGGACAACCAGATGGCGTCCAACGTCCCGACGGCACGCCGACGCCGACGCCGACGAACACGCCGACGAACACGCCGACGGACGACGCCGACGAACACGCCGACGAACACGCCGACGAACACGCCGACGAACACGCCGACGAACACGCCGACGAACACGCCGACGGACACGCCGACGGACACGCCGACGAACACGCCGACGGACACGCCGACGACGACGAACACGCCGACGAACACGCCGACGGACACGCCGACGCCGACGGACACGCCGACGAACACGCCGACGAACACGCCGACGAACACGCCGACGGATACGCCGACGAACACGCCGACGAACACGCCCACCAACACGCCGACGAACACGCCGACGAACACGCCGACGCCGACGCCGGCAGGCAAGGGCTGCACGCCGGGCTTCTGGAAGAACCACACGGAGAACTGGCCGAGCCCGTACACGACGAGCCAGACCGTCGAGAGCGTGTTCGCGGCGATCAACGACGGCACGCCGTATGACAACGCCGACCTCGCCAACGACACGCTGCTCGACGCGCTCGGCTACGGCGGTGGCAAGGGCATCGACGGCGCGGTCAGGAACCTGCTCCGGCACGGCGTGGCGGGACTGCTCAGCGCGGCAGGCCTGGGCGGCAACTACCCGCTGAACGTCGCAGCAGGTCACCGATCTGGTGAACGACGCGATCAACAGCAACGACATCGCCCAAATCAACGCGGCACAGGCTCAGCTGGCCGAGTTCAACAACCTGCCGCACGACCTCTGCCCGCAGTAGTCGACGGCAGCAAGGAATGAGCAGACGGGGCGCCCGCAAGGCGCCCCGTCCGTTTGTCCTCCTTGTCTGGAGGAAGGCCCGCCGGGGCGGCGGCGCACGGAACGTCGCGCTGCTGCCTCTGGCCTTGACTAAATCCCCCGAATAGGGGAAAGTGAAGGGTTCAGAGGGGAACACGGTCGAACTAGGGGGAGTCTGGCATGCGGCGAGACGCTTTATTGGTGGTTCTGCTCGGAACAGTTGTCGTTGTCATGCTGGCGATGTCCGGCCTTGCGGGTGCTGTCCCGTTCGTCAGCGAGCGCACGGCGAACGTCGGGACGACGTTCAACCAGTGCGAAAATGGCAACCCGCGCGTTGTCCTCTGCACGTGGACCGGCGGAAACCTGCAGAGCAACTCGATCTACACGGAAGGCATGTCGACGCCCCAGAAGCTCCTCATGACGGGTCTCGCCCCTGGCGCACACACACTCCTGTTCGGTTTCTCGTACACGACAAGCAGCAAGCACTCCTACGACTGGTTCGACTCCTGGGCCCAGGCCTCGGCGGAGGCCCTCTCCTTCACGGGGACAGCGATCAACTTCAACATCGGCGCCAATGGGGCTGACTGCGACGGTTACAACGGGCAAGATCCCGCCACCTGCGCCGCTATCAGCGGCGGGACCGCGACGGCCTCCGTCCCGAACGACGCGTTCATTAGCAGCATCTTTTCCGCGAGCAGCGGTGACGGGACCGGTAGCACGCAGGCGAGGATCAACGCGACCGAGGGGACCGCGTGTGTCCCGATCGTGGTTCCGACCTGTGAGGGTGACCGGACCGTCACGGTCGCGGGAGCCTCGGCGGCCGGCTTCGACCTGACGTGGGGCACCAACGGGACTCGGCACACCTCGGACAAGAATTTCGTTGTCCCGATCGCCAACGGCGGGGACAGCGGCAACAGCTACGCGAGCTACAAGCTGACGTTCACCGTGCCCCCCGGTGGAAATGGCGCTGTCCAGATCCAGTGGGCCGCGCATATCTCCGTCGGGGCGAACACGCCCCAGGGTTGGGGAACCGGCAACGGCGCCTCCGCCATCAGCGGCTCGCCCTATCACGTGATCTTGGACAACATTGACGGCACGAGCCTCGGCACCCAGGACAACCAGATGGCGTCGAACGTCCTGGCGACGGCCACGCCCACGCCGACGAACACGCCGACGAACACGCCGACGAACACGCCGACGAACACGCCGACGAACACGCCGACGAACACGCCGACGAACACGCCGACGAACACGCCGACGAACACGCCGACGAACACGCCGACGAACACGCCGACGAACACGCCGACGAACACGCCGACGAACACGCCGACGCCGACGAACACGCCGACGACCACGCCGACGAACACGCCGACGCCGACGGACACGCCGACGAACACGCCGACGAACACGCCGACGAACACGCCGACGAACACGCCGACGAACACGCCGACGAACACGCCGACGAACACGCCGACGAACACGCCGACGAACACGCCGACGAACACGCCGACGAACACGCCGACGAACACGCCCACCAACACGCCGACGAACACGCCGACGAACACGCCGACGCCGACGCCGGCAGGCAAGGGCTGCACGCCCGGCTTCTGGAAGAACCACACCGACGACTGGCCGAGCCCGTACACGCCTTCCCAGTTGGTCAGCACCGTGTTTACCCGGACTGCTACGACGCCCTACGCCGACCTCGGCAACGACACGCTGCTCGACGCGCTCGGGTACCCCGGCGGCAAGGGCGTGCTGGGTGCAGCCCAGATCCTGCTCCGGGCGGCGGTGGCCGGCAGTGCTCAACGCCCAGGAGTTCGGCAGCGACTACCCGCTGACTCAGTGGCGCAGATCACGTCGGAAGTCAACGCGGCGCTCGACAGCCTGAACAGGGCGACGATCCTTAGCGCTCGCCACGAAGCTACGACGTCGCACAACAATCTCGCCGCACGAGGCTCTCTGCAGCGACATCACGTAGGCTGCGAGCCGAGTGATCTTCGGACGGGGCGCCCATCGGGCGCCCCGTCTGGCGAATCGGGACGATCGAGGCCAGAATCATGAGGTGGGTGCTGTGATCGACCTCTCGGTGGTCGTCCCCGTCTACAACGAGGCGGGATCGATCGAGACGCTGGTCCGCGACCTCGAGCGCGAGCTCGTGCCGCTGCTTCGAAGCGGTCGAGGTGATCGTCGTCGACGACGCCTCGACCGACGAGACGCCGCAGATCCTCGAGCGGCTCGCGCGCGAGCGCCCCTGGCTCGACGTCCAGCGCGCCGAGCAGAACGCCGGCCACGGCGCCGCGGTCATGCGCGGGCTCAGGGCCGCCCGCGCCGAGTGGATCTTCCAGATCGACTCCGACGGCCAGTTCGTCGTCGCCGAGTTCCCCCGCCTCTGGGAGCGGCGTGGCGAGCGCCGACCTCGTGCTCGGCGTGCGCGCCGAGCGCAACGACCCCACGCACCGCCTCCTGCTCACGCGCGCCGTCCGGCTCGCCGCCTCGCTGCTCGCGGGGCGTCGGATCCGGGACGTCAACACGCCCTTCCGGCTGCTTCGCCGCTCGGTCTGGGAGGAGCTCCAGCCGCTCATCGAGCGCCGACACGCTCGCGCCCAACATCCTCGTCACGCTCGGCGCGGCCGTCCGCGGCTGGCGGATCGTCGACGTGCCCGTGACGCACCTCGCCCGCGAGGGCGGCACGTCGACGCCTGCGCGCGCTGCGTCTGTCCGGTTCAGCCTCCGCGGGCTCGGCCAGCTCGTCGCCTTCCGCTACCGCCTCGCCCGGGCGCCCGCGCCGGCGGAGCGTACCCGCGGGAGGCGCCGGATGATCGCGCGGCCCGCGCGACCTTTCGGCTGCGGGGCGCGCCGCTCGCGCGTGTGCGTGCGTGGGCGGCCACCTGGTGGCGCGAAGCCGTCCCGTTCGCCGCGATCGCCGTGCTCGGGCTCGCGCTGCGGCTCATCGGTCTCGACGACAAGCCGCTTGCACCACGACGAGAGCCTGCACGCGTGGTTCGGCGTGGCAGCTCGTCAGCGGGGACGGCTACAGCTACGACCCCGTCTACCACGGGCCGGTGCAGTTCTACCTCATCGCGCTCGCCGACCTCCTGTTCGGCGCCGGCGACTACGTCGCGCGCATCCCGGTCGCGCTCGTCGGGACGATCGCGGTCTTCCTGCCGTTCTTCCTGCGCCGGCAGCTCGGCACCGTCGCCGCGCTCACGGCCTCCGCTCGCGCTCTGCCTCGCGCCCGAGCTTCCTCTACTTCTCGCGCTTCGCTGCGCGAGGACATCCACGTGGCGACCGTCACGCTCGGGCTCGTCGTCGTCCTCTTGCGGTTCTTCGACCAGCCGCGGCGCTGGCACCCGCCGTCGCTGCTCGGCCTGCTCGCCGTCAGCTTCGCGACGAAGGAGACGACGTACATCACCGTCTTCGTCGTCGGACTGTTCCTCGCCGCGGCGGTCGTCGTGCAGGGCATGCGCGCGCGACGCGCCGGAGCGGGGCTTGCTCGACGGCGCGCTCGTCCGCGGCGTCGTGTCGCTCGGCTTCGCCGCCTGGGCGTGGGGCGTGTCGACGCTTCCTCGTCGTCTACACGCTGCTCTTCTCGACGTTCCTCACGAACCCGGGCGGGCTGCAGGAAGGGCTCTGGGGCAGCATCGACTACTGGCTCGGCCAGCAGGACGTCAACCGCGGCGGGCAGCCGTGGTTCTACTACCTGATCCTGATCCCGGCCTACGAGTGGCCGATCGTGATCCTCGGAGCGGTGGGGATCGTCGTCGCGTTGCGGCGGCGGACGATCGGGGACCTGTTCCTCGTCTGGATGTTCCTCTCGCTGCTCGCGATCTTCTCCTGGGCGTCCGAGCGCATGCCCTGGCTCGTGCTCCATCCGCTGCTGCCGCTCGTGCTGCTCGCCGGCATCGGCGCGCAGGCGCTGTGGCTCGCGCGCGGTCGATGGGCCGCGAGGTCGCGCTCGGCGTCGTCGGCCTCGCCGCGATCGGCGCCGTGTACTTCTCGATTCAGCTTTCGTACTTCCGGTCGGCCGATCCGCGTGAGCTGCTGCGTGCAGGTGCAGACCGCCGACGACGTGCCGCGCATCCGCGACGAGCTGATGCGCCTCGAGGCGGCCTACACGCGTGAGCACGGGGAGCCGTTCGTCCCGGTGGTCGACAGCTGGGGCGGCACCGGCTGGCCGTGGAGCTGGTACCTCCGTGACGTCCCGAGCGGCTACTACGACATGAGCAACCCCGAAGCCGCGCAGCTCGGACCCGTCGTGCTCGTCTCCGATCCGAGCCACGCAGGCGATGCAATCCGCGCTGAAGGGCTACGAGGCGAAGGAAATTCCGGCTGCGGGTGTGGTGGGTGCCCGTGTGGGGCGCTGCGGGCCCGGAGACTGGCTGCGCTGGGCCGTCTCGCGCAAGGCCTGGGGCCCGACGCCGACGGCGACGATGGACGAGTGGCTCTACGTCAAGCCGGAGGTCGCCGCGCTGGCGAAAGAGCGGCGCTAGAGGGCTCGCCCCTCAGGAGGCGCCGGACTCGAGATCGGCCGCGGGTGTCTGCGAAGCAGCGTTCGGCCGCGAACCCGGCGAACAGCGAGGATCGCGGCTGCGACGACCAGGAGCGGCAGGACGTTCAAGGCGTGCAGCACGAGCGCGTAGGAGAGCGCCTCCGAGTTCGTCGACGCCGTAGGCGGCGAGCACGACCACCGTCGCGCCCTCGAAGACCCCGAGCGCGGCCGGGTGACGAGGGCAGGATCATCGCGAGCCCGATCCCGATCACGACGAGCTGGCCCGCGAGCGGCGACAGGCCGATGCCGCTCGCCTTGCAGCACGAGCCAGAATGCGACCCCGAGCACGAGCCAGGAAAGCGTCGTCCAGGCGAAGCTCACAATCGCGATGCGGGGGCTGACGAGGCCCACGAGGCCGCTGGTGAAATGCTCGGGAGCCCGCTCGAGCGGACTCGCGCGGGACGAACGGCAGCCGCGCCAGCGGCCGGACGAGCAGTCGAGCCGCCCGCTCGCCCCAGACGAGGAGGATCCCGGCGCAGACAGCGAGCACGAGCATGAGTCCGACGGCGAGGTATCCCGCCGCCCGGAGCCAGCTCACGTCGGGCAGCCAGGGCAACATCACGAAGAGCAGCAGGACGATGCGACAGCACGTCTTCGGCGCGCTCGACGAAGACCGTGCCGACCGTCTGCGCGATCGGCGTCTTCGCCGTCTTGTTCAGCGCCACGGTTCGGGCAGCCTCGCCTGCGCGCGCGGGCAGGACGCGTTCCGAGGTAGCCGACGAACAGCGCCGTCGCGATCGGCCCGAGCGGCGGCCGTCTGGTCGCGCGGGAAGAGCGACTGCCACCGCACGGCCCGGATGAGGAACGCGAGCGACGAGCAGCGCCAGGCTCGGGAACGAGCCAGGCGTACGTCGTCTCCCGCAAGCGCGTGCGTCGTCTGGCTGAGGTGCGCGTGGCGGACGGCGATGTACGTGAAGAGCGCGCTGACGACGATCCCGACGACGATCAGGATCGTCCGCGAACTAAAGATACGACGCCGTCGCCGTGCGTCTCCCACCGTGGCCGCAGGTTCCATTTCCCCCTCCATATTCCCCAGGCGCCAAGCATACGAGGTATTCGCCCTTTGGCAAAGGGGTCGAGTCCAGTCGAGGGAGCGGCTTTCGCGCGCTGCAGACGACAATGACGGAGATGACGCGCTCGCACTTCACGCTCGACCTCGATGCCGTCAGGCACAACATGCGGACGCTGCTGCGATGTCCTCGGCGGCGCGGAGCTCTGGGCCGTCGTCAAGGCGGACGGCTACGGGCACGGGGCGGCCGACGTGGCGCGCGCAGCGCTCGAGGCCGGAGCGACTGCGATCTGCGTCGCCACGGTGGACGAGGCGAAACCACTACGACGAACCTTCCGTGAGGCGCGGCTCATCGTCATGGGGCCTACGCCCGAGGACGAGCTACGAGGGGCCCGGCGGGCGCGACTCGAGCTCGTCGTCTCGACGCCGGGGCCTGTCCCGGACGGGATCCCGGTCCACCTGAAGCTCGACACGGGGATGGGGCGGTGGGGCCTGTCGGAGCTTGCCGCGACGGCCACGAACGTCGTCGGCCTGATGAGCCATCTGGCATCTGCCGAGTCGGACCCGGCCTTCACGAAGGAGCAGACGCGGCGGTTCCTCGACGCCACCGCTGACCACCCGGACCTCACCCGCCACCTCGCCAACAGCGCCGGCGCGCTCCGCTATCCGGCGGCCCGCCTCGACGCCGCTCGCTGCGGGATCGCGCTCTACGGCATCTCGCCCTTCGGAGGCAACCCCACCGACGACGACCTCCGGCCCGCACTCAGCTGGGAGTCGGAGCTCGCCCAGGTGAAGCACCTTCTGCTCGGCGAGAGCACCGGCTACGGACGACGCTACGTGGCCGAGCGACCGACCTGGATCGGGATTGTCCCTGTCGGGTACGCAGACGGCTTTCGCCGCGACATGACAGGCACGGAGGTTCTCGTCGCCGGTGAGCGCTGCCGCGTCGTCGGCACGGTCTCGATGGACGCCTTCGCCGTAGAGCTTCCGGCCGAGCTGCCGGTCGGCACGCCGGTGACGCTGCTCGGCGACGGCATCCTCGCCGAGGACCACGCGCGGGTGGCGGATACGATCGGCTACGAGATCGTGTGCGGGCTCAACACACGCGCGCCCAGGGCGCGCCGCGAGGTTGTCGGTGTCTGACACCGTCGCTATGCGTGTCGCTCTGCAGGAGGAGCGAGCTGCCGATCTCGTCCGCCCGCGTGCACCGGCTGCTCGCCCCGCTCGGCGGCGACGAGCGGGCGCTCGACGTCGGCTGCGGCGCCGGCGCGCTCGCGCTCGCGCTCGCGCCGCACGTGCGGGAGGTCGTCGGCGTCGACAGCTCGCCCGAGCTGCTCGCGGCCGCGCGCGAGCGCGCGCCGGCGAACTGCACGTTTCTCGAAGGAGACGCGACCGCACTTCCGTTCGGCTGGGGCGAGTTCGATCTCGTCGGCTGTCTGCGCGTCCTCCACCACGTGCGCCGCCCGGAGCTGGTCGTCGCCGAGCTCGCGCGCGTGACCCGGCGCGGCGGGCGGCTGCTCGTCGCCGACCAGCTCGGCGACGTCGACCCGATCCGCTCGATCGAGTACGACCGTTCGAGCGCCTCCGCGATCCGTCGCACACCCGGTTGCTGCCCGACGGCGACATCCGCGCCTCGCTCGACGCGAACAACCTCGTCGTCACGAGCGACGGAGATCGTCCGCGAGCAGCGCGACCTCGAGCACTACCTCGACATCGCGGGGTCGAGGGCGAGCAGCGGGAGCGCATCCGCGGCCTCGCCCCGGGCGCGGTCTACGAGGTCGAGGTCGGCTGGTACGTGGCGCGGAAGGCCTAGGAGCCGGCTCAGGCGTTTCAGCCAGGCGCGCACGTACGGTGCGTTCGGGTCCTTCGGTGTCAGGCGGAGAAACGCCGTGTACGCGGAGATGGCGGTCGCGGTGTCGCCGGCACGCTCCGCGGCCTGTCCGAGCTCGATCCGGACGTGCTGGTTCTTCGGGGCCACGGTGACGAGCTTCCGGTAGGTAGCGACGGCCTTGTTGAACGAGGCGCGTGCCTTTGCGGGCTGCGACTCCTGCTTGGTAGCGCATCGCCCTGCTCGAGGTAGAGGACGGCCGAGCCGGCGATGGGCGTCGACGTCCTTCGGTTGCAGGCTGAGCAGGCGCTGGGCGGCCGGGATCGCGGCCGTCGTCTGACCGCTTTCCCTGAGTGCGGACGCGAGGGCCTTCCAGGCCTCGGGATCGTCCGGGTGCTCTCGCGTCTCCTTCCGCGCCTCAGCGGCGGACAGGTGGCGGTCCGCGCCGGTGTTCTCGTCGTCGCTGCAGGCGGTTCCGGTCAGCCCGAGCGCGACGGCGAGCACTGACAGACACGCGAGGCGCCCCAGTTTCCCTCCCACCACGGTCTCAGTCTAGTCCACGCAAGCCGGTTTTTCGACCAGGGCGGAACGCCAACCAGGAAGGCGTAGCACGAGGGGACGGATACCGAAGGTGTCCGTCCCCGCCTTGCCGCCCCGTGAGCGACTCGATGAACGAAGAGCGGGACAGTCACCTTCGGTAACTGTCCCCAGCGGCTCAGCGCGTTTTCGCGAAGCGGTGCACCGCGTCGAGCAGCTCGCGGCTCTTCTCGGCGGCCGCGTCCGCGTCGCCCGACGCGAGCGCGCCCGCGACGCAGTGGTTCACGTGGTCGTCCAGGATGCGGAAGGCGACGCTCTCGAGCGCCGTCGTCACCGCCGAGATCTGGGTCAGCACGTCGATGCAGTAGCGCTCCTCCTCGAGCATGCGCTCGATCCCACGCACCTGGCCCTCAATCCGGTGCAGGCGCTTGACGAGAGCCTCCTTGTCGGAGACATAGCCGTGGGTCATGCCGTTCCCTCCCGGTAGCTGCGGAACCGTCTGAGGCGGAGACTGTTCGTGACGACGAAGACGCTCGAGAAGCTCATCGCGGCGGCGGCGACGATCGGGTCGAGCAGGCCGGCGATCGCCAGCGGGATCGCGGCGACGTTGTAGGCGAAGGCCCAGAACAGGTTTCCCTCGATCGTCCGCAGCGTGCGGCGCGCCAGGCGGATCGCGTCGGCCACGGCGCGCAAATCGCCGGAGACGAGCGTCACGTCGGAGGCCTCGATCGCGACGTCTGTGCCCGTTCCGAGCGCGACTCCGAGATCCGCCTGCGCGAGCGCCGGCGCGTCGTTGACCCCGTCGCCGACCATGGCGACGACCGAGCCCTCCTCCTGCAGGCGGCGGACGGCATCGGCCTTTCCGCCGGGCAGCACCTCGGCGAGGACCCGCTCGATCCCGACCTCGGCCGCGACGCGCTCCGCCGTCTCGCGGGCGTCGCCCGTGAGCAGGACCGGCTCGAGCCCCAGCGAGCGCAGCTCGCGCACCGCCTCGGCGCTCGTCGGCTTGACCACGTCACGGACGACGAGCCGTGCGAGGGGCACGCCGTCTCTGCGCACCGTGATCGCTCCGTTCTCGCGACCGATCTCGACACGCCTGCCATCGACGGTGCCGGCGACGCCGACGCCCGGCCGGTTGACGAATCCGTCCACCTCGGGCAGCAGTCCGAGCTCGTCACGCGCGGCCAGGGCGACCGCCTGCGCGACGGGGTGCTCGCTCGCAGCCTCGACCGCGCCGGCGATCCGTAACGCCTCCTCGCGCGAGGCGCCGTCGAGCGGCTCGACCGAGACGAGCTCCATCCGCCCCTCGGTGACGGTGCCGGTCTTGTCGAGCAGGACCGTCTGGATCTGTCGCGTCCGCTCGAGAACCTCCGGCCCCTTGACGAGGATGCCGAGCTGCGCGCCGCGGCCGGTGCCGACCATCAGCGCCGTCGGCGTGGCCAGGCCGAGCGCGCAGGGGCAGGCGATGATGAGGACGGCGACGGCGGCGGTGAACGCGTCCGACGCATCTCCCGTCGCGACGAGCCAGCCGGCGAGCGTGGCGAGCGCCACGACGATGACGATCGGCACGAAGACGGCCGACACGCGGTCGGCCAGACGCTGCACCGGAGCCTTGCCGGCCTGCGCCTCGGCGACGAGGCGGGCGATCTGCGCGATCGCGGTCTCGGCGCCCACGCGGGTGGCACGGACGACGAGCCGGCCGTAGGTGTTGATCGTGGCGCCGGCCACCTCGGCGCCGGGCCCGACCTCGACGGGCACGGACTCCCCGGTCAACACGGCCTGGTCGATCGCGGACTCGCCGCTCTCGACGATCCCGTCGGTCGCGATCTTCTCGCCCGGACGGACGACGAAACGGTCGCCGAGCTCGAGCTCCTCGATCGGCACGAGCAGCTCCTCGCCGTTGCGGAGGACGCGGGCTTCCTTCGCGCCGAGCTCGAGCAGGGCGCGAATCGCCTCGCCCGAGCGGCGGCGTGCCCGCGCCTCGAGCCAGCGCCCGAGCAGGATCAGCGTGGTGATCACAGCCGCAACCTCGAAGTAGGTGTCCTCGGCGACGCCTCCGACGAGGACGACGACCGACCACGTCCAGGCCGCCAGCGTGCCGAGGGAGATCAGTGTGTCCATCGTCGCGAGGCCGTGTCGCAGGTTCAGCGCGGCGGCGCGGTGGAACGGCCAGCCGCCCCAGATGACGACCGGCGTCGCCAGCGCGAGCGCGAGCCACTCCCAGCTGCCGAACTGGAGTGGGCGGACCATTGCGAGCAGGACGAGCGGCGCTGTCAGGATTGCCGAGCCGACGAGCCGTCGGAGGACAGGCCCAGGGTCGTCGCCCGCGTGCTCGTGCGTGCCGGCGGGCGCGGCGACGGACGCGCCGTAGCCGATTCCGGTCACGGTGGCGACGAGCTCGTCCGGGCGCACGTGCGCGGGGTCGTACGTCACCGTGGCCTCCGCGGTGGCGAAGTTGACGGTGGCCGCGACGCCTTCGAGGCGGTTCAGCTTCTTCTCGATCCGCGACGCGCACGACGCGCACGTCATCCCTTCGAGGTCGAGGCGAACGCGCTCCGGTGTCTCGACGGCGCTCACGCGGCCTCGTAGCCCGCCTCCTCGATCGCGGCGCGGAGGGCGCGGTCATCGAGGTTTGTCCCGGTAACGACGACGAGCTTCGTCTCCAGGTCGACGTCGACCTGCTCGACGCCGGGCACGGCGGCCAGCTCGTCGCCGACCGCGTGCTCGCAGTGCTCGCAGTGCATCGCGGGGACGCTGTAGGTGCGAGTCTCGCTCACGCGGTCATTATACCCCGAAGGGGTATTGGACAGGCGGAAGCGCGGTCAGTCGGGGACGCCGCCCGGGTCACCGGGCGAGAACGACCCGGGGCGGTAGCCCGCCATGCCCGAGAACCGGGCAACGAGCCCCGGAGTGAGCGTCTGCGCGATCGAGACGAGCCGGTACGGGAACCAGGGGAGCGTGATCTCGCGCTTGTTCTTCTCGACGGCGTTGACGACGGCCTCCGCAACGCGCTCCGTGCTGATCACGAAGCGGCGGAGGAGCCGGCTGCGGAGCACGTCCTTCTGCGGAAACCCTTCGGTCTCGACGAAACCGGGGAGGACGGTGTGCACGTTGATCGCGGTGCCACGCAGTGCCGCTGAGAGGGAGCGGGAGAACGCGAGCTGGGCGTGCTTCGACGCCGCGTACGCGCCTGCCGGCGCGAACGCGACGGTCCCCGCGACCGAGCACAGGTTGACGACGTGTGCGCGGCCGTCACGCGCGGCCGCCTCGAGCCCGGGCATGAACGCGCGCGTGCACCAGACGCCGCCCAGGTAGTTCACGTCGATCGCGCGGCGGACGATGTCGGGGTCGATGACGAGGAACGTGCCGCGCGCGGGCACGCCGGCGTTGTTGACGAGCAGGTGGACGGCCGGGTGACGCTCGAGGATGCGCGTCGCTGCGGCCTCGACGGCCGCACGGTCGGAGACGTCGCACGGCTCCGCCTCGCCGCCGATCTCGGCGGCGATCGAGCGCAGTTTCTCCTCGCGGCGGGCAAGGAGCACGCAGTGCCAACCGCGCTTCGCGAGCGCGCGCGCGATCGCCTCGCCGATTCCCGAGGAGGCGCCCGTGACGACGGCGACCCGTTCCATCCGTCGGCGAGCCTATCCCCAGTCGCTTTAAGATGCACCCGTGGCTGCCCCCGAACGCGAGATCCTCACCTGGGAGGCGTTCGGCGAGGGCGCCCGCGACCTCGCGCGGCAGGTTGCGGAGGACGGCTACCGGCCGGACATCATCCTCGGGATCGCGCGCGGCGGCCTCTTCCCGGCCGGCCTGCTCGGCTACGCGCTCTCGGTGAAGAACATCTACCTGATCAACGTCGAGTACTACACGGGGGTCGACGAGCGGATGCCGCTGCCGGTTGCGCTGCCGCCGACCCCCGAGCTGGTCGACATCGAGGACGCTTCGCTGCTGATCGCCGACGACGTCGCCGACACCGGTCACACGCTCGCGTTCGTCCACGACTTCTGTCGCGGCAGGGTTGGTGAGGTGCGCTCCGCGGTGCTCTACCAGAAGCCGCAGTCCGTGATCGACTGCGAATACGTCTGGCGGCGCACCGACCGTTGGATCGACTTCCCCTGGTCGTCGCAGCCCCCGATCGCCGGGGCTGGGGTCGGCGGCGAGCACCTCGCCGGCAGAGCAGGCACGTGAGCGGGAGGTTCGCGGGCAAGCAGGCGCTCGTGCTCGGCGTCGCCAACCGGCGCTCGATCGCCTGGGCGATCGCCCGGAAGCTGCACGAGGAGGGCGCTGAGCTCGCATTCACGTTCCAGGGCGAGCGGATCGAGAAGACGCGTTCGGGAGCTCTCCGACTCGGTCGGCGGCAAGCTCGTCACCGAGTGCGACGTTCGCTCGGACGCAGATCTCGACCGTGTCTTCGCCGAGGTCGCCGATGCCTTCGGCGGCGGGCTCGACGTACTCGTCCACTCGGTCGCCTATGCGGCCGCGGAGGATCTCGAGGGTCGCTTCATCGACACGCCGCGCGACCGCTTCTGGCTGGCGGTGGACGTCAGCGCCTACTCGCTCGTCGCGTGTGCGAAGCGTGCCGAGCCGCTGATGCAGGCGCGCGGGGGAGGCTCGATCGTGACGATGACCTACCTCGGCGGCGTCCGCGCCGTCCCGCACTACAACGTCATGGGTGTCGCCAAGGCGACGCTCGACGCCAGCATGCGCTACCTCGCCTGGGACCTCGGCCAGTCGAACATCAGGGTCAATGCGATCTCGGCGGGGCCCGTGCGGACGCTCGCCGCCCGATCGATCGCGGGCTTCACGACGATGGAGGAGATGTTCGAGCAGCGTGCGCCGCTGCACCGGCACATGGAGGCCGACGACTGCGGCGCCGCCGCGGCCTACCTGCTCTCCGACGATGCCAAGAACGTCACCGGCACGATGCTCTACGTCGACGCCGGGTACCACGCGATGGGTATGTAGGCCGCCTTCGGAGGCCGCGGTCTCGCTCACACGCTCTCCGCGACGAGCGAGTCGACGCGGACGGCGTAAACCTTGACCGGCTGGGTCTTTCCCTTCATCAGCAGCTCTCCCTGTGCCTCGACGGCGATCACGTCGTCGAGGCCGCGCCGCGTGTGCTCGTCGATCAGGATGGGCCGGTTCACGACCTTCGTATGCGACTCGAGACGAGCAGCGACGTTGACGGTGTCGCCCACGCACGTATAGGTCGCTCGGTGCTGCGTGCCCGTGTAGCCCGCGACAACCTGCCCCGACGCGATGCCGATACCGATCTGGATCTGCAGCTTGTCCCGCGCTGCCTGTTCCTCGTTGAACAGGCGGATCAACTCCACCATCTGGCGCGCGGCGAGCACGGCTCGCTGGCGATGGTCTTCGCGCGGCAGCGGGCGCGCCGAAGATCGCCATCAGCCCGTCGCCGACCATCTGGTTCACGATCCCGCCTTCGCCGCCGATCGCGTCCATCATCAGCGTGTAGTAGTCGTTCAGCAGCTCGATCGTCTCGGCAGGCTCCCGCGCTTCGGCAATCGTCGTGAACGAGCGGATGTCGCAGAACATCGCGGACGCGTCGAGATGCTTGCCGCCGAGCGAGAAGCCTGACGTCAGCAGATCCTCCGCGACTTCCTTCGTCGCGAACTTGCTGATCAGCTCGCGCTGCTGATCGCGAAGGCGCTTCTTCTCGAGGCTCGCAGTGATGCGCGCGTTCAGCAACACCGGGTTGATCGGTTTGGTCAGGTAGTCCTCTGCGCCCATCTCGATGCACTTGACCACGCTGTCGAGCTCGTCGAGCGACGACGTCATGATCACCGGGATGTCGCGGAGATGCGGGTCGAGCTTCAGCTCCGCGAGAACCTGGTAGCCGTCGAGCTCGGGCATCAAGACGTCGAGCAGCATCAGGTCGAAGTGCTGGCGACGCAGCAGGTCGAGCGCCTCGCGGCCGTGTTCTGCGAAGACGACGGTGTGTCCCTGCTGCTCCAAACCGCGGCCGAGCAGGAGCCGGTTCACCCGGTTGTCGTCCGCGATCAGGATCGTTCCGGGCGGAGAGGCGGAAGCGCTCACGACGCGGCTGTCGAACGGAGCGCAGCGAGCGTCTTCTCGAGCGCAGCGTACTCTCGCTCGATTCGATCGACGAGCTCGGCGGCGCCGTCCAGCTCGCCGCTCCTCGCTCGTTCCTCGAGCTCTCGGCAGAGCTCCGAGAAGCGTCCCGCGCCGAAGTCTGGCCGTTCGACTTCAGGGTGTGCGCCGCTCGCCGCAGCCCCTCCGTGTCGCCCTCCTCGTACGTCGTCCGGAGCGTTGCGACGAGGGCAGGCGCGTCGCTCGAGGAACGTGTCGATCACCTCCGCCAGGAAGCTCCTCCCCGCCGAGCTCTCTCAGGCTCTCGATCGCGCTCGCGTCGAGGGTGGCGCCGGCGCTCTCCGCGCTCGGTGTGCCGGTGCCCTCGAGCGGACGCGCGCGGCTCAGCGCCTCCGCCAGCTCGTTCGGGCGGATCGGTTTGGCGACGTAGTCATCCATCCCGGCGGCGAAGCAGGCCTCGCGGTCCTCGGGCATCGCGTTCGCCGTCATCGCGATGATGCGCGGGCGGACCTCCGCCGGCCAGCGCTCGCAGATCCGGCGCGAAGCATCGAGACCGTCCAGCTCGGGCATCTGCACGTCCATGAGCACGACGTCGTAGGGCTGCCGCTCGAGCGCCTCCAGTGCCTCGAGGCCGTTCGACGCCACGTCGGCGCGGTAGCCGAGCTGGTCGAGGAGCCGGAGTGCGACCTTCTGGTTCACGGCGTTGTCCTCGGCCAGGAGGATCCGCAACGACGATGTCGCCGGCTTGCCTACTTCCGGCACGGGCTCGCCGGCCTCCGGCTGCTGTACGTGCTCGGCGAGCGCTTTCAGGAGGGCGTTGTAGAGCTGGGAGGCCTTGACCGGCTTCGCCAGCTGCACGGCGAACTCTCCAGATGACTGAGCCTGGGGCAGCCGGCCGAGCGAGGTCAGCAGGACGAGGGGAAGCTCGCGCTCGTCTCGATGCCGCCGGATCTCGCGTGCGAGGGCGAGCCCGTCCATCTCCGGCATCACCAGGTCGAGGACGGCGACGTCGAACTTCTCGCCTTCCTCGATCCGAGCGAGCGCCTCGGAGGGGGACGCGATTGCCACGGCCTCCATGCCCCACGATCGCGCGTGGCGAGCCACGATCTCGCGGTTCGTGGCGTTGTCGTCCACCACGAGGATCCGCTTGCCGGCGAGCTGCGGCAGGGCGCTCTGCACGGCCACGCGAGTCGGCACCTCCGCCGCTTCCACGGGGAGGCCGATGTGGAAGGTCGATCCCTTGCCCTCCTCGCTCTCCACCCACATCGTCCCGCCCATCAGCTCGACGAGACGCTTCGAGATCGCGAGCCCGAGCCCGGTACCGCCGTAGCGGCGGGTGGTGGAGGCGTCGACCTGGCTGAAGGACGCGAACAGCCTGTCCATCCGGTCCTCGGGGATGCCGACCCCCGTATCTCGAACGGCGAACTCGAGGCGGTACGAGCTCGCCCCGGTGGGCTCGGCATCGACGTGGACGACCACCTCGCCTTCCTCGGTGAACTTGACCGCGTTCGAGACCAGGTTGAGCAGCACCTGCCGCAGGCGGGCCGCGTCCCCCACGATTCCTGCAGGCACGTCCTCGTCGATGAGGCAGCCCAGCTCGATCTCCTTCTCCCACGCACGCGGCGCGACGATGTCGAGCGCGCCCTCGACGCATTCCCGGAGATCGACCGGCTCCTTCTCGAGCTCGAGCTTGCCCGCCTCGATCTTCGAGTAGTCGAGGATGTCGTCGATCACGTGGAGCAGGGCGTCTCCGCTCGAGCGGACGACCTCGGCGAACTCGCGCTGCTCGGGCGTCAGCTCCGTGCTGAGGAGGAGGCCGGTCATGCCGATCACGGCGTTCATCGGCGTCCTGATCTCGTGGCTCATCGTGGCGAGGAAGGCGCTCTTCGCCTGCGTCGCCGCCTCCGCCTCCTCGCGAGCACGCTCGAGCTCGGTGAGGTAACGCGCCTTGTCGATCGCCGTCGCGGCGAACGCGGCGAAGGCCTTTGCCATGTTCGCGTGCTCGGCGGTGTAGAAGTCGGCCTCGAACGAGTCGAACGTCAGCATCCCGATCAGGCGATCGCCGATCAGCAATGGGACGGCCATCCACGACTTGATGCTTCCCGGGCCGTAGGACATCCTCGAACTGCGCGTACCGCTCGGAGACGTCCGCGACGATGATCGGTCTCGTGCCGCTCGACCAGCTCGCGGGCAGGATCGTCGGGTCCCCGTCATCTCGTAGCGATGCCCGAGCAGCTCGTCGAGGTCCGGATAGCCGTGGCCGCCGACGATCACGCATCTCGTCGCCGTCGAACTGCTGGACGCTGGCGCTCGTCGTAGGGCACGACCTTGCGCAGCTCCGACAGGATCAGGTCGAAGACCTCGGGGAACGCCCAGCGTGCTCCCGAGCGACTCGGCCGCCGCGCGCAGCGTCTCGGCCTGCTGCGCGGGCGGCGCGCTCGGTTTCGAGCAAGCGAGCGTTCTCGATCGCCATCGCGGCCTGGGCGGCGAATGCCGTCGCGAGCTCCGCCAACTCTTCGGTGTAGAAGTCGGGCTCGAACTTGTCGACGCTGAGGACGCCGATGACGCGGTCGCCGACGATCATCGGCGCGCAGATCCAGCCGCGAATGCGTCCACCGCCGTGCTCCTGGCTCGCAAAGTGCGGGTGGTGCGACACGTCGGCGAAGACCTGTCGCCGCTTCGACCGGACGACCTGGATTCCGAGGTTGGTCTCGTCGTCCAGGTCGAAGCCCACTCCGATCAGGCCCCCGAGATCTTCGAGTCCGCGTGCGCCGACGATCACCAGGCGGTTGCCCTGAATCACCTGGATGGAGCAGCTGTCGTAGGGCACGACCTCGTTGCAGCTCGTCGAGGATCGTCTCGAACGTGTCTTCGAGGCTCAGCGTCTTGCCGAGCACCTGCGTTACGGCCAGGAGCGTCTCAGCGTGCTCTCGTGCGCGCTGGAGCTCGGTGATGTCGTGGTAGATCGCGTAGAAGCCGACGTGCTCACCGTCGACCCTGAGCGGCACGAGCATCATCTGCACGTCGACCAGCTTCCCGTCCTTCCGTACGCGACGAGTGATCCGGTCGGCACGACCTCTCTCGAGCGCCTCGTGGGTGACGTCCCGGCCTTCTCCGCGGAGGTCCTCGTTGAGGACGAGGTCGTCGATCAGACGCCCGATCGCCTCCTGCGGCGAGTAGCCAAAGAGCTGCGCCGCCGCCGGGTTCCAGCCCGTCACACGCTCGTCGGCGTCCATGACGACGATGGCGACCGGGCTGATCTCGACGAGCGACTCGAAGTACTGCTTCTGGCGGCGGATCTCGGCGTTGCCCTTCCGCGTCTCCTCGATAGCGCGCACGCGGGAAAGGGCGGCGCCGACATGCTGTCCGACGAAGGCGAGCAGTTCCTTGTCCTGCTCGGTGTACGAGAACTCCTTCGTGTAGGACTGGACGACGAGCGCGCCCACCGTCCGCCGCCCCGCGGACATGAGCGGAACGCCGAGCCAGTCCTCGCTCATCTCGCCCCAGAGCTCGAACTCGCCCTGCGCAATCAGCTCCTCTTGCCGCTCCCTCGGGAAGCCATTGCGGTTCGCCCGTTCGGAGCACGTACGCGGTGGTCCCCTTCGCCTCCCGGCTGCCGAACTCGACCCACGTGTTGGCGTCCGGCCAGTCGACGTCCACCTCGTCGTTCCAGTAGGGCCAGTTGATCAGTTGCCGTTCCTCGTCGTAGAGCGCGATGAAGAAGTTGTCGGCGTACATGAGCTCGCCGACGACGGCGTGCACCGCCCGGTAAAAGTCCTGCATGTCCTCGGGCCGCGCTCGCGAGCTCGGCGATCCGGTAGAGCGCCGGCCTGCACCTTCTCGGCGCGCCGACGCTCGGCCTCCGCGGCCTCGAGCTCGGCGAGGCGAAGGCGCGCCTCCGCGAGCTCGGACGAGAGGTCGACTTCAGGCGTCATCGATCCTCTTCCCGGCAGCCCGGAGGCCCACGACGCCACGCGGGCGCCGTGGGACAGCCCTTCATCGAGCGCCCGGTCACTGCGCCAGTATCCCGCGAGAGGAAGGGCCCGTCCAGGCAGGAACGGGTGGACAACGGCCGCAACGCGGTCTCCCGGTGTTGCCGCAGTGCTGACTATGAGGGGCTCGAAGACAGGAATTACGTGCTCAGAGGCGACTCGTCACTACCTGATGGGCATGTAGGCGTCCAGTGCGCCGCTGTCGATGAACGGCGGTCGTGTTCGTCGTCTATATGGAGGGCGCTGCATCGCGCGGCGCCCGACGGCTAGCGAAAGGAGATTCGATGGCAGGGCAACCAGTGCATATCGAGATCGCCGGAGGCGACACCGCGCGCACACGCGAATTCTGGAGCTCACTCTTCGGCTGGCAGTGGCAGGACTACGGTGGGCCCGTGGAGTACCAGCATGACCCAGATCACCGAGCAGACGGGCGGGGCGATCTACGCCGCGGACGGAGACAAGCGCGGCCTGCGCGTCTACTTCGACGTCGACGACATCAATGCGGGCGCCGCGCGCGTGCGCGAGATCGGCGGCGAGGCCGGGGAGGGCATGCCGGTGCCCGGGATGGGGTGGTTCGCCCAGTGCAAGGACACCGAGGGGAACGAGTTCGGCCTCTGGCAGACCGATCCCGAGGCGCCCAGCGCCGGGCGCCTGAGCAACCGGGGTCAGATCCCGAAGGGGTCTGACCCCGAAAGCGCCTTCGGGGACAGACCCGCTCCGCGGATCTGTCCCCGGCAGCCCTTCAGCGGTAGCGCCGCGCGAGGTCGCGGAGAGCAGACACATCGGGCACGCTCACCACGGCGCCCTCGGCGCCTGCGTCGAGGAACGCCTCGATCTTCTCGGGCGTCGTGCGAGGGACGACGCGAAGCTCGGGGTGCTGCTCCTTGACGCGCCGGACGTCGTCCGGCCCGACGCGCCGGCTCGGGTGCCAGACGTCGCCGAGCTCGCGCGCACGGCGCACCGCGCGCTCGGAGCCGCCGCCGATCCAGAGCTCGGGCGGCGGGTCGGGCAGGGGCGCGAAGGTCGCGTCCTCGAACGACCAGTGCTCGCCCTGGAACGAGCGCTCGCCGCTCCAGAGGGTGCGCATGAGCCGGATCGCCTCGTCCGCACGCCGGCCGCGGCCGCGGAACGGGTACCCCATGAAGCGGAACTCGTCCTCGTGCCAGCCCACGCCGAGGCCGAGCCGGAGCCGCCCGCGCGAGAGCTCCTGCAGGGTCGCCGCCTCCTTGGCGAGCCGGATCGGATGGTGCAGCGGCACGAGCACGATCGAGGTGCCCAGCCCGATGCGATCCGTGAAGCCGGCGATCCAGCCGAGCACGACGAGTGGGTCGTAGACCCGCCCGTAGGGATTGACGCCCTCGGGGCCGACGATGATGTGCTCGGTTGCCCAGACCGAGTCGAACCCGGTCTCCACCGCCGCTTCGGCCGTGCGCCGGATCCCCTCGGGTGTGGAGCCCTCGCCGAAGTTCGGCAGGATGACCCCGAGATGCACGACCCGATCGTACTCAGGCAGCGCGTGGCCGAGGCGCGAGTCGCAAGGCTTGCGACCCTCGATGAGGACGGCAGCCCGCATCTCGTGCCGGTCGTGTTCGCGCTCGCCGGCGACACGCTGTACACGGCCGTTGACGCGAAGCCGAAGCGCTCGCGCACGCTGCGCCGGATCGAGAACGCGCGCGCGCGGCCGCACGTGACGGTGCTCGTCGACCACTACGAGGAGGACTGGAGCCGGCTCTGGTGGGTGCGGCTACGCGGACGCGCCCGCGTGCTCGACGGGGGCGAGGAGGCCGAGCGCGCGCTCGCCTTGCTGCGCGCCAGGTACGAGCAGTACGAGCAAGAGCCCCCGGGCGTGCCGGTGCTCGCGGTGGACGTCGACGAGTGGCGCGGCTGGGCGGCGCCGGGCGCCTGAGCAACGCGCATTCGGGGACAGACCCGCTACGCGGATCTGTCCCCAGCGCCAAGCGGATCACTCCCCCGAGGGGTCGACGCCGTCCTCGACCGCCGATGTAATGGGACAAAGGGCCGTCAAAGTGGGGAGGACTCCGTGAAGCGCTCGACCGTACTCGTACTCATGCTCGTCGTCGCGCTGGTTGCGGCGCTCTCGGCGTCGGGCGCCGCCGGTTCCGGGCGCGCCGGAGCAGCCGGGCCGCCGTTCGTCGGCGACACCGTGCTCGTCCGCTTCGCGCCGGGAACACCGGGCGCCGCGAAAGCGGCCGCCCGCGCGAGCGTCGGCGGCACGGCGGATGCGACGTTCGAGCTCGTACCCGGCCTCGAGCGGCTGCGCCTGCGCGGAACGAGCGTCGACTCCGCGGTGACGGCGCTGAGGCATAACCCGAACGTGCTCTACGCGGAGCCGGACTTCGTCGTCACCGCGATCGCCACGCCGAACGACCCGCTCTACGGGCAGCTGTGGGGGATGGCGAAGATCAACGCACCGGCCGCGTGGGACGTCTCCACCGGATCTGCGGGCGTCGTCGTCGGCGACATCGACACGGGCATCGACTACAACCACCCCGACCTGGCGGCCAACATCTGGGTCAACCCCGGCGAGATCGCCGGCAACGGGCTGGACGACGACGGCAACGGGTACGTCGACGACATTCGCGGCTGGGACTGGGTCTCGAACGACAACAACCCGATGGACGACCACGGTCACGGCACGCATACGAGCGGCACGGTCGGCGCGCGCGGGAACAACGGCGTCGGCGTCGACGGGCGTGAACTGGAACGTGCGCATCGCCGGGCTCAAGTTCCTCAACGCCCAGGGAAGCGGCTCCACCTCGAACGCGATCAAGGCGCTTCAGTACGCGACCGGGAAGGGCATGCAGGATCACGAACAACAGCTGGGGCGGAGGCGGGTACTCGCAGGCGCTCTACGACGCGATCGCCGGTGCGCGCGCAGCCGGCGGGCTGTTCATCGCCGCGGCCGGCAACGACAGCTTCGAACAACGACCTGCTCCCCCACTACCCGTCCTCGTACAACCTCGACAACGTGATCGCCGTGGCATCGACCACGAGCACCGACGGGCTGTCGAGCTTCTCCAACTACGGCGCGACGAGCGTCGATCTCGGAGCGCCGGGCTCGGGCATTCTCTCGACGACCCCGGGCAACGGGTACGCAGTCGTGGTCGGGAACGTCCATGGCCACGCCGCACGTCGCCGGCGCGCGCCGCGCTGCTCTGGGCGGCGCAGCCGGGCTGGACGTTCGCGCAGGTTCGCGACCGATCTTCTGCACGGCTCGTCCGCTCTCCGCCCTCGCCGGGAAGACCGTAACCGGTGGCATCCTCGACATCGGCGCCGCGCTTGGCTCGGGGACCTGCGGCGGGTCGCCTCCGCCGCCCAGCGCGAAGATGCACGTCGGTGACATCGTCGTGCACGCTGAAGCGGCAAGGGCAAGAACGCGCAGGCGTCGCGCACGCGTCCCGATCCTCGATGCGAACGGGGAACGCCGGTCGGCTCGGCCACGGTGACGGGCGACTGGTACTCGAACAACGACTACTGGAGCACGTAAGTCGGGGACGACCGGAACGCTCCGGCGTGGTGACGATCAACTCGGAGCAGCCAGAAGGCCGTCGTCGGCGACGCTGCGTCACCTTCTGCGTCACGAACGTGACCCACTCGACGATCACGTACGACAACCTCGCCAACGTCGAGACCTGCGACGGCGTCGCTGTGACGTGGGCAGCTCGGGGCCGGCACCGCAGGTGCGAGCCCACTCGGCGCGTCCAGACCGAGATCGCGCGCTCGCGGAGCCGGAGAAGCCCTGCGCGGCAGAGCGGCCTCGGCCCGCTGCGGGCAACCGGCGGCGAAGAAACCGGTCTGCCGGTAGACGCCGCGGTGGACCGCGACGAAGCGAATGTCCGCAGGAATGCGGCCGCGCCCGCACGAAAGGCCGCGGGTTGTCACGCGCCCAGCGGTCGGCGGCCGGAGGTGCGGTCGTCGCGTAGCCCTGCGGTCGCTCGCGCGGCGACTGCCGCGCGTAGCCGAGGTAGACGCTCCCGTAGTGGATGTCGGGCCGGATCACCGGGAGCTCGAGCAGCCGCCCGGCCCCGCGATCGCTGCGTAGGCGCGGCGACGCCGCGTCCGGCTCGACCGCGCCGAACACGGCGACGTGCAGGTCGAGCGCGAGGCACGCGAGGCCGCAGCGCGGTCGCGACGCCGGAGTGCGCCGCTGAACACGGTCGAGCGCGAAAGCGACGAGCGCGGCCAGCGCCAGGCACGCGATCGGCAGGAACCGCTCGGGCACCCGCGTCGCGTGCAGCGGCGGGAACGCCGCGCCAGAGCTGCTCGTAGCCGGGCAGGTTGCGCGCCGAGGGCGAGCAGCGGCGGGGACGACGACCGCGAGGCCGAGCAGCCAGGCCAGTCCGCGCTGCTCGGCGAGCCACGGCCAGCAGGCCCGACGACCGCGAGCAGCGGCGCGAGCCAGCCGACGAAGACGAGCTCCTCGATGCCCGCCCGAGACGCCGCGCGTGACGAAATCCGAGACCTCGGCCGAGTAGCGCTCGACCTGGGCGAACGAGCGGCCGGCGGCGATCGAGCCGGCGACGACGGCCTGCTGGACGAGGAGCCCGGCTCCGGCGGCCACAGCGGCACGCGACGACGGCCCAGCGCCGCTCGCCTCGCGGCAACCGCGCCCACGCGTAGCCGAGGCAGAGCAGGATCGCGCCGAGCGCGAGATGCAGCTGGCCGGAGAGGGGGATCGCCGCGAGCGCAGCGCCGGCAAGCCACCAGCGTCGGCGCTCGAGGGCCAGCAGCGCGGCGGGCAGGAGGAACGAGACCAGCCCGAGCAGGTGGCCGGTGCTCTGGCCCGACGCGGTACGGCGCGAGTGCGAAGACGAGCCCACCGGCAAGCGCCGCGCCCCGACCGAGGCCCAGCGCTCGCAGCCACCAGCACGCGAGGCCCCCGGCCGCGAGGAACGAGAGCAGGACGAGCAGGTTGTACGCCCGGACGTGGCCCAGCAGCCGGTCGAGCGGCCAGTAGGGCGGTCCGAGCAGCCAGCCCTGGACGTTCGGCGGCGCCTCCGCCTCGGGCCGGAACGAGTACGGGTCGGCCCATGGTGCGGCGCCGCGCTCGAGCTGGTGCCCGACGAGCCAGAACGCCCAGCCGAGCTGGAGGTGGTCGCCGGCGGCCGCCTCGCCGTAACCGGGCGCCGGTCGCGCGAGGTAGTGGTCGTCGGCGTGGCGCACCGCCGGGCCAGGTCGAGCGACGAGCGCGGCCGCGACGTAGAGGGCTAGCGCGAGAGCGACGAAGCGGCTGCGATCACCTCGTCCACGTCGGGTAGCTCCGGCCCCAGCATCCATGCGGCCCGGACCGTATCGCCCTCGATCAGGAAAGCGCTGCGCGCCGGAACATCCTCCATGCCGCCTCGCTCGCGCGCGATGTCGAAGGCGCGCGTGGCCTCGCCGTTCCAGTCGGAGAGCAACGGCACCGCTTCGCCGACACCGATCGCCTGCGCCCAGGCTCGGTGCGACCAGACGGAGTCCCGCGAGATGCCGAACGGCCGGACGCCCGCTGTGGCGAGGTCGGTCCTCCTGTCACGCAGGAGCGCGAACTCGTCCGTTCAGAGTCGGGCGACCAGTCCCAGAGGTAGAAGCAGAGGAGCGTCAGGGCCTAGGCGCCGAGCGCGTCGCGCAGCTGGACCGGCTCCTTCGCCGGGGGCCGTCGACACGCGGGCGTCGGGGACGCGGTCGCCGGGTCTCGAGCATCGAGATACCGTAACAGCGGCATCCCCGCGACTGCGCCATCGCGGGCCAGCGGCAGGCCTTCTTCACCCTCGCTTCTGTTCGAAGGCCTGCTACTCGATCTCGACTTCGAACTCGGTCATGCGGTCCACCGCTATTCGCTCGCGGCGGATCATGTGCCGACGCGAGAGAGCGGCCTGTCCCAAGCACCGTCGGTGCCGCTTCTTTCTATCGGGCTAGATGTCGCAGGCTTCGTCGCCGGCATCGTGGTGATGGCGGCGAACGGTGTCCAAATGTTGATCCCCGACCTGTATCGGTACGGCGCCGAGCGGGTCGCGGACGTCCAGGACGCGGGTGAACTGGTTGGTTGCAGGAGCGATGGATCGTTGGTCTTGCCCGGGCCTCGTCGGGATCGTTGTGCGGCTAGTTCTCAATGACGATCCTGAAGCAGGCGGGCCCAACGTCATGATCATCGCGCCCATCGCTGGGGCTGTTGGGGCTGACCCTGGTCACTGCGTCTCTCACGTGATCCCGATCGCGATCGCGCATGAGCTCGCACCGTCGTACATGCACGGATATGAACGCCGACGTCTTCGACACTCTTCGCCTCGGCCTGCCCGCTCCTCAACTACTTCGGCAACGTCTTCAATTGGGCTGTGGCCATGCTGCTCTACGCAGTCGCGATCCTAACGCACCGGCGTGCTGCCGCGCTGGGTGGGGTTACTCCGGGCTTCTTTATCGCGGCTGTTCTTCGCCGGTTAACTCGGCCTTATTTTCGCCCCCGGCTGTCCGGTCGTGATCGAAGGGCTCGACGACTATCGGGGCAGTTTTAGCTTCTTCCTCCTCGTGTTCTAGACCAGCATGGGGATCACGATTCTCGCTGCTGCGCCCCGCAGTCACAACGTCGACGGACCTGCTGGCGTCGACAGGTACGCCGCAGCTGTCATCCTGTCGCCGCCTCTCCTGCTCATCGGGGATCCGGCCGATGCGGTCGCGGCGCTGATCGCGCCTTGGTCGAGACGGAGATCCTGCTCCTTCCGATCTGCTGTTTGACGGTGGCGCCGGGAGGGACTCCTTCTGGGTAGGGCTCGCGGCCTTCGTGGTTACTGCCGCGGCGGACGGGCGGCAGGCGTCGACGATCTCGCTCGCCGGAGCCTGCGTTGGCGCGTCCCGGTGCGCTGTACTTGATCGCGCCCTCCTGGTTCCTGTTGCGGCCACGCTCGTAGCTATCGCGATCATGGGACGGAGGCGGTGGGAGTCGCCGCCCGGCGGCTGGCCACGAGCGCTCGGAGCCGTCTTCGTCGTGTTCCTGCCGCAGCTCGTCCTCTTCCAGCTGGCGGAGCAGATCGGCCTGCCGGCTTCGAGGACCGGTGGCAGGACCGCTATAGCCCGCTGAAGCTCAGCGCGATGGTGGCGGTCCCGGGCCGTTCGGCATCTCCCGGACTACTTCGCCGACGAAGGCTTGGGGATCGAACAGCCGTCACTGCGCCGGCATTCCTGGTCTTCGAGTTCGATCTGTTGTTCTTCGCCCGAGTCCTGATCGTGCGGGCTGTACTCCATGACCGGTCGAAGCGCTCCTCGGTGGCGATCTTCCACGCCAGCTTCGACGCATCCATCAGCGAGCTCTCTGTTCGACATCATCCCCGGGTCGGACGCGGCGAGATCCTCATCTTCCTCGGCGCGATCGTCATTGCGGCAACGGCCCTGATCGTTGTTACGAGGGCTATTTCGCGCCGGGCCGAGCGACCTTGGCAACGGGCCTCGTAGCCGCCTTCCGCGCACGTGTGGTTCAAGGCGGCGGGGATCCGGGTGCCCGCGATCGACCTGCGAACGTTCATCGTGCGGTCGTTCAGGGAAGTCTGCGGCGTAGCGCAGCGGCTCCTGGGCCGACTCCGGCAACCGCCTCGGTCGCCGCCGCAATCTGCTCGACGACCTCGACGATGTCGCGGTTGGCGTTGAACACACGCAGTTGGCGGTCGGCGCCGTTGCCGCGCGACAGGATCGCGCGGATCCCGTCGAGTTCCCGTTCCGAGCCGAGCTCACGCGCGTGCGGCTCGATCTCGCGGAGCGTGCGGCGGACGACCTGCGCTACGGGAACACGGTTCCGGCGGCCGCTCGCGAGATCCATGATCGGCGCCTCGAGACCGTAGCGACCGGCGAGCCACTTGTTCTCGCTGATCAGGATGCGGTGGTGCGAGGGGATCTGCTCGCCCGCCTCGTAACGCTCGCAGAGCAGCTTGACGAGCCCCTGGCAGTACGCCGCGAGCGCCACAGCGTCCTCGACGCGCGTGACGGCGTCGGCAGACCGTATCTCGATCGTGCCGAGCCGCGCGTGCAGCCGGATGTCCCACCAGATGTGGGTGTAGTCGGCGATGCACCCGCGTGCGCTCGAGCGGCCGGACGACCGCGGCGTAGTCGGCGTAGTCACGAAACCGCGGCGGCGGGCCCGAGCGCGGGAACGCGGAGAAGACCATCTGGCGGCTCGAGGCCAGCCCGGTCGGCTCGCCGCGCCAGAACGGCGAGCTCGCCGACAGCGCGAGCAGCGGGGCGAGCTGCGGCAGGAGGCCGTTGACGAACGTGGACCGCCTCGTCGGCGTCGTCGACCGCGACGTGGATGTGCATGCCGAAGATCAGCTCGCGGCGCGCGACGTACTGGAGCTGGTCGACGAGGGCGTGGTAGCGGTCGCGGGCGGTGATCCGCTGGCGCTCGAAGAGGCTGAAGGGATGCGTCCCGGCGGAGCCGACCCGCATGCCGCTCTCGTGCGCCACGCCGGTGACGTAGCTGCGGAGGGTCGTGAGCTCGCGCATCACGTCGCCGGCCGTGCGGCAGACCGGCGTCGCGATCTCCAGCACCGACTGCATCAGCTCGGGTGCGATGCGGGTCTCCAGCTCGTGCCCGGAGATTGCCGCCAACACCGTCTCGATGTCGTTGCACCAGGTCGAAGGACTGGCCGTCGAGGAGCATGTACTCCTCCTCGACCCCGAGCGTGTACGGGTCGCTCGCGCCGTATTTGTGGTCGAGCACGCTGCCGGTGTACGCGCCGCTCTTGCCCGTGATCGAGGACGGAATCGCCTGGCGGCCGCCGCTCACGAGACGTACGCCTCCGCCTCGATCTCGACCCGCCAGCGCGGGTCGAGCAGGCCGGGGACGACGATGTACGCGCTCGCGGGCCGGATCTCCGAGAAGACCTCGCCGTGCGCGCGCGCGACCTCGTCGAAGTCGTCCGCGCTCGTTGCGAAGACGCGGGTGCGGACGACGTGCTCCGGCCCGGCGCCCGCCTCGTCGAGCGCTGCCTCGATGATCTCGAGGCAGCGGCGCGTCTGGCCGTATGCGTCAGCCGGCGGCTCGCCGCCGTCCGGCCATGATCGGCGCCGTCCCGGCGACATGCACGTGCGGCCCGACCCGGACGGCGCGCGAGTAGCCGAACACGGGCTCGTACGGCGAGCCCGACGAGACCAGCAAGCGTTCCACCGGCCTAGTCTGGCAGAGCGAGCGGCCCCGCAAGCCGGGGTTCGCTTCTGTTGGCGCGTTCGTTGGGGCGTGGCGGCCACCGCGGCCGAAACGGCCGTCCGTCTAGGATCGGCCCCGCCCGATGGACGCTCTGCGCCAGATCGACGAGTGGGAGGCCGAGTTCGCGGCCGCAGGCGTCGTGCAGGGACAGGCGGTCGTCGCGACGCACGGCGACACGAGCCGGGCCGTCCGGCTCGCGTCGCTGTCGAAGCCGGTCTCGGCGCTGGCCGTCCTGGTCGCCGCCGAGGAGGGCGTCGTCGACCTCGACGAGCCGGCGGGGCCGCCGGGCTCCACCGTCCGCCATCTGCTCGCGCACGCCTCCGGCCTGCCCTTCGAGGGCTCGGACCCGATCGCGCCGCCGGGGCGGCGCCGCATCTACTCCAACGAAGGCTTTCGGGTTCTCGGCGAGCACCTTGCCGCGCGGGCCGAGATGCCCTTCGCCGACTACGTGCGCGAGGCGGTGTGCGTCCCGCTCGGGCTGAAACTCGACCCGAGCGGGCATCCGGGCGCCGGCATGCACGGGTCGCTCGACGACGTTCTTGCGCTCGGGCGGGAGCTTCTCGAGCCCACGCTCGTCGCGCCGGAGACCCACGCGGAGATGACGAGCGTCCAGTTCCCGGGTCTCGACGGCGTGCTGCCCGACTTCGGTCGCTTCACGCCCGATCGACTGGGGCCTCGGGGTCGAGATCAAGGGCACCAAGTCGCACCACTGGTCCGGCTCGCGCACGTCGCCGCGCACGTTCGGCCACTTCGGCGGCTCGGGCACGTTCCTCTGGGTCGACCCGGACGCCAGGGTCGCCTGCGGCTGCCTCACGAACCGCGAGTTCGGCGACTGGGCGAAGGAGGCGTGGCCGCGCCTCTCGGACGCCGTGCTCAGCGAGCTAGGAACGCGAGCAGCAGGCGGTTGAACTCGTCGGGCCGCTCGAGGCTCGGCAGGTGGGCTGCGTCGGCGATCAGCTCCAGCCGGGCTCCGGGGATGCGAGTCGCGACGTTCTCGGCGAGTGCACGCATGTCGGGAACGTCCAGCTCGCCCACGAGCACGAGTGTGGGACAGCGGACGTCCTCGAGGCGCGCGAACGCCGGTGGCTCGAGCTCATGCTCGTCGGCCACATCCATGTACGGCAGCTGCAGCTCGAACGAGCGGCGGATCATCTCTGCGGCGAGGTCGCGAACCGCCGGGTCGACCTCCGACGGGCAGCCGGTAGAGGCCGTCCACCCACAGGCGCAGGTTCGCCTCGACCGCTTCATCGACGTCGCCACGGTCGAGCGCCTCGGCTTCCTCGCGCCAGCCCGCCCGCGTCTCCTCGGACCATTCCCAGCCGGGAAGGCCCGGCGCGACGAGCACGAGCCGCCCCACGAGGCCGGGCCGCTCGAGGGCAAGCTCGATCGCGACCCTCCCTCCCAGCGAGTTGCCGACGACGACGGCCGGATCTCCGAGCAGCGTCGCGACGTCGTCGACGTGCGAAAACGCTCCGGGCTCCAGCTGGCGGGTTCCGAACCCGCGCAGATCGGGTGCGAGGACACGATGGCCTGCCGCTTCCAACGGCGAACGTTGCGGCTCCCACATACGCGAGTCGGCGACTCCCGCGTGGAGGAGCAAGACATCAGACATCGTCTGCGAGCGACTCCAATCGCGTTGCCCTCCTTGAACAAGGGGAACACGTACTCGTCGAACGCCGCGCGGTCGCAGCTCGCGACCACGCACGGCGTGATCGCGGTCACGGTGGCCGTGCGCGGGATGTCCATCGCGGCAGCGACCTCGCCGAAGTAGTCGCCCGGCCGAAGGAGCCGACGTGGCCCCAGGTGAGTCTGGCTGACGGCGACCATTCCTTGCAGCAGGACGTAGAAGCGCTCGCCCGGCTCGCCCTCGCGGAGGATCACCGTCCCCGGCGCGACGTCTTCCCGCCTCATCTTCTCGGCGAGCGCAACCAGGCGCTCGCCGGGGAGGGACACGAGCAGGCCGACGCGGCCGAGCTCGCTGACCGAGGCGGGTACGTGACGCGGGCTCACGGCGGTACGGTAGCCGCGCGATGGGCATTCTTCACGGCTGGAAGTACTGCCCTCGCTGCGCGACCGAGCTCACGTGGCTGGGACGGCCACGCCGAGTGCCCGGCGTGCGGCTCGACGTACTACGCGAACGCCGTCGCCCACGGCTTCGGCCCTGATCGTGGACGAGGAGGGCAGGCTGTTGCTCGCCCGTCGCGCGCACGAGCCCTACCTCGGCATGTGGGACACGGTCGGCGGCTTCCTCGAGGAGACGGAGCTCCCGGAGACCGGACTGTGCCGAGAGGTCGCCGAGGAGACCGGCCTCGAGATCGAGCTGGGTGAGTACGCCGGGACGTACATCGACCGCTACGGCGACGACGACGGTGCCGTGACGACGTTCAACGTCGTCTTCGAGGCACGCGTCACCGGTGGCGAGGCGGCGCCCGCGGACGACGTCGCGGAGCTCCACTGGTTCATGCTCGACGAGCTCCCGCCGGCGGGAGAGTTCGCGTTCCACGACGTCGGGCGCTTCGTCCACGACTGGGCCACTCGGCGCCGCGAGCCCGCCTGGCACATCGACGGCTGAGGAGCCGGCCGGGCCGGCCCCTCAGGAGCGGAGAGGAAGGAGAAGATCTAGGCCGCGGAAACCGCGGAAAGGCCGAGTGAGCGCTCGATCGCGCCCTTCGGCTGCGCGCCGATCACGGCGGCGGCGGGCTCGCCGCCCTTGAAGAGCACCATCGTCGGAATCGAGGCGATCCCGTAGCGCTCGGAAAGCTCGCGCTCTTCGTCGATGTTGACCTTGACGAGCTTCAGCTCGTCTTCGCGCTCCTCGGCGATGCGGGCAAGCACCGGCGCCACCGCGTGGCACGGGCCGCACCATTCCGCCCAGAAGTCGACGAGCACGGGCTTGTCGCTCTGGAGAACCTCCGTCTCGAAGGTCTCCGTAGTCACTGCAAGGGCCATTTCGTCCTTTCGATCGTTCGAATACTCAGCTTAGTTGTCTACTTGTAACAACGCCTGAAGCGCCAAACCTGTTCCCTAGAATCGCTGCATGTTCGCACCACTGCCGGACAAGCCGGATCACGACGCCCTCGAGCTCGATGTGCTGGCGCTCTGGGAACGAGAGGATACGTTCCGGCGGCTGCGTGAGCTGAACGCCGATGGGCCGCGGTTCAGCTTCATCGACGGGCCTGTGACGGCGAACAGAATGGTGCTCGGGGTCCATACCGCCTGGGGGCGGACGCTGAAGGACGTCTTCCAGCGCTACAAGGCGCTTCGCGGTCACCACCAGCGCTATCAGAACGGCTTCGACTGCCAGGGGCTCTGGATCGAGGTCGGTGTCGAGCGCTCGCTCGGCCTCAACTCGAAACGCGAGATCGAGGAGTACGGGCTCGCAGAGTTCGCCGGACGTTGCCGTGAAGTGGTGGTCAAGTCCTCCCAAGCGCTGACCGAAGGGTCGATCCGCCTCGGTCAATGGATGGACTGGGGGAACGACTATTTCACCTTCAGTGACACCAACATCGAGTACATCTGGCGGTTCCTGCAGCTCCTGCATACGCGCGGCTGGCTCTATCTCGGTCACCGCTCGACGGAGTGGTGCCCGCGTTGCGGGACCTCGCTTTCGCAGCACGAGCTCACCCAGGCGGGCGTGTATCAGGAACGGAGTGACCCGTCGCTCTACGTCCGCTTCCCGCTCCTCGAGCGACCGAACGAGTCCCTTGTCGTCTGGACGACGACGCCCTGGACGTTGCCGGCGAACGTCGCGGCGGCGGTCAAGCCCGACGCGGAGTACGGGCGGCGCGAGAACGGCGAGTGGGTCGCCGTCGCCAGGTATCCCGCCGAGGAATTCGACCGGCGTGCCCTCGGAGAAGAACTCGTGGGTCTTCACTACCGCGGTCCCTTCGATGACCTTGGCCCCGGCGGCGAGGTCGAGCACAGGGTCATCCCGTGGGACGAGGTCTCGCTCGAGGAGGGAACGGGCATCGTCCACATCGCGCCAGGCGCCGGCCAGGAAGACTTCGAGCTCGGCCGCGTCCATGAGCTTCCGGTGCTCTCCCCGGTCGACGAGGCGGGCCGCTTCTACGACTCCTACGGCTGGTTGCACGGCCTCTCGACGACAGAGGCGGCTGATCAGATCGTCGGTCGCCTGGCCGAGCAGGGGTTTCTGCTCGAGGCCGGCACGTACATCCACCGGTATCCCCATTGCTGGCGCTGCGACACACCGCTCATCTGGCGGGTGACCGACGACTGGCTGATCTCGGTCGGTGAGCTTCGGCAGACGCTGCTCGACGCCAACGCGACGATCGAGTGGACGCCCGCCTACATGGGCAAGCGCATGGACGACTGGCTGTCCAACATGGGCGACTGGAACATTTCGCGCCGCCGCTACTACGGCCTGCCGCTCCCTTTCTATCCCTGCGAGTGCGGGCAGCTGAACGTCGTCGGGTCGAAGGCGGAGCTCCTCGAGCGCGCGACCGGGCCCGTCGACGACCTGCCGGAGCTCCGGCGACCGTGGATCGACGCGATCCGGATCCGCTGCGAAGCGTGCGGCAACGAGGTGGAGCGCATCGCCGAGGTCGGCGACGTCTGGCTCGACGCCGGCATCGTCCCCTTCTCGACGCTGGGCTGGCAGAACCCGGAGTGGATTCCCGAGGGCTTCGCCACCGGCGCTGCCAAGGGGCTGACGACCGCCGACCTGCCCGACCACGCCTACTGGGACCAGTGGTTCCCGGCCGACTGGGTCTCCGAGATGCGCGAGCAGATCCGGCTTTGGTTCTACTCACAGCTGTTCATGTCCGTCGCGCTCACGGGGCGGGCGCCGTTTCGCAGGGTGCTCGGCTACGAGAAGATGCTGGACGAGCGCGGCCGCGAGATGCACAGCTCGTGGGGAAACACCATCGATGCTCCGGACGCGTTCGCGCGGATGGGCGCCGACGTGATGCGCTGGCAGTTCTGCGCGCAGCCTCCCGACCGCAACCTGCTCTTCGGCTTCGGGCCCGGCCGGGAGATCCAGGGCAAGCTGCTGCGCCTGTGGAACTCGGCCACGTTCCTCGTCCAGTACGGGAACATCGAGCGCTTCGAGCCGCGCTACCAGGACCTGTCGGGCGGCCCGGACGGCGACCTACGTCCGCTCGACCGGTGGCTCGTTGCGCGGACGCGCCGGCCTCGTCGACGAGGCGACCGAGGCCTACGAGTCCTATTTGACGGTGGACGTCATCCGCGCCTTCGAGTCGTTCGTCGACGACCTCTCGAACTGGTACATCCGCCGTTCGCGGCGCCGCTTCTGGGATGGCGATCAGACGGCGCTGAGGACACTCTGGTTCGGGCTCGTCCAGGGGTTGCGGGTGATCGCGCCGGTCATGCCGTTCCTCGCCGAGCATCTCTGGCAGACACTGGTGCGGGGAGTCGACGGCGCGCCCGAATCGGTCTTTCTCGCCGGCTGGCCAGAGGCGGTCGCGGCGGATCAGGCGCTGCTCGACGAGGTGGCTGAGGTGCGGCGCGTAGCCGCGCTCGGCCACCAGGCGCGACAGAGCTCCGGGCTGAAGGTGCGCCAGCCGCTGCGTCGCCTGGTCGTCGAGGGGGCACCGCTGGCCGCCGCCCACGCGGACGAGCTCGTCGACGAGCTACGCGTGAAAGACGTCGAATTCGGGCGCGTCGAGGCGACCGAGCTCAGCGTGAAGCCGAACCTGCCCGTCCTCGGGCCGAAGCTGGGGAAGGAGCTCGGCGCGGTGCGTGCTGCGCTCCAGGCGGGCGAGTTCGAGGAGCTTGACGGCGGCGGCGTCCGAGTCGCAGACCTCGACCTGGCCGCGAATGAAGTGCTCGTCGAGCGGACGGGCAAGGAGGGGTGGGCGGTGGCCGCCGAGGACGGCGTCACCGTCGCGCTCGACACGTCGCTCGACGACGAGCTCCTCCGCGAAGGGCGCGTCTACGAGCTGATCCACCTGGTCAACTCGATGCGCCGGGACGCGGGCCTGGCGCTCACCGACCGGATCTCGCTCTCGCTGCCTGCCGGCGACGCCGACCTGCTCGACCACGAGGACTGGATCGCCCGGGAGACGCTGGCCGTATCCGTCGACGCCGACGGCGGCGACGAGCCGGCGATCGCGAAGGCGTCGTAGGGGCCGGGCTTCGCCCTGCCCGGGCGACCCGGAGGGTCGCCCCTACGATTGCGACTCGGCGAGCGCGAGCTCGCGCCGCAGCTCCACCGGGAGCTTGAACGTCACGTCCTCGTCGACCATGCGGAAGGCCTCGATCCGCTCGACGCCCCGCGCGCGGAACCAGTCGCACACTCGCTCGACGAGACGCTCGGGCGCGGAGGCTCCGGACGTGACGCCGACGGTCGCGACGCCGTCGAGCCAGGCCTCGTCGATCTCCGTTTCGTCGTCGATCAGGTGAGCGGGCGTGCCGGCCGCGCGGGAGGTCTCGACCAACCGGTTCGAGTTCGACGAGTTACGGGAGCCGATCACGAGCAGGAGGTCGATCTCCGGGAGCATCTCTTTCACGGCCCACTGGCGGTTGGAGGTGGCGTAACAGATGTCCTCTTTCTTCGGCGCGTAGATGTCGGGGAAGCGCCGCCGCAGGGCGGCGATCACCTCGCCCGTCTCGTCGACCGAGAGCGTCGTCTGGGTGACGTAGGCGAGTTTCGTGTCCGCCGGAAGGGCCAGCGCCTCGACGTCGTCGACCGACTCGACGAGGATCGTCGACTCGGGCGCCTCGCCCATGGTGCCCTCGACCTCCTCGTGGCCCGCGTGGCCGATCAGGACGACGGTGTACCCGTCGGCGGCGTAGCGGCGGGCCTGCACGTGCACCTTGGTCACGAGCGGACAGGTGGCATCGATCACGTCGTGTTCGAGCCGCTGCGAGTTCGCATGCACGCTCGGTGCGACGCCGTGCGCCGAGTAGACGACCGTCGCGCCCTGCGGGTACTTCCGTCTCCTGGTCGACGAAGATCGCGCCGCGCGACTCCAGGTCGCGGACGACGTGGATGTTGTGGACGATCTGCTTGCGGACATAGACGGGAGCGCCGTAGTGGTCGAGCGCTCGCTCGACGGTCTCGACAGCGCGCTCCACCCCGGCGCAGTAGCCCCGCGGCGAAGCGAGTAGGACGCGGCGAACCATCACCTGGATGGTAGTCGCGACGTCTCGGCGAGCACGATCCCGACGAGGACGATCGCGCCGCCGATGAGCTGCGAGACGGCAAGCGTCTCGTCGAGCCAGAACCAGGCGACGATCGAGGCGGCGACCGGCTCGACCATCGCGATCACACCCACGGTGACCGCGGGCAGGTGGCGCAGCGACGCCATCGAGAGCACAAAGGGGACGATCGTGCCGAGGGTGACCAGCCAGAGGCAGAGCGACCAGACGGGGACGGTCACGTCGGCAAGGTTCCCGAGCAGCGACGTGTCGCCCTGAAGGTCCTCGAACGGGAAGCTCCACCACGGCTGTACCACCGCCCAGAAGATCGAGGCGAAGAAAAGCGCGAGACAGACGAGCGAGAACGGATCGCGGTGGACGACGCCCTTCTCGCCCACCAGGAGGTAGATCGCGAGCGCGACGGCCGCGCCGAGCGCGGCGACGACGCCCACTGTGTCGAGCACGAATCCCTGCCAGACCTGGGCAACCATGGCGAGGCCGACCAGCGCGAGCGCGAGCGCTGCCCACATGCGACGTCGCACCTGCTCGTGCCAGACGAGGCGGACCCAGAGGGCGACGAGCAGAGGCCCCGTGAACTCGATCAGCAGTGCGATCCCGATCGGCAGGTACTCGATCGAGACGAAGTAGAGCCATTGCACGAGCGCGAAGCCGCAGATCCCGTAGAAGGCGAGGAACGGGATGTCCCGGCGTGTGAACCGGAGCCGCCCCGGCGCGAGCACGAGGAGGCCGAGCGCGAGCCCGGCGCAGGCGGCGGTCGCGCGCAGTTCGGTCAGCCGGAGGGACGAGATCCCGGTCGAGACGAGGATGACCTTCGAGACGGCTCCGTTGACGGCCCAGAGACACGCGGCGACGAGGGTCATTGCCAGGCCGAGCCGTGGCCGCCGGTGCGCCGCCGGCTGGATCGGAGCCAGGGTCAGGTCGGACACTCGGCGAGGCTAACCGCAGGAAACCAGGCCGGGTGCGCGGTACTGTGAGCCGAACGGGGCGTAGCTCAGCCTGGTCAGAGTGCTTGCTTTGGGAGCAAGAAGCCGCGGGTTCGAATCCCGCCGCCCCGATCACCCGGTGAGAATCGTCGTTCTCTTCAGCCTGCTGTCGCTCGCGCTCGCTGCAGCGGGTGTGGCTTCGCCGTCGGCATTCCGTGGCAGCGTGGCCTCGATCGGGCCCGAGCGCGCGGCTGCGATGACCGGCGTCTCGTGGCGCCCGGGCTGCCCCGTGGCGCTCCGTGACCTGCGGGTCGTCACCGCCACGCATTGGGACTTCTCCGGCCGAGTGCGCACGGGTCGCGTGATCGTCCACCGGGACGCCGCCCGCGACCTACTCGACGTGCTCCGTCGGCTCTATACGTCCCGTTTCCCGGTCCGGCGGATGGTCCCGATCGACGCGTACGGCGGCAGCGACTTCCGCTCGATCGAGGCGGACAACACCTCAGCGTTCAACTGCCGAACGGTCGAGGGTACGAGTCGCTGGTCCGAGCACGCGTACGGCCGCGCGATCGACGTCAATCCGATCGAGAACCCGTTCGTCAGCGGTGGGCGGACGTCACATCGGGCCAGCATTCCGTACCTCGACCGAACGCCCTGTCGTGCCGGCATGGCCTGCCCGGGCAACGTGCTCGTGCGCGCCTTCCGTGCGATCGGCTGGGGCTGGGGCGGCGACTGGTCGGCGGTCAAGGACTACCAGCACTTCTCGGCAAGCGGGCGCTGAGCGAAAATCCCCGCGTGGACGATCTCCGCCGCGCACTCGAGCACGCCGCCGAGCTGATCGCCGACTATCGGGCGAGCCTGCCCGACGCCCGGGTCGGATCCGTCACCGGGCGGGAAGGTGTTCGCGGCGCGCTTCCCGCTGCGCTTCCGGAGGAGCCGGCGCCGCTCCAGACCGTGATCGACGAGCTCGTCGCGTCGGCCGGGCCCGGCCTGATGTCGTCGGCAGGCCCGCGCTACTTCGGCTTCGTCACGGGCGGGTCGCTCGACGCTGCACTCATCGCCGATCTCCTCACCTCCGGCTGGGACCAGAGTGGATTCAACGAGGCGATGTCTCCGGCTTCGATCGCCTTCGAGGACGTGGCGGGCGACTGGCTCAAGGAGCTTCTTCACCTGCCACACTCGGCCTCGGTCGGGTTCGTCACGGGCACGCAGGCGGCCAACACGCTCGGCCTCGCGGCCGGGCGCTGGCAGGTCCTGCACCAGCGCGGGTGGGACGTCGGCCGCGACGGGCTCCGCGGGGCTCCCGAGGTCAGGGTCGTCGCCGGGGCAGAGCGTCACGCGACAATCGATCGGAGCATCCGTTTGCTCGGCCTGGGCGAGGCCGCGATCGAGGAGGTGCCGGCGCTCGCGAGCGGGGCGATGGACACCGACGCCCTGCGGCGCGTGCTCGACTCCAGACCCGCGGCGCCGACGATCGTCTGCGCACAGGCCGGCAACGTCAACACGGGCGCATGCGACGACCTGGCCGCCGCTGCCGAGGCCGCGCGTGCCGCCGGCGCGTGGCTGCACGTCGACGGCGCATTCGGGCTCTGGGCGGCCGCCAGCGAGCAGACGCGCCACCTCGTCGAAGGGATCGAGCTCGCCGACTCGTGGTCCTGCGACGGCCACAAGTGGCTGAACGTGCCGTACGACTCGGGTTACGCGTTCTGCGCCCACGAGGACGTGCACGCCACGGCGATGGCGTATACGGCCTCGTACCTGACGGGCCAGGTGGAGGGGCGGACCCGCGGAGGAGGCGACTTCGTGCCCGAGTCCTCCCGGCGTGCTCGCGGCTTCGCGACCTGGGCTGCAATCCGCTCGCTCGGCCGCTCCGGCGTGGCCGACCTGGTCGATCGGTGCTGCGCGCTCGCGCGCCGCTTCGCCACCGGGCTGAGCGCCCTCGACGGCGTCGAGATCGTCAACGACGTCGTCCTCAACCAGGTGCTCGTGCGGGTCGGCGACGCGGACGTGACCGACCAAGTCGAGCACCGCGTCCAGCAGGACGGAATCCTGTGGCTGGGTGCCACGACCTGGCGAGGCGAGCGCCTGCTCCGCATCTCGGTTTCGAACTGGTCGACGACCGAAGCAGATGTCGACATCTGCGTCGATGCGATTGGCAGGGCTCGCGCCGATGTCGTGCGCAGCGCTTGACCACACGGTTCAAGCGGACCATCATCGATGCAGATGGCACGAATTGCGGCTCTTGTGCTGGTCATGCTGCTGCTTGCAGGCGCGGCGCTCACGCCGGCCGCGCGTCCTGCGCCGCGGATGGAGTATCCGCTCCTGATCGCCGCGATCTCGTCCACCGCGATGGCGATCGGCCAGGCATTCGGTCAGCTCGACGCCTCGATCCGTGTCGCGGCAATGATCATTCCGCCGCAGCGGATCACGCTGCCGGGCGACGATCGGCTCCCGGGCGCTCAAGGGGACGTCCTACTTCCGCCCCGGCCGCGCCGGCTGCCGCTGGGCGGTTCCGCTCGGCTCGAAGGGCAAGACCGCCGTCGGCTCGGTCTCGGTCACGATCAACGGCAAGACGGTCGTCAAGCGCTTCACCAAGCGCATCAAGTAGTCATCCGAGCCACTCCGGCCGCTCGAAGCCGCCGTATTCCTGGATCGAGCCGTAGATGCTCTGCACGACCGCGGTCGAGTGCACGCAGAGCCGGCAGGTCCCGTACGGCAGCTTGTTCTTCCGCTTCTTCTGGCTGTACTTCGAGTAGACATTCACGATGAGCGACAGAGCGAGCTGCGCGGCAGCTCGAGCGTGTCGAGCCAGAACTGCTCGATCTCATGCTGTCGGTCGGCGTGGTCGGCGAAAAGGTTGCACGTGATCCGGATCTGCTCGCCGTCGACGTCGAAGTACGTCCGCAAGAAGCGGACGAAGAAGCGCAGGACCTCGGGATCAGCATTGGCAATGCGCGCCGAGTTCTTGTTTCCCTTGTTGCCTTCGGCCCAGTAGAGCATGCAGTCCCGCTGCATGGAGAGCCTGGCCGCGCTGTGCAAGGGCTCGTCCCTCGGCTTGAAACGGCACGACGACGCGCTCTACCCAGCTCGGCGTTCCGTAGGGCGCCCTTCATCTGTCTGGGATGGCGTCCATTCATTCGCCGGAGCTTCTCGCTCTGTTCTCGGCGTTAGAGGGACATCGCGTACCCACAGGCTGACCGATGACTTGCGACACCTTCAGGCGTCTCTCGATCTCTCTAACCGAGCAGGCCTTCTTCGCGACGAAGCCGACGAGCCTCTTCGCGCTCCTGTGTTTTCATAATTGAAAACTAGAGCAGGCGTCGGACGGAGCGAAGCGGCCTACCGGATTCGAACCGGCGACTGCAGCTTGGAAGGCTGAGGTGATACCACTTCACCAAGGCCGCGCTGCGTCTAGCGTAGCGGCGTGGATCCGTATGCGTGGTCGTGGAATCCCGAGGCGCTCGTCCTCGTCCCGGCTCTCGACCGCCGCTTACATCTACGCCACCAGGCGCATGCCCACGCCCCGCTGGCGCAAGGCCTGCTTCCTCGCCGCCATGGGTGCTGCTGCTCGCGGTCACGATCACGCCGGTCGAGACGATCGCGCTCGGCTACCTGCTCTGGATCCACCTGCTGCAGAACGTCGTCCTGGCGGAGTGGGCGCCGCTGCTGGTCGTCCTCGGCATTCCGCCCGCGCTCGCGGCTGCGGCCGGGAGGGTCGGGATCGTGCGCGTCGCCACTCATCCCCTCGTCGCGCTCCCGCTCTGGCTCGGCACCTACGCCTTCTGGCACATACCGCCCGTCTACGACGCAGCGCTGCGCAACCCGCACTCGCTGCTGCACCTGGAGCACGCGACCTACTTCCTCACCGGGGTGGCCATGTGGTGGCCGGTCTTCCAGGACGCGCCCCGGCGACTCTCGAACGCTTCGCGCGCGCCTGTACGTCTTCGCCGGGTTCGTGCTCTCGGCGCCGCTCGGGCTCGTGCTCGCGCTCGTTCCCGATGCGGTTTACGACTTCTACGTGGACGCTCCGGAGCGCCTCTGGGGCCTGTCCCCGCTACAGGACCAGCAGCTCGGCGGCGTGACGATGGCCTCCGAGCAGGCGATCGTCTTCTTCGCCGTGTTTGCCCTCCTGTTCCTGCGCTTCCTCGCCGACGAGGAGCGCCGGGAGAAAGAGGACGACGCGCTCCACGGCGTTGATCCCGTTCCGCCGCCGACGTAGGGTGGCGCTCGTGCGCGTTCCGCTGCTGCTCGCGCTGACCGGCGCGCTCGCCCTGGCAGCGTCGGCGGCGGCGAAGCAGGGCGTGCCCGGCTTTCCGCTCGGCGTCGCGGCCGGTGAGATCACGCCGACGTCCGCGAAGCTCTGGGCCCGCGCTCCGAAGGCCGGCGCGGTGATGCTCGAGGTGCTCCCGCCCGGCGCAGGCACGAGGGAGAACCCGATTCGCGCCTACTCGCTTCGCGCGAGTGCGGCAGACGACCTGACGGTGCAGCGCGTCGTCACCAAGCTGAAGCCCGCGACGCGGTACCGCTACCGCTTCTCGCAGGCCGGAGTGACCAGCGTGCTCGGCACCTTCCAGACCGCGCCGCCGCCGAGCGTAAGCGCCACGGTCCGATTCGCGATCTCGGGTGATGCGGACGCGACCCCGGGGCCCACCGGTGCACCGGGCTTCAACCGCTACCAGGTCTACGGCCGGATGGCCGCGGAGCGGAACGACTTCAACATCAACCTCGGCGACACGATCTACTCGGACAGCGAGCTCGGCGGCGCAGCGGCTCTCAGCGTCCCGGCGAAGTGGGCGAAGTACCGGCTCGGTCTCGGCCTGCCGAACCTCCGCGCGCTGCGCGCGGGCGCCGGCCTCTACAGCCACTGGGACGATCACGAGTTCGTGAACGACTTCACACGGGCCGAGCACGGCGAGGCCGTGTACGCCGCGGGCGTGAAAGCCTTCCTGGACTACGCCCCGGCGAGCTACACGCCGGCAGCCGGTCTCTACCGCAGGTTCCGCTGGGGCAAGCACCTCGAGCTCTTCTTCCTCGACGAGCGCTCGTTCCGCAGCGCGAAGGTGAACAGCGCCTGCGGCGGCGACCTCGCGCCCACGGCGCCGCCGGCCGTGCGGGACGCGTTCGCGGCGCTCGTCCCGTCGCTCTCGAAGCCGGTGCCACAGTCGTGTCTCGACGCCATCGCCGATCCGGCGCGGACGATGATCGGCGCCCGCCAGTTGGAGACCTTCCGCAAGGCGATCCGCGCGTCGACGGCGACGTTCAAGGTCGTCGTCAACGAGGTACCGCTGCAGCAGTTCTACCAACTGCCCTACGACCGCTGGGAGGGCTACGCGGCCGACCGGACTCGGCTGCTCGACGCGCTCGCGGGCGTGCGCAACGTCGTCGTCCTCACGACCGACACGCACGCGAACCTGATCGGCGAGATCCGGCGGCAGACCCTCGAGGGCCCGCCGATCGGCACCGGCATCTGGGAGGTCGTCACCGGGCCGGTGGCGACGAACACCTACGCCAAGGAGATCGACTCGACGCTCCGCACACCGGGTCTCGGCGACCTCGTCACGGCGCTCTTCCTCAAACCGGCACCGCCCCGCGGCGTCGGCATGGCCTGCGCGGCGACGGACGTCTACAGCTACGCCGAGGTCACGGTCACCTCAACGCGGTTGACGGTCGTGCCGAAGACCGCCGTCGGGCGCGCGCGTCGCCGAGAAGACCGGCGTCGTCTGCGCTCCGCTCGTCGTCGTCGCCCGCTAGCGACGTCTGAGCGCAGCCGTATCCTCGGGCCGGATGGAGGAGCGCCTCGTCCGCTTGCGGCCGCGTGCCGTGCTCGTCGTGCTCGGCGTGATCCTCGCCGCCGGGATCGTGCTGAGCGTGCTCTGGGTGACGCGCGACGTGCTGATCTGGGTCGCGATCGCGGTCTTCCTCGCGATGGCGCTCAACCCGGCCGTCGACTGGGTGCAGGCGCATGGCGTCAAGCGCCGCGGGGCAGCCGTGGGCATCGTCTTCGTCGGAACGGTGCTGGCTCGTCATCGCGATCGGCGCGCTGTTCGTCCCGACGCTCGTCCGCGAGGTGAACGACTTCGCGGCGGCCCTTCCCGACTACGTCGACGACCTGACCGCCGGGCGCGGTCGTCTCGGCTTCCTCGAGCGCGACTACCAGATCGTCGAGAAGGTCCGCGAGGCGATCGAGAAGAGCGGGGCAGCCGGCGTGCTCGGCCTCTCGACCACGGCGCTCGCCCTCACGAAGAGCGTCGTCAGTGCCGTCGTCGCCGTGCTGACGATCGCGTTCCTGACCCTGTTCATGCTGTTCGAGGGCCCGGCGTGGGTCGAACGGCTCTACTCGCTGCTGCCCGAGCCGTCGCAGCCTCGCTGGCGCCAGGTCGGGCGCGACATCTACCGCACGGTCGGCGGGTACGTGACCGGGAACCTGGCGATCAGCTTCGTCGCCGGGGTCGCGTCGACGGCCGTGCTGCTCGTGTTCGGCGTGCCCTTTGCCGTCGCGCTCGGGCTGCTCGTCGCCATCCTCGACCTGATTCCGCTCGCCGGCGCGACGATCGCCGCCGTCCTCGTCTCGACCGTCGGCTTCCTCGACTCGACGAGGTCGGGCATCGTCCTGATCGTCTTCTTCCTCCTCTACCAGCAGTTCGAAAACCACGTGCTGCAGCCGCTCGTGTACGGGCGGACGGTGCAGCTGTCGCCGCTGGTCGTGCTCATCGCCGTGCTCATGGGTGCGAAGCTCGCCGGCGTGATCGGCGCGCTGGGCGCGATCCCGATCGCAGGGGCGATCCAGGTGCTCGTGCTCGACTGGCTGGCCCATCGCCGCGAGCAGATCGCCGAGTCGAGCGTGCCCCCCGGCACGGCCGGGCTCCCGCCGTAGCATCTGACTGCGTCTCCTCTGCGCACGCGCCATTAGCCTCAGTGGAACGAGCCGCGGATCGTTTCCCTGCCGGTTAGGGTGGAGCCAACCCGCCGCCACCGAGCGGGCGCAAAAATGGAGGTAGCTGTGACGACCATTCTTTCGACGATCGCAGGCTCGGAGACGGATGTCTCGGACGAGGCTCTCGAAGAGCTCCGCATGCTGGTCCGCGGCAACGTCCTGACGCCTGGGGACGAGGCGTACGAGCGGGTGCGGGCTCCGTACAACGCCATGCAGATCGACCGGCCGGCGCTGATCGTGCAGTGCAGCGGGACCGCGGACGTTGTCGACACGGTGAACTTCGCGCGCGCGAACGGGCTTGAAGTCGCGGTGCGTGGCGGTGGGCACTCGGTCGCCGGGCTGTCGAGCTCCAACGGCGGGATGCTGATCGACCTCGCGTTGATGAACGGCGTCTTCGTCGACGCCGAGGCGCGCCTCGCGCGCGTTCAGGGCGGCGCGCTCTGGGGTGACGTTGATCGGGAGACGCAGCTCCACGGCCTCGTCACTCCGGGCGGCATCGTCTCGGACACGGGGGTCGCAGGGTTGACGCTCGGAGGCGGCGAGGGATGGATCCGCCGCAAGTACGGGCTCTCGTGCGACAACCTCGTGGAAGCAGAGGTCGTCGGCGCGGACGGGCAAGTGCGGGTCGCGTCGGCGGAGTCGAATCCCGATCTTTTCTGGGCGCTCCGCGGCGGCGGCGGGAATTTCGGGATCGTGACGTCCTTCACGTTCCAGCTTTATCCCCTCGGCCCGATCGTCGCTTTCGCGGGCATCTTCTACCCGCTGCGGACGCGGTCGAGATCCTTCGCAAGTTCCGCGACTTCGGCGACTCCGCGCCCGACGAGGTGTCGGCGGTCGCGATCGGCGTGACGATGCCCGCGGATCCGAGCCTTCCGCCCGAGGTCCACGACCAGCACTGTCTCGTGATCGGTGGCGTCTAGCGGGGACGCGGACGAGGGTATGAAGGCGCTCCAGCCGCTCCGCGAGTTCGGCACGCCGCTGGCGGACATCTCGCAGCCGATGCCATACACCGTGGTCAACAGCGCCTTTGACGGGTTCTTCCCGCGCCAGCAATGGCAGAGCTACTGGAAGTCCACGTTCCTGAAGGAGCTCTCGGACGATGCGATCGATGTGATCGCGGAGAAGGCGCACCAACGCCCTTCGCCGCTGTCGATGATGGTGACGTTCCTCTGGGGAGGCGCGATCAACAAGGTGGGTTCCGAGGACACGGCTTTCACCGAGCGGTCTGCGCCCTGGATGGTCTCCGTGGATGGCAACTGGCCCGATCCATCCGAGAACGACGACAACGTTGGCTGGGTGCGAGACACCTGGTCAGCGATCAGCAAATTCGGGAGCGGCGTCCGTCTACCTCAACTTCACGGGGATCTCGGGCGAGGGAACGGACGTCGGCGTGGACAGCGCCCACGGCAAGAACCTGCGCCGGCTTTCGGAGATCAAGGCGAAGTACGACCCCGACAACTTCTTCCGGCTCAACAACAACATCACTCCTGCGGGCTCCTAGCGTCTATTCGGGATCGACGACCGCCGCACAACTCCGCGACTAGCACGAGTTGGGGCCCGTTTCCGGGCCCCAACTCGTCGGTTCAGGCGCGCGTCGAGAGCGCGGAAAGGGCCGCCGACCGGCGGCGGCCCTTTCGCCAGGTCCTAGTTGCTCATCGCGGCGAATGCCGCCTTGCCGCGCTCCTCGATCTCCTCGGGAGTGAGGTCCTCGATGTGGGTCGCGATCGACCACACATGGCCGAAGGGATCGGTGATCGTGCCGAAGCGGTCGCCCCAGAACTGGTCGGCGACCTCCATCGTCACCGTTGCGCCCTCCTCGACCGCCTTCTCGACGGTCGCGTCGACGTCCTCGACGTACATGAAGACGCTCGCGCTGGTGCCGCCGAGCTCCTTCGGCGATGTGGTCGACGATTGCGGGAACGGGTCCGCGAGCATGAACCGGGCGTCCCCGATCTCGAGCTCCGCGTGGCCGATCTTCCCGTCGGGGCCGTGCATGCGCGTGCGTTCCTTGGCCCCGAACGCGCGCTTGTAGTACTCGATCGCCTTCGACGCGTCGTCGACGGCGAGGTACGGCGTGAGAGTCGAGAGACCCTCCGGAATCGGCTTCGTGGGCATGCTCTGCCCTCCTTCAAGGTCGTGAACGAAGCACGACGATCTTACGTCGATGCGGGCGGCCGTCGTCCGCCATCCGGGCCGATGTCTTGAACCGCGCTTTGGCCCTGGCCTGCTCGCCTGTAGGCCTAGCTCGGTCGAGCCAACCAACCGATCGCTTCGTCTGCGGCGTCGTACACGTCCAGAGAAGAGCCGGCGGCGATCGCCGCCTCGACTGCATCGTCGCCGAGGGCCGCTCGTGCGACGGTCAGCCCGCGCTCGCGCAGTCCCGCAACGGGGAGAGGGACGTCGACGCCCAATGCCGCTCTGATCGACGCCGAGGCGGAGAAGAGCCGCACCGACGTCGAATGATCCGCTTCGTCCGCGGCGAGGTCGGCAACAAAGTCGACGTAGAGCGCGACGCCCGTGGGCGACTTGAGCGCTCGGGCGATCTCCAGGACCTCTATAAGCAGTACCTTGGCCTCGGCCGTTTCGCCCCGCAGCCTCCTCCTCCGGCTGAGATTCCCGATCGCCGTCGCAAGCTCGGCCGTCGTTCCGACGGCGGTCGCTCTCGCACGGGCTTCCTCGAACGGCTCGAGCGGGGCTTCGAGCTCCAGCATGTTGAGCGCCCAGCAGAGGCCGTTCAGCGCGATCATCAACCCCCACTCGTCCCGTGTCTCTTCGAGGACAGCACGGCACGCCTCGAGCGAGGCGATCGCCGTGGAGTCGCCGGACGCTGCGCGCACGGTGGCCAGTGGCACGCGTGGCCAGAGCGGCGCGGTGCACGTCGCCGACCGAGCATGAAGAGCTCGCGCGCTTCCTCCAGCGCAGGCACCGCTGCGCGGTAGTCCGCTCGCCAGAACGCGATGAAACCCGTGGCCAGCAGGGCCTCCGCGCGTCCCACGTCGGTCAGGCCGCCGCTTTGCAAGTGCCTCGTTCATCCAGCGCGTCGCCCTCGTCGAAGAGGCCGCGCAGCCACCAGAACGGCATCAGCGCCCAGCCGGCGCTGGCAACGCGACCCGGCTGCTCCGTGCGCGAGAGACCACCGGAGCGCCTCGCGCACGTTGTCCTGCTCGAGCTCCAGCTTGTCGAGCCAGCCGCTCTGTGCGCCGCCGCGAAGGCTCTCGCCGGCCGTCAGCGCGAGGTCGAGATAGAAGCGTGCGTGGCGGCTGCGGCGTGTCGTCCGGGTCGCCGCGTTCCTCGAGCCGGTCGGCGGCGTACTCCCGAATCGTCTCGAGCATCGTGAAGCGAGGCTCGGCGCCGACGACCTGCTGCCTGACCAGGCTCTTTTCGAGCAACGACTCGAACCCGCCGAGGACGTCGACGGTCTCACCGCAGACGGCCGAGGCGGCCGGCCAGATCCCAGCCGCCGCGAAAGACGCTCGAACGCGTCGAGGAGCTCCTGCTCGGAGGGCTCGAGGAGCGCGAAGCTCCAGTCGATCGTCGCCTGCAAGTGTCCGATGGCGCTCCGGGTAGTCGCGCCCGCCGCCGGTCAGGAAGTCCAGCCTGCGCTCGAGATGCGGGAGCATCGACTCGGCCGGCAGCGTTCGCACACGCGCCGCGGCAAGCTCGATCGCGAGCGGCAGGCCATCGAGGTGGCGGCAGATCTCGCCCACCGGCGCGGCGTTCGTGTCCGTGAGCTCGAACCCGGACGTGACCGCGGCTGCCCGTTCGGCAAACAAGCGCACGGCCTCCGGAATCGGCAGAGGCGCAACGGCAAACTCCTGCTCTCCCCTCAATCTGAGGGGGCTTCGGCTGGTAACGAGCAGTCGCAGATTCGTGCAGCCGGCCAGCAAGCTCCCGATTCCGGCCGCGGCATCGAGGACGTGCTCGAAGTTGTCGAGCAGAAGCAGCAGCTCGACCGTCTCGCAGGTGATCGATCAGCGCGTCGGTGACCGCCCTCGTGGGGGCTGTGGGCAGTTCGAGGGTGGTGAGAATCGCCGACGGAACGAGCTCTGCTTCGGGCACCGCGCTCAGGCCGACGAAGTGCACGCCGTCCGGGAACGACGCGAGCGATCGGTGCGCTGCCTCGATCGCCAGCCGGGTCTTTCCGACGCCTCCCGGTCCCGTGACGGTGACCAGGCGGGCTGTGCCCGCGAGCCGCTCGATCAGTGCCTCCAACTCCGGTTCGCGGCCGACGAACGCGTCGACCGCCGACGGCAGCTGGGCCCGACCAGCCTTCCGTCGCCGTTCTGCCCGCCGGCGAGACGAAGCGCTCCGTGAGCAGGAGCGCGAGGTCGTTCTCGACGAGATCACGCAGCTCCTCGTGATCACGGAAGGTCTTGAACGAGACGGCCGCGTCCGTCTTCAGACGCTCGATGAAGGCCGTCAGGCGGGGCTCCCGGGCCGGCCGCGGTGGCTTTCACGTAGAGGAGCCGGGGCTTTCCCGCCGAGCGCAGGTACTCGTCCTCGAGGCCCGAGATCTCCATGCCCGGGCCGATCCAGCCGTAGCGCTCGCCGTAGATGCCGACGAAAACGTCGCTCTTCTCGAGGTAGGCCTGGTAGACATCCTGAGGTGGGTGCGTCCGGGCGCCGAGCTCGAACAGCACCGGGGTCAGTCGGAGTCGCTCGATCGCTTCCCGGACGGTGGCCCGCTCGCTCGCCAACTCAACCAACGTCGAGCTGACGAAGACGCGCAGGCGCTCGTCGGGCGTCCTGATCGACGGCGTTGTCGACACCGGCTCGAACTCTAAGGACGCCCGTGTGCCGCTGCCCGTAAGTGCGGCGAAGGCGCATGTCGAGGGGTACGGGGCGTCTTCGCCCCAGAAGAGGAGTAGGATGGTGGCACTGGCCCTGCGGCCAGAATCCCGGCCGAAACCCCGAAGGCCGTCAACGCGCCTCTAGCGCGCGAGACGATGGAGCCTCGGCAAACAGAATTCTTGTCGCAGGGCCGGCACTCTTGCCAGAGACAGACAGCGCTGGTGAAACAGCCGGAGCTTTGACTGTGCGCGAGCGACAGCCGGTCAGCACGTCACGTGCGGCGCGGCGAAACGAGTGAGGGCTCGGCAAGCCGAGCCCTCACTCGAAAGGGGGAATGGTCTGGCCGCCCCTTCCGTACTCCTTGTGGTCGCGGCTACTTGGGCTGCACGCCAATCTGCTTGAGCAGCGTGAGCGAGTCGAAGTAGTGGCGGCTTTCCTTGATCTTGTCGCCCTCGAAGGTGAAGAAGATGGCGGCGGGCGTCTCCTGACGCTTGCCCGAGGCCGGGATCGTCCCTTCCGCCGTCGTGAGCGGGCCGGTGTGCGTGCCCGTCCAGGTCACTTCCAGGGCCGCGGTGTCACCGCTGGCGAAAGCGCTCGTCACCGTGCCGGCGGCATCCGGGAAGGCCTGCTTCCAACCCTTGAAGAGCTCCACGATCTTTTCCGGACCAGCGACCTTCCGCTCGGTTCCCAACTCGTTCAAGCGGGCGTCGGAGGTGTGCCCGGCTTGCACGCGCTCCCAGTCGCCGCTGTTGAAGGCCTCCACCTGCTCGCGCGCGATCTTGACCATCTTGTCCGCCGTCTGGACCTCGGTAAGAAGTGCGGTCATGGCTGGCTCCTCTCGTCGATCATGGGTACTAGCGGCAGCCTCAGGAAGGCTTGCCTCCAAATGACTGTCTCGCTGGGCGAAGACAGTGGTCGCAACGAGGAAGAAGAACTGGCGACTCGACGGACACAAAGCGGACCGTCAGCGCGACTGGCTCGGTGTTTCCGAAAGCAGCCTATCTCATCCGCTCAGATCCTGCCCCGCGACCGTCCCGTCACGGCGCGTCACCCGCTTTGCGACTTCGCGTAGGCGATGTAGTCGCGCACGTCGGCTGCCGGCTCCGAGTACGCCTCGCCGAGTGCGGTCTCCATGCGGGTCAGGTACTCCTCGACCCAGGCAGGGAACTCGTAGTCGATCGCGCGCAGGAACTCGAGCGTCGCGGCCCACCGAATGTCGGCGATCGAGGGATTGTCGCCCCCGATGAACGGCCTCCCCTCCAGGAAGAACGCGCGGAAGGCGTCGAGCGGTTCGGCGAGCGCGGCCTCGGCGTCCTGCTGGGCCTGCGTCTTCATCTCGTCGTCGGCGGCGGACGTCGCGACCTCTCCCGGGTACTGCCCGAAGCCGAGCGTCGGGTACGTGGCGCGCGTGAGGAGCGGATAGAACGTGCCGATCAGGTAGAACATCGCGTTGTCCACCATGGCGCGCTCGCCAGGGTCCGTCGGATAGAAGTGGTCGAGGCCGTGCTTGTTGCAGAGGTACGCCATGATCGCGCAGCTCTCTCCGAGCGCGCCCTTCGGCAGCCCTTCCTCTTCGAGCATCGGCGTGAGGTGCGCCGGGTACTTCGCCAGATACTCCGGGGTGGTCGTCTTCCCCCAGACATCCACCTCTTCGAAGTCGAGCCCGGCGGCACGCACGAAGATGCGAACAGTCAGGTTGTTGACGCTGGGCTTCAGGATGTTCAGCGTGTTGGCGGCCATCTGATCCTCCTTCTTACTGGGTAGGGGAGAGGCAGGCGCAGCTAGTTGCTGCGCTCGACGAGTCTCGACTTGTAGTCACTGCGACGCAAGCTTCCCCACGGCACGAGCTCCACGCGTGTCTGCACGACCAATACGTTGCGCAGTCTGTCGCGGATCGACTCCGCGAGCGCGTCATCTGGCGTCACGCCCTGCGCAAGCTCGACGCTGACGGGAAGCGGTGGCTTCTGCTTCACGCCCTGCGCCTGCGGCTTGACGAGGATGTGGCCGCTGACCTTGGGAGCGAACGCGCTCACCACCTCGCGGACGGCCGAGGGGAAGACGTTGACCCCGCGGACGATCAGCATGTCGTCGGTCCGCCCGATGCACCGTACGCGCGGGCTGGTGCGACCACACGCGCACGGGCTCGTTCGGACCTGCACGTGATCGCGCGTGCGGAAGCGCAGGAGCGGAGCGGCGCGATGCTGAAGGTGCGTCAGCACGAGCTCGCCGGTGGCGCCGTCGTCCAGCTCGAGGGCGGCGCCCGTCTCGGGCTCGATCAGCTCGGCGTGCACGAATCCACGTGCTCCGAGGTGCATTCCGTCCTGCTCTTCGCACTCTCCCCAGAGCGACGGGCCGATGTCACCGATGCCCATGGCCTCGGTGACTCTCGCGCCCCAGCCCTCTTCGAGCTTCGCGCGAAAAACCGGCTCGCCGCCGCCAGGCTCACCCGCCACGAGGACTCGTTCGACGCTCGAGCTCCCGAGGTCGCCGGCTCGATCGGCCGCCCATTCGACGAGGTAGGCGGCATATGAGGGTGTGAGCACGACGACCTCGGGCTCCAGCAGCAGGATCGCCTGCAGCAGCCGCTCCGTGTTCCCGGTGCCGACTGGGATGTGGCTGAGGCCGATGCGATCGAACGCCTCGAGCGCCGCGCCCGCGACGAACGGGCCTGCGTTGTAGGTGGTGACGATGCGCTGCCCGGCCGTGATGCCGGAGGCTGCGTAGCTGCGGGCAGACGCGGTCACCCAGTTGTCGAGATCGCCCGCGGTCAGCGGGATGTAGCTCGGCGTGCCAGTCGTGCCGCTCGTCGAGTAGATGCGAACGATCTCGTCGCGCGTCGCGCATAGGTGCGCTCCGATCGGGTTCTCGGGCGTGACCGTCGCCCTGAGTTCCTGCTTCTCGGTGAGCGGCAGCCGCGCGATGTCGCCGAGCCCGGCAGCCGACTCCACAGACGTGAATCCGGCGGCCCTCAGCTTCTCCTGGTAGAAGGCCGAGCGGTCGAAGAGGTATTCGAGCTGGGCGCGGTAGCTCTCGTCGTCAAGGGTCAGCTGCTCCGTCCAGGGGCGGGTCTCGACCTCGGGCGCGAGCACTAGCGGCCTTCCTCGGGCGCGGGCTCGTAGTGAACGGCCTCTTCCGCCTTCCCTGCCAAGAGGAAGCCGAGTGGATGCTCCTGCTCTTCGGCAAGATGAGCGAGCAAGCCCGCCGTGCGGGCGAGGATCGGAACGGCCTTCACGACGTCGGACGAGAAGCCCAGATCGAGCATGACCGCCGCGATCGGCAGGGAGACGTTCATCGTCAGCGGCTTGCCCCAGGCCTCGGTCACCGCGTCGCGGAGGGAGCGCGCGAGCAGGACATGCGGGCCGCTCACCCCGCGCGCGTCCGCGAGCTCGAGGATCCGTTCGGCGCGGGGGTCGAGCGGACGATGGACAGGATGGCCGAACCCCGGAACCTTGCCGGCCGCGGCGTGGATCTCGCGTGCGAGGCTCCCGGCGACCTCCTCGGGCGACTCGCCGACGGTCACTCTCGACTGCGCGCTCGTCGAGCAACCGCGCACACTCCTCGGACGTGCCGAGGACGACCGAGCCCGCGCCGAGAATCCCCGCTGCGACCGCTCCTTGCAGCGAACCCGGATCGGCGGCGAGCGTCATCCGCGCCGCGATATTGGTCGGCATCATCCCGTGCTCGGCGATTGCCACGAGCAGCAGGTCGAGGAAGAAGCGCTGGTCGTCGGTCGGCTCGCGGCCCGTGAGCAGCAGGTGGAAGTACTCGGTGAAGCTCAGCCTGCCCATCAGGTCGCCGCTGAGGTCGCGTCCCCGCACCTCGACCCGGTCCGGGTAGGCCTGGCTGATGTGGCTGACCGGGGGGCCGGCCTTACCGATCTGCATTCGTCCGCCTCAGAGGCCGAGATCTTCTCGGACGAGGCGCGCACCGGCAACCATCGCCTCGAGCTTACGGAACGCCCGCTCGCGCGGCAGGTACTTCATCCCGCAGTCGGGCGCGACGACGAGCCTCTCGGGCGGCACCACCGTGAGGGCGTTCCGGATCTGGCCTGCGACGGCATTCGGCGTCTCGACCTCGCTCGAGCCCAGGTCGAGGACGCCGAGGACGATCGTCTTGTCGGGGACGTCGCGTAGGACGTCCGGGTCGAGCTTCGGCTGTGCCGCCTCGAGCGAGAGGTGGGTCGCGAGACAGTCATTGAGCTCGCGGAGGAACGGGTAGCCGGTGAGCCGGTTCTTGACGATGTGTGCGTAGCCGAAGCAGGTGTGGAGGACCGTCTCGCCCTCGATGCCGTCGAGCGCGCGATTGATCGCCTCGACGGCATACTCCCGCGCCGGCTCGGGGCGCGCCTGGAGATACGGCTCGTCGATCTGGACCACGTCGGCTCCGGCTGCCTTGAGGTCCCGCAGCTCCTCGTTGAGCGCTTCGGCATAGGCGAGTGCGAGACCCCGATCGTCGGCGTAGTGGTCGTTCTGGGCTTGCTGGGTCATCGTGAACGGCCCTGGAACGGTGATCTTGACCCGGCGCTCCGTGATCGAGCGGAGGAACTCGACATCGTGGACCTCGACCGGCCGGGAGCGGCGGATCGCGCCCACGACCCTCGGGACGGGGGTCTCGTGACCCGTGCGGTCGAGGGTGACGCCGGGATCGTCCAGGTCGATGCCGTCGAGCGCGGTGGCGAAGCGGTTGGAGTAGCTCTCCCGCCGCATTTCCCCGTCGGTGATCACGTCGATCCCGGCCAGCTCCATGTCGCGGACGGCGAGGCGGGTCGCATCGTCCTGCGCGTCCTCGAGGAAAGGCTCCGGTACCCGCCACAGCTCGCGCGCCCGCACGCGCGGCGGCAGTCGTTCTGCGAGCCGCTCCCGGTCGATCAGCCAGTCGGGCTGGGGATAGCTGCCGACGACCGTGGTGACCAATGGTTCGGGCATCGAGTTACCGGATACTCGCAGGCACTACCCTGTTCGCGGCGCCCGTAGCTCAGTGGACAGAGCGGCGGACTTCTAATCCGCGGGTCGGAGGTTCGAATCCTCCCGGGCGCATCCCTTTAGCGGCCACGGACTCCGCGGATTTGCCGGCAAATCGACCATTTCCAGGGCGGAACCGGACGCGACCGCCTCGCGCCGAGTATCGCCACGTTTGACCCTATTCGCAGGGTCTGCGCAGGGTCACAGGTCTACGCAGGGTCTTGAGTTCAACTACTCGGCCCACCAGTCGCGCTGGCCATCGACGTCTTCGCGCCGAGCCTGGCCGAGACTGGGCGCGCCGATGACGAGGATCTCGAGGCCTTCTGGCCCGGCCTCGTAGCCGCGCCACGTACCTGGCGGGATACGCACCGCGTCCCATTCCTTGAGCTCGACGATCTCGTCGTCGATCTTCATCCGCCCGCTCCCGCGCACGATGACGTACACCTCCTCTTGCTTCTTGTGCGTGTGGCCGTACGGGAAGCGATAGCGGGGCGGGACGCGCTGGTAGGCCAGGCCGGATTCCTCGAGCTCGAGCGCCTCGGTCGCCGAGCGGAACTCCAGGTCCGGCGCGCCGTCGAACCTTGAGCCGAGATCCTCCAGATCCTCCTTGATGTTTCTGAGCGTGTAAGGCACGGCGCAGTCGATCTACGCGGCGGCGGCCGTAGTGGAGGCGCGAAGACGAGACTCGATCTCCGATGCCTCGAACTCTCGCTCGTGCGCGCGCGTGCAACACCAGCAGCGTCCGCGCTTGTCGCGGTTGAGGTCCGTGAGTACGTGGCCTCGCTCGCAGACTCCCCAGCGCTCGACGAACTCCCTAATGCGCTGTCGCCTGAGCGCCGTCAGGTAACGCTCAAGTTCGTCGTTCCGGGACACGAGACAAACGATAGCGCCCGGTCCCGAAGTGTCTACGTCGGAATCGTGCGATAGATGATGTCCTCTCATGCGCGGGTCGTGTCTGGGTATCGCCGGCGGCTCGGGTCTGGGTTTGGGTCCGCCCTTGATCTGGCCGGTCACGGGCACTGGTCGAACACGAAGGATCGGTGAGCTGCCGACCTAGATCCCGGCAAGCAGGGCCTTGATGTCGTCCTATGCTCGACGTGGTGCTGGAGCGCGTGACGCGAAGAAGCGCTCGACTGTGTCGAGCGGCTGGATGGTGCGTTGAGCGCGAGCGAGGATGAGGGCGCCCTCGAGCGCGGCCATGAGCACCGTCGCGTGCGCTTCGGCTTCCGCCTTCGGTGCCCCGAACCTGGCGTAGGCGTCGGCAACTGTCGCTCGCCACCCTGCGAACGACTCGCAGACATGGGTGCGGAGGACGTCGTTGTCTGCCGCGTCGCAAATGGTCGCGGCCAGTGGGCAGCCGAGGGCGAAGTCGTGATCGACAAGCAGGCGACGCCATGGGGCCACGATCACGCTGATTGCTTCGGGGAACGTCTCGGCTTCGCCGAGCGTCCGCTCGAGATCACCGAAGAGGTCGACGAGCGCGACATCGATCGCTTCGGTCACGAGTTGCGTCTTGCCGCCCGGGAAGAAGCGGCCGAGCGAGCCGCGGGGACCGCCGGAGTGGGCGACGACCTCGCGGAGTCCGGTGCCGTGGATACCACGCTCGCGGATGAGCGTCGCGGCGCTCTGCACCATGCGCGCGCGAGCTGGAGATCGCCAGCGATCGGCGGCCGGGTCCTTCGCTTCGTTCTTTGCAGCCATAGCGGCAGGGTAGGGCATTTCGATGACGACCGTCATCGCTTCTGCTAGCGTCTGACTCCGATGACGACTGTCATCGAATGCCAAACGGACGAATGAAGGAGGAGACAGTCAGATGAGCGCCGAAGCGGGTTCGCCGATCACCACCTACTTCCGAGTCTGCGACGGAGTGCGAGTGAGGTTCGCCGACAACAAGGCGGACTCCGACATCACCGTGCTGCTGCTGGCGCCGTGGCCCGAAAGCCTTTGGGCCTTCCGTCGCATCTGGACCGCGTCTCGGCAGTCGGGCGGGCGGTCGCCATCGACATGCCGGGCTTCGGCCACTCCGACGGTCGCCCGGAACTGATCGCCCCAGACGCCTCGGGAGCGTTCCTGGCGGGCCTGATCGACGAGTGGGGCCTGGGGGCTCCGCACGTCGTCGGCCCGGACGTCGGCACGGCCGCAGCGCTCTTCCTTGCCGCGAAGGCTCCGGAGCGCGTAACGAGCTTGACCGTCGGCGGCGGCGCCGTCCGCTTCCCGATCGAAGCGGGCGGCGCGCTCAAGGACATCATCGAAGCGCCGAGTCTGGACGTCGTGCGCGGGCTGGACGCCAGAACCAACATCGGCTACGCCGTCGAGGCCGCTGCCGCGAGCGAGAGCGAGCCCGAAGTCCACGAGGACTATGTCAGCGCCTACGACCTCGGGCGGTTCGCGGAGTCAGCCCGGTTCGTGCGGCATTACCCCGAGCAGAACCCGGTCTTGCGCGATCTGCTGCCGACGATCACCACACCGACCCAGATCGTGGCCGGGCGCGACGATGACCTCGTGCCGTGGTCGAACAACCAGTACCTCGACGACCTCCTCCCGAACAGCGAGATCCATCCTCTCGACGCCGGTCACTTCGCGTGGGAGCAAGCAGCGGAGGAATACGGCCGCCTTGTCGTCGACTGGGTCAGCGGCGGATATCGGCGCGTCGCGGCGTAGGCGCTTCGTAGCGATCGACCTCAGCGACCTGGGCGAAGGCGCGATGCAGCAGATCCACCACCCGCTCGCCGGGCTCAACATGATCCGACTCGAGGAGCTTCCATCGACGGCTTGACACGTTCGCCAAGATTGACGGTGGCTAGTACTTCGCCGAGCGGAAGCTCCTTCTGGACTGGAGACGCGACCGTCGAGTCCGGTGCACTTGATCCCGGACGGCGCAATCTTTCCGCTGTGGCGTCAATCGCCGCCAAGGAGGAACGACCTTGTCAGCACCTGCGAGCCCTCTGCTCTCCCCGTCGCAACTAGCGGCTCTCGCCGAGATCGGCGAGGAGCGCTTCGCGCCCGCGGGTGAGCTGCTGTACCGGGTCGGCGATCGGACCTATCCGTTCGTGGCGATCCTCGACGGAGAGGTCGCGATCATCGACGCGGCCGGGAACGAGCTCATACGGCAGGGCCCCTCCGGCTTCCTCGGCGAGCTGAACCTCCTGTCGGGGCAGACGGTCATGGTCAATGCCCTCGTGATCGAGCCGCTGCGGTACATCGCCGTCGAGCGAAGCGCTCTGCGCTCGCTCCTCAACGAGGACGGACCGCTCAGCGACCTCCTGCTCTCCACTTTCATCTCCCGCCGCGAGGCGCTGCAGAGTGTGCAGGGGATCGGCCTGGAGATCGTTGGGCCGCACGGTTCGGAGCAGACGATGCGAATGCTCGAGTTCGCGCGCGCGAACCGGCTCCCGTACACCTGGGAGGATGCCGACCCACCGGATGGTGGCCCGTTGCCACTCGTACGGCTGCCGGGCGGAGGAGAGCTGCGCGGCCCGACCCCCGGCCAGGTGTCCCGCGCTCTCGGGATCGGACTCGAGCTCGCGCCGCGCGAGGAGGTCGACCTGCTGATCGTCGGAGCCGGTCCGGCGGGCCTAGCGGCCGCAGTCTACGGCGCCTCCGAAGGGCTCGACACCCTGGTCATCGAGGGCACCGCGCTCGGCGGTCAGGCCGGCTCGTCCCGACGGATCGAGAACTACCTCGGCTTTCCCGCCGGGATCAGCGGCACCGAGCTCACGAGCCGCGCAGTCACCCAGGCGCGAAAGTTCAACGCGCGCACTGCGACGCCCTACCGCGCCCTCTCCCTCGAACCGGGGAACGGTCGACATCTCGTCCGGCTCGAGGACGACCGCGAGGTCGCGGCGCGCGCTGTGCTGCTCGCGACAGGCGCCCAGTATCGGCGGCTCCCGGTCGACCGCCTTGCGGAGTTCGAGGGGCTGACCGTCTTCTACGCCGCCGGGGCGCCCGAGGCCCAGCTCTGCGCCGGCTCGCGTGTCGCGGTCGTCGGTGGCGGCAATTCAGCCGGGCAGGCCGCGGTCTGGCTCGCACGTGGCGGTGCGCTCGTCACCCTCCTCCACCGCCGCGCCGACCTCCGCGAGACGATGTCGGACTACCTCATCCACGAGCTCGAGCGGTACAGCGTCGCCGTTCGCGACCGGAGCGAGATCGCGGCAATCCAGGGCGAGGATGGTCGCCTCGCTGCCGTGACGCTCACGAGCGGGGAACGCTTTCCCCTCTCGTTCATGTTCCTCTTCCTCGGCGCGCTTCCGTGCACCGAGTGGCTCGACGACACCGTCGGCTCGCGACCACGACGGCTTCATTCTCACCGGCGCGGCAGCGAACATAGACAACCTGCTCGAGACCGATGTTCCCGGCGTGTTCGCGGCGGGCGACGTCCGCTCCGGGTCGACCAAACGATGCGCAGCGGCTGTCGGCGAAGGGG
>CAVTTF010000002.1:0-206532 GCA_963737565.1 uncultured Actinomycetes bacterium
TGGATGCGACATGGCCGTCTCGACGTGAGCCGGGAAGGGGGGAACCGGAGGGGGAACCATCCGGGCTCCGGTGGCCTCCGTGGCCCACCGGACCCGCACAACCATGCGGTTTCGGCTGAGCCACGGAACCCTGGAAGGCCCATACGGGACTCGAACGTCCCTGCTATCGGGGCATTTTCTGCGTCCCAGGTGTCGCACGGGGGTGTGCACCGTGCGAGCACGTCCGGTCAGGCGGAAGACACCGGGCCGACTGGCGCTGTCGGCACCCACGGACCTCGATAAGGGTTGCCTCCGCGTCGCCCGGCCAAGGCGGCATCGTGATGCACAGAAACCGCAGCGCTTCCGCCCCGGTGCAGCGGTACTGGAAGGCAGTACCGACCGGGATGTCGATGGAGACACCCGGCGTCAGAACGGTCACTTCTTCCCCGCTCTCGTCCCGGCGCCAAATTCCCCCCCGGCCGGACAGGACGTGCCAGAACTCGCTCACCGTGGCATGGACGGTCGCCCGGTTCACCTGCCCTGGCGGGACCGTGGAATGGATCATGTCGCCGGTTGCGCCCTCCATCAAGTAGCGGATCTCCGCCCCGGCGGGGGAGCGGGCACCGGGGGTCTCGGGAAACGGGCGGGTCTGCATGGGCACTCCTTCGCGGGCTCGTCCACAGCCTAGGCGGTCACCGCTGGCAACAACGGAAACTACCCGCCCCTCAGGTAGTTGCGGTCACGCCACGCCAAGCCGCGAACACGAGTGAACGAGTGCAACGCACCGCGCCGCCAAACTGCGACCAGCGCGAGACACCTCTAACGCCAGGCGGAGCGGCTGCTCCCCCGGCTCTACTGCGATCCGCCCTCATCAGGCGGCTGGCCGTGGTGTGTACGGGCGCTCAGATGCTCTCGCGCATGGTCGGCGAGCTCGACCTTATGCCTGATGTACTGCTGCGCGAGCGAACTCAGGAAGAGACCAGCACCCCGAGTCCGATGAAGATGTAGATGATCGTGAAGATTCGCGAGAAATCGCTGGTCGGGGTGAGATCCCCGTAGCCCACAGTCGCCAGGGTCACGACCGAGAAGTAGAGGGCCTGAATGAGTGTCCAGTCCTCAACGGACCAGTAGAAGATCGTCCCCGACACCAGCAAGATGCCAACTACGACCGGCAGCGCCTTCGTCTCGGGATCGCGCCAGACGGCGAGAGCGCAATCCTAAATCCCCGCAAGGCAACGAGAAAATGGAACACGGTGTGCATTTCGGCACATCCATGCGCTTTCCTGGGCACTCTGTCGCTAGAGAGAGGCAGTCAGGGATAAGACAGCTCTGTAGTCGCAGATTTGATGCCTTCGTCACCGCCGGCCTCGAGCTCACGCTGGAGATGCGGAGGTGCGATGCGAGCTGGGGGTCGTCGCGTTTCACGCGGGCGATGAACGGCTCGGCGACCTCGCGGCGGACGAAGGTGTCGATGGCGTCTCCGAGAGGGCTCGTCGAGAAGAGGGACTCGTCAACGACGGCGAAGACATCATTGAATGTCACTTGAGCGCGTAAAGGTGCCGACGATGGCGACGCGGTTGAGGGTGACCGAGGTCGGTCACGCAAACTCCGTGGCGCGACAGGGTCCGCGGTGATCCGCTGGATGCGTTGGCTCGGGATGGCGCGAGCGCCTGGAGGCAAGGCGGGGGCCGACTCACCCTCGGTGCACCGGGACCCCGGCCGGTTGGTGGCGTTCAGCGATGCAGTCTTCGCCATCACCGATCACCCTGCTCGTCCTGGAGATCAGGCCACCGACCGACTACAGCGAACTTGTTGCATGGCCTTCTCGCGCTCTGGCCGTCCTATCTCGCCTACGCGGTCACATTCCTGTTCATCGGACAGGTGTGGGCTAACCACCACGTGATGTTCGACCACATCCGTGCAGCCGACCGGGTCGTACTGCTCCTGAACACCTTGCTGCTGATGGTCGTGGCGTTCCTTCCGTTCGCCACCTCCGTCCTTGCCGGGGCGTTGCGCAGCGGACACGGCCAGCGAACCGCCGTCGTCTTCTACGGCATCGCGTTCTGGCGTGACGGCGCTGACGTTCAACGCCGTCTGGCAGTACGCGCGCCGTCATCGGCTGCTCAGCGAAGCCCTCGACTCTGCGGGCGCGACAGCGATCGGCAGGCGCTTTCAGCTCGCCCTGGCCTGGCTCGCGACCGGCGCCCTGCTTGGCGCCGTGCTACCCGTCCTGGGCGTGGCCGTGATCGCCGCGTTCAACGCCTTCTACTGGCTCCCGATCCGAGGCGAGAGTCCCCGCCCGCGAACCTCCTGAGCCATGCACATCGTTCTATGTCTCGCATGCATAGAGCCGTCCTCTCACACGATCCGAGGTGTGCACCTGGGTGTGCATCAGGTGCGGGCTTCCGCGACGCTTCCGGCCCACCCGACCCGCATAATTAAGCGGTTTCTGGGGAGCCAGGCAAGCCTCTAAGGCCCATACGGGATTCGAACCCGTGCCGCCGCCGTGAGAGGGCGGTGTCCTAGGCCACTAGACGAATGGGCCGTGGCGAGGCACCAGTGTAGCGAAGCTCTTCCGGCACGAATGGTCCCACGGAGAGCCGGATCCCGCATGTTTAGCGCGTTGCCCAACGCGGGCATAGACAGCCCGGCTTCGTCGTCGATGCAGCGAACGTCGAGTCATTCGGAGCAGGGGGGACCGGGGCTGGTGTGGCAAGCGGGGCTGTGGCGCAGCAAGACCGGCGCCGGCGCCTGCGAGTCCGCGAAAGAGGCGAACCGCTGACCGCGTGGGGGAGCGGTCCGAGGGGGCCGCTCCCCCATCATCCTCCGGGTAGCGTTGCGGCATGGAGGCGCGCTTCGCCCCGCTCTCGTTCACGCGGCTCGACGAGCCGGAGCAGCGCGAACGGTCGGTCGCGTTCCGCGACCGGATCGCCGCACGACGCTCGGTTCGGCACTTCTCGTCGGAGCCGGTGCCGTGGGAGCTCGTCGAGAACGCGATCGTCGCCGCCGGCACGGCGCCCTCGGGCGCGAACCAGCAGCCCTGGACGTTCGTCGTCGTCTCCGATCCCGAGACGAAGCGCCGGATCCATGAGGCGGCGGAGCTCGAGGAGCGGCGGAACTACGAGAGCCGCATGTCCGACGAGTGGCGCGAGGCGATCCGGCCGATCGGGACGGACTGGCACAAACCGCACCTCAGCGATGCGCCGTACGTGATCGTCGTCTTCGAGCAGCCCTACGGCCTGCAGCCCGACGGGACGAAGGTGAAGCACTACTACGTCCGCGAGTCGGTCGGCATCGCGATCGGCTTCCTGCTCGCCGCGCTCCACGAGGCGGGCCTGGCGACGCTCACGCACACCCCGAGCCCGATGGGCTTCCTCCACGAGATCCTCGAACGGCCGGAGAACGAGCGCCCGCTCGTCGTGATTCCGGTCGGCTACCCGACCGAGGAGGCCACGGTGCCGTTGATCGAGCGCAAGCCGCTCGACGACATCCTGGTGCGCCGGTGATCCAGGTCTACTCGACGCCCTATTCGACCAACTGCGAACGGGTTGCACTCGCTCTCGCCTTCAAGGGCTTGGAGGTCGAGTGGGTCGAGGTGCCCTACGACGAGCGTGCGGCCGTCGAGGCGGTCAGCGGGCAGTCGCTCGTCCCGGTGCTCGTGGACGGCGAGCTCGTGCTGCCGGACTCGCCGGCGATCCTGCGTCACCTCGAGGAGCGGTGGCCGGAGCCGCCGCTCTGGCCCGAGGACCCGGCGCGCAGCGCGGCCGCCGACGTCTTCGTCGACTGGTTCAACCACGTCTGGAAACGGGCTCCGAATCTCCTCTACGACGAAGTGACGAAGCCGGTACCCGACCCTGTGCGAGTGGACGAGCTCGGCGGGCGGATCACTCTTGCGCTCGATCGGTTCGAGGCGCTGCTCGACGGCCGGGACTACCTGTTGGGCGACGCGTTCGGGATCGCCGACGTGACGGCGTTCCCGTTCCTCAAGTACATGACCGTCTGGGACGAGGGCGACCCGCACCTCTTCCACGAGCTGCTGCGCGAGTGGCAGCCCCGCGGCGGGCACCCGCGCGTCGAGGCGTGGATCGCGCGAGTGAACGAGCGCCCGCGCGCGTAGGAGCCTGGAGCCTCGCCGAGGACGGCGGCCGAATTCGTCCAACGCGCCTGCGGCCGCCGAAGGCGGACGCCTTCAGGGATTTTCGCGTCTCGGATTCGCTTCAGCGAATCCGAGACTGCGCGGCCTAAATAGGCTCGAAGCCGGCTTCGGCCTCGCGGGCGTCGATCCGCTCCTCGAAGCGGCGGCGGATCTCCTCACCGCTCGCGAGCAGGTCGTAGCGGGCGCGCCGGGGCGGCAGCTTCACGATCCGTACCGACTCGTCCCGGTCGCCGTGACAGCGGGCGTACGCGGCCGCTTCGTCGAGCGGCCGAAGTCGTTCACGGCTTCGTCTCAGCCACGCCATTTCGGGACCCCTACCAAATCGTACGCCTAGTGGGAACCCGCACACTGACAGACGCGCCGCAGTTTGCGGAGGAAAGCCCGTGCAGGCCGGTCGCTTGCTCAGCGCGCTACCACCAGGGCTTGCAGGACCACGGGCTCCAGTCGCGGCCGGAGGCGACGAAGTACCGGTATGCCGCGCGAGCCTGCTCCTCCACGGAGGGGCCGTGGCCGAAGAGCCGCCGCTCGCTCGAGCCCATCTGGAACAGGCCGAGGTACTGGCCGTTCTGTGCCCAGGTGTTGAGCCTGGATTCGCAGCGCGCGACCGCAAGCGCCTCCTTGCAGTACGAGCCGAAGACACGGCAGATGACAGCCTGCGGCGCGTTTGCGTGCGACACCGCAAGCTGACGAGCCCGCTTCCGCTTCGCGATCGCCGCGCGCGTTGCCGCGATCTTGCGCTGCGCGACCGTGAGGTGCGCGCGGTGAAAGCTCAGCTGCCGCTTCGCCTCGCGCTGGAAGCGCGGATCGCTGAGCAGCCAGCGATGGCTCTGGAAGAAGGTGATCACCTGCCGGTCGTGCCGCAGGGAACGGATGTGGTGCCGCAGCCGAACCTCGAGCTCCCCGGAGGTCGGCGGCGTGACGTGGGCCGCAGCCGGCGTGACGAGGAAAACAAGGGCGCAGGCACCCAGTGCCAGGGCTTTCAGGACGAACCTCCTGATTGAAGACAGGGGCACGGCCCGGCAAGCGGGCCGCTCGTGTCACTCGCTGCGAACTACCGTACCCGACGCGCTACAAGCGCGGTCACATTCCTTACAAAGTCTTTGAAAAGGATGTCACGAGCGTTGCCGTCCTCGGGAACGCTCGTGCTCGCATCGGAAAGCTGCGGGGCAAGGACTCGAACCTTGACTACTGGAGCCAGAATCCAGCGTCCTACCATTAGACGACCCCGCAAAGGGCTCGGCCAGTGTAGCCCAGGCTACGGCTCGAGCTTGTACACGGGCACGAGGCGCTTCTCGCTCTCGGTGTCGATGTGCGCGACCACTTCGACGTAGGGCTCGAGGCCCGATCCGGTCAGCTTGGCCTTCAGCAACCCGTCCACCTGGAAGATCCCGGACGAGTTGTTCATCACGATCTCGATTCGCACGGGCTTGTCCTCGCCGTCCGCGATCCGCACCTCGTCGATCGCGGCGGCCGAGAGCGAGTGCATCGTCACCTGGCCGCGCTCGAACGGGATCCGCGAGCGTCCCTTCGCCATGTCGAGCGCGTCGGCGACGCGGAGGATGCCGGCCTCGAGCGCGAGCGGCTGGCCGTCGGCGCGGTGGCTGATGATCGACTGCAGTACCTCCGAGACGATCACCGTCCGCTCCGGCTCGTCGTAGATGCCCTCGAGCAGCTCGCGCAGCTTCGGCTCGGCCAGGAAGAGGCTGAAGTCCTCGTGCCCGCGGCGGTGGACGGACATGCCGACGCAGTGGAAGAGGGCGGCGAGCACGACGACGATCTCCGCGTCGTCCTCCGTCAGGCCGTAGTCGCGCACGAGCGACGGCTCGACGTGGTGTTTCGTGAGCTGCCGGAGCAGCTTCAGCGCGATGTTGGTGACGATCTGAATGTGGACCCAGGAGTGATCGTTGATCTGGAGCCGCACGACCGCATTCACGTTGGAGACGTGCCACCAGGCCTTCAGCTGGGGGTCGTCGTTGACGCGCGTCGATGAGGCGGCGCAGCTTGTGGTTGCCGCGCACCGGCACGCTGACCTTCATCCCGGCAACTGCCTCCGCCGGGGTCAGCCGGGTCTCGCGGACGGCCTCCGGGGAGAGCGGCTCCTCGATCCGCTGCTCGGTCTCGGGGTCGAGGGCCTGCTCGTCGTCGGCGTCGGCCATCAACGGAATCTACGCCGACCTCGTCGGCCCAGTCGCCGTACAGGCTCGTGTAGAGCCCGCGGCGGACAAGCAGCTCGTCGTGCGTCCCCTGCTCGACGACCCGGCCGTGCTCGAGCACGACGATCAGGTCGGCGTCGCGGATCGTCGAGAGCCGGTGGGCGATCACGAAGGCCGTGCGGCCCGCGAGCAGCTTGCGCAGTGCCCGCTCGATCTGCCGCTCGGTCCCGATGTCGACCGACGACGTGGCCTCGTCGAGGATGAGAATCCGAGGGTCGGCGAGGAGCGCCCGCGCGAACGCGACGAGCTGGCGCTGGCCGAGCGAAAGGCGGTAGCCACGCTCGCCCAGCTCGGTGTCGTAACCGTCCGGCAGGTCGGCCACGACCGCTGCGAGGCCGACTGCCTCGGCGGCGGCGCGGACCTCGGCCCGGGTTGCGTCCGGCCTGCCGAAGGCGATGTTCTCCGCCAGCGGGCCGGCGAAGAGAAACCCCTCCTGCGGCACGATTCCGAGCTGCCGGCGCAGCGACTCCTGCGTCACCTCGGTCAGGTTCGTGCCGTCGATCGTCACGCGCCCCTCGCGCGGGTCGTAGAAGCGGGCGAGGAGCTTCGCGATCGTCGACTTTCCTGCACCTGTATGGCCAACGAGCGCCACCGTCGTGCCGGCCGGCACGTCCAGGTCGACGCCGTGCAGCACCTCGGGCCCCTCGCCGTATCCGAAACGCACTCCCTCGAAGCGCACGTGGCCGCGGATGCGGTCGAGCGCCGCGGCGTCGGGTGCGTCCACGACGTCGGCCTTCTCGTCGAGCACGTCGACGATCCGGTCCATTGCTGCGATCGCGGAGAGGAACGTGTTGTAGAGCTGCGAGAGCTGCTGAACCGGGTCGAAGAAGTTGGAGAGGTACAGCGTGAAGGCGAGGAGCGTGCCGACGGTCATGTTGCCCTCGAGCACGAGCCAGCCGCCGTAGCCCAGCACGATCGCCGTTGCGACCGAGGCGAGGAAGTCGACCGCGGGGAAGTAGAGGCCGTTGAGCACGACCGTCTCGTAGTTCGCCTCGCGGTAGCGCTCGCTGATCCCGCGGAAGCTCGTCTGGTTCATGGGCTCGCGCGTGAACGACTGGACGACGCGCATCCCGGCGATGTCCTCCGCGAGCGTCGCCGTGACGAGTCCGAGCCGCTCGCGCACGCGCCGGTAGGCGCGGTTCGAGCGCACCCGGAACCAGGCCGTCAGCACGATCATCAGCGGGATGACGAGGAGCGTGGCCAGGGCGAGCCGCCAGTCGAGGAAGAAGAGGACGACGGCGGTGCCGACGAGCAGCAGCGTGTTCTGGACGAGGCTCGTCACCCCGTCCGTGACGAGCTGGTCGAGGGCCTCGACGTCGTTTGTGATCCGGCTGACGATCGCGCCCGTGCGGTTGCGCTCGTAGTAGCCGAGCGAGAGCCGCTGCAGATGCTCGAAGAGCTGCTCGCGCAGGTCGGCGAGCACCCGTTCGCCGACCCAGCCGGTGAGATAGGTCTGCGTCGAGGAGAGTACGAGCGCGGCAATGCCGGCGACGAGGAAGAGGACGACGATCTGAGTCAGCCGCCCGAGGTCGCCGTCGGTGATCCCCTGGTCGACGGCCAGCTTCGCCAGGTACGGCGGCGCGAGGGCGACGAGCGTGAAGGCGAGCAGCGTGACGACCGCGAGAGCCGTGCGCAGCCGGTAGGGGCGCGCGAGCCGCAGGAGCAGGCCGAGCCGGCGGCGGGTGCGGCGCCACGACCAGTCGTGCACGTTCGCTCCCCGCTCCTCCATCAAGTGTGAGCCGGCTTGCCAGATCTTCATGCCGACGCCTCCACCCGCTGCAACAGTCCGTGCTCGTAGATCTCCTGGAAGACGGGGCTGTCGGCCAGCAACTCGGCCTGCGAGCCGCGTGCGGCGATCCGGCCGTGCTCGAGCACGACGATCTCGTCGGCAAGGGCGATCGTCGACAGACGGTGCGCGATCACGATCGTCGTACGGCCGCGCATCGCCTCCCTGAGCCCCGTGCGAATGCGGGCCTCGGTCGTCGCGTCGACCGACGCGGTCGCGTCGTCGAGGATCAGGATCCGCGGATCGATCACGAGCGCGCGCGCGATCGCGATCCGCTGGCGCTGCCCGCCCGAGAGCGTGATGCCGCGCTCGCCGATCTCCGTGTCGTAGCCGTGCGGCAGGTCGGCGATGAACTCGTGGGCCTGCGCCGCCCGGGCCGCCGCCTCGACCGCCTCGTCCGGGACGCCGGGTACGCCGAAGGCGATGTTGTCGCGGACGCTTGCCGAGAAGAGGAAGGGATCCTGCGAGATCACCCCGATCTCGCGTCGCAGCGACCGCCGCGTGACGTCGCGAACGTCGGCGCCGTCGACCGTGACGCTGCCCCCCGTTGCGTCGTAGAAGCGCGGGACGAGCGAGGCGAGCGTCGTCTTGCCCGAGCCGGTGCGCCCGATCAGCGCGACCGTCGTGCCCGGCTCGACGACGAGGTCGATCCCGTCGAGCACCTGTGTCCCGTCCTCGTAGGCGAACCCGACGCCGGTGAACGCGATCCGGCCGGGTCCGGTCGGCAGCGGGACGGCCTCCGCGCGGTCGGCGATGCCCTCGGGCTCGTCGATCACCTCGAAGATGCGCTCACCGGATGCGGCCGCCCGCTGCGCCTGTCCGATCCACATGCCGAGCATGCGAAGCGGCGCCACGAGCATGTTGAGCAGCAGGTTGAAGGCGAAGAACGCGCCGAGCGAGAGCGACCCGGAGACGACCATCCGCCCGGCGAGGAGGAGCACGGCCGCCTGCACCAGCATCGGCAGGAACGTCAGCAACGGAACGTAGAGCGCCCGCTGCCGGTTCGCCTGCACGCTGGCGTGGAAGACGTCGTCGGAGGCCCGGCGGAACCGCTCCCGCCGGCGCTCCTCCTGCGCGAACGACTTGACGACGTGCACGCCGACGATCGACTCCTCGGCGACGGTGGCGACTTCGCCGAGCTGCTGCTGCACGTCGCGCAGCACCGGGTGCGAGACGCGGCTGTAGCGATACGCGACGGCGACGACGAGCGGCGCGATCGCGAGCACGACGAGCGCGAGGTGCCACTCGTAGAAGAAGAGGACGGCGGTGACGGCGACGATCGTGATCGCGTGCTGGGCGAAGAAGATCAGCCCGTAACCGAGGAAGAAGCGGACCGACTGCAGGTCGATCGTCGCCCGGGACATCAGCTGGCCCGTCTGGTGGCGGTCGTAGAAGCCGAACGAGAGCCGCACGAGCTGGGCATAGAGCGCGTCACGCAGGTCGTACTCGACCGCGAGTGCCTGCCGCCCGGAGATGAAGCGGCGCCCGACCATGAGGGCGGCCTTCAGCGCGCCGACGACGACGATCAGCGCGATCTCGAGCGTGACGGTCGACGCGTCCCGGCTGCCGTCCAGCTCGTTGATCACGATCCCGGTCAGGACGAGGATCGCGATCGCGGCCGCCTGTGAGGCGATCGCCAGCACCGTCGAGACGCCGAGCGACCAGCGGTACGGGCGCAGGAAGCCGAGCAGGCGCACGAACGTGCCCCAGTTCGAGACGCGCTCGGTCACCGCGCGACAGCCTCCTCGTCGCCGAGCCGGGCGAGCTCGCGGCGGACGTGCGTGAGCGCCTTGCCCAGCCGGGCGCGATTCTCGGCGTCGTTGAGCCAGCCGCTGGCGCCCGACGGGTGCGGGAGGGGCACGGCGATCGCGCCGCCCCAGACGTAGCTCTTGCCGATCGCCTGGGTCAGGGCCGGGATGCCGAGGAGGCGCCGCAGCGCGAGCCCGCCGACGGTGACGACCAGCTGGGGCCGCAGCAGCCGCAGCTCGTGGTCGCGCCACGGCTCGCAGAGCTCCTGCTCGCGTGGCGTCGGCGTCCGGTCGCCGCGGCCGGACGGCGCCCGGCCGGGGTAGCAGCGCGTCACCGAAGCGCAGTAGAAGGTCCCGTAGAACGCCTCTTCGTCCAGTCTCAGCCAGCGGCGCAGCGTGGCGCCCGCGCGACCCCGCCACGGCCGCCGCTCCGCACCCTCGACGATTCCCGGCGCCTGGCCGTAGAGGTAGGCGCGCCGGTCGGCGTGGCCCTCGAAGACCGGCCACGAGGCGAGCGGGTAGCCGGCCTCGACGCACAGTCGGCAGCGCTCGTTGTCGCGCTGGAGCGAGGCGAGCGAGCGGTAGCGGTTGCGACGGGTCACGGCTCCTAGAGTACGGCTCGTGTTGCCACTGGAAGCCGTCCCCAACGTCTCCGAGGGTCGCGACCCGGCGGTCGTCGGCGAGCTGGCCCGGGCGTTCGCGACTCGCGCACGTCTGCTCGACGTGCATTCGGACGAGGATCACCACCGCAGCGTCTTCACGCTGGTCGGGGACGACGACGGTCTGGTCGAGTCGCTGGTGGCAGGCATCGCCCGCGCGCGAGAGCTGATCGATCTCACGCGGCACGACGGCGTCCACCCGCGGGTGGGCGCGGCCGACGTCGTGCCGCTCGTCCCGGTCGTCCCGGAGGATCTCGAGCGCGCGAAACGGGCCGCGCTTACGCTCGCCGAGCGCGCGGGCGAGGAGCTCGGGCTCCCAGTCTTCCTCTACGGCGCCGTCGGCGAGGGAAGGCGGCCGGCGTTCTTCCGTCTCGGCGGGACCGAGGCGCTCCAGGGCCGGATCGACGCCGGCGAGCTGCGGCCCGACTTCGGACCGCAGCGGCTCGACCCGCGCGCGGGCGCCGTGCTCGTCGGCGCGCGACCGCCGCTCGTCGCGTTCAACGTCGAGCTGGCGACGACGACGTCGAGGTGGCGCGCGCGGTCGCCGCCGTCGTCCGCGAGACCGGCGGCGGGTTTCCCGGGGTGCAGGCGCTCGGCCTCGAGCTGCCGCGTACACGGCGGGTGCAGGTGAGCATGAACGTCGAGGACTGGCGGAGCGCACCGCTGCACGAGGTCGTCGCGCGGGTGGAGGCGGAAGCGGCGGCGCATGGCGTGGCGGTCGCGGGCGGCGAGCTCGTCGGCCTGCTCCCGGCCGGTGCGGCGCTCGCCGCAGCGGCGCCGGCGCTGCGGCTTTCAGAGCTGGGCGCGGCCCGCGTGCTCGAGCTGCGCCTGCTGGAGGGCTTGGATCAGACCTCGGCGGGGGTCTGACCCCGACTGCGGCCTGTCTCTAGACTCGCCGCGTGACCGACCCCGTCCTGCTCACGGGCGACGACCTCACGCTCGCCGAGGTCTGGGACGTCGCCGTCGACGGTCGCGGCGCGATCCTGACCGACGGCGCGCTCGAACGGATTGCCGCCTCGCGAGCCGTGCTCGACGCTCACAGCGGCGAGCACACGTACGGCGTCAACACCGGGTTCGGCCGCTTCGTCTCGGAGTCGATCCCGGAGGAGGCATCGGAGGAGCTCCAGCTACGCCTGCTGCGCAGCCACGCGTGCGGGGTGGGCGAGCCGTATCCCCCTGAGGTCGTGCGCGCCGCGATGCTCCTGCGTGCGAATGCGCTCGCGAAGGGCTACTCGGGCGCACGCGCCGAGACCGTCGAGCTGCTGCTCGAGTGTCTCGACCGTGGCGTCCTGCCGCATGTCCCCGCCCGCGGCTCGGTCGGCGCGAGCGGCGACCTCGCCCCGCTCGCCCACCTCGCGCTGCCGCTCGTCGGTGAAGGCGAGGCGACGGTCGACGGACGCTTCCTGCCGGGCGCGGAGGCGCTCGCCGCCGTCGGCCTGGCTCCGATTCGGCTGGCCATGAAGGAAGGCCTCGCCCTGATCAACGGCACCCAGTTCATGACCGCGATGGCGTCGCTCCTGCTCGTTCGCGCCTGGCGCCTTGCGCGCGCGGCGGACACCGCGTGCGCACAGTCACTCGAGGCGTTGCAAGGGTCGCGCACGAGTTTCCATTCCGCCATCCACGCCGCCCGCCCGCTCGTGGGCCAGCGTGACTCGGCGGCGAACATCCGGCGGCTGCTCGAGGGATCGGCGATCATCGAGTCGCACCGCTGGTGCGACAAGGTGCAGGACGCCTATTCGCTGCGATGCGCCGCGCAGGTGCACGGTGCGAGCCGCGACCTGCTCCGCTACGTCGACGGCACCGTCGCGATCGAGCTGAACGCGGCCACGGACAATCCGCTCGTCCTGGTCGCGGAGAACGAAGTCGTCTCGAACGGGAATTTCCACGGCCAGCCGGTGGCGTTCGGCCTCGACGCGCTCGCGATGGCCGTCGCGGAGCTGGCGAGCATCTCGGAGCGGCGGCTCGAGCGGATGGTCAACCCGAGCCTGTCCGACGGACTGCCGCCCTTCCTGACGGAGCGGGGCGGCCTCAATTCCGGCTTCATGATCCCGCAGTACGTCGCTGCGGCGCTCGTCTCGGAGAACAAGGCGCTGTGCCATCCTGCGAGCGTGGACTCGATTCCGACGAGCGCCGGCCAGGAGGATCACGTGTCGATGGGGAACGCGTCCGGGCTGAAGGCGCTCCAGGTGCTCGCGAACGCCGAGCGCGCAGTCGCGATCGAGCTGCTGGCAGGGGCCCAGGCGGTCGAGTTCCTCGCCCCCCTCCAGCCCGGGCAGGGCGTCGTCGCCGCGCGCGCCTTCGTGCGGACGCTGTCGGAGCGCCTGCGCGACGACCGGTCGCTGTCGGCGGACATCGAACGGGTCGCCGCGGCTGTGCGCGACGGGAGCCTCGTCGCCGCGGTCGAGGCGGGCGTGGGGGAGCTCGCGTGATGGCCTCGCAAGCCGCCGTCTCGCCGGGCTGCGCGGAAGGCGAAGGCCGAGGCCCGGGCGCGCCGGCCCGAACTGATCCCGCTGCCGAAGCGGCCGTACCGCGACAGCGCGATCTTCCACCTCGCGCTGGGCGGGCTCCTGCTCGTCGTCGCCTGGCTGACCGGCGGCTCGCTCGGTCGTGCCCTCATCTGGGCCACGCTCTACGTCGTCGTCGCGACGTCGTGGTCGTGGTGGCGCTTTCGCCAGCGCCTGCGTCGCGAGGCCGAGGCCGGCGGCGGCCGAGTCCGGCGGCGGCGCGTCCCCATGAGCGAGACGGCGACCCTCGACGCGACGGTCGAGGCGCTCTGCGGCGACCTCTCGCGCGTTCGAGCGCCGCGGGGGCGCGAGCTGAGCGCGCGCTCGTGGCAGACGGAGGCGCCGCTGCGCATGCTCCTGAACAACCTCGACCCCGAGGTCGCCGAGCACCCGGAGCGCCTCGTCGTGTACGGCGGCAGCGGCCGCGCCGCCCGCTCGCACGAGGCGCTGCGTTCGATCGTCCGCACGTTGCTCCGGCTCGGCGACGACGAGACGCTGCTCGTGCAGAGCGGCAAGCCGGTGGGCGTCTTCCGGACACACGACGGCGCCCCACGCGTGCTCATCGCCAACTCGCTGCTCGTGCCCCGCTGGGCGACCTGGGCGAACTTCCGCCGCCTCGAGGCGGAGGGTCTGACCATGTTCGGCCAGATGACCGCGGGCAGTTGGATCTACATCGGCACCCAGGGGATCCTGCAGGGCACGTACCAGACGTTCGCCGCTGCGGGCGAGAAGCACTATCGGCTCGCCCGACCTCTCCGGCCGGACGATCCTGACCGCCGGACTGGGCGGGATGGGCGGGGCGCAGCCGCTGGCGGCGACGATGTGCGGCGCGGCGATCCTGTGCGTCGAGGTCGATCCTTCCCGTCTGGAACGGCGGCTCGAGACGCGGTATCTCGACGCGGCGACGGAGTCGCTCGACGATGCGCTCGCGCGGGTCCGGGCTGCTGCGGAGGAGAGACGTGCCGCTGTCCGTCGGCCTGCTCGGCAACGCGGCGGAGGTCGTCCCGGAGCTCGCGCGTCGCGGCGAGTCGTTCGACCTCGTCACCGACCAGACCGCCGCCCACGATCCGCTCACGGGCTACGTCCCAGCCGGCCTCTCGGTCGAGGAGGCGGCGGGCCTGCGCGAGGGCGATCCCGAGGAGTACCTGCGGCGGGCGCGAGCGTCGATCGCCGATCACGTCCGCGGGCTGCTGGAGTACGTCCGGGCAGGAAGCTATGTTTTCGATTATGGCAACAACTTGCGCGGAGAGGCCTATGAAGCGGGCGTAACGGACGCGTTCACATACCCGGGCTTCGTCCCGGCCTATATCCGTCCGCTCTTCTGTCGCGGGATCGGCCCCTTCCGCTGGGCCGCGCTCTCCGGAGAGCCGGCCGACATCGCGGCGATCGACCGGCGGCTCGCCGCGCTGTTCCCCGAGGACGGGCTCCTCCAGCGGTGGCTCGTGCTCGCGCCCGAGCGCGTGGCCTTTCAGGGCCTGCCCGCGAGGATCTGCTGGCTCGGCTACGGCGATCGCGCCCGGGCCGGGCTCGCGATCAACGAGCTCGTCCGCAGCGGCGAGGTGGCGGCGCCGGTCGTGATCGGGCGCGACCACCTGGACTCGGGCTCCGTGGCGTCGCCTTACCGGGAGACCGAGGCCATGCGGGACGGGTCGGACGCGATCGCGGACTGGCCGATCCTGAACGCGCTGCTCAATGTCGCGGCGGGCGCGACGTGGGTGAGCGTTCACCACGGGGGCGGCGTCGGCATCGGCAACTCGATCCACGCCGGCATGGTGGTCGTCGCCGACGGCACGGACGCGGCGGCGGACCGGCTCGAGCGGGTGCTCACCACCGATCCCGGCACGGGCGTGATGCGGCACGCCGACGCGGGCTACCCCGAGGCGCTCGACGCCGCGCGCGAGCACGGGCTCGACCTGCCGAGCCTCGAGCGCTAGGCCCGTGGGCCGGCTCCTCGTTCGCGACCTCGCGCAGGTGGCGACCCCCGCTGGTCGCGAGGCGCCGCTACGCGGGGGCGACCTCGGTGCCGTCGAGGTCGTGGAGAACGCATTCGTCCTCTGCGAGGACGGCAGGGTGGTGGCGGTAGGACCGATGCGGGGACTTCGCGAGCTGGAAGGCGACTTCGAAGAGCTCGACGGCTCGGGGCTGTCGGCCGTCCCCGGTCTCGTCGACTGCCATACGCACGCCTGTTTCGCGGGCGACCGCGTCGAGGAGTTCGCGCTGCGTGCAGCCGGCGCCGGCTACGAGGAGCTGCATGCCGCGGGCGGCGGCATCCTGGCGACGGTGCGCGCGACCCGCGCCGCCGGGCCGGAAGGGCTCGCGGCGGCGACGGCACTCCACCGCGGATGGATGCGGCGCCAGGGAACGACCACCTGGGAGGGGAAGTCGGGCTACGGGCTCGACCGCGACACCGAGCTGGCGCAACTCCGCGCCGTGCGCGGCGCGGGAGGCGTGCCGACGTGGCTCGGGGCGCACGCGGTACCGCCCGAGCACCCGGACGCCGACGCCTACCTCGACTTCGTGCTCGCTGAGGTCCTGCCCGAGGCGGCGCAGTTGGCCGAAGCGGCCGACGTCTTCCTCGAGCGGGGCGCCTTCGACGCAGAGCAAGCGCGCCGGTACCTCGTCGCTTGTCACGACGCGGGGCTGACGCTGCGGCTGCACGGCGACCAATTCACCGAGTCCGGCGCGATCCCCCTCGCGATCGACCTCGGCGCGCGCTCCGTCGACCACCTGGAGGCGACCGGCGCCGACGGGGTCAGGATGCTCGCTGCGAGTGACGTCACCGCCGTCTTGCTCCCTGCGAGCGCGCTCTTCCTCGGCCGCGCGATGCCGCCTGCGCGGTCGCTCGTCGATACCGGTGCGGCGGTCGCGCTCGCGACGGACTTCAATCCCGGCAGCGCGTTCTGCGAGAGCCTGCCGCTCGTCTGCTCGCTCGCCTGCACGCAGCTCCGGCTGGCGCCCGCGGAGGCGCTCGCGGCCTGCACGGTCAACGCAGCTCATGTCCTCGGACTCGCCGGCCGGAAGGGGAGGCTCGCCCCCGGGTATGACGCCGACATCGTTCTGCTCGACGCGGCCGACTGGCGCTACCTCGCCTACCACCTCGGCGGAGATCTCGTCCACACTGTCGTCGAGGAGGGCGCGGTGACCTGGACGCGCGTGGCATGATCGGTGCGTGCCGACGAGGAAGCAGCGACGCCGCCGCGAGAAGGAAAAGCGGCACGAATACGAGATCGTCTACGTCGACTCCGAGGGGCAGGAGGTCGAGGTCGACCCCGACGACTACGGGAAACCCAAGCCGCGGGCGAAAACCTCGAAGCAGACTGATGGCGGGCGGCGCCCGCGCACGCTCGAGCCGCCGTCGTGGCGACGCAGCGTTCGCCGGGGCCTCATCTTCGGCCCGATCTTCCTCGGGATGATCCTGCTCCTGAACCGCGGTCAGTCGCTCGGCTTCAGCGTGGTCAACACGGTGATCCTGCTGGCGGTCTTCATCCCCTTCAGCTACTTCCTCGACGGGGTCTTCTGGCGCTCGTACCAGAAGCGGCTCGCCCGCTCGCAGGGCTCCTAGGATCGACCGACGCACGGCCACGCGCGTGGCGTGAAACGCGACCGCCGCGGCCGCCGAAGGCGGACTGCGCGTTCCGAGCGAATCCGAGACTTGCGCGGCTAGCCGGAAGTGGCCTGGCCCGGGCCAGGGCGTGAACACGATCAAGACCCTCGCCCCATCGGCGCTGCGGACGGCGCGCCGCTCCGCCGGGTCGAACTCGAGCAGGGTCCCGGTGGGTGCGGAAATCGTCGTGCCCCCATTGTCAACCTCGACGGCTCCGTCGACGACGACCACCCACGCGCGCTCGCGAACCTGATGGTCGCCGAGCTCCTGGCCGGGAGCGATGCCGATCAGGACAGCTCGACTGTCCTCCGAATCCAGCACCACCGGCGAGCGCGTTCCATCGGGCAGATCGATCTCGTGGAGGTTCCAGACACGCATCCGGCAACCGTATCTCGTCCGTCTAGACTCGGCACCCATGCCGCCCGCCGTAGACACCCTGTTGCTGGGCCCCGCGGGAACGAACTGCTACTCCGTCCGCGCCGACCGCGGCTCGCCGGAGGCGGTGGTCGTCGACCCGAGCGGCGACGCCGCCGAGATCCGGCTTCAGCTCGCCGGCATGGGCGCTCGCTGCGCCGCGATTCTCGTCACGCACGGACACTGGGACCACCTCGTCGGCGTCGCCGACCTGGCCGAGGGCACCGGCGCTCCGGTCTACATGCCGGCCGGCGAGCGGTTCGCACTCGAGGAGCCCGCGATCCACACCGGCTACGCGCCCGTCGCCATTCGCGCGTACACGCCGGACGTAGTTCTCGAGGGAGGCGAGAAGCTGGAGCTGGCGGGCATCGCGTTCGACGTGATCGCCGTGCCCGGCCACTCACCCGCGCACCTCGCCTACCACGCCGACGGCGTCCTGCTCTCCGGCGACGTGCTCTTCGCAGGCAGCGTCGGCCGGACCGACGTCCCGGGCGGCGACTGGAGCGTCCTCCTCGCGTCGATCCGGTCCCTCGCAGAGGCGTTTCCGGCGGAGACCGTCGTCTACCCGGGACACGGGCCGGCGACGACGCTCGGCGCCGAGCTCGCGCGCAACCCGTTCTTGGCCGAGCTGCGCGCGGAGCAGCAGGCGTGAGCGGCAAGATCGAGCGCCCACGCGGCACGCACGACGTCCTGCCCGCGGAGATGCCGCTCTGGAGCCTCGTCACCGGCGAGCTGGAGCGTCTCTGCGGCCTCTACGGGTACCGGAAGATCCTCACGCCGGGGTTCGAGGACACCTCGCTGTTCCTGCGTACATCGGGCCAGGGCTCGGACGTGGTGCAGAAAGAGATGTACACGTTCACCGACCGCTCGGACCGGTCGCTGACATTGCGTCCCGAGGGGACGGCGCCGATCTGCAGGGCGTACGTCGAGCACGGGATGCACCGCGAGCCGCAGCCGGTGAAGCTGTTCACGATCGCGCCGATGTACCGGTACGCCGCGCCGGGTCGCGGCCGCTACCGCGAGCACTGGCAGGCATCGGTCGAGGCGATCGGCTCCGACGACCCGGCGATCGACGCCGAGCTGATCCAGCTCTACGACACGCTGCTGCGCCGACTCGGCGTGACGCAGTACCACCTCGAGCTGAACTCGATCGGCTGCCGCGAATGCCGGCCGGCGTACCTGCGGCAATTGCAGGAGTGGCTGGCCGCCAACCAGGATCGTCTCGACGAGGCGAGTCGTGAAAAAATGGCGACGAGCCCGCTGCGGGTGTTCGACAACTACGCCGCCAAGCCCGAGGCGGTACGAGCTGCGCTCGACGACGCGCCCAAGATCGGGGAGTCGCTCTGCGAAGCCTGCGTCGCGCATTTTTCAACGGTCCGGGCGGAGCTCGATGCGATGGGCGTCGCCTACGAGCTCGTGCCGACGCTCGTGCGCGGCCTCGACTACTACTCCCGGACGACGTGGGAGTTCGTCGGGCCGATGGAGAACGAGAACGCGTCCATCCTCGGCGGCGGGCGCTACGACTACCTGGTCGAAGAGATCGGAGGCCCGCCCACGCCGGGCGTCGGCTTCGGCGCGGGGATCGAGCGCCTGCTGATCGCACTCGACGAGGCCGGCGTAACGGCGGCTGCTCGCGAGTCTCGACGTCTTCTTCGTGCTGGACGAGGGCGCGCCACGGCAGGAGGTCTCACGATGGCTGGCGCTCCTCCGCGCGGCAGGTGTGGCGGCCGACACGGATTACGCCGGGCGCTCGCTCAAGGGCCAGCTGACCCAGGCGGCGCGCTCGGGAGCCGCGACGACCGTCGTCGTCAGGCCCGGAGCGTGCGACGCTCAGGCGCGCCGGGCAAGCGGACGAGGCGGTCTCCCACGCCGACCTCGTCGGCAGACTCTCAGCGTGAGCGTCTGGCGTGACCTGATGTGCGGCGATCCGCGCCGCGAGCACGTCGGGCGGCGCGGTGAAGCTTGCCGGCTGGGTCGCCCGGCGTCGAGACCACGGCGGTCTCGTCTTCATCGATCTGCGCGACCGCACCGGGCTGACGCAGCTCGTGATCAACCCTGAGCGCTCCGCCGACGCGGCCGCCGCAGCGCGCGAGATCCGGAACGAGTACGTCCTCCAGGCGGAAGGCGAGATCGTCGCTCGCTCGGCCGAGACGATCAACACGGCGATGCCGACCGGCGAGGTCGAGCTGCAGGTCGACACCATGCGCATCGTCTCGCGCTCGACGCCTCTGCCCTTCCAACTCGACGAGGAGAACGTGGACGAGACGCTGCGGCTTCGCTACCGCTGGCTCGACCTCCGGCGCGAGAAGCTGCAGCGAAACCTCACGCTGCGGGCGCAGATGGTCGGGATCATCCGGCGTCACATGGAGGAGGCGGGGTACCTGGACATCCAGACGCCGATCCTCTTCAAGCCGACTCCTGAGGGCGCGCGTGACTTCGTCGTGCCGAGCCGACTGCACAAGGGCCGCTTCTACGCGCTGCCGCAGAGCCCGCAGATCCTCAAGCAGCTGACGATGGTCGCGGGCTTCGACCGCTACTACCAGATCGCTATCTGCTTCCGTGACGAGGACCTGCGCGCCGACCGCGTGCAGGAGCTGACGCAGCTCGACGTCGAGATGTCGTTCCCCGACCAGGAGCAGCTCTTCGCCGAGCAGGAGCAGATGTTTGCTGCGATCTGGCGCGAATGCCTCGGAATCGAGATCGAGACGCCGTTCCCGCGAATGACGTACGCGGAGGCCGACTCGCGCTTCGGCAGCGACAAGCCCGACACGCGCTTCGGCTTGGAGCTCGAGGATGCGACCGAGGCCACCCGCGGCTCGGAGTTCGGAGTCTTCGCGGGCGCCGAGGCGGTCCGGTTCCTGCGCGTGCCGCGGCTCTACAGCCGCTCCGAGCTCGCGGCACTGGAGGAGGTTGCGAAGGAGCGCGGGGCGAAGGGCCTCGCCTGGCTCGCCCGCGACGACAGCGGTGAGCTGCGCTCACCGATCGCGAAGTTTCTCTCGGAGGACGAGATCCGAGCGCTTGCGCCGGAGCCGGGCGAGACGTTGCTGTTCGCCGCCGGCACGCAGGCGGAGACATCGAGGGTGCTGGGGCATCTGCGGCTGCAGCTCGGCCGCGAGCTCGGGCTGATCGAGGAGGGGGCGTTCACGTTCCTCTGGGTGACCGACTTCCCGATGTTCGAGTGGGACGACGACGAACAGCGCTGGTCGGCCGTGCACCATCCGTTCACCCGCCCCACCGACGAGTGGCGGGACACGTTCCACGAGCACCCGGGCGAGGCGCTCGCGCACGCCTACGACCTGATCGTGAACGGAAACGAGCTCGGCGGCGGCTCGTTCAGGATCCACGAGCCCGACGTCCAGGCGCGCGTCTTCGATCTGAGCGGGCTCGGGCCCGACGAGCAGCGCGCGAAGTTCGGCTTCCTGCTGGACGCGCTCGCGATGGGCGCGCCGCCGATGGGCGGGATCGCGCTCGGTATCGACCGCATGACGATGGTGCTCGCCGGTGAGCCGAACCTGCGCGACGTGATCGCGTTCCCGAAGAATCAGGCCGGGCTCGATCCGATGAGCGGCGCTCCGTCTGAGATCACTCCACAGCAGCTCGACGAGCTCGGCTCCGGCTCGTCAGAGCGTCCCGTGCCTCGGCCCGCTCCCATGGGGGAACCATGCTCCCTTCGAGTCCCCTTCTTCTTGTCTTGTGTGGGGACTCCCGGTCCCCCACACCTCCCCTGCTCACGGCCAACAGGTCGCCTATGAGCTCTTTCGGGGAGCGCCTCGCATTCGTGACGGCGCTTGCGTTCGTTGCCGTCCTGACCGGGGTCGTCGTGCTCCAGCGGACGGACGAGCCGCAGCGCAGCCCGACGGCGCGCGGCGAAGAGGCCCCGGGCGGTGGGTGGTACCCGGCGCTGGCCGCGTCCCGCGGCGCAGCCGGGGACGCGGAGCGGACGACGTGCGGCCTTGTGCTGACGGGAGCCTCGCTCGGTGTTACGCATCCGGTGCTCCCGTGCGGGGCGAAGGTGCTGCTGCGCTTCGGTGGCGACACCGTGCTCACCGAGGTGATCGACAATCGGCTGAAGAGCCAGGGGCGTCAGTTCGAGCTGACCGAGGCGCTCTCACGCCGTCTCGGGCTGGACGGGACGCAGGCCGTGCGTTGGCGCTTCGCCTCGGACGCCGCACGATAGACTGGCCCTGCTCGACCCTGTGCGTGGCCTCGGGCTTCAACGTGAACCAACAGACACGTGAAGGGAGCCTGCGTCCGGGCTAGGCAGTAGCCGACGCTCGGCAGGGCACCCACCTGGCTTGCCAGGTTCAACGCGGCCCGGGGCATCATCGGCAGGGTGGAGCACTTCTCTCAGCGGCGGGGCCGTCGCGCGTCCGGCGGCCGGGCGGCTCGAACACTTCGATCCGTCACGGCTCCTCGAGACACATACTCGTGACGAAGTGGCACCCGGCTAGCGCAGGCTGCCGGATACCGTGAAATCAGGGATCGGGGGGTCCCCTGGGGGTGGTTGACGTGGCTCTCCGCAGGCGGGTCACGGCTCAGCGCCGGGGCCCGTGCGGCGTCTCCTCGTATTTCCACGGTGTCGCCGGCTCGTCGCCGTACGCGCCGCAGTCGCGGCAGGTCAGGTACCGCTGCCCATCGGTGACCGTCGTCACCCAGCGGTGGAAGCCGAGGCGGCAGAGCAGCTTCCTCAGCATGGCCTCGAGTGTACGCCGCCGCTAGCCTGATCCGATGGCCCCGCTCGAAGTCATCGGCGACTCCGCCCGCGGCGGCGAATGGGCATTCGCCCGGCTCCTCGTCGACGGCGACCGCATTGTCGCGGCGGAGGCGCCCGGGATGGCACGGCCCCTCGCCGGGCTCAGCCTGCTCGAGGCCGCCGCCGTCCCGGGCGAGACGCTGTCTGCCGACGCCGTCGCGAACGCGCTCGCCCCGGTCTTTCACGCAGCGCCCGCGCCCGGACGCATCGCGGTGGCGATGAGCGGCGGCGTGGACAGCGCCGTCACCCTGCTCCGCGCCGGGCCGGACGCCGTCGGCGTCACGCTCCGCCTCTGGCTCGACCCGCGCGGCCCCGACACGGAGCGCGCGTGCTGCTCTCCGGCGGCCGTCGTGGCAGCGCGCGAGACCTGTCACGCGCTCGGCCTGCCGCACGTCACGCTCGACCTGCGCGAGGAGTTCCGCGCGGCCGTCGTCGCGCCGTTCGTCGACGGGTACGCGCAGGGTGAGACCCCGAACCCGTGCGGCCGCTGCAATGGCTCGTTCCGCTTCGACGCGCTCCTTGCCTTCGCGGCGCGGGCCGGTGCGGACCGGCTCTGGACCGGCCACTACGCTCGCATCGTCGAGCGGGACGGGCTGCGTCTCGTCGCCCGCGGCGCCGACCCGCGCAAGGACCAGTCGTACATGCTCGCAACCGTCAGCCCGGAGACTACTCACCGCTGTGGATTTTCCGCTCGGCGCCCAGACGAAGGACGAGACACGTCGGGAGGCAGCCGCAGCGGGTCTCGCCGCCGCAACGCGGGCCGAGAGCCAGGAAGCCTGCTTCCTCGCCGGCGGCGACTACCGCACGTTCCTCGAGCGCGAGGGTCTCGTCCCGGTACCCGGTCCGATCGTGGACGAGGGAGGCCGCGAGCTCGGCCGACACGACGGCGTCTGGCGCTTCACCCGCGGCCAGCGTCGCGGGATCGGCGTCGCCGCGGCTGAGCCCCTGTACGCGCTTCGCTCCGAGCCCGCGACTGCCACCCTCGTCGTCGGGCCGAGGCGGTCGCTTGCCTGCACGACGGTCGAGGTCGAGGGGACACTGCACGTCGCCGTCGACGCGGGCTGAGGCGAAGCTTCGGTACTTGTCACCGGCGATCGCCGCCGCCGTCGAACCGACTGAGGACGGCTTCATTCTCTCACTCGAGGAGCCGGCCTACGGCGTCGCGACCGGGCAGATCGCGGCGCTGTACGACGTCGACGGCGCCGTCGTCGGGTCGGGCATCGTCCGCGCGACGGCCGGGTAGGATCCCGCGCATGCTGCTGCTCGCGTCGACCGCAGGAGACGTCGCCTACTACGCGCTCGCGGTCTTCCTCGTCGCGATCGGCCTCGGCACCGCGTACATGCTCATTCAGGCTCGGCGGGACGTTCGGACGCCTCTCGTCCTTCATCGCCGGCACCGAGCGCGACCTGCTGCCGGTGATCGTCAAGACCGGCGGGACGGTCGACCGGGTCAACCACCAGCTCGACAAGGCCGACGTCGTGACCGACAGCGCCGTCTCGATGGCGGAGAGCGCAGACACAGCCGTGCGTGCGGTCAGCTTGGCGATCACCAAGCCGGTGGAGAAGGTCTCCGGGCTCGCGGCCGGGATCGCGCACGGTTTCTCCTCGCTGAAGAAGAATCGGGATCCGGGCGACGCGATGCGCACGGCCAAGGAGGCCGCCGCGAAGCGCGAGGCCGACCTGCACGAGGATCTCACCGCGGCCGGCGACGGTCCGCCGCCCGCGGCCGTAGACGCCCGCCGACCCCCGCTCGTACACTTCCGGGATGCGGACGACCGCGGAGCTGCGGGAAGGGTTCCTCTCGTACTTCGAGGAGGGCGGCCACCTGCGCCTCCCCTCGGCCTCGGTGATCCCGCCTGCGGACGACCCGACGACACTGTTCATCGTCGCGGGCATGCAGCCGATGAAGCGGCTGGTTCCTGGGCCAGGGACAGCCGCCCGGCGCCACGGGTCGACGACCTCCCAGAAGGTGATGCGCGCGGGCGGCAAGCACAACGACCTCGACGACGTGGGCCGGACGGCGCGTCACGCCAGCTTCTTCGAGATGCTCGGCAACTTCTCGTTCGGTGACTACTTCAAGGACGGCGCGATCGACTTCGCCTGGGAGTTCGTCACCGAGCGGATGCGCTTCGACCCGGACCTCCTCTGGGCGACTGTCTTCGCGGGCGACCCCGAGCTCGGCCTCGGGGAGGACGACGTCGCCGTCCAGGGCTGGCTGCGCGTCGGGATCCCGCGCGAGCGGATCGTCGGCCAGCCGCGCGTCGGAGAACTTCTGGCAGGCCGCTGACACTGGGCCGTGCGGGCCCTGCTCCGAGGTGTTTCTCGACCGCGGCGAGCAGCACGGCTGCGGTCGCAACGACTGCGGGCCGAACTGCGAGCTACTGCGAGCGCTACCTCGAGTTCTGGAACCTCGTCTTCATGGAGTTCGATCTCGCCGCCGACGGGTCGGTGACGCCGCTGCCGCAGCAGAACATCGACACCGGCCTCGGGCTCGAGCGCGGCGCCATGCTCCTGCAGGGTGTCGACTCGATCTTCGACACCGACGGCTACCAGCGGATCATGGACTGGGTCGCCGCGGAGTCCGGTGTCCACTACGGCGACTCGCCGGAGGCGACTCGTGCGCACCGCGTGCTCGCCGACCACGGCCGCGCGATGAGCTTCCTGATCGCTGAGGGGATCACGCCGTCGAACGAGGGCCGGGGCTACATCGTCCGCCGGTTGATCCGCCGCGCCGTGCACCAGGGCCGGCGGATCGGTCTCGAGCGCGTCTACCGCCTCCCGGGCGTCGTCGTCGAGCAGATGGGAGCTGCCTATCCCGAGCTGCGCGAGCACGCCGGAGAGATCGAGCGGATCGTGCGGGACGAGGAAGAGCGGTTCACCGAGACCCTCGAGCGCGGCCTGAAGGTGTTCGAGGAGCTCGCCGGCCGCGAGGCGATCAGCGGCGAGGATGCATTCACGCTCGCCGCCACCTACGGCTTCCCCCTCGAGCTGACGGTCGAGCTGGCCGAGGAGCGGGGCCAGGCCGTCGACGTCGACGGCTATCGGGACGAGATGGAGCAACATCGCGAGATTTCCCGCAGCGGCGGCGAGACAGGCCTGCAGCGGGCGGCGGAGTTCGCGCGCGCGGCGGGATTCCAGACCGAGTTCGTCGGCTACGCGAAGACGGAGGTCCTGACCCAGCTCGGCGCGCTCGAGGACGTCGGCGACGGGCTCTTCCTCGCGAAGCTCCGCGAGTCGCCGTTCTACCCGGCCGGCGGCGGACAGGTCACCGATGCGGGCTTCGTCGAGCTCGACGACGGCTCCGGGACGCGGGCCGAGCTCGTCGAGGCGTACCGCTTCGGCGACGACCAGGCGCTGCTTCTGCGCGGCAGCGGCTTTGCCGCCGGCGACCGCGTGAAGGCGGTCGTCCCGTGGAGCGTCCGCTTTCCCACAATGGCCAACCACACCGCGACGCACCTGCTCCACAAGGCGCTGCAGGACATCCTCGGCGACCATGTCCGCCAGGCGGGGTCGGCCGTGCGTCCCGACAAGCTCCGGTTCGACTTCTCTCATCCGCGGCCGCTCGAGCCCGACGAGCGCGAGCGCGTGGAGCGACTCGTCAACGAGAAGAGTCTTCGAGAACCGGCCCGTGCGCGCCTTCGAGACGACGCTGGAGGAGGCCCGCACGCTCGGCGCGATGATGCTCTTCGGCGAGAAGTACGGCGACGTCGTGCGCGTCGTCGAGGTCGACGGCTGGTCGCGGGAGCTCTGCGGCGGCACCCACGTGCGCGCGACGGCGGAGATCGGACCGTTCGTCATCCTCTCGGAGTCGTCTGTCGGCGCCGGCGCGCGCCGGATCGAGGCCGTCACCTCGGGTGAGGCGTGGGCGCTGCTTGGAGAGCCGCGCCCGGGAGGCGGGAGAGCTACGGGCGGAGCTCGACCTCCTGCGTAAGGAGGCGAAGAAGCGGCCCTCGGCGACCGCAGCAGCGCCGACGACGGAGCCCGAGGCTGCCGTGCGGGTCGAGGGTGGGGTGAACGTCATCGTCCAGGCGGTCGAGGGGCTCGATGCGGACGCTCTGCTCGACCTTTCCGACCGCTTCAAGCAGCGGCACTCGCCTGCGGCTGTCGTTCTCGGCTCCCGTGACAACGGCCAGGTACACCTCGTGGCGAACTTCGACCAGTCGGTCGCCGAGCGGGTGAGTGCGTCCGACGTCGTCCGCGGCGCGGCCGCGCTCGTCGGCGGCGGCGGTGGCGGCAGGCCGACGATGGCCCGCGCCGGCGGCAAGGAGCCCGAGAAGCTCGCCGACGCGCTCGCCGAGGCCGAACGCCTCATCCTGCGAGCCTTGTGAAGGTTCTCGCCCTCGACTACGGGTCGGCGCGCACAGGCGTGGCCGTCTCCGACCCGACCGGCACGGTTGCCCGGCCCGTCGAGGTGATCGAACGCGCCGCGTCACGCGACGGACTGGCGCGAATCGCAGAGCTCGTACGCGAGCTCGAGGCGGAGCTCGTCGTCGTCGGGCTGCCGCTGACGCTGCGCGGCGAGCGCGGGCTCCAGGCCGCCGAGACCGACCGCTTCGTCGTCGCGCTGCGTGCAGCGCTGGACGTGCCGATCGACCTCTTCGACGAGCGCTTCACGACCTCGCTCGCCGCGCAATACCCGTCCGCTGCGCCCGAGGACGCGCGCGCGGCGGCCCACCTACTCGCCGGCTACCTGGCCTGGACGGGAGGACGAGTGGGATGAGCCGAGGGCGCGCAGCGCTCGGCATCGGTCTCGTTCTGCTCGCCGCGGGTCTCGGCCTCGGCGCCTGGCTGGGCAGCGGCGGGGCTGCGGATGCCGAGCCGACGACCGCGACCGGCCCGCCTCCGCTCGAAAGGCTGCGCATCATCTTCCCGGAGGGATTCACCGTCCGCGAGATGGGAAACCGGGTCGCGGCCGTCCGCGGGATCGCAATCCAGCGGCGTGGCGTGACGCCGCGGCTCACCCGCAGCTCGTACCTTGCCGCGGCAGGGCGCGCGAAGCCGCCGCCCCAGTTTCGCAAGGACTGGGCGGGACGGCGGCTCGAGGGCTTTCTCTTCCCGGCGCTGTACGAGTTCTCCCAGCACACGACCGGCCGCAAGCTCGTCGCCGACCAGCTGGACGCCTTCCGCAAGGAGTGGGCGAAAGTCGACCTGCGCTACGCACGCTCCAAGAACCTGACGCCGTACGACGTGCTCGTGATCGCGTCGATGATCGAGGAGGAGACGGTCGCTCCGGAGGAACGCAGGCTCGTCGCGGCCGTGATCTACAACCGGCTGCGGCGACAGATGCCGCTGGGGATCGACGCGACGATTCGCTACGGCCTCGGGCGGCCCGGCACCGAGTCGCTGCGCAAATCGGATCTGGCGTCGAACAGCCCGTACAACACCCGCCGCCGGCGCGGGCTGCCGCCGACGCCGATCACCAACCCCGGGCTCGCGTCGATGCGCGCAGCCGCGAATCCGGCCCGAGTGGACTATCTCTACTTCGTCCGCAAGCCCGACAAGGTGCACCATTTCTTCACCGCGGACGAGAACGAGTTCCTGCGCAAGGCGTGCGAGTACGGCTTCGGCTGCCAGTGACGCGCGAGGAGGAGCTCCAGCGGCAGCTCGGCTATCGGGTTACGGCGCCGAGGGCTTCGCCGAGCGCTATGACGCCTACCGCCCCGCCCGCCGACGTGCTTGCTCGAGCTGCTGCCCGCGCTGGCCGGTGGCACTCGGCCGCAGCTCGTCGTCGACCTCGGCAGCGGCACCGGGCTGTCGACGCGGTTCTGGGCCGAGCACGCGGACGGCGGTCGTCGGCGTCGAGCCGAACGACGCGATGCGCGGCTTGGCGGCGACGGCGACTCGCTCGGCGAACGTTCGCTACGTCGCCGGCTCTTCCTACGCAACCGGGCTCGGACGACGGGGCTGGCCGACATCGTCACCTGCTCGCAGTCCCTCCAGTGGATGGAGCCGGAGCCGACGTTCGCTGAGATCGCCCGGATCCTCCGTCCGGGCGGCGTCTTCGCCGCCTACCAGTACGAGAAGCTGCAGACGCCCTACTGGGAGCCCGAAGCGGCCTGGGGAGAATGCGCGCCCGCGATCGGCGCCGCTGCGGCGAGCGGCTCGGCGTCCGCAAGGAGCGGCCCCCGGTGGCCCGTGTCAGCGTCGAGCGGCTCGAGGAGTCCGGCCGATTCCGGCACTGCCGCGAGCTGCAACCTGCACTCGGTCGAGGAGGGCGACGCCGAGCGGCTCGTCGGCTTCGCACTCAGCGAGGGAGCACGACGACGCTGCTCGCGCGCGGGTACAGCGAGTCCGAGCTGGGCCTCGACCGGTTGCGCGACGTCGCCGCCGAATGGCTGTCCGGTCCTGCACCGTGGTGGCTCGGCTACAGGCTGATCGTCGCGTCTCCGGTAGCGACGAGGCCGATACTCCGCTCGTGAACGAGATCCGCGCGACCACGCAGCTCGTCGGCCTGATCGGCTGGCCGGTCGACCACTCGCTCTCGCCGCGGATGCAGAACGCCGCCTTCGCCGCCCTCGGCCTCGACTGGGCCTACGTCGCCCTGCCGACACCGCCGGACGCCTGGCGGAGGCCATGCAGGGGCTTGTTGCCTCGGCTTTCGCGGCGCGAACGTCACCGCCCCGCACAAGCTCGCCGTCGCCGCGCTCTGCGAGGCGGACGCGCCTCGGTGAACACGCTGGTCATCGAGGACCGGCGGTGCGGGGGTCGTCGACCGACGCGGCGATCCTCGCCGGCCTCAGCCGAGCGGCCCGTGGTGATCGGGCGACGGGGCTCCGCCCGGGCATTCCTCAAGGCGTTGCCCCATGCCCGGTCGTTCTCGCGCCGCGGCGACTGGCCTCCGGATGTGTCCGGGGCCGACCTCGTCGTGCACGCCACGCCGGTCCGCGACGACGTGCTCGTCGAGCTGACCTCCGGACAGACGCTCGTCGACCTGCCGTACCCGGAGACGGCCACGGCGGCTGCGGCGCGGGCTGCGGGCGCGCACGTCGTCGGCGGGCTGGAGGTGCTCGTCGCTCAGGGCGCCGCGTCGTTCGAGCTGTGGACGGGCCTGCCCGCTCCCGTCGGGGCGATGCGCGCCGCCGTAGGCTTACCCGTGTGAGTCTCGAGCTCCTCAGCGCAGGCGAGTCGCACGGCCCCGCCCTCGTCGCGATCGTCACCGGGCTGCCGGCCGGGCTGCGGCTCGACCGCGCCGCCCTCGACGCCGACCTGCGGCGCCGGCAGCAGGGATACGGGCGGAGCCCCCGCCAGAAGCTGGAGACGGACGAGGTGGAGGTGCTCGCCGGGCTTCGTCACGGGCGAACCCTCGGCACGCCGCTCGCCCTCGTCGTGCGCAACCGCGACCACGCGAACTGGACGTGGGGGATGGCGCCGTGGCAGCCGGAGGGAGAGCCGGCGGGGAAGGGCACCAAGCCCGTCACGCTGCCTCGCCCCGGGCACGCCGATCTCGCGGGCACGCTCAAGTTCGGGCACGAGGATGCGCGCAATGCGCTCGAGCGGGCGAGCGCCCGGCATACCGCCGTGCACGTCGCCGCGGGCGCAGTCGCGAAGGCGCTGCTGGCCGAGATCGGAGTAGCCGTCGCCGGCAGGCCGGTGGAGATCGGCGGCGCGACCGGCGACGAGGAGATGCGGGAGGCCACGGATGCGGCGCGGCACGATCGCGACACGCTCGGCGGGATCGTCGAAGTCGTCGCGACCGGAGTGCCGCCCGGGCTCGGGTCTTACGCACGCCCGGCGAGCGGCTCGACGGGCGGCTCGCCGCAGCGCTGATGCGGATCCAGGGCGTCAAGGCGGTGGAGATCGGCGATGGGCTCGCGCTCGCCCGCCGTCGCGGCTCGGAGGCGCACGACGAGATCGAGCCGGGGCTTCGCCGCCGCTCGAACCGTGCGGGAGGGATCGAGGCGGGCGTCTCCAACGGCGAGCCCGTCGTCATCCGCGCGGCGATGAAGCCGCTGCCGACGTTGATGCGCCCCCTCGCCTCCGTCGACCTGGCAACCGGCGAGGCCGGCGAGGCGCTCGTGGAGCGGAGCGACGTGCAGGCCGTCGAGGCGCTCGCGGTCGTCGCGGAGGCGGCGGTCGCGTGGGAGCTCGCCCGGTCGGCGAAGGACAAGTTCGGCGGTGACGCGCTCGGCGACTTCGTCGCCGCCCACAGCGCGTATCTCGCTCGCATTGCCTGATGCACGCGCTCGGCCGCCATCTCGCCGTCGTTGGCTTCATGGGCGCGGGCAAATCGACGCTTGGCGCCGAGCTCGCGATGCGTCTCGGGCGGCCGTTCGTCGACCTCGATCGGGAGATCGAACGGGCCGCCGGCTCGTCCGTCGAGGAGCTGTTCGCCGAACGAGGCGAAGCCGGCTTCCGCTCGCTCGAGGAGGAGCGCGCCCTCGAGCGTGCTCGGGCGCGTCGAGCTCAGCGTCGTCGCGCTCGGCGGCGGCGCGGTCGGCTCCGAGCGAACGTGTGCGGCGCTGGCCGTGCGTGCCTTCACGCTTTTCGTCCCTGTTGAGCCTGACGTCGCCTGGGAACGGGTTCGCGGGTCGGGGCGTCCGCTGGCTCGGGACGAGGCCGGCTTCCGCGCGCTGCACGCGGAGCGGGCCCCGGTCTACGAGGCCGTCGCCGACGCGATCGTCTCCGACCCCGACGACGCATGTCTGGCTGCGGCCGGCGTCCACGTGGAGGCCGGCGCCCTCGACAAGCTGGGTGAGCTCGTGCCCGGCAACGGGCCGATCGAGCTCGTCGCAGACGTCCACGTGGCCGGCATCCACGGCGTCCAGGCGCAGCTCGCACTTGGCGATCGCGATATCTCTCTGCACGAGGTGCCGCAAGGCGAAGCGGCAAAGACGCCCGCTCAGCTCGAGCGCCTCTGGCGAGCGCTGCGGATCGGCCGCGACGGAATCGTCGTCGCGCTGGGCGGCGGATCGACGAGCGACCTCGTCGGCTTCGCGGCGGCCACCTGGGCTCGCGGCGTCGACTGGGTGCCGGTTCCGACCACGCTCGTCGGCCAGGTTGACGCGGCGATCGGGGGCAAGACGGCGATCGACCTGCCCGCAGGGAAGAACCTCGCCGGCGCATTCCACTGGCCCGCCCGAGTCGTCGCCGACCCGCTCTTGCTCGAAACCCTGCCCGAGGCGGAGCTGCGGAACGGGCTCGCGGAAGTCGTGAAGACCGGTCTCCTTGCCGGCAGCCCGTTCTGGGAGCTTCTGCCGCGGGAGCAGGTGCGGCGCTGCGCCGCGTTCAAGGCTGCCGTCTGCCTGGCCGATCCGCACGATCGCGGCGCGCGCGCTCAGCTCAACCTCGGGCACACCTTCGCGCACGCTCTGGAGGCGGCCGCCGGCTTTGCCGTGTCGCACGGCGAGGCCGTGGCGCTCGGGCTGCTCGCCGCCCTCCGCCTCTCGGGGAACGACGCGGGCGTCGTCACGGTCGAACAGGTTCTGCGCCCGCGCCCGGTCAGCGTCGACCGCGAGCGGGCGTGGGCGGCCCTGGCGCGTGACAAGAAGGCAGCGGGCGGAGAGCCGCAGCTCGTCCTGCTCGAGCGGCCGGGAGAACCGCGCTGGGGCGTCGAGCTGCCCGAAGCCGACGTGCGAGCGGCGCTCGATTCCCTGATCGCCTGAGAGAGACGGAGCGGCGTTCAGGGTCAGGCCCCGGGTGGGACCCCGAACGGCAGAAGACACTAGAGTCCACGCTCCGTGCGCATCGACGTCCTCAACGGCGTGAACCTCGACCTGCTCGGGCGGCGTGATCCCGCCCTCTACGGCGACGGCTCGCTGTCCGATCTCGAGACGCAGATCTACGCCTGGGCGGTGGAACTCGGGCTGCAGGTGCGCTGCCGCCAGACGAATCACGAAGGCGAGTACGTCGAGTGGCTGCACCAGGCGCTCGGGGTCGCCGACGGGCTGATTCTCAACCCGGGCGCGTGGTCGCATTACTCGTGGGCGATCCGCGATGCGGCGGAGGCAGTGCCGGCGCCACTCGTCGAGGTGCACATCTCGAACGTCGACGAGCGCGAGGAGTGGCGCCGCAAGAGCGTCCTCGAAGGGCTCACCGTGGGGCGGATCGTCGGCAAGGGTCTCGAGGGCTATCGCGAGGCATTGCAGCTACTGAAGGGCCGCGAGTGAGCCGCCTCGCCCGCCTCGGCGGCAGGCTCGAGGAACCGCTGCTCGTCACGTCGGGCGTCAACGTCCGGTACCTGACGGGCTTCGTCAGCTCGCATGCAGCGCTCGTCGTCGAGCCTGACCGGACAACGCTCTACACGGACTTCCGCTACGCGGAGGCTGCGCGCGAGGTGGAAGGCGTCGAAGTCGTCCAGACGCCTCGCGACCTGATCGGCCACCTCGCCGGGACGCTTTCCGGCCGGCGAATCGCGTTCGAGGCCGCGCATACGAGCTACGCCGCGTACCGCCGGCTCGTCTCCGGCGGCATCGACCTCGTACCCGCCAACGGCGTCGTCGAGGAGCTGCGCTCGGTCAAGGACGCCGACGAGATCGAAGCCATGCGCCGGGCGGCGGGGATCTCCGATCTGGTCTTCGAGGCGCTCACCGGCGAGCGCTTCACCGGTCGTACTGAGCGCGAGCTCGCCTGGTGGATCGACCAGCGCTTCCGCGACTTCGGCGCCGAGCGAACGTCGTTCGACACGCTCGTCGCGTCCGCCGACCAGGCGGCGCGGCCGCACGGCGGCTCCCGTGACGTCCCGATCCCATCCGGGACGCTGGTCATCGTCGATGCGGGCGCCGTGGTCGGCGGCTACTGCTCCGACTGCACGCGCACGTTCGCCACCGGCGACCTGCCGCCGCAGCTCGCCGAGGCCTACGAGCTCTGCCTGCGCGCCCAACTGGACGCGCTCGCGGCTCTCCGGCCCGGCGCTGGCCATCGCGCCGTCGACGCAGCGGCGCGCGCACCGATCGAGGCAGCCGGGATGGGTCGCGAGTTCGGCCACGGGCTCGGTCACGGCGTCGGCCTCGAGGTCCACGAGGCGCCCTACCTACGACCCGAGGCACCGGAGGAGCTGACGCTCGAGCCTGGCAACACCGTCACCGTCGAGCCGGGCATCTACCTGCCGGGAACCGGCGGCGTCCGCATCGAGGACCTCGTCCTCGTAACGTCCTCCGGCCACGAGCGGCTGACCGGCTTCACCAAGGATCTGCTCACGGTCGCGTAGGGCGCCCTCACTGTGAACCTCAGAGCCCCCGCGAAGCGGACGCCTTCAGGGGTTCTCGCGTCTCGGATTCGCGCGAGCGAATCCGAGACTGCGGGTTGACGCAGGATTCGCGACTGCGCTGCTAGGTACAGTTGCCGCGCCCGTACATGGCCGAGGTCGTCTCCACCAACCAGTTCAAGAACGGCATGCACATCGAGCACAAGGGCTCGGTGTGGCGGATCGTCGAGTTCCAGCACGTCAAGCCGGGCAAGGGAGGCGCCTTCGTCCGCACGAAGCTGAAGAACATCGACTCGGGGGCGGTCGTCGAGGACACGTTCCGCGCCGGCGAGAAGTTCGCGCGCGTGCACACCGAGGTGAAGAACCTCCAGTACCTCTACGACGACGGCTCCGAGGCCCACTTCATGGACGAGGAGACGTACGAGCAGTTCGGCCTCCCGCACGCGGACGTCGCGGACGAACTCGAGTTCATGCAGCCGTCGAGCACCGTCCAGATGCTGGTCGTGAACGGCAAGCCCTCAGGGATCCAGCTCCCCGCCTCGGTGGAGCTCGGGGTCGTCGACACGGAGCCCGGGGTCAAGGGCGACACGGTCTCGAACGTGACCAAGCCTGCGACGCTCGAGACCGGCGCGGTCGTCCAGGTGCCGCTGTTCGTCAACGTCGGCGAGCGGATCAAAGTCGACCCGCGCGAGCACCGCTACATCTCGCGAGCCTGAGACGGCACGAAGGGCCGGGCGAGCCCGGCCCCTGCAGTAAGGTCCCGGGCCCGTGCCGAACCTCGTCGACACGACGATTCGCCTGCTCTCGCAGGAGCCGCTCGCCGGCAAGGTGCCGACGGGAGAGCTGTTGCGGATCGCTGGAATCCTCGATCGCGCGGGGTTCGCCTGTCTCGAAATCTCGGGCGGAGGCGTGTTCGACGCTGCCGTCCGGCGCGGCGTCGAGAGCCCGTGGGAGCGGATCCGCGCGCTCTCGGCACGCACGGAGACGCCGCTCGGGATCGCGCTGCGCGGCCGCTTCCTCGTCGGCTCGAAGCCTGTCGGGGCGGACATCGTCCAGCGGTTCGTCGCCTCGGCGGCGGAAAACGGCATCGGCGTCTTCCGGCTGCACGACCCGCTGAACGACGTGTCCAACCTACGGGAGGCGGGCGCAGCGATCGTCGACGCCGGGAAGACGTTCCATGCCGGGCTCGTCTACAGCCCGGGCCGCTCGGGCGAGGAGACCGCGGCTCTCGTCGAGCAGGCGAAACTGCTCCCTGACCTCGGCGCGACGCGCGTGATCCTGAACGATCCCACCGGGGCGCTGCTACCGCACCTCGCCGCCGAGCTCGTCGGCACGATCGGCGCAGCGAGCGGTCTACCCGTCGGCTTCTACGTGCAGGGCGCAGCGGGCACCGGCCTCGCCGGTGCGCTGGCTGCGGTCGAAGCCGGCGCCGACCTCGTTGCCACCGCCCTCTATCCGCTGGCGCTCGCGCTCCATCGCGTCTCGGGTGAGTCGCTCGTCGAGTCGCTGCACGGGCTCGGCCGGCCCACCGGCGTCGACGCGGGTCTGCTGTGGGACGCGTCGGACGTCGTGGACGAGCACATCGGCGACGAGCCGATCGTTCCTCTCGCGCCGCGCATTGCGGTGCGCGCCGCCGAGTACGACCTGCCTCCGGGCCTCGTCGCCGCGCTCGACCTGCATCTGCGCGCGCATGCCGCCGGCGATCGCCTGCTCGACACGCTGGAGGAGGTCGGCCGCATTCGCGCCGAGGCCGGCTGGCCGCCGCTGGCTGCGCCGATCGGCCAGATCCTCGCCTCGCAGGCGCTCCTCAACATCCTCTCCGCGCGTCGCTACGGCACCGTGCTGGACGAGTTCCGGGGGCTTGTCGAGGGCCGGTACGGGACACCTCCCGCCGCGATCGAGCCGGGCGTTGCACGGGCGGTTGCGCTACTGGCCGAGGGCGCGCCCGAGCTGGACGAGGACCCGCCGAGCGCCGAGGACGTCAAGGCTGCGGCTGAGGGCCTGGCGGCGAGCGAGGAGGACCTCGTGCTGCTGGCGATGTTCGGCGACGAAGCGGAGACGCTGTTGGAGACGATTCGCACCCGGCACAGCCGCGAGGCGTCGCTCCTCGTCGGCGACGTGGACGTGACGCGGGCTGAGCGCATCCGCGAGCTCGTCCGCATCGTCCAGGAGTCCGGCGTCGGCGAGATCGAGATCGAGGACGAGGGCATGCGCGTCTCCGTCAGGCGGGCGGACGAAGCGCAAGCCGTTCCCGGCGGCACACCGCTCGCCACCGAGCCCGAATCGGATGCTCCCGTCGCGACGGTGGGCCCGCCGGACGGCGTCGTTCGCGTGGAGTCGCCGATGGTCGGTACGTTCTACCGCGCCTCCCAACCCGGCGCACCGCCCTTCGTGGTTGTCGGCGACGTCGTCGTGGTCGGACAGACGCTCTGCATTCTCGAGGCGATGAAGCTGATGAACGAGGTGAAGGCCGAGCTGGACGGGACCGTGCGGGCGATCCACGTCGAGAACGCGCAGTCCGTCGAGTTCGGTCAGCTCCTCTTCGAGATCGAGCCGATCTCGCTTCCGCCGGCGGTCTAGAGCAGCCGTGTTCACGCGCGTTCTCGTTGCCAACCGAGGTGAGATCGCCGTCCGGGTGATTCGGGCGCTGCACGAGTTGGGGATCGAAGCGGTTTCCGTCTACTCGACAGCCGACAGCGAGGCACTTCATGTGCGCATGGCCGACCGCGCCGTTTGCATCGGGCCGCCGAGCGCGGCGGAGAGCTACCTGCGCATCCCGAACGTGATCGCGGCTGCGGTGACGACCAGCTGCGATGCGGTTCACCCCGGCTACGGGTTCCTGGCCGAGAACCCTGCGTTCGTGCACGCCTGCGAGGACAACGACCTCGTCTTCGTCGGCCCGGGCGCCGACGTGATGGCGTTGCTCGGTGACAAGGCGCAGGCGAAGGCGGCCATGCGAGCGGCAGGCGTGCCGCTCGTGCCTGGCAGCGAGGGGACGGCGACGCTCGAGGAAGTCGGCTCCGCAGCGACGGAGCTCGGGTACCCGGTGCTGCTGAAGGCTGCCGCAGGCGGCGGGGGAAAGGGCATGCGCCTCGTCGCAGCCGCCCAGCGAACTCGATTCGGCGTACGCGGCCGCGGCGGCCGAGGCGGAAGCGGCCTTCGGCGACGGAACGCTCTACGTCGAGCGCGCCCTCGTCCCGGCGCGTCACGTCGAGATCCAGGTGCTCGCGGACGGCGCCGGGAACGTCCTCACGCTGGGCGAGCGCGAGTGCTCGATCCAGCGCCGCCATCAGAAGCTCGTCGAGGAGTCGCCGTCACCAGCGTTGACGCCCGAGACACGCGAGGCGATGGAGGCCGCGGTGGAGCGGGCCTGCAAGCACGTCGGCTACGAGAACGCCGGCACGTTCGAGTTCTTGCTCGGCCCGGACGGACAGCCGTACTTCATCGAGGTGAACTGCCGCCTGCAGGTCGAGCATCCCGTCTCCGAGCTGACGACCGGGATCGACCTCGTCCGGGAGCAGATCCGGATCGCGGGCGGCGAGCCGCTCGGGCTCACAGGCCGCGCGCCGAGGCGCGGTCACGCGATCGAGATCCGTCTCAACGCGGAGGACCCCGCCCGTGGCTTCGCTCCGGCCCCCGGCACCGTACGCGCTTCCGGGCTCCGCTCGGCCCTGGCGTTCGGGTGGACACGGCTGTCGCCGACGGGACGGTGATCTCGCCGTACTACGACTCGCTGATCGCCAAGATCGTCGTCTGGGACGAGTCACGCCCGGCCGCGATCGCGCGGGCGCTCCGCTCGCTCGGGCGAGCTCGAGGTGGAGGGGATCCCGACCACTCGCGACCTCGCGCTCGACATCCTGCGCTCGGAGGCCTTCGCCAGCGGCGACTACTCGACGAGCTACCTTGAGGAGATGGAAGCCCACCTGCCCTCGCTCTCGGCGGCATGACCTCGGACGCGAAGGTCGGGCGCCGCCAGTCCCGCCGGACGGCGCTCTTCCTCCTCTACCAGTGGGACCTCACCGGCAGGCCGCTGGCGTCGCTCTACGACGGAACGCCCGACGCGTTCGCGGCTGATCTCGCGGGCGCAGTCTCGGCGCGGGCGGAGAGTCTCGACGCGCGGATCACGGCCGCCTCCGACGACTGGACCGCCGACCGGCTGGGTACGCTCGAGCGCAACGTCCTGCGCATCGCGGTCTACGAGCTGGAGGAGGGTACGGTGCCGCCCGAGGTGGCGATCAACGAAGCGGTCGTGCTGGCCAAGCGGTACGCGACGGACGAGGCAGCGCGCCTCGTCAACGGGATCCTCGGTCGGGTCGCGAGGGAGTTGTGAGCTCGGCGGAGTCGCTGCAGCGCGCCGAGGAGCTGCTCGAGCGCCTGCGTGGAAAGCTGGACGAGCTCGAGCGTCTCGCCGCGGCGGGCGACGTGGACGGCGCGGTGGACGACCTGACGGAGATCGCGGAGATCGCGAAGGAGATCGAGGCCGAGCTCGGCCGGGCCCGCACGAGGGCCGATGCGGGATCCTGACGCGCTCCGCGAGCTCGTCGACGAGCGTCTGCGCGGCCTGAGCCTTGCCCCCGAGCTCGGGAGGCTCGAGGAGGCCGTGCGGTACCCCCTCGAGGCGGCGGCAAGCGGATCCGCCCGGTGCTCTGCCTGGCGGTCGCGGAAGCGGCCGGAGCGCCGGCGGAGTCCGCGCTCGACGCGGCGTGCGCCGTGGAGCTCGTCCACACGTTCTCGCTCGTCCACGACGACCTGCCGGCGCTCGACGACGACGACGAGCGGCGCGGCCGCCCGAGCGCGCACGTCGCCTTCGGCGAGGGAGTCGCTCTCCTGGCGGGCGATGCTCTGCTGGTGGAGGCGTTCCGCCTGGCGCTCCGCGAGGAGTCCACGGCGATCGCGCGAGAGCTCGCGGCGGCAACGCTCGGGATGATCGGCGGCCAGTATCGCGACATCAGCGGCGACGACGGCGACCTCGTCGAGCTGCACCGGCTGAAGACCGGCCGGCTCTTCGCCGCCGCTGTCGGCTGCGGACTCTGGGCGGCAGGCGTGCCGGAGGCGCAGCAGGGCGTGTGGCGGGCGTTCGGCGAGGAACTGGGCCTGCTCTTCCAGGTCGTCGACGACGTCCTCGATGGCGACGGCTACGTCGAGCTGGTCGGTGACGAGGCTGCGCGCGACCTTGCCACCGACGCGGCCGAACGCGCCCATGCGTGTCTCGACGCGGTGCCGGCCGACACGGCGGTGCTCGCAGCGCTCGTCAACGTACTCGCCGTTCGGACGAGCTAGCCGCTCAGGACCCCATGACGTCGAAGTCGCCCGCGAGAACGCGATCGAGCCTGCCCGTCCGCCAGCCGCGGACGGAGTCACGCACGAGCGGCGACGGATCCCGGCGGTAGCGGCGGACCAGATGCTGGGCGTCCGCGTCCGGGGTCGGCGCTGACGGCTCGCTCGCCCCGAACGGCACCGCGGCAACCTCGACGACGACACCGACGCGCTCGAACGAGTGCTCCCGCTCGGGCACCTCGAGGACGTGCAGTCCCGACTCGGCCGCGAGGATGGTGTACGCGCCCAGCCCCGAGACGAGGAGGCGGGCGATGCCGTCGCGGTCGGCCCGCGACAGGCGCATGCCCCTCTTCTTCGCCCAGGCCGTGTACATCCCCGCGAGCTCGGCCGCGAACGCCTGTCGCTCGCCGTCGCCGTGGACGGACGACGCGGGCCGGATCGAGACGACGGCGTCTGCAGGGTCGCCACGCTCCAGGCCGGCTAGTGCGTGCTCGAGCAGGTGGACCCGTTCCGCGAGCACGACGACCAACGGCCCCGCTCCTGCGCCGCGCGCGCGGACCCGCGCCGAGAGGGACTTCGCCGTTCGCGTCGCCTCCTCGAGCCGGTCGAGGTATTCGAGTCGCCCGAGCACCTCGAACCGGTCGTCGCGGTCCCAGAACCAGGGCTGGTGGGTGGCGTCGAACAGCCGGGCCTTCTCCAGCTGCCAGGCGTCGGCCGCAACGAACTCGACGATGCGATCTGCCCGGTCGGCGAGCGTCCCGGCATCCCCGAGGTCGAGGCCGCTCTCCGCTGCGGTCGCGGCCGCAGTTTCCGCAGCGTCCGGCGCGTCGGGGTCGACGAAGGTGACGGCGATACGCCCTTCGCGCGCGCTGATGAAGAGGAACTGGTCGCCCGCCGGGAAGTCGCGCTCGACGATCGTCATCGCGAGCGGGGCGAGCAGGTGGGTGTCGATGGCGCGTTTCAGCGGGCGCGCGCCGAGCTCTGAGCTGAAGCCCTTGTCGAGCAGGAACTCGATCGCGGCGTCGTCCCACTCGATCGCCCAGGGACGGATGCGGAAGCCCCGGCGGTCGAGGGCATGCCGCAGCTCGATGTGCACGAGGTCGCGCATCTGCTCCCGCGCGAGCGGTCGGAAGGCGACGACGCGATCGAGCCGGTTGAGGAGCTCCGGCCGGAACGAGCGCTCTACGGCGCGGTGCACGGATCCGGCGGCAAGTGGCTCACGCTCGCCTGCGAAGCCGAGTGCCGGGCCGGCGGCCAGTGCCGAGCCGACGTTCGAGGTCAGGATCACGACGCAGTGCCGGAAGTCAGCCGTGCGGCCCTGCCGGTCGGTGAGGCGCCCGTCGTCGAAGACCTGCAGGAAGAGGTCCCAGGCGTTCGGGTGCGCCTTCTCGAACTCGTCCAGCAGCACCACCGAGAACGGCTCCTTCCGGACCGAGGAGAGCAGGGACGACCCATATCCCGAAAGGACCGTGTCGGAGAGGAGCCGGTCGACGCTCTCCCAGGTCTGGAACTCCGTCATGTCGAGCCGGACGAGCCTGCGGGAGGACCCGAAGAGGAATTCGGCGAGTGCCTTCGCAATCTCCGTCTTCCCTGTGCCGGTGGGGCCGACGAAGAGAAAGACTCCGAGTGGCCGGTTCGGGTCGGTCAGCCGCGCCTTGATCAGCGCGATCCGCTCGACGAGGCACTCCACCGCCTCGGGTTGTCCGAGGATGCGGTCGGCGAAGAACGCGTGGACGCTCCCGAGGTCGAGCCGCGTGTTCGCGTCGAGCAGGTGGAGCGGCAGGCCCGAGGTCTCGCTCAGCGTTGCCAGCACGTCCGCGGTACGCAGCTCGGCTCCGCGGGTGCGGGCCGTCCTGGCCGCCGTACTCCGGAGGAGGCGCAGCACGTTGCCCGGCGCGGCCAGTCCGGGGAGATAGTGGTCGGCGAGCTCGTAGGCCTCGGCCAGCGTCTCGTCGGACACCACGACGCCCACCTCGTCCGCCCAGCCGCGTACGGCCTCGAGCGTCTCGCGCTCGTCCAGGCCGGTCACCCTGATCGGTTCGAACAGCGCCGTCGTCTTCGGCCTGTGTTGCACGACGAGCTCGAGTCCTCGCGGCTCGACCTCTGCGATGACCACCACCTGGCGCCACTCGAGATACGGCAGCAGCGCGTCGAGCAGGCCGTGTGGGTTGTCCTGGTGGGCGCCCGCCCACAGAGCCTCGTTGAACTCGGGGAGCACCCAGACGATGGGCTGCCCGTCCATGCGTCGCGCGATCTCCTGAACGCGACCCTCGAGCATCCCCACGTAGTGCTGACCGGCATGGACGGACGAGGCGGGAGCTTCGAACGCCAGCCAGCCGTCGTCGGCGAGCCTGCGTAGCGCTTCCTTGGCCAGCATCGACTTGCCTGAGCCCCGTTCGCCGACGAGGACGACCGAGCGCCGGTCGGCAACCGCGTCGACGATCGCCTCCACCGCCGCTGCCCTCGGCTCCGTGAGCAGCAGCGCGCGCTCCTCGGGTTGCACCTCTCGCCCAAACGTCATGAAGAACGTCCAGTCGAGGGTGGAGCGCCGCCACGGCTCGAAGAGCGCGAACCACTCCGGGGGCAGCTCGTCGCCGAGCTCCGCGACGAGGGCGGTCATCACCGGTTCGTCCTCGGGCTCGAGCCCTCGGCCGAGCGAGCCGGGATCGGGCTCCTCGCCGGCCTCGATGCGAGCCCGCACGAAGGCGGCGGCGTGCCTGAGGACCGAAGGGGTCAGCCAGTCCTCGTCGCACTGGGCGAGCGCCTCCGACACGACCGGTCGATGTGCGCGTGTCCCGAGGAGACGAAGGAGGAAACACAGCTCGAGGGGACCTGCACTCGCGAGCCAGGACACCGCCTTCTGGGTGAGCCCGGTCGGCATGTCCTCGCGTCGTGCGGCTGCCTCCTGCGCCATGCAGGCGATCCACACGTCGTCCGAGCCGGCGAGCTCCAATACTGTGGCCGGCTTCACCCGGGGATTGAGCAGGATGGCGACACCCTCCTCGAACTCGGGCTGGTCGCTGAGCTCGTCCGGGTCGTCGGCGTAGACGACTGATTCCTCGAGGACCGCCGCGAGGTCTGCGATCCGTCGCCCGACCGTCTTCCGCTGGCGTTTCGGCTCCGCCATGACGCAAGTGTCGTCGCGCCGCTCGCCCGGCGCCACCCCGCGTTCGCCAACAGCCGCTACCATCCGCTGGCTCTCGAGACATCCTGGGCGGCCCTCGCGCCTCCAATGCGCACCGCCCGCCGCGTCTGCTCCTCGTGTCGCACCCATCCCGCATCCGCGTTCTCGCGCTCGCACTCGCACTGGCGGTCCCGCTCGGCGGAGCGGCGGCGGCGCCGCACAAGGCAGCCGGCTCACATGCACCGCGGCTGGTCGAGATCAAGCGCAAGCCTCGGCCTCCACGTTCTCGCAAGAAGGCGGTTCCGGTCGGCGAGCGCGCCGCACGGATCGCGCTTCGCGAGGTCGGCACGCCGTACGTCTGGGGAGGTGCGAGGCCCGGCGGCTTCGACTGCTCCGGCCTGACGAGCTGGGTCTACGGGAGTCTCGGCGTCCAACTGCCGCACAGTGCCGAGGCCCAGTTCGAGGTCGGCCGCGCGGTTCAGTCGCTCGCGGCTTCGCGCCGGCGACCTCCTCTTCTTCCACGGCCTCGGCCATGTCGGCCTCTACCTCGGCCGGGGACGGATGGTGCACGCGCCGCAGAGCGGGCGCCGCGTCGAGGTCGTGCGGCTCGCGGGCCACTACGCCTCGCGGTTCGTCGGCGCGGCGAGTGACCTAGAGGCGTGATGTAGGTTGGCCGCACGCGCGGCTGGGGGCCTGCACACGGCGCATCGCGTCCGTCTCGGACGGCACCAAGGCAACCAGCCTTGCCACCGTCCGAGCCGGCCACGCTGCTTGGTGCATGCCCTCCCCGACACGCACGCCCAACCCACATCAAGCCTCTGGCACCCGACGGCGTATCGTCAGGTCATGGACCGATCGAGCTGCGCCCGACTGGTACGACGGTTACTTCGAGCGCGAGTGGCTGGACGAGATCGCCCTGCAGGCGCCGGCGGAGCGCACGGAGCTCCAGGTCGCGTTCCTGCTGGAGCGGCTCGAGGCGGCGCCCGGGCGGCGCGTACTCGATCTCGCCTGCGGGCACGGCCGGATCTCGCTCCCGCTCGCCCGCGCGGGCTGGCGCGTCACCGGGCTCGACCTGAGCGAGCGCTCCCTTGCGCTGGCACGTGAGGCATCCGAGCTCGAGGGGCTGGAGATCGAGTGGGTGCGCGGTGACATGCGCGAGCCGCCTCCGGGGCCGTTCGACGCCGCGATCAACGTCTTCACCTCGTTCGGCTACTTCGCGGACGAGGCCGAGAACCAGCGGGTGCTCGACGCCGTCGCGGCGGCGCTGGCGCCGGGCGGCCTGTTCCTGATCGACACGGTCAACCTGCTCGGGCTGGTGAAGCGCTACCGAGAACGTGGTTTCGAGCAGACCGAATCCGGAGCGCTTTTCCTCCAGGAGCACGAATTCGATGTGCTCGCCGGGAGCAACCGGGCACGCTGGACGTTCGTGCGCGAGGACGGGAGCCGCAGCGAGCTCGTCCACTCCGTGCGGACATACACGCCTCACGAGCTCGCCGTCATGCTCGTGCAGGCAGGCCTTCAGGTGGCCGGTGCGTGGGGAGACTTCGAGGGCGCGGAGCTGACGTTCGACTCGTGGCGGCTGATCCTGCTCGGACAGAAGCCGGGCGCCGCGGAGTGAAGAAGCGGCTCGACGTCCTGCTCGTCGAGCGCGGGCTTGCGGAGAGCCGCAGCCAGGCGCAGGCACTCGTCCTTGCCGGCCTCGTCCACGGCTACGACAAGCCGGGGACTCAGGTGGAGGAGACGGCGGAGCTCGAGCTCGAACGCCCACCGCGCTTCGTCTCGCGCGGCGGCGAGAAGCTCGCGCACGCGCTCGAGCGGCTCGGCGTCGACCCAGCCGGGCGTGACTGCCTGGATGTGGGCGCCTCGACTGGCGGCTTCACCGATTGCCTCCTGCAATCGGGTGCGCGGCGGGTGATCGCCCTCGACGTGGGCTACGGGCAGCTGCACCCGAAGCTCCGCTCCGACCCACGCGTCACGGTGCTCGAGCGCGTGAACGTGCGGGCGCTGGAGGAGCTGCCCTTCGCGCCGGAGCTCGTCACCTGCGACGTGTCCTTCATCTCCGTACGGACGGCGCTTCCCCCGGCACTACGGCTCGCCAAGCCGGGCTGGGAGGCGCTCGTGCTCGTCAAGCCGCAGTTCGAGGCCGGGCGCGCGGACACCCCGAAGGGGGTCGTTCGCGACCCGGACGTGCATCGCGCAGTGCTGCACGCGGCCGCCGAGGCCGCCCCCAGCCTGGGAGCGCGCGTCGCCGGGCGTCGTAGACTCAGGTCTTCCGGGGCCGAAGGGGAACCGGGAGTTCTTCATCCACCTGATCGACAGCGAGGAGCCGGCTGAACGCGATGACGTCGACCGCTGGATCGACGACGCCGTCGGCGAGGCCGCCGCAAGCGGTCGCTAGGGCCGCGGTCATCACCCACGGCAAGGCGGGCCAGATCGGCCCCGCTCTCGCGCGCCTGCAGTCGGTGGCGCGCGAGGCGAACGTGGAGTTGATCTTCTCCGCCGAGGAGGCCGGGAAGCACGGGTTCGTCGCCGCCAACGGCGACGAGACGGCAGCCGACCTCGCCGTCGTGCTCGGCGGCGACGGCACGATGCTGCGCGCGCTGGCGCGGTTTCTCGGCACCGGCGTCCCGGTGGTCGGAGTCAACTTCGGGCGCGTCGGCTTCCTCAGCTCGATCCCCCGCACCGAGCTGGAGGCCGGGCTGGCACGGGTCTTCGCAGGCGAGTACGAGGTCGTCGAGCTGCCGACGCTCGAGGTCGAGGCCGCGCGACGGACGCTGGGTGGCCGTCAACGACGCCGTCGTCGCCGGCGCAGTGCTCGGCCGCATGGTCGAGCTCGAATGGGCTGTCGGCGGCGAAGTGCTCGCCAGCCAGCCGTGCGACGGTCTCATCTGCTCGACGCCCTCCGGCTCGACGGCCTACAACCTCTCGAACGGCGGGCCGGTGCTGATGTGGGGCATCGACGCGATGGCCGTGACGTTCGTCGCCCCTCACTCCCTCCACGCCCGGCCGCTCGTCGTACCGCGCGGGCGCGACCTGATCGTCTGGAACCGGACACCCGACGTCGACGTCGCCGTCGTCGTCGACGGGCACCGCGTCGCCGAAGCCGGCCGGAGGGCGCGTGCTCGGGCTCGGACGCGTCGCTGCTCGCGACGCTGCCGGAGGCAACTTCGTCGCCGCTACCGGCAGGGCTTCGCCAGCGGCTGCCCGAGGCGACCTCTCGCGGTCTGTCGTCGGACGTGCTACCGCGCACGCCGTCTACTATCGTAGTGCTTCGTCGGCTGCGGATCGAGAACCTCGTCCTGATCCGGGAGGCGGAGCTGGAGCTCGCGCCCGGCCTGAACGCGATGAGCGGCGAGACGGGCGCCGGCAAGACGATCTTCGCCCAGGCGATCGGGCTCCTGCTCGGCGCGAAAGGCGACGTCGCCAGGGTCGGGCAGGCGGGCGCGGAGGCATACGTCGAGGCAGAGCTCGACGTTCCCGAGGACTTCTGGGAGGACGAGGACCTGGCGGCACTGGCCGAGCTCCGGCCTGACGACGAGCCGGGCCTCGTGCTCGCGCGCCGGGTGTTCGCCGACGGCCGCACGCGCGCGTATGCCTGGGGCCGGGCGGTCGCACGCGAGGACCTCGCCGCCGCGGCCGAGCGGCTGATCGCCATGTCGGGCCAGTTCGAGCAGCGGCGCCTGGCGCGGCCGGCCTACCAGCTCGACGTGCTCGACGCCTTCGTCGGCCCCGAGCAGCTCGAGCGGCGTCGGGCCGCACGGGAGGCCTGGCGTGCGGCGGTTGCGGCCCGGCGGCGGCACGACGAGCTGGCCCGCGACGCCGACGCGGCGGCGGCGCGCGTGCACGAGCTGGAAGCGCTCGTCGAGGACACCGGGGGGATGGAGCACGCCGACGAGGAGGAGCTCAGAGCCGAGCGCGAGAAGCTGCTGAGCGTCACCGAGCTCGGCGACGCGGCGGCGGCGGCTGCGCACGCGCTCTCGCCGGAGGAGGGCGAGGGTGCGACGGGCCTGGCCGCCGCAGCGGAGCGCGCGCTCGCCCCGCTCGAGCGGCTCGCGCCCGAGCTGCAGGCGGTCGGCGAGGAGCTGCGGGACGTCGTCCCGCGGCTGCGCGAGCTCGGCAGTGAGCTGCACCGCTTCGTCTCGGCACTCGATGCGGATCCGGGCCGCGTGGAGGCCGTCGAGGAGCGGCTGGAGCGCATCGCTGCTGCGAAGCGGCGGTTCCGCTGTGGGACGTACGAGGAGCTCCTCGCGCGGCGTGACGACGCGGCTGCCGAGTTGGACGCGCTCGCGGGTGGGCGCGACCCGGTGGCTGCAGCAGCCGAGGCGGTGGCCGCGGCGGAGGAGCGCTTCCGGGGGCTCGCGGGTCAGCTGCGCGACGCGCGACACGCCGCTGCGGCGGCGTTCGCCCTCGCCGTCGCCGCGGAGCTCCAGGGCGTCGGCATGGGGGAGGGCGAGTTCTCGGCCAACCTGCGGGAGCGCGATCCCGGTCCCAGCGGCACGGACGAGGTCGTCTTCCTCGTGCGTCCGAACCCCGGCCTTCCGTTCGGGCCGGTCGCCGAGACGGCGTCGGGCGGCGAGCTCTCTCGCATCGCGCTCGCACTGGCGGCGGTCGCCGGAGGCGAAACGCTCGTCTTCGACGAAATCGACGCCGGCATCGGCGGTGGCACGGCGCACCGTGTGGCCGAGACGCTGGCGCGGCTGGCCGAGCGCGCGCAGGTGATCACGATCACGCACCTGCCGCAGATCGCGAGTGTCGCAGAGCGCCACTTCCGCGTGGAGAAGCTGCCGGGCGACCCGACGCACACCCGGATCGAGCAGCTCGACGACCTCGATCGCCGCGAGGAGCTGGAGCGGATGGCGGGCGGCAAGGAGTTTCTGCTCGCCTCTCGGCTGACGCGACCTCGAGGCCTGATGTGTAGGTGCGCAGCGCCGAAGGCGGACGCCCACGGCGCGCACGCGTACGGTCGTCGCGGCGATGATCGTCGAGCACACCGGCACAGCGCGGCTCGGCCGGCGGACGAAGGACCTCGTCAAGCGTCTGCGTCCGAATGACGTCGCAATCATCGACCACGCCGACCTCGACCGGGTCTCCGCCGAGGAGCTGGCCGAGTCGGGCGTGCGCGTCGTCGTCAACGTCGCCCCTTCGTTCAGCGGGCGTTTCCCCAACCCAGGGCCCCTCGAGCTCGTCCAGGCCGGCGTCTCCCTGATCGACGTGCCCGGCGCCGACCTCTTCGAGCGCATCTCCGACGGCGAGCTCGTCACCGTCCGCGGTGGCAGCCTGTTCCGCAACGGCGACCGGCTGGCCGAGGGCCGCGCGCTCACGGCCGCGGAGCTGACCGCCAGCCTGACCGCGCAACAGGGCCGCGTGACGGAAGCGCTCGAGGCGTTCGCCGACAACACGCTGCGCCACCTGCGCGAGGAGGGAAGGCTGCTTTCGCAGGGGATCCCGTTCCCCCCGCTCGAGACCCGGTTCCGTGATCGGCACGCCCTCGTCGTCGCTCGCGGCCCGGGCTACAAGCGCGACCTGCGCATGGTTCGCCCGTACGTCCGCGACTTCAAACCGGTGGTCCTCGCAGTGGACGGCGGTGCCGATGCGCTGCTCGACGCCGGAATGAAGCCTCACGTGATCGTCGGCGACATGGACTCGGTCTCGGACGCCGCCCTGCGCTCGGGCGCGGAGCTGCTCGTCCACGCCTACGGGGACGGGCGCGCGCCCGGCTCGGAGCGGCTCGACCGGCTCGGGCTGCAGCTACGAGGTCGTCTCCGCACCCGGGATCAGCGAGGACATCGCGCTCCTGCTCGCGCACGACAAGGGCGCCGAGCTGATCGTCGCCGTCGGCACCCACTTCAATCTCGTCGAGTTCCTCGAGCGCGACCGGGCCGGGATGGCATCGACGTTCGTCGCGCGGCTGAAGGTGGGGGAGGTGCTCGTCGACGCGAAGGGGGTGTCACGGCTCGTCAGCCGCCGGATCGGGATCTGGCCGCTCGTCCTCGTCTGCGCCGCGGGCCTCCTCGCTGTCGTCGCGGCAATCGTCGCCTCACCCTCATTGCGCAGCGCCATCGAGGTGCTCGTCCGCGACCTCGGGAACGCGCTCGGGCTGTAGGGGCGAGGCTTGGCCTCGCCCGGGCCGGGCTGAGCCCGGCCCCTACACTCCTCCGCGTGTTCGACTTCCGCTACCACGTCGCCTCGCTGGCGGCCGTCTTCCTCGCGCTCGTGATCGGCATCCTCGTCGGGATCGGCTTGTCCGGCCGCGGCTTCATCGACGACGTCGAGCGCGAGAATCTCAACGAGAAGATCGCCGAGTTGACCGCGCAACGAGACGCCGCGCGGACGCAGACGGGCGCTGCCACACGCCGGCAGTCGGCGATGGAGGACTACGCGGCCGACACGTATCCAGCGCTCGTAGCCGGCCGGCTGCAGGACAAGAACGTCGCCGTGCTGCTCGTCGGCCCCGTGGACGGCGCGGCGGAGGCGATCTCCCAGGCGGTCGGCGACGGCGGCGGGCGGGTGATTCGCGTGCGCGCCCTCCGCGTTCCGATCGACCAGAGCGCCGTCGAGGACGCACTGTCGTCGAATCCTCAGCTGCAGCGGCGGTACGACGAGCGAAGCGAGCTCGACGACCTCGGCCGCGACCTGGCCCAGGAGCTCGCTGCCGGCGGCCGAGACGCCCCTCTGGGACGCACTCAGCGACCTCATCCTCGAGGAGCGGGAAGGATCGTCGGCGGCGCCTGCGGACGCGGTCGTGGTGGCGCGCGCCGTCGCGCCGCAGCGCGGCCCGACGAAGGACTTCCTCGCCGGTCTCTACCGCGGCGTCGCGCGAACCGGGCTTCCCGCCGTCGGTGTCCAGCTCGGCCGCGCCGGAGCACAGTGCCATCCCGGCCTTCGCGCGCAACGGCCTCTCGACTGTGGACAGCGTCGACACGGGAGCCGGGCGGCTGGCACTCGTGCTCCTTCTCGCCGGCCCGGCACGCGGTCACTACGGCGTCGAGGAGACGGCGACCGACGGCGTGCTTCCGCCTCTGCCTCTGGAGCCGGCCGCTCGATGACGGAGCCGCTCGCCGTCCTCGTCGCGGCGAGGGACGAGGAGGCGAGGATCGGCAGGGCGGTGCGCCGGCTGCGCGACGCGTTCCCCGGCGCCGAGATCTTCGTGGCCGACGACGGCTCGCGCGATGCCACCGCCGCGGTCGCCGAGGCCGCCGGAGCCGGCGTCGTACGGCTGTCGCGACTCGGTAAGGGTCAAGCGCTGACGCTTGCCGAGCGGGAGCTGCCACCCGGGCCGCTCCTGCTCTGCGACGCCGACCTCGACGGTGATCTCCGCCCGCTGATCGAGTCCGACGGCGGACCTCGCGATCGCCGTCTTCGCCCGCCGCGAGGGCGGCGGCTTCGGGATCGCAAAGCGGGCGGCACGGGCGCTGATCGCGGCCCGGTCGGGCTTCGTGGCACGCGAGCCGCTGTCGGGCCAGCGGCGGCTCTCGGAGCGCGCGCGGGCGGTGTGCTTTCCCGTCGCAGCCGGGTTCGGCGTCGAGACGCGAATGACGATCGACGCCGTGCGCGCGGGGCTCGATCTGGAGGAGATCGAGTTGGCGCTCGGGCACCGCGACACCGGCCGGGATGCTGCGTGGATTCACGCACCGCGGCCGCCAGCTCCTCCACGTCCTACTCGCCTGCGGCCCGCAGGCACAGAACTACCGCGGGCTGCGGCTGCCGCTCGTCGGCGCTGCAGTGGGCCTGACCGTGCCGGCGGTCGCGCCGGTAGCCGCAGTGGGACTCGCCGACGACCTCTGGAGCGGACCCGAGCGCGGCTTCCGGGCGCACCTTCGAGCGCGGCTCGACGACCGGCACGCTGAAGGCCGCCGTCATCCCGCTCTGGGCGCTCTGGCGGACGCGCTCGCTCTCCGGCGCCGTGCTCGTTGCCCTTTCGGCCAACCTGCTCAACCAGCTCGACACCCGCCCGGGACGGGCCCTGAAGGCGTTCCTGATCGGCTCCCTCTTCGTCGGTCGCACCCCGCGGGGTGCAGTCGCAGCCGCCGTCCTGATCGCGCCGTACGATCTTCGCGAGATGGCAATGCTGGGGGATGCGGGAGCGAATGCCTTCGGCGCCGTGCTAGGCTCGAATTCCGTGGAGCGGATCACGGGCTGGAGGCGGTACGCGGCAATCGGCGGCCTCGCAGCACTCACCCTCCTCGGCGAGCGGCGCTCGCTCGGATCGTTGATCGAAACGACGCCGGTCCTGCGCGAGCTCGATGCGCTCGGAAGGGTGCCGTGACCGGCGAGACGAAGTACGTGTTCGTCACGGGCGGCGTGGTTTCGGCGCTCGGCAAGGGGATCGTCGCCGCCTCGCTCGGCCGGCTGCTCAAGGCGCGCGGGCTGCAGGTGCAGGCGCAGAAGTTCGACCCCTACCTGAACGTCGACCCCGGCACGATGAGCCCGTTCCAGCACGGCGAGGTGTTCGTCACCGAGGACGGCGCCGAGACCGATCTCGACATCGGCCACTACGAGCGCTTCATCGACGAGAACCTCTCCCGCAACGCGAGCCACACGGCGGGCGCGATCTGGGACACCGTCCTGCGCAAGGAGCGGCGGGGCGAGTTCCTCGGTGCGACCGTGCAGGTGATCCCGCACATCACCAACGAGATCAAGGCGCGCATCCGGCGGGTCGCGCAGGCGAGCCCGGTGGACGTCGTCATCTCGGAGATCGGCGGCACGGTCGGGGACATCGAGTCGCTGCCGTTCCTGGAGGCGATCCGCCAGTTCCGCCGCGAGGTCGGCCACGAGAACGTGCTCTACCTGCACGTCACGCTCGTCCCCTTCCTCGAGGCGGCGGGGGAGCTCAAGACAAAGCCGACGCAGCACTCGGTGAACGAGCTGCGCCGCATCGGCATCCACCCCGACGTCGTCGTGTGCCGTTCGCGCGACGACCTCTCCGACGAGATCCGCGAGAAGATCGCGCTCTTCGCCGACGTCGACACAGGCGCCGTCGTCACGTCGCCCGATGTTCCCGACGTGTACCTCGTGCCGCAGCTGCTGCAGCGAGAGGGGCTCGACACGCTCGTCTGCGAGAAGCTCGGGATCGAAACCGAGCCGGCCGACCTCGGCGAGTGGAAGGAGCTGACCGAGCGGATCGCCGGGCGCCGGGACGAGGTCGAGATCGCGCTCGTCGGCAAGTACGTCAAGCTCCACGACGCGTACCTCTCGGTCCACGAGGCGCTGAAGCACTCGGGCGTGCAACAGGGCTGCCGTGTGCATGTGCGCTGGGTCGACGCCGAGCACATGACCTACGACGAGACGGTCGCCGAGCTCGACCAGGTGGACGGCGTCCTCGTGCCGGGCGGCTTCGGCTCGCGCGGTTGGGAGGGAAAGATCCTCGCCTGCCGGGTCGCGCGCGAGCGCGAGATTCCGTACCTCGGCATCTGCCTGGGCATGCACGTCGCAGTGTCGGAATTCGCCCGCCACGTCTGCGGTCTCGAGGGGGCCAACTCGACGGAGATGGACCCGGAGACGCCGTATCCGGTGATCGACCTCCTGCCCGAGCAGAAGGAGATCGAGGATCTCGGCGGCACGATGCGTCTCGGCGCCCAGGCGGTCGAGCTGGTCGAGGGCACGCGGGCGAGCGAGGCGTACGGCGAGGCGGTGATCCACGAGCGACACCGCCACCGCTACGAGGTCAACAACGTCTACCGGCAGCAGCTCGCCGACGCGGGCCTCGTCATCTCGGGGACGTTCCAGGAAGGGCGGCTCGTCGAGATCACCGAGCTGCGCGACCATCCCTGGTTCGTCGCGAGCCAGTTCCACCCCGAGTTCAAGTCGCGGCCGACCCGGCCGGCGCCGCTCTTCCGGGAATTCGTCGCGGCCGCCATCCTGCGGGCACGCAGTCGCGCCGGCGCCGTCGTGGGCGCGGAGGCAGCCGGCTAGCGACGAGGAGCTCACCACGCGTCCTCGTAGGATGCGGCCGTGCAGCAGCCGCTGACGTCGCCACTCGTCGAGTTCTTCCTAGATCTGTGCGCCATCCCGAGCCCACCGGGTGAGGAGCGTGCGGTCGCTGACCACGTCAGTGCATACCTCGCGAAACTAGGTATCGGCGTCGAGGAGGACGACGCCGGTTCGCGGATCGGTTCCACGTCCGGAAACCTGCTCGCCGGATTGCCCGGCTCCGACGGGGTGGGAACGCCGCTACTTCTCTGCGCCCATCTCGACACGGTCCCGTTGGCGGGGGCACTCGAGCCTGTCGTCGGCGAGGACGGTGTGGTGCGGAACGCCGGTGGCACGATCCTCGGCGCAGACGACAAGGCGGCCGTCGCGGTCATGCTCGAGGCGGCTCGACGCATCGTCGTCGACGGGTTGCCCCACTCCGGAGTCGAGCTGCTCTTCACGCCGATGGAGGAGGTCGGCCTGCAAGGAGCGAAAGCCTTCGACGCGTCGCGGCTCGAGGCGCGCGTCGGCTTCGTCTACGACCAGGCGGCGCCGATCGGCGAGATCGTGCTCGGAGCGCCGCACGCTCGCACGCTCGAGGCGCGCTTCCACGGGCGCGCTGCCCACGCAGGCATGTACCCGGAGGAGGGCCGCTCTGCCATCCAGGCGGCTGCACGGGCGATCGCCGATCTGCGACTTGGCAGGATCGACGAGACGTCTTCGACGAACGTGGGCCTGATCGAGGGCGGGACGGCGCGGAACGTAGTCCCCGAGTGGTGCGTGCTCCAGGCGGAGGTGCGCTCGCACGATCCGCGGACGCTCGCGGCGCTCGTGCAGGAGATGCTCGAGGTCTGCGCCTATGCGGCGACGGTCTCCGACTGCACCGTCGAAACCCGCCTCAGCGAGCAGTTCGAGGGCTACCGCCTTCGGCCGGACGACCTGGTGGTGCAGCTCGCGCGCGCCGGTCTGCGCCGGGCGGGGTTCGAGCCCAGGGAGGCGCTCTCGGGCGGCGGCGCCGACGCGAACGTCTTCAACGAGGCGGGCCTCCCCTGCGTGAATCTGGCCAACGGGATGGCAGACATCCACACGCCCGACGAGCACATCGCGGTCGCCGACCTGGAGGCGATGGTCGAGGTCACGCTCGGGCTCGTCGAGGCCGCGCGCGGTGCCGCTTAGCCTCAGGCGCGGCGTCGTCACGTACGTCGTCGAGCGGCACCCCGAGCTCGTGCGGCTCGAGGTCGACGGCATCGCGTGCGTCGCCTACCCGCGACTGACGGGGCCGGTCGAGGTGGGAGACGACGTACTCGTCAACGAGCAGGCACGCCTGCTCGCGCTCGGTTCAGGCGGCTTCGACGTCCTGCACGCGAACCTGACACGTGGGCTCGGTTTGCCCGTTGCCGAAGGAGCGCACGTGATGACGCTCCCGTACACGCCGCTGCAAGCCGCCGCTCGGCACGTCGAGGAGGAAGGCCCGCTCGCTGACGACCTGGGCGGGCTGCCCGTCGTCTGCTGCTCGCTCCACAGCCAGGTCGCGCCGGTGGCCGCCGGCCTTGCGCCGGCCCGTGTGGCGTACATCCAGTTCGGAGGCGGGGCGCTCCCCGTCGTCGCTCTCGGACGCCGTGCGAGTCCTCAAGGAGCGCGGGCTCGTCGAGATCGCAGTGGCCGTGGCGCCGTGCGTCGACGGCGACGTGCAGGCTGTGACCGTCGCCTCCGCGCTCGCCTGGGCCCGGGCCTGGGGCTTCGACGCCGCGGTCTGCTCGGTCGGCCCCGGCATCGTCGGGACCGGGACGGCGCTCGGCCACGGCGGCCTCGCCGCGGCGGAGGCTGCCAACACGACGGCGGCCCTCGGTGGCCGGGCCGTGCTCGCGCCGCGGCTCTCGCACGCCGATCGGCGGGAACGCCATCACGGCCTTTCGCATCACACCGAGTCCGTGCTCAGGCTTTGCCTCGGCGAGGTGCGAGTTGCGTGGCCGCGCGGGCTCGAGCCGCCGACGGAATTGGACGTCGAGGAGGTCGACGTCGCCGGCTGGGAGGCAGCATGCGACGGCCTGCCGCTTTCGCACATGGGGCGCGGGCCGTCGGATGACCCGTGGTTCTTCGCGGCTGCTTTCGCCGCGGGGCGGCTCGGAGGATCGCTCTAGGGAGGCAGCCGAATCGAGCCGTCGGCGGCCAGCGACCAGTGCGGGTTGTGAGCCACCTCCCACGGGTGCCCGTCCGGATCGAGGAAGACGCCGGAGTAGCCGCCCCAGAAGGTCTCCGCCGCCGGTCGTGCGACCGTCGCGCCTGCCGCTGCCGCCTCCGCCATGACGGCGTCGGCTTCGTCCGGGCTCCGGACGTTGTACGCGAGCGTGACGCCGCCCCAGCCGCCCGCGTCCTGCACGACGCTGTCCTCGGCCAGCTGCGCGCGGCCCCAGAGGGCGACGATCAGGCCGCCTGCCTGGAAGAAGACGACGTCGTCGCTCGGCTCGGCCCGTGTGCTCCAGCCGAGCGCCTCGTAGAAAGCGCGCGCCCGGTCGAGATCGCGTACGCCGAGGGTGATCAGGCTGACGCGCTGCTCCACGGTGCCCAATCCTCCCAGAAGTGGGCGAACCTGTATCTTCCGCGCCCATGCGGATCGGCGTCGCCAAGGAGATCAAGCCGCAGGAGTACCGGGTGGCGCTGACCCCGGCGGGTGCGCTCGAGCTCGTCCACCGCGGCCACGACGTGATCGTCGAGAGAGGAGCGGGCGCCGGCTCGTCGTTCCCGGACGAAGCGTACGAGGCGGCTGGTGCCCGGCTAGTGGGCGTGGACGAGGTGTGGGCCGAATCCGAGCTTCTGCTCAAGGTCAAGGAGCCGATCGCGCCCGAATACCCGCGGCTGCGCGACGACCTCATCCTCTTCACCTACCTCCACATCGCCGCCGACGAGCCGCTCACGCATGCGCTCGTCGAATCGGGGATCGCAGCCGTGGCATACGAGACCGTCGAGACGGCCGACCATCGGCTTGCCGCTGCTCGCGCCGATGAGCGAGGTCGCGGGCCGGCTCGCGCCGCAGATGGGTGCGTGGGCGCTCGAGAAGGCAAACGGCGGCCGCGGGATCCTGCTCGGCGGAGTTCCCGGCGTGCCGCCTGCCAAGGTCGTCGTCCTCGGCGGCGGCGTCGTCGGCTACAACGCCGCACTCATCGCCGTGGGGCTGCAGGCGGACGTCTGGGTGCTCGACCGGTCGGTCGAGCGGATGCGGGAGCTCGAGCAGATGCTCGCGGGCCGGATCACTCTGGCCATGTCGAGCAAGCTCCAGATCGAGGAGGTGATCGCCGACGCCGACCTCGTCATCGGCGCCGTCCTCGTTCCCGGCGCGGTCGCACCCAAGCTCGTCACGAGGGAGATGCTCGGCGCGATGAAGCCCGGCGCGGCGCTCGTCGACGTGGCGATCGACCAGGGCGGCTGCTTCGAGACGTCACGTCCGACGACGCACGCGGAGCCGACCTACGAGGTCGACGGGATCGTCCACTACTGCGTCGCCAACATGCCGGGCGCCGTGCCGATCACCTCCACGAAGGCGCTGACGAACGTGACCCTGCCCTACGTGGAGGCGATCGCCGACAAGGGACTCGCCGGCGCGGTCGCGCACGATCCGGCTCTGGCAAAGGGCGTCAACGTGATCGGCGGCAAGGTCACATACGCGGCGGTCGCGGAGGCACACGGGATGCCGTACACGCCGCTCGGTGACGCGCTCCCGGCCGTCGCGGTGTAGGGGGCGACCTCCGGGGTCGCCCGGTCCGGGCAGAGCCCGGCCTCTACTTGTCGGCCTGCTGCTTCGCGCTCTGTGAAGGCGAGATCTTGATCACCAGCAGCGTGATCGCAGCCGAGAGGGCGAGGATCGCCACGATGTAGACGACGAGGCCGAGCAGTCCGAGGATGTCCTCCATCGGCCGCGTAAGATACCCGAGTGCCGCGCGCGTGCGTCATCGTGCTTGACGCCGTCGGTGCGGGGGCAGTTGCCGGACGCAGCGGACTACGGAGACGAGGGCTCCGACACGCTCGGCAACGTCGCCCGGGCCGTCGGCGGGCTCGACCTGCCCAATCTCGAGGCGCTCGGTCTCGGCAACGTCGAGGAGCTCGAGGGGTGCCCTCCGCAGGCGGGCGCTCCGGCGGTGGCCGGCCGGCTGTTCGAGCGCTCGAAGGGGAAGGACACGACGACCGGGCACTGGGAGCTGATGGGTGTCGTCACGCCCGTCGCCTTCCCGACCTATCCGCACGGGTTCCCCGACGAGGTGATCGACCCGTTCATGAACAGGACCGGTCGTGGTGTGCTCGGCAACAAGGCGGCGTCGGGGACGGAGATCATCCAGGAGCTCGGCGAGGAGCACCAGCGCACCGGCAAGTGGATCGTCTACACCTCCGCCGACTCGGTCTTCCAGATCGCAGCGCACGAGGAGACGGTCCCGCTCGAGGAGCTCTACGACGCCTGCCGCACTGCGCGCGAGATCCTGACCGGCCGGCACGCGGTCGGACGCGTGATCGCGCGGCCGTTCGTCGGCTCACCCGGGGCGTACACCCGCACGCCGAACCGCCACGACTTCTCGCTCGAGCCACGCCGGCCCAACTACCTGTCCGCCGTGCGCGAGGCCGGGCACACGGTCTACGGCGTCGGGAAGATCCACGACATCTTCGCCGGCTGCGACGTCGACGAGTCGTTTCCGACCAAGTCGAACGTCGAGGGCATCAATCGGACGATCGAGCTCTTGGAGGCCATCGACGGCGGGCTCGTCTTCGTCAACCTCGTCGAGACCGACATGCTCTGGGGCCACCGCAACGACCCGGTCAACTTTCATCGCTGCCTGCAGGACTTCGACCGGCGGCTGCCCGACATTCTCGACGCGCTGCGGGAGGGCGACCTCCTCATCCTCACTTCCGACCACGGCTGCGATCCGACGACGCCGTCGACCGACCACTCGCGCGAGCACGCACTGCTGCTCGCCTATGCCGCCGGCCGCAATGCCGCAGGGAGAGTGCACGAGGAAGGCGAGTTCGCGGACGTCGGCGCCACCGTCAACACGTGGCTCCGGGGCAAGCACCCTGGCCGCGGGGCGCCCGGCACGGCGATCCTGACGCCGTGACGATCCAACGATCCGGAGCGTCGTTCGCCGCGAGTACGCGAGCGAGGCTGGACTGGTCGCGCGTCGAGCTGCAATCTACGCGAATGCGACGGGTCCGACGCTCCGGAGCTGGTCTTCGAGGCGGTCGCCGAGGTGGCGCCGCGGCGGTTCCTCGAGGTCGGCTGCGGGCCCGGGCGAGCTGGCGGCGCGCGTGCAGGAGGAGCTGGGCGCAGCGGTCGTCGCGGTCGACAGCTCGGAGCGCATGGTCGAGCTCGCCCGTGCCCGAGGGGTCGACGCACGCGTCGGCGACGTTCAGGAGCTGCATTTCGGCGACGGCGAGTTCGACTGTGCTGTCGCGGCCTGGATGCTCTACCACGTTCCGGAGGTCGACCGGGCGCTCGACGAGCTCGCCCGCGTGCTTCGTCCGGGCGGCGCGCTCGTGGCAGTCACGAACTTCGAGGACCATCTCGCCGAGTTGAAGAGCTTCGTCGCAGCACCGCCGCGTGCCGCTTGGCATTTCCCCGGAGAGGAGGGTGAAGCCCTTCTGCGCGAGCACTTCCCGACGTCCGCGACGATCGATGCGACCGGGACCGTGACGTTCGCCGATCGTCGAGGCGGTGCGTCGCTACGTCGGCTTCGCAGCAGCTGTTCGACGGCGTCACCGAAGTGCCGGAGCTCGACGGGCCGCTCGTGGTGCGTCGCCGTCCGGTGATCTTCGTGGCGACAAAGCATGATGCGCCCGGCCGAGCTGATCGAGCGCAAGCGGAACGGCGAGGAGCTCTCGGCCGACGAGATCGCCGGAGCTCGTGCTCGCGTACGCGCGGGACGAGGTGCCCGACTACCAGATGGCCGCGTGGTGCATGGCGGTCTACTTCCGCGGTCTCACCGGCCGCGGAGACCTACGCGCTGACCGACGCGATGATCCGCTCCGGCGAGACGCTCGACCTGTCCGGCGCGCTCGGCCGCAGGGTCGTCGACAAGCACTCCACCGGCGGCGTGGGGGACAAGACGTCGATCGCGGTCGGCCCGATCGTCGCCGCCTGCGGCGTCCCCTTCGGCAAGATGAGCGGCCGCGGGCTCGGTCACACCGGCGGCACCCTCGACAAGCTGGAGTCCGATCCCCGGCTTCCGGGTCGAGCTCACCACCGAGGAGTTCATCGAGCAGGTACGACGGATCGGGCTCGCGATCGTCGGACAGACGGCCGACCTCGTCCCGGCGGACAAGAAGCTCTACGCCCTCCGCGACGTCACCGCGACTGTCGACCTCGTTCCCCTGCTCGCCTCGTCGATCATGTCGAAGAAGCTGGCGGGCGGCGCCGATGCGATCGTCCTCGACGTGAAGGTCGGCGACGGCGCCTTCATGAAGACGGTCGACGACGCGCGCATCCTCGCCGAGCAGATGCTCGACCTCGGCCGCCGCGCCGGCAAGGAGGTCGTCTGCCTGCTCACCGACATGGACCAGCCGCTCGGCGCCGCGGTGGGCAATGCACTCGAGATCCGCGAGGCGTACGACACCGTGCGCGGCCAGGGGCCGCCCGACTTCACCGAGCTCGTGCTCGAAGCCTGCGCGCGGCTGCTGGCCCTGTCCGACCTCGGCGTCGACACCGACGAAGGGCGGCGCAGAGCCGAGGCGGCCGTCGCGGACGGCTCGGCGCTGGCGGTGTACGAGCGCTGGATCGGCACGCAGGGTGGCGACCCCGATCCGGCCGCGCTGCCGGCGGCGCCCGTCGTCCGTGACGTCCTCGCTGACCGAGACGGCGTCGTCACGCGTCTCGGCGCCCTCGCCGTCGCCATCGCCGCGCTCGAGCTCGGCGCCGGCAGGCGCACGAAGGCCGACGACGTCGACCACGCGGTCGGCGTGGTCTGCCGTGCCAAGCGCGGTGACACGGTCGGGCACGGTGACGTCCTCGCCGAGGTCCACGCTCGCGACGACGCAGCCGCGGCAAGCGCGCTCGAAGCCGTGACGGCGGCGTACGAGCTCGGCGACGAGGAGCCCCGCCCGCACGGGATCGTCCTCGACGTGGTCGCCTGACACGCCACCCTGGCCAGAGAGGGCAGCAGGCCCCTCGCTAGGCTGGCCACGTGCGCCAGCTGCCCGAGTCGGGAAAGTGCAAGCACGGCCGCGCCGTCGATCCGTCCTCAGGCTGCACAACCATTCCGCACCTGGCGTATCGCAGCGTGCGCCGGTTCCGCGACGCCAAGTTCGATGCGGTCGTAGGGGCATGGATGTTCCACCATGTCCCGGAGGTCGGCACAGCGCTTGCCGAGTGCGCCCGCGCGCGGAAGGTGGTGGCCGTGCTCGTCGCGGCCAGGGCTCGATGATCAGGCCGGCCGAGCTGATCGAGCGCAAGCGGAACGGCGAGGAGCTCTCGGCCGACGAGATCGCGGAGCTCGTGCTCGCGTACGCACGGGACGAGGTGCCCGACTACCAGATGGCCGCGTGGTGCATGGCCGTCTATTTCCGCGGGCTCACCGGCGGGGAGACCTACGCGCTGACCGACGCGATGATCCGCTCCGGCGAGACCCTCGACCTCGGGGCGGCGCTCGGGCGACGTGTCACCGACAAGCACTCGACGGGCGGCGTGGGGGACAAGACGTCGATCGCGGTCGGCCCGATCGTCGCCGCCTGCGGCGTCCCCTTCGGCAAGATGAGCGGCCGCGGGCTGGGTCACACGGGCGGAACGTTGGACAAGCTCGAGTCGATCCCGGGCTTTCAGGTCGAGCTCACCACCGAGGAGTTCATCGACCAGGTGCGAGAGACTGGGCTCGCGATCGTGGGACAGTCCGCCGACCTGGTGCCGGCCGACAAGAAGCTCTACGCACTCCGTGACGTCACGGCGACCATCGACATCGTGCCGCTGATCGCCTCGTCGATCATGTCGAAGAAGTTGGCCGCCGGGGCCACCGTGGTCGTGCTCGACGTCAAGGTCGGCGACGGCGCCTTCATGAAGACCCTCGACGACGCGCGCATCCTCGCCGAGCAGATGCTCGACCTCGGCCGCCGCGCCGGCAAGGAGGTCGTCTGCCTGCTGACCGACATGGACCAGCCACTCGGCGCAGCCGTCGGCAACGCGCTGGAGATTCGCGAAGCGCGCGACACCGTGCGCGGCCAGGGGCCGCCGGACTTCACCGAGCTCGTGCTGGACGCGTGCGCGCGCCTACTCGCCCTTTCCGACCTCGGCATCGACGCGCACGAGGGCCGCCGCCGGGCAGAGACGGCCGTCGCGGACGGCTCCGCTCTCGCGGTGTACGAGCGCTGGATCGAGGCACAGAACGGCGACCCGGCCCCGGACGCACTTCCTACCGCACCGGTCGTCCGCGAGGTCGTCGCGGCGCGGGACGGTGTGGTCACGCGTCTCGGCGCGCTCGCCGTGGGCATCGCGGCCCTCGAGCTCGGTGCGGGCCGTCGCACCAAGAGCGACGTCGTCGACCACGCGGTGGGCGTCGTCTGCCACGCCAAGCGGGGCGACACGGTTGCCCGCGGCGACGTGCTCGCAGAGGTGCATGCTCGCGCAGCCGACTCAGCAGGCGAAGCCGTCAGAGCCGTGACGGCCGCGTACGTCCTCGGCGACGTCGAGCCCCGCCGGCACGGGATCGTCCTCGACGTCGTCGCCTGATCGGCGCGGCACGCCGCCAAGTCCGCGACCGACACGGCGCTAGGCTGGCTCGGTGCCCGAGCTTCCCGAGGTCGAGACCGTTCGCACTCGGCTTGCGCCCGTCCTCGTAGGACGCCGGATCGAGAAGGCGGTGATCCTCGACCCGCGCCTCGTGCGGCCGTTCGATCCCGAGCTTGTGGCAGCCGAGCTCGTCGGCGAGCGGGTCGCGGCGGTCGAGCGTCGCGGCAAGTATCTGGTTGTTCGATTCGAGAGCGATCGTGTTCTGCTGATCCACCTCCGGATGACGGGGAGTCTGCGTCACGCGACGACGGGAGCCCTGGCCGACGACCCACACCGACGCGCTGTTCTCAGCCTAGACAACCGCTCGGACGTCGCCTACCGCGACGTGCGCCGCTTCGGCACCTGGGAGCTGCTCGAGCCCGGAGAGCTCCGCCCGTACCTTGCTCAGCGCCTCGGGCCTGAGCCGCTCAGCGGTCTCACCGCGGCGCGTCTGGGCGACCGACTGGCGGGGCGCCGAACGTCGCTGAAGGCGGCGCTCCTCGACCAGCGGACAGTGGCGGGGCTGGGGAACATCTATGCGGACGAAGCCCTGTGGTACGCGCGCCTGCACCCATTGCGGCCGGCGGGTGGGCTCGCGGAGGCCGAGGCCGTTCGCCTCCTTCGCGGCGTCCGCCGTGCGCTCCGCCTGGGAATCGAGCGCCAGGGAGCTTCGCTTCGTGACTACGCCACGCCTGATGGAGAGCGCGGGGCCATGCAGGAGGAGTTCCGGGCCTACGGGCGGGAAGGCGAGCCCTGCGATCGCTGCGGAGCTCCCATCATGAAGACGCGGGTTGCCGGCCGCGGCACCTGGTACTGCCCCCGCTGCCAGGCGTGACGCGTAGCAGCGGGGTACCCGCAGGCCGCGCTCCTACACTTGACGCATGGGTCGCTCGACCACGACCGAGGCGGTCGTGCTGCGTTCCTTTCGCTTCGGCGAAGCGGACCGCGTGCTTCATCTCTACACGCTCGAACGCGGGCGGGTCGGCGCAGTCGCGAAGGGTGTCCGCCGGACGAAGTCGCGCTTCGGCGCCCGGCTCGAGCCGTTCTCGCACGTGGAGCTCGTCCTCCACCTGGGTCGCGGCGAGCTCGACACCGTCACGGGCGCGTCGCTGCTCGCCCCCCACGACGGTGTCCGCACCGACCCGTATCGGCTGCGAACCGGGTTGATCGGGCTCGAGGCGATGCTCCGGCTCTTCACCGAGCAGGAGGCGAACGAGCGAGCGTTCACAGCCCTCACACGCTTCCTCGACGCGCTGGACGAGATCCCCGAGGACGAGCCGGGCCGGCCGTCGCTCGACCCGCTCGTGCTCTCGTTCCAGTTGAAGCTCCTGTGGCTCTCCGGCTACCTGCCGCACCTCGAGAGCTGCGTCGAGTGTGGAGCGACGCAGGGTCTGGCGGGATACGCGCCCGCCGCGAGTGGTGCCGTGTGTCGTGACTGCAGCGGCGGCGCGATCCCGCTGTCGGCAGACGGCCTGCAGGGCATTGCCGCGCTTCTGCGCAGCCCGCTGGCCGACGCGAGGGCGGTGGGACTCACGCTTCGGGGTGCACGCGACGCGCTCGGGGTCGTCACCGCGTCGTACGAGTACCACGGTGGCTTTCGCCTGCGCGCGCTCTCGGCCTGAGGCGTGGCTGAACCGGGCGGCTCTATCGTTGCCACGTGCTCGCCGCTCCTCGATCACGTTGTTCCAAGCGCCCGTGAAGCGCGAGCTGCCGGATGGCTACGAGCTGGACGACGATCCCGGGCGGATCGACCGCGAGGCGGTGCACCGGTACCTGAGCGAAGAGTCGTACTGGGCCAAAGGTCGCTCGCGCGGCGTCATGGACGAGCTGATCGACTCGGCGGCGCGCGTCGTCGGCCTCTACCGCAACGGCGCCCAGGTCGGCTTCACGCGGACGAGCTCCGACGGGCACACGCAGTCGTACCTCGCCGACGTCTACGTTCTCGCCGAGCACCGGGGACGCGGGCTCGGCGTCGAGCTCGTCGGCTTCACGGTCGACGAGGGACCGCTTGCGCACACGAAGTGGTTCCTCCATACCGAGGACGCCCACGGCCTCTACCGAAAGTTCGGCTTCTCCGAGCCGGGCCCGCGCGCGCTCGAGCGCTGGAGGCGGGAGTAGACACGCTCGTCGTCGGAGCGGGCGTCGTCGGCCTCTCGGTCGCCGTCCGTCTACGCGAAGCGGGAGTTGACGCGCACGTCGTCGCCGCCGAGCGAGGGCCGGACACGACGTCGTCCGTCGCCGCAGCGCTCTGGTACCCGTACCGCGCGTTCCCGCACGACCTCGTGACGCGCTGGGCGAGCGAGACGTATGCCGAGCTGGCCGCGATCGCGAAGCGTGACCCCGACGCGGGGGTTCGCCTCGTGGCCGGCCGCGAATTCGTGCGCGAGCCTGACTCGGAGCCCTGGTGGCGAGACGCCGTCCCGGCACTCGAGCACGTGCCTCGACGGGAGTTGCCCGAAGGGTACGCCGATGCGTGGGCACTCACGCTGCCGGTGGCCGACATGGGCCGCTACCTGCCGTGGCTCGAGCGGCGGTTCGCGGAGCTGGGTGGAACGATGATCGAGGGTCGCCTGGCCGGCGTGGACGACGCCCTCGATCGCGCAGCCGTCGTCGTCAATTGCGCGGGCCTCGGTGCGGGAAAGCTGGCAGGCGACGACAGCGTCGTCCCGATCAGGGGGCAGGTCGTCGTCGTCGAGCGTCCGCCCGGCTTCAGGCAGTGGCTGCTCGATCAGCAGTCGGACGACGAGACGCTCACGTACATCGTCCCGCGCGAGGACACAGTCGTGCTCGGAGGCACGGCCCAGGTCGGGTCCGCCGACCTGGAGCCGGATCCGGCGACCGCCGACGCGATCCTCGAGCGCTGCCGCACACTCGCGCCCGCGCTCGCGGGGGCGCGAGTCCTCGGGCACCGGGTCGGCCTGCGGCCCGGGCGCCCGTCCGTCAGGCTCGAAGCGGAGCAGCGGCCCGGTGGCGTCGTCGTCCACTGCTACGGCCACGGCGGCGCCGGCGTCACGCTCTCCTGGGGCTGCGCGACCGAGGTCGCGGGCCTCGTACACGCACGTGGGATGGGCAGCCGGCCGCCGGTCGCCGATTAGCATGGGCGACCCATGGCAGCCCTGACCTTCCAGGACATGATCGCTCAGCTCCAGGCCTACTGGGCCGGGCGAGGCTGCGTCGTCATGCAGCCGTACCACACCGAGGTCGGGGCGGGCACGTTCAACCCGGCGACCGTGCTGCGCTGCCTCGGGCCACGGCCGTGGCGCACCTTCTACGTCGAGCCGAGCATCAGGCCGAAGGACGGCCGCTACGCCGAGAACCCGTTCCGGCTCCAGCACTACTACCAGGCGCAGGTCGTGCTCAAGCCGGCGCCCGAGGACGTGCTCAAGCAGTACTTCGGCTCGCTGGAGGCGATTGGCATCGACACGAAACGCCATGACGTGCGCCTGGTCGAGGACGACTGGGAAGGACCGACGCTCGGGGCCTGGGGGCTGGGCTGGGAGGTCTGGTGCGACGGCATGGAGATCACCCAGTTCACGTACTTCCAGCAGGTGGGCGGCCTCGACCTGGACCTGATCCCGGCGGAGATCACCTACGGACTCGAGCGGCTGGCGATGTTCATGCAGGGCGTGGACTCGGTGTGGGAGGTCGAGTGGGCCGAGGGGGTCACGTACGCCGACGTCTACCGCGAGAGCGAGCGGCAGTGGTCGGCCTACAACTACGAGCACGCCCCGGTGGACGTTCTCCTGCGGCGCTTCGGCGAGCACGAGGACGAGTGCGCAGCACTGCTCGAGCTGGGGCTGCCGCTGCCCGCCTACGACCAGGTGCTGAAGGCATCGCACGCCTTCAACCTGCTCGATGCGCGGGGTGCGCTGTCGGCGACCGAGCGGGCAGCTTTTGTCGGCCGCGTGCGGAACCTCGCGCGGAAGGTGTGTCAGGCGTACCTCGCGATGGAGACCGGTGCCCAGTCTGCTGCTTGAGATCGGCTGCGAGGAGCTGCCCTCTGCTGCCGTCTACGAGGCGGGCCGGCAGCTTCCCTCACTCGTGCTCGAGCACTTCGGAGCCGAGCCCGACGAGCTCTTCCTCGGGCCTCGCCGCCTTGCGGTGCTGGTGCGGAGTCTCCCGGCGGAGACACCCGAGGAGTGGGTTCAGGGGCCACCGCTCAAGGTGGGCGAGAAGGCGGCCGAGGGGTTTGCGCGCAAGCACGGGATCACGCGCGAGGACCTCGTCGAGCGCGAGGGAGCGTTGGGCTGGGTGAAGCCGCCGCAACCGCTCGCGGCGATGATCCCGGAGCGGTTCGACGCGATCCTGCGCGGCCTCCAGTTCGGCAAGACGATGGTGTGGGAGGTCGGCGGGCTGCGGTTCCCCCGTCCTGTGCGCTGGAGACTCGCGCTTCTGGACGGCAAACGTATCGTCGGGGAGAGCTCCTTCAGCCATCGCTTTCCCGAGCACCCGGTGAAGATCACGTCACCTGAGAAGTACGCGGAGCAGCTCCGAGCGGCGCGGGTCGAGCCGAGCCTCGACGAACGCCGCGCCCGCATCGCCGAAGGGCTTGACGCGATCGGCGGCTGGAGCGACCCGCTGGGCGTGCTCGACGAAGCCGTCAACCTCGTCGAATGGCCGTCGGTGCTCGAGGGGAGCTTCGACGAGCGTTTCCTGCGTCTCCCCGGGCGGGTCGTCGAGACGGCGATGCAGTCCCATCAGCGCTACTTCCCGCTCGGCGGCAGCAGGTTCGCGATCGTGGCCAACGGCGGCGATCCGGCCCTGGTGCGCACGGGAAACGAACGCGTCCTCGAGGGACGGCTGGAGGACGCGGCGTTCACGTTCGAACGCGACGCGGCGCTCGGGGTGGACAAGCTCGCGGAGCGCCTCGGCGAGATCACCTTCTTCGCCGGGGCCGGCACGTTCGCCGACAAGACGCAGCGGCTCGTCGGCCTCGTCCGCGAGCTCGGCGGCGACGAGGTCGCCGTCGAGGCCGCGCGGCTGGCCAAGGCCGACCAGGCCTCCGAGCTGGTGCGGGAGTTTCCGGAGCTGGAGGGCCACATCGGCGCCGAGTACGCCCGGCTCGCCGGGTACCCGGACGACGTCTGCGCGGCGATCGACGAGCAGTACCTCCCGGACGCCGCGGAGGCGCCCCTGCCGGCGACGGAAGCCGGGCGTGTGCTCGCCGCGGCCGACAAGCTGGACACGTTGGGGACTGCTTTCGGGGTCGGACACAAGCCCACCGGCTCGCGCGACCCGTACGCGCTCCGTCGCGCGGCGATCGGCCTCTGCCGGCTCGCGCTCGAAGGCGGGCTCGCCTTCAGGATCGAAGACCCGGAGGTGCGTGACTTCGTCGAAGAGCGGCTCGAGAGTCTCCTGGACGTGCCCGTCGAGTCCGTGCGGGCGGCGCGGGGCGCAGGCCTGGACGACCTCCGTTCGATCGCCGAGCTCGCCCGTTTCCTCGGCAGCCTGCCCGACGAGCGGCTGGCGCCCGTGCACGAGGTCTACACGCGCGCGGCGCGGATCGTCGGGGACAGCGTCGACACAGCGCCGGTGAATCGCATCCTCCTGCGCGAGGACGCCGAGCGGGAGCTCGCCGATGCCCTCGACGCGTTCGAGCCGACGGGTGAGCTCGAGCCCGATTTCGCGGCCGCGGCTGCGCTCGCCCCGGTGGTCGAGCGCTTCTTCGAAGACGTCCTCGTGATGGATCCCAACGAGGATCTGCGCGCCAACCGATTGCGTCTGCTACGCGACGTCCGCACCAAGGTCGGCCGGCTGGGCGACTTTTCGCAGATCGCTGTCTAGCTGCGCAAGTCGCGAATCCGCTCGCGCGGATCCGCGACGCGCCAACACCCCTGAAGGCGGCCGCTTTGCGGCCGCTGTCGCTTCCTGTTCAGATCCAGCCTGTAGCTGCGCAAGTCGCGAATCCGCTCGCGCGGATCCGCGACGCGCCAACACCCCTGAAGGCGGCCGCTCGTCGCTTCCTGTTCAGATCCAGCCCTAACGAGGCTGGCGGCGGCAGCGGAAGCCGTCGATCGTGCGGCGTCCCGCCAGGCAGGCGGCCAGCTCCTGCTCGCGCTCCGTCACCTGGCGCGGGGGCGTTCCCGTCGGGAACGCGAGCCGCCACGGCGCGACCTTGGTCCAGAGAACGATCTCGACCCGGTCGCCGGACGCGTCGTAGCCGGCGACCGACGGAAAGCCGCCGTCGCCGAAGCCGTTGCTGAAGACGACCGTGTCGGTCCCGGGCTCGCCGTCGACGTCGGCGCTGAACCACCGCCGCTCACGCTCGATCAGCTCCTCGTCATACAACCGGGAGAGCTCGTTGGGGTACGCCTTCGGCCGTTCGGCCCACTCGACGGTCGTGATCGCGCCGAGTCCGGCATCCGTCCCGTACGCGACGGATCGGAGCTCTTGCCAGCGTGCGACCGGTGACTCCCGCTCCGTGATCACGACACCGACAATCTCGTCGTAGCCGAGCTCAGGGTGCTTGACCCAGATCGCGTCGATCGGGTACGCGTCGCGGGAGCGTGCGGCCAGGGTCAGCGATTCGTGGTCGCCTGTCTTGACGTACGGCACCTCCTCGCCGCCGAGCGTGACGACGCGGCGCGACGGGGCGACGAGCGTCGCCAGGCGCTGACGCTCGATGGTCGCGCGGCCGGGCAGCGCCAAATCGTACGGGCGCCCGGCAGGGTCGAGCATGACGTCGAGTGGAACGGTGGGAGTGTTGGTCGTGGCCTGCGCGGCGGGCTCTCGCGACCAGCGGTAGTCGAGCACCGGCTGGGCCAGGACGACGGCGGTGACGACGCCCCCGATCGCGCACAGCCCCAGCCCGAGACGGCGACGTGTCACTCGTCAACTGTCGCATACGAGCGGACGGTAGCCTCCCGCCGGGTGAACGACGAGCGACAGCCGGTCGAGCTGCACATCGTCTCCGACGCGACCGGTGAGACCGCGGCGCGCCTGGTCACGGCCCTCGAGGCGCAGTTTCCCGACCAGCCGTTCGAGGAGATCCGCCACCCGCGCGTCGAGACCGTCGACGATCTGCACATCGCCGTCGCCGAGGCGAAGGGCCGGCCTGCGGTGATGGTCTACACGCTCGTCCACCCCGAGCTGAGGGCGGCGATGCGCCAGCTCTGCCGGCGGGCGCGAGTGCACTACTGCGATCTGCTCGGCCACCCGATCGACGCGATCGCACGGGTGTCCGGGGTGGCGGCTCGGATGACGCCCGGAGTGCGAGGCTCCGCTTGACCATTCCTACTTCCGGCGGATCGAGGCGATCGAGTTCGCGGTCAAGTACGACGACGGCGTCGGCGGCGGGCTGGAGGAGGCGGATCTCGTGCTCGTGGGGGTCTCGCGTACGTCGAAGACTCCGCTCTCGATGTACCTGGGCTACCTCGGCTACAAGACCGCGAACGTGCCGGTCGTGAAGGACATCGCGGCGCCGCAGGAGCTGTTCGAGATCGAGCCGGCGAAGATCGTCGGGCTGACGATCGACCCGAACCGGCTGTCGGAGATCCGCAGCGCCCGCGTGCGCTCGATGGGCGCGACGAAGCGACGCTACGCCGAGCTCGAGGGCATCTACGACGAGCTCGAGCAGGCGGCCAAGCTGCACCGGCGCCTTCGTTGCCCGGTACTCGACGTCTCCGAGCTCTCGGTCGAGGAGACGGCGATGCGGATCGTGCGCCTCGTCGACCAGCGGCGGCGAAAGGCGGCTGTCCCGTGAGCTCGCGTTCCGGGGGCCGGTCGCTGGCCGACAAAGGCTCGGTACCGCTCCGTTACTGGGCGCTCTGGTGGGCGATCCTCAGCGCCGCCGTCGTCGTCTTCTACGTGCTGCTCACCCCGATCTGGCTCGGGCTGCGGGCTGCGGCCTGGGTCGCCGAGCTCCGGGCGCGGGCTCGACGATGAGCGTCAACGAATGGGTCGTGGTCGGCGCCGGCCCCGCGGGGCTGTCGGCGGCCGTGGCGCTCAAGGAGCGCGGTGCCGAGCCGCTCGTGCTCGAACAGGGAGACGGCGTCGGGACGGCCTGGCGGACGAGGCGCTACGACCGTCTTCACCTGCATACCGTGCGCTCGCTCTCCGGCCTCCCAGGCCTTCCGATTCCGCGCTCGTACGGCCGCTGGGTCTCGCGGGAGGACTTCGTCGCCTACCTCGACTCGTATGCAGATCGCTTCGGCATCCAGCCTCGGTTCGGCGTCGGCGTGCAGCGGATCGATCGGATGGACGGCGGCTGGCGTCTCGCGACGTCGCAGGGAGACGTGGAGGCGAGGTGCGTCGTCGTCGCGACCGGCTACAGCAACGTGCCCCGCTCGATCGAGTGGCCCGGCCGGGAGGCGGTACCGCCGCGAGCTCGTCCACTCGGTCGAGTACCGGAATCCAGACCTGTACCGCGGCCGCGACGTGCTCGTCGTCGGCACCGGGAATTCCGGCGCCGAGATCGCCGTCGACCTCGTCGAGGGAGGCGCCGCGCGCGTGCGGCTGTCTGTCCGCACGCCGCCGAACATCGTCCGGCGCGACCGTTTCGGCATCCCGGCGCAGGCGCTCGGGATCGTGCTCGGCAAGCTGCCGCAGCAGGCGCTGAACCCGATCGGGCGGACGCTCCGCCGCCTCACGGTCCCTGACCTCAGCACCTACGGGTGGCCGGCGCCGCGCGACGGCTTCACCCAGCTGCTACGCACCGGGACGGTCCCGATTCTCGACGTGGGTATCGTCGACGCGGTTCGCTACCGGCGCGGTCGAGATCGTCGCGGCGGTGGAGTCGCTCGACCGGGACGAGGTCGTGCTCGCCGGCGGTGAGCGGATCGCACCGGACGCCGTGATCGCGGCGACGGGCTTCCGTCCCGGTCTCGAGCCTCTGGTCGGGCATCTCGGCGTCCTCGACGCGCGCGGGATGCCGCTCGTGCACGGCGCCGAGTCCCATCGCGACGCCTCCGGCATGTACTTCGTCGGCATCGAGCTGACGCTCTCGGGTCTGCTCCGGACGGCGGCGCGCGACGCGCGCTCGGTCGCCGAAGCCGCCTAGCCGACGGAGGCGAGCCAGCTGTCGACTGCGGCCTGGGAGCGCAGGCGGACGAGGTTGTAGCCGGCCAGCTCGCGCGGGTACCGACGGCGACGGCGGACGTGTGAGCGGAACGCCCAGACGAACAACGACTCACGGCCCCAGACAGCTCCGACGAGCGTCTCCCGATTGCCGTTCCACAGCAGCTCACGGCCGCGGATACGACGCGCCGTCCGCCGGACGAGCCGCGGGAACCAGACCCGGACGGGCAGGTCGAGCCAGACGACGGTGTCGGCTGCGTCGAGGACGAGCGTGCCGAGCTTGCGCGAGTAGCTGCCGTCGACGACCCAGCCCTCGGAGGCAACGATCCGTGTGACCTGCGCGCGGAGCACGTCGTCGGGTGTCTCCGTCCAGTTCGGGCCGTGGACGAGCGCGTCGAGCTCGGTGAACGGCACGTCGAGGCGCTCCGCGAGTGCTCGGCCGACGGTCGTCTTCCCGCAGCCGCTCGCGGAGGCGAGCACGCACACGCGCCTCACGCCGCGCCGCCCTGAGCGATTCCGGCACTCACGGCCGCGCAGTATTGCAACCACCAGTTGGCCGGAGCGGATCCGCGGCAGGCGGAGAAATTCTGGGAAGATCACGCCCGATGCGCTACGTCTACGCCTTCGACGACGACTCGAGCGGCGGCCGCGAGCTTCTCGGCGGCAAAGGCGTCGGGCTCGCGGAGATGACGCAGCTCGGCGTGCCCGGTTCCGGCAGGCTTCACGATCACGACGGACGCCTGCCGCGCGTACCGCGCGGCCGGGAAGCAGTTTCCGGACGGGCTCGAGACCGAGATCGAGGAGCACATCGCCCGGCTGGAGGAGCGTGCGGGGAAGCGCTTCGGCGACCCTGACGACCCGCTGCTCGTCTCCGTCCGCTCGGGCGCCGCCGTCTCGATGCCCGGGATGATGGACACGATCCTCAATCTCGGCCTCGACGGGGTTGCGGTCGAGGGACTGGCGGCCCGCACGAGCAACGCGCGCTTCGCCTACGACTCATACCGCCGGCTGATCCAGATGTTCGGCGAGGTCGTCGAGGGTGTCGAGGCTCACCGCTTCGAGAGCCGGTTCGCCGAGCTGAAGCGCGATCGGGGCGTCTCGCAGGACGTCGAGCTCGACGGCGACGATCTCCGCGGCCTGGTCGAGGAGTTCCGTCAGATCTACGAGGAGGAGACCGGCGCCGGCTTCCCGCAGGACGCCCGCGAGCAGCTGCGCCGGGCCGTTGCCGCCGTCTTCGACTCCTGGGACTCGCCGCGGGCTCAGGTCTACCGGCGCACCTACGAGATTCCCGACGACATCGGCACCGCCGTCAGCGTCGTCCAGATGGTCTTCGGCAACAAGGGCACGGGATCGGGTACCGGGGTGTGCTTCACCCGCGACCCGGCGACCGGCGAGGCCCGGCTCTACGGCGAATTCCTCGCCGATGCGCAGGGAGAAGACGTTGTCGCCGGCGTCCGCACACCCGACCCCATCGAGCGGATGCGCGAGGCGCTGCCTGCCGCCTACGAGCAACTCGTCGAGACACTTGCCCGCCTCGAGGCGCACTACCGGGAGATGCAGGACGTCGAGTTCACGGTCGAGGACGGCACGCTGTTCCTGCTCCAGACCCGCACGGGCAAGCGGACCGCGGCCGCGGCCCTGCGGATCGCGGTCGAGATGGTGGACGAAGGGCTGATCTCACGTGAGGAGGCGGTGGCGCGGATCGATCCGGCGCAGCTCGACCAGCTCCTCCACCCGATGATCGACCCCTCTGCGGAGATCGCCGTGGCGGCGAAGGGCCTGAACGCGTCTCCCGGAGCTGCGTCAGGGGCGATCGTGCTCGACGCCGACACCGCCGAACAGCGCGGAAAAGCCGGCGAGGACGTGATCCTCGTCCGCTGGGAGACCACGCCGGACGACATCCACGGGCTGATCCAGGCCCGCGGCATCCTCACGGCCCACGGCGGCATGACCTCGCACGCCGCCGTCGTCGCGCGGGGAATGGGGAAGCCGTGCGTGGCGGGCTGCGAAGCGCTCTCGATCGACGTGCGCTCCGGCGAGGTGACGATCGGCGAGCACACGCTGCACGAGGGCGACACGATCACGATCGACGGCGGCACCGGGCGCGTGATCGTCGGATCCGTTCCGCTCGTCCCGCCGGCGATCGACGAGAACTTCGAGACGATCCTCTCCTGGGCGGACGAGCTCCGCCGGCTCCGCGTGCGCGCCAACGCGGACACGCCCGAGGACGCTGCGAAGGCGCGCGAGTTCGGAGCCGAGGGGATCGGCCTCTGCCGCACCGAGCACATGTTCATGGCCGAGGGCCGTCTACCGGTCGTGCGGGAGATGATCCTCGCCCGCAGCGAGGAGGAGCGCCGCGGCGCGCTGCAACGGCTGCTGCCGCTGCAGCAGGGCGACTTCGAGGGGATCTTCGAGGCGATGGCCGGGCTCCCGGTCACGATCCGGCTGCTCGACCCGCCGCTGCACGAGTTCCTGCCCGCACCGGAGGAGGCGACGTCGGACGAGATGCGCGCCCGCATCGTGCAACTGCGCGAGTCCAACCCGATGCTCGGCACGCGCGGCTGCCGGCTGGGACTGATGTTCCCGGAGATCTACGAGATGCAGGTCCGCGCCATCGTCCGCGCCGCCCGGGCTGTAGAGGAGCGGACCGGCGCGGCGCCGCTCGTCGAGATCATGCACCCGCTCGTCGGCTTCGGCGAGGAGCTCCGCCGCCTGCGCGAGCTGACCGAGCGTGTCGCGGCCGAGGAGCCGTCGGTCGCCTACCTCTGCGGGACGATGATCGAGCTGCCACGCGCGTGCATCCGCGCGGACGAGATCGCGGAGCTCGCAGATTTCTTCTCCTTCGGCACCAACGACCTGACCCAGACGGCGCTCGGCTTCTCCCGCGACGACGCGGAAGGCAAGTTCCTCACGCACTACCTCGAGCACGGCGTGCTGGAGCGCAACCCGTTCGAGACGCTCGACCTGGAGGGCGTCGGCGACCTGATGCGGATCGCGGTGGAGCGGGGGAGGGGCGTCAAACCCGACCTCAAGCTCGGGATCTGCGGCGAGCACGGCGGTGAGCCCCGCTCGGTCGCGTTCTGCCACGAGCTCGGGCTCGACTACGTCAGCTGCTCTCCCTACCGGGTACCGCTCGCCCGGCTGGCGGCGGCGCAGGCCGCGCTCACCGAGCAGGGCGTGGTCGCGGTCGCCGTCGGCGGCTGACACCCCAACGACGAGGAGCCCCGTCGCCGGGGCTCCTCAGATTCCAGAGACACCGGACGGAGTCGAACCGTCCTCGACGCGCTTTGCAGGCGCGTGCCTCGCCCCACAGGCACGGATGCTTCAGGGGTTTGCGCTGCTGGCGGATCCAGCGTAAGCGGATCCGCGACTGTGCGGGTTACGAAGGGCGGCCGGTCGGACTCGAACCGACACCGCAGGGCTCACAACCCTGGATGCTCGCCGTTACACCACGGCCACCATGACGTCTTGCATGTAGCTGGCCGGACTTGAACCCGGCATCTCGGAGCTGATTGCCGCCACTATCCGCAAAGAAAGTCGCCCGCGAATGCTCCCCAAAGTTGCACCACAGCCGCACGAAGCGGGGACGGCCGAGACTCGAACCGGCGGCCGACCGGCTGACAACCGATTGCTCTGGCCGCTGAGCTACGCCCCCATCGATTGGTCGGATAGCGCGGGTGGGATTCGAACCCACGGTCTCGAGCTCATGAGGCTCGCGAGGACAGCCGCTCCTCTACCGCGCAAGTCTGGTCGGCTGGATTCGAACCAGCGCTCTCCGGTTCCCGAAACCGGCGGGGATGGCCAAGACTCCCCTACGACCAGAAGGCACTGCATCGACGACCCTGGAGTCGAACCAGGCGTGCCGGCGTATCAGACCGGTGCGGTCCCGCGCTCGCCCGTCGTCGTTGGACGCCGGATGCAAAGGGAGGGCCCGCGGCCGCCAAAGTCGGACGCCTTCAGCAGGAGTGCGCGCTCGCGGATCCAGCGCGAGCGGAGCTGCGACTGCGCAGGTAAGTCCAGTCTCGCCGGGAGGACTCGAACCTCCGCACTCGCAGGATGCAAGCCGCGCTCTGTTGACCGCTGAGCTCCGGCGAGTGAGCAGAATGGAGCCCCGAGGGATCTCGAACCCCGAACCCACGGGTGCAAGCCGCGTGTGTTGCCCGTTAGCACCAAGGCCCCGTGCAGAAGCAAGAGTTGAAGCGGCCGGCGGGGATTGAACCCGCACCGCAGGCATGGCACGCCCGCATGCTGCCGTTGACACCACGGCCGCGTGAGAGCCCCGAGCGGGATTCGAACCCGCGTCGCCGGCTTGAGAGGCCGGCATCCTCGATCCGCTGGAAGACCGGGGCACGGAGCACGGACGGAAGGAATCGAACCCTCTCCTGCGGGGTTGGAGCCCGATTGGCCACCATGGCCTCGTCCGTACGAGCTCCTCGGGCGGGATTCGAACCACGCATCCTTCGGTTCAGAGCCGAAGATCCTGCCGTTAGACGACCGAGGAATGAGCTGCGACGGTTGGGGTCGAACCAACATCCACCGGGTAACAGCCGGGCGTCCTACCGTTGGACGACGTCGCATCGAGCGGAGTCGTGACTCCGCTGGTGATCCCCTCGCGTGGAGTCGAACCACGAACCTCCCGGGTCTGAGCCGGGCGCCTCTGCCGAGTTGGGCTACGAGGGGAAGAGGTGCGCTGTGCAGAGCCCCAGGTCGGGATCGAACCGACACCGTCCGCTTACAAGGCGGCTGCTCTGCCGGACTGAGCTTCAAGGGCCTAAGAACTAGTTTCTGAATCCGCGGCGAGGGATTCGAACCCCCAACCTCCTCTGTGTAAGAGAGGCGCTCTGCACTGTTGAGCTACCCGCGGGCGATGGGCAGTGCGACAAGACGCCCCGGCCCGACTCGAACGGGCGCGCGTGGGGTCGAAGCCCACTGCTCTTGTCCACTGAGCTACGGGGCGAAGAAGCGGAGGCAGCAGGACTCGAACCTGCGGACGGTCTCCCGCCTACGCGCTAGCAACGCGCCGCCTTGCCGACTCGGCCATGCCTCCGAATTCACGCGCGTCCCGGCGTGCTCCTGGCGGGGACGCGCGGCGCGCTCGGGGAGCGGCGCGCTGAGCGGAAGGAGAGGGACTCGAACCCCCAAGGGCGTGTGCCCCACCCGTTTTCGAGACGGGATACCCGGCGCCGGGTGGCACGTCGCGATTCCGCGGTGGCACGCGAGGTGGCTCCAGCAGGGATCGAACCTGCACGTCCCCGGGTAAGAGCCGGGAGCTCTGCCTGTTGAGCTACGGAGCCGTGATGTGGCCGGCAGGAGTCGAACCTGCTCGCCCCGGGTTTCAACCGGGCGCTCTACCGCTCGAGCTACAGCCACAGGGTCGGAGCGGGCGCACGCTCCGCCGGTCGTTCAGTCGAGGAAGGCGACGTGCCGCATCGCGCGCGCCTGCTGCTCGGTGTTCATCAGCACGCGGTGCCAGCCGTGGAGGCGAATCGTCGCGTGATCCGGATGGCGAACGCATCCTTTCGCGTACAGCTCGGGGTCGCGCACCATCTCCTGCCAGCGACCGCGCCGCCGCTGCGCCTGCGAAAGAGCGTCGAACTCCGCCTGCATGAGGCCCGACGGGAAGTCGTCGCTCACGAACACCGTCTCGCCGCCGCGGCGGTACGCGAGCTCGAGCCAGTGCGTCTTGCCTCGGCCCCGCGACAGCGGCTCGTTGTGAAGCACTTCACGCTCGTCGACGACGAGTGCGCCCGCGGGCAGGAAGAACCACTCGCCTTGCCGGACGTACGCGGCATTGCGCCGGCGGAACCGATCCTTCGGCCGTACGCGGGCGACGCGCTCGCGAACGGCTCCCGGCTGGAGGGCGTCCTTCGCCGAAACGACGCCGGTGACGCCGTAGGCCGTCTCCGGGATCGCCGCGACGAACCAGTGGCGCTCGTCGAAGCCGCACAGGAACTTGCTCTTCTCCCAACCCCCGCCGACGAGCAGGAGCAGAGCGCGGTCGATGTCGTCGATGTCCACGACGCGAACATTCGCATCGCGAGCGCCGAGGACACCGAGCTCGAAGTACTCGCCCCGCCGGTCGACCCGGACGTCGATGCGCGGCGACGATGCTCGTACCAGCTTCGCACGCGCTCCGATCTCCTCGAAGCGGCGGAGGAGCAGCTGGTTGGACATCGGTTCTCCTTTCCAGGAGAGGCACCACGCCTCTCCGTCCATCTCCGCGCAAGGAGATCGACGCAGGGGCGAGGCCGCTCTTACGCGTCCCGACCAGGTGCTGTGTCACGCACGTCCGTTGCCGTGCGTTGTTGTCCAAGCCACTCGCCTACCCTTCAACCCTGGATCGGCCCTTTTCCGACTGCGCTGGCGGAGAAGGGTCGTCCTACGTGGAGGAGCTTTGGAGCCCGAGCCTCGCGGCTCGTATAGAAATTGGCAGGCTAAAGCACAAGCTTAATGCTAGGCGCCAATTTCTGCGCGACGCAGCGAGGGTCTTTCTCTCTTGGGCGGGGCCTCGAATCGATCTCTGGGTATTTCAAGCTGGGCATCACTCCTTGGTCGTGTTTCGAAACGACGAGGGCGACCCGTCGGGTCGCCCTCGGCAGAGCTGCTGATGCGGCTAGTCGCCTAGCGCATGCGCCTCCCTGCGAGGGCGTGGCCGTCGCACGGCGTCGTGCGGCCCGCGACGAGCGCTTGCTCGTACGACCGCGCGGCGAAGGCGAGGGCCGTGGTGGTGGTGGGCTGGGTTTGATTGAAGTTCCTCATGATGTGATGGTAGACCGTCGCGGAGCGTACATCATCTATCGGATCCAGTCAAGGATTCCTGAGAAGATCCTTACGAATCTTCGTCACGCGTGAATAGTAAGCGCTCCCGAAATGCCGACGCAACATTTCAAGCGTCGCGCACGACGTCGGCGAACTCGCCGGTCCGCTCGTCCTTGAGGATGAGCTTGAGCCGCCCGTCGGGCATCTTCTCCTCCTTGATCACCGTTTGCCCGTCGAGCTGACGTCGCTCGCGCGCGATCCTCGCGGCCGTCCCACCGCGCCACTCGGCCAGCTGCACGGACTCCCACCCGCCGCTGCGCGCCGACGCGTAGCAGGCGTCCATCACCGCGTTGACGACGTAGCCGTCGTAGAAGGTCTCGACGGGCTGCCGGCCCTCGTCGAGCGCGTCGAGCATGTCCGCGAACATGTCGACGTAACCGAGCTCGGCGAGCTCGTCTCCGACCGGGAAGAGCCACCCGGACGCGGTCTCGGCCTTCTCGGCCACGTAGCCGCCGCCCTCGCCGGTCGAGAACACCTCGAACCCGGTGCGGAGGAAGTGGTTCGTCCAGATCGTCCCCTCCGTGCCGGCGACCTCGTCGCGGAGGTCCATCCCGCCGCGGAACGTCCAGCTGACCTCGAACTGTCCGATCGCGCCGCTCTCGAAACGGATCAGCGCGATCGCGTTGTCCTCCGCCTCGATCGGGTGAACGAGCGTGTCCGCCCAGCAGAAGACATCGACCGGCCGGTTTTCCTTGCCGACGAAGGAGCGGATGATCTCGACGCAGTGGCAGCCGAGGTCGACGATGGCGCCGCCGCCCGCCTGCGCCGCGTCCCAGAACCAGGCGCTGTGCGGCCCGGGGTGCGTCTCCCGCGACCGCGCCCACGTCACCTGACCGATCTGGCCGGCCCGCACGGCCGCGACCGCTTTCAGCGTCTTCGGCGTGTAGACGAGGTCCTCGAGGTAGCCGGCGAAGATCCCCGCCTGCTCGACCGTGTCGAGGATCCGCTTTGCCTCCTCGCCGTTCCGCGCCAGCGGCTTCGTGCAGAGGACGGGCTTCCCGTGTCGCGCGCACAGGGCGATCGCCTCCTCGTGCAGGTGGTTCGGCAGGCCGACGAGCACGGCGTCCGTCTCCGGATGCGCGATCGCCTCCTCCAGATCTGTCGTCGAGACCGGGATGCCGTGCTCGGACGCGAACGCCGTGGCGCGCTCCCCGGAGCGCGAGTAGACGACGTGGACCCGGTCGCGGCTCCGCTGTCCGTGGAGCGTCAGCGTGTAGAAGTGGCCGATCAGCCCGGTGCCGAGCATGGCAAGCTTGTGGCCGGTCACGACGTTCCTCCTTGCGTCGAGGTGAGCAAGACCGTGGCGCGGCTGGCCCCGTACAGCGCGGCGCCGATCGCCCCGGCGAAGGGTCCGAGTTCGGCCCGGACGATCTCGATCCGGTCGACCGGAGCGACGGGGCCGGCGCGTCGGACCACCTCGTCGCGCAGGGGCCCGAGCAGCAGCTCGCCCGCCTCGGCGACGCCTCCGCCGACGACCACGCGCTCCGGCGTCAGCACGACGGCGAGGTTGGCGACCGCGATGCCGAGGGCGCGGCCGGCGCGCTCGAGAGCCCGGAGCGATGCCGCGTCCCCGGAGCGCGCGGCTGCGAGCACGGCGACGAAGGTCTCCTGCCCTGCCGCACGGCCGATCGCGCGGGCACCGGCGATCGCCTCCACGCAGCCACGGTTCCCGCAGCCGCACACATCCCCGTCCGGGTCGACCGTCGTGTGGCCGATCTCGCCGCCCCGGTCGTCGATGCCGCGGTGAAGCTGCCCGCCGAGGACGAGCCCGCCGCCGACACCGGTGCCGCAGACGACGCAGACGACGTCGCTCGCGCCGCGCGCGGCGCCGATCCGGGCCTCGGCCAGCGCGAAGGCGTGCCCGTCGTTGAGCAGCGCGACCGGCACGCCGAACCCGTCGGCGAGCGGGCCTGCAATCGGCGTCCCGGTCCAGTCGCCGTGCAGGTTGGGAAGGAACAGCGCGTTGCCCTCGGCGTCGACCTGGCCGGGGAGGGCGACCCCGACCGCGGCGAAAGGAGCGGCGCCGAGCCCGAGCTCGACGAGTTGCGCAAGCACCGCCTCGGGCCCGTCCTGGGAGCGGGTCGGAGTCGTGTCTGTCTCGACGACGTGCTCCCCGTCGAGCACGGCGAGCTTCACGTCCGTGGCGCCGAGGTCGAGCCCGAGAGCCCTCATCTCGCCGTCCACCCGCCGTCCAACGGCAAGGACCGTACCGGTGGCGAACGCCGCCCGAGCCAGGTAGAGCGCCGCCTGCGGCGACGTCCTCGGGCCGGCCGAAGTCTCCGGTCAGAGGCTGCAGCTCGGGCAGGCGCGCGCGAATCCGCTCGCTCGCCTGCGCGCGGGCGCTCATCGGCGTCGCGATCAGGCCCGGGCGCCACGACGTTCGCGCGCACGCCCTGGCGTGCGTACGTGACGGCGATCGCCCGCACGAGGCCGACGAGCCCGGCCTTGCTCGCCGCGTAGGCGTGGGTGGCGAAGTCCTCGTCACCGCCGACGAGCCCGAGCACGGAGCCGACCGCGACGATCGCGCCGCCGCCCGCGTCGACCAGCCTCGGCACGGCGAACTTGCTGACGAGGAAGACCGAGCGGAGGTTCGCCGCCAGCACGGCGTCCCAAGCCTCCTCGGTGCAGTCCGCGACCGGGCCGTCACCGAGGCTGCGGCCCGAGATGCCGTGAGCGATCACGACGGCGTTCAGCCGGCCGTGCAGCTCGACGGCCCTCTCGACCGCCGCGCGAGCCACCTCAGCCTCGGCGAGGTCGCCCTCGATGTCCGCGCCCGGCGCTCGGTCGGCAGTGACGACGGTGTACCCGGCGTCGCGGAACGCGGTCGCCGTTGCGGCGCCGATCGCGCCGACCGCTCCTGTGACGAGCGCGACTTCCCTCATGCGGCAATCATGCAGCTGCGCACATCGCGCTGCATCGTGATCGAGAGGGCCGGGTGAACGCGACCGAACGAATCAGAAGCACGCGGCTCGTCGGGCTCCTGCGCGGCGTCGAGCGGCCCGACGAGCTCGTCGAGCGCGCTCGCCGCCGCCGGGGTCGAGGTCGTCGAGGTGACGCTCGAGACGCCCGGAGCCCTGGCCGCGATCGACCGCCTCCGCGAGCGCGGGGACGTGTGCGTCGTCGCCGGCACAGTTCGGACGCCCGCCGACGTCGACGCCGCCGTGGCCGCAGGCGCGGAGGCGTGCGTGTCGCCGGCGTTCTCGGCAGCGGTTGTCGCTCGCTGTCGCGAGCGGGACGTTCCCGCCGTGCCCGGCGCGCTCACCCCGACCGAGGTCGAGGCGGCCTGGCGCGCCGGTGCCGAGTTGGTGAAGCTCTTTCCGGCCCGCGCCTTCGGCCCGGCCTACGTCGCCGACCTCCGCAAGCCGCTCGCGGACGTGCCGCTCCTCTGCACGGGCGGCGTCACCGCCGAGAACGCCGCCGACTTCCTGGCTGCGGGCGCGGTCGCGGTCGGGATCTCCTTCCAGCCTGGGACGACCGAGGCAGAGGCGCGGCGCGCAGCCGAGGTCGTAGCATCGGCTCCGACCGCCGACGACACGGAGGAGAGGTCGTAGGGGAACCGTCGACAACTGGGCGGATGCGCTGGCTGCCGCGCCGCGCGGGCAGTGCTCGACCGGATCGAGGCGTCCCAGTCCGATGCGGTCGAGCGGGCGAGTCGGCTCTGCGCGGACGCGATCGCCGGCGGCGGGCTGGTCCACCTCTTCGGCACGGGCCACTCGCGAATTCCGGTGGAGGAGATGTTTCCTCGCTACGGCTCCTTCCCCGGCTTCCACCCGCTCGTGGAGCTGTCGATGACGTTCCACACCGAGGTCGTCGGGTCGAACGGGCAGCGCCAGGCCATGTTCATCGAGCGAGTCGAGGGTCTCGCCGAGGTCATCCTCGAGAACTTCGATCTTCGTCCTCCCGATGCGATGGTCGTCTTCAGCGCGAGCGGGCTCAGCGCCGTGCCGATCGAGATCGCGCGCGGAGCCCGCGCGCGCGGGCTGCCGGTCGTCGCCGTGACCTCGCTCGAGCAGTCGCTCGCCGGCGAGCCGCAGCACTCGTCGGGGACGCGCCTGCTCGACCACGCCGACGTCGTCCTCGACCTCTGCACGCCCGCGGCTGACGCGCTGATCGAGCTGGAAGGGCTCGCGACGCCCGTCGGGCCGGGCTCGACGCTCGCGGCCGTGGCGCTCGTCAACGAGGTCAAGGTGCGGACAGCGGAGCTGCTCGTCGCGCGGGGCGCCATGCCGCCGGTGCTCACGAGCGCCGCGGTCGTCGGCGGCGAGGAGTCGAAGCGGCTCTTCGACGCCGCCTACGCGGAGCACGCACGCCGAGTCGCCGGCGTGCTGCGCGGTGCCGCCGGCGACCCGCCTGCTCGCCGAGAGACGTGAACGGTAGTGGCACAGCGGGCCGCCGCGCCGTAGGCTTGTGCCGTTCCAGTCGGCAGGATGCACAACGCAACGTCGACCCAGGGAGGGACCGCCACATGGCCGGAAGAACACGTCGTCGGGGCGTAGGCCGCCTCGGCGCGTTCGTCGCTCTGCTCGCCGTCCTCGTCGCCGTAGCCGGGACGGCCGCACACGCGACGAGCCAGCAGGAGTACGTGCTCGGCATGTCCAACACGCTCGTCGGCAACGGCTGGCGCGAGGGCATGCTCTGCTCGATCCGCGCGCAGGCGACCGCGAGCGGAAAGGTCGCGAAGGTGATCGAGGCGCACCGGCAGACGGACACCGCCGGGCAGATCGCCGACATCCGCAACCTGATCTCCGCGGGCGTCAACGCGCTCATCATCAACCCGTCGAACGCGGCTGCCCTCAAGCCGATCGCCCAGCAGGCGGCGGCGCGCGGGATCAAGGTCGTGTTCGTCGACCAGTACGTCTCCAGCCCGATCGCCTACAACGCGACCAACGACCAGGTCGCTGTACGGACGGCTGGGTGCCGAGTGGCTGTTCAAGAAGCTCGGCGGCCGCGGCAACGTCGTCGAGATGCGCGGCATCGCCGGCGTCCCGGCCGACACCGACCGGCACCGGGGCTTCGTGCAGGCGAAGGCGAAGTACCCGAACATCAAGGTCGTGAAGTCCGTCTTCACGGGCTGGAGCTACGCGACCGGCGGCAAGCAGATGCTCGACATCCTCAACTCCGGCGTGCAGGTCGACGGCGTGTGGACGTCCGGCATCGACTACACGGTCGTGAACGCGTTCAAGACGGCAGGCAAGCCGTACGTGCCGATCGTGGGCGCCGACAACGCCGGCTACGTGCGGCAGATGCGGTCGCTGGGCGGCACGAAGCTGCCGGGCTCGGCCGTGACGAATCCGTCCTCGATCGGCGGCGTCGGCACCGCCGTGGCGATCCGGCTGCTCGAGGGCAAGTCGGCGCCGAAGTGGGTCAAGCTGACGCCGCAGGTGTGGACGTGGCCGAGGGACAGGGCGACGATCAACAAGTTCGTGACGCCCGGTCTCTCGCCCGACGCGAGCGTCCAGCTGCAGATCAGGCCGTGGACGACGTACACGCTCGCCCAGTACAAGGCGTGCAAGGCGCTGAAGTAGCGACCACGTCGACGGGCCGGAGGGGGCGGGCGACCGCCCCCTCCGGCCGTTCGAGCTCCTAGCGTGGCCGACGGCCCGCTGCTCGAGGCTCGGTCCGTCTCCAAGCGCTTCGGCCCCGTCGTCGCGCTGCGCGACGCCGAGCTGGTCGTCCGCCCCGGCGAGGCGCATGCGCTCCTGGGCGCCAACGGCGCCGGGAAGAGCACGCTCGTCAAGATCCTCACCGGCGTGCTCCGCTCGGACACGGGAACGATCCGGATCGGCGGAGCCGACGCGCGCGTGGCCTCGCCCGCGCACGCGGCCCGGATCGGGCTCGCGCCCGTCTTTCAGGACCCGGCGCTCGTGCCCGACCTGACGGTCGCGCAGAACCTGCGGCTGACGCAAACGCCCGTCGAGAAGGTGCGCCGCCTGCTGGCGGAGCTCGACCTGACGGTCGACTTCTCCGAGCTCGCCCTCGACGTGCCGCTGCCGCTGCAACGGATGCTCGACCTGGCCCGGGCACTCGCGTACGAGCCGAAACTGCTGATCCTCGACGAGATCACGGCGGCGCTGCCCTCGGACCTGGCCGAGCGGGTGTTCGCGGTGATGCGGGGACTGCGGGAGCAGGGTCGATCGGTGCTCTTCATCACCCACCGGTTGAACGAGGTGATCGCCGAATGCGACAGCGCGACCGTCCTCCGCGACGGAACCTCCGTGGCGACGCTCACGCCGCGGGAGAGCGGCGTCGAGCGCATCGTCGCCGCGATGCTCGGCGAGGAGGTGGCGAAGGCCGAGGTGGCGGCGATGAGACGGGACGAGGCCGCGGTGGAGGAGGTCGTGCGGGCGCCCGCGATCGAGGTGCGCAACCTGCAGGCGGGGAAGGTCGACGACCTCGCCTTCACGCTGCACGAAGGGGAGATCCTCGGCATTGCCGCGCTCGAGGGGCAGGGCCAGGACGAGCTGTTCGCCGTCCTCGCAGGTGAGCACGGCCCCGACGGAGGCGAGATCCTCTTCGCCGGCCGTCCCTTCTCGGGCCGCCATCCCTACGACGCGATTCGTCGCGGCGTCGCGCTCGTGCCGGCCGACCGGCTGCTCGCGCTGCTGCCGCAACGCCCGATTCACGAGAACCTCGCGGCGCCGCGCTACAACCGGGTCGCGCGCTGGGGGCCGATCAACCTGCGCGAGGAGCGCCGCGCCGTGCGCAGGGCGATCGACGACCTCCAGATCGACACGCGCGCCGCGCGGCAGGTGCGCCGGCTCTCAGGCGGCAACCAGCAGAAGGTGACGATCGGCCGCTGGCTTGCCTCGGGTTTCCGCACGCTGCTCTGCTTCGATCCCACGCGCGGCATCGACGTGGGCACGAAGCGGCAGATCTACGCCCTGCTGCGCGCACTCGCCGCCGAGGGCGCCGCGGTGCTCTTCTTCTCGAGCGAGCTCACCGAGTTCCCGCTCGTCTGCGACCGCGTGATCACGCTCTACGGGGGCCGGGCGACGGCGGAGCTGGCCGCGGCCGTGGCCGACGAGGCGACGCTGCTGCGGGCGATGCACGGGCTCGGCACCAAGGAGACGGCGGCGTGAGCACGGTGGAAGCCGTGCGCGAAGGCGGAGCGCTCACGTGGCGCCGGATCACGTCGCGTCACGGCTGGACGATCGGCGTGCTGCTGCTCCTCGCCCTGACGATCCCGTACTGGCGCTCGCTCTCGCACCAGGAGGCGCAGTTCGACCTGCAGGCGCTCGCGATCGACGTGCTCCCGTTTGCACTGGCGGCGATGGCGCAGGCCGTCGTCGTCATCTCGGGCGGGATCGACCTCTCGGTCGGCTCGCTGATGGGCGTGATCAACGTGCTGTCGGCCAAGTACATGGTCGACATGAGCCTTCGCGGGGCGCTGCTCTACGCGCTCGCGCTCGTCGTGCTCGGTGCCCTCATGGGTGCGTTCACGGGCACGCTGATCGTCGTCACGCGGATCACCGACATCGTCGTCACCCTGGCGATGCTCTTCGTCTGGGGCGGCGTCGCCCTGCTCATTCTCGAGATTCCCGGCGGCGGCGCGCCGCAGGGGTTCCTCGACCTCGGCCTCGGCACGACGGGGACGACGTGGCTGCCGACGCCGTTCCTCATCCTCGCGGCGGCGTACGTCCTGATCTGGCTGCCGCTACGCCGGGCCCGGCCGGGACTCGCCCTCTACGCGGTCGGCTCCAAGCGCAGCGCGGCCTACCTCAGCGGCGTCAACGTCGCCCGGGCGCGCGTCAGCGCGTACGCGCTCGGCGGTGCCTTCGCCGCCCTGGGCGGGCTCGCCCTGACGGCGACCTCGGGGCTCGGCGACCCCAATGCGGGCACGATCTACACGCTGAACAGCGTCGCGGCGGTCGTGCTCGGCGGCGTGTCCCTCGCGGGCGGCATCGGCGGCCTGATCGGGCCGATCGCGGCAGCCACGATCCTCACGCTGGTGAAGACGATCCTGATCCTGCGGGGGACCGACCCGAACTACGCGCAGGTCTACCAGGGGCTGATCATCATCGGCGTCGTCACGCTCGGGTCCGTCGCCAGCGGAGTCGCTCATGAGCACGATGCCCGAGACGGCAGGCGGCCCCGGGCGCCTCCGGGAGCTGCAGCGGGTGCTCGTCGACAACCCGCCGATCGTGCTGACCTTCGTCTTCGTCGCGCTGTTCGTGGCCACGGACATCGTCAACCGGGCGCAAGTCGGCGAGCCGTTCCTCACGGGGCAGAGCGTCTCGACGACGTTCCTCTACGCGTGCCCGCTGGCGATGATCGCGGCGGGGCAGACGCTGGTCATGCTGACCGCCGGCGTCGACCTCTCGGTCGCGACGACGGCGACGGCCGGCGCGTACGCGGTCGCCTGGCAGGGCCAGAACGGCGCGGTCGCCGGGATCGTCTTCGCCCTGGCCGTCGGGCTCGGCATCGGGCTCGTCAACGGCGTGGGGGTCGGCATCTTCCGGGTCAACCCACTCGTGATGACGCTCGGCGTCAGCGGCGTGTCGCTCGGGATGCTGACGATCATCAGCGGCCGGGACTTCACCCAGGTGGTTCCGGGCGCCGTGAAAACGCTCGGCTCCGAGCGGTTCTTCACCTACGTGCCGTGGAACGTCCTGGTGTGGGTGCCGGTGGCGGCGCTGATCATCCTCGGCCTGCGCTACTCCGGCTACGGGCGAATGCTGTACGCCGTCGGCGACAACCCGCTTGCCTGCCGGCTTGCGGGGGTTCGCGTCTGGCAGGTGCTCGTCGCCGTGTACGCGCTCTCGGGGATGCTGAGCGCGCTGGCGGGCGTGCTCCTGCTCGGCTTCAACAACAACGCCGACCTCGGCCTGGCCACGCCGTTCCTGCTGCCCTCGGTCGCGGCGGTCGTGATCGGCGGCACCTCGATCCTCGGCGGCTTCGGCGGCTACGGCGGGACGATCCTCGGCGCGCTCATCCTCACCGTGCTCGACTCGCTGCTCACGATCCTCAACGCCGAGCAGGGCATCAAGCAGATCCTCTACGGAACGATCATCATCACGCTCGCCGGGATCTACGCGCGCGCGACCGGCGGCGATTGACCCTTCTGCTTCGGGCCCGGTCAGCCGATATCGGTTTGCAGGGAGGCAAGCACCCTGTAACCCCCCGAGGTCATGGAAGAAACCCTGCACCGAACGCACGCTCTGCCGGCCGCACAGGTGGCCGTCAGCTCCTGGCGTCGCTTCCTCGTCGGTGCTCCGGCCGCCTGGCTCGTGGCGACGACCGCCTGTGTGGCGCTCGCCGTGGTCGCGGTCGCACGTCCGGCCACGTCGGACGGCCCCGAGGCGCCTCTGCTTGCGCCGCGCGCGCCTGCGAGCGAGGTCGAACGGGCGTTCAGCGCGATCGCCCCCTTCAGCGTGCAGCCGAACATGGGTGCCAGCGGGGGCAAGGACGCAACCTGCTCGATCTACTCCGACGGCAACCTCGACACCGGCGCGCGGGTCACCTGGGCCGTGACCCTGTGCACGGTCCACGCGATCGGCGCCGGCCCCACCGGATAGGGCGGTGTCAAGACCCGCCTCTACTAGAGGCTCGATGTGAACCGCGAGCGCCTGCGGCCGCCGGAGGCGGACGCCTTCAGGGCGTTTGCGCGTCGCGGATCCGCGCGAGCGGATTCGCGGTCTGCGCGGCTACTAGTGGAGATGAGGCCTGAGCACGTCGCGGGCGATCAGGAAGCCGCGCTTGACGAGCTCTTCGCTGCCCTCGAACGTCCTGTCCTCGTGCTCGACCGAGACGACGTGGTCGTAGCCGGCGCGGTAGAGGGCGGCGAGGAATCGGTCCCAGCGCACCTCGCCGAGGCCGGGTAGCCGCGGCACCTGCCAGCCCATGCCGAGCGAGATCGTTCCGTTCCGGTAGAGGCCGTCGCGGTCGATCTCCAGGTCCTTGGCGTGGACGTGGAAGATCCGCGACGCGTAGTCGCGGACCGCGCGCTCGTAGTCGATCATCAGCCAGACGAGGTGCGAGGGGTCGAGGTTGAGCCCGAACGCCTCGCTCGGCACGATCTCGAACAGCTCGTCCCAGACCGCGGGCGTCGCAGCCAGATTCGTCCCACCCGGCCACTCGTCGTGGGAGAAGATCATCGGGCAGTTCTCGATCGCGATCCTGACGCCGCGCTCCTCCGCGAACGCGACCAGCGGCGGCCAGACCTTGCGGAACTCGTCCAGGTTGTCGGGCACGCTGCGGGTCTTGTCGCGGCCGACGAAGGTGCCGACGACGCCGACCCCGATCTCCGCCGCTGCGTCGATCACCTTGCGCAGGTGCGCGTTCGCGGCCTCGCGCTCGACCGGATCGGGGTGGAGGTTGTTCGGGTAGTAGGCGAGCGAGGAGATCTCGAGCCCATGGCGCGCCATCGTGCTGCGGACGGCGTCCGCGTCGAGCGCGTCGACGTCGACGTGGCAGACGCCCGCGTAGCGCCGCCGCTCTCCACCCGCTGAGGGCCAGCAGGCGATCTCGAGCATCGCGAAGCCGTTCCCCGCCGACCACTCGGCCACCTGCTCGAGGTCCAGGTCGGGGAAGGCGGCGGTCAACAGGCCCAGCTTCATGCGTTCGTCACCTCCGGGATCGCTCGCTTGATGCTTTCTGCCCGATCGGCGCCTGCCGGTCAAGAGCAGGCTGATTGAATCCGCCCGTGCCGCACGATCCGATCCGGACGACGGTGATCGGGAGCTATCCGTTTCCCGGCTGGCTCGAGCTCGCGGCCCTGCACGACGGCGAGCTGGGCCCGGACGACCGGGAGGAGGCCGTGCGGGACGCGGTCACGGTCGCGGTCGCGGACCAGGTGCGCGCGGGCCTCGACGTGATCACGGACGGCGAGCAGAGCCGCTACGACTTCAACCTCTCCTTCTACGCCTTCCTCGACGGGCTCGAGCTCGAGCGGGAGCCACGCCGCCGCCTCGGGCCGCCCGCGCACGACCAGCGCGGCCGCCACCGAATCGTCGGCGAGCTGGGCGCCTCGCGGGGCCTCGGCGTCGTCGAGGAGTTCGAGCGGCTGCGGGCGCTCGCACCGCCCGGGCCGGTGCTGAAGGCCGCGGTGCCCGGCCCGTACACGCTGGCGGGTCGGATCGAGTCGGGCGGCGGGTACCCCGACCGCTGGGCGGTCGCGGAGGCGCTCGCGCCGGTCGTCCGGGACGAGCTCTCGCGCCTCGTCGAAGCGGGCTGCGAGCATGTTCAGGTCGACGAGCCGTCGATGAGCTGCTACGCGTACCGCGAGGACACGTCCCGCCTGGTCGACCTCTTCAACCGGACGGTCGAGCCGGTCGTCGGGAGCTGCTACCTCGCGACGCACCTCTGCTTCGGCAACTACAAGGGCCGCGCCGTCGGGAGGCGGCGGTACGCGCCGATGTTCCCGGCCTTCCTCGCGCTCGCGGTGGACGAGCTGCATCTCGAGATGGCGAGCCGCGAGCTGGCCGAGCTCGACACGATCGGGGAGATCGCCGCCGCCGGCAAGGACGTCGCCGTCGGCGTCGTGGACGTGAAGAGCTACTACGTCGAGACGCCGGAGGACGTCGAGGAGCCGGATTCGCGAATGCCTGCGCTACGTGCCGCCCGAGCGGCTCGCCGTCGCCCCCGACTGCGGGCTCTCGCAGACCGCGCGCTGGGCGGCGCGGGCGAAGCTCGACGGCGCTCGTCGAGGGCGCCCGGCGGGCACGCGCCTCGCTGTGAGCATCACGCACGCGGGACGAACGCGAACGCGCGCGCCGGGTTCGTGACGAAGATCTGCTCCGACAGCTCGTGCCCGAGCTCGCGCTCCAGCCGCGGCTTGAAGCGGCGGAAGAGGTAGTCGAGGCCCGGCCCGCCGTCGTAGGCGCGCAGCATCGAGCGCCGCCCCGTGTCGCCGCCGAGCAGGATGCTGCCGTCGTGGCCACGCTCCGCCAGCGCCGCGATCAGCTCGAGGATCGTCGAGTCGGGCCAGTACTTCGTCCGGCCGGGCCCGTCGAGCTGGAGCCACGCGCCTGCCGCCGCCGTCTCGGCATGCTCCCCGGGATCCGGGTTGCGGTCGAGGTGCGCGAGCACGACCGAGCCCGCGGGCACGCCGAGCCCGCCCAGCAGCTCCGTGAGCTCCAGGCCCATGGTCCCGTGCTCGGTGTGGACGCATACCGGAGCGCCCGTGCGGGCGTGCGCCTCGGCGGCGGCCTCGAAGGCGACCCGCTCGAACGGAGCGAGGCGGTGGTAGCCGGCGCCGATCTTGATCACGCCGCATGGCAGCTCCGGGGAGGCGAGCTCGGCGGTGAAGCGCTCAGCGAGCTGGTCTGCCGGAGTACTGCGCAGCGGGTCTTCCTCCGCGTAGTGGACGTCGCGGTGGAGGCCTGTCGCGGCGACGACGTGCACGCCGGTCTCGCGGGCGACCCGAGCGAGCCCGGGCAGGTCGCGGCCGAGCCCGATCGGGGTCCAGTCGACCAGCCAACGGCCCCCGGCCGCGTGCAGGCGGCGCACCTCCTCGATCGCCTCGTCGACACCTTCGTACTCGTCGCCAGGCTGCGCCGGCGTGACGAGGAAGAGGTGCTCGTGCGCATCGCACGCGCCCAGCGCCGAGGGCGCGAGATCCCCGAGCACGGTCCGCACCATCGGGTCGCTCACGCCGGTGAGGCTATCCTCGCGGCGTGACCCCGCCGACGGTCGAGAGCCTCGCCTACGAGGACGTCGCGAAGACGATCGACCACTCGCTCCTCCGCCCGGAGCTCGATCTCGACACTGTCCGCGAGGGTGTCGAGCTGGCGCGCCGCTACAGCGTCGCCTCGGCGACCGTTCGGCCGGCGGACGTGGCGTTCGCCGTGGAGCTGCTCGACGGGTCGGACGTCTTCGTCTCGACCGTCGCCGGCTTCCCGCACGGGAGCTCGACCACCGCGACGAAGGTCTTCGAAGCCGAGCGGGCGCTCGCGGACGGGGCGCGCGAGCTCGACATGGTGCTGAACATCGGACGACTCAAGTCCGGCCGTGCCGACGACGTCCGCGAGGACATCGCCGAGGTCGTGCGTGTCGCTGCCGCGGCCGGGGCGATCGTGAAGGTGATTCTCGAGAACGCCTACCTCGACGACGCCGAGAAGGAGCTCGGTTGCCGGCTCGCCGAGGAGGCAGGCGCCGCCTTCGTCAAGACGTCCACCGGGTTCGCCCCGGGCGGTGCCACGACGCCCGATCTCGAGCTGATGCGTCGCAGCGTCGGCCCGGAGGTGCAGGTGAAGGCCGCCGGCGGCGTGCGGACGCTGGATGCGCTGCTCGAGGTGATGGCGCTCGGCGTGACACGGATCGGAGCCACGGCGACGGAGACGATCCTCGAGGATTTCAAGGCGCGCAAGGCCGCGCTCACCGCGGCCGCGTCGCGCTGACGTCACGCGAGCGGCCCGACGTCGACCCAGCGTTCCTCACGGTGCGAGCGGGCAACGGCGTCGGCGAGCACGTTCTCGACATGGCCGTCGCGGAAGGTGGGGTAGTCGGGGTCCGCCGACGGCTCGCCTCGAGCCACGTCCGCGTACACAGCTCGGTACAGCTCGCGGAAGGTGTCCGCGAATCCCTCCGCATGGGCGACCGGGAGGTGTGTGCGCGCGGCCGCGACAGGGTGCATCAGCGCCGGGTTGCGCAGCAGCACTTCGTTCGGCGCCTCGCGGCGTCCGAGCCACAGCTCCTCTTGCCGCTCGCCGTCCCAGGCGAGGGCGCCCGCCGAGCCGTCGATCTCGAAGCGGACCGAGTTCTTGCGGCCGGTCGAGACCTGGGAGACGACGCACGAGCCCCGCGCCCCGTTGTCGAAGCGGACGAGGATATGCGCGAAGTCCTCGGTCGAGATGGGCGCGTCCTCCCGCGCGACGTCCTCCGCCCGCGCGAACGTCTCCACCTCGCCGAGCGGCCGTCGTCGCACCGGAATCGCAGTCGCCAGGTCGGCGAAGACCTCGGTCACCCGCAGCCCGGTCACGAACTGGACGAGGTCGAGCCAGTGCGAGCCGATGTCGCCGACCGTGCGCAGCTCGCCCGCCTTCTCCGGCTCGAGCCGCCAGTTCCAGTCGGTCGGCAGCGCCAGCCAGTCCTGCAGGTAGCCGCCGTGGACGTTCCACACATCGCCGAGCTCGCCCGCGCGGACGCGCTCGCGCGCTTCCTGGACGACGGGGTAGAAGCGGATGTTGAAGTTCGTGCAGTGCACGAGGCCCGACGCCTCGGCCAGGTCGACCAGCTCGGCCGACTCCTCGGAGGTCACCGCGAGCGGCTTCTCGCAGACGACATGCTTGCCGGCTTCGAGCGCCTGCTTCACCTGCGGGTGGTGGAGGTGGTTCGGCGTCGTCAGGTGGACGACGTCGACGCGCTCGTCGGCGAGCAGCTCCTCGTAGCTCCCGTACGCCGGAGCCAGGCCCTTCGCGGCCGCGCGCTCGGGAGTCGAGCCGACGACGCCCGACACCTCGATGCCGAGCCGCCGCAGGCGCGTCCACATGCACGACGCCGATGAAGCCCGTCCCGACGACACCGGCTTTCAGCTCGCTGACCGGGCGTTCAGCCACCCTAGAGCGCGTAGTTCTCGACGCGCACGTAGGCGACGGCCACGCTCGCGAACGCGATCAGGACGACGAGTGCGGGCCCGATCACCGGGCTCCGCGCGTAGCGCGTCTGCACGAGCACCCACGTGGCGAGCGATTCCTCCGACCAGGCCGCCCAGGTGGCCGCCGATCGAGATGCCGGGGATCGCGAACGAGAACGCCAGGTTGAGCACGATCAGCGTCATCGCCGGCCCGGCGAGCGACCCGGTCTGCAGCCACTCCAGGATCAGCAGCGCGCCGAGGATCCCGTAGATCGCTCCGGAGGCGCCTACGGTGAGCTGGCCGGGATTGCTCAGCAGCAGCGCGCCCGCCGAGCCGGCCAGGCCAGAGACGAAGTAGACGAGCAGGAAGCGCCACGTGCCGAGCGCCTGCTCGACGACCGAGCCGAGCCACCAGAGCGCGAGCATGTTGAGGCGCGAGATGGATCAGGCTGCCGTGCAGGAACATCGACGTCACGAGCCGGTACCAGTCGCCGCTCGCGACCGCGGCGCCCTGCAGGCCCAGCGAGTTGAAGAGCTCGCCGCCGGGCAGGTTCGGCCCGGCCCCCTGGTACATCGTCACCATGTAGACGAGGACGTTGGCGGTGACCAGCACCGCCGTCGCGGGCGCCGGATGCGAGAGGAAGCCGCTGCGCACCTGCCGTGCAGTCCGCTGAGCCGTACCCTTGGGAGCGCCCACCGTCGCGTGCTCGGGGCAGCGGATCCCGACCGGGGCGAACGTCATGCAGTCCTCGCAGATCGGCCGGCCGCACTCCGAACACGAGACGTATGTCTCCCGGTCCGGATGGCGGTAGCAGCGAGGGGCGTCGCTCATCGGACGGCTAGCGTACAGACGTGCGGGTTCACGTCGCGTTCACGCCGGACGAGTCTGCGGCGGCCCCGACCGGCGTCGTGATCGACGTGATCCGCGCGACGTCGACAATCTGCCAGGCCCTCGCCTCCGGGTACGAACGGGTGCTCTGCGCGGCCGAGGTCGAGCAGGCCAGGGCGCTGCGCGAGGCCGACGCTCGCGCAACGCTGGGCGGTGAGCGGCTTCGGCGTCCGGATCGACGGCTTCGACCTCGGCAACTCGCCGCGCGAGTACCTGGAACCGCGCTCACCCGTCCTCGTCATGACGACGACGAACGGGACCCGGGCAATCGTCACGGCGGCCGCCCGCTGCGAGCGGGTCCTGATCGCGTCGCTGCTCAACCTGGCCGCGGTCGGCGCTGCCGCTGCAGAGCTGGGAGACGACATCGCCGTCTTCTGCGCCGGCGTCAAGGGCGCGTTCGCCCTCGACGACGCGTACGTCGCAGGGCGGCTGTCGGAGCGGCTCGGCGGCGAGCGGACGGATGCAGCGGAGGCGGCTGTACGTCTTGCCCACTCCTACGCGACGGCCGAGGAGGCGTTCCGGGCTTCGCGCAGCGGCCGGAACCTGATCAACCACGGCCCCGAGCTGGAGGCGGACATCCCGTACTGCGCCCAGGAGTCCGTCCTCGACGTCGTGCCGCAGCTCTACGGCATGCAGGGCGTGGCCGCCGAGATCGCCCTCTAACGGCGACATGCGCGTGGTCGCGTTGTCGGGCCATCGGAAGTGGAGGAGTAGCGCGCAACGTACGCTTGACCCGATGGCGGTCGATCGTGACGAGTGGGGTGAAAGGGCTGCGTCGTTCGGCTCGGTCGCCGAGGCCTACGAGCGCGCCCGGCCCGGCTATCCCGACGAGGCGGTGCGCTGGCTCGCGGGCGAGCCGCCTCGCGACGTGCTCGACCTGGGGGCCGGCACCGGCAAGCTGACGCGCCAGCTCGCCGCTGCAGGCCATCGCGTCACCGCCGTCGACCCGTCGCCGGAGATGCTCGACTACGTACGGCGCACGCTCCCGGAGGTGACGGTGGACGTCGGGAGCGCGGAGGCGATCCCCTTGCCCGATGCGGCGGTGGACGTCGTCACGGTCGGGCAGGCATTCCACTGGTTCGACCACGAGCGCGCGGTTCCCGAGATCGCTCGTGTCCTGCGCCCGGGCGGAATCCTCGCCGTGGTCTGGAACGCGCGCGACGAGTCGGAGCCGTGGGTTGCGAGGTTGAGCGAGATCATCGAGCCACGGGGCGCGGAGCGAATGCCCGAGTCCGTGCTCGCAACCGCGCTCGCCTTCGGGCCGTTCGGCCCCGTCGACCAGTCGACGTTCCGATTCGTCGAGCGACTCGACCGGGAGCGGCTCCTCGCCCTCGTGGCGTCGCGGAGCTACTGCGCGATTCGCTCGACCGAAGAGCAAGCCAACGTCCTGGGCGCGGTCGGCGAGCTCTACGACGAGGTCGCGGGGCCGAACGGCGTCGACCTGCCGTACGTGACGTACGCCCACCGGTCGATCAGATCAGACGCCGCCTGACGATCGTGCGCCGTCCGGCGTCCTTGACGACGTCGTATCCGGCCGCGAGGAACATCGGCAGGTAGCCGGTGTAGGCGTCGATATTCGGGTGGCGTGCGTCGACCGCGTAGGCCTCGAGAGCCGGCGCGCCGTGCTCGGCCGCAAACGCCGCGGCGGCGTCGAGGAGCGCCGCGGCGACGCCCTGCCGCTTCGCCGCCGGGTGGACGTAGAAGCACACGAGCGACCAGACCGGAACGTCGTCGATCCGGGCGAGTCTCGGTGACGCCTCGAGCCGGGCGAACTGCTCGCGCGGTCCGACGCGGCACCAGCCGACGGCCTCACCGTCCCGAAAGGCGAGAAGTCCGGGCGGGGGAGTGGAGCGAACCTCCTCCTCGAGCCGCAGCCTGTTCGGTTCTCCAAACCCCGAGCCGTAGGCCTTGCCCCGGAGGTGCCAGAACTGGCACCAACAGCCGTCGACGACGGGTTTGCCGCCGCGCGGGCCGCGCCGCTCGAATAGCTCCGTGAGGTCGTTCCACCGATCCGCCGTCGCCGGCCGGATCTCGAGCTCACGCGTGGCGGTGACGCCCGTGGTTACGGGGGTGTGTCCGCAGGCGCACGAGACGGATTGCGATCACCGCGCCGCCGAGGCCCATCAGGACGACGAGGACGTCCCACAAGCCGCCCTCGAGGCCAAGCGCTTCGTCGAGCAGGATCCCCAACGCGATCCCGACGACGAACCCTACGACCGCAGCCCCCAGCACCCCCATGCCTACAGTCTAGGCCGTCTCGCGCCACCCTTGACAGGGAACGTATGTTCGTATAGAACATCTGTTCCCATGCTTGCCTGCGTCACAATCCCCGGCTTCGAGTTGCGGGCCGCGCTGCGGGCCAGGCCACGGCTCGCGCTCGAGCCTGCCGCGCTCGCGCCCGTGCCTGGGACAGAGCCCCTGCTCGGGCCGGTGACCGCTGTCGCCGAGGCCGCCGGGGTCCGGCCGGGAATGCGGCTCGGCGAAGCGCTCGCGACGTGTCCGAGCCTCGTTCTCGTCGATCCCGATCCCGCGGCGGCCGAGGAAGAATGGGAGAGCGTCCTGCGCCGGCTGGAGGATGCGGGCTTTGCGGTCGAGACCGTCGAGCCCGGCGTCGTCCTGTTCGAGACGAAGGGCGTGGAACGACTCTACGGCGGGGTCCAGCCCGCGCTGGAGCGGGCGCTCGCCGCCGTCGGAACTGCCTGGGATCCTCGCGCGGGCGTAGGGCAGCGCCGGTTCGCCGCTCTCGCGGCGGCGAGCGTCGCGCGCCCCGGGCAGATCGTGATCGTCGAGGGGGAGCGGGAGCGCGATTTCCTCGCCCCGCTGCCGCTCTCGCTCCTGCCGCTGGCGCCGGAGCGCTACGCCGAGCTGGAAGGGCTCGGCGTGCGCCGGCTCGGCGATCTCGCCCGGCTGCCGGGCGGAGCCGTCGCGGAGCGGCTGGGGCCGGAGGGGCGGCGGGCGTGGCGGCTCGCGCGGGGCGGGGAGCGCCGCCGCGTGCGGGGGCGGGCACCGGCCGTGGAGCTTGCCGAGGCGCTCTCCTTCCCCGAGGCGGTCGCAAACGAGCTGACGCTGAGGCGTGCGCTCGGCGCCCTGCTCGACCGGCTGCTCGCCCGGCCGGAGCGGGCGGGCCGTCCCTTCCGCAAGGTCGCCGTCTCGGCCCGTCTCGTCGGCGGCGGCTCCTGGCGGCGCACCGCCACCCTGCGTGACGCGACTGCAGAGCGGGGACGCCTGCGCGCGGCACTGGGCCCGAAGCTCGCAGAGCTGCCGGAACCCGTGGTCGAGCTGCGGCTCGAGGCGATCGAGCTCGCCGACCACGTGGGCAGGCAGCTCGCGCTCGTGCCGCCCGCCGGTGAGGAGCTCGGGTCGCGCCTGCGCGAAGGCCTGCGCCAGGTGAAGGCGAGCACCGGGACGGGCTCGGTGTGTGCCGTCGTGGAGGTGGCGCCGTGGTCGCGGATCCCGGAGTCCAGGGCTCTCGTCGTTCCGCGCGACGTCTGACGCGGCAATGGGCGCGCCTGCCCGTGCCGGAACGCGTCGGGTAGCAGCACGACTGAATGCGCCGCGGCGGGCGCTCGTCGAGGCACGCGTGGACGGGACCCCTGGGGTCGTCAACCGGGAGCTCGTGTCACTGGTGCGGGAGGAATGGCGCGTCGTCGACCGGTGGTGGACGGAGGAGCCGGTCGATCGCCGCTACTTCGAGGTCGTACTCGAGTCGGGCCGGAACGTCTGCGTCTACAGGGACGGGGAGGCAGGCTGCTGGTTCACGCAGAACGCGTAGGGGACAGATACCGAAGGTGTCTGTCCCGCCTTTACGCGGGCGCGATCGAGTGATCCTGGCCGAGCGCGGTGTAGGCGAGCTCCTCCCAGGCGCCGGCCTGCTCGGGTGGGACGACGACCCATTGGCGGAAGACCTCGCCGCGCCCGGAGGGGTCGAAGAGGTGCGCGCCGGGGACGGAGAGCGCTCGCGCATGATCGGCAGGGTCGGTCAGCTTGAACACCATTCCGGTGCGCGAGAGCCCGAGCACGACTTTGCCATTCCGCTTCACGCATGGCATCCCGAACACCTTCGACACTCGCGCGTCCGGGTGCCAGGCGGTCAGCGCGTCGCAGATGTCGTCGTAGCGGCTGCGCGGATCCATTCACGCCAGGGCGCGCTCGACCAGCCGCTCCCACTCGCCGGCCAGCGCGAACGGCACGTGGACCCACTCGCGCATCTTCCGGCCCATGCCTGGATCGAAGAGGTCGACGCCGTCGAGCCCGAGCGCCTCCTCCCGAGCGGTCTCGTCGACGAGCTTGACGGTGATCCCGCCGTCCTTCCAGTACCCGGCGACGACCTTGCCGCCACGCTTCAGGCACGGCATCCCGAACATCTGTCCCGGCGCGACGTCGTCGTGGCGCGCGGTCACGTCCGCGACAAGCTCGTCCCAGCGTGCCTGTGCGTCCACCTAGGCGGGCTCGAAGTCGTAGCGGGACGCGATCTCCGCCCGAACTGCAGGGTCGGCCCAAGCCCCAAGCGCCGCGGCAGCTTCCCGAAAGTACTGCTCGAAGCCGCCGGGGGAGTGGATGTTCAGGAACCGGACGGACTCGTCGCCAGATGGGTTCTCGAAGGTGTGCACGATGCCGGGCGGTACGAGCCCGTAGGAGCCCGGGTGGAGCATTTCCAGCGCGTCGCCGAGGAACACGCGCAGCGTTCCCTCGAGGACGTAGTACATGTCGAAGGTATGCCGGTGGACGTGTCGCGGCGGCCCGCCGAAGGAGGGCGTCGCGGTGTACTCGACGATCCCCGCGCCCCCGAGTGTCTCCTCGACGCCCGCGAGGAAGGCGACTCGGTTCTCTCCGATCGACACCGCTTCGGCCGTGTCGCTCGTGCACACGACGACGCTCGTCGGAGCCGCGCCGCCGTCTGCAGGCGCCTCGTGCTGGTCGAAGTCGGGAAGCTCGCCGCGGAGGTAGCGATCGAACCCCATTCCGGGCGAGTGCAGGTTCAGGAAGCGGGCGTCGCTCGAGCCGTCGTTCCGGAAGCTGTGCACGACGTGCGGGGGAACCAGCAGCCACGTTCCCGCCGGTGCGCGCCGCTCGCCGTCGGTCAGCGTGAGCGTCAGTTCGCCCTCGAGGACGAGGAATGCGTCGGCGTGGTGCCGATGGACGTGCGCCTCCGGACCGCGCTCGCCCGGGCCGTAGCGGGACTCCGTGATCACGATTCCGTCGAGCCCGACGAGGATCCGCACCTCGCGCTCTGCGCCGTTCGGTGATCGTCTCACCTGCTCCCGGGGCTAGGGCATACGGATGGCGTACGTCGAGCTGCACTGCCATTCAGCCTATTCGTTCCTCGACGGCGCCTCACTGCCCGAGGAGCTCGCCGCCCGCGCCGCCGAGCTCGGTTACGACGCGCTTGCGCTCACCGACCACGACGGTGTCTACGGCTCGCTCGAGTTCGCACACGCCGCGAAGGCGTTCGGCGTCCGCCCGCTCACAGGCGCCGAGGTGACGCTCACCGGGGGAGCGCACCTGACGCTGCTCGTCGAGTCGAGCAGCGGGTACGCGAACCTCTGCCGGATCCTCACCGCCGCCCATGCGGGGACACGCCCGAAGGAGGGCTCAGAGCCGCTGCCGCCCGAGGTCGCCCTCGACGTCGTCGCGGCTCACAGCGAGGGCCTCGTCTGCCTCTCCGGCTGCGCCCGCGATGGCCTCGGCCTGCGCGATCCGAACGGCGCCGCCCGGCTGGCGCAGGCGTTCGGCCGCGACTGCTTCTTCGTCGAGCTGCAGCGGCCGTTCGAGCGCGGCGACGCCCGCCGCACGGCGTTGCTGTGCGATCTCGCGGAGCATCTCGGCGTGGCGACGGTCGCCACCGGCGACGTGCACGCGCACGCGCCCAGACGCGCGCTCCTGCAGGACGCGCTCGTCGCGATTCGCTGCCGGACGTCGCTCGACGGCTGCGAGCGCGAGCGGCGCGGGAACCGGGAGAGCGTCCTGCGCGCACCCGCCGAGATGGTCGAGCGCTTCACGTCGATCGATCGCGCCGCGGCCGAGCGGACGACCGCGCTCGCCGAGCGGCTCGAGTTCGACTTGACCCAGGAGCTCGGCTACCGCTATCCGGATTTCTCCGACGGTGACGAGCCGGCGATCCGGCAGCTGGCCCGCGTCTGCCGTAGCGCGTTCGAGGAGCGCTACTCGCCAAGCAACACTGTGTTGCAAGGCTCGACGGCGCTTCGGCGGCGGGCGCGCGGCGCGGCTCGACGACGAGCTGCGGCTGATCGACGAGCTCGGCCTCGCCGGCTTCTTCCTGCTCCACTGGGAGGTGCTCGAGCTCGCCCGCGAAGTCGCCGTCGAGGTACGCGGCCGCGACTCGCCGCGCCGTTTCCTGCCGCCGGGGCGGGGGAGGGGCAGCTCGGTCGGCTCGCTCGTCTGCTACCTGACCGGCCTTTCGCACGTCGACCCGGTGGCGCACGACCTCTCGCTCGGGCGCTTCCTGAACCGCGAGCTCGCCTCGGTGCCCGACATCGACCTCGACTTCCCGCGCGACATCCGCGAGAAGCTCATCGTCGCCGTCACCGAGCGCTACGGGCGCGAGCATGCGGCGCTCGTGGCGACCTTCGCCACCTACCGCTCGCGCGGTGCGATCCGCGACGTCGGCAAGGCGCTCGGCCTTCCGTACGCCGAGCTGGAGCGCCTCGCCCGGCTTACCGACGGGTGGGACGCCCGCCGCGTCGCCGAGGAGGTGTCCTCGCTCCCCGACGCGGAGCGCAAGCTCGAGTCCCGTCGCTGGCGCGCGTTCCAGTACCTGACGGCGGAGATCGCCGGCCTGCCACGCCACGTCTCCCAGCACCCGGGCGGGATGGTGATCTCGTCGCGGCCGCTCGTCGAGCTCGTTCCCGTCCAGCCGGCCGCGATGGCCGGGCGGCAACTCTGCCAGTGGGACAAGGACTCGTGCGCCGACGCGGGCTTCCTCAAGATCGACCTGCTCGGGCTCGGGATGCTCTCCGCCGTCGAGGACTGCGTCGAGCGGATCGCGGACCTGCAGGGCGAGCCGATCGACCTCTCCCGCATCCCGCTCGACGACCCGGAGGTGTTCCGGGAGATCCAGGACGCGGACACGGTCGGCATGTTCCAGATCGAGAGCCGCGCACAGATGCAGAGCCTCCTGCGCACCCGGCCGGAGACGATCGACGACCTCACTGTCCAAGTCGCGCTCGTCCGGCCGGGCCCGATCCAGGGGAAAGCCGTGCACCCGTACATCGACGCACGGCAGCGGCTGCGCGAGAACCCTGCGTACGTCTGGCCGGTCGACCACGAGCTGCTGCGCGAGCCGCTGCGGGCAACGTACGGCGTCGTCGTCTTCCAGGACCAGGTGCTGGACGTGGCGACCACGCTGGCCGGCTTCACGGTCGGCGAGGCCGAAGGCCTGCGCCGGGCGATGAGCCGCAAGCGCTCGCACGAGGCGCTCGAGGCCTACCGGCAGCGCTTCGTCGAGGGCGCCGCCGGAAACGACGTGGACGCAGAGACCGCGAACCGCGTCTACGACAAGCTCGTCGGCTTCTCGGGCTTCGGCTTCCCCAAGTCGCACGCCGCCGCGTTCGGGCTGCTCGCCTACCAGTCGGCGTGGCTGCGCCACCACCATCCGGCTGTCTTCCTCTGCGCGCTCCTGAACGCGCAGCCGATGGGCTTCTATCCACCGGCCAGCCTGGTCCGCGACGCCCAGCGGCGAGGGGTGGAGGTGTTGTCCCCCGAGGTCAACCTGAGCGCAGCCAAATGCGCGCTGGGGACAGATCCGCAGGTGTCTGTCCCCGAATGCGCGTTCGGATCGGTCTCGCGTACGTCTCCTCGCTAGGGGAAGAAGACGCGGAACGACTCGTCACCGAGCGTGAAGCGAACGGTCCGTTCCGCGATGTCGCCGACCTGGCGCGCCGTGCATCCGTTTCGCAGGATGCGCTGGAGGCGCTCGTCCGGGGCGGCGCCTGCGACGTGTTCGGCCCGCGCCGGCGCGACCTGCTCTGGGAGCTCGGTCTCGTCTTCCGCGCACGCAGCGTTCCAGGCACGCGCGGTGAGGCGAAGCAGCTCACGCTCCCGCTCGATCCGACTGCCGCGACGCCCGACCTGCCGGACCTGACTCGCTGGGAGCGGATGCTCGCCGACTACCGGCACACGAGCCTCTCCGTCGGCACGCACCCACTCGCGCTCCTGCGCCCGCACCTGCCGCAGGGAACGCTCTCGAGCGAGGAGCTGCACGACGCGCCGCACGGCAGCAGCGTCGCCTTCGCGGGCCTGGCGATCGCGCGCCAGCGCCCCTCGACTGCGAACGGGATCGTCTTCATGCTGCTCGAGGACGAGCTCGGACAGGTGAACCTGATCGTGCCGCCGGCGATCTACGAGCGCCACCGCGCGACGGTCAGAGGCGAGCCGCTCCTCCTCGTCCGCGGCCGCTACGAGCGGGTCGACCGCAACCGGAACGTCCTCGTCGGCGAGCTCGAGTCACTCGCGCCGCTCGCCCGCCGGGTCGCCGATGGCGACGTCGCGGCCGCGCTCCCGCGCGCCCACCACTTCGGACATCGTTAGCAACGTGGTCAGGTGGTCTCGCGGCACGGCGTCCCGCCCAGCGCGAGCGCGGTCTCGACGAGCGCCAGGTGGGTGAACGCCTGCGGGAAGTTCCCGACCAGGCGCCGGCGGTCGGGGTCGTACTCCTCGGAGATCAGCCCCAGGTCGTTGCGGAGCGACAGGAGCCGCTCGAAGAGCTCGACGGCCTCGTCACGGCGGCCCTGCAGCGCCAGCACTTCGGCCAGCCAGAAGGAGCACGGCAGAAAGACGCCCTCGCCCGGTGGAAGCCCGTCGACGTCGAGGTTCTCGACATCGGCGTGATAGCGCTCCACGAGCCCGTCCCGCAGGAGCTCTCGCTGGATCGCGTCGACGGTGCCGACGACGCGCGGATCGGTGGGCGGCAGGAAGCCGACGAGCGGGATCATCAACAGGCTGGCGTCCAGCCGATCGGTGCCGTAGTACTGCACGAAGGTGCCGCGGCCGGCGTCGTAGCCGTTGCGGAGCACCTCGTCACGGATGTCCTCTCGAGCGGCCCGCCAACGGTCGACCGGGCCTTCACGTCCGAGCTCCTCGACCATCTTGACCGCCCGGTCGAACGCGACCCAGGCCATGACCTTCGAGTGGGTGAAATGCCGCTTGGGGCCGCGCACTTCCCAGATGCCCTCGTCGGGCTCGTGCCAGCCCGACTCGAGCCAGTCGAACAGCTTGTTCGTCAGTCCCCAGGCGTCGTCCGACGGGACGAGCCCGCGCCGGCGGGCCTGGTAGAAGGCGTCGGCCACCTCGCCGTACACGTCCAGCTGTCTCTGCGCCGACGCGGCATTCCCGATCCGCACAGGCTTGGAGCCTTCGTAGCCGGCAAGCCACGGAAGCTCGACCTCGGTGAGGCGTCGCTCGCCGGCGACGCCGTACATGATCTGCAGTGCCGACGGGGAGCCGGCAATCGTCCGCAGCAGCCAGTCGCGCCACGCGCCCGCCTCCTCGACGTACCCCGAGTTCACCAGTGCAACCAGCGTCAGGGTTGCGTCGCGCAGCCAGCAGTAGCGGTAGTCCCAGTTGCGGACGCCGCCCAGGGCCTCGGGCAGCGATGTGGTCGGTGCGGCCACGATGCCGCCCGTCGGCCCGTACGTGAGCGCCTTCAGCGTGAGCAGCGAGCGGTGGATGTCGTCATGCCAGTCACCCACGTGGTCGCAGCGGCCGGTCCAGTCGGCCCAATACCGCAGGGTCTCCGTCAACGCCTGTTCCGGCTCGACGGGCTCGGGTAGCGGCCTGTGCGACGCGAACCAGGTCAGCACGAACGGCACCCGGTCGCCCTCGGCGACGGTAAAGGCGGCGTAGGTGCGCATGTCCCGCCCCTCGAGGCGGAGCGGTGTCCGCAGCGAAACTGCGTCGGGCCCGGCCACGCCGACGAGCGTTCCCTCGAGGTTGCGTACCCACGGGATGATCGACCCGTAGTCGAAGCGGAGCACGAGCTCCATCCGCATCTCCACCCGTCCCCGCACTCCCTCGACAATCCGCACGACATCGGGGGTCTCGCCGCGAGGCGGCATGAAGTCGATCAGCCGCACCGCGCCGGAGGAGGTCTCGAGGTCCGTCTCGAGGACGAGCGTGTCGTGGACGTACCTGCGGCCGGGCGAGCGGAACTCGCCGGCCGGCTGAATCGTCCAGTGCCCGTTCTCGCTGTCGCCGAGCAGCGCCGCGAACACAGCGCCGGAGTCGAACCGGGGCAGGCAGAGCCAGTCGATGCAGCCGTGCCGGCTGACGAGCGCTGCCGTCTGCAGGTCGCCGATCAGCCCGTAGTCCTCGATTAGCGCTGCCATGCACTGCGCCCCGTCGGGGCGAGGCTTGCCTCGCCCTATTCATCGGCAAGAACCGTGGCTGCGTGCCCAAATCGCTTGCCGGCAGCGCGCGTGAATGCGGCCCGGTATTCCGCCGCCGCATCGTCGTCGAGCGTCGCCGCATACGTCTCGCGGATGTCGAGGAGACGGTCGCCGATCGCGTCGAGCACCAACTGGAAGTCGCCGTAGGCCTCCTCCGCCTCTTCGCGGGGAGCTCGTCTCCACGCTGCCTCCGCCTCGGTCGCCTCCGCCAGGAGGTCGGCGTCGTCGGCGGCAAGGAGGTCGAGCTGGCGCGCCACGAGCTCGTCGAACCTACCGCGGCGGCGGAGAATCACGCCAGCTCCCGATAGAGATCGAGATGGGCGGCGGCGGCCGCGTCCCAGGTCAGTTCCGCTCGTGCGCGCTCGGCGCCCGCCCGCGCCGCAGCGAGGGCGCTCGCGTCGCCGAGCAGCTCGGTCAGCGCGGCGGCGAGCGCCTCCAGATCACCCGCCGGCACGACGCGCCCCGCGCCGTACTGAGCGACGGGCTCGGCCAGCCCGCCTACGTCGTAGACGACCGCGGGGACGCCGGCACCCAGGACCTGGAGCAGGGCGCCGGACTGATCGAGCTCGGCGCGATACGGGAAGACCGCGACCGTCGACTCGGCCACCGCCCGCGCGAGCTCGCCCGCTTCGAGGTAGCCGAGTCGCCATTCCGCGCGTCGGCCGGCGCGATTGCGCAGCTCGTCGAGCGGAATGCGAGGGTCGCCGGCCACGAGCAGCCGCGCGCCGTTCGCCCGTAGGACGGCGTCGACGGCGTCCGGCAGGCCCTTGTAGGGCCGGATCGCGCCGAGCGCGAGCACCGTCGCGCCGTCGTCCCGCCGCTCGACGGGCGCGGGGAATACGGGGTGTGGAACGACGCGGAGCTTCGTCTCGTCCACACCGAAGGCGGCAAGGACGTCACGACCGCGGCCGCTGTGCACGACGACTCTGCCGACGCGGCCGAAGAAGGACTGCCAGGCTCGGGCGCGAGCTGCGCTGCGACGCGGCAGGAGATCGTGCGCGGTGAAGACGAGTGGCGGGCGCGCGCGAAGCAGCCACGCATCCACCTCGGGCGCGGCGAGCCACTGAAGATGCAGGACGTCGGCTCGGACTCGAGCAAGCCGCGCGAGTGCGAGCGGATGCTCGAGCGCCTTGACCGCGAGCCGCGCGCGAGAGCCGTGCAGGCGACTCGAGCCCCGATAGAGCGACTCGTCGATCCGGTAGCCGTCGACAGGCGGACGGGCGCCGTAACGGAACGGCGAGGTGAGCAGCTCGACCTCGGCGCCTGCACGAGCGAGCGCGGCGGCTAGAGCGTGGTCGTAGGGTGGGGTGTAGGCGGGAGGGTCGGCGAGGACGACATGCACCGGCTCGTAGAGTACGCAGCCCGGTGTCGCTGCTCGTCCGCAGCTGGAATGTCTTCCACGGCAACGCGGCGCCGCCGCGGCGCAAGGGCTTCCTGCACGAGATGGTGACGCTCGCCAGTGCCGGCGAGCCGGACGTCCTCTGCCTGCAAGAGCTGCCCGCATGGTCGCTGCCGCTGCTCCACACCTGGAGCGGCATGCACTCCGAAGGTGCCGTCGTGCGGCCGCCGTTGTGGCCGGCGCCGTTCGCTGCCTGGCTGACGCGGCTCAACCAGGGCTTCTTCCGTTCCGGGCTGGCGGGTCAGGCGAACGCGATCCTCGTCCGCGAGGACTACGCGTGCGAGGACCTGGGCAAGGAACGGATCAGCACACCGGGCCTGGAGCGGCGGGTCTGCCAGGCGGTGCGCGTTGCAGGCCGGCTCGTCGTCGCGAACCTCCACGCGACGAACGACTTCCGCCGGCCCGAAATACCGACGGCCGAGGTGGAGCGGGCGCGCGCATTCGCCGAAGCGCTCGCGCGCCCGGGCGAGCCGGTCGTGCTCGCAGGGGACTTCAACGTCCTCAGTCCCCGGCTGCCCGGGTACTCGGAGCCGGGGCCCGGCATCGACCACGTCCTCGTCCGTGGTGCCACCGCGACGTCTGTGTCGGTGTGGCCCGCCGATCAGCGCACCGTCGCCGGCGTGCTCCTGTCCGACCATGCGCCGGTCGAGGCGAGGGTGGGATGACCGTCGAGGAGGCACGCGCGCTCTTCCCGGTGCTCGAGCGAACGGCCTATCTGAACGCGGGAACGTTCGGGCCGCTCGCGCGACCGACGATCGATGCGATGCAGGCCGAACAGGCACGCGACCTCGCCGAGGGGCGGGCCGGCAAGGCCTGGTTCGACGGGTCGCTCGAGCGGCGAGCGCAGCTGCGACAGGCGCTGGCCGCGGTCGTCGGAGCCGAGCCGGAGCAGATCGCGCTCACCGCCTCGACGACGGACGGTTGCAACATCGTCCTCGCCGGGCTCGGGCTCGGGCCGGAGGACGAGGTCGTCACGACGACCGACGAGCACTTCGGCCTGCTCGGGCCGGTTCACGCTTCTGGCGCGCGGGTCGTCGTCGTGCCGCCCGACCCTGACGCGATCCTCGCGGCCGTGTCGCCGCGGACGCGGCTCCTCGCGCTCTCCGAGGTCACTTGGACTACCGGCGTGCGGCTGCCGCTCCGCGACCTGCGCGACCGCTCGGGCATCCCGGTGCTCGCCGACGGCGCGCAGTCCGTGGGGGCGGTGCCGGTCGACGCGGGCGGCATCGACTTCCTGACGATCTCAGGGCAGAAGTGGCTGTGCGGGCCCGACGCGACTGGCGCGCTCGTCGTCGCCGACCCGGAGCGCCTCCGCGTTGCGCGGCCGGGCTTTCTCGCCCAGGCCGCATACGAGCCCGACGGATCCTTCACCCCCCGCCCGGGGGCACAGCGCTTCGAGCCGAACTGGCTGCCCGTCGGCTCGCTGACCGGCCTGCTCGCGGCTCTCGCCGTCTCGCCCGAGGCGTCGCTACGAGCGAGCGGCTGCGATGACGGCGCGCTGCCGCGAGCTGCTCGCACCGCTCGTCGCCCTCGAGCCCGGCGACGCCACGCTCGTATCGTTCCGGCCTGAGGCCGAGGAGCCCGAGGCGTTGGTCGCGCGTCTCGCCGTCGAGGAGGTCGTCGTGAGGGACATTCCCCGGCGCGGGCTCGTTCGGGCGTGCGTCGGGTGGTGGACGAGTCAGGTCCGATCTCGAACGTTTCGCAGCCGCACTCCGGGAGTAGGCTCGAACGGACATGTGCTTCGAGGCCGATTCCGAGCCGCCCGTCCCGCGGATCGCGGGTGCATCCGTCTCGCACGAGGACCTGATTCTCGAGGCCGCGGATGGAAATCGCTTCGCGGCCTTCTGGGCTGTCCCGGATGCTCCGACCGGCGTCGGCGTCGTCGTGCTCCCGGACGTGCGCGGCCTCTCCCACTTCTACGAGGAGCTCGCGCTCCGGTTCGCCGAGCGCGGCTATCCATGCGGTCGCGTGCGACTACTTCGGCCGTACGGCAGGGGCCGCCAAGCGCGACGACGACTTCGACTACATGGAGCACGTCCGGCAGACGACGCAGGCCGGCATCCAGGCAGACGTCGCCGCGGCGGTCGCCCACCTCCGCTCGCGCCAGGGCGGCGAGGCGCGGTCGGTGTTCACGGTCGGTTTCTGCATGGGGGGCCGGCACTCGTGGCTCTCCGCTGCAGGCAAGCACGGTCTGGCCGGGGCGGTGGGCTTTTACGGCCGGCCCGGTCCAGGCGCGGACGGTTCGCCTGGGCCGATTGAACGCGTCTCCGAATTCGAGGCACCCATCCTGGCGCTGATGGGTGGCGACGACGCGGGCATCCCGCAGGACGACGTCGACGCGTTCGAGGCCGCGCTCGCCGAGGCCGGCGTCGAGCACGAGGTCGTCACCTACCCGGGCGCGCCGCACAGCTTCTTCGACCGCAAGCACGAGGAGTTCGCCGACGCGTCGGAGGACGCCTGGCGCCGCGTGCTCGCGTTCATCGAGCGTTATTCGTAGGGGCGACCCTCCGGGTCGCCCGGCCGGGCGGAGCCCGACCCCTACGCCGCGTCCGCTGCCGTGCGCAGGCCGAGCTCCTTCGCGATCGGCTGCAGCGCGGCGACAACGTTGCCGATGTGCTCGTCCAGCTCGAGCCCGAGCAGCTCGGCTCCCGCGTAGACCTCGTCACGGTGGACGCCGGCCGCGAACGACGGCGTCTTCAGCTTCTTCCGCACCGACTTGGGCTCGAGGCCGTCGATCCCGGTCGGGCGCACGAGCCCGCAGGCGTGGACGAAACCCGACAGCTCGTCGCAGGCGAAGAGCACCTGCTTCAGCCGCGTGTCGCGCGGCATGGCGAGGTGCTCCGCGTGCGAGAGCACGGTCTCGATCAGCCACTCCGGGTAGCCCTCGTCGCGGAGGATCGCGGCGCCGTCCTGCGGGTGCTTGTCGAGAGTGGGGTGGATCTCGTAGTCGAAGTCGTGCAGGAGAGCGGCGCAGCCCCACGCCTCCTCGTCCTCGCCGTCGTGCCGCGCATACCAGCGGACCGAAGCCTCCACGGCCAGTGCGTGGCGGCGGAGCGACTCGCTCTTCGTGTAGCGCGTGAGCGTGTCCCAGGCACTGTCGCGGGTGACGTCCACGGGGGCGGTACGATACCGCCCCGCATGGAGTCCTTCGTCATCGAAGGCGGGCGGCCGCTGTCGGGGACCGTGCGCGCCGCAGGCAACAAGAACGGCGCCTTGCCGATTCTCGCCGCAACGATTCTCGCCTCCGAGCCGGTGCTGCTCGAGAACGTTCCGCGCATCCGCGACGTCGAGACGATGGTCGAGCTGCTCGTGGACGTCGGCGCCGACGCCGAGTGGACCGGGCAGAACGAGGTGCGGGTCGACGCCTCGAACGTGCACAAGTTCGAGCTCGACCCCGAGCTGTGCCGCGAGATCCGCGCGTCGTTCCTGCTCGCCGGGCCGCTGCTCGCGCGCTTCGGGCGCGCCACCGTGCCACCGCCCGGCGGCGACGTGATCGGGCGACGCCGCCTCGACACCCACATCCACGCGTTCGCCGAGCTCGGCGTCGACGTCGAGCTCAACGGCGCCTACGAGATGAGCACCTCGGGCTGAAGGGAACGCGGATGTACCTCGACGAAGCGTCGGTGATGGGGACGGAGAACGCGGTCATGGCGTCCGTGCTCGCCGAGGGCGAGACCGTCGTCGGACATGCCGCCTGCGAGCCGCACATCCAGGATCTCTGCCGCTTCCTCGGATCGCTCGGCGCCCGGATCGAGGGCATCGGCTCGAACATCCTGCGCGTCGAGGGAGTCGACCGCCTCGGCGGAGGCACGCTACCGCATCGGCCCCGACCACATCGAGGTGGCGAGCTTCGCCGGCCTGGCCGCCGTCACGGGCGGGGAGGTGACGATCGAGGACGTCCGGCCCGACGACCTGATCTCGATCGTGCCCGCCTTCCGCAAGCTCGGGATCGAGCTGCACGTGGGCGACTCGACGGTGACCGTCCCGGCGGGCCAGGACCTCCACGTCGAGGACGACCTCGGTGGGCAGATCCCCAAGATCGAGAGCGGCATCTGGCCTGCCTTTCCGGCCGACCTGACCTCGATCGCGGTCACCGTCGCGACGCAGGCGCGGGGCACGATCCTCGTCTTCGAGAAGATGTTCGAGTCGCGCCTCTTCTTCGTCGACAAGCTCGTCTCGATGGGCGCGCGAATCATCCTCTGCGATCCGCATCGCGTCGTCGTCACGGGCCCGACGCGGCTCCTCGGCGAGCGGCTCGAGAGCCCTGACATCCGGGCAGGGATGGCGATGGTGATCGCGGCGCTGTCGGCAGAGGGAACGTCGTCGATCGGCAACATCGGCCAGATCGACCGCGGTTACGAGCGGATCGACGAGCGCCTCCGCGGCCTCGGCGCCAGCATCGACCGGGCGGAGCTGTGAGAGTACCCCTGTGACCGGCGCCCGGCTCGAGGCCGGTGTGGGGGCGAGCAACGTCGCGACGGGCGTCCCGGTGCTCGACCACCTGCTCGGCCAGCTCGCCGCCGCGGGACGCTTCGACCTCGCGCTCGAGATCGCGCCGGACGAACCCGAGGCGGAGGTCGACGCCGCGGGCGCCGCGCTCGGCCAGGCGCTTGCGCCAATCCTCTCGCCGGGAGCCCATGGCTTCGGCGCGGTTCCCGCTGACGAGGCTCTCGCGCACGTGGTGGTCGAGGTGTCAGGCCGGCCGCAGCTGCACTCCAACGCCGACCTGACGGGAGTGGGCGGCCTCGGGAGTGACCTCGCCGCCCGGTTCCTGCATGGGGTCGCGGAGTCGGCCGGGCTGACGTTGCACGTTCGGCTGGTCGAGGGTGAGGACTCCGACCACGTGCTCGATGCGATCTTCAAGTCGCTCGGCGTCGCCCTGGCGGCCGCCGCGAAAGCCTGAAAGGAGTGCCGTTGGAGAAGACCGTGATCCGCACCGAGGCAGCGCCCGCGCCATTTCAGGGCGCTCCCTACAACCAGGCCATCCGCGCAGGCGAACTGATCTTCGTCGCCGGCCAGCTCGGCCTGAAGCCGGGGGACACCGCGATCGAAGGCGGGATCGCGGAGCAGACCGAGCAGGTGATGCGGAACCTGGCGGCCATCCTCGAGGCGGCCGGCAGCAGCCTCGCCAACCTCGTCAAGACGACGGTGTTCCTCCAGGACCTCGGTGACTTCGTCGCCATGAACGAGGTGTATGCACGCCACGTCGGCGATCGCCCGCCCGCGCGCTCGACCGTCGAGGTGGCGAAGCTGCCCTCCGGGGCTCTCGTCGAGATCGAGGCCGTCGCGCTCGCCGCGGACAGAGCTGCGTAGGGGTCCGCACCCAAGAGCGCCTTCGGGGACAGACACCTGCGGTATCTGTCCCCACGGCACAATCAGTCGATGCCAAGCCCCGTTCGCGACTACATTCGCTCGCTCGGCCTCGACGCATACGTCGTCGGCGGCGCCGTGCGTGACGAGCTGCTCGGGATCGAGCACTCCGACGAGGACTTTCTCGTCCCGGGTGTCGACCAGGCCGGGCTGCGGGACGGTCTCACCCCACACGGCCGGGTCGACGACATGGAGGTTCACGGGCAGCTCGTCGGCGTCCGCTTCCATCCGAGCGATCCCGCCGTCCGCGAGCTCGTCCGCTCCGGGATCGAGCTGACGCCGCCGCGCGCCGAGCGAAGCACCGGACCCGGCCACCGGGACTTCGAGATCGTCTCGAACCCGTCGGTGACCGTGGCGGAGGACATGGCGCGCCGTGACTTCACCGTCAACGCGATGGCGCGCCGCCTGGCCACGGGTGAGCTCGTCGACCCGTTCGGCGGCGTGTCGGACCTCGCGCGCCGCGAGTTGCGGACCGTCGGCCCGCAGAGCTTTCGCGAGGATCCGCTGCGGCTCCTGCGCGGGCTGCGCCTCATCTCTCAGCTCGGCTTCCAGCCCTGCGGGGAGACGCTGGCGCAGATGCGGCTGGAGTCCGACGGCCTTCGCTACGTCTCGCCGGAGCGTGTGGGCGGTGGTGCGAAAGCGGACGGCCACGGCGAGCTCTCTCTCCTACTGCTCGGCCGGGAGCCGCGGCGTGCGTTGAGGTTGGCGCGCGACACGGGTGTGCTCGAGGTGGTGCTGCCCGAGTTCCACGAGGTGATCGGCTACAGGCTCGACACACCGCGCCAGCCATTTCCTCTCGACGAGCATCTCTTCGCGGTCGTCCAGGAAGCAGCAGACTGCGGGCGCTCCGCTCCCCGTACGCCTGGCGGCCTTGCTGCACGACCTTGGCAAACCGGAGGCAGACCGCCTCGGTCGCCCGTACGACCACGCCCAGCCGGGCGCGGAGCTGGCACGGCGGATTCTGCGCCGGCTGCGGTATCCGGTCCGGCTCCAGCACGAGGTGGTCGCCATCGTTCGCGAGCACGCGTTCCAGCTGGACGGCGAGCTCGACGCCCGGGCCGCCCGCCGTTTCCTGGCAACGCATGGCTACGAGCTCGCCTCCGAGCTCCTGATGCACAAGGACGCCGACCTCCGGTCGAAAGAGCTTCCCGCCAAAGAACACGAGGCGCTCGCCCGCCTCCGGGGCCTCGTGGAGGCAGAGCGGGGAAGCCCGACCACGTTGCACCGAGCTCGCGGTCGACGGCTCCGACCTGATCGCCCTCGGCTTCCGCGAGGGGCCCGAGCTCGGCCGCGTGCTGGGGCTGCTGCTCGCCGAAGTTGTCGAGGACCCGACCCGGAACGACCGCGAGGCACTGCTCGAGCGCGCGCGCGCGGAGCTTCCGTGACGGCCGACGTCGGTCCGCGCCGCGTGCGACGCGATCCGAGCCGCCGCCGGCCCCGGCGTCACGGTCGTCGCGGCGACGAAGTACGTCTCGCTCGCCGACATGGCGATTCTCGCGGAGGCAGGCGTCGACGTCGTGGGGGAGAACCGTGCGCAGGATCTCGAGCGCAAGTACGCCGCCTACGGCGACAGCTTCCGCTGGCACTTCATCGGCCAGCTTCAATCCAACAAGGTCAAGATCGTGAACGCGCGGTGTGAGCTCGTGCATTCGCTCGCATCCGATTCGGCGGCCGCGGCGACTGACGGTGCCGGCGCTGCTCGAAGTGAACCTCTCTGGCGAGTCGAGCAAGTCAGGCGTCGCTCCGGACGAGATCGGCGGCTACGTCTCCCGATACCCGCTCGTGCGCGGCCTGATGACGATGCCGCCAATGGCGGCCGACCCGGAGGAGTCGCGGTTGTGGTTTCGCAGATTGCGGGAGCTGGCGGCCGAGCACGGGCTCAACGAGCTGTCGATGGGGACCTCGCAGGACTGGCGCGTCGCCGTCGAGGAGGGCGCCACCCTGATCCGCATCGGCAGCGAGCTGTTTGCGAGCCAGCCGAGCGCTGCCTAACCCAGCCTGCTGGCGGGGCTACGATACGCGGCGTCGTGGGATTCTCCGACGTCTGGAACCGCACGCTCGTCTACTTCGGGATCGCCGAGGACGACGACTGGGACGAGGACGGGCTCGCAACAGAGGAGGAGTTGGCGCAGGACTACCGCCGTGACCGGCACAACGTACGTCGCCTACCCCGCGGGCGAGAGCGAGACGCGGACGACTGGACGACGGTGACGCCGCCAACGGAGCCGCCTCTCCGCAGCCCACCCGCCTGCGCGGCGTCGACGCGGGCCAGCGGCGAGTCAGTGTCCACCTCGTCCTGCCCCGCAGCTTCAACGACGCCCAGCAGATCGCCGACAAGTTCAAGGATCTCGTCCCGGTGATCCTCAACCTGCAGAGCGCCGACGCGGAGCTCTCGAAGCGCCTGATCGACTTCTCCAGCGGTCTCACGTATGCGCTCGACGGGAGCATGCAGCGCGTCGCCGACAAGGTCTTCCTGCTGACGCCTCGGAACGTCGAGGTCTCGGCCGAGGAACGCGCGCGCGCACTCGATCGCGGCGGCTTCTTCAACCAGGCCTAACAGCGCGGGGGAAACCATGTTTCCCCCGCGAGCCCCCTTCTTCACCGCTTGGAATAGCGCAGCGCGTCTAGGCCTCCCGGCCGGCAATAGCCGGCCTCCGGCCGCGCAGCTCTCATGCTCCGGTGGACGACACACCTGCCGTTGACTCGCTGGACAACCGGTTGCAATCGCGGTAGGAAGGAGGGTTGCCGTGCAGAATCACGCCCCGTGGGCGGCAGCGTCGCCACGCTTGGGTTGCTCGCCGACACCGCCACGTCGGTGCGTCGCTTCGTGGACGTTTTCATCCTCGTCTACGTCCTGCTCATCTTCGTCTACGTCCTCACGTCGTGGATCCGGCTTCCCTACTCGCCGCTGCTCAACCGGCTGCAGCGGTTCCTCTACGACGTCTGCGACCCCTACCTGCGGATCTTCCGGCGGATCCTGCCGCCGCTCGGCCCGATCGACATCTCCCCGATCGTCGCCGTGATCACCCTGTTCGTCATCCAGAGAGTCCTCGACACGCTCATCGAGCGCCTGTTGTAGGCAGAGGAGGAACGATGCCCATCACCCCCGTCGAGATCCGCCACCTCCAGCTCAAGCGTGGGTTCCTCGGCTACAAGCGCCCGGTCGTGGAGCATGCGCTGACCGAGATCGCCGACAGCTTCGAGTCCGTCTGGCGCCAGCGCGCCGACCTCGCCGACCGGATCGAGGAGCTCGAGCAGGAGGTCAGCGCGCCACGTCGAGCTCGAGACCCTGCTTCGGTCGACGCTCGTCTCCGCCGAGCGTGCCGCGCAGGAAGTCAAGGAGCAGGCCCGTCGCGAGGCGGAGCTGATCGTCACCGAGGCGCACGCCGAAGCACGGTCGGTCCGGCGCGACGCGATCGCAGACAAGGAGCGTCTGCTCCGCGACATCCGGCGGATCGAGGGACTGCTCCGCAGCGCGCTCGACGCCGTCACCGACGGCGAGGCCGAGGACCTCGAGCGGGTCGAGTCGCCCGAGCCGACGCCGGCAGAGCTACCGCAGGCCGACGACGGCGAGCCGGAGATCCGGAGGCTCGCCGGGTAACGCCGATATCCTTGGAGGCGTGGCCACCGTAGGAGCACGCCTCCGCATCCGCGTCGCGCCCGGGGCACGAGCCTCCGCAGTGGTCGGCCGTCACGGCGACGCATGGAAGGTGCGGGTTGCCGCGCCGCCCGAGCGCGGCCGCGCGAACGACGCGGTGGTAGGCGTGATCGCCCAGGCGCTCGGTGTCGACCGCAGGGATGTCCGGCTTGTCGGGGGCGCGTCGGGCCGGGACAAAGTCGTCGAGCTCACAGGGCTGACGCTCGACGAGGCCGAGCGGCGCCTCGCCGCCGTGGGAGGGACGCCGTGACGGTCGACCTCGAGACACGCCGCCAAGAGCTCGTCGGCCTACGCGCGCGGCTCACTGCAGCCGCCGAAGCGGTTCACCAGGCCGATGAGGGCGGAGCGGAGCTCAACTCGGCAACCGGCGACCAGCACATCGCCGACCATGCCAGCGACGTGCTCGACCGTGAGTTGGACGACACGCTCGAGGAGAATGCCGAGCACGTCGCCCATGAGATCGACATCGCCCTCGCCCGCATCGACGAGGGCACGTACGGCAGGTGCGCCGTCTGCGGCGCGGAGATTCCGGAGGAGCGGCTGGCAGCGGTGCCGTACGCGACCCTCTGCATCGAGGACCGGCGAAGGCAGGAGCAGGCGTGAGCGAGCCGGCGCGCTCCGAGGACCGCGTCCTCGACGTCCGCGTCGGCTCCGCGACGAACGCGCTTCAACCCGTCCTCGCTGCTGAGCGCACGTTTGCGGCAGGGCCTGCACAATGGCTGTCGCTCCTGCTCGTGGCGGCGGCCGCGGTCGCTGCCGACCAGCTGACGAAGCAGATCGTGGCCAGCGCGCTGACGCTCGGCGACGCCGTCGAGCTGGCGGGGCCGCTGTCGATCCACCACGTGCACAACTCCGGCATCGCCTTCGGCCTGTTCTCGAGCGCCACGTCGATCGTGATCGCCCTGACCGGTGTCGCCGTGGCGTGCCTCGTGCTCTTCTTCGCCCGCTCCGGCCGGCGCCACCCGCTGCTGCCCGTCGCGCTCGGGCTCGTCCTCGGCGGAAGCGTGTCGAACCTCCTCGACCGCGCGCGCCTCGGCTACGTGACCGACTTCCTCGACCTCGCGTACTGGCCGTCGTTCAACCTCGCCGACGCCTTCATCGTCGTCGGTGTGGCGCTCCTCTTCCTTTCCTTCGTGGCCGCCGACCGCACGAGCCCGCGGCTTGGCACGCTTCCGCTTTCGCGTTCCTGAGACCGACGCGGGGAAGCGGCTCGACCGCGCCCTCGCCGAGCGCCCGGAGATCGCGTCCCGTGGCGAGGCCGAGCGGCTGCTGGCCGGCGACCTGGTCGAGGTCGATGGTGCGCGCCGGCTCAAGAGCCATCGGCTGACCGGCGGCGAAGAGGTCGAGTTCGAAGTTCTCGAGCACGAAGCTCTCGCACCCGAGCAGATGGAGATTCCCGTGGCGTGGGAGGACGAGCATCTGCTCGTCGTCGACAAGCCCGCCGGGATCGTCGTTCACCCCGCGGGTAGGCAGGGGACAGGCACTCTCGTGCACGGCCTTCTCGAGCTGGGCGCCGAGGGCGGTGACGAGGACCGACCGGGAATCGTTCACCGGCTTGACCGGGACACCTCGGGCCTGCTGCTGGTTGCCCGCTCGCCCGAGGCGCACGAGCGCCTGCAGGAGCTCGTCAGGCGGCGCGACGTCGAGCGGCGCTACCTCGCTCTCGTCCGCGGGCAGCCGCGCTCGCGCACCGGCCGGATCGAGGCGCCGATCGGCCGCGATCGCCGTGACCGGATGCGCCATTCACTCGACACGGCAACCCCACGCGACGCGGTGACGCTGTTCGAGCTGCGCGAGCTCCTGCCCGAGCACGCCCTGCTCGAGGTGCGGCTCGAGACGGGGCGGACGCACCAGATCCGCGTCCACCTGGAGGCGATCGGCCTGCCCGTCGCCGGCGACCCGGTCTACGGCAGCCGCGGCGACCTCGGCCTCGCGACGGCAGTTCCTCCACGCCCACCGCCTGCGCTTCGCGCACCCGTTCAGCGGCGAGCAGGTGGACGTGGGCTCGCCGCTCCCCGCGGATCTCGAAGCGGCGCTCGAGCGCGCCCGTGTCGCGCAGTAGAGCGGCGATGTGAATGTAGGTGCCGCCGCGGCCGCAAACCCGAGACTGCGGGACCGGTAACGGCTACGATTCCGGCGTCCTGTTCCCCACCCGGCGACACAGCACGGGCGGTGGTGCCGAGGCCCTGTGCCCGGTTCCGTCCGCGCCCCGCCGGCCGTAGGCCAAAAACCGACAGAGAAAGGGGCTGATCGCCCGTGGCAGCCGTCTCCATGAAGGAGCTGCTGGAGGCTGGAGTGCACTTCGGCCACCAGACGCGGCGCTGGAACCCGAAGATGCGCCGCTTCATCTTCGCCGAGCGCGGCGGTATCTACATCATCGACCTCCAGCAGACGCAGGAACTGCTGCAGGAGGCGTACGAGTTCGCGCGCAACGTCGCCGAGCGCGGCGGCACGATCCTGTTCGTCGGGACGAAGAAGCAGGCCCAGGACGCCGTTCGCGACCAGGCGTCGCGGGTCGGCATGCCCTACGTCAACAACCGCTGGCTGGGCGGCCTGCTGACGAACTGGCGCACGATCTCCGACCGCATCGCGCATCTCCACGAGTTGCGCCGGCTGAAGACGGAGGGCCAGCTCGAGCTGCTTCCCGCCAAAGAGCGGATCACGATGGAGAGCGAGCTCGAGAAGCTCGAGGCGAACCTCGGCGGCGTGGCCGACATGCGCCGGCAGCCCGACGCCATGTTCATCGTCGACCTGCGCACGGAGCAACTCGCCGTGCGGGAAGCGAAACGGCTGGGCCTGCCGGTGATCGCCCTCGTCGACACGAACTGCGATCCCGACGAGGCCCAGTACGTGATCCCCGGAAACGACGACGCGATCCGCTCGTGCAGCTTGATCGCGCGCGCGATCGCCGACGGGATCGAGGCCGGGCGAGCGAAGGTGGCGCCGCAGGAATTCGAGGCGGCGTCGGAGCCCGCGGAACCGGCCGAGCCGGAAGCCGAAGCCGCCGGAGCCGCGGAAGCAGCCGAGGTGGAGGAAGCGCCGGTCGAGCAGGAGCCCGCCGAGAGGAGCCCGAGCCCGTAGCCGCGCAGGTCGAGGGGGGCGGCAGCGAGTGACCGAGATCAGCGCCAGTCTTGTCAAGGAGCTTCGCGACCAGACCGGCGCGGGGATGATGGACTGCAAGCGCGCTCTGCAGGAAACGGGCGGCGATCTCGAAGAGGCCCGCCGGGTGCTCCGCGAGCGCGGAATGGCATCCGCCGACAAGCGGGCCGGACGCGCGACGACCGAGGGTCTCGTCGGCTACCACGTCGACGGCGCGGTCGCGAGCATGGTGGGCGTCGGCTCCGAGACCGAGCCGGTCTCGCGGAGCGACGAGTTCCAGGCGTTCGCCAAGTCGGTGCTCGACGCAGTGCACGCCGGCGGGCCGGAGGCCGTAGAGGCGCTTGAGCAAGAGCGGCTCGAGCTGGTGGGAAAGCTCGGCGAGAACATCGTCGTCACGGGAGCCGCACGCTATGAGGCGGCGGACGGCGAGGTACTCGGTGCGTACACGCACCCGCCCGCCAACAAGATCGGCGTGCTCGTCAAGCTCGCCGGCGGCTCGCCCGAGCTGGCACGCCGGCTCGCGATGCACATCTCGTTCGCGGCGCCCGAGTGGGCGACGCGTGACGACGTGCCGGCGGAGACCATCGCGGCCGAGCGTGCGATCTACGCCAACTCGGATCAGGTGCAGTCGAAGCCCGAGGCGGCGCGTGAGAAGATCGTCGAAGGCATGCTCGCCAAGCGCTTCTTCGCGGCCGCTCCCGGAGGCGTTCTCGCCGACCAGGCGTGGATCCACGACGACTCGAAGACGGTCGCCGAGGCGCTCTGCGGACGAGGGTGCGTCGCCGGTCGAGTTCACCCGCATCTCCGTGACGGGGTGATGACGACGGGCACCGACGTGACGCAGCAGCCGACGGAAACCGCGCGCGCCGCCGAGCCGACGTTCCGTCGCGTTCTTCTCAAGCTCTCGGGAGAGAGCCTGATGGGCAGCCGCGACTACGGGGTTGATCCCGACACCGTCCTCGAGATCGCCCGCGAAGTGGTTGCCGTGCGGAGTGCCGGTACCGAGCTGGCGATCGTGGTCGGCGCCGGGAACTTCTATCGCGGGCTGGAAGCTGCGGCCGATGGGATGGACCGCGCGACCGCCGACTACGCCGGGATGCTCGCGACTCTGCTCAACGCGCTCGCCCTCCAGGACGCCCTGGAGCGGCTGGGAGCGGTCACGCGCGTGCAGTCGGCGATCACCGTGTCGGAGGTCGCCGAGCCCTACATCCGCCGCCGAGCGATCCGCCACCTCGAGAAAGGTCGCATCGTCATCTTCGCCGGCGGAACGGGCAACCCGTTCTTCACCACCGACACGGCGGCGGCGCTGCGCGCGCTCGAGATCGGGGCCGAGGCGATCCTGATGGGCAAGAACGGCGTCGAGGGCGTCTACGACGGCGACCCTCGCACCGACCCGAGCGCACGCCTCCTGCCCGAGCTGACACACCTGGAAGCGATCGAGCGTGGCCTTCGGGTCATGGACACGACGGCGCTCTCGCTGTGCATGGACAACGGACTGCCGATCTTCGTGTTCGAGCTCGCGGAAGGCAACATCCGGAAGGTCGCGGCCGGCGAGCGCATCGGGAGCATCGTGCGGACAGAGACCGTCAGCACCAAGGAGGAAGCGTAGATGGCGTCAATCGAGGAGTTCCTGGCCGACGCGCAACGACGGATGGACACGTCCATCGAGCACACGCGGCACGAGTTCAACTCGGTGCGCACCGGACGCGCGTCTCCGGCTCTCCTCGACCGCATCACGATCGACTACTACGGGACGCCGACCCCGCTCAAGAACATGTCGACGATCACGGCCCCGGAAGCGCGCCTGCTCTCCGTGCAGCCGTACGACCCGACGCAGATACGCGCGATCGAGAAGGCGATCCAGGAGTCGGACCTCGGTCTGACCCCGTCGAACGACGGCAAGCTGATCAGACTGCCGATCCCGCAGCTCACCGAGGAACGCCGGAAGGAGCTCGTCAAGCTCGTCCGGCGCTCCGCCGAGGAGGGCCGCGTCGCCGTGCGCAACGTCCGCCGCGACGTCATGCGGCACCTCGAGGAGCTCGTCCGCAACGGCGAGGTTGGAGACGACGAGGAGCGTCGCGCCGAGACGCAGGTGCAGAAGCTCACCGACGAGCACGTGAAGCGCATCGACGAGCTGCTGAAGCACAAAGAAGCCGAGATCATGGAGGTCTGAGCCGCCCGCGGCGGCTCTGGCCAGGGCGATGCCTGACGAGGTCCTCCAGCGACGTCCCGAGCGTGCCTCGGACGGTCGCGATCATCATGGACGGGAATGGCCGCTGGGCCGACGCGCTCGGACTGTCGGTGGCGGAGGGCCATCGGGAAGGGACACGCGCCCTGCGGCGCACGGTCGAGGCTGCGATCGACCTCGGCGTGTCGTCGCTCGTCGTCTACGCCTTCTCGACCGAGAACTGGGCCCGACCGTCCGACGAGGTCGACGACCTGATGGTCATCTTCGGCGAGACGATCGAGCGAGAGCTTCCCGATCTGGCGGAGCAGGGCGTGCGCACACGCTTCATCGGCCGGCGCGACCGCGTTCCGGCCGACCTTCTCGTCAGGATGGACAACCTGGAGGCGGCAACGGCAACCCGGGACACGCTGAACCTCTGGGTCGCGTTCGACTACGGCGGCCGGGACGAGATCGTCGAAGCGGCGCGTCGAATCGTCGCCGACGGCGTGGAGGCGGACGCGGTCGACGAAGCGGCGCTGACAGCGCGGCTCCACGCACCCGAGCTCGACCCGGTCGACCTCTTGATCCGCACGTCCGGGGAGCTGCGCGTCTCGAACTTCCTCCTCTGGGAGGCGGCATACGCAGAGCTCGTCTTCAGCGACACGCTCTGGCCCAACTTCGGAGCCGACGACCTCAGAGACGCGCTCGAGGAATACGCGCTGCGGAAGCGCCGGTTCGGCGGCCGGTGACCCCGTTCGTCTCGCGGCTGCTCGTTGCAGTCCTGCTCCTGCCGCCTGTGCTGGCCGCCGTCTGGGCAGGGGGCTGGTGGCTCACCATCGTCGCGCTCGTCGGCGGCCTTCTGGCGCTGCACGAGCTGTACACGATGGCCCGCGGCCTGCGGCCGCTCGTGCTTGCGGGCTTCGCGGGGCTCGTGCTCGCCCTCGTGGGCGTTCAGCTCGGCGGACCTGTCTGGCTGCTCGGCGGCGTACTCGCAACCGTCCTGGTCGCGTTCGTCATCTTCGGGCTCTCCAGCGCGCGGCCGCCGTCCGCGGTGGCGGCGCTGGCGACGACCCTGCTCGGCGTGGTCTGGGTGGGCGGCGGGCTCGGCTGTCTCATCCTCGTGCGTGACCTTCCCGAGCACGGCCAACTCGCGATTTTCACCGTCCTGATCGCGGTCTTCGCAGACGACACAGCCGCGTTCCTGGTCGGCCGCACCGTCGGCCGGCACCGCATGGCGCCTGCGATCTCGCCCCGAAAGTCGTGGGAGGGATTCGTCGGCGGCACGGTCGCCGCGATGGCCGTCGTGTTCTTCTCCCTCTACCGCCAGGACTTCCTGACCATTCCCGAGGCGCTCGCACTCGGAGCGATCGTGGCAGTGGCGGCGACGGTCGGCGACCTCTTCGAGTCCGCCGTGAAGCGGGACTTCGGCGTCAAGGATTCCGGCCGGCTCCTCGGCGCTCACGGCGGCGTCCTCGACCGGCTCGACGCGCTCCTCTTCGCAGGGCCGGCTTCCTTCTACGCGATTCTCGCGTTTACTGTCTAGGAGTACGCTTGCTCGCAGCGAAGGAGATACCCCGATGAGACACCTGCGCCAGCTCGCTCTTCCTGCAGTGGCCGCGGCCGCGCTGTTCGCGGCAGGCTGTGGCGGGCGGCGGCGGCGGCGGAGACACCGGAGGTTCGAACGGATCCGGCGGGGGCGTGGACACGACGTCCCAGTCGTACAAGGGCGGCTTCGAGGTCTGCAGTGAGGGCACGGTTGCCGAGATCGCGGATATCTACGGCGTCCCGGAGAAGACGTCCGATGCAGTGTCCACCGTCATCGCCGAGCAACTGGCCGGATCGAGCGGCCCTGCAGAGGTCGCCGAGGCCAAAAAGGGCTGCGAGGACGCGTTCGCCAAGGGCGGCTGAGCAGCTACCTTCTCCCGCGCATGAAGCGGGTCGCGCTTCTCGGCGCCACAGGATCGATCGGCCGTCAGGCGCTCGAGGTCGTCGCCGCAAGCCCCGAGCTCGAGGTCTGCGCCCTCCTGTCCGGATCGTCGGCGCTCGACGACGCTCGCAGCGGCACATCCGGGCGCACTGACGCAGGTGGGCGGCGACCCACGCCCGCTGCTCGAGGCGAGCGCGCCGGACGTCGTCCTGAACGGGATTGTCGGCTTCGCGGGGGTCCGCGCGACACTCTGGTCGCTCGAACGAGGGGTGACTCTGGCGCTCGCCAACAAGGAGAGCCTCGTCGCTGCCGGAGAGCTGGCCGTGAGGGCGCGGGAGCGGGGTGGTGGAGCGCTCGTGCCCGTCGACAGCGAGCACTCAGCGCTCTTCCAATGCCTCGATGGTCGTGATGCGGCCTCGGTCCACTCCGTTGTGCTCACGGCTTCCGGAGGGCCATTTCGCGGCCGCGCGCGAGATGCGCTGGCACAGGTGACCGTGGAGGAAGCGCTCGCCCATCCAACCTGGTCGATGGGACGAAAGATCACAGTGGATAGTGCAACGCTTGCGAACAAGGGGTTGGAGCTGATCGAGGCGCACTGGCTCTTCGCGGTCCCGTACGAGAGGATCGAGGTTGTGGTGCATCCGGACTCGATCGTGCACGCGCTCGTACGATTCCGCGACGGCGCCGCACTCGCGCACGCCGGCTATCCCGACATGCGAGTCCCCATCTCGTACGCCCTCAACTACCCCGAGCGCCCGGCGACGCCCGTCGCGCCGCTCGAGCTCGCCGGGCTCACGCTCGCATTCGAGGCGCCCGACACCGACGCGTTCCCCCTGCTCGCCCTCGCGCGCGAGGCCGGCGAGCGCGGCGGGACCTTTCCGTGCGCCTTCAACGCGGCGAACGAGATCGCCGTGGCCGCATTCCTGGAGCAGCGCGTCGGCTTCCTCGACATTCCCGCCGTCGTCGAGAGCACGCTCGCGGAGGTGAGCGGCGCCCCGGCAAGCGACCTGGCCGAGCTCGAGGCGGCGGACGCCGAGGCGAGGCAGATCGCCGCAGGGGCGTTGGCGGCAGCGTGAGCTTCTTCGTCGCGGTCGTCGGGCTGGGCCTGCTGATCTTCGTCCACGAGCTGGGCCACTTCACGGCCTCGCTGGCGCTGCGCATGCGTCCCCGCCGCTTCTACGTCGGGTTCCCGCCGGCGATCTGGAAGACGAAGCGCAAGGGAATCGAGTACGGCATCGGCGCGATCCCCCTCGGCGGTTTCGTGAAGATCCCCGGAATGCACCGTCCGGCCCCTTCGGACGTGGAGACGCAGTTCGCCCGAGTCGTGGCCGACGCACCAGAGCTCGCAGGTCCGCTGGCGCGGCTCCGGGACGCGCTCGCGGCCGGCGAGATGGAGGATGCGCGCGGCCAGCTGCCCGCGCTGCAGGCGGCGATCGAGTCGAAGAAACTGACGCCACAGGGTGCCGAGGCCGCACAGAAGGCGCTCGCCGAGCTCGACGACGCCCTCGGGCCCGACGCGTACTGGCGCGCCGCGACCTGGAAGCGGATCGTCGTCATCTTCGCCGGCCCGGCCGCGAACATTCTCCTCGCGATCGTGCTTCTCACCGGTCTCTTCCTCGCAGTCGGGGGGAAGGCGACCACGACCGTCGAGGCGCGTCGCGTCCGGCTCGGCCGCCGAGCAGGCCGGGCTGCTTCCCGGCGACCGCGTGGTCGCGATCGACGGACGGCGGCTCGGGCCGGCGGAGATCTCGAAGACGATCACGTCCTCCAAGGGGCGCCCGCTCGTGGTCACCGTCCAGCGCAACGGCACCTGGTGCGGCTCAAGCCCGTTTCGGCGCGGCAGCTCGAGGACGGCAACTACCGGCTCGGCTTCGTGCTGCGCGGCGAAGGCCTATCGCCCGTGGCCGCCGCGGGAGAGGCGCTTCGCGTGCACCGGGCTGGTGACGAAGGAGATCGGCGCATCGCTGACACGGCTCGTCTCGGGCTCGGGTCGCGACGAGATCTCCAGCCCGGTCGGCATCGTGCAGGGCTCCTCCGAGGCGGCGAAACAGGGCGTCGACTCCTACATCTGGGTGCTTGCGCTGATCTCGCTCTCGCTCGCACTGATCAATCTGCTGCCGCTGCTGCCCGCTCGACGGCGGCCACATCGCGTTCGCGATCGTCGAGGGCATCCGCGGCCGGTCGGTCGGGCGCGAGGTCTACGAGCGCGTCTCGGTGGTCGGCATCGCGGTCGTCCTGCTGCTCTTCTTCATCGGCCTCACGAACGACATCGGGCGGCTGTCGTAGCTCGCGCGAGCGCCTGACGCCGCGCGAGCGCTCGCCTCTACACTGGGTGGCCGGTGGCCAGCGAGGTGCAGATCAGGGTCGGCAACGTCGCGATCGGCGGCGGCGCGCCCGTCGTCGTGCAGTCGATGACGCTGACGAAGACGCACGACGTCGAGGCGACGACCGCGCAGATCGCCGCGCTCGCCTCGGCGGGCTGCGAGATCGTGCGCGTCGCGGTGCCGAAGAACGAGGACGCCGCGGCGCTGCCGACGATCGTCCGCCTCTCGCCGCTGCCGGTGATCGCCGACATCCACTTCAACGCCTCGCTGGCGCTGAAGGCGATCGACGCCGGCGTCGCCGCCGTGCGGATCAACCCCGGCAACATCGGCGGCCCGGAGAAGGTCGAGCAGGTCGTCGCGCGCCGCCAAGCGCGCCGGGATCCCGATGCGGATCGGCGCCAACTCCGGCTCGCTGCCCGCGCACCTGCACGAGCTCGCGCAGCGAGGACCAGGCCGAGGCGCTCGTCGCGGCCGCGCTCGAGGAGGTCGAGCTGCTCGAGAGGCTCGACTACCGCGACTTCAAGATCTCGGTCAAGGCGACGCACGTGCCGACGATGATCCGCGCCTACCGGATGCTCGCCGCGAAGGTGCCCTACCCGCTCCACCTCGGCGTGACCGAGGCGGGCACGCCGTTCGCCGGGCTCGATCAAGAGCGCGGTCGGGATGGGCGCGCTGCTCGCGGACGGCATCGGCGACACGCTGCGCGTCTCGCTCACCGCCGACCCGGTCAAGGAGGTCGAGGTCGCCTGGGAGATCCTCAAGGCGCTCGGGCTGCGCGAGCGGGGGCCGGTGATGATCGCGTGCCCGTCGTGCGGCCGCGACAACGTCGGCGTCGAGAAGCTCGCCGCGCGTCGTCGAGGAGCGGCTGCGCGACTACCCGGAGGCGTTCGAGGTGGCCGTCATGGGCTGCGCCGTGAACGGGCCCGGCGAGGCGGGCGACGCCGACTTCGGGATCGCCGGCGGCCGCGACGTCGGCTTCATCTACGCGCACGGCCGCGTGCTGAAGAAGGTCTCGTCGGACATCCTGATCGACGAGCTCTTCCACGAGATCGACCAGTGGATCGCCGACGGGATGAAGCGTCCGAAGCGGCTGAAGATGGCCAAGCCTGCGGCGCTCGCGATGGCCGAGGCCTCCCTGATCCCGCTCGACTAGCCTCGGCGGGCAACCGTGATCCACCGCGCCTCACAGCTGTTCCTGCCGACACTGCGCGACGCCCCAGCCGACGCGGAGGCCGTCTCGCACAAGCTGCTCGTTCGCGGCGCGCTACATCCGCCAGGTGAGCGCAGGCGTCTGGACGTACCTGCCGCTCGGCTGGCGCGTGCACCAGAAGGTCGTGCAGATCATCCGCGAGGAGCATGGACGCGATCGGCAGCGCAGGAGATGCTGATGCCCGTGCTCACGCCGGCCGAGCTCTGGGAGCAGACCGGGCGTGACTATCCCCGAGATCTTCCACCTCCAGGACCGAGCCGGCCGCGAGTTCGTCCTCCCGATGACCCACGAGGAGACGGTCACCTTCCACGCGAGGGAGATCCAGAGCTACCGGCAGCTGCCGCAGATGCTCTACCACTTCTCGATCAAGGAGCGCGACGAGCCGCGTCCGCGCGGCGGGCTGCTCCGCGTGCGCGAGTTCATCATGAAGGACGCCTACTCGTTCGACCGCGACGAGGAGGGGCTCGACCGCAGCTTCCAGGCCCAGGAGGCGGCGTACCACCGGATCTTCGAGCGCTGCGGGCTCGAGGCTCACGCCGTGCAGGCGGAGTCCGGGATGATGGGCGGCAGCGACTCGATCGACTTTCTCGCCCCGTCCGGGTCGGGCGAGAACACGCTCGTCACGTGCGAGCGCGGCGACTATGCCGCCGACCTCGAGATCGCGCAGGGTGTCCCGCGCGCGCCGGAGTTCCCGGCTCGCCTGGACGCTCCCGAGGAGATCGAGACGCCCGGCGTGACGACGATCGACGCGCTCGCCGGCGCTGCTCGGGATCGACGCGCGCGGCGACGTCGAAGGCGATGCCGGTGACGAAGCGGGACGGCACCGTCGTCCTGGCGCTGATCCGCGGCGACGACCAGCTCGAGGAGGCGAAGCTCGCAGCCGCCCTCCGGGCCGACGTGCGGCCGTCGACGGAGGAGGAGATCCGGCAGGCGTTCGGCGCCGATCCCGGCTCGATCGGGCCGGTCGGCTTCCCCGGCGAGATCGTCGCGGACGAGACGCTTGCGCGAGGGCCAGTTCGTCGCAGGCGCCAACCGCACCGGCTTTCACCTCCGCGGCGTCGAAGCACGGCCGCGACTTCGAGGCGCGCTTCGCCGACCTGCGCCGGCCGCTGGAAGGCGACGCGCTGCCCGCGCTGCGGCGGCGCGCTGCGCTTCCAGACCGCGATCGAGGTGGGGCACATCTTCAAGCTCGAGACGCGCTTCTCGGAGCCGCTGGGCGCGACCTTCCTGGACGAGGACGGACAGAGAACGGCCGCTCGTGATGGGCAGCTACGGGATCGGGCCGGGCCGGGTGATCGCGGCCGCAGTCGAGCAGGGCCACGACGAGAGCGGGATCGTCTGGCCGGCGGCGCTGGCGCCGTACGACGCGCGAAGTGATCTCGCTCGACGCCGGCAGCGACGAGATCGCCGCACGCGCCACCGAGGCAGCGGCCGCGCTGGAGGCGGAGGGCTTCGCGGTGCTGCTGGACGACCGCGACCAGCGCCCGGGGGAGAAGTTCGCGGACGCCGACCTGTTCGGTTGCCCTGTGCAGAATAACCGTGGGTCGCAAGACCCTCGAAGACGCCGCGGTGGACGTGCGCGAACGGTCGGCGGGCAGCGACGAGCGCGTGCAGATTACTGAACTGGCAAACAGGGTAGGGGGTCCGTGATGGCGAAACGACGCAGATACAGCGAGGAGCCCTTCGGCCCCACGGTCGAGCGGCTGATGAACGAGACAGCTCTCACCTACCGGGCCCTGGCCGAGAAGACGAAGCTCTCGGCCGGCTACCTGAACCACATCGTGCACGGGAACCGGCCGGTGCCCTCGAACGACGTGATCGCCCGGCTCGGCAAGGGCCTTCGGGGTCGAGCCCGAGCACTTCCGCGAGTTCCGCATCCGCGTGATCACCGAGCAAGCTCGAGAAGATGCCCGGAGCTGATCGACCGGCTCTACAAGCGGCTGGCGTAGGGCGCGGCAGCCGGGCCGCTAAGCTGTGCCCCACGACGGGGCGTGGCGCAGCCTGGTTAGCGCGCTAGTCTGGGGGACTAGAGGTCCCGAGTTCAAATCTCGGCGCCCCGATCGAGGGAAGCCCTGCTAACGCGGGGCTTTCGTTCACTCGGTCGCGAACGTCTCGGCCGTCACGGTCACCGCAGGGTCACCTGCCATCGAGCGGAGCTCTTCGAAGTGGCTCCCCCAGCCGTAGGCCACTTCGACAGCTTCCGCCGCCGTCGCTCGGCGACCTTCACCAGCGGCACCCACGCCGGGTCAGTCCCAGGCTCGCACCCGACGCGCCGGGGCGGCGACAACCGGCACCCCGCGCAGCCGGCGCGGATCGCCACCCCCGGCACCGTGACCGGCTTCGCTTTCTTCCAAGAATTGCGTTCGTCCGGCGCCGGGGAGCCGACACGCCCAACACGAGACCCGTTCGCGTGGATTCCCCGCGACCAGGTCGCGGAGCTGGCGTTGGCCGAGCGGTCGAGGGAGGCCCGAAGGCCTCCCTCGAGGCATCTACTGCGCTCGGCATTGCTATCCGGTCGCGGGGCCTCCAACCCGTTCGAAGAGGAACCGACCCCGAACGCGCTAGCCCGTGCTCCCGAAGGGAGTTGTGACGGCGGTGAGCTGGGCGTAACCCGTTGCACTGTTGGGCGCGCTGCCCGAAGCGAATGCCTGAAGTCGAAAGGTCTGGGTACTCGCCGTGGGCACGGCTACGACAGTCGTCGCTGCTCCCGTCTCGAAACCGAGACCATTTCCTGCGAGAGCGCTGTTCGTGTTGTAGTGGGCGCCGGTGATTGGGCCGACGCCATCCTGATCGATCCTGTATGCAGTGGTACACGGACAGTTGGTCAAGCTCGTGATGAACGTCGTAACGACTGCGTCGAGCTTGACGAATTGCGTGTTGCCAGCGACACCCCCGACATTCATCGTGAGGACGGCGAGGTCCACCGGACTTGCACCGATCACAGCCTGCGCGGCGACTCCCTTGCCAGCCCGTCCGAACCCGCGGTGCACGAAGGCTGCCATCGCCTCGCGGGTGATGCCCTCGGCGGGGCAGTAGGTAGGTGGTGTGCCGGGCGGCGCGCAGGTCTTGCCGGACGTGATGCCCGCATCTTTCACGGCGGCGATGTCGCCGTGGAACGGGTTCGAGTCCGGGACGTCGGTGAACTGATGGCTCGCCCAGGCGATCGGTACCGCGACGATCAGCGCGGCTCCAAGACCGGCGAGAGCGATGAGGGCTCGCCGACCAGAGCGCCGGCGCCCGTTTGCGGATGAGGATGTTGACTCACTCAACGATGTCTCCTGTCTGTAACGGATGGTTGGGCCTGTCGCGGCCAGGGCATCGCCCTAAGAGACGCGAAAGGGGCCACGCCGATCACAGCGCGGCACGAAATCGTCCAGCTGTCACCTCACCTCCTGTTGACTGACCGCAGCAACCGGGAGGTGAGCGCTGCCTGCCTGGCAGCAAACCGCTATGAACGTTCCCCTACCGGAGCCCTATCGGACTCTCGAAGCGGCGTCGACGCTGATCGCGACCGCTTCTATGTGGCGATCTTCACGAACGTGCCGCAACCCTATGAGCGGAGGGCGCTGAAGTCAACGGGAGGAGCGGCAGGAGACCGACCGGGCCGAGCTACGGCGCGACCTGGACGTTGCCGGTACTCAGTCCGCACTACGTCCCCGAACCCGGCTTCAGGCTCACCGGTCGACCAGGACGACCTCGTACTGGTCGGCGGTGGGCGGAAAGCCGGTGTCGAACTTCGCGTTGACCACCGCCAGTCGACTGCCAAAGCGAGCCGCCGTGGCCGGCACCTGGAACAGGTCGCTGGTGATGACCTCCTCAATCACCCCGGAGGTGAGGTTCGGGCTTAGCTGAACTCTTGCCACCTGGTTGCTGTTCTGCACCGCCCACAGCCGTCTACCCAGAAGCACGATGCCGTCGACATTCGGCACGCTCACCCCGGCGATCGTCGCGCTGGCACCGGTGACCGGATCGACCGTATAGAGCTCGCCATTGGCCGAGTGCGCCACGATGAGCGTCTTGCCGTTGGGCGTGGCTTGAATGCCGTTGAGGTTGAAGTCCCCGCTGATCTCGGCCGCCGGGCCGGTGAGTTGCAGTGTGCGGAACGACCCCAGAACCCCGGCCTCGCTGACCGGCACGAAGTAGAGCCTGGGCTGGAACGAATCGGTAAACCAGGCACCGTCTTTGGTGAGGGCCACGTCGTTGACGAGCGTGGTGCCGGCCGCGCCGAACTGGTAGGTGGCGATGGTGGCACCGGTGAGGGTGTCGTAGACATAGCCTTGCCCGGTGAAGCCACCGGCCACAAACAGCAGGTCGTGGTCGAGGTCGGCGGTCATTCCCACTGCCATGCGGCCAGCGGGGGCGTCGATGAACGATTGAGCAGTGCCTCGTTGGACGTCGCCGCGGAAGATGTCGCCCGCGAACAGGTCACCGGCGTAGAAAGTGGTGCCGCCGCCGGCGGCGATGCCCTCAGCCGAGCTGGCGCCCGGTAGGACGATGACCTCGTCTGGGGCCGCGGCGGCAGGCATCGCCAACGCGGCCACCAGGGCAACTAGCAGAAACGACATCACCGCCGTGAAGGCGCGACGAAGAATCCTGGTCATTTGATCTCCCCCTCGCTTGACCCGGTGTAGAGGGCAAGTATCCCGCGGCGAACCATCCTGGTCAACCAATCCGAACGCCGCGCGGCTACCCCGGACAGGATACACCTCACCGAATCCGCTGCTGGCAAACGCGGGGCTTTGCTCATTCTGAGGGCCCTCCGAGTCCACGTTCAGTCCGCAGACGCACCCCTGGGCACCGGTCGAGGATGACCTGGATACACGCTGCGTCATGGCAAAATCGGTCTCTTCGCGGCCGCCCTCGGGGGTGATCCCGTAGGCGGCGGCGTCTAGACTCGCCCGGTGAGCGGCGCGATCCGGGTCCTCGCGCTGGCCGTCGTGCGGCGTGGCGACGAGCTGCTCGTCGAGGACGGCGAGGATCCGGTCAAGGACGAGCGGTACCTCCGCCTTCTCGGGGGCGGCGTCGACTTCGGCGAGCGCGGCGAGGACGCGGTCCGGCGTGAGCTGCGCGAGGAGATCGGCGTGGAGCTCGCGGACGTCCGCTACCTCGGCGCCGTCGAGAACCTGTTCACGTTCCTCGGCCGGCCCGGCCACGAGATCTGCCTGCTGTACGCGGCTCGGCTGGCGGACGAGTCGCTCTACGAGCACGACACCTTCGCCGGTGTCGACTTCGTGGACGGCGAGCAGGTCCCGGTCCGTGCGCGCTGGATACGGCCCGACGAGATCGAGGCGCTGCCGCTCTACCCCGATGGGGCGATCGACCTGATCGCGAAGGCGCCGTAGCCGACCACGTGCCACAACCTCGGCGGCCGGGAAACCGACCGCCGGGCGGCATACAACGGGTCAGAGCCGGATCACGTTCGAACGGTCGAGCTCGCGGCCGCCGTGGCCGAGCGCGACGGCGACGGCGAGGCCGGTCGAGCCCGGGACGGCAAACGACGTCTCGAACCCGGTCTTGCGCTTCGTCGCCACGGGCCGCACATCGCCGCGGGCCGGTCCTGCCTCGAGCCGCCACGCGGCGACCTCGGTCGCGCCGTTCCAGCTCACGAACAGCCGCCTCTGTCCTGCGGCCGCATGTAGGACGAGCCGCGGCGGGCGGTGCGGCCGACCTTCCCAGGGCAGCCGGAACGCGCGGTAGTTCTGCCCGCCCCGGGGGAGGTGCGCGTCGAAGTGGATGCCTCCGCCGCGGCGGAACTCCGTGATATTCGGCAGACCGCCCCAACCGACGACGACGTTTCCGTTCGGCAGCACCTGCGCGTTGCCCATGAACGGCACGAGCAGTCCCTTCGGGTGGGCGTACGAGCGTGCGAGCCTCGCAACTCTGTTGCGACGGTCGAGCGCGATCACGAGCACGCGCGACCGCGGCCCAACCGGGGGCGCCGCGCTGTTGTCGAAGATGCTGATCAGCCGGCCCTCCTCGTGATGCCGTGGCGTCGTGCTGCCAGGCGAACCGCGTCCCTGGGCCCATCTGGAAGTCGGAGCGCTTGCCGCCCAGGCGCCAGAGCACCTTGCCCGTCTCGCTGTGCACCTTGTAGACGCCCCACGTGTTACGGGCCGAGACGAGGTAGTGCCCGTCCGCGTCGATGTCCACCGAGTTGATATGGAAGTAGTCGTACGAGTGGCCGTCGTACGGGTTGTAAGCCTCGTCGATCGCGACGTGCTCGAGGCTCCGCCACTCGAACAGGACCCGGGCGCTCGGGATTGCGATCTCCTGGAAAATGGCGCCGACCACCTTGCCGTTCGACGGGCCGCCGACGGGTGATAGGTCCATCGTCCGGACTTCGTAACTCGTCACGATCGCGGTGTCGCGGGGAGTGAGCAGGAACTCGTGCAGGTCGGACTGCCGGCCGCGACCGGCCGGTAACCGCGCGACCTCGCGATAGGTCGCGTCGACGATGACGTGGGAACCGACGCCGAGCCCACGAAGCGCCCGCCCTTGCCACCACGTGAGCACCGGCTCGCCCTTGTACAGCCCGGTGCGGAAGTTCATGACCGTGTCCGGCTTGGTCGGCCGGAACCAGACGACCTGCCCCTCGCCGTCGAGAATCAGCGCGCCGCGCTGGCCCGCCCCCGACGAGGGCGAGAGGAACAGGCAGCGATCGGACGCTCCGCCCTTGACGATCGTGAGTCGCGGCGGCCGCAGGTCGGGACGCGAGCGGAAACGCAGCACGTCGTTCGGCGAGCGTGGCGTCGCGGCATGCGCCTCCTCCGCGGAGAGCAACCCGAGCGCGTCGAACCCGAGCCCGCCCAGCAGCCCGAGACCGAGGGCGCCACCGGTTGCGCGCCTCAGGAACTCGGCCCGCGTCGCCGTTTCGTCGTCGAGGAGAGGATTGATGTCGGTGTCGAGCACGATCGGCCGCAGTCTGTGGAAACGCCGCCCTGCGATCAAATCACAGATCGGCGACTCCGAGCCTGGTTCCCGCGCTTAGGGCCGCCGCGGCGGCTTGCGCTTGCAGAAGCGGTTCGCCGGCGTGCCGCGAGCCCAGGCGAAGCCCGCCGCGGCCACCTGGCGCACCCGCGTCGTGTAGCACCCCGCGCGCGTCGTTCGGGCCGGCCGCGTGAACATGACCCGCCCCGTCGTCCCCGTGATGCCCCGCAGCGAGGCGTACCAGCCGCCGTTGCGGTAGAGCGCCGCGGTGACCGCAGCCCCGCGCACGGGCCGGCCTCCGCCGTCGGCGACCGACACGCTGACGCGGTGCACGCTGCCGACGGTGAGGTAGCGAACGCGGGTCACTCGCATCCGCGGCGGAGGGAGGACGGTCACGGCCGCGCTTGCCGTCAGTGGGCCGGATCGCCGTCTGCTGCGTTGCGACGACCGTGCCGGAGCCGCCCGCGGTCGCGGCGGTGAATGTCGTGGTCGCGCCGACCCCCGGCGTGACGGAGCCGAGCGAGGCGGGAGTGACGGTCCAGGTCGCGCCCGTGGCCGGTGCTGCGTTCCCGAACACGTCCACGCCGCTCGCGGAGAACGGACGCGTCGTGCGGGCAGGCACGGTGGCTGCGCCGGGGCTCACTGTCAGGGAAACGGGTGCACCGGCGACGACCGTCACCGCCTGCGTCCCGGACGCGTAGCCGGCCGCCGCGGCCGTCAGGACGGCAGCGCCCGCACGGGTGTCACGGTAGAAGAACGACGGGCTGGTCGTCGCTCCCGCGGGCACGGTCACGCTCAGAGTGGGCAGCCACGGCCCTTCGGGCGCAGTCGAGAAGGCTGCCGGCCAACGAGCTCGACGACAGCGTCACGGTCACGGCATCCTTCGCCGCCGACGCAAGCCCGCCGATCCGGAGTTGCACCGCGATCGGCGCAGAAACAGCCCCGGCGACGACCGTCTGCGGCGCCGACGTGAACGCCACGAGCGGCTGCGCCCAGACGTTGAACGCGCTCCACAACGCCGCTCACGCTCGCCCCGGACAGCTCGCGGACGCACCAGAGGTTCTGGCCCGCCGGTCCGCACGCGCCGACGCCCGAATCGCCGGGAACGATCGGAAGCCCGGAATCGCGAACGGCTGCGGCGAGCCTGTCGAGCAACGCCGCGGTTTGAGCCGTGAACTCCGACGCCGAGAGCCCGAGCGCGTTCCGTGGGGCCCACGCGAGCCCGAAGCGGTCCTCCGTGCCTCCGCGAGCCGCGCCGTCGTAGCGCAGCGCGTAGGTCTGCGCGGAGACGAAGTCCTGCATCTGGTCGACCGCCGTCATCGTCCAGCCGAAGCCGAAATCCCATTGCCAGGCCGCATTCGCGAGCGGGCTGTAGGCCGCCTGGAGGTAGCCCCGCGCCGCGGCAGCGGTGTCGGGGCCGGTCACCGGAAGCCTCAGCTGGTGCTGGAGGTAGTCGTTCAGGAGGTCGCGCCGGGTGGGGAGGGGCACGCCGGAGACTGCGTAGCTGCGGATGTCCGCATAGTTCTCCTGCGAGAAGTCGCTCACGTAGGCGCTCATGTCGTTCCAGAACGCGGCGTCCTGCAGCCAGCCCTGCAGGTTTGCCTTGTACGTCGAGAGGTCGGGCGTCCGCTGTGAGACACCGGTGGTGAAGGCGACACCGCGTGCCTGCGGCAGCGTGCCGTCCGCCTCATAGAGCCCGCGGACGAAGTCACGCGCGTTCGCCCTCGCGGCGCCGTCGCCCCGGCGCACGGCCGAGGAGAACTCGTTCACGGCCCACGTGTCGCCCGACGCGATGTCGTAGCCTGCAGCTGCCATCCGCCGCCGAGCCTCGACGCCGGCCGCGTGCCACGTCGCGCCGTTGGCGGCGACCCACTGGCTCCACGCGGTCCAGTGGATCTCTGCCAACGCGTGGAACTGCGGTCCGAGCGCCCGGATCCGCCACGCCTGATCGCCGCGGGGCCGCGTCTTGTCGGCCGTCAGCGGTGGGATCGAGATGAGGTACTGCGCGCATGGCGAGCCCCCGCCGGCAAGCTTCGTCGCCAGTCGCAGCCAGTCGGTCGCGGCGTAGAAGATTGCCCGCGCCGGACGGCAGTCGTCGGCCGCAAGGCGGAAACCTCCGGGTGCGCCCTGGCGGCGCGCCTGGACGAGCGAGGCCCACGCGATCTCGGTCTCGCGGGGCTCGAGCGAGGCGACCGGCACGATCCCGGCGCACTCGACGGCGGCGAGCGAGCCGTCAGGACACGCAGCCGGCCGGGCGGCCTGGGCCCCGCCCAGGAGGGCGATGCACGCTGCCGCGAGCACGCCCGCGAGTGCGAGCGCGGGCCGCGCCACGCGTGTCCTGCCAGGCCTCATCGTCGCCCCTCGCCTCGGCCGCGCAGGGTAGCAAGGCCGTATGAAGGCAACCGTCGACAGACCGCCGGCCTACCTCGTACTAACGACTGAACCGACCATGACGCCGCGCAAACCGCGCGGTGAACGTCTCGAGCAGCCGAAAGACCTGCAAACGGCCGACCGCCGCTGTACAGTCCTGCGCGGGTTGGGGACGCTGCGGATCCTGGCGGTCGCTGCGGCAGCACTCGTCGCGGCCTTTGCCGCTGCGCTCGGATCGGCGCGCCCGGTCGAGGTCGACGCCCCGAGAGGCGTGGGAGAGGTCGGAATCTTCTTCTATGCCTGGTACGGCAACCCCGCGCGGGACGGGGGATACATCCACTGGGGGCAGCGCGACCATGCGCCGCCCGGAGAGATCGCGTCCGCGTACTACCCCATGCGCGGCCCGTACTCCTCTGCCGACCAGCGTGTGCTGCGAGCCCAGCTGACGGAGATCGCCGCTGCGGGCATCGACACGGTCATCGTCTCCTGGTGGGGGCGCGGCAGCGGCGACGACGCGCGCCTTGCCCGCATCCAGGAGGAGGGGCGCCGGCACGCGCTCCGTGTCGCGGTGCATCTCGAGCCGTACCCGGGACGGACGCCGGCAAGCGTCGCCGTCGATCTCCTGCACCTCCGGACGAAGGGTGTGACCGACGTCTACGTCTACGACGCGACGAACACGCCGGCGACCGCCTGGGCCGAAGTGCTCAAGCCCGTGGACGGCTTCCGCGTCTTCGCGAACACGGCGCTTCCCGGGTTCGCGAAGGCCGGCGGCTTCGACGGCCTCTACACGTACGACGTCTACGTCTACAACGGTTCGTCGTTCCCTCGCATCTGTGCTTCGGCGCGCACGCTCGGCCTGCTGTGCGCCCCGTCGGTCGGCCCGGGCTATGACGCCCGCAGGGCGACAGGGGACGAACGCGTGCGTGACCGGCAGGCCGGTGCCCGCTACGACTCGATGTGGCGCCGCGCCCTCGCCGCCCGCGCCGACGTCGTCACCGTGACGAGCTACAACGAATGGCACGAAGGCACTCAGATCGAGCCGGCTCGCGCCGTGGGCGCTCCGTACAGCTCGTACGACGGCGCCTGGCGCGTGCGCGGCAAGCCCGCGCAGAAGGCGTACCTGCACCGCACGGCGTGGTGGACGTCTCGTTACGCCGCGACGATGGCGGGGCGGTAGCGGATTCGGCGTCAGACGCCCCGGAGGGGGTCTGACGCCAAGACGAGGTCGGCGCCGCAGCCGGCCACGAGGGCGGCCGGAACGTGTTCCGCGGCGACACCCGCGAGTGCAGGGTGCCCGAGGTCGATCTCGATCTCCGGCCACGTCTCGATGCCCAGCGAGCTCGCTCCGGCCGCTGCGCCGATGTCGAGCAGTGCTTCGGTGGAGAAGACGCCGCGCCGGCCGGCCTGGCGCCGCGCGATCCCCTCTAGCTCACGCAGCTCCTCGAGCGGATCGACGCGCACGTTCGAGTCGGTGCCGATACAGAGAGGGATGCCGCGGTGGGCGATGCGCGTCGCCGGGAGGAACCCGTCGCCAAGGTCGGCCTCGGTGGTGAGGCAGGCACACACGCTCGCCCCGTGCGTTGCGAGCAGGTCGAGCTCGGCGCCGTCAGCGTGCGTCGCGTGGACGACGGTGGTCCGGTCCGTCAGGCAGCCGGTGCGGGCAAGCAGCTCGATCGGGCGGCAGCCATGCTCCGCCAGGCACTCCTCGACTTCGCGCGGCTGCTCGTCGGCATGGACGTGGAGGGGCAAACCCTCGGCGTCCGCGTACCTGCCGATCTCGACGAGCCAGTCGGCGGGGCAGGCGCGGACGGAGTGGGGCGCAACGCCGACGGCGATGCCATCCGCGCGAAGCTCGTCGACCTGGCGTAGGTAGTCGGCAACCGACGGCTGGCGCATGCGCGGCAAGCCTCCGCGCGCGTACGCGACGTGGAGAAGGACGAAGGCGATCCCGGCCTCGTCCGCGGCTTCGGCTGCGGCGCGCGCCTCCGCCAGGCCCAGGTAGTGGAACTCTCCAACCGCGGTGTATCCCGCCGACCGAAGCTCGCGATAGACGGCCGCGTACGAACTGCGTACGAGCTCGGGCGTCTGCCGCTCGGCCTCGGCGAGCATCTCCTCCCGCCAGGCCCAGAAGTCCCTGCCGGCGGCTCGGCCGCGGAGCGCACGCTGGAACGCGTGGCTGTGCGCGCTGACGAAGCCCGGCAGGGTGAGGGTGGCCACGACCGGGGCGACGCTAGCACCAGCGAATAACCTTTCGGTATGAGCACGGGCACCGTCTCCGCACCCCTGCGCCAGCTGCCGAACGCGCTGACGGTGATCCGCTTCCTCGCCATCCCTGCCTTCGTTGTGTTGTTCCTTGCCGCCGGCGACGGTCCGGCGTGGGGGGCAGGCCTCTTTTTCGCCGGCGCGGCGGCCACCGACCAGCTCGACGGCTGGCTCGCGCGACGCTGGCACGTCGAGTCCCAATTCGGCAAGGTGGCAGACCCGCTTGCCGACCGGCTGATGATCGGAGTCGCCGTCGTGCTCATGTGGGCGGAAGGGAGGCTGCCCTGGCCGGCTGCCGTGCTGGTGCTCGCGCGGGACGTCTTGCTCATCGCCGGGTACAAACTCTTCGTGCCCCGAGGATACGACTTCGACGTCAGCGCCCTCGGCAAGGTCGCGACCTGGGTGCTCTACGCGTCGCTGGTATTCGTCCTCGTCACCGAGGCGGGGACAGCCTGGCCGCTCTGGGTCTTCTGGGGCGGAATCGTGCTCGCGCTCGCGGCTGGAGTGCAGTACGCGGCGAAGGCGCGCAGGGAAGTGGCGAGCCCGTGAAGGCCGTCGTCATGGCGGGCGGCGAGGGGACACGCCTCAGGCCGCTCACGTCGAACCAGCCGAAGCCGATGGTGCCGATCGTCGGCAAGCCCTGCATCGAGCACATCCTCGAGCTGCTCCGGCGCCACGGCTTCGAGGAGGTCGTCGTGACGCTGGCCTTCATGCCGCAGGCGATCCGCGGCTACTTCGGGGACGGCGAGACCATGGGCCTCCGCATCGACTACTCGGTCGAGGAGCAGCCGCTCGGCACGGCGGGCTCCGTCCGCCTGGCCAGCGGGAAGCTCGACGAGACATTTCTCGTCATCTCAGGCGACGCTCTGTGCGACGGCGACCTCGGATCGCTTGTCGCGGCGCACAAGGAGAAGGGCGCGGCGGTCACGATCGGGCTCAAGTCCGTGGAGAACCCACTCGAGTTCGGGATCGTCGTCACCGACGAGGACAACCGTGTCGAGCGCTTCCTCGAGAAGCCCTCGTGGGGACAGGTCTTCTCCGACACGATCAACACCGGCATCTACGTGATCGAGCCCGAAGCGCTCACGCATGTCCCTGCCGATCGCCCATACGACTTCTCGAAAGAGCTGTTCCCGCTGCTGCTCGAGATGGGCCGGCCGATCTACGGGCACGTCCTCGACGGCTACTGGCAGGACATCGGCAACCTCGACCAGTTCCGCCAGGCGAACTTCGACGCTCTCGACGGCCTCGTGGAGCTCGAGATTCCCGGCATCAGGCTGCGCGGGAACGTCTGGATCGGCGACAGCGTCGGCCTCGACGACGTCGACCATGTCGAAGGCCCGGCCTTCGTCGGCAGCAACTGCCGGATCGCAGGAGACGCGACCGTGGGGGCCTACACAGTGCTCTCCAACGGCGTCACCCTGCGTGACCACGCGCGGGTCTCGCGCAGCGTGATCGACGTGGGCACGCACATCGGCCGCAGTGCGGTCGTCGAGGGAGCCATCATCGGGCGCCAATGCGACATCCGCGATCACGTCCGCGTGCACGAGGGCGTCGCGATCGGAGACCAGGTGACGGTCGGGCCCGAGGCGAGCATCTTCCCCGGCGTCCGCGTCTACCCGTTCAAGGAGGTCGAGACCGGCGCGCAGATCTACGAGAGCGTGATCTGGGAGTCACCGACGCGCACCCGACTCTTCGGCGCCGACGGCGTGGCAGGACTCGTCAACGTCGATCTGACCGCGGAGGTAGCCGTTCGGCTCGCGGCGGCGCTCGGCACGGCGCTCGACCGCGGTACGCGCGTCGTCGCCAGTCGCGAGTCGCCCGAGGCGTGCCGGATGATCCAGCGCGCCGTGATCGCCGGGCTGACCTCGACCGGGGTGAACGTCGCCGACCTGCGGGTCTCGCCGTCGGCAGTGACGCGGCACGTGCTGAAGACGCAGGGCCTCGCCGCCGGCGTCCATGTCGCGCAGAGCGCGCTCGACCCCGAGCAGGTGCAGATTCGGATCTTCGAGTCGCCGGGGATCCAGCTCACCGTGGCGCTGCAGAAGGAGATCGAGAAGCACTTCACCCGCCAGGAGCTACGACGCTCGGCGTTCGACGAGGTGGGTCAGACGACCTACCCGACGCGCGTGCGCGAGAGCTACGTGCAGGACCTCGTCGACTCGATCGACACCGCGGCGATCCGCGCGCGCGGCTTTCGTATCGCCGTCGACTTCGGCTACTCGGCGACGTCGTTCGTCCTCCCGCTCGTCCTCGGCCCGCTGGAGGTCGACGCCGTCACCGCCCACGGCTTCTTCGACGAGGCGCGGACCGAGCGCGCACCGATCGAATCTCCGGTCGACTACGCGCGACGGCTCGTCACGGCCGTTGCGGCCGATCTCGGCGTCGTCTTCGACCGTGCAGGCGAGCGCCTGTTCCTCGTCGACGAGCACGGTGAATCGGTCCCCGTCGAGACGACCCTCTTGCTCTTCGTGCGTCTCCTGGTCGGAGCCGGCAAGACGGGGACGATCGCCGTTCCGGTGACCGTGACGAGCCAGGTCGACCGCCTCGTCGCGAACAGCGGCCTCGAGGTCGTGCGGACGACGCACTCGCTCAGCGACCTCACGCGTGCAGCCGCGGGAGCCGACGTCATCTTCGCCGGCGCGATCGGAGGCGGCTACGTGTTCCCCGACATCGTTCCCGGCTACGACGCGGTGGCGAGCCTCTGCAAGCTGCTCGAGCTGCTCGTACCCGCAGAACGCCCTCTGTCCGAGCTCGTCGCCGAGCTGCCACAGCCGACCCTCGTCCACCGCACGCTGCCGTGCCCGTGGGCTCGCAAGGGGCTCGTGATGCGGGTGCTCAACGAGCGCCTGGCCGACCGCGAGGTCGACCTCCTCGACGGGATCAAGGCGTTCGACGAGCGCGGCTGGGTCCAGGTGCTCCCCGATCCGCACGAGCCGCTCGTGCACATTTACGCGGAGGCGGCGAACGGGGCTGACTCGGGCGAGCTGGCGGACGAGCTCGAGCGGCAGATCGAGCTGATCGTGCAGGGAGATGGCGCTCCGGCGCGAACGGGGGAGAAAGCCTCAAGTTGAGGTTGACCCCTCGCGCCGGCTGCTGCTTCAATCAGTCGGCCGAGGCCATCGACGAAAGGCCGCATGGACGTCTTCCCTGATCTGACAGCGCTGTCCGACCAAGAGCTTTCGATGCTGCTGCTCGACCTCGAGGAGCAGGAGGACGATGTATCGCAGCGCCGGCGGTTTCTGCACGGGCGCATCGACCTGCTCCGCGCGGAGCTGACGGCTCGCTTGCGCGAGCGGGTCGCCGCAGGCGAGTCGGTCGTTCCCGACGACGAGACGCTCGCTCGAGCCGTCGCCAAGATCGGGGCGCTCCCCGACACGCCGCTGCCGCCGGGCGACGAGGAGATCGAGGCAATGCCGGACGTCGACGAGCTCACGGACGACGAGCTCCACACGGTGATCCGCGAGCTCGAGCACGTCGAGGGCGAGACATCGCTGCACCGCCGCATGCTGCACGGGAAAATCGACATCCTCCGCGCCGAACGCGGACTGCGGGCCGATCGGCGAGTCAAAGGCGGCGACCCCACCCACGTCGAGGTCGCGGGGCTCCAGGACATCCTGGCCGCGAACCTGCTCTGGAAACGGCCGAAGGATCGCGGGTGAGCCACGTCTACTGTCCGGAATGCGGCTTTCAGAACCCCGAGGCCGCGAACTTCTGCGCGAAGTGCGGCTCTCTGCTCGTCCACGAGGGCGGTGGGGAGACGACGATGAGCATGCCCGCCGACGAGACCGCCGAGGAGCTTGCCGCGCTCGACGAGGCGATCGACGGCCCTGCGCTCGTGGTGCGCTCGGGCGGGGGCCGAGCGGGCGAGACGTTCCGGCCGGCCGGTTCCCGCACTCTGATCGGGCGTTCCCCCGATTGCGACGTCTTCCTCGACGACGTCACGGTGTCGCGCCGCCATGCCGAGCTGCTCGAGGACGGAGGCCGCTTCACGATCCGCGATCTGGGCAGCCTCAACGGCACGTTCGTCAACCGGAGGCGGATCGAGTCGGCCGAGCTCGAGGACGATGACGAAGTCCAGATCGGCAAGTACCGGATGACGTTCCTGCGCCCATGAGCACCGCGGCCGAAACCCGCAGTGGGGGCACACAGCGCCTGCACACGATCGGCGAGGTGTGCAGCAGGCTGCGCGAGGAGTTTCCGGACGTCTCGATCTCCAAGATCCGCTACCTCGAGGACCAGGGGCTGCTCGCGCCGCGCCGAACGCGCGGCGGCTACCGGCTCTTCTCGGATACGGACGTGGAACGCCTGGAGACGATCCTGCGGCTGCAGCGTGACGAGTTCCTCCCGCTCAGGGTGATCCGCCAGGAGCTGTCGGCACCCAGTGCCGAGCGGGCGCGCCGCCGGGCTGCAGGGCTGCGCGGGCACGAGGACGAGATCGGCCTGGGCGAGCTCTGTGAGCGCTCGGGCGTGACGCCCGAGCTCGCGCGGCAGCTGGAGGAGTACGGTCTGCTCGCGCCGCGCGTCGAAGCCGGAGAGCGGCTCTACCGTGAGAGCGACGCCGACATCGCAGCAGCGTGCCGGCGCCTCGCCCGCTACGGAATCGACGCTCGCCATCTCCGCGCGTTCCGCACCGCGGCAGCCCGCCAGTCGGCGCTGCTGGAACAGCTCGTGGCGCCCGCGCTTCGTTCCCGAAACCCGGAACGACGGCGCGCCGGCCTCGAAGAGCTCGAGGCGCTGGCCGCAGCCGCTCAGGAGCTGGCACAACTCCTGTTGCTGCGCGACCTGCGCCAGCTGGCCGAGCGGTAGAGGAGCAGCGTGACGCTCGATCTCCAGGCCAAGATCCGCGACGTCCCCGACTTCCCGACCGAAGGGATCGTCTTCAAGGACATCACGCCGCTTGTCGCCGACCCGGCGTCGTTCCACGAGACGATCGATCGGCTCGCAGCGTGGGCGAAGGAGCGCAGCCCCGACATCGTTCTCGGCGCCGAGGCGCGCGGGTTCATCTTCGGCGGCGCGCTTGCATATTCGCTCGGCTGCGGCTTCGTGCCCGCGCGCAAGCCGGGCAAGCTGCCCTGGGAGACGGTCAAGGCAACCTACGAGCTCGAGTACGGCTTCGACACCCTGGAGCTGCACCGCGACGCGATCGGCGGCGGCGCACGTGTGATCGTGCTGGACGACGTGCTCGCCACGGGCGGCACGGCCAAGGCCAAGATCGAGCTGGTCGAACAGCTCGGCGGCGTCGTCGCAGGCGTGCTGTTCGTGATCGAGCTGTCATTCCTGCACGGCCGCGACAAGCTCGCGGGCTACGACGTTCACGCGTTGATCACGTATTGAACGTGCCGTTGACTTGCCCGCAGCCTGGGATTCGCTGACGCGCGAATCCTGAGTGCGCGCGAATCCTGAAGCCGGTCGCCTGTCGGCGGCCGCTCGGTGCCTTCAAGGTCTTTCCCGCACGTGCAATTTGGACGAATACCGCGTCCCTCGAACGGGTGATTCGAGGCCCGCGGGCCGTGTTCGTGTCCGTCCGGCCGGGGCGCGTATAGACACAGTGATGGACGCTTTGACCGGCACGTATTCGGTCTCGTGCCCGCACGCGGGCATGGCGCGGATCCGCCTTTCCTCCTTCCGCGTCCTCGAACGGCTGCCTGGCGCGGCGCACCCTGCCGTCTACGCGATCCGGTTCGCCTGCGGCTGCGGCGAAGAGCACACCGCGCTCCTGCCGCACGACGAGCTCGACTGGGCGCCGCTCGGGCTCGGGCCTGGCACGGCGCTACGTAAATCTGATGACGGGGCGTACCGAGGACGTCGCCCGCGAGCTCGCCGAACGGTCGCTGCGCCGGCTCGAGGCGGGGGAGTGGCCGTGGAGTTTCTTCTGCTACCTCGAGGAGCGGCCTCGCCCGGTCACCCCGTCGGCCTTCCTGGTCATCTCACCGGGAGAGGGAACGGTGGGGGTCGCAGTCCGCTGCCCCGCGTGTAGCTCCACCTCGGTCAACGTCGTCAGCCACGAGCACGTCGACTTTCCGTTCTGGAACGACGAGCACGTCGGCGTCGTCCGGCACGTGTTCGGGCCGGACGCCCTCCGCACGATCGAGCAGTTTCGGGCCGAGCTCGCCTCGGCGTCCTTCGACCAGATGCGGCTCGAGCTCGAGCGATGAGCCGCGTTCACTCCCGTTGGGGATGATCGCAACATGAAGGGAAAACCGATGAAGAAGTACGTGGAAGCCGCCGTGACCCCAACTCAAGTGTCGCACCCACCGGACCTGCTGCTCCGGCACTGCCTCTCGCTCGGCGCGACCGCGGAGCCGAAGCAACCTCCGCGCGTTCGCCTCGAGGAGGCGCTCGGGCCGGAGCTCGCTCAGCGGCTGTTGGCCGCGCTCGCGCCGCCGTCCCGAAACTGAGCTGCTGAAAACGAGACGGCTGACCGGAGGCCGCGGCCGCGACAGCGGACGCCTTCAGGCGATTTCGCGCTACCGGAATTCGCGCGAGCGGATTCCGGTCTTGCGCAGGCTGCGGATTCCGGTCGCGCGCTGTCAGGCTAGGTCAGTCGCCGCGGACGCGGATCACGAAGAAGCCGAAGAACGCGGCCACGAGCCCGAGGATGAACGCGGTCGCAGCCGAGACGCCGACGGCCAGCCCGCCGAACCAGATGATCAGGAAGAAGACGAGCGCCCAGATGAACGCGCGGACGCCTGGATCGATGCTCGGCATACGCAGGTGCATCGGCGAGAGCCTAACGACTGGCGAAAGGCCGGTCGCGAGAACACCGCAGGCCCACGCACGGGACCAAAAAAATTCACCGAGCCGGTGGCGCTTTCGTCCACTCAACCCGCTGACCTTCCGCTTCCGCGTAGGGCCTTCGAGCTGAGCTTCGACCTAGTCGCGCTCCGTGCTCGGTGCACAAGGGAAGCTATGGGGTGCCGGACAGCGGGTCAAGAGCGCTCGGCAGGGAAGTTCGCAAATTGCGGCCGTTTCGTTGAACCCGGTTCGCGAGGAAGCCGGTCCATAGGATGCGGGCGTGCGCCGGAGCCTCGTCTTCGCCGCCGCGGGCGCGGCGCTCACCGCTGCGGTGGTGCTCACGATCGCCGGCGTGGGGGAGGAGCCTGGAGCGCTTCCCGACTGGCAGGCCCTCGTCCTCGGCGTCGTCCAGGGCCTGACCGAGCTCCTCCCGATCTCCTCGTCTGCCCATCTGATCCTGGTGCCGTGGGCCGGGGAGTGGACGTACCTCGAACAGCACGACGCGTTCAACCAGACCTTCGACGTGGCGCTGCACCTGGGGACGCTCGTCGCGGTCGTGGCCTACTTCTGGCGAGACATCGTCGACCTCACGCGCGCCTGGCTGCGCACGCTCCACCGGCGAAGGTCGAGACACCCGAGGAGCGCGTTGCTTGGATCGTCCTGGTGGCGACGATCCCTGCCGCGGCGGCAGGCGTCGCTTTCGAAGACGCGATTGCCGACCACCTTGGCGAGCCCTGGCAGATCGCGATCCTGATCGCGGTCTTCGCGCTCGTTCTCCTCTGGGCGGACCGCCGCCCCGAGCGCCGGACCGCGGCGGACCTCTCACTCAAGCAGGCACTGGGAGTGGGGGCGGCACAGGCGCTCGCGCTCGTGCCGGGAGTCTCACGCTCGGGAATCACCATCTCCGCTGCCCGGTTCCTCGGACTCGACCGCGACTCAGCCGCTCGACTCTCGTTCTTGCTCCTGATCCCGACCGTGCTCGGCGCAGTGCTGCTCAAGGGCGTGCAGGACGTCGTCCTCGGCGACCTTCCGCCCGGCTGGCAAGGTCCGTTCCTCGTCGGCACGCTGGCCGCCGCAGGAAGTGGCCTGCTGGCGATCCAGTGGCTGCTCGGCTATGTCCGCCGCCACGACTACTCGATCTTCGTCTGGTATCGCCTGGCGCTCGCCGGACTGATCCTGCTGGCGATCGCGACCGGCGCCAGGTCTGCAACGTTCTAGGGGCGGTGGAGAGGTAATCCGTGACTGGAAACGCTCTGTACAGGAACTCGTCCTGCTACTTGACATAACGCGCGTTACCGTGCGTGCGTGAGCGGCGGCGCCCCCTTAGAGGAGGCGCCGCCTCTCGAAGTCTCGGCTCGTGCTGCAGCGCGTCGCCTAGCCTCGCTTCGGAGGACCTGGCGGAACGTTCTGCGGAGACCCGGACACGACGGCTGAACCAGTAGTGCCGAGGGCGCCGGCGCCCGAAGAGCCGAACGGCACCACGATCGCAGTGAGATCGGCGTATGCCGTGATGCTCCCTGTCGAGCCCCCAGGCCGTTGAGCCACGACGCGGAACGTCTGGGTGGAGGCCGTCGGCACGGCAAAGACCGCGCTCACGGCCCCGAGCTCTTCGCCCCAGTTGCCGCCGCCGAATCCGACCGCGACGTCAGCGTTCGTGTGCCGGTGCAGGAACGTGGTCTTCCCGAGCTCGACTGCCTGGATCCAGAAGCCGGTGTCGCACGGACACCCCACTGTCGAAGTGATCGACGTCCCGACCGCAGCGTCGAGCTTCACGAACTGGAATCCGCCGGCGACACCGCCGATGTCGAGCGTGATCGTGGCGATGGGCACTGCGTCCCGTTGGTCGGCAGCGCGAAGAGCCGCGGTGCCGCCGTAGGCCGCGCGCCCGAAGCCGCGGTGGACGAACGCGGCCATCGCCTCGCGCGTGATCCCCTCCTGCGGGCAGTAGGTGGGCGGCGTGCCCGGCGGCACGCAGGTCTTCCCGCCGGTGATACCCGCGTACTGGACGGCCGAGATGTCCCCATGGAACGGGCTTGCATCGGGGACGTCGGTGAAGACATGGCTTGCCCAGGCGATCGGAACGGCGACGGCGAGCACGCCGAAGACGGCTACCGCAACGGCTACGCGTCGCCTTCGCGTCAAAGCAGGTGGTATTGGCTGGAGTTCGGGCACGTGTGCTCCTTCCGGACAGGTGGCAACAGGGATATGTCGCACCACTCTCGGGCCGTGACTGCCTCGAGTCAAGCTGACGCGCCGACCACACCCGAGCCGGCGCTCACAGGCTTCCAGGCTGGACAGAAGCGGTGGACCGTGCGAACGTAGAAGGGCTTGCTTTCCCCCCTGCCCTGGTGACCACCGTCGACATCGAGGCTCTCCTCGTCGTCGAGGAGATCCGTCAGCTGCTCGAAGCCGCGGAGCAGGCCGGCGTCGCGCGCGCGTTCGAGCTGGCTGAGCTCGCAGCGACGCACGAGCTCAACGCGCTCGAGCAGGATGCGCTCCTGCGGGAGCTCGAGAAGCGCGGCATCGAGATCGTCGAGGCGCCACAGCCTGAACCACCCCCGCCGCCTCCGGTCGTAGAGATGACGACCGACGCGTTACAGCTGTTTCTCCGCGAGGCCGGGAAGCATCAGCTGCTCACAGCTGCCCAGGAGGTGGAGCTCGCGAAACGCATCGAGCGCGGCGACTCCGATGCGAAGCAGCGGATGATCCAGTCAAACCTGCGACTCGTCGTCTCGATCGCGAAGAACTACCGCAACCAAGGGCTGCCCTTCCTCGACTTGATCCAGGAGGGAACGCTCGGCCTGATCCGCGCTGTCGAGAAGTTCGACTGGCGGCGCGGCTTCAAGTTCTCCACCTACGCCACGTGGTGGATCCGCCAGGCAGTCGCGCGCGCGCTGGCCGACAAGGCGCGGACGATCCGCATGCCGGTGCACATCGTCGAGCGGATGCAGAAGATGAACCGGGCGGAGCGAACGCTTTGGCCCCAACTCGGGCGGGAGCCGACGCTCGACGAGATCGCCGAGGAGGCGTCGCTCACGCTGCAGCAGGTGCACGAAGTGCGGGCCGCAGCGCGGGCTTCGGCCAGCCTCGACGCCCCGGTGGGCGAGGCGGAGGACGCCGTCCTGGGAGATTTCGTCGCCGGCGACGATCCGCTTCCCGAAGAGGCGGTCGAGCTGCAGCTGCGCAGCCAGGCGCTGCGCCGCGCACTCTCCGAGCTGCCCGAACGCGAGCGGTGCGTCGTCGAGCTTCGTTACGGGCTCGACGGCCACGAGCCGAAGACACTCGAGGAAATCGGGCGCATGCTCGGGCTGACGAGGGAACGAGTGCGGCAGATCGAGCTCGATTCGCTCCGCCGCCTCGCCGGCGTCCGCGAGATGCGCTTGGTCGCTCCGTAGCGAGACGTCTTGATAAGAAAATAGCGCCGCGGCCGCGAAGCGGACGCCTTCAGGGGTTTCGCGCGACCGGAATCCGCGGGAGCGGATTCCGGTCTTGCGCTGGCTAGTAAAAGCCCTGGAGCGTTGCGCGCACGAGGCTACCGATCGTCGCCAGGTCGTAGCCGCCCTCCTGCACGAGCACGGTCGGCAGGCCGAGCGAGGCCAGCAGGCGGCCCGCCTCGCGGTAGCCGGCCTCGCTCACGCGCAACGGGCTCTCGGGGTCGGCGGCGGCGGCGTCGACGCCCAGCGCGACGACGAGCGCCTGGCTGCCGTGGTCGCGGGCAGCCGCGACGAGCGCCCCGACGCCCTCGAGCCAGCCCACGTCGTCCGTGCCCGGAGGAAGCGGAACGTTCAGGTTCCAGCCTTCGCCCTCCCCCGCTCCGCGCTCGACCGCCAGGCCGAGGTAGTGCGGGAACCAGCCGGCTGCAGGATCGACGTGCACAGAGGCCGTCAGAACGTCGCTGCGCTGCCAGAAGATCGCCTGAGCGCCGTTGCCGTGATGGGCGTCGACGTCGAGCAGCGCGACGCGGCCGGCCCCCAGCCCCCGGAGGCGCTCTGCCGCGACGGCGGCGTTGTTCAGGTAGCAGGATCCGCCGTAGACCGTGCGCGTAACGTGGTGGCCCGGTGGGCGGCAGCAGGCGTAGACCGCGCGAGCGCCGCCGGAGACGAGGTCACAGGCCGTGAGCGCGCAGTCGACGGCCGCGCGCGCTGCTTCCCAGGTGCCGGGGCCGACGAGCGTCATCGTGTCGAAGCAGAACGCTCCGGGACGGGCCCACGGCGCGGCCGGAACGAGCGGCTCGATCCCTCCGAGCAGCCCGGGATGCGGGAAGACGTAAGGCACGACCCGGTCCTGTCCCGGGTCCTCGTCGAGTCCTGCCGCGGCCCACTCCTGCCAGGCCGTGCGCAGGAACGACACGAGCGCTTCGTCGTGGACGGCGAAGACGTGCTCGTCGGGGTGCGGCTCAGCCGGGACGAAGCTCGCGCCGGCAGCGGCGAGCGTGCTGCGGATCCCCTCCGCCCGCGCCGGCACCTCCGTGCCGGGAGTGCGAACGCCGACCCAGATCTCCCCGCCCGGCTCGTGCAGGCGGTGGGCGTCGCTCCAGACGACCGGCGGCAGTGTCGTCACCCTGGCGGGCCCGAGGAATCGTGGCCCAGCGGCCGCGAAGCGGACGCTTTCAGGGGTTTTGCGCGTCGCGAATTCGCGCTAGCGGATTCGCGACTTGCGCTACCAACAATGGTCCTGCTCTGCTCGCGCAGGTACTGCTGCAGGTAGTGGGGGCCGCCGCCGGCCTTGCCGCTCGTCCCGCTGGCCTTCCAGCCGCCGAACGGCTGCACGCCCGGCCAGGCGCCCGTCGTCGCGCCTGCCCGCCGGTTGACGTACACGACGCCCGCCTCGATCCGATCGAGGAAGCGGTCGAGCTCGGCCTGGTCGCGGCCGAAGAAGCCCGCGGTGAGGCCGAAGCGGGTCGCGTTCGCCCGCTCGATCCCCTCGTCGAGAGTCGTGACGGCGCGCACCGCGATCAGCGGGACGAACAGCTCGTCCGTCCACAGCCGGCTGCCGTCCGGGACGCGGACGACGGTGGGCGGAGGAAGTTGCCGCGCTCGAGCCCGTCACCGATCATCCGTTCACCGCCCGCGAGCACCTCACCCGTATCCCTCACCTCCGCCACCGCGCGCTCGAAACGCTCCACGGCCGCCGGGTCGATCACCGGGCCGACGAAGACATCCGAGCGTGTCGGGTCACCGACGAGGAGCGACTCGGCCTTGGCCGCCAGCGCGGCGACGAACTCGTCCGCGACTGCCTCGTGAACGTACGCCCGCGACGCTGCGGAGCACTTCTGTCCTGCAAGCCCGAACGCCGACCGTGCCGTGCCCTCGACCGCCGCCTCGACGTCCGCGCTCGCGGATCACGACGACGGGGTTCTTGCCGCCCATCTCGCAGACGGCCGGCTTGGGCCAGCTCGTCGCAAAGCTCCGGTGGATCGAGAGGCCGACATCGACGAGCCGGTGAAGGTCAGACCGTCGACGCCCCCGTGGGCCACGAGTGCGGCGCCGACCGTTTCTCCGGGCCCGGTGAGAACCGAGAGCGCCGCGGCGGGAATGCCGGCGTCGTGGAAGCAGGCCACGACCTCGAGGCCTGACAGTGCGCCGATCTCCGAGACCTTCGCGACGACGGTGTTGCCGGCGGCGAGCGCTGCGCCCACCGGGCCGGCGACGAGCGCCATCGGGAAGTTGAACGGGCTGATCACTGCCCAGACGCCGTACGGACGCATCACGTCGACGGTCTCCTCGGCCTCCGACAGCCGTTCCATCGGCGCCACGAAGCCGTCGTGGAGCGCGAGCTGGTGCGTGTAGTAACGGATCAGGTCAGCGGACTCTTCGACGTCACCGAGAGCCTCGAGGCGGGTCTTCCCCACCTCCAGCGACTGCAGCGCCGCCAGCTCGTTGCGCCGCTCGCTGATCAGGTCAGCCGCGCGCTCGAGCAGGGCCGCCCGCTCTTGCCACGGCAGCGAGCCCCACTCGGGCTGCACCGCCCGCGCAGCCGCGACAGCGTCGTCGATGTCACTCTGCGACGCGACTGCGAACGACCCGACCGAGATCGACGCGTCGCCCGGCGAGACAGTGTCATACGTTTCGACTCCGGGCCGTTTCTCGCCCGCGACGACCGAGCCGTGCCGCCCTCCAGCCGGCCGCGCGCCTCTTCGAGGCCGCGCTCGAAACCGGCGTGGAGCTCCTCGTCGTCGGCGCTCAGCGTTGCGTACGTGACCCGAAAGCCCGCGGTCGCCATTCTTCTCCTCGTCGTCGTGTGACGAGGACTCTATTGTCGCGCAAGCCGCGGATCCGCTGAAGGCGGCCGCTTGCGCGGCCGCGGCGAGTCAGCCTGCCTCCAGCGAAGCTATGAGCGCAGGTAGAGCTCGAGCGCGGGCGCGACCGTCCGGAGCTCGCGCAGCGCGCGGGTCTCCAGCTGGCGGACGCGCTCACGCGTGATCCCGAGGATCACCCCTACCTCCTCGAGCGTCTTCGGCTTTGTGCCGTCCAGGCCGAAGCGCGCGATGAGAACGCGCTGCATGCGGGGCTTCAACTGTGCGAGCGCGTCGGCGAGCTCGGTCGCTCGCAACCGATCGGACGTCTCGGCCTCGGGAGCCGACGCGAACGTGTCCTCGATCAGATCGCCGAAGTTCGACTCGCCGTCTCCGACAGGCGTCTCGAGGCTGACATGGTCCTGCACGAGCTCGAGCAGGTCGCGTACCTGCTCGGGCGTGAACCCGCTCTCGACGGCGATCTCCTCGAGTGAGGGATCCCGGCTGAGCTTCTGTCCCAGGACGCGCCGGGCACGTGTACCCGCCTCACACGGTCGGCGACGTGCACCGGAAGCCGGATCGTGCGTCCCTGTTCCGCCAGGGCCCGCGAGATCGCCTGGCGGATCCACCACGTGGCGTAGGTCGAGAGCTTGAACCCGAGCTTGTAGTCGAACTTCTCCACTGCCCGGATCAGGCCGAGGTTCCCCTCCTGGATCAGGTCGAGCAGCGGCACGCTCGCCTTGGTGTAGTTGCGCGTGATCGACATCACCAGCCGCAGGTTCGACTCGATCAGCCGCCGCTTCGCCTCCTCGTCCCCTTCGTCCTTGCGTCGCGCGAGCTCGCGCTCCTCGGCGGGGGTGAGCAGCCTTCCGTCTCCGATCTGGCGGACGTACAGCTTCAGCGGGTCGTGCGTGAGATCGTCGCCCTCTTCCCGAGCAGGCTCGTGCACGGGGTCGAACAACGGCTCTGCGGTGTTCTCCACGCAGGCTCTATCGGCCTACCGCTTCCCTCGCTTGAGGCATCCAGGGATCCCAGGGGGAGGATCGAAAAGTCTTTACATCGTCCAGTCCAACTTCGGCGGCTCTGTCGCGTCGAAGACATCCGACGGAAACGATGAAATTGCGGCATGTGCGGCATAGCGGGATATAGCTTCGGGCCTGAATCGCAGGCGCCGCGCACGCTGGCCGCGCAGGCGCTTCTCGCCGGGATCGCCGAGCGCGGCGCCGATGCCGTCGGGTACGCGCACCGGTCGAGCGCTGCCCGCGTCTCGGTGCACAAGCAGCAAACCGGCGCCAGCAAGCTGCTCGAGTCGATCGTCGTTCCCGCGGCTGCCCGTCACGTTCTCGTCCACGTGCGCGACTACACGAAGGGCCACCCGACAATCGAGGCCAACAACCACCCGATCCGCCACGGCGCCGTGGTCGGCATCCACAACGGCGTCATCGTCAACGACGAGGAGATCTTCGACCGGTTCGGGTTCGAGCGCGCCGAGCCGGAGATGACCGTCGACTCCGAGGCGATCTTCGCGCTCGCGGAGGCCCGCTCGAGCGACCCTCGGTCGCTCGAGCAGCTCACGGGCGCCATGGCCGCTGCGTGGCTCGACGAACGCGACCCGGAGACACTCCATCTCGCCCGTGGGCTCGGCCGGCCCGCTATGGGTCGGTCGCGGCCGTCACGAGGTGTTTTTCGCCTCGACCCGCGCGGCGCTCGAAGTCGTCGAGCAGACGCTCCGCGCTGGGCCTGCTCAAGCGGCAGGTCGGCGAAGGCCGCCTGCTTCGCCTGGTCGCGGGCCGGATCGTGGCAGAGGAGCGCTTTCGGCCCGACCGCTCGTACCGCGAAGAGGACGTGCTCCCGGCCGTCCGCGCACCCGCACGAGGGCGTGAGCTGCCTCGAGCGGCTCGCCGCGATCGCCGCGGTCGCTTAGAACTCAGCCTGGCGCTTCGACGCTGCCGTCGGCCCCGACGGTCACGCCTTCCTCGCGCAGCCGCTCGCGCACGAGGAACTGGAACGCCGACCAGGCACCCGGGTTGACGTCGACCATCCGGTAGACCTGCCACTCCGACAGGAGTGACGGATCGTCGGCGGCGAGCGTCTTTCCAGTCGGCCATCTTCGGGAGCCGGCCAAGTCGGCGAGCCAGCACGGCCCCCTGCGCGATCGCACGCTCGAGCCGCTCCTCGCCCACCGGCACGTCGAATCCCGCCTCTCGTAGCGCTGCCGTGAGCGATCCGAACGTGTGCCAGATCAGCGACTTCGACGCCATCCGGCCACGGCGCTCCTCGAGATCCTTTGCCGTCGGCGCCCGGCCGAGCTCAACGCCGAGATCGCGCAGCTGCTCGAGCAGCTCCTCCCTGCTGATGAAACGCCGTGGAGAAAGCCCGGCTGCCCGCTTCGCCGCATTCCAGGTGCCGAAGTGCTCGATCACCGTCTGCGGGTGGACACGCGCCTCCGGCATCGGCCGCGAATTCCCTCATCGTCGGCGACCGCCCGAGGCGGCGCGCGGACGCCCGCAGCTCCTCCAGGATCTCGTCGTCCGTATAGCGGCGCCGCAGGCCGGCGCGAAACGCCGCGAGAGCGGCCTCGTCGATACCGGCGAGCGCCGGATGCCGGCGTCGGCCTCTGGCCACGCAAAGACTGTATATCATACTGAAGAAATTGCAAGAGGAGGCGAACAGCCCGTCGTGACCGGCCACTCGGTACGCTCGCCCGCATGAGTACGCGCCTGACCCTCGAGACCATGGCCGCGCGGGCGGTCGGCCGCGCTCTCGCGCGCCGCCGGACGCGGAGGTGGGACGACACTGCCCGGGAAGCTGCTCTGGAAGCTCGATCCGGGCGCGATCGACACGCTCGCCGCACGACTGCCGCTCGGAGTCGCTCTCGTTTCCGGGACGAACGGCAAGACCACGACGACGGCGATGGCGGCGCGGATTCTCGGACGCCGCCACCGGCTGGCCTGGAACAACTCCGGCGCCAACCTCGCGTCGGGCGTCGCCTCCACCCTGCTCGCCGCCCCGGACGCGGAGCTCGGCCTGCTCGAAGTAGACGAGTTCGCGCTGCCGGAGGCGATGCGCCGCGTCCGGCCGCGGGTCGTCGCGCTCGGCAACCTGTTTCGCGACCAGCTCGACCGCTACGGCGAGCTCGAGCACATCGCCGAGCGCTGGCGCGATGCTGTCGGCGTCCTCGACGAGAGCGCTGCGCTGGTCGTCGACGCCGACGATCCGCTCGTCTCCTCGCTCGCGGACGATCGTCGCAGCGTCACTCGCTTCGGCATCGACGATCCCGGCGTTGCCCGCCCCTCGCTCCAGCATGCGGCCGATTCGAAGTACTGCCTTCGCTGCGGGCGTCCGTACCGCTACGCCGCCGCCTACGTCGGTCATCTCGGCGACTACCGCTGCGACGGCTGCGGCGCGGCGCGGCCGCCGCTCGACGTCGCAGCCCGCGCGATCGAGCTCGACGGCCTCGCGGGGTCGTCGTTCGACCTCGTCACGGAGGCAGGGACGGCCCGGGTGCGTCTGCCCCTCCCCGGGCTCTACAACGTCTACAACGCGCTCGCCGCGGCGTCGCTCGCCCTGGCTCTCGGAGCCACGCTCGAGGAGGTGCGCTCCGGGCTCGAAGGCTTCTCGGCTGCCTTCGGCCGGCTGGAACGCATCGATGCGGGCGACCGGCGCGTGCTGATGCTGCTGATCAAGAACCCCGCGGGCGCGAACGAGGCGATCAGGACACTCGAGCAGGCGCCGTCGGGGGTTCTCGTCGTCGCGCTGAACGACGCAATTGCGGACGGGCGCGACGTCTCGTGGATCTGGGACGTCGATTTCGAGCCCCTCCTGGCCCGGGCCGAGCGGATCGTCGTCTCCGGAGAGCGTGCGTCCGAGCTCGCGCTTCGTTTCGTCTACGGTGGTTTCCCGGAGGCGGCCCTCGAGGTGGTGCCCGGCCTGGAGGAGGCGCTCGACCGGGGCCTCGAGCTCATCCCGCCGGGCGGCGAGCTCGTCGTCCTGCCCACGTACACGGCGATGCTCGGGCTCCGTGCGATCGCCGTCGAGCGGGGCCTCGTGCGGCCTTACTGGGAGAAGGCTTCGTGAGGATCCGGGTTGCCCATCTCTATCCGGACTACCTCAACATCTACGCCGACCGGGGCAACATCGCCGTGTTCGCACGACGCACGGCGCTCCGCGGCCACGCGCTCGACGTCACCCCCATCGGCCTTCAGCAGCCGGTCGAGGCGGGTGCGTTCGATCTGCTCTACGTCGGCGGGGGGCAAGACCGGGAACAGGCTCTCGTCGCGCCCGACCTGGCCGCGAAGGGCGCCGGCATCCGTGCCGCCGTCGAGGCCGGCGCCGCTCTGCTCGCCGTCTGCGGCGGCTATCAGCTGCTGGGACGCGGCTACCGCGGCCGCGACGGATCCTTCATGCCGGGCGCCGGCCTCTTCCCGCACGAGACGATCGCCGGCGAACGTCGCATGATCGGCGACGTGCTGCTCGAGTGCGAGCTCGAGCCCGGCGTGCGCCGGACGCTCGCGGGCTTCGAGAATCACGCCGGTCGGACGAAACTCGACGCGGGTGCCGAGCCGCTCGGCCGCGTTGTCGCGGGCTTCGGCAACGACGGCGAGTCGGGGTACGAAGGGTGCCGCGTCGCCGCTGCTATCGGCACCTACCTCCACGGTCCGCTCCTGCCCCGCAATCCATGGCTGGCCGACTGGCTGCTGGCGCGGGCGCTTGCCCACGCGACGGGCTCGGAGCCACCCGCGCTCGAGCAGCTCGACGACGAGTTGGAAGCGGCAGCGCACGCCGTCTCCGCGCGCCGCGCACGCGAGCGCGGTGGGCGTTCCTAGGACGAGGGCGAGGCAAGCCTCGCCCCTACGAGGCCCGTAGGGGCCGGGCTTTGCCCGGCCCTCGTCACGGCGCCCACAAAGCACCGAGGTAGACGCAGGGATCTCCGGGCTGCCAGCGGCGGAGGAACCGCTGGATCGGCGGGTGCAACGAGATCTCCTCCAGCTCGTCGGTGACGAAGAGGCGGTGGCCGCGCACGGCGGCATCCCGCGAGACGACGTCCGCGAGCGAGCCGTCGAGATGACCGGCAAAGATGACGTGCACGACGTGCTTCGACCACAGGCTCCGCTCCGGTGAGATGGAGTCGACGATCGCCACCGGCCCCTCGACGGGTAGCTGCTCCCGGTCTCCTACGACTCCGATCTCCTCGGCCAGCTCGCGCTGCAGCGCCTCGGTCAGGCTCTCGCCGCCCCGCACGCCGCCGCCGGGCAGCAGCCAGTTCTCGCGCCCTCCCTTCAGGTGCCGGCACAGCAGAACGCGGCCGTGCCAGCGGAGAATCGCCGAGACGCGGACGCGAGGCTCTGGGCGCATCTACTGGCCCGACGACCCGTGCCCGCGCGAGCCGCGCTCCGTGGCCGAGAGCCCTTGGACCTCCAGGACACGGAGCTCAGGGACCGCCACGACCACCAGCTGAGCGATTCGCATGCCGGGCTCCACCGTGAACGGCTCGGTCCGGTCGGAGTTGTGCAGGATCACGAGCACCTCCCCCCGGTAGCCGGCGTCGATCAGGCCCGGTGCGTTGACGATCGAGAGGCCGTGCTTGGCGGCAAGCCCCGATCGGGGCACCACGAGACCCGCGTGGCCCTCGGGTATCTCGACGGCGATCCCTGTCGGAACGACGGCGCGCCCGCCCGGCTCGAGCAGGACTCGCTCGCAGGCCGTCAGGTCGAGCCCGGCATCGCCCTCGTACGGCCTCCCCGGCAGCGCGGCGCCGGCGCGGAGCAGAACGACGGGGAGGTCGATCACCGGCCGGCCGTCGGCGTGCCCGACGAGGCGACCAGGTAGCGGGCGAAGCGCCTCAGATCGCGCTGTGGAAGGCGCGCACGGATGAACACGCCGTCATCGGTGTCGACACGCTCGTCGATCGGAGCGCCGAGCGCATACAGGTCCGCGACGGCGCGCCCGTCCGCGTGCGGGACGAGGAGCCGCACCTCTTCGAAGCGATCGGAGAACAGCTCGGAGATCCGTTCGCGGAGGGCATCGAGGCCCTCGCCGCTCGCAGCGGAGACCTGCAGCGCGCCGGGAAACCGATCTTCGAGGCGGCGCCGGGCCGCCGGATCGAGCAGGTCGACCTTGTTGAGCACGAGCTCGCTGGGCGCGTCGTTCACTCCGATCTCGCGGAGCACGCTCTCCACTGCGGCGATCGTCTCGCGCAAGCGCTCCTCGGGCAACGACGCATCGGCGACGTGAACGACGATGTCGGCGACGAGTGTCTCCTCGAGCGTCGCGGCAAACCCCTCGACAAGCTCGTGCGGCAGCCGGCGGATGAACCCGACGGTGTCCGTCACCAGGTAACGGCGCCCGTCGTGGACGAACGCGCGAGTCGTCGGGTCGAGCGTCTCGAAGAGGCGGTTTTCGACGGAGACTTCGGAGCCCGTCAGCGCGTTCAGGAGCGTGGACTTGCCCACGTTCGTGTACCCCGCGAGCGCGACGATCGGAGTCTCCGAGCGCTGTCTTGCCTTGCGCCGCGTAGCGCGCTGCCCCTCGAGGCCCTTGAGCCGCTTCCTCAGGAGTTGGATTCGTCGCGTCGCGAGGCGCCGGTCTGACTCGAGCTGCGACTCGCCGGGCCCGCGCGTGCCGACGCCCGCGCCGAGCGTCCCTCGGCCGCCGCCGAGGCGCTCGAGGTGCTTCCACATGCCGCGCATGCGGGGCAGGTTGTACTCGAGCTGCGCGAGCTCGACCTGCAGCTTTCCCTCCGCCGTGACGGCGTGCTGCGCGAAGATGTCGAGGATCAGCTGCGTCCGGTCGACGACGCGGGCAGACAGCGTGTTCTCGAGCACCCGCTGCTGCGGGGGCGTCAGCTCGCCGTCGACGAGCAGCACCTCGGCTCCCGCGTCGCGATAGGCCTCTTCGAGCTCGCGGAGCTTCCCTTTCCCCACGTACGTGCGCGGATCGGGGCGTTCGCGAAGCTGCACGACTTCTTCGGCCGGCTCCACGCCTGCGGTCCGTGCCAGCTCGCGCATCTCTGCCAGCTCGTCGTCGACGTCCGCGTTGCGCGGGAAGACGGCGAGAACGAGCCCGCGCTCGAGCTCGTCGCCGTTCGTGGAATCCGCCCGCTGCGTCACGCGGCGATTATGCCGGTACGCTCGCGAAATGGCCCCCCTCGCGGACCGTCTCGCCGCGCGCACGCTCGAGCTGATCGACATTCCGTCCGAGAGCCGCAACGAGCAGGAGATCCGAGAGCACGTCCTCGGCCTCGTCCCGAGGGAGTTCGAGCCCGAGTTCGCCGGCGACGAGGCGTTTCTCTTCGCCCGCCCACGCCGGCCGGACGCACCGCTCGTCGTCCTCGCCGGTCACTACGACACCGTCCCGGCCCAGGGCAACATCCCGGGCCGCATCGAGGGCGGCGCCGTGCACGGCCTCGGCGCAAGCGACATGAAGGGCGGCGTCGCGGTCGCGCTCGAGCTCGTACGCGACCTCGCCCAGAGCCCACCCGGGCGCTACGACGTCGCTCTGCTGCTGTTCGGCCGCGAGGAGCTGCCAGAGGAGTTCAACCCGCTGCCGGCGCTCTTTGCCGGCTCGGCGCTGATCCGCGATGCAAGCCTGGGCGTCCTGCTCGAGCCGACCGACGGCCGGATCCAGGCGGGCTGCGTCGGCAATATGAACGCGCGCCTGGTCTTCCACGGCGTGAGCGGGCACGCGGCCCGCCCCTGGCTCGCCGACAACGCGATCGAGCGTGCAATCGTTGGTCTGGCTCCGATCGCCGCGCTCGAACGGCGCGAGACCGTCGTCGGCGGCCTGCCCTTCTACGAGGTCGTCACGCTGACACGGCTGGAGGCCGGGATCGCAGACAATGTCGTGCCCGACCGGGCCGTCGCGCACCTCAACTTCCGCTACGCCCCAGATCGCACCCCTGACGACGCCGTCGCCTTCCTGCAGGCGCTGACGCCTGAGGGCGCCACGCTCGAGCTGGCGGGCAACTCGCCTCCGGCCCGGCCGGTCACCGACTCACCGCTCGTGGATGCGTTGCGCGACGCCGGCGCCCCTGAGCTCGAGCCGAAGCAGGCGTGGACGAACGTTGCCGACTTCACCTCGCGCGGCATCGACGCCGTCAACTTCGGGCCCGGCGCGACAGGCTACGCCCATGCCCGCGACGAGCGCGTCGAGATCGAAGCGCTGGTGCACTCGTACCGGACGCTCCACACGTTCTTCGACCAAAGGAGGCAGCGATGACTGAGGAGCTGATCGGGCTGACCGTCGTCTCGACCGAGTTCGAGGCGGAGGAGATCTGCGGGCTCCTCGAAGCCGAAGGGATCGCGTGCATGCAGCGACCCACGAACCAAGGAGCCGCAGCATCGGTTGGGGCGGCTTGGGCGGCCCCGCGTGAGATCCTTGTCGGCGCCGCGGATCTCGAACGCGCCCGCGAGCTTCTCGGCGCCCCGGACGACGCCGCCGGATAGCGTCAGACCGTGCCTCTCTCCCCCGTTCTCCGCGAGCAGGCGACGTACCCGTTCGTCCGGCTCGCCCAAGCGGCTGCCGAACGCGAGGCCAGCGGGCTCGAGGTGATCGACTTCGGCACCGGCGATCCGCAGGAGCCGACCCACCCGCGCATCATGGCTGCCCTCCGCGACGGCGTTCGCGAACGCATGGGCTATCCGGCTGCGACGGGACTGCCGGAGCTGCGCGAGGCGATCGCGGCCTGGATTCAGCGGCGGTTCGGCGTCGCGCTCGATCCGGACACCCAGATCGTCCCGACGCTCGGCAGCAAGGAGGCGATCTTCACCTTCGCGCACGTCGTCCTCGATCCCGGCGCGGGAAAGGACACGGTGATCCTGACGGAGCCCGGGTATCCCGTGCCGGAGCGTGGCGCGCTGTTCGCCGGCGGCCGGGTCGTCGCCTTGCCGCTGCACGAGGAGCGCGCGTTCCTCCCCGCCCTCGAGGCCGTGGACGAGGACGACTGGGCACGGGCCGCGCTCGTCTGGGTCAACTATCCCAACAACCCGACCGGGGCGACGGCTCCGCTCGCCTTCTACGACCGCATCGCGGAGCTCGCCCGGGAGCACGGCTTCGTGCTCGCCTCGGACGAGGCCTACAGCGAGCTCTGGTTCGACGAGCCTCCCGCCTCTGCGCTCCAGCTCGAAGACCTGACCGGGGTCGCCGTCTTCAACACGCTCTCCAAGCGCTCGTCGATGACCGGGTACCGCTCGGGCTTCGTCGCCGGCGACGCGGAGCTGATCGACGCGCTCAAGCGGTTCCGCCCCACCGTCGGCACCGCACCGCAGGAGTTCGTGCAGCGCGCGTCAGTCGTCGCGTGGAGCGACGAGGGACACGTCGAACGGGCGCGTGCGTCGTACGCCGCGAAGCGTAAGCGGCTGCTTGCAGCGCTCGAGAGCGGCGGAGTGCGTATCGCGGGCGGCAGCGCGACGATGTACCTCTGGGCCGCCGTCCCAGGCGGAGAGACGTCCGAGAATTTCGCGTCCCGCCTGCTCGAGCACGGCATCCTCGTCGCGCCGGGCTCGTATCTGGGCCCGTCCGGCGAGGGCTACATCCGGCTCGCCCTCGTCCCGACACTGGAGGAGTGCGATCGCGCGGCCTCGATCCTGGAGGATGTCCTCTGATGGAGCTCGCAGCGCGGATCGAAGAGCTCTGGGCGCGAGGACGCCCTCGACTCGGACCCGATCGAGGAGGCAATCCGGCTGCTCGACGCCGGGGAGGTGCGTGTGGCGGAACAGCGCGACGGGCGCTGGGTCGTCAACGAGTGGGCGAAGAAGGCAATCCTCCTCTACTTTCGCCTGCGCAAGGTCGAGCCGACCGAGGCCGGGCCGATTCGGTTCCTGGACAAGATCCCGCTGAAGTCCGATTTCGCCGAGCGCGGCGTCCGGGTCGTACCGGGTGGCGTCGCGCGCTACGGGTCGTTCCTGTCCCCCGGCGTCGTACTGATGCCCGGCTTCGTCAACATCGGCGCCTGGGTCGGCCCGCGAACGATGGTCGACACCTGGGCGACCGTCGGCTCGTGCGCCCAGATCGGCGCCGACGTCCACCTCGCGGGCGGCGTCGGCATCGGTGGCGTGCTCGAGCCGCCGCAGGCGGCGCCGGTGATCGTCGAGGACGGCGCGTTCGTCGGCTCGCGCGCGATCCTCGTCGAGGGTGTCCGCATCGGCGCCGGCGCCGTGATCGGGCCTAACGTCGTCCTGAACGCATCGGTGCCGATCATCGATGTCCGCGGCAGCTCGCCCGTGGAGCATCGCGGTGAGGTGCCGCCACGCGCGGTCGTCCTCCCGGGGACGAGGCCCAAGGAGTTCCCCGCCGGGACGTTCAACCTGGCGTGTGCGCTCATCGTCGGCGAACGGAACGCGTCGACCGACCTGAAGACGTCGCTGAACGACGTCCTGCGCGAGTTCGAGATCGCCGTCTGACCGGAATTCGCGCCTGAGGCGGCTTGATGTGAAACCCCGAGCGCCCGCGGCCTCCGGAGGCGGACGCCTTCAGGGGTGTTGGCGCGTCGCGGATGCGCGCTAGCGGATCCGCGACTTGCGCAAGAATTAATCGGCGACGGCGAGCGAGCGCGCGGTGGCGAGCGCCTCGGCGACGGTCGTCTTGTCGGCGTGGTCGCCGGCCATCACGTTCACCTGGTACGTGCGCCCACCGAGATCGATTCGAGCGGCGATGGCCCGGCCGGCGAAGCATTCGAAGTACCCGCGTTCGAGCTCTCTCGCCAAGAGCCCTTCCTTGCCGGGCAGGTACGACGTCCCGAGCTTGCTCCTTCCAACCGATCACCACGACCGCCGCCCCGTCGGCGGGCACGCGATACGTCGCGACCTGGCACTCGGTGTCGATCGGCCGGACGCCGCGTGTGCCGACAACGAGAAGCGTGTGCGGATCCGTATAGCGGCCGCTCCTCGGCCCGCGGAACGCGCACCCACTCGGGCGCGACCCGCAGCGAAACACCGTTCCCTTCGACGGTCCGCAGGCCTTCCGCCGCGACGGCGGCACCGACGACCACCAGCCCGGCGGCTACAGCCGCAAGTGCGCGCCTGACCATGCTTGGATGGTACGAGCGAATGAAACGTCCTGCAAGGGGCGGAATTAGACCTTGGCTCGAATCGGCGTTTCGAGGTCAGCCGGAGATGAGTCGTCGACCAGTTCGCCGCGGCAGATCTCCTCGGCCGGCCCGACGAGCGTCGCTCCGCCGTTCTCGAGGCGTACCTCGAGGTTGCCGCCGGGCATGTGGACCGTGACCGGGCTCTCGCACGTACCCGCCGCCACGAGCGCCGCGGCTATAGCGACGGCCGACGACCCGGACGCGCTGGTCTCCCCCGCCCCGCGCTCCCATACGAGCGCTCGGACGTCGTGCGGGCCGTCGGCATGGACGAGTTGGACATTGGTTCGGGCGGGGAACCGGTGGTGCGTCTCGACCAGGGGACCGAGCCGCAGCAGAACTTCTCTGTCGGGCTCCTGGCACGCGATCACCGCATGCGGGTTGCCGACCGAGACTGGCGTCAGGTCGACCGGATTGCCGTGTACGTCGAGTGTCTCCTGCGCGCCGACCTCGAACGGGCCGACGTCGGTCTCGACCAGCCCGTCGTCGCGCATCCTTGCCTCGACGTCGCGCCCGGCCACGACAACGGTGACCCGGTCGGCGCCGCAACGCGCGGCGAGCCAGCGGGCCGCGATCCGCGTCCCGTTTCCCGACATCTCGGCAGTCGTTCCGTCGCGGTTCCAGATCACGATCTCGGCGCGCACGCCATCCACGCTCACGATTTCGAGCACACCGTCGGCGCCCACCCCACGCCCTGGATCGCAGAGCTTCCGAGCGGCCTCTCCCGTGAGTGGTCCGCGCGCGTCAGCGCGCTCCACGACGAGGTAGCTGTTACCGAGCGCGTGCCACTTCGAGAATCGCATCCGCCACCTCGGCCGGGGGCCTGTCTGCGTCGATCATGACGATCCCAGGGATCCGCCGCATCCATTTCCGCTGGTACGAGGCGTAACGCCGCGTTCGGGCAGTCAGCGCCTGCCGCGCCGCTTCCTCCGAGAGCAACGCGATCTCACGCAAACCCATCGCGTTCTCGGCCGTGGCCGAAACCGGCCCGGCAGCGAGGGCGGCGTGGACCTCGGCCACGACCCCGCGCCTGAACATTTCGTCAGTCCGCTCCTCGATCCGCCGCTCCAGGACATCGCTAGGCACGTCGAGGCCGGCGACCAGCGTCGGTCGCCGCCATTCGTCCGACCAGAGCCGGTCCCGATCGGGTGCGAGGGAGTGCCCCGCGTCCGCCAGCTCGAGCGCCCTGACGACCCGCCGGCGGTCATTGCGATGCACGGACGCCGCTGTGACCGGATCGAGCTGTGCGAGCGCCGCATGAGCAGCTGCGGCGTCCGCGTCGTAGGCGGCTTGCCAACGCTCGCGGGCACCGTTCACGGGCGGAGGGGGCAGGCGCAGCTCCGCGAGCGCTGCCCGCAGGTAGAGCCCCGTCCCTCCCGCGACCACGGCCGACCCGTGGGCCGCGACGAGCTCGTCGATCGCCTCGTGAGCGAGCTGCTCGAACTCACCCACCGACGCCTCGTGGGAGAGCGGCCAGATCGCGACGAGGCGCGTGGGCTGCGGGGACTGGTTCGTCAGGATGGGAAGCCCGCGATAGACCTGCAGCGCATCCGCGGAGACGACGTCGGTGGCGAGCCGATCGGCGAACGTTTCCGCGACGGCCGTCTTGCCCGCTGCCGTCGGCCCGAAGACGGCGATCACCTCAGGTGCGCTCACGCGCGCAGTCTCGCCAGCACGAGGTCGAGCTCCTCTTCGGTGGCGCCGGCGGCGCGTAGGTACGCACGAACGGTGCCGTAGCGAGCCTCGATCTCCGCCAACACCGCCGTCATCGCTTCCGCGGGAGCGGCGGCGAGTCTTTGCCTACGCTCGCGCTCGTCGTCGTCGGCGGCCTGCTCGACCCACCCGGACCAGGAATCGCGCAGGTTCTCTTCGGTCAGGGCGTAGTCGGCACCGACGGCGTGCGCGTGAGACGCCGGCGAGGCGAAGGAGCAGTGCGCTGACAAGCCCGGTACGGTCCTTTCCTGCTCTGCAGTGGACGACGACGCCTCCGCCGTCGGCGTGCCCGACCGCGGCCAGCGCGGCGGCGACCTGCGGCCCGAAGCGTTCCAGGCATTCGAGATAGACGGCGCTCGTGGCCGCAACGGAGTCGGCAGCTGCCTCCCCCACTGCGCCGATCGCCGCCCATTGAGCCGAGCCCGGCTCGGGGAACAGGGGCACGTGAACGAGCTCGACCGGGACCTGCATTGGAGGGTCGGCTTCCAGCTCGCTGTGCTGTCGTAGGTCGACGATGCGGGTGATCCCGTAGTCGACGAGCGCGCGCCAGCCCTCCGCTGAGAGCTCGCGGACGCTGTCGGCCCGGACGACGGAGCCAAACCGGGTTTCGCCGCCGTCCTCCGTCGGATGCCCGCCGAGGTCACGGACGTTGAGGCAACCGTCCCAGGCCAGCGTTCGGTCACGCATGGGACCGGCTTACGCTACGACGAGCGACGTCGCTCGGCCGCGCAGCGTCGTCGACGTCGAGCCCTCGATCGACCACGTCGACGAGCTCGCCCGGACACGCGCCGCCGGCGAAGTTGACCGTCGTGTTGCGGCGCGTCCGCCCACGCAGCAGCGACGGATCGGTGCGGCTCGGACCCTCGACGAGAACCTCCTCCACTCCCCCAACGCGCTCGGCATTTCGCTCGGACGCGATTCGCTGTACGGCCTCGACGAGCCGCTCGATCCGTTCCCGCTTGACCTCGTCGGGTACCTGGTCAGGCATCTCGGCAGCCTCGGTGCCTGCCCGCGGCGAATAGACGAAGGTGAACGCGCTGTCGTAGCGCACTTCCTCGACGACCTCGAGTGTTTCCCGGAAGTCCTCCTCCGTCTCGCCCGGGAAGCCGACGATGATGTCGGTACCGAGAGCGAGGCCGGGGATCGCGTCGCGGAGGCGCTCGACGAGGCGGAGGTACCGCGCTCGGTCGTAGGTTCGCCGCATCCGCTTGAGCACCCGCGAGGATCCCGACTGAAGCGGTAGGTGGACGTGCTCGCAGACGGCATCGCACTCGGCGATCGCCGCGATTACGGGATCGCGGAAGTCCTTCGGGTGCGGGCTGGTGAAGCGGATCCGCGCGATTCCTTCGACCTCGTCGCACCCGCGCAGAAGCTCACCGAACTCGGTGTGCAGCTCGGGAGCAAGGTCGCGTCCCCACGAATTGACGTTCTGTCCGAGGAGGGTGATCTCGCGCACTCCGTCGCCGGCAAGGTGCGTCACCTCTGCGAGGATGTCGCCAGGGCGCCGGCTCTGCTCGCGGCCCCGGACTGAGGGGACGATGCAGTAGGCGCACTTCGAGTTGCAGCCCATCGACACCTGCACCCACGCGCTGAAGCGCCGTTCCCGGTGCATCGGCAGCTCGCCCGCGAACGAGTCGTGCTTGCCGAAGCGCCCGCGCGCCACACCCTCTCCGCCGGCACCGAGCCAATCGCCGAGGTGCGGGATCGAGCCCGGCCCGAAGGCGACGTCGACGAAGGGATACTGGGCGAAGATCCGCTCGCGCTGGGCCTCGGCGTAGCACCCGCCGACGGCAACGATGAGATCGGGATTCTGGCGCTTGCGCGCCGCCGCCTGGCCAAGGTGGGCGGCGAGCCGCTGATCCGGCTTCTCGCGGATCGTGCAGGTGTTGAAGACCACGACGTCCGCCTCGTCAGAGCTGGCCGCCTCGCCGATGCCGAGCGACTCCAACATCCCCTTGATGCGCTCGGAGTCGTGAGCGTTCATCTGGCAGCCGAACGAGGTGACGTGGTACCGCTTCACGCTCGGGCAAGTGTAGCCCTGCACTTCCCCGGCGACGGGACCCCGCGTGGGCGAACGCCGCACGTGAGAAATCAGGATTGAGCGGCGTCTTTCAGCCTGAGCGTCGCGGTCTCCGCGGCCTCGAGCACGAGAACCGGGTCGGGTCCCTTCCCGAGTCGCCAGAGGTCGAGCAGGCGGTCGGTGAGCAGCAGACGCTGCTCGACGAAATCGCTCGGTGCCAGTGGCGAGGGATGCAGCGGCCGCGAGCGCCTGGACACAGCTACGGCAACGCGACGAGCAGTAGCACCCGGTCGAGCTGCGGCCGCCGCCGGCGCGTGACTCCGGCAGCGTGAGGTGGCGTTCGGCGTCGATCGGCGTGCGGCAGAATGAGCAATGGAGCCCGCGCGGCCCGGCATTGCGGACCCGCCGGGCGCGCGTCGCCGCAAGCGCAGCCTCGACCGGCAAGTCCCCAGCCATGGGCGCAACCAACGACTGCTCTTGCATCCGGTCTCCTTCGACTCACTGTTGTGGGTGCGAAACCCGGGCTGCACCCGAGCCCGTCAGGGCACGAGTCGAAAGAACACCTCCCCGGGACGACCTGACGCCGCCGCGCACGCACAGTAGCAGGGATTTTCTGCACACCACCGGAATCCGCCCCCGCCGATTCCGGCCGGTGGAGCGCCGCTCAGCGCGCCCAGTCGGGCAGATCGCGCCGGCCGGGCTCGCTTGCCCACGCGTCACGCTGCTCGACGACGCGACCGTCCGGGGCGAACCGGAGCAGCGACGTGCCGGCGACCGTCTCGACGCTGCCGTCCTTCGACGTGATCACGCCCCACCAGTCGACCGCTGCGCGATCGCCGTCGACCACCGGCTCGCCGAAGCGACACTCCGCGTCGGCCTGATCGACAAATGCCCAGTCGGCGTACTCGCGCCAACCCTGCCGCGGCCGAAACGGATGCGAATAGAAGACTGCGTCCTCCGCGTAGCACCCTGCGAGCGCATCGGCATCCGCGGCGGGCCAGGCGCGGGACCACGCCTCGATCCACGCCCGCGCCGCGCCCGCTACATCCACTACTTGGCCACCTCGATCGCGCGCGACTCGCGGATCACGATCACCTTCACCTGCCCCGGATACTCGAGCTGGTCCTCGATCTCACGCGCGATCTCGTGCGAGAGGAGAACGGCGCCGTCGTCGTCCACCTCCTTCGGCTCGACGATGACGCGGATCTCGCGGCCGGCCTGGAGCGCGTAGGCCTTCGCCACGCCCGACTTCGAGGTTGCGATCTCCTCGAGCGACTCGAGCCGCTTGATGTAGTGCTCCAGGCTCTCACCTCGGGCACCGGGCCGGGAGGCGGAGATGGCGTCCGCGGTGATCAGCAGCACCGCCTCCACCGTCTGCGGCTGAACCTCGTAGTGGTGCGCCTCGATCGCGTGGATGACGCCCTCGGTCTCGCCGTAGCGACGGGCGAGCTGCGTCGACACGAGGGCGTGCGACCCCTCGACCTCGTGCGTCATCGCTTTGCCGAGGTCGTGCAGCAGCGCCGCGCGCTTGACCGTCTTCACGCTGGCGCCCAGCTCGCTCGCCATGATCCCGGCGAGGTGGACGACCTCGAGCGTGTGCTTGAGGACGTTCTGGCCGTAGCTCGTCCGGTACCGAAGACGCCCGAGTACCTTGACGAGCTCCTCGTGGAACTCGCCGCAGTTCGCCTCGAAGACGGCCTGCTCGCCGGCTTGCTGGACGTGCTCCTCCAGCTCCGCCTTCGACTGGTAGTACATCTCCTCGATTCGCGCCGGATGGATGCGTCCGTCCTCGATCAGCTTCTCGAGCGTGATCCGCGCTGTTTCCCTGCGGATCCCGTCGAACGACGAAAGCACGACCGCGTGCGGCGTGTCGTCGATGATGAAGTCCACGCCGGTGAGGTGTTCGAGCGCGCGGATGTTCCGACCCTCGCGGCCGATGATGCGCCCCTTCATGTCGTCGGAGGCGAGCTCGACGACGGTGACTGTCGTCTCGGCCGTGTGACTGGCGGCGACGCGCTGTAACGCGTCGGCGACGAGCGCCCGTGCCCGGCGTCGTGCGTCGGTGCGGGCTTCCTCCTCGAGCTGACGTGCCCTGCGGGCCAGCTCGTGGCGGATCAGGTCCTCCGAGCGCTCGAGCAGAAGGTGGCGGGCGTCGGCCGAGGTCAGGCCCGAGACGCGCTCGAGCTCCTTCAGCGCGTTCTCCTTGGCGCCCTTCAGCTCCTCCTGCAGCTCCCGGGCGTGGATCTCGCGGTCGGCGACGCCTTGCTCCCGCCGCGAGAGCTCGACGACGGTCGCATCGAGCTCCAACTCTTTCTGGCTCGCGCGCTCCTCGATCTTTGCGATCTGAAGCCGGCGGCCCTGGACCTCGTCCTCGATCTCGGCGCGCAGACGCACGGCCTGCTCACGCGCCTCGATCTGTCCTTCGCGCCGGAGCGTCTCGGCCTCTCGCTCGCCGTCAGCGACGAGCCTTCGCCGCTTCGCCTCCGCTTCGGCAAGCCGCGAGGAGCTCGACCAGCGCAGCCACGCCGCGGTCGCCAGCGTCCCGACGACGACTCCGACCAGCACCGCGATGACCGTGAGCATGTCCGCTCCTCGTACGAGGGATCGATTGGCCGCGGCGCGAGCCGCGGATGCTCACATCCGGCATCCCGCCGAGCACGGCGGCGATCCCGGAACCGGTCGGCCGGTCAGCTCAGCGTGTGCGCGCCCTCCTGGGCGTGGTCACTCGCTCCTGATACGCGAAGGTCGTGGGTGGTCGAAGTGGTCACCGGTTCGGAACAGCCTTAAGTGCAGGAGAAACGTCGGATGGAAGCAGGCTCATGCTATCGCGCCGTCGCCTGCGTCTGCAACGAGCGATTCGATCGTCTCTGCAGCGAAGCCCTTGGCAGCGAGGAAACGCCACGTCTTCGGGCTCGCCCCGCGACGTTCGACCACGCGCTGGGCGCGCTCGGACTCCGGCTCGAGCAGGCCGAGCGCAGCCTCGATCATTTCCGCGGTCATGCCGTGACGCCCGAGGTCGTCGGCGATGAGGAGGTCGCCCCCACCCCGGGACGCGAGCGCCGCGGCACGGTCGTGGGCGAAGCGTTGGTCGTCGACGATGCCCGCGCGGGTCAGCATGCCGAGCGTCTGCTCGCGCTGGCTGGGGGCGACTCCACGACGTTCGAGCCGCTGCTCCAGCGACGCCTTCGAATGGTCGCGGTAGCGCAAGGCACCGACGGCCACCGAGAGCGCTTCGAGGCGGCGCAGTTCACGGCGGAGCGTCCTGAGCGCCGGTCGGTCGAGCTCGATGCCAACGCTCAGCCCGGCGCAGACGGCTGCCTCGAGCGGGACCGTTCGCCAGGCGGCGCCGTCCAGCTCGACCGCGACCCGGCCCCGCCCCACGCCGCGGAGCGCGGTGACGCAGGGCACTACCTCTCCTACGCCCCGGCCGCGACCTCGTCGGGCACGGGCTCTGCCTCCAGCTCAGCGTCGGCCGCCTGCGGTTCAGCAGCGTCCGGCGGCGCGCACTCCGCCTGCGGCAGCAGCCGGGCGGAGACGACCTGCTCCGGCGGCGCCTCGGCCTGGATGCGCTGGAGGATCGCCTGGACGATGTCGGGGTTCTCCGCCAGGAAGGCGGTCGCGTTCAGGCGCCCCTGTCCGAGCCGCTCGTCGCCGAAGGAGAAGTACGAGCCCGCCTTCTGGACGATCTTCCGCTCGAGCGCGACGTCGAGCACCGACCCCTCCCAGGAGATCCCGGACCCGTAGATGATGTCGAACTCGGCCTGCTTGAACGGCGGCGCGACCTTGTTCTTGACCACCTTGACGCGCACCCGGTTGCCGAACGCCTCCGCCCCGTCCTTGAGGGTCTCGATCCGGCGGATGTCGAGTCGCACTGACGAGTAGAACTTGAGCGCTCGCCCACCGGGCGTGACTTCTGGCGAGCCGAACATCACCCCAATCTTTTCCCGCAGCTGGTTCGTGAACAGGCAGATCGTGTCGGTGCGGTTGAGCGTGCCCGCGAGCTTGCGCAGCGCCTGGCTCATCAGGCGCGCCTGCAGGCCGACATGGCTGTCGCCCATCTCCCCCTCGATCTCGGCCTTCGGAGTCAGCGCGGCGACCGAGTCGACGGCGACGATGTCGAGAGCGCCCGACCGGACGAGAAGCTCGGCGATCTCGAGCGCCTGCTCGCCGGTGTCCGGCTGGGAGACGAGCAAGTCGTCGATGTTGACTCCGATCCGGCGCGCGTAGGACGGATCCATCGAGTGCTCGGCATCGATGAACGCGCAGATGCCGCCGCGCCGCTGCGCCTCGGCGATCACGTGGTAGACGAGCGTGGTCTTGCCCGAGGATTCCGGGCCGAAGATCTCGATGACGCGCCCGCGAGGCAGGCCGCCGATACCGAGGGCGAGATCCAGGGAGAGAGAGCCTGTGGAGATCGCCGCGATCGACACCTGGGCCTGATCGCTCATGCGCATCACCGAGCCCTTTCCGAACTGGCGCTCGATCTGGCCGAGCGCGACGTCGAGAGCCTCTTCCCGGTTCATCCTCATCCTCCTAGCAACGTCGATGCGAGCACCTCGTACCGAGCGCCGGACGGGTGCAGGCGTGATAGGTAAGCAGCGGCGTCGGACGGAGCGAACGTCCCGAGCTCGGGCAGCGGCGGGCGCAGCCGGGGACGCTCGCGAAAGCGGACGACGGTGACGTGCGGCAGCCACGGTCGAGCTTCGCGGCGGTAGACGCCGAGTTGCTCCAGGCGCCCATGAAGGTCGGTTGCCAGCGTGCCCGCGGCGCGGCCCGCGTCGGCGAGCACGACCATGCCGACATTCCGCGTCTCACGCCAGCCGGCGGGCGCGAGCTCGATCGAGCCCGCGTCGGCGGCAGCCGTTCGTAGCGCCTCGACGATCGCGGGCAGCTCTCCTGCGGGCCGCGGCCCGAGGAACGCCAGCGTGACGTGGAGGTGGTCGAGCGGCACCAGGCGCCCGGCCGCCCGCAGCTCGGTCGCCGCCCAGGCAGCGAGCGCCTCCCGCACACGATCCGGCAGCCGCAGTGCGAGGAAGAGGCGAAGTCGCTCATCCCTCTCCACCGTATCGGCTGCGCTCACCCTGCTTCGTGCCGGTTCTGTGTCAGGAGCCGACGTACGAGGTGAAGCGCCGCGACCGCAGCCCGCGTCCGGATCCAGGCGCGCTCGCCCGGGAGCTCGAAGCGGACGTCGAGTGAGCCCTCGGGGGCGGCGGCGTGGAGGAAGACAAGGCCGACCGGTTTCTCGGGCGTTCCGCCTCCGGGCCCCGCGACGCCGGTCACAGCAACGGAGACGTCGGCACCAAGTCGTTTCCGCACGCCTCGGGCCATGGCCGCCGCGACCTCGGCCGAGACGGCGCCGTGGTGCTCGAGCAGCTCGGCGGGGACGTCGAGCTCACTCTCCTTCACGCTCGTCGTCGTACGCCACGACGCCACCTCGGTAGACGTCGCTCGCGCCCGGGACGGCGGTGAGTCTGGCGGCGACGAGCCCGCCGGTGCACGACTCCGCGGTCGCCAACGTGAGACGGCGCTCACGGCAGAGGCCGAGCACGATCTCCTCCACAGAGCGCTCGTCCTCGGCGAACACGTACCGCTCCAGTTCGGTGCGCAGCCGGCCGGCGAGCTCGGCGGCGCGATCCTCTGCACCCGGGTCGGCGAGCAGGTCGATGTGAATCTCGAAATCCCGTGCGCAGATCGTCGCTTCGACTCCGTCGCCGTCGCCGCCCACCTCGGCGAGGGCTCGCGCGACCGTCGACTCCCCCACGCCGAACAGGCGCAGGACACGACGTGCCGGAGGGCTCGCACGTTCGAGCACTCGCCGGACAGGTGCGGTCTCGAGCGCTCGGGGCCACAGCCGCTGGAGCTCGCCGGGCGGGCCGGGCAGGACGACGATCGCGCACGTGCCCGACTCGAGGACGAGCCCGGGGGCCGTCCCCGCAAGCCCGACCGGCACTGCGCCGGTCGGAATCGTGGCCTGCTTCGTCACGCCCGGTGCAAAGTCGGAATAGGACCGGCGCAGGCGGTCCGCGAACGTGCGCGAGACCTGCTCGATCTGCCGTTCGAGCTCGGCGTCGACGACGAGGGCAACGCCGGCGGCCTCGGCGACGAGCTCGACCGTACGGTCGTCGTGGGTCGGGCCGAGGCCGCCCGAGACGAGCATCAGGTCAGCGGCGAGCCCCTCCGCGAAGGCCGTCCGCAGGTCGTCGGGACGGTCACCCACGATCGTGATCCGCTCCGGCTCGATCCCGAGCCGCAACACCTCGGCGGCGAGAAAGGGCCCGTTCCGGTCGGTCCGCTCCCCCCGCACGAGCTCGCTGCCCGTGACGACGATCGCCGCCCGCGGCCGCGGCGGCTCTGAATTCACGTCAAGCCCCTCCGGCCGGCGCTAGGACGCTTCGCGCAGCCCGCTCGGCGCGACGACGGCCTCGCCGCCGTCCGGGAACGCGACCCGGTTTCCGTTCAGCTTGACGACGACGTTGCCCGGCGAACCCAGCGAGACGTAGATCGCCCGCTGGCGAGGGAAGCGCTGGATCTGGCCGCGCTCGAGCGTGCCGCGGTAGAGCGGCCGTCCGGCGCGGTTGCCGACACGCACCTCCATGAACGAGTCCCCACGCGCGGCGCGGATCTCGACCGTCGCCCGCTTCGCCGCCGGCGCCGCGGAGATCGCCCCGGAGCCCGCCGTGTCGAGGCCGCGAACCTGCTCCGGCTCGGGCCCACCGAACTTCCACGCAGCGATCACCAGGGCGGCGGCCAGCGCAATCGCGGCCAGCGCGATCGCGACGACATGTGACTCGCGCCGCTCGCGCCGCCGGCGCCGAGCGGCCGGGGAAGGAGCGTGTCGCGCGCGCAGCGGCGCCTCTTCCTCGCCTGCGACGTAGCGCGAGTTGTACTCGTCGACATAGAGCTCGCCGTCCAGCCCGAGCGAATCGGCGTAGGCCCGCAGGAACCCCTTGACGTAGGTGTGGCCGGGCAGGACTGTCGAACTGATCGTCTTCGAGGGCGCGCAGATACTTGGAGCGGATTTTCGTGCGCGCCTCGAACTCGGCGATCTCGAGCCCCTGACGCGTTCGAGCCTCCCTGAGGCTGGAGCCGATCTCGAACATGAAGCGGACAGTGTAGACGAGGCCCGAGCGACACCCCGTGTGCTCGTAGGGGCCGGGCTCCGCCCGGCCGGGCGACCCAGAGGGTCGCCGCTAGGTCGTCTCGAGGTAGCGCAGGAGCCCGTAGACGCCGACTGCGATGGCAGCAGCGGCCGCGACGGAGACGCCGGCGATCCCGAGCGCCCTGCCCCACGACGCCGCACGCAACCCGCCTGCCCGCCCGAGGGTGCGCTCGTGACGGGCCCGCGCAGCCCGCGCCAGTACCAGTGCGCCGACGCCCAGGCCGGCACCGAGCGGGATCACGAGCCCGGCATGGAGCAGGTCGTACCGCTCCGACCAGCGGGTCGCGGCGACAGCAAGCGGCAGCGTCACGACGGAGAGCAGGCCCACGACGACCGACCAGCCCGCGCGGGCGTTGCCCGCGGGACGAGCGTCGACGCCGTTCGTCACTGCTTCTTGTAGGGGCGGCCGACGGCGGCAGGCGGAATCGAGCGGCCGATGATGCCGGCGACGGCGATCAGCGTGAGCACGTACGGGAGCGCCTGAGAAGAGTACGGCTGCGGATTCCGAGTACGCCGGCAGGCGCAGCGCGAGCGCGCTCGAGAAGCCGAAGAGCAGGCACGCGGCCGCGGCGCCGAACGGGCGCCAGTTCCCGAAGATCAGCGCCGCCAGGGCGATGAACCCCCGGCCCGCCGTCATGTTGCTCGTTGAACGAGTGGTCGAAGCCGATCGACAGGTACGCACCCCCGGCAGCAGCGAGCATCCCGGAGAGAACGACAGCCCCGTAGCGGACGGCGTAGACGTTGATGCCGACGGTGTCCGCGGCCCGCGGGTGCTCGCCCACTGCGCGGATACGCAGGCCGGCCGGGGTCTTGAAGACGACGACCCAGGTGAGCGACCACGAGCGCGAACGCGAGCCAGATCATCAGGTTGAGCTGGCCAACGATCGCCGAGCGTCGAGAACAGGCGACCGAAGAGGGATGTCCTCGAGCAGCAGCGGGCGGAGATGGGCACGTCCGGGATCGCCGGGATGTCGGTGGGCGTGCCTTCGGTGCCGTAGATGTCGATGAAGAGGTAGCCGGTCACGCCGAGCGCAAGGAAGTTGATCGCCGTCCCGCCGACGATCTGGTCCGCGCGCAGGTGGATCGAGAAGAACGCGTGCACGAGCGCCGCGGCGCCGCCGGCGAGGATTCCGGCGAGCAGCCCGAGCCACCAGGAGTCGAGCTTGTCGGCGGCCAGGATGCCGAAGAACGCGCCCATCAGCATCATCCCCTCGAGCGCGATGTTCACGACGCCCGAGCGCTCCGAGAAGAGCCCGCCGATGGCCGCAAAGACGAGCGGCGTCGCGTAGCGGAGCATCGCCCCGAGCAGCGCCGACCAGACGACGACGGCCTCGAGGTTGTCGACACTCGAGCGCGTCGCGAGGTAGCCGATCGTCGACGCCGATCGACGCCGGCGGCGACAGCGAAGCCGCCCATGCGGCGCTCGCCGCGGATGATCGCTCCGATCGCCGAGCGTGACGGCGACGAGCCCGAGCACGACCGAGGGGCACGGGCGTTCGCGCCTCGATCGGCGGCAGCGCGACGAAGGCGGCGAGCACGCCGAGCGCCGATCCCGACCCAGGCGACGTGCCGCATCGCCGATCGGTCCGGCGGCATGCGCTCGGCGATCGCGGTCACGCGGCGGCCTGCTTCCGGCGCAGCCGGCCGAGCCGGTACCAGAGCTGAGGACGATGATGTCGGCGCCGACGAAGAGCACGACGAGGCCCTGGATCAGCAGCGTCAGGTTCGAGGCGAGCTCCGGCTGGAAGATCTCGGGGTCGAGGTTCCGGGTCGACGTCCCGTTGACGAGGGCGCCGAACAGGAGGGCGGCGAAGGCGACGCCGACGGCCGTGTTGCGGCCGAGCAGCGCGACCGCGATGCCGACGAAGCCGACCGCCGGGCGTGGGCTGGATGTCGCTCGTCGAGAGCCGGAACTGCCAGCCGAGGATGTCGATCGCGCCGGCGAGACCGGCGAAGGCGCCGGAGATCGCCATCGCGAGGAAGTAGTTGCGGGCGACGCTGATGCCGCCGTAGCGCGCCGCCTCGGGGTTGAAGCCGACCGCCTTGACGCCGTAGCCGAGCGTCGTCCGGTTGAGGATTACCCAGTAGACGACGAGCGCGCCGAGCGCGACGAAGAAGCCGATGTGGAGGCCCTGGAGCAGCGGATCGCCCCAGAAGACCGGCAGCTTCGCCCCCTCGGCGACGTCGTTCGAGATCGGCGTCGAGCGCCTGCGTGTCGTTCTGGAGCGGCCCGCCGAGGCCGAAGAGGAAGCAGGCCGACCCAGAGCGCGATCCAGTTGAGCATGATCGTCGTGATCACCTCGTGCGCCCCGACCGTCGCCTTCAGGAAGCCCGCGATCCCGGCCCACGCGGCCCCGCAGAGCATCGCCGCGAGCACCGCGAGGAGCACGTGCAGGAACGGGTTCATGCCGCTGAACGTCGGAGCCGATCCAGACGGCGAAGATCGCGCCCACCAGGTACTGGCCCTGGCCGCCGATGTTGAACATGCCGCAGCGGAAGGCGAACGCGACCGCGAGCCCCGTGAGGATCAGCGATGTCGTGAGGATCAGCGTCTGCTGGAGGTTGAGCGCCGCGAGCGATCCGGTCGTCGCTCCGAGATCCAGGGGAAGAACCAGTTGAGCCCCGAGCCCTCGAAGATCGCCTGGTAGACGCTCAGCGGCGACTTGCCCGTGGTGATGACGATGACGACGCCGCCGATCAGGAACGCGAGGAGCGCGGTCAGGAACGGCGCGAGCGATCCCCGCCGCCTTCTGCGAGAGCCCGTAGCGCTCGGCAAGGGACAGCTGCGGCCGCGACTCCGGGCCGAGACCACCGCTGTCCTCGGGAAGCGTCTCCAGCGGGTCGGGCGGGGCGGCGGCTGCTGCTCGCTCACGCGGCCGCCTCGCGGTCGCGGCCGCCGCCGGTCATCGCCACGCCGAGCTCTTCCTCGCTCGCGGTCGGCGGGAACTCGCCGACGATCTCGCCCTCGTAGATGACGAGGATGCGATCGGAGAGCGACAGGATCTCTTCCAGCTCGAGCGAGACGAGCAGGATCGCGCGGCCCTCGTCGCGCTCCTCGATCAGGCGCCGGTGGACGAACTCGATCGCGCCCACGTCGAGACCCCGCGTCGGCTGCGCGGCGATCAGGACCTTCGGGTCGCGCTCGATCTCGCGCGCGAGGATCACCTTCTGCTGGTTGCCGCCGGAGAGGCCGCCGGCGCGCGTCGTGGGCCCGCCGCCGCGGACGTCGAACTGCTTGATCAGCGCCCGCGCACGCTCGATCAGGCGCCGCGGGAAGAGCCAGCCGAAGCGCGAGTCCGGCGGCTTGCGGAAGTCGTGCAGCGCGATGTTCTCGGCGATCGAGAACTCGAGCACGAGCCCACGGCGCTGGCGGTCCTCGGGAATGTGGCCGAGGCCGGCCTCGAGGGTGTGCGAAGACGCTCGTCCCGGTGACGTCCTCGCCGCCCACGACGCACGCGGCCCGCCTGGATCCGGCGCAGACCGGTCATCGCGTCGATCAGCTCGGTCTGCCCGTTCCCGTCGATGCCGGCCAGGCCGACGATCTCCCCGGCCCGCACCTCGAATGAGGCCCCGCGTACCTTCTCGATCCCGCGATCGTCGAGGACGTGCAGGCCCTCGACCTCGAGCAGCGGCGTCGCGTGGGCTCCGCGGCTCCCTTCTCGACCCGAAGCAGCACCTCGCGGCCGACCATGAGGCGCGCCAGCCCCTCCTCCGTCGCGCCCGCCGCGGGAAGCGTCTCGATCTTCTTGCCGCGCCGCAGGACGGTGATCCGGTCGGCGATCTCGAGCACCTCGTTCAGCTTGTGGGAGATGAAGATGATCGACATGCCCTCGCGCACGAGCGTGCGCAGGATCTCGAACAGCTCCTTGCGCCTCCTGCGGCGTCAGGACGGCGGTCGGCTCGTCGAGGACGAGGATGTCGCGCGCTGCGGTAGAGCGCCTTCAGGATCTCGACGCGCTGCTGCTGGCCGACGCGTGATGTCCTCGCACCGCGGGCATCCGGGTCGATGGCGAAGTTGAACGATGACGACAGATCTCGCGCGCGCCGGTCGGCGGCGTCGAAGTCGAGCAGCACCCCGCCCCGCTTCGGCTCCTGTGCGAGCACGATGTTCTCGGCGACCGTCATCACCGGGATCAGCATGAAGTGCTGGTGCACCATCCCGATGCCGTGGTCGATCGCGTCGCGCGGCGAGCCGAGCCGTACGGGCTCTCCCTTGATCACGATCTCGCCCTCGTCGGGGTGGTAGAGCCCGTAGAGGACGTTCATCAGCGTCGACTTCCCGGCGCCGTTCTCGCCCAGCAGCGCGTGCACCTCGCCCGCGCCGGAGGTCGATGCTCGACGTCGTCGTTGGCGACGATGCCCGGGAAGCGCTTCGTCACGTGCCGCATCTCGAGGACGAGCGGGCGCGTCGGCCATCGCCGGCCGATCCTAAAGGATTGCGGGCTTGACTACAGCACGGCCGCTGAAAGCAGGCGGGCGGGCCCGTGGGCCCGCCCGCCGTCGATCCGTATCCGACCGGGTTCTTACTTGCTCGGAACCTTGATCGTGCCGTTGGCGATCTGCTTCGAGATCGCGTTCAGGCGGGCGATCAGAGCGGCGCGCCGCGGCGCCTTGGCGCTGACCTTGCCGTAGCCGACGCCGGCGTTCTTCACGTTGAAGATCGAGTCGGTGCCGCCCTTGAACTTGCCGGCCTTGGCGAGCGCGATCGTGCTGAACACGCCCACGTCGACCTTCTTCGTGGCGCTCGTGAGGATGTGCGACCCGAGGAACGCCTGGTCGGCGTCGACGCCGATGCCCCAGACCTTCCGCTCCTTCGCCGCGGTCAGGGCGCCGAGGCCGCAGCTGACCGGCCGCCGCGAAGACCGCGTCGGAGCCCTGGTCGATCTGGTTCAGGGCGAGCTCCTTGCACTTCGTCCTGGTCGACGAACTCCTGCGAGTAGCCGGAGAGAACCTTGATCGCCGGCTTCTGCTTCTTCGCGCCTGCCTTGTAGCCGGCGAGGAACGCGACGACCGCCGGGACTGCCTGGCCGCCGACGAAGCTGACGGTGCCGGTCTTGTTCTCGAATGCCGCTGCCACGCCGGTGAGGTACCCGGCCTCGTGCCTCGGAGAAGAGGACGCCGCGGGCGTTCTTCGGCTTGCCCTTGAGCGCCACCCACGGGAAGTCGATGATCGCGAACTTCGTCTTCGGGAACGCCTTGGCGACGGCTGCGAGCTGGTCGCCCATCAGGAAGCCGATCGCGAAGACGAGGTCGTTGCCCTGGCGTGCCGCGGTGGACAGGTTGGGGATGTAGTCCCCGGCCGACTTCGAGATGAAGACGCGGCCCTGGACGCCGAGCTGGGCCTTGGCCCGCAGGAGACCCTTGTTCGCCAGATCGTTGAAGCCCTTGTCGTTGAGGCCGCCGATGTCGGTGACGACGGCGACCTTGTACGGTGTTGCCTCGGACTTGCTCGACTGTGCCGAGCCGACCGAGGCTACGGCGAGAGCGGCGACCAGCGCAAGCGCCGCCCCGACCGTCCATTTGCGAATTGCCACATGCCCTCCTTGGGACTCTGGTGACTCCACACCCGGCTCTATGACGGGTATTCGAACCGGAAGTTGGCCCCAAGTCAACCGGGAACCGGTCCGGCCGGGGCCGTAGCCTAGCTTGCGGACGTAAAGAAACTGTCAGTCGTGGGCGACGACGCTGTGCCAACTGGCTCTCGTCGACGAGCACGCGGCGCGGCTTCGAGCCCTCGTAGCCGGAGATGATCCCGCGGCGTTCGAGCATGTCGATCAGCCGGCCCGCACGGGTGTAGCCGACGCGCAGCCGCCGCTGCAGCAGCGACACCGACGCCGTCTGCGTCTGGACGACGATCTCGATCGCCCGGTCGAGCAGCGGGTCCTCGTCGGGATCGAAGTCGCCGTCGTCGCCGTCGTCGTCGGCAGCGCGCCCTCGGGCGCCTCGAGCAGGCTCTCGTCGAGCTCCTGGCCGCGCTGCGAGCGGCACTGCTCGACGACGAGCGCGATCTCCTCCTCGGAGACGTAGGCGCCCTGCACGCGCTGCAGGCGCGACGTGCCGAGGGGCTTGAAGAGCATGTCGCCCTGGCCGAGCAGGCTCTCGGCGCCGGCGGTGTCGAGGATCACCCGCGAGTCGGTCTGACTCGAGACCGCGAACGCGATCCGGCTCGGCACGTTCGCCTTGATCATCCCGGTGATCACGTCCACCGACGGCCGCTGCGTGGCGAGCACCAGGTGGATCCCGACCGCGCGCGACTTCTGCGCCAGCCGGATCACCGCGTCCTCGACTGCCTGCGGCGAGATCATCATCAGGTCGGCGAGCTCGTCGATCACGACCAGCAGGTAGGGGAGCGTGTCCTCCCCGCGTGCTCGGAGCGCACGGTTCGCCTCGGGCAGGTTGCGAGCTCGCACGAGTGAGAGGCGCTCGTAGCGGCGCTCCATCTCGGCGACGACGTTCTGGAGCACGGCCGACGCCTCCTTCGGGCTGGAGACGACCGGCGTCAGCAGGTGCGGGATCGACTCGTAGTAGCCGAGCTCGATCCGCTTCGGGTCGACGAGGATCATCCGCACCTCGTCGGGTGTCGAGCGCAGGAGGACGACGTGAGCAGCGCGTTGAGGCAGCCGGACTTGCCCGAGCCGGTGGTGCCGGCGATCAGCAGGTGCGGCATCCGGGCGAGGTCGGTCCAGACGGCGTTGCCGGCGATGTCCTTGCCCAGCCAGACGGAGAGCGGGCTCGCCGACGACGGCAGGTCGTCGAAGATGTCGCCGAGCGTGACGAGCCGCGGCGCGAGGTTCGGCACCTCGACGCCGACCGCCTGCTTGCCCGGGATCGGCGCGAGGATGCGGATCTCGGTCGTCGCCAGCGCGTAGGAGAGGTCGTCCTTCAGAGCCGGCGACCTTCGACACCTTCGTCCCGGGTGCCAGCTGCAGCTCGTAGCGCACGACGCGCGGGCCGGCGATCTGGCCGACGAGCGCCGCGTCGATGCCGAAGTGGGCGAGCGTCTGCACGAGCAGGTCTCCCGTGCGCGCGCTCGTCGCCGAGGCATCCTTGGCTGCCGGCGGCGACGCCCGCAGCAGGGCGCGGTCGGGCAGGCGGTACTCGCCGGGCGGCGGCGCGGCGAACACGAGGTTTCCGTCCTCTTCGGTCTCCTCCTCAGCGTCGGGGCGCAGCGAGGGGCGGCGGCTCTGCAGAGGCGGGCGCGATCACGTCCGGGTAGTCGGCGGTCACGTCCACCGGCGGTCGGTGCGGCGACCGGAGCGGGCACGGCAGGCAGAGGTCGGGCTGCGGCGGCCGTTCGAGCGAGCGGCGGGCGACCGAGCCGGCGCGACGCATCGCGTGGCCGGAACGCCGCAGCAACGCACCAGCCGAGGCGCCGCTGACCAGCAGCGCGCCCGCAACGAGCAGCGTGACCCCGACGATCAGCGCCCCGGTCTCGCCGACGACCCGGGCGAGGCCGCCGCCGAGCGCGGATCCGACGATGCCGCCGTGCTCCTTGCCGAGGGCGATCGCCAGCCCGACCGCACCCACGGCCAGGCCGGTACGGAACGGGCGGACATCGACGAGCGCGCTGCGGACGAGCAGCAGCCCGCCGACGACGCAGAGGACGAGTGGGAGCGCATACGCTGCCAGCGCCGACGGCGTCGTCGAGCCAGCGTGCGACGTGCTCGCCCACGGGCCCTCCGTCCCAGCCCAGCCAGAGAACGACGGCGAGGAAGAGGCCGACGGCAACCATGCCGAGGCCCCACAGCTCGGGATGGTGGTGCGAGCGGGTGCGGCGCGCCTTCTTGCGCACGCGCGCCGGCGCGCGAGGTCGGAGCACCCGCTTCTTGCGACGCTTTGCCACGGCGTCCCGCCTTTCTGCAGCGGGCCGCCGTCTCCTGCGCTTACTGCGCCTCTCCGGCCACGTCCAGGCGTGCGATGCGCTCGACGAGCAGGTCGAAGAAGCGCTCGGTGTCGAGACCGACTCCGACGTGCGCGTTCGCAGGTCGCCCCGTGCGCTGCCACAGATCGACGACCGTTCTTCCGCGGCAGAGCTCGGACTCGAGCTCGACTTCGACATTGCGCAGCCGTGTCTCCACCAGGTCGGGCATGAGGACGTGGGCGACGGCGACGGCGTCGTGGATCGGCGCACCGTCCCAGCCGTAGGTGTCGCGGTGATAGACGCTGAAGAACTCGACCAGCTCCGCGACGAAGACGCCGATCGGCCCCGTCACGCGCAGGCGTTCGGCGATTGCGGGAGTGAGCAGCGCCTGGTGCGTCACGTCCAGTCCGATCACCGTCACGTCGATCCCGGCGTGAAGCACGCGCTGCGCCGCCTCGGGGTCGGCCCAGACGTTGAACTCGGCCGCCGGTGTCATGTTCCCCTCGGCGATCGAGCCGCCCATGAGGACGATCCGCTCGATGTTCTCGCCGCCGATCCGCTCCAGCAGTACTGCGATGTTCGTCAGCGGCCCGGTCGGCACGAGCGTCACCGGGCGCGGGCTGGCGACGATCCGCTCGACCAGGAAGTCGACTGCAGGCTGCGCGACGGGCTGCTTGCGGGGCGGCGGGAGGGAAGGCCCGTCAAGCCCGCTCTCGCCGTGGACGTGCGCGGCGACCGCGAGCTCTCGCTGCAGCGGCCGGTCGGCGCCGGCCGCGACCGGCACGTCGGCCCGACCCGCCAGCTCGAGCACGCGGATCGCGTTCGCTGTCGTCTTCTCCAGCGTCTGGTTGCCGAACGTCGTCGTCACGCCGAGCAACCCCAGCTCGGGGCTGGCGAGCGCCAGGAGCAGCGCGATCGCGTCGTCGTGACCGGGATCGCAGTCCAGGACGATCGGGATCGTCATCGCCCGAGCCTCGCGGCGTCGCAGCGCATGAACCAGATCCGAGGCCCGCCGTCGGGAGCCTGAGCGGCGTCGGCCACGGTGAAGCCCAGGTGCTCGTAGATGGGCACGTTGTGAGGGTTTCCCGTCTCCAGGAACGCGTCGACCCCGTCGGCCCGGGCGCGGTCGAGCCCCACCCGCACCAGCGCTCCGCCAATTCCGCGTCCCCGCGCATGTCGTTCGACACCAACGGAGTCGAGGAACCACACCGGCTCGGTGGGAGCCTTTGCGTCGACCCACGCCCAGAACACGTCGTAGCGGCGACCTCCGTCCTCGGTCAAGGCGTGCATCCTCGACTCGGTCACCTGCGCATCGCGCCAGACGTCCATCTCGCCCGGCGCGATCCACGCTGCGGCCCCGATCGCGTCGCCGGCTTCCCACACCGTCCCCCGTGGGATCACACCTTCGAGGAAGTACTCGAAACAGCGCGTGAAGCGTTCTTCGACGTCGCCGTGCTCGCCGAACGGCCAGCGCATCATTGGCTCGTCGACGAATGCACGCCCGAGAAGATCAGCCAACGCCGACAGCCGCTGCGGGCCCGCCTGCGTGATCTTGACGTCGAGGTCACCCATGTCCGGCGATCGCGTCGATCTCATCCCCAGTGGGGAGAGACGGCTGCGCGCCGAAACGCGACGCGGCGAGCGCTCCTGCGGCGCACGCGCGGCGGAGCGCCTCCTCGCGGCCGCGATCCTCGAGCAGCGACACGAGCAGGCAGGCGGTGAATGCGTCGCCGGCAGCCGTGCCGTCCACCACGTCCACCTGCGGCGGGGTGGCTCGAGCGACCTCTTCGCCGTCCTCCAGGAGCACGGCACCCTCGGCGCCCAGCGTGAGCGCGATGAGGCCGTCACGCCGCGACAGGGCCTCCAGCTCGTAGCGGTTGACGACCGTGAGGTCAGCGTCGACGCCGATCGCGCGTGCGGGGGCGGCATTGAGACAGAAGAACCCGGCGGACTGCTCCCAGGCGGAAATGACGGCTTCATCGGGGATCTCGAGCTGGCAGAGCACGCCGTCGGCAGGCGGCAGCTCGAAACCGCCGAGGAGCGCGTTCGCGCCGGGCGCGACGACGATCTCGTTCTCGCCGGCCGCGTCGACCACGATGACCGCTACGCCGGTCGGAGCATCCGGTCGCTGCAGGTCGAGCTCGACCCCGGCCTCGCGAAGCCCGGCAAGCGCCTCGTCGGCGAAGGAATCCGTCCCCACGGCAGCGACCAGATGGACGTCGGCTCCGAGGCGGGCGCAGGCGACCGCCTGGTTCGCCCCTTTGCCTCCGGCGAAGCGATCGAACGTCGCGTCGGTCACCGTCTCGCCCGGGCGCGGCAGCCGCTCGCAGCGTGCGACGAGGTCGAGGTTGACCGAGCCGACGACGACGATGCGTGGAGGCATACCTGGGGTCAGATCCCCGCAGGGGGTCTGACCCCGAAAGCGCATTCAGGGACAGACCCCTCCGGGATCTGTCCCTTACGCCGCAATGGCGCGAAGATCGTCGACCGTCGAGCCGAGCAGGGTGTCGCGGAGGTCGAAGAGGCCGGCCCAGAGCGAGGCGCGGTCGGGCCCCGTGTCCATGCGGGCGGCGTCGGTGAGACCTTCCAGCGCCCGGACGAGTACCGCCAGCTCGAGGTAGACGGCTGCCACGCGGTTGGGACAAACGCGAACTCCTGCACGGTCGAGTACCGGCCGCCACTCGACGAGCTCCCCGGCGCCCGGGCCGGAGTACCAGGAGCGGCCCTCCGCCCGCTCGGGCTCGAGCTCGAGCAGGTAGCGGGAGAGTGGATCCTCGAGCCCTGCGATCGCCGTCTCGACCCGATCGGCTGCGTGCCGGAGCGCGGCTTGCCGGGCACCGGGCGTGGCCGGCATCGGCGTCGCCGCGGCTCCAGCGCTCGAGCAGGCGGCAGAAAGCGAGCGCCGCCGCCTCACAGGCGCGCAGCTGCGCCGTCACCCTACGTGCGGTCAGATCGGTCGCCGCATGCCGCGCGATGACCTCCGGCCAGCCCTGGTCGCTCATTAGACCTCGATCACCACGGGAAGAATCATCGGCCGGCGACGCGTCCGGTCGTAGACCAATTGCCCAATCGCGTCGTGGAGGTGTTCCTGGAGGAGCTTGATCTCGACGATCCCGTCCTCGGCGAGCTCCCGGGCGACGCGCCCGGCCTCGTCGCGCAGCTCGCGAACCATCTCGTCGTCCTCGACGAGACCCCTCGCGATCAGCTCCGGCGGCGAGATCTCTCCGCCGTCGGCCAGGGACACGGTCGTCACGATGATCAGCACGCCGTCCTCGGAGAGCCTGCGGCGGTCGCGCAGCGCGACGTCCTGGACGTCTCCGACGCCCAGCCCGTCCACGAAGGTGACGCCGGAGTCGACCCGGTCGACGATGCGCGGCGTCTGGCCGGGCGTGACCTCGACGACTGAGCCGTTCTCCGCGAGCACGATCGCGTTCGCCGGGACGCCGGCGTCCCGCGCCAGCTGGCGTGCGCGGCGAGCATGCGGTATTCGCCGTGGATCGGCATCACCGCGCGCGGGCGTACGAGCGAGAGCAGCGTGCGCAGCTCCTCGGCATAGCCGTGACCCGAGACATGCACCGGCGCGATCTCCTGGTGCAGCACCTCCGCGCCGGCCTTGGCCAGACGGTTGATCGCGTCGTGCACCCGCAGCTCGTTCCCGGGGACCGGCTTGGCGGAGATGATCACCGTGTCGCCCCGCTCGACGGCGACGTTCGAGTGGTCGTTGTAGGCGATCCGGGTCAGCGCCGACATCGGCTCGCCCTGCGAGCCGGTGCAGAGGATCAGGGTTTCCGCGGGTGGGAGGCTCATTGCGTCCGCGGGCTTCACGAGCGCGTCATCGGGGAGGTCGATGTAACCAAGGCTGCGCGCGATATTCATGTTCTTGCGCATCGAGCGGCCGACGATGGCCACCTTCCGACCCGTCGAGATCGCCACATCCGCCGCCTGCTGCATGCGGTGGATGTTCGAGGCGAAGCTGGCGACGAGGATGCGGCCGCGGCGCATGGGGATGATCTGGGCGAACGCCTCCCCGACCAGTCGCTCGGAGCCCGTCATGCCGGGCCGCTCCGCGTTCGTCGAGTCGCCGAGCAGCAGGTCGACGCCGCGGTTGCCGATCTCGGCCAGCGCCCCGACGTCGGTCTTCAGCCCGTCCACAGGGGTGTGGTCGAGCTTCCAGTCTCCGGTGTGCAGGACGCGGCCCGCAGCCGTCTCGACCAGCACGGCGACAGAGTCGGGGATCGAGTGCGCCATGCGGACGAACTCGAGCCGGAAGGGGCCGAGCTGGACGGGTCCCGCGGTCGGATCAGCCTCGATCAGCTCCGCCGCCTGCGCGACACCGTGCTCGTCGAGCTTCGACTTGACGAGCGCAAGCGTGAGCTTCGTCGCCCACACCTCCCCCACCTCGAGCTCGCGCAGCACGTAGGGCAGGGCGCCGACGTGATCCTCGTGCCCGTGCGTGAGCACGATCGCGCGAATCGTGGCGGCCCCGAAGGTAGGAGAAGTCGGGCAGCACGAGGTCGACGCCGAGATGCTCGTCGCGCGGGAAGGCGAGTCCCGCGTCGAGCACGATCGTCTCCCCCGCGTGCTCGTACACGGTCATGTTCTTGCCGACCTCGCCCAGGCCGCCCAGCGGGATGATGCGCAGCGCGTCGCTCACGCGCCGGAGTCTACGGCGATGGCGTGCTTACACCGCGACAGGCTGGAGCAACCCCAGCCGCTGGAGGCAGCCGCGGATCTGAGCGGCTTCGTCCTCGTCGGCCTCGACGAGTGGCAGCCGCAGGCCGCCGACGTCGTGGCCGAGCAGGTTCAGCGCGCACTTGATCGCGATCGGATTGGGCGCCACCCGCAGGAGCTCGATCGACGGAGCAAGCTTGCGGTCGATCTCCCGTGCCGCCTCGATGTCGCCGGCACGGAAGCGCCGCACCAGCTGCTTCACCTGCGGGCCGACAACGTGAGTGTGGACGCAGACGCCCCCGTCCCTCCGAGCTCGAGGAACGGCAGCACGAGATCGTCGTCGCCGGCATACAGCTCGAGTCCGAGGTCGAGGATGTGCCGCGCCTGCTCGAGGTCTGCGTTCGCCTGCTTGACGGCTGTGACGTTGCCGATCTCCGCCAGGAGCGACATCGTCTCCGGCTCGATGTTGAGCACAACGCGCGCCGGAATGTTGTAGACGACCACCGGCCTGTCGGTGATCGCCGCGACAGCCTTGAAGTGCTCCACGATCCCACGCGCGGGCGGCTTGTTGTAGTACGGCGTGATGATCAGGAAGCCGTGCACCCCGAGCTCGTGGGCACGCTCGGTGAGATGCACCGGAGTGCTCCGTCGAGTACGTCCCGGTGCCGGCAATGACCGTCGCGCGATCGCCGATCTCGTCCACCGCCGCCTCGTAGAGCGAGAAGCGCTCGGCGTCGGAGAGGGTCGGGGACTCGCCCGTCGACCCGGTGACGACGAGGCCGTCCGAGCCGTTGTCGACCAGGTGGCGAGCGAGCGCGCGAAACGCGTCGAGATCGACGGAACCGTCCGGCTTGAAGGGCGTCACAATGGCGGTCAGGATCTCGCCCAGCACCGAGGGGAGTGTACGCCAGTCGAGGAGGAGGACGCCGCAATGTTGCAGGAATTCAGGGACTTCTTGCTCAGGGGCAACATCGTCGAGCTCGCCGTCGCTTTCGTGCTGGGCGTCGCGTTCGGCGCAGTCGTCAACTCGTTCGTCGACAACCTCGTCATGCCCGTGATCGCGATGATCATCGGGAAGCCGGACTTCAGCGCCCTCACTTTCACCATCAACGACGCCGTGTTCCGCTACGGCGCCTTCATCACGGACGCGATCTCGTTCGTGGCGATCGCCGCGGCCGTGTTCTTCTTCGTGGTGAAGCCCGTGCAGCTGCTGACGGCCCGCCGACGCGGCTTGGTCGAGGAGATCATTCCGGACGAGGAGCGCCGCCACCAGGAGCTCCTGGTAGCGGTCCGGGGCATCTCCAGGTAGAGGCAGTCAGAGCGGGTGCTGGAGCGGCCGCTAGAGCCGGCGGTTGTCCTCCGCCGCCTGCTCGAAGACGCTGCGTAGACCCTCGTCGAGGAAGACGAAGCGCACCTCGTCGAACGCGGCGGCGCTGTCCATGGCGGTTCGAACGGCGATCGGTGCCGCCAGCTCCGGCGGGTAGCCGTAGATGCCGCACGATACGGCGGGAAACGCGACGGTCCGGGCACCCAGCTCCTGTGCGACCTCGAGCGACCGGCGGTGAGCCGAGGCGAGCAGCTCCGCCTCGCCCGACGCACCGCCCTGCCACACCGGCCCGACAGTGTGGATCACCCAACGGGCGGGCAGCAGGCCGGCCGTCGTCGCCTTCGCGTCGCCCGTCGCACAGCCGCCGAGCGTCCGGCATTCGGCCAGGATCGCCGGGCCGCCGGCCCGGTGGATCGCTCCGTCGACGCCGCCGCCGCCGAGCAGGCTCTCGTTGGCGGCGTTGACGATCGCATCCACCTCCTGCTGCGTGAGATCGCCGACGACGAACGAGATCACAGCAGGGCGTCGAGGCCGACCGTGAGGCCCGGAGGTAAGTCGCGCACGCGGTCGACCGCGAGCAGCACGCCCGGCACAAACGCTTCACGCGAAGTCGTGTCGTGCCGGATCGTGAGCGTCTGCCCCGGGCCGCCGAAAATGACCTCCTGATGCGCCACGAGACCGGGCAGGCGCACGGAGTGGATCGGCGGGTCGGTTCCCATCACCTCGGCCGTCGCCTTGGCCGTCCCCGAGGGGGCGTCCAGCTTCGTCTCGTGGTGGAGCTCGACGATCTCGGCCGCCGGGAACGTGCGGGCGGCCTCGGCTGCGAACCTGAGCATCAGCACCGCTCCCAGCGCGAAATTGGCCGCGTAGAAGCAGGGAACGCCCGCTTCCCGAGCGAGTGTGTCGACCTCGTCCGTGTCGAAGCCGGTCGTCCCGATCACCAGCGGGACGCGCTCGGCAAGGCATCTGACGACGTTCGGGACGACAGCGTCGGGACGGGTGAAGTCCACCGCCGCGTCGCAGCCGGCGACGTCGGCCGCGTCTCCGGAGCCGAACCGGCGCACCGTGTCGCCACGAGCCTCGAGCGCAAAGCCGACGAGCGCGCCGACGCGGCCCTGGGCGCCGAAGAGCGCGACGTCCACGGCGGTGATCCTCACGCCGCGCGGGCGAGCAGTCCGGGGTTGACGCGCCCGACGGCTTCGCGGAACCGCTCTTCGCTGGGGCCGATGCCCGCTGCGGAAAGCCGTTCCGGCGCGTAGAGCTCGGCGGCGAGGGCGGCCACATCGTCGGCGGTGACGGCCTCGAGTCGCCTGACCGTCTCGTCGATCGAGATCAGCTCGGTGTCCGTGACGAGCCCCTTCCCGAGACGAGTCATCCGGCTGGAGGTCGACTCGAGGGAGAGCAGGAGCCTGCCCTTGATGTTCTCCTTCGCCCGCTCGAGCTCGCCCGGCCTGACGTTGCCGCTGCCGACGTCCAGGAGCTCCCGTGACGCGACCTCGACGCATTCCCCGAGGTTCTCCTCGCGTGTCCCCGCATAGAGCCCAACGTGGCCGGTGTCGCGGTACTGGCTGCCGAACGTGTACACCGAATACGCCATCCCGCGCTTCTCGCGGATCTCCTGGAAGAGCCGCGAGGACGCGGAGCCGCCGAGGATCGCATCGAGGATCGCGGCCGCGTAACGGCGTTCGTCGCCGTGCGTGATGCCGGGCCCGACCAGGCAAAGGTGGTACTGCTCTGTGTCCTTGCTCAGGAAGCGGAGGCCGGGCGAGGCGAGCCGGCCGACCGGTCGCCGGGTCAGGCCGAACGGCGAGCGGGCGCCGTCCCGACGGGCGGCGAAGGACTCGGTCAGCCGGGCATGGTCGACGTTCCCGGCGGCGGCAAGGACGACGTTCTCCGAGCCATACGCCGCCTTGTGGTGCGTCAGGAGCGACCGCCGGCCGATCGAGCGGATCACCTCCGCGCGTCCGATCACGGGCCGGCCGAGCGGATGGGCCCCGAACAGCGCTTCGGAGGCGAGGTCGTGGACGAGCTCCTGCGGGCTGTCGTCGAGCATGGCGATCTCCTCGAGCACGACCTCCCGCTCGGCGTCGAGGTCGGCGAACGTCGGCGCGAAGACCATGTCCGTCATCAGGTCGAGCGCCTGCTCCAGGTGGTCGTCGGGGATGCGGGTGTAGAGCAGCGTCGTCTCGCGCGACGTCGCGGCGTTCAGCTCACCGCCCATGGTGTCGAAGATCTCGGCGATCTCCTGCGCCGTGTAGCGGGAGGAGCCGCGAAAGAGCAGGTGCTCGATGAAGTGAGAGACGCCGGCCTTCGCCGGCGGCTCGTCGCGCGAGCCGGCGCCGATCCAGATGCCGAGCGCGACCGAGCGAACGCTGTCGATGCGCTCCGAGATCACGCGCTCGCCCCCGGCCAGCGTCGTCAGCTCGTAGTCGCGCATCGCGGGGATCTCGTACGCCCGGCGCGGGCCATGCGCATGCAGGCAACGAGCGGGACGCGCGTGGGTCCCTGGCGTGCCTCTAGACCGCCGCTGGGAGCCCGTGCCATTGCTCCGCTCCGAGCGACATTTTCCGCGCCGGCTGCTGGGTTAGACGACCTCGTGCATGGGAAGAAGCCGACTGTGGTGCGGGCGAGCATGGGCGGTGCGCGGCTTGTCACGATCGTCATGGACCGTGACGTCCGCCGCGGGCTGTACCCTGCCGCGCGCATGCCGTCGAGATCACCTCGTTCAGGTGCGCCGAAATCACCTCGACCGGACGATCAGGCTCGTAACAGCAGGCACTTCCACGCGAATCCGCACAACCACGAGGGGGTCACACCATCGTGAGCAACAGACCGCCAGTTCTAGTTTCGCCAGATCGCCGTATACACCGCACTCGTCCTCGCACTTGTCCTCGTGCGCAGCGCTCGCAGGCAACGGCCAGGGCAGAGGCCCGGGTGGCGGAGGCGGAGGGAAGCCGGGCGGAGGGGGAGGCGGGAGTTATTCCGTCACCGTCGATCCCGTAGGCCCATACCACTTTGGGCAGCAGGTCTGGGTGACGACAAACGCGCCGGTCTCGAGCTCCGGCCCGTGGATCGACCTGCACTGCTACCAGAACGGCGTCAAGGTCTACGGCAACACCCACGCGGGCTTCGCCAGCGGCTGGTACTACAACTGGCCGTTCACCCTCGGCCCCACGGAATGTGACGGGCGGCGGCGCGAACTGCGAGGTCATCGTCCGGTCACTGACCAGCAACAAGACGATCGTCTGACGCGCGGACGTCGTTCACCGTCGAGCCGTAGCGTCGCGTTTCACTCGCAAATGATAGGAGGCCCCGCCGTCGGCGGGGCCTCCTCGTGTCCGTAGTTTGGGTCGTCCTTACGGGAGCGCGGTACCGGGGCCTGGATCGTTCGTGTAGGTGATGCTGAACTTCTCCGTGCTTCCCGCGGTGCATGCGCTCTGCTTACCGGTGTGCGACGTGTCCGCCGCGAGCGGGGTGTACACGACCTTCCACGAGTACGGGCCCTTCACCGAGTCAGCCGCGTCGGCGTAGGCGGTGGACCCGTAGAAGGGTCACCGTGGCCCCACCGGGCGTCACGCCGCTGCTACCCGTGTAGTTGCTCGTGGAGACGGGCTCCCGAGTTGGCTCCGCCTACGAGCGTCTTCCGCTCGGAGTACAGAGGCGCCCCCGCGCAGGGCGCCGTTGTGGAGGGTGAAGTCGACCCTTCCACCTGCGCCCAGGGTGTCGCCAGCGACGGACGACGTGATCGTCGCGGTGTCGTTCGGGAACCAGCTCTGCTGGGTCTTGATGTTCGTCGGGATCTGCTGCACGAGAACCGTCTCGCTGGCGTCTCCACAGGCTCGTGCTCTTCCGTTCGTGTTCGGCAAGTTCCCGGAGTACGTCGCAATCCAGTGGTAGAAGCCGGGTGTGTTGACGGTGAACGTCGGCGACTCGTAGAAGGGCGGGCTCGCCCTGTCGCCGGAGACGGTGACCGGGAGTCGACGTGAAGACCAGGTTCGTCTCGGTCCCGGATCAGCACGAAGCGTCATGTCGGCTCGGCCCGTAGAGCCTGAACGTGATCGTCCCGCCGGCCGCAGCCCTGCACGGCGTCGGATTGATGACCGGCGAGCCTCGGCTGGTTCGCCGTACCCTGAGGAACGCCTTGTCCTGATCGCTGTCCCCGGCGAACAACGGCTACGGAACAGCTGTCGTGAGCTCGGCGTGTCACCGGCTCGACCGTGAAGCACTCACCCGCGGCGAAGTGCGTCTGGTCGTCTACCCCGGCGATGGCCGAGTCGAAGAACGCCCGCCAGCAGTAGCTGCCGGCCGAGGTAATCGTCGCCGCCGGCGAAAGCACCTTGCTCGCCGCCTGGTTACCGGCACCGGGGCGTTCGGCGCCGCGGTGACCTCCGTCCCGACCTCCCTGCAGTGCCGTCGCACGTTCCCGCGTCGACGCTCGGCGGACCGCAGAGCCAGAACTTGACCGTACCGCTCCACGTCGCGATCCCGGAGACAGTGACCATCGCCTCGTCCTTGACCGAGATCGACCGGCCGTCCCGATCGGAGGCCAGCGGAGGGATTCCCGCTCCAGCTCCGTCCTTCGGCGTCGTCGAGGCTCGATTCGCAGAGCTGGAAGCTCTTCAGCGCGAAGTCCTTCAGCTGTGCGTCGAGCGACAGGCCCGAAGATGGACCGGATGACGAGCGGGTCTCGGCCAGGAAGCTCGGGAAGCACGTTCCGGCCCCGGCGATCGCGCCGAGGTCGATGATGCCCTCCATGAAGGCCGACGTCTCGTAGTCGTCGTCGGCAGGCCGCCGCCCTTGGCGTTGTAGGGCCACGGGGGCTCCCCGGGCAGGTTCACCGTGTTGCTCGTCGTGCAGAAGTTGGCCGGGTGCGTGAGGCCCGTGCAGTCTGGCCGATGCGTGATCTAGGACTGTCAGGCTGGTTCGTCGTGTCGTTCCAGGTGTAGACGGCTGGCTGGCCGATCTCGCCGCCGTTGTCGAAGTTGACGACGCAAGGATGTCGCCCCGCTGGTGCTCGCGAGCGCGCCCGTGTCCGGGATCGACGAACTTCCCGACGGTCGACGCCTGGTTCGGCGTCGTGGCCGGGCAGTTGTGCCGCCCGGCGTCCTCCGGAAAGGCACATCGGCGCCTGGTTGAACCAGAACGCCATCTGAGCGTCGCCGTTCACGGCGTGGCGGTCGGCGCCGAAGGCGAGGACGAGCGAGTTGTCGTCGCGATAGGCGGCCGCGAACGCGTTCGTGATGTCGTTCTTGTCCGGCGACTGGTCGTTGGCCCCCAGGTCCACTGCGGGATGTCGTTGCGGTCCTTGGAGCCGCCGCCGGTGAAGTAGCTGGTGTCGCCCTCCTTGCCGATCTTGTCGGCCGAGAGCGAGAAGGTGTCGAAGCAGTTCGTCAGTGATCACCGCCGTACACGACTGGACGTGTGACGCCGGCGACCCGCCGCTGTTGTAGAGGTTCTGCCAGTCGTCAAGGCTGTTCCCGCTGGCGTCGACCGTGTTCCCCTCGAGTTCGAAGATCGCCGAGGGCGACGCTGCCGCGCCCGCGATGTAGAAGAGCCCGACCACAAGGGCGACCGCCAGTGGCAGGAGCCACGTGCGCCGTCGGCGCGGGCTGCCTGCTGCACCAGAATTCGTTCTGTCATGCCTTCCCTCCCACCAATCGGTTTTGCGGTCGAGGACGGGGAACGCCCTCTTCGACAACGCTGGCACCGCCCCCAGGCGGTGCCGCCGCAGTCCACCGCTGTCAACTGGCTTACGAGGGCTGCCGCGTGCAGGGCGCCAGACGGCGATCGCCGTAACTCGGCCTACGGTCGTCGCCCTAGGGCGGACCTTGCAAGACGAAAGTTCGTGCTGTACAACACGTTGGTCGAGGGCAACCTCGGGTCCTGGGGGGACATGAGGTGGGTGACTGCGGCGTCATCCTCGTGATCGACCACGATCGCGAGTTTCGGGAGCTTGCAGAAGACGTGCTCGGGCGCATGGGCCATGCGACCCGGGCGGTCGCGAGCGCTGGAGGCGGCCCTCGCCTTCCTCGACGGCGAGCAGCCGGCGCTCGCGGTGATCGAGGTCGAGTTGCCCGATCTGAACGGCCTGCCCTGCTCGCGCAGCTGCTCGAGACGTTCGGCAACGACCTGCCGGTGATCCTGACCTCGGCGGAGCGCGGCACGCCACTCGACTGCGCCGCCGGGCTCATGCTCGGCGCCGACGACTACATCGTCAAGCCGATCGACCCGGCGGAGTTCGTCGCGCGCATGCGGCGCTCGCTGCGCCGCTCAGCGGCACCGCGAACGGGAACGGCAAACGGGCGGCAGCCGGTCGAGGCAAGCCTGAGCCCGCGCGAGCGGGAGATCCTCGAGCTGCTCGCGGACGGGCCAAACGCAGAAGGAGATCGCGGCCGCGCTCGTGATCAGCCCCAAGACGGTCGGCACCCACATCCAGCACGTGCTCGCCAAGCTCGGCGTGCACAGCCGCGCCCAAGCGGTCGCGCGTCGCCTACAACCACGGGCTCGTCTGGCGCCGACGTGCAGGCGCATGCGCTCGACGTCATGCCTGCTGTGGCCTCGAGCGCGGCCGAGGACCCGAAGACGAGTTCGGGGTCAGACCCCTTCGGGATCTGTCCCCCGTGCTCGTTCCTGCAGTCGCGGCGCGGGCCGCGGTCTCTGCCGCCGCCGCGCCCGCCGCGGCGATCGCCACGGGGCTCTTCCGGCGGGCGGGGCGGGGCGTCCTTCGCCCGCTCGATCAGCTCCTCGGGCTGGACGAGGCCGCCGTTCTCGTGCTTGGCGACCAGCTTGAGGCCGATCCGGCCGCGGTCCTTGTCCACCTCCTGGACGATCACGTCGAGCACGTCGCCGCGCGTGATCACGTCCTCGATGTGGCCCACGCGGCCGGGGCCGACGTTGGAGACGTGGAGCAGCCCGTCGGTGCCCTTCTTCAGCTCGACGAAGGCGCCGAACTGGGTCGTCTTCACGACCTTGCCCGTGTACGTGTCGCCGACCTCGGGCTCCTTGGTGAGCGCGGTGATCGCGGAGATCGCGGCGTCGGACTTGGTGCCTTCCGTCGCGTAGACCAGGATCGTGCCGTCCTCTTCGATGTCGATCTGGACGTCGTAGTCGGACTCGAGCGCACGGATCGTCTCGCCGCCCTTGCCGATCACCATCCCGATGTACTCCGGGTTGATCTTGACCGTGGAGATCCGCGGCGCGTGCCCGGCCAGCTCGGCGCGCGGCGTCGGCAGCGCCTCGAGCATCGCGCCGAGGATGAACTCCCTGGCCCGCTTCGCCTGCTCGAGCGCGCTCCGCATGATCTCCTGCGTGACGCCGGTGATCTTGATGTCCATCTGCAGGGCGGTGATCCCGTTCCGCGAGCCGGCGACCTTGAAGTCCATGTCGCCGAGGTGGTCCTCCGCGCCCTGGATGTCGGTGAGGATGACGTAGTCGTCGCCCTCCTTGACGAGGCCCATCGCGATGCCGGAGATCGGCTCCGCGATCGGCACGCCCGCATCCATCAGCGCGAGCGTCGAGCCGCAGACCGAGCCCATCGACGACGAGCCGTTCGACTCGAGCGTCTCCGAGACGAGGCGGATCGTGTACGGGAACTCCTCCGTCGGCCGGGATCACCGGCTCGAGCGCCCGCTGCGCGAGCGCGCCGTGGCCGATGTCACGCCGCTTCGGGCCTCGCATGAAGCCCGTCTCCCCGACCGAGTAGGGCGGGAAGTTGTAGTGGTGCATGAAGCGGCGCTCCGACTCGAGCGAGAGGTCGTCGATCCGCTGCCCTTCCTTCGCGGTACCCAGCGTGCAGAGCGTCAGGATCTGCGTCTGGCCGCGGGTGAAGAGCGCAGAGCCGTGCGTCCGCGGCGACGCCGAGACCTCGCACTCGATCGCGCGGATCTCCTCCGTGCCGCGGCCGTCCGGACGGCGCTTCTCGATCGCGATCTTCTTGCGGACGAGGTCCTTGTAGATCGACTCGGCCGCCTTCTTGAGATACGACTTCGTGACCGAGTCCTTGACCGGAGCTTCGCCCTCGGCCGGCGCCGCGCCGACCGGGAAGGGCAGCTCCGACTCCTCGACGATCCGGTCGAAGAGGAGCGAGCGCTTGCGCGACTTGAGCTCCTTCGAGTCCTGCTCGGCGTCGGTCAGCGCGCGCAGGTCGCTCTCGAACTGCTGCCGCACCGGGCCCTCGACCGCGGCGAGCCGCTGCTTCTCGAGGATCAGGTTGAGGCCGTTCCGCACCTGCAGCTCGCGGACGATGTCCTCCTCGGTCGAGTCCATCGTGATCTCGGGAGCGAGCTCCGAGACGAGCTCGTCGACGACTGCGGCCGCCTCGCGCAGGCCCTGCTGCTCGGATCCGCTGCCAGATCGCGTGGCCGTGGTCGCGCTCGAGCTCCGCGGTCAGCTCGGGGTCGACCCACTTCGGCTTGCCGACCTGCGCGCGCAGCTCGTCGATCGCGTCGCAGATCTTGCGGATCTCGTCGTGCGCGAGCTCGAACGCCTGGAGCATGGTCTCCTCGGGAACCTGGTCGGCGCCCGCCTCGATCATCGTCAGCGCCGTCGCGCGTGCCGACGACGATGAGGTCGAGCGACGACTCGTGCTCCGACCTGCTCGAGCGTCGGGTTGACGACGAGCTCGCTCGTCGATGCGGCCGATCCGCACGGCCCCGACCGGGCCGAGGAACGGCAGCGGCGAGACCTGCAGCGCCGCCGAGGCGCCGTTGATGCAGAGGATGTCGTGCGGGTTGACCAGGTCGGCCGAGAGGACGGTGCAGATCACCTGCACCTCGTTGCGGAAGCCCTTCGGCCAGAGCGGCCGGATCGGGCGGTCGATCATGCGCGCGGTCAGCGTCGCGCGCTCGGTCGCGCGACCCTCCCGCTTGAAGAAGCCGCCGGGGATCTTCCCGGCGGCGTACATCCGCTCCTCGACGTCGACGGTCAGCGGGAAGAAGTCCGCGTCCGGACGCGAGTCCGGCCGGCCGACCGCCGTCGCGAGGATCATCGTGTCGCCGCTGCGGACGACGACCGCGCCGTCCGCCTGCTTGGCGAGCTTGCCCGTCTCGAAGGTGAGCTCTTGACCACCGACCTCCACGGACACCGTGGCGTGACGCCCGGTTGCGATGCTCATATGTGTGTTCCCTTCACTCTTCCGTTCCGGAAGGTGGAGGTTTGACGGATCGCCGCCGCTGCGTGCGGGTCGACGGTCGGTCAAACGTCCACCTTCCGCCTATGCGGAGCTAGCGGCGCAGGCCGAGCTCCTTGATGAGGGCGCGGTAGCCCTCGAGGTCCTTGCGCTGCAGGTAGTTGAGGAAGCGGCGGCGGCGGCCGACGAGCTTGAGCAGGCCCCGGCGGGAGTAGTGATCCTTCGGGTGCGTGCGCAGGTGCTCGGTGAGGTCGTTGATGCGGCGCGTCAGCATCGCGATCTGGACCTCGGGCGAGCCGGTGTCGGTCGCCCGTGCGGCCGTGCTTGTCGATCAGCTCCTGCTTGGCTTCCTTGGTGAGGGCCATGCGTCTCCTTCTGTCGTCGTCTCCGCAGTCCCCGCCCGGCGTGAAGGAAGAACACGTCCGGCCGAGAGCGCGGTCGGCAGGGATCGTAGCAGCCGGTCTTTCCGCCTTGTAACACTGTGTTACTTGGCTGTACGTCGTCCGGTGGCGTGCGGCAGTCTTCGCGATGGCGCACAGCTGAGGCAGGCGTTGCGGCGGGACATCCGGCGACGGCCGCGGTCGGCGCCGAGATCCTCGCCGACGGCGGCACGGCGGGCGACGCGGCCGCCGCGATGGCGCTCGCCTCGTGCGTCGCCGAGACGGTGATGAGCGGCTTGCTCGCCGGCGGGCACGCGCGCCGTCTTCGACGGCTCGCGCGCGCGCCACCTCGACTGCTTCGCCGCGGTGCCTTCGGCGCCGGGGAGCTCGTCGAGGTCCCGGTCGTCTTCGGCGAGCAGGTCGTGCCCTACTTCGTCGGGCCGTCCTCGTGCGCCGTCCCCGGCCTGCCCGCCGGGATCGACGCGCTCTGGCGCGAGCTCGGGCGCATGCCGTGGCCGCGCATCGTCGAGCCCGCGCTCCGGCTCGCCCGCGAGGACGTCGAGCTGCCGCCGGCGCACGCTCGCTCGCTCGAGATGCTCGCCGGGATCATGAGCCCGGGCCGCGGCGCGGACATCTACACGCCGGGCGGGAAGCTGCTCGTCGGCGGCGACCTGCTCCGACCAGCCCGGTCTGGTCGCGGCGCTCGAGATCGTCGCCGAGGAGGGCGCCAGGACGGTGTACGAGGGGACGCTCGCGGAGGCGCTGCTCGACCTCGAGGGCATCGCGATCACCCGCGACGACCTGCTCGGCTACGACGCGCTGTGGCGCGATCCGGTGGTCGAGCGCTGGCACGGCATGACGGTCGGCCACGCGCGGCGGGCTCTCGGGCGTGCCGGAGCTGCTCGGCCGGCTGCCGCGCCTGGCCGGACGCTCGGACACCGAGCGCGTGCTCGCGCTCGTCGCGGCGCTTCGACGGCGCGCCGGACGGCGCCGGCGACACGACGAACCTCGTCGCCGTCGACGCCGACGGGTCGTGCCTGTCGTGCTCACGCACAGCCTCGGCGTCGGCGCCGCGACCTGGCTCGACGGGTACGACCTCCACCTGAACAACCTTCTCGGCGAGCGGGACATCGACGTCGGCCCGCTCGAGCCGGGCGAGCGGATGGAGAGCCGGATGGCGCCGTCGCTCGTCTTCGACGGCGACGGGTTGGCGCTGGCGATCGGCGCTGCCGGCGCCACCCGGCTCCGCACCGCCCTCTGCAGCGTGCTCGCGGGCATCCTCGACGAGGGGCTGGAGCCGCCAGGCCGCCGTCGACCGGCCACGCGTCCACCCCGCGCCGACGTCGTGGACGCCGAGCCGGGCGTCGACGAGGACGCGCTGCGGCTCCTCGAGCAGGAGGGTCGCGCCGTCCGCCGCTGGCCCGCGCCGCATCACTACTTCGGCGGCGTCAGCTGCGTCGGCCGCACGGGCGCGGCCGGCGATTTCCGTCGGAGTGGAGCGGGGATCGTGCTGTAGGGGTCAGACCTCCGGTCTGACCCCGAAGGCGCTACCGCGAGCCAACCGCTTTCGGGGTCTGACCTGAGGTCAGACCCCGGCTCGTGGCCGCCGCGTCGCTTCGACGTCGCGGCCGATCTGCGCGACGAGCTCGTCCTCGGACTCGAACACCGCCTCGTCGCGCAGCCGTTGCCACAGCTCGACGACGAGCCGCCGGCCGTAGAGGTCGCCCTCGAAGTCGAGCAGGTACGGCTCGATCCGTCGCTCGGTGCCGCCGTAGTGCGGATTCGTCCCGATCGACACCGCGGCGCGATGCCCGAGCGCCGCGCCCGCGTAGATGCCGTGGCGCGGGCAGGCCAGCTGGGGATCGAGGGCCAGGTTGGCGGTCGGATAGCCGAGCGTGCCGCCCCGCTGGTCGCCGGCGACGACCGTGCCGTCGAGCTCGAACGGCCGCCCCAGCATCGCGCGCCGCGGCCGCGATCTCCCCCGCCGCGAGCGCGGCGCGAATTGCGGTGGACGAGACGCCGGGACATCGCGGGACAGCCGAGCGACTTCGAAGCCGAGCCGCTCGAGCAACGCGAGGTCGCCCCGACGCCGCGAGCCGAAGCGGAAGTCCTCGCCCGCGAGCGACGACCTCCGCGCCGATCGCTGCGCAGGTAGCTCTCGGCGAACTCCTCCGGCTCGAGCCGCATCAGCTCCGGCGTGAACGCGGCGACGAGGGTGGTCTTCCGCCCCGGCCTGCGGCGAGAAGCTCGAGCCGGCGCTCGAGCGTCGTGACCAGCTCCACCTGGTTGCCCAGCACGATCGCGGGGATGCGGGTCGAAGGTGATCGCTGTGGGCCCAGCCCGGTCGCCACCGCCGCGCCCACGAACTGCCTGGTGCCCACGGTGGACGCCGTCGAACGTGCCGATCGGCGACGGCGCGGGGCTGCCGCTCGAGCTGCGACGCTCGCGTACATGCGACCAGCTTCACGGGCTCGACTCCGAGACGCGCGAGCGCGTCGTCGACAGGAGATGATCCGTTCCGGGTCGGCCTCGTCGACGCGGAAGGGCCCGACCTCCGTACGCCGGAGCGTCCGGCAATGGCCGCCGAGCGCGTCGGCGATCGAGCGAACGTAGGTGCCCGAGCTCACTCGCAGGTCGAGCGTCGCAAGCCGCGCCGTCATACGCGACGAGCTCGAGCGCGTCGACCCGCGAGCGGCGCACAGGCATCTCGACGGCGACGCCCCGGCGGTGGAGACGGTAGGCCCGCTCACCGCCGATCTTGACCGCGGACGCGGCGGGAATCGGCAGCTCGACCTCGCCGCGAAGGCCCGGCGAGCGCGTCTTCCAGGTCGCCGCGCGACGGCGGCGCCTGCTCCTCGACGACGTCGCCCTCGGGGTCGCCGGTCGAGGTCCGCGCGCGTGAGGTCGATCTCCGTCAGCGTAGCGCTTGTCCAGCCCGACGAAGCGCTGTGCGAGCCTGGTCGCCCGCCCGGAAAGAAGGACGAGGAGGCCGGTCGCGAACGGGTCGAGCGTGCCGGCGTGGCCCGTGCGCGCTCCCGTGCGACTCCGCACCCGCGCGAGCACGGCGTGCGAGGACGGGCCCGCCGGCTTGTCGACGAGGATGATCCCGGTCGGCTCGAGGGCTCTCGGGATCGCCACTGGCTGGCGGCAGACGACGCGGCGCCGTGCTCCGCCTCACCCGCAATCGCCGCGAACTCGGTGACGAGGAAGCGCACGATGTCCTCGAGCGACTCGTCGCTGGAGAAGCCCGCGGCCTGGCGATGGCCGCCGCCGTCGCGCTTGCGGGCGATCGCCGACACGTCGATCTCGTCGACGGACGAGCGGAGCGAGACCTTGCGCTGCGGGCCCGTCCTCGCGCGGCGGCTCCCGGATCAGCGCCGCCAGCTCCGCGCCCTCGACCGCGCGGAGGTGGTCGATGATTCCCTCGGAGTAGGGCTCGGCGGCGCCGACCGTCCGGGAAGTCGTTGCGGAGCAGGTAGGAGACGACGACCCGGCCGCCCTCGTACACGCGGGCCCGCTCGAGCGCGCGTGCGAGCAGCTTCAGCTTCGCGAACTGAACGGTCTCGTAGACGCCCTGGAAGACCTTGTGGGCGTCGGCGCCGGCCTCGACCAGGTCGGCCGCCAGCCGCAGCGCCTTCGGCGTCGTGTTCGCGTACTGGAAGCGGCCCGTGTCGGTGACGAGCGCGGTGTAGAGCGGCTCGGCCAGCTCGGGCGTCAGCTGGACGTCGAGCTCCGGGAACGAGGTCTGCGAGCACCTCGCCGGTGGAGGACGCCTCGGGGACGACGAGGTTGACGTCGCCGAAGCGAGTGTTGTCGTGGTGGTGGTCGATGTTGACGGTCAGCGGCGCGCCGACTCGGCACCGTCGGGTCCGTGATCCGGCTCTCCTGCGCGCAGTCGACGGCGACGAGCACGCGCTCCGGGTGGTCGTCCGGCGGCTGGCGCATCGAGGCCGTCGAGCTCGAGGAAGCCGTACTCCGCGGGCAGCGGCGCGGCGCCGCCGAGGTACATGACGCTGTCCTTGCCGAGCGAACGCAGGACGAGGTGCATCGCGAGCAGCGAGCCCGAGCGCGTCGCCGTCGGGGTTCTCGTGCGTCGTGACCAGGAAGCGCTCGTGCCCGCGCAGCGCGGCTACGACCTCGCTCGTGTCACGCTCCGTCGTCATCGTCTGCGCTCGGGGCGAGCTCGTCGATCAGCTGCGTCATCCGGACGCCCTGCTCGACCGACTGATCGTAGGCAAACGAGAGCTGCGGGAGTGCGGCGCAGGTGAAGCTCCCGGTTGAAGCGCGCCTGGAGGACTCCTGCCGCACCCGTCGAGCGCGATCGAGCGTCGCCTTGCGCTTGCGCTCGGGGCCGAAGACGCTGATCCAGACCGTCGCGTGCTCCAGGTCGGTCGTCGTCTCGACGCCCGTGACGGTGACGAATCCGATCCGGGGGTCCTTCAGCGTCGGGAGCGCCTCCGAGAGCACCTGCCGCATCGCCTCGTTGACGCGACGCATCCGGTCACTCATCGAGGCCCACCAGGTCCCGCTCGGTCGCGAAGAGCTCGTACGGCCTGCCCGTGCAGCCAGCGCTCGGCGTCGTCGACGAGTCGCACGGCTTCACCCGCCTCGCGGGCGACGCAGGCCAGCGTCAGACGTGTGCGCTGCCAGACATCGTGGTGGTCGACCTCGGCGATCGAGCACCCCACGCGGTTCGTCGAGCTGCGCCTTCACCGAGCGCACGACCATGCGCTTGTCCTTCAGCGACCGGCTCTCGGGCAGGAAGAGCTCGAACGAAAGGATGCCGACGTATCCGGTGGCCATGCCCGATATTCAAGCGGCCGCGAGCTGCTGACAGTTCGGATTTCGCGAGGGAGGCAGGATTCGTCGCCTCGACGGGCTACCTTCTCCCGATGCGTGCAGTCCTTCTCGTGCTCGTGCTCGGCGCTCGCCTGTGTGGTCGCAGCCGCGTCGAGCGAGGCCGCGCGTCGCGGACGCTGCTCAATTACGGCGACTCGCTCGCCGTCGGCACCGGGCTGTTCCTCCCGCCGCTCCTGGCGGGCTGGGCGGTGCGCGATGACGCTCAGGTCGGCCGCCACGCCGACGAGGGCCCGCGCAGCCTTCGTACGTACGGAGACGGCCTGCCGCGGGTGGTCGCCGTCAGCCTCGGCGCCAACGACGTCCCCGGCCGCCGCGACGTGGTTCAGGCAGCAGGTGCTCGGACGTCCTCCAGGTCGCGGGCCCGGACCGGTGCGTGATCTGGTCGACCCTGGTCCGGCCGCCGCTACCGCGGCGTCTCCTATGAGGGTTTCAACACGGTGCTTCGCGAGCTCGACCGGCGCAGTCGGCGTCCTGCGGGTCTTCGACTGGGCAGCGCTCGCGCGCGCCCACCCCGCCTGGTTCGGCCCGGACGGCGTGCACTCGACGGCCGCCGGCTATCGCGCCCGAGCGGCAGGCGTCGCGCGTCTCGCGAGAGCCTGCGCTTAGTCGACGGAGGGCGACCGAAAGGGTCGCCCCTACGAGGCCTCGTAGGGGCCGGGCTCTGCCCGGCCGTCGTGCTACTCGGCGGCCGCTGGGGCGGGTGCCGCTTCGTCGAGATCGGTGCGCTCGACCTCGCGTACCTCGAACGCCTCGAGGACGTCGCCTTCCTTCACGTCGTTGAAGCCCTCGAGCAGGATGCCGCACTCGAAGCCCTCGGCGACCTCGCGCACGTCGTCCTTGAACCGCTTCAGCTGAGCGATCGCCGTCTCGTGGATCACGGTCCCGTCGCGGACGATTCGCACCTGGGCGCTGCGCCGGATCACGCCCTGCGTGACCATGCAGCCCGCGATCGTGCCGAGCCGCGAGACCTTGAACAGGGCGCGCACCTCTGCCTCGCCGATCGTCTCCTCGGTCTTGACCGGGCGAGAGCATCCCGACGAGCGCCTGCTGGATGTCGTCGGTGAGCTGGTAGATGACGCGATAGGTGCGGATGTCGACGCCCTCGCGCTCGGCGAGGGTCTTGGCCTCCGCACTCGGCCGCACGTTGAAGCCGAGGACCAGTGCGTTCGAGGCGGCGGCAAGGTTGACGTCGTTCTCGGTGATGCCTCCGACGCCGGTGTGGATCACGTTGACGCCGACCTCGGCGTGATGGATCTTCGAGAGCTCGCCGAGGAGCGCCTCGACGGAGCCCTGGACGTCGCCCTTGAGCACGAGGTTGAGCTCCTGGAGGGCGCCCTCCTGCACCTGGGCGAAGAGGTTCTCGAGCGAGACACCGCGGCGCGCCTCTGGGCGAGCTGCTCGCGGCGGAGGCGCTCGGAGCGAAGGTTGGCGAGATGCTTGGCCTGCCGCTCGTGCTCGACGACGCGGCAGAGCTCGCCGGCAGGCGGCGGCCTGTCGAAGCCGAGGATCTCGACCGGCTCGCCCGGCCGCGCCTCCTTCACCTTCTCGCCGCGGTAGTCGTAGAGGGCGCGCACCTTGCCGGCGGCGTCGCCGGCGACGATCGCGTCTCCGACGCGCAGCGTGCCGCGCTGGACGAGCATCGTCGCCACCGGGCCGCGGCCGATGTCGAGCCGAGACTCGATGATCGGGCCGGACGCGTCGGCCTTCGGGTTGGCCGTCAGCTCGAGCTCGGCGTCGGCGACGAGCAGGATCTTCTCGAGCAGCTCGTCGAGGTTCTCGCGCTGCTTGGCGGAAACCTCGGCGAACTGCGTCGTGCCGCCCCAGTCCTCAGGCTGCAGGCCCTCAGCGGCGAGCTCGCTCTTCACGCGGTCGCCGTTGGCGTCCGGCAGGTCGATCTTGTTGACCGCGACGACGATCGGCACGTCCGCCGCCCGGGCGTGCGAGATCGACTCCTTCGTCTGCGGCATGACGCCGTCGTCGGCTGCGACGACGAGGACGGCGAGGTCGGTCACCTTCGCGCCGCGGGCGCGCATCGCGGTGAACGCCTCGTGGCCCGGCGTGTCGAGGAACGTCACCTTCCGGCCGTCGACGTCGGCCTGATAGGCGCCGATGTGCTGGGTGATGCCCCCGGCCTCGGTGTCGACGACGGAGGTCTCGCGGATGGCGTCGAGGAGAGTCGTCTTCCCGTGGTCGACGTGGCCCATGATCGTCACGACCGGCGGCCGCGGCACGAGGTCCTCGGCGTCGTCCTCGAACGACCTCCGGCTCTGCTTCCTCGTCGGCGGCGTGCTTGATCGTCACCTCACGCCCGACCTCGGTCGCGATCAGCGTGACCTCGTCGTCGGAGAGCGACTGCGTCGCCGTCCGCATCTGGCCGAGCCCCATCAGGATCGGTGATGATCTTGGGCATCGGTACGCCGAGGGCCTGCGAGAGGTCCTTGACGGTGACACCCGACTCGACGGTGACGGGACCGGTCGGAGGCGGCCTGCGGTTGCGCGCGCGGCTGCGTCGAGCGCTCGCGCGCAGGCCGCGCCTCGCGACCGCGGGCGGAGCCGCCCTCGATCACGACGCGGCGCTTGCGCCCCGGGGGGCCGCCGCCGCGGGGGCGGATCGGGCGATTCGGCCTGTTGGGTGGGTCTGCCATCAGCGTTCAGTGTAGAGGCGCGCGAGCTCCGGCTCCGCAACGACGGTTGTGCGCAGGACCCGGCTGAAGGCCCGTCCGGCCGCTGCCCGCTCGAAGCAGGCAAGCCGTCGCGCAGGTGTAGACGCCGCGTCCGGGCAGGGCTCGCCCCGGTGTCAGTCGACCGTCGACCGCCGCATAGCGGACGAGCTCCGACTGCGGCGCCTTGCGGCCGCAGCCCGCGCACGTCCGCTGCGCCTCATGCCCTATGTCTGCTCGCCTTCGGCGACGTCGGCGCCGGCTGCAACCTGCTCCGGTTCGGCGTCCGTCTCGGACGCGTCGTCCGTCTCCGCTGTGGGCTCCAGCTCGACGCTCTCGGCAGCCGGGACGGGCTGCGCCGCGACGGCGCCGCCCTTGCTCTCCGCGAGCGCCTGGTGCGCGGCGACCCCGCAGTAGGCGGAACCGGGCAGCGCGGCGTTGGGGCAGCGCTTGCCGTTTGAGAGGACGGCGGCGCAGCGGCCCGAGAAGTCCTCGTCGCCCGTACCGCCGCCGTAGGCGGCATCAGCCTCGGCCTGGGCGAACTCCGTGTCGGACTGGATGTCGATCTTCCAGCCGGTCAGGCGCGCGGCCAGCCGTGCGTTCAGGCCTTCCTTGCCGATCGCGAGCGCGAGCTGGTCGTCGGGGACGACGACGATCGCCTCGCGGGTCTCGTCGTCGATGTAGACCTCGCGGACGCGAGCGGGCGAGAGCGCCTTGGCGACGAAGCGCGCCGGCTCGGTGTTCCAGGGGATGATGTCGATCTTCTCACCGCGAAGCTCGGAGACGACCATGCGGACGCGCGAGCCGCGCGGCCCGACGCAGGCCCCGACCGGGTCGACGCCCTGGGCGTGCGACTCGACCGCGATCTTGGCGCGGTAGCCCGGCTCGCGGGCGACGCCGCGGATCTCGACGAGACCGTCCGCGATCTCGGGCACCTCGAGCTCGAACAGCGTCTTGATCAGCTCCGGGTCGCGGCGCGAGAGGATCACCTGCGGCCCCTTCGTGCCCGAGCGGACCTCGGTGATCACCGCCTTGATCCGTGCGCCCTGCTCGTAGCGCTCGCCGTCCACCTGCTCTGACCGCGGCAGCAGCGCCTCGACGTTGTTGCCGAGATCGACGAGCACGTTGTTGCGGTCGCCCGCCTGCTGCACGATGCCGGTGACGACGTCGCCGACGCCGGTCGATGTACTCCGCGTACCGGATCGCCCGCTCCGCCTCGCGGATGCGCTGCTGGATCACCTGCTTCGCGGTCATCGCGGCGATGCGGCCGAAATCGTTGGGCGTGACGTCCGTGCGGACGATCTGCTGCTCCGGCACCTGGCTCAGGTCGAGGTCGAGATCGTCGTCGGAGACCAGCGTGTGCTGCTTCTCGCCGGTCTCCTCCTCGATCCGCTCGAGCTCCGTGATCGCAGACTCGCGCGCCTCGTCGAGCAGACGCTCCTCCAGATCGGGCGGGATCTCGATCGCGAAGACGCGGAACTCGCCCTCGTCGTCCAGCTCGACCGCCGCATGCCGAGAGGCGCCCGGCGTCTTCTTGTACGCCGCGAGCAGCGCATCCTCGAGCGCATGCACGAGCGTGTCCTGCTCGATGCCCTTCTCTCGTTCGAGCGCGCGGATGTTCTCGATGATCTCGATGCTCATGTCCTACCCCTCGTCGATCAGGTTGCCCCGCACGATCTCGTCGTACGGGATGGTCAGCTCTTCGCTCGCCGTCCGGATCGTGACGGTGGCCTCGCCCGCTGCGACGACCTCGCCGCGCTGGCGCGCCTTGCCGGCCCGCTGGCCGCGCGTCCGGACCGTGACGCGGCGGCCCGACGGCCTGGGCGAAGTGGGCCGGCTTGCGCAGCGGCCGCTCGGGGCCCGGCGACGAGACGTCGATCCCGTAGTCCGCGCGGTAGCCGTCGAGGAGCTGGGTGACGCGCTCGCAGAGGGCGTGATCGACCCCGCCCGGATGGTCGACGTAGACGCAGAAGCGGCTGCGGCGAGACCAGCTCGAGCGCGAGCACTTCGACCCCGGGCAGGCTGCGCTCGATCGCAGGTGCGATCTCCCGTTCGAGCGTCCTCTCCTTGGTGTAGACGTCAGACATTTCGTCCCCTTCACGAAAAATGGGCGCCGCGCGCCCATTTCGCCGAACCGGTGAAAATGGTGATCACAGGATAGCACCGCTCCTTGCGCAGGCTGCGGATCCGCTCGGGCGGATCCGCAGCGCGCAGAAACCCCCGCGATCCGTCTCAAACGGACCGATGAGTTCTCCCGGCAGGCACGGTCGTACTTCTGAACCCCACGAGGAGGCGACATGAGCAAGCTTCGATTCGAGATCTCGATGTCCCTGGACGGCTACGTCGCCGGCCCCGACCAGAGCGAGGAGAACCCGCTCGGAAAGGGCGGCGAGCGGCTCCACGACTGGGTGGTCGAGCTCGAGGCGTGGCGCAAGGCCCACGGCCACCCCGGCGGCGAGGTGAACGAGAGCACGCCCGTCATCGAGGAGCAGCTCGCGAACATCGGCGCCGGACTGATGGGCCGCAACATGTTCGGCCCGGTTGGCGGTGGTGACTGGGGCGACGGCTCCTGGCAGGGATGGTGGGAGACGACCCGCCGTTCCACTATCCCGTCTTCGTGCTCACCCACCACCAGCGCGAGCCGCTCGAGCTCTCGGACACGACCTTCAACTTCGTCACCGATGGGATCGAGTCCGCCCTCGACCAGGCGAAGGAGGCGGCCGGCGACCAGAACGTGAAGCTCAGCGGTGGAGCGGCCGTCGCGCGGCAGTAGTCGCCGCCGGCCTGATCGACGAGATGGAGCTGCACGTCGTGCCCGTCCTGCTGGGTAGTGGAGAGCGCCTCTTGGATGACGTCGGCGACCTGGAGCTGGAGCAGGTCCGCGCGGTCGAGGCGCCCGGCGTCACCATCTCAAGTACCGCGTCGTCAAGTAGCCGCGGCTAGCGTCGAGCGCATGACAATCCAACGCATGGAGCACGTGGGCATCGTGGTCGACGACCTCGAGGCCGCGACGGCGTTCTTCGTCGAACTCGGACTCAAGCTGCAGGGAGAAGGGCAGGTCGAGGGCGGTTGGGTGGACCGCGTGGTCGGGCTCGAGGGCGTCCGGGTGGAGTACGCGATGGTGGAGACCCCGGACGGCCACGGTCGGCTCGAGCTGGTGAAGTTCCACTCCCCCTCGGTCCGGGGCGGCGACGGGCACGCGCCGGCGAACACCCTGGGCATCCGCCATGTCGCATTCGCAGTCGACGACATCGACGCCGCCGTCGCCACCGTGCGAGCCCGCGGCGGTGAGCTCGTTGGCGAGGTGGAGAACTACGAAGACATCTATCGGCTCTGCTACGTCCGCGGCCCGGAGGGGATCATCGTCGAGCTGGCGGAGCGGATCGGCTGAGGGCTCCGGAACGCGCCGCCCGTGTTAGCGGCATTCAACCGCTAACGTCCGGCTGTCCGAGCTGCGCGGACCAGGGGGAGGCCATGACGACACTCGAGGACCGCCCGAACACCGCACTTCTCGTGATCGACGTGCAGAACGGCGTCGTGGGCGACGCCTACGAGCGGGACACCATCGTCGCGAACGTCGGCACCGTCGTCGAGAAAGCTCGCGCGGCGGAGGTTCCGGTCGTCTGGGTGCAGCACTCGAGCGACAACCTCACGCAGGGAAGCGAGCAATGGGAGATCGTCCCGGAGTTGAGCCCGGACGAGAGCGAGCAGCTCGTCCAGAAGCGGTATCCGGACTCGTTCGAGGAGACGACGCTCGAGTCCGTACTCGCCGGCCTCGCTGTCGGGCGCCTCGTCGTCGTCGGCGCGCAGACGGACGAGTGCGTGCGCTCGACGCTGCACGGCGCACTCGTTCGCGGCTATAACGCGACGCTCGTCAGCGATGCGCACACGACCGAGGATCTCTCGCGCTGGGGCGCGCCGCCGCCGGAACTCGTCATCGCGCACACGAATCTCTACTGGGGCAACCATGAGGCCCCGGGGCGGACGGCCGGCACGGTCGAGTCGAAGGACGTCGACTTCGCAGCGTCCTGACGACTCAAGACGGATGGGCGAGTGTTCGGGAATGTCACCCGATGCCGGCGCGGGGATCATTCGTCGTCGTGATGGCGCTGGCAGTTGCATACTGCGGGCGCCCGTTGGGCCGGTAGACCTGGATCGTTACGCCCTCGAGTCGGCTCGCGAGTCGACCAGGTCTAGCGCTATGTCCGGGCCGGTGTCGGGGAATAGCCGCGTGCCCTGGCCGAGGACCACGGGGACGATGAGCAGGGTGACCTCGTCAGTACGGGAGCTTCGCGTTCGCTCTGTCACGATTGTTCGTGAAGTGACGAGGGGCGACATCGTGGCCAGAGATGACGAACTTGCCCACCTCTATGCCTTCCTTGACCGCTTCGATGGAGAGCTCAGAGCCGTGGTTCTGGAAGGAGAAGCCGGGATCGAAAAATCCACGCTCTGGGCGGCGGGCGTTGCTCGGGCCCAAGAGCGGGGTTTCCGGGTGCTCGCATCACGGCCCGCAGAGGTGGAGCGGGGGCTGGCGCACGTCGTCCTGACCGACCTCCTGGAGGGGTCATCGAGGACCTGCTCCCGACACTGTCGGCTCCTCGACGAAGCGCGCTCGAAGGCGCGCTGCTGATGATCGGGGCCGGACTACGCCGGTCGATCGCGTGCGCCGGGCGTCGCGGTCGGACGTGCTTCCAGAAGGTCGCCGAGCAGCGGCCGTCTCCTCGCCCTCGACGACAGCCAGTGGGTGCATCCGTCCTCAGCAAGCGCGCTGGCGTTCGCACTCCGACGGATCCGCGAGAGACCGATCCTCTTGCTGCTCGCGCGTCGGCTCGGGCCAGGAATGGAGAAGTCGGAGCTCGAGCGGGCGATCGAGGGCAACCGCACCGAGCGGCTGTCCATCAGCCCTCTCAGCCTGGGCGCGATCCACCACTCCTAAGACGCGGGCTCGGCCACAACTTCTCGCGGCCGACCCTCTTACGCATACACGAGGTCTCGGGCGGAAACCCGTTCTATGCGCTCGAATTCACTCAAGGTCTGAGTGCGGAGGTCGATCCGATGGAGCCGCTGCATGTCCCTGCCACCCTGGAAGGGCTTGTGCGAGCACGCCTCCATGGACTTCCGCCGGCCACGCGCCGCGCGCTGCTGCTCGCATCGGTCATAGGCCGTCCATCCGCGGCGCTTCTCGTGGGCGTGGGCGTCACCGAGGACGCGCTCGAACCCGCTCTTGCCGCGGACGTGATCGAGCGCGCGGACGGGACGGTTCGCTTCACGCATCCGCTGCTCGCGTCGGTCGTCTACCAGGGCGTGTCCGCGGATGAGCGACGGCGCGCGCACGGACTCGTTGCGCAGCTCGTCGACGATCCGATCTCGCGTGCGCGCCACCTCGCACTTTCTACCGAGAGCCAGGACACGGAGATCGCCGCTGCGCTCGAGGAAAGGAGCGAGCCTGGCGAGCGCCCGCGGCGCGCCGATCGCCGCCGCTGAGCTCGGCGAGCATGCGCTCCGCCTCACGCCCTCCGACGCCCAAGATGATGGTCGTCGCCGCACACTGGCGGCCGCGCGCGCGAACCTCGCGGCGGGCGAGATACGCCGCGCCCGCGTGCTCTCCTTTCATCTCCTAGAAAGGACGCCAAGAAGGGGCATCGCGCGCCGAGGCGCTCGTCCTCCGCAGCGACGTCGAGCTCGGGGCCGCGGACGTCGCTCTCGGGATCGCGCTGCTTCGTGAGGCGCTTGGCGAGACGGCGACCGATCCGGCCCTGCAAGCGAGCATCCACCAGCGGCTGGGTTGGCTTGTCCTTTTCACCGAGGGCGTGGGGGCTGCGGAGCGCCATGCGCGTACGTCGCTCGCGCTTGCTGAGCACGTCGACGACGACGCGCTGAGGTCGGGAGCGATGTCGGCGATTGCCTTCCTTCGCTTCCAGGCCGGCGAACCGGATGCTCTTCGATTCGCCGAGCAGGCGTATGAGCTGGCCGAGGCGGTCGCCGATCCGCGGCAGCTGCTGGAGACGAGCATGAACCTTGCTCGGATCCTCGTCCTCTCGTGCCTCTTCGACCGGGCGCGCGCGTTGCTCGAGCGCCTCCACCGCGAATGGAGCGAGCGTGACGAGTGGCTGGGCTCGGGACCATCTGTGGTACCTGACCTTGGTCGAGCTTCACACGGGGCGTTGGTCTGTGGCGGCCAGAGTACCGCGACCGCGGGAGGGAGGTCGCCCTCCAGTACTCGATCGACGAGAAGGAACCACCATTTCGAACGGTGGCCGTCGCGCTCGTCGCCGTCCATCGAGGTGACTTCGACCTTGCCAGACGGCTCGGGGAACGCGCTCGGGATGCGGCCGAAGGTCAGC
>CAVTTF010000003.1:0-93788 GCA_963737565.1 uncultured Actinomycetes bacterium
GGCGCTCGCGCGCGGGATGCGCACGGCCGCCTGCCTCGATTGCCTCGCCCGGGTGCGCGAGCGGGTCGACGTCCCGCTCGTCCCGATGACGTACTCGTCGCTGCTCGAGGCGTACGGCTGGGAGCGTTTCGCGCTGGACGCCTCGGCCGCCGGAGCCTCGAGCCTGATCGTGGCCGACCTCCCGGCCGGAGAGCGCCCCGGGCTGCGGCGTATCCAGCTGGTCGCGCCGACGTCCACCGACGAGCGGCTCGCACTCGCCGCGCGGGAGACCGACGGCTGGCTCTACCTCGTCACGTTGACGGGGACGACCGGTGCCCGCGACGAGCTGTCCGGCTGCACTTGCAGGCCTCGCTCGTCGCGCCCGCGCGCTGGGCGACACGCCGTTGTACGCCGGCTTTGGGATCACGACTCCCGAGCACGCGCGCGCGGCCGCCGAGCTCACCGACGGAGTCGTCGTCGGCTCCCGCGCCGTGCAGGCGGCCGAGGAAGGCCCGGCCGCCCTGCGCGACTACGTGCGCTCGTTGCGCGTGGCGCTGGACGCGTAGCGCTGGACGAGGGCGACCCGGAGGGTCGCCCCTACGAGCCTTGTAGGGCCGGGCTCTGCCCTACTCGTCCAGGACGAACGTGACGAGCATGTTCACCTGGTACTCGGAGATCGAGCCTCCGTCGATTCGCACCTGCTGCTCCTTGATCCACGCGCTCCGCACATTCCGCAGCGTCGAGTTCGCGCGCTCCAGGCCCTGCTTGATCGCGTCCTCGAAGCTCTGCGTCGAGGTCGAGCTGATCTCGGTCACTCGTGCGACTGCCATTCGGACGACACCTCCTCGTTAGACGATCCGGATCGTAAATGCCCCGCGTCGCTCTGGTAGAAGCACCTTGTGCACGAGACCGACGACGACATGGCCGTGGCTGCAGGCGCTGATCGACCGCACGTTCGCCCGCGCGAACCCGCACCTCGCCTCGATCGTCAAGCCGGAGCGGCGCCTCAGCGCCCGTCAGGTCGTCACCTATCTGCAGGGAACCAAGCATGTCGCGTTCGCGACGGTCAACGAGCGCGGTGAGCCGCGGGTGGCGCCGCTCGACGGCGTGTTCATCCGCGGCCGCTTCACCGTCTCCACGGGCGGAAACGCGGCTCGACTGCGCCACCTGCGCGCCAACCCAGCTTGCAGCGCCGTGCACGTCGTCGGCGACGAGATCGCCGTCGTCGTCCACGGGCACGCAACCATCCTCGGGCGCGGCGACCCGGGCGTGGACGAGATCGAGCCGATCTGGACAAGATCTACGGCTCGAGCCCTTTCTCCTGGGGCGAGGGCGTCGTCTTCATGCGAATCGAGCCCACGTCGATGTGGGCGTACGCGTTCCACCCCGAGCGGTTCCCGGACTCGTAGCAGCCGAACCGCCTTGCAACACAGTGTCAAGGCGAGGTTGTCAGCGATCCTTGAGCCGGATGCGCTTGCCGCAGCGCTCGCAGCGCTGGAAGCGCTCGGTGAGGAAGAACGGGCGCTTGCGCCGCGGCAGCCTGTGGCCGAGGAGACGGCAGAGAAGGTTCATGGCTCGGGGCCGACGCGCACGAGCATCTTTCCCACGTTCTCGCCCTCGAGGAGGCCGATGAACGCGCGCGGCGCCGACTCGATCCCCTCGACCACCGTCTCGCGGTAGCGCACCGTGCCGTCGCGCACCCATCCGCCCATCTCCGCGACGAACTCGGGATAGCGGTCGTAGTGGTCGCTGATGATGTAGCCCTGCATCAGCAGGCGCTTCGTCACGACGAGGTACAGGTTGCGCGGTCCCGGCTCCGCCCGCTCGTCGTTGTAACGGGAGATCGCCCCACACGCGACGATCCGGCCGCGCCGCCGCATGGCGCCGAGCGCTGCCTCGAGGGTCGCCCCGCCGACGTTGTCGAAATACACGTCGACGCCGTCGGCGAGCGCCTCGCGTGTGTCGGTCACCCGGTAGTCGAACGCCTCGTCGAAACCGAGCTCACGCAACCAGGACACTTTCTCCTCCGAGCCGGCGCTGCCGATCACCCGGCAGCCGCGCAGCTTGGCGATCTGGCCGACAGCGCTGCCGACCGCGCCGGCCGCGCCGGAGACGAAGACCGTCTCCCCCTCCTGCGGCCGGCCGATCTCCAGCAAACCGTGGTACGCGGTGAAGCCCGTCATGCCGAGCACGCCGAGCGCCGTGGAGACGGGCGCCGACTCCGGATCGACCGGGAGCAGGCCCGATCCATCCGACAAGGCCCACTCGCGCCAGCCGAGCAGGTGACTGACCCAGCTCCCGACCGGCCACTGAGGATGCTGCGATGCTTCGACCCGCCCGACCGCGCCGCCGGTCATCGCCTCGCCGAGGACGAAGGACGGCACGTACGAGCGCGTCTCGTTCATCCGTCCGCGCATGTACGGGTCGACGGAGACGTACGCGTTGCGGATCAGCAGCTCACCCTCGCCCGGGTCGGGCAGCTCGGTCACGGCCAGCTCGAAGTCGCTCGCCTGCGGCCGACCGCGCGGGCGGGCAACCAAGCGGATCTCACGGTTCGTGACCGGCATGCGGAGATCCTACGATGCCCGCGGCCGCGAATCCGCCATCCTTCGAGGCATGGACGCCGCGATTCCCGCCTCGCTGACCGGCCACCTCCTCGTTGCCGCTCCGTCCCTCGTCGAGCCGAACTTCCACCGCACCGTGGTGCTTGTCGGCGATCACGGCGAGGAGGGCGCGATGGGAGTCGTGCTCAACCGCCCGTCGGGCGTGACGGTGGCCGAGGCGGTCGAGCCGCTCGCAGAGCTCGTCGGCGGGGACGAGCTCGTGTACATCGGCGGCCCCGTCCAGACGGAGGCGATCGTCGTGCTCGGCGAGTTCGAGGAGCCCGAACGTGCGGCGTCGCTCGTGCTCGGCGCAGTCGGGTTCCTCCCGGGCGAGATCGAGACGGGCGAGGATGTCGGACCGCTCTCGCGGGTCCGCGTCTTCGCCGGGTACGCGGGTTGGGGGCCGGGCCAGCTCGAGGCCGAGCTGGCCGAGTCATCCTGGATCGTCGAGCCCGCGGTTCCCGACGACGTCTTCGCCGACGATCCCGAGGCGTTGTGGAGCGAGGTGCTGCGCCGCAAGGGCGGGCCCTACGCCGTCCTGTCGTTGATGCCGCCGGATCCGAGTTTGAACTAGGGGACAGATCCCGAAGGGGTCTGTCCCCTAACGCGCCTTCGGGGTCAGACGCCTGCGGCATCTGACCCCGGCTCAACTTGACTTTGGTGTCACCGTCTCCTGTAATCGGGAGGCTGTGGGCCACTGCGGAGACATGCCGACGTGAATGCCGCTGCCGTCGCCGTCCCCGAGCGGTCGGCGACCCCAGTCGTGCGCCTCGAAGGCGTCCGCAAGAGCTTCGGCGACAACCTCGTCCTCGACGGGATCGACCTGAGCGTCAAAAGCGGCGAGGTGCTCGTCGTGATCGGACCGAGCGGGAGCGGCAAGAGCACGCTGCTGCGGTGCGTGAACCTGCTCGAGCCGATCCAGGAGGGCCGGATCTTCTTCGAGGGCGAGGAGATCACGCGCAAAGGCGTCGACGTACCGGGCGTACGCACACAGATCGGGATCGTCTTCCAGCAGTTCAACCTGTTCCCGCACCTGAAGGTGATGGACAACCTCACGCTCGCGGCACGGCGGATCAAGCACCTCCCGCGTCGAGACGCGGAGGCGCGGGCCTACGAGCTGCTCGACATCGTCGGGCTGCGCGAGAAAGCAGACCAGTATCCGCACCAGCTCTCCGGCGGCCAGCAGCAGCGAGTCGCGATCGCCCGGGCGCTGATGATGTCGCCGCACGTGATGCTCTTCGACGAGGTCACGTCGGCTCTCGACCCGGAGCTCGTGGGCGAGGTCCTCCTCGTCATGCGCGACCTTGCGCGGGAGGGGATGACGATGCTCGTCGTCACGCACGAGATGCAGTTCGCTCGCGAGGTCGGCGATCGCGTCGTCTTCATGGACGAAGGCCGAATCGTGGAGGAAGGAGTCCCCGCGGACATCCTCGACCGGCCGAAGGAAGAGCGGACGCGACGATTCCTGCGCCGCTCGCTCCAGCTCGCACACTCGCTCGAGGAGCTGACCATGGCAGAAGCGGAAGTCCAACTCGAAGCAGGAGGAGGCAAGACATGAAACGGCTCTTCGCCGTCACGCTCGTCGCCGCACTCGCGGCGGCTGCGCTCGCCGCTTGGGGCATCGCTGCCCCTTCGGGCAGCGCCGGCCCCGCCGCGCAGGCGGTCAAAGCGCCGCCCGCCCCGCCGCTCCCCGCCGAGGTGAAGGCGCGGAAGCGGTGGGTCATCGGCGCCAAGTGCGACTACCCGCCGATGGGGTACATCAACTACCGCGGCCAGAACGCGGGGTACGACGTCGACATCGGGCGCGAGTTCGCCGAGCTCGCGTTCGGCAAGGCGAACCGGATCTCGTTCGTCTGCGTCACGACACCGAGCCGGATCCCCGCGCTCCAGACGAAGCGCGTCGACATCATCATCTCGACGCTGACGTTCACGTACCCGCGGCTCGAGGTGATCGATTTCTCGATCCCCTACTACAGCGCGACGGGACGGCTCCTCGTCCCGAACGCCTCGTCGCTCTCCCTGAGCGGGCTCGCGGGGAAGACGGTGGTGACGACCAGAGGCGCCAACTACGCCACCTGGATGCGAAACTGCTTCAAAGACACGAGGCTGCTCGAGGTGGACAGCCCGAGCGCGGCGGTGCTGGCTGTGAAGGACGGCCGGGCCGACACGTTCATGTTCGACGATGGCCTCCTCCTCGGAGTGGCTGCAACCGACAGCGACCTGAAGTTGAGCAACGACGCGTTCCTCGCGGGTGCCTGGGGCATCGGGATACGCAAAGGTGAGGCCGGCATGGTGCGCTGGGTCAACTGGGCGCTGCGCCGGATGCGCGCGAAGGACCAGTTCTGGGCGATCTTCCGGGCAAACGTGGCGCCGCGATTCTCGGCCCCCTTCGCCAAGAACGTGCCGCGGCCGAACAACATCCTCCGCTACCCGGCGCGCGGCGACGATCCGCTGGCGCAGTGCCCGTAAGAGGCGCCGAGGAGCCAACGACGAACGGGAGCGGCCGCGCAAGCGGCCGCTCCCGTGATTGACGTGGATTCTTTTCTCGCAAGCTTCGACTGGGCCTTCATCCGCGACAACCGCGAGGTCTTCTGGACGGGGCTCCAGGAGACGCTGAAGGTCTCCGCGATCGCGATCGCGGGCGCCTTCGCGATCGGCGTCGTGCTCGGAGCGGCACGGGCACATCGCATCCCGGTCGCTCGCCAGTTCGCGATCGTCTACGTCGAGCTGATCCGGAACACGCCGCTCCTCGCGCAGATCTTCTTCATCTTCTTCGGGCTCCCCCAGCTCGGCTACGACATCGAGCCGTTCACCGCCGCCTGGCTGTCGCTGATGATCTGGGGCGGCGCCTTCAACACGGAGAACTTCCGGGCCGGCTTCGAGGCCGTGCCGTTCCGCTACCGCGAGGGAGCGCTGGCGCTCGGCTTCGGCCCGCTCGGGACGTTCCTCAACGTCACGCTGCCCGTCGGGGGGCGAATCGCCCTCCCGTCGTCGATCAACACATACGTCTCGGTGCTGAAAAACAGCGCCGTGCTCGGCCCGGCGATCGGCTTCGCCGAGCTCACCAACGAGGCGTACCGGCTCGAGAGCTCGAGCTTCAAGGCGCTCGAGATCTACACCGTGCTCGCCCTCGTCTACCTCGCAATCGTCTGGGCGATCTCGCTGCTGATCCGCGCTCTCGAAGCTCGCCTGCGGCTACCCGAGGACCGGCGTGGAGCCCGCCGGCCCGCCCCCATCGGAGAGGGTGCCTGATGCCCGAGTGGTTCCGCCAGGTGCTCGACTTCATGCTCACCGAGGGGCTGCCGACGACCCTCCAGATCGCAGCCGTCTCGGTCGTCGGCAGCGCAGTCGTCGGCGTGCTGCTCGGCACGCTGCTGACGATCGACTTCTGGCCGGCTCGCGTCCTGATCCGGCTCTACATAGAGATCTGGCGCGGGCTGCCGATCCTCGTGACGATCTTCCTCATTTACTTCGTCCTGCCTACGTTCGAGATCCGGTTCGACGCGTGGCAGGCGGCGGCGATCGGGCTGACGCTGTGGGGCAGCGCCCAGATCGCCGAGGCGGCACGGGGCGCCATCGTTTCGATCCCGCGCGAGCAGCACGAGGCCGCGTCGGCGCTCGGCTTCGGCTGGGTGGGCCGGCACGTCTTCGTGATCCTGCCGCAGGCGCTGCGGCGGCTTCTGCCGCCGCTCGTGAGCCTGCTCGTCAACGTGATCCAGAACTCGACGCTCGCGGCCCTGATCGGGACGATCGAGCTGCTGCGCTCCGGCCAGCTCCAGGTCGAGCGGCTGACCTTTCCTGCGCCCGCCGGTATCGGCGAGATAAAGGCCTTCCAGATCTACGGGACCGTGATGGTGATCTTCTTCGTCATCTCGTTCCCGCTGACGCGGCTGGCCGCGTACCTCGAGAAGCGGCTGGTGGCGTAGGGGCGACGGCAAGGGCCGGGCAAGCCCGGCCCCTACACCCCGAACGCGTGCGGGGACGGACACCTTTCGGTATCCGTCCCCGGTTCGCTGTTACGCGGACTCGGCGAGGTCGCCGATGCGGCCGAGCTCGGTCGCCTCACGCTCCAGCGCCGACTCGAGCCGCCGCAGCGCGGCCGACTCCAGCTGGCGCACGCGCTCGCGGGTGAGCGCGAGCTCGCGGCCGATGTCCTCGAGCGTCCGGCTCTCGCCGTCGAAGCCGAAACGGAGCTCGAGCACGCGGCGCTCACGATCGGGCAGGCACGAGAGCGCGTCGCGGACGGCCTCGTAACGCAGTGTGTCCGCAGCCTGCTCCTCGGGGTCGACGCTCGTGCGGTCGGCGAACAGGTCGCCCAGCTCGCCGTCGCCCTCGCCGCCGATCTCCTGGTTGAGCGACACCGACGCCTCGACGGCGTCGAGCGCCTCCTCGGCGTGATGGCGCTTCAAGCCGGTCGCAGCGACGAGCTCGTCCAGATCCGGCGTGCGGCCGTGCTCGACCTCGAACCGCTGGCGGGCACGATTCAGCTTCTGCTGGCGCTCCTGCACGTGCACGGGCACGCGGATGGTGGCCGACTGGTTCGCGACGGCACGCTGGCACGCCTGGCGGATCCACCAGGTGGCATACGTCGAGAACTTGAAGCCCTTGCGGTAGTCAAACTTCTCGACTGCACGGTTCAGCCCGATCACGCCGTCCTGGATCAGATCCAGGAAAGGCACGCCGTGACCGCGGTAGCGCTTCGCGATCGAGACGACCAGGCGCAGGTTCGAGTTGATCATCCGCTCCTTGGCAGTCAGGTCGCCACGCTCGACGCGCTTCGCGAGCGCGACTTCCTGGGCGGCGGTGAGCAGGTCGTAACGGCCGATCTCGGAGAGGAAGCGGCCGAGCGAGTCGGTCGAGACGCCGGCGGGGTCGACCGTCAGGTCGAGCACCAGCTCCTCCTCGTCGTCCTCGCGGGGGATTTCCACGCCGTGCTCGGTGAGGACCAGGCGGACATGCTCGAGCGCCTCTTCGTCGAGGCCGTGCTCGAGCGCGAACGCCTCGAGCTCGCCGGCCTCGATCCGCCCGCGCTCCTCCGCGTCGGCCACCAGCTCGTCGAGCGCAGCAATGTCGTGTGTCGTTTCCAGCGGTGTCTCCTTGGTCTCGGGGGTTCAGGGACGGCGACCGAAACGTCGATGCTTGCCGGGTCGCAAGCGACTAGAACCGCACAGACGAGTGCCGGCGCGGAGCCGCCGTTCCAAACCGTTCAAACGGAAATGATAGGCGGTCTATTCCCATCCCGCCAGTCGAATGCACGTGCCGTTAGGAACGAGAGCGCCCGCCGTCGTAGACTCTGGCTGCCGCCGGGGTCGGCGGCAGGAACGAAGGGGGAATCCATGGCAGTTGCTGTCCAGGACGAGGCGCTCGCCTCATTCGAGGGGTTCGCCGGCACGCTGTCTCCGGCCCGGAGACGCCGGCTACGACGAGACACGGCGGGTGCACAACGGGCTGATCGACAAGCGACCGGCGCTGATCGCGCGCTGCAACGGCGTCGCAGATGTGGTCGCGGCGGTGAACTTCGGCCGCGAGCACGGGCTCGAGATCTCGATCCGCGGCGCAGGCCACAATGTCGGCGGCACCGCGGTCGCCGACGACGCGCTGATGATCGACCTCGCCGGCATGAAGGGGATCCACGTCGACCCGGCAACCGAGACAGTGCGAGCCCAGAGCGGCGTGACCTGGGCCGAGTTCAACCGCGAGACGCAGCTCCACGGATTGGGTTGCACCGGCGGCGCCGTTTCGAGCACCGGCATTGCCGGGCTCACGCTCGGCGCCGGCCTCGGCTGGACGATGGGAGCGTTCGGCCTCGCGGCGGACAACCTCCTCTCGGCACAGGTGGTGACGGCCGACGGCGCGCGTGATCACGGCGAGCGAACAGGAGCATCCCGACCTGTTCTGGGCGCTCCGCGGCGGCGGCGGCAACTTCGGCGTCGTCACCTCGTTCGAGTACCGGCTCCACCAGCTGGGACCGATCGTGCGCGGGGGTCTGATTGCTCATCCGTTCGAGGCCGCCGGCGACCTCTTGCGCTTCTACCGCGAGTTCACGCAGGGCGACGTGCCCGACGAGCTCACGGTGTTCGCGGGGCTCGTCCACGCTCCCGACGGGTCCGGGATGAAGCTGTCGGTATTCGCCCTCTGCCACGTCGGCTCGCCCGAGCAGGCCGACCGCGATCTGGCTCCTCTGCTCGAGTGGGGCTCGCCACTCGAAGTTCTGGTCGGGCCGATGCCCTACTCCGCCGTGAACCAGATGCTCGACGAAGGGTTCCCGGAGGGCGGGCGCTACTACTGGAAGTCGAGCTTCGTCAACGAGCTGACCGACGCGACGTTCGACACGATGGTCGAGCAGTTCGCGACGACCCCGTCGCCGATGAACGCGATCCTGCTCGAGCACTTCCACGGCGCCGTGACGCGAGTGCCTGTCGCGGCAACGGCATGCCAGCACCGCGAGGCCGGCTGGCAGGTGCTGCTCCCGACGACGTGGGTCGACCCGGCCGACTCCGAGGCGAACATCGAGTGGACCCGTGAGACGTACGACGCGCTTTCGCCCGCCTTCGCCGACCGGCGCTGGCTCAACTACCTCGTCGTCGAGGGCGAGAACGACGACCGCGTACGCGAGGTGTACGGGCCGAACTACGACCGGCTCGTCGAGGTCAAGAACGCGTACGACCCGGCCAACCTGTTCCACCACAACCTCAACATCAGGCCGTCGACGTAGGAGAGCGGCAGGGACTGGGGCGTGTGTCGATGCAACACACGCCCCAGTCCGCTCAACGGGCGACGGCCGCGGCAGCCGCGAGGTAGTGGTGCACGTGCTGAATCACGACCGAGCCCTCCCCCACCGCCGAGGCGACCCGTTTCACCGAGCCTGAGCGGACGTCGCCGACCGCGAAGACTCCGGGCACGCTGGTCTCGAACATCAACGGCATCCGCTCTCCCGGAGAGCCGAGGTCGGCTCCCGTGAGCACGAAGCCGTGGTCGTCGCGCTCGATCTCCGGCGGAAGCCAGTCGGCCTCCGCATGCGCCCCGATCAGGAGGAACAGGGCGTCCGCGTGCTCGGACGTCGTCGTTCCTGCGTCGTCGTCGCGCAGCGAAATCGTCTCCAGCCGGCCTTGACCGCCGCCGCTGTCAACCTGCGTCCGGAACCGGACGTCGACGTTCGCCAGCGCGTCGAGCTCGCCCACGAGGTACTGGGACATCGTCGCCGAGAGCGATGAACCTCGGACGACGAGGGTGACCTGGGCGGCGTACCGGCTCAGGTGTACCGCCGCCTGGCCGGCCGAGTTGCCCCCACCCACGACGAAGACGCGTGCGCCCGCGTACTGACGCGCGTCCGAGGGCGACGCCCCGTAGAAGACTCCGCGGCCGACGAGCTCTTCGAGCTCCGGGACGCCGAGTCGCCGGTACGCCACGCCCATTGCGAGGACGACGCTGCGCGCGGCGATCTCGGGCCCGTTGCGGATCGAGAGGACAGAGACCGCCTCGGATGTCCGAAGGCTCTCGATCTCGCGCATGAGCAGAAAGGTCGTGCCGAAGACCCAGGACTGCTGGTAGGCGCGCTGCGCGAGCTCGGCCCCGCCCACGCCGCGTGCGAAGCCCAGGTAGTTGCGGATCCGGGAGCTCGACCCAGCCTGCCCGCCGATCGCCTCGCGCTCCACCACCAGGCAGTCGAGACCTTCGGACGACGCGTACACCGACGCGGCGAGCCCAGCGGGCCCGCCGCCGACGACGACGACGTCGAACGTCTTCCCGGGCTCGATCTCCGTCGCGACCCCGTAACCGCGCGCAAGCTCGACGTTGTCCGGGTCGTCGAGCGCGGTCTCGTCGTGGAGCACGACGACGGGGTGACGTGCGCCCACGCGGTGGACGTGCGCGAGAATCCGTCGGCCCTCGTCCGAGGAGCTGGCGTAGAAGCTGTGGGGTACGCCGTTCCGGGCCAGCAGCGTGCGCAGCTCGTGCGCCCGGGGCGCCTCCGGATCGGCGACCACGCAGACCTCGCGCTCCGGGGTGGGATCGGCGCGCCTCCACTCGTGCAGAAACTCGGTGACGCTGCGGTGGAAGAGCTCGTCGGGGGAATGCCATGGCCTGAGCACGTAGTAGTCGGTCCAGCCTTTCGCCATCGCCTCGCGGACGAGCGCGGCGGTCTCCTCGTTTCCCCAGTCGCCCCAGTCGATCACGAGTGCCCGCTTCGCGGCTGGATGAAGCCTTCCCACACCCGGAAGCAGCTCGGCGGCGGAAGCCCCGGCGAGGACGAGCGCGACCGGCTCGTCGCGCCCGGCCGCCGCTTCCAGCTCGGCCGCCGCACCCGCTGTCGGCACGGCCGCGATTCGGTAGTCGGCGGCGTAGCGGTGCTCGAGCTCGTCGTGCACGCGCACGCGACGCTCGTCGTCGTCGTCGACCACCAGGATCAGCGGCGGGGCTCCGGCCATGCCGGGACATGATCGTGGGGCGAGTCGGCGCCGGTCAACCTGTCTGACTTCCGCAAGCCGGGATCCGCTCGGTACGTCGGCGGGGCCGCGCTGCCAGGTCTTCAGACAGCGCAGTAGGATCGCGCGGTGAACCAGGCTGAGGTAGACGCGATCCAGAAGGAGGCGCTCGATCTGCTCGACGAGCTGTGCCGGCTGCCGAGCGTTTCGGCGGAGGGCCGGGCGCTCGAAGAGACGGCGGTTGTCGTGGAGCGGCTTCTGCAGGAGTCCGGCTTCGCCACGCGGGAGCTGCGTGTCGACGACGGCCCCCCGGCCGTCTATGGCGAGCAACGCGGCCGCAGTCCGTACACGCTCCTCCTCTACAACCACTACGACGTCCAGCCCGTCGACCCGCTCGAGCTGTGGGAGTCGCCGCCGTTCGAGCCGACGGTTCGCGACGGCAAGCTCTATGCGCGGGGCACGTCAGACAACAAGGGTGAGCTGGCCGTCCGCCTGGCGACCATCCGCGCACTCCGCGAAGCGGGCGAGCTTCCGATTGGAATCCGCTGGATCGTCGAAGGCGAGGAGGAGGTGCTCAGCCCGCATTTCGACGAGATCGTGCGTCTGAACGCCGACATCCTGCGTGCAGACGGCTGCCTCTGGGAGGGAGCGCCGGCGAGGCTGAGCGACGGCCGTCCGAGCATCGGCCTTGGCTTCAAGGGCGCCCTCGCCGTTCGGCTCGACGTGCGGCTCTTGAACAGCGACCTCCATTCGGGAGCCGCCGCCGTCGTGCCGAGCGCCGCCTGGCGCCTGGTCGAAGCGGTTTCGAGCCTGAAGGATGGCGACGGCAGGGTCCGGATCCCCGGTTTCTATGACGCTGTTCGTGAGCCGAGCGAGGCCGAACTCCGTGCGATCGCGGAGCAAAGCGACTCCGACTGAGCACGACATGCGTGCGACGTTCGGGATCGAGGAGTTCATCGACGGCCTCTCGGGGGCGGCGCTGCGAGAGCGAGCCGCATTTGCTCCGACCTGCAACATCGCCGGCATCAACGCGGGTTACAGCGGAGTGGGCTTCAAGACCGTCCTGCCCGCCGAGGCGAGCGCGTGGCTGGATTTCCGGCTTGTGCCCGACCAGCGGCCGGACGAGATCCTCTCGTTGCTGAACGCCCATCTCGAGGCAGAGGGGTTCGGCGCCGTGGAGGTGACCGTGTTCGGCTCCGCTGAACCGACGAGGACACCGATCGACCACCCGTTCGTCGAGCGCGTGGCCCGGACCACCGAGGACGTCGCGGGCATGCCTCCGTCGATCACACCGATGGTCGGGGGCACGCTTCCGATCGTCGCGTCCCTCCAGCGCCACCTCGACGTGCCCGGAGTCGCGGCGCCCGACAACCCCTTCTACTTCGGCTCGAGGGCCCACGCCCCGAACGAGCACGTCAGGCTCGAGGACATCGGACACGCCGTCCGGTTCACCCACGCCGCTGCTCGAAGCACTGGCCGAACCGGAATGATCAGCGAGGCGCGTGGGCGCTTCACTGCGCTTAACTGCGCTCCTTCCCGTCGCCACTTCTGCGCGTCGCGCTCGACGCTACTCGATCGGTTTCTCCATCGAGACGCACTCGAGCAAGACGCCATCCTCGAGCGCGATCTCGACCTCGTCGAGCGGCTCGAAAGCCGTACGCGAGGTAGAGAGGAACGCCCGGCAGCGTCGCCATCAGGGCGAGCCGGCGAAACCCCTCCCGTCTCGCTGCCGCCTCGCACTCCTCGAGGATGCGGCGACCAAGTCCTCGGCGCGTCCAGTCGGCCCGCACGAACATCGCCCGCACCTTTGCCGGCTCGGTCGCCGGGTCGAGGGCGCGGTCATCTCCGTCCGACGTCGCCGCTGCCCGTGTAGAGCCGGTCGCGCCTGGCTCCAGCCGCCGCAGCCGACGAGCTCGCCGGCGGCCTCGAGGACGAAGTAGGTCCCGTCCGTCGAGAAGCATCCGGTCGACCTGTGCGACGTAACGAATCGCGCTCACCGACTGCCGCTCGTCGTAGTAGCGCGGGAACAGCGCGGTGGCTGATTCCTTCATCAGGGCGTCGACCGCTGCGGCGTCGGCGAGCGTCGCGACCCGGAGCACAGGCTCCAGCTTCTGGTTCATCGGACCGCCTCCCACGTCTATACTCCTAACAGGAGCAATGAATACTCCTGATCGAGAGTAAAAGTCAAGCGCGCGACGTTGACGACGACGTCGTACGGCGTGCTTGCCGATCCTGGCTTTACGCGACCACTCGACGTACGAGCTCGCGAAGCAGATGCAGCTTCTCCCTGCACTACCTGTGGCCGCGAGCGGAGAGCAACGTCTACGCCGAGCCGAAGAAGCCTCGTCTCGGCCGGCCTCGCCGTTTCCCGAGAGGAATGGACCGGCGAGCGACGACGCGCGGTGTACGCGATCACGGCTGCGGGTCGTGCTGCGCTCAGGGACTGGCTCGCCTCGCCGAGCGGCCGCCAGCGCTACGAGTCCGAGGCGCGTGCTCAAGGTGCTCTTCGCCGAGAATGGGACACTGCAGAATCTCCTGCCGGTCGCTCGAGGCTGTCCGCGAGGACGCGACACGCCGCGATAGCTCATTGGCAGCGGATCGCCGACCTGTACGAGACTGGCGAAGGGCAGTATCCCGAGCGCTTCGCGCTTGAGCGCGCTCGTGGCCCGCTTGCTCGGCGGAGCAGCAGGCGGTGACCGCGCGGTGGGCGGCGTGGGCGGCGCAGGTCGTCTCCGGGTGGGACGAGCCGTCCGACGGAGACGTCGACTGGGGAGTCGCGACCATCCGCGCGACCGGCGAGCCGTTACCGGTCGCGTCGGATCCAGTTCGCGACGTGGTGTGAGCGCCGCGGGTTACTCGAGCGCCGGCGTCGAATCTGCGTCGACCGTGCCCCGCAGTGGTCTGGTGCCACGGCGGAGTCGCGCGACCAGCCGTGAGACAGACGAAACTGCGCCGGCCGAGCGAGCACGCGATCTACGCGAACGTGGACTGTGCAGCTTTCCGGCTTCGCGCAGCAGCTCCGCCTCGCGCTCGGCGCCGAGCATCCTGTAGGTCTCGAACATCAGGTCACGTCCGATCGGGGCCGCGGTCATCGACCAGGTTGAGATGGCCGTGGTTGGGGCTCGGGTAGTTCGGAACCGAGAGCTCCTGGTAGCAGAGCGCGCCGTTGCCGTTCAGGTCGACCGACTCGGCGACGCCCGGCGGCATGGCCGGCCTGAGGGCGCGGATCTCCGCAATCGTGGCCCAGGTGAAGGCATTCCCGCAGCCGCCGTCCGGCGACGCAGCGAGAACCGGCGTCGCAAGCGCAGCAGCCGCGGTGGCAGTGACTGACCCTGCGACGGCAACTCGGCGAAGAAGTCGAGCGTTCACGTTCATCCTCCCGTCCTCGGCGACCGCCTGACGAGGTCGCGGTACGCCGAGCCTCGCCGGAGGCGCCTAAGAAACGAGGCGACGACGGTAAAGCCCTGGTAAAAGCCCGCCGCCGCGCCCGGCCCGACATCGGTGTTAGCGTCACCCGCCGAGGCTGTGGAATTCCGAATCCTGGGTCCGCTCGAGGTGATCGAGGACGGGCGGACGGTCGACGTCGGCGGCGCCAAGCAGCGCGCGCTCCTCGCCGTCCTCCTACTCAATCGCCAATCGGGTCGTCTCCACCGATCGCCTGATCGATGCCCTCTGGGGAGAGCGGGCGCCCGAAACGGCGCAGAAGGCACTCCAGGTCTACGTCTCGCAACTCCGCAAGGCGCTCGGGCGCGAGCGAATCCTCACCATCGGACCCGGCTACGAGGCCCGCGTCGATCCGGGCGAGCTTGACCTCGATCGCTTCCAGACCCTCGTCGCCGCGGGGAAGCCCGCCGAGGCTCTTTCCCTCTGGCGCGGGCAGCCACTCGCCGACTTCGTGTACGAGCCCTTCGCCCAGGCAGAGATCGCGCGGCTCGAGGAACTCCATGTCGCGGTGCTCGAGGATCGGATCGACGCCGACCTCGAGAGCGGTCGCCACGCGGTCCTGGTCGGCGAGCTCGAACGGCTCGTCCGGGAGCATCCGCTCCGCGAGCGCCTCTGCGGACAACTCATGCTCGCGCTCTACCGCTCAGGGCGACAGGCGGAGGCCCTGGAGGCCTACCGGAGGGTGCACCGCAACCTCGACGAGCAACTGGGCATCGAGCCGGGACCTGCGCTGAAGGAGCTCGAGCGACGGATCCTCAACCAGGACGAGTCACTGGAGGGGCGAGCCTCCGTGGCCTCACCTTCACGCAGGAGATGGCCGGCAGTCGCACTTGCTGCCGGCGCACTACTTCTCGCTGCGGCCGCCATAGCGGCCCTGTTGGTAACCCGCGATTCCTCCGGCGGCCTGAGCGAGGCCCCCCCGAACTCGGTGGGCGTGATCGATGCGACGACGAACACGATCGTGGCCGCGATTCCGGTCGGCCTCCGCCCGGGCCCGGTCGCCGCCGGCCCCGGCTCTGTGTGGGTTGGGAACCTCGATGACCGCAACCTGACGAAGATCGATCCGCAGGCGCGCTCGGTCGAGGCGACGATTTCACTGGACAACCGCACCCCGACCGGACTCGCGGTCGGCGCGGGCGCACTCTGGGTGGCGCACGGCTTGCTCGGCGAGCTCTCCCGCGTCGAGCCGCAGTTCGGTCGAGTCACGCACACCATCACCGTCGCCGGTCCGTCCGCGTCGCCGAACGGAAGCGTCGCGGTCGGGGACGGTTCCGTCTGGGCCGCGTACGGCGACTCCACGGTCGCTCGGATCCAGCCCGCGCCGGTGCGCCTGGCCGGGTCGACCCTCGCCGGCTCCACGCCTTCCTCCGTCGCCGTAGGCGCCGGCGGCGTCTGGGTCGCCAACGCCGGCGACGCCACGGTGCAGCGCTTCAACCCGACGACGTTCGAGGAAGGGCCGCTGCGAACACTCAGTGTGGGTAGACGGCCGACAGCAGTTGTCTATGGAGCAGGAGCCGTCTGGGTGGCAAACGCCGGCGACGACTCCGTCACGCGAATCGACCCGGACACGGGCTCCACGATCAGCATCCGGGTCGGCGACGAGCCGGCTGGCCCTCGCCGTGGGCGCCGGCGCAGTCTGGGTGGCGAACTCGGGTGACGGGACCGTGTCTCGCATCGACACCGCAGACGAACGAGGTCGTGCGGACGATCGACGTCGGCTCCGCCCCAGCTGGGATCGCCGTCGCAGGGACATTCGTGTGGGTCACGATTCAGGCGCAGTGATCTGCGTGTCGCCAGGTCCTAGCTCGTTCGCGGCCGCTGCCCTCTATCCAGACCAGCCTCTATCTGAGGCAGATAGCGGCGAGATCGAACGGCCGCGTGACGCAACCGACCCTCTTCGACACGAGTGTCGGCTCGTTGAGCACGTCAACGGCGACCATTGGAGCTGCGTCGCGAGCGAGCCGTGCATCGTAGAGCCGCATACGCGCGGTAGCGCTCCGCACCCTGGAGCAGGGCGGCACGTCTGAGCAGGCGGTTGTACTCGGCCGAGTTGAAGCGCGCCCAGTTCGTCGCACCGATAAAACGTCCGTCGAACCGGACATTCAGGACTGCGAACGGGTCGTTGTAGTCGGGCACCCAGGGCGCAAAGCCGATGTCGTACGGACCTCGTGCGCCGAGCCGCCCGAAGTACGCGGGCAGCGGGATGCCCTTGATCTGCACGTCCAGTCCGATCTTCGCGAGGTTTTGCTTGATGCTCTGCGCGAACGCGAGCGCCGGCGGCGAGTCGACCGTGTAGAGCACGGCCTTACCGCTTCGTGTATGTCCACTCGCCAGCGCTCGCGCCCGGCGAAGGTCGGGCCGCTGAGGGGGTAGATGCGAGCTTCCCGGAAGCCCGCCACGGTCGGCGGCAGGTACTGGTCCGTGAGCCGGCTCTCGAACGGCCCACTGCCGGCGCGGCGGAGCGCCGAGCGGTCGATCGCGAAGTTCACCGCTTGCCGCAGCTTCGGGTTGTTCCGGAACAACGGACGGGAACTGTTGAGCGCGTAGCCGCGGAACGTCGATCCGGGCTGGAGGAAGAACCGCGACCGGTTGACGCCGTACTTGGCGACCAGCCGCCGTGCCGGGTCGAAGTAGACCGGCGCGAGCGCCCACCCCCAGTCTGCTTCCCCGCGCTCGACGCGATCGAGTACCTCCTCGTGCGAGCTGACTCGAAGGTCGACGGTGAAGCCGTCCACGTAGTGCCGTCGCTTGCCGCCGTAGAAGGGGTTGCGCCGGAGGAGGACGGTCTGGCCCGGGCGGTACTCCGCGACGTAGTACGGGCCCGCTGCCGGAAAGACGACGACTCCCTCCGGGTCGGCCGGGAGCGCCGGCGGCACCGCGCACAGGAAACTGGCAGCACGGGCCGGAAAGTCGGGAACGGGCTGCTTGAGGCGAACGGTGAGCGTGTTGCCAGCGGCGACGACGCCCGCCGCTGCTTCAGCCTTCCCTGCCAGTACGTCATCGGCACCGACGATGTCGCTCGTGTAGGCCGCCCAGGGCGACTTGATACCCGGCGCCAGCGTGCGGTTGATCGCACGTGCGAACGCGTCCGCCCGCACCGGCGCCCCGTCGCTGAAGCGGAACCCGCTCCGGAGCGTGAACCTGTATGTCTTGCGATCGGCGGATACACGGGGGAGACCGGCGGCCACCTCGGGCTCGAGGCCACCGGACGTCGCGTTGGCTACCAGCAGTCGCGCACAGGTGGTGTCGATCAGCGCCGCGGAGGCATCCGAGTACACCAATGCCGGATCGAGCGAGTCCACATCCGCCGCGCGAAGCGCGATGCGAGCGACACCGCCGGAGCGCCCCTCCTGCGCGGAACTACGCGCCCCAGCTTGGACGGGGACGAGGCATACGGCGGCGGCGAGCGCGAGCGCCGAGACAGCGTGGATCCTCGCCTGCGCTGCTCGGGCTCGTCTCGTCCTGTCCACGGTGTCCGGGACAGCGTACGGGGCGGCGGCCGGACGTCCTAACGGCTCGCCCCGCCGCCGGCCGTCAGTCGTTACGCAGCTTGCGCGGTCTGCTCCGACTCGACCTCGGCCTGCACCGCCGCCGCGGCGGGCTCGCGCAGGAATGCGTACCCGATCACGGCCGCCGCGGCCGCGAAGAGCGCGCCGACGAGGAACGCCGCGTGGTAGCCCCCGTTGAGCGCGACGAGCTGATCCTCGCCGGAGGCCAGCAGGGTGTCGGTGCGGGAGGCGGCGAGGCTGGCGAGGACCGCGAGGCCGAGCGCGCCGCCCATCATGAACGAGGTGTTGACGACGCCCGAGGCAAGGCCGGACTCGCTCGGCTCGACGTCGCTCATCGCGGCAAGGAGCATCGGGTTGAACGCCATGCCGGCCCCGATGCCGAGCAGGATCATGCTCGGCAGCACGTCGACGACGAAGCTCCCGTCGACCGGAGCCCGCGCGAAGAGCACGAGCCCGACCGCGGCCAGCAGCAGCCCGGTCGCCAGCGGCAGCCTGAGGCCGAACCGCATCACGAGCTTGGCGGAGAGGCCGATGCGAGAAAGCACCCATGATCAGGTTCGCGGGCAGGAAGGCGAGACCGACCTGCAGCGGGCTGTAGCCGAGCACGAGCTGGAGATAGAGAGCGGAGAGGAAGAACCAGGCGAACATCGCCGCCGCCCAGAGGATGCCGACGACGTTCGAGGTCGCGACGTTACGCAGCCGGAAGAGGCCGAGCGGCACGAGCGGCGAGCGAACGCGAGCCTCGATGGCGAGGAAGAGCACCAGCAGCGCCGCCGCGGCAGCCAGCAGGCCGAGCGTCTGGGCCGACGTCCAGCCCTCCTCGTTGCCGTTCACGATCGCGTAGACCGCGAGCATGAGCGAGGTCGTCACGGTGACCGCCCCGGCGACGTCGAGGCGGCCCGCCGCCCGCGATGCCGCGGCGATGCGGGCAGCAGCCGCAGCGAGAGCGCGAAGACCACGACGCCGATCGGGAGGTTGACGAGGAAGATCCAGTGCCAGTCGAGCGCGTTCGTCAGCACGCCGCCGAGGAGCACGCCGATGCTGCCGCCGCCGGCCGCGACGAAGCCGAAGACCCCATCGCCTTCGCCCGCTCGGCCGGCTCGGTGAAGAGCGTCATCATCAGCGACAGCGCGACCGCGGACACGATCGCGCCGCCGAGCCCCTGCACCGCCCGCGCCCCGACGAGCAGGCCTTGCGAGTTCGCCAGTCCGCAGGCCAGCGAGGCGACCGTGAAGAGCGCGATCCCGATCAGGAACAGCCGCCGGTGGCCGAACAGGTCGCCCAGCCGGCCGCCGAGCAGCAGAAAGCCGCCGAAGGTGAGGAGGTAGGCGTTCACGACCCAGGCGAGCGACTCCTCGGAGAAGCCGAGGTCCTCCCTGATCGAGGGCAGGGCGACGCCGACGATCGTCACGTCGAGGACGATCATCAGGTCGCCCAGGCAGAGGACGAGAAGCGCCAGCCAACGCGTCCGGGAGTCCATGGCCATCAGGCTCTTCTCCTTTCCCGGTCGTCAGTCACGAACAATCAGACCGGCGACGAGCGCGAAACTCAGCGGTCGACGTCGTTCACGGCCCACGACCGGCTTCGGCTCCGGGCTCGAGCGGCGAACGCCGCGCGGTGCCTCGCGGTCGTGCGGCGGCTCGATCGTGATGTTCGGGAGCAGCCGGTCGAGCCAGCGCGGGATGTACCACGACTTCTCGCCCAGGAGGGTGAGGAACGACGGCACGAGCGTCATCCGCACGATCAGCGCGTCCGTGAGGATCGCGACCGCGAGCAGGAGGCCGAACTCCTTCGAGATCCGGTCGGACGTGAGGATGAAGGCCGCGAAGACCGTGCCCATGATCAGCGCCGCGGCGACGATCGACCCGGCCGATCGCGGCGATCCCGTGCTCGACCGCCTCCCGCGTCTTCAGGCCGTGGACGTGCTCCTCCCGGATCCGGCTCATCAGGAAGACCATGTAGTCCATCGAGAGCCCGAACAGGATCGCGAACGCGATCGGGGGCACGAAGGTCTCGATCGGCCCCGTCCGGTCGAGGCCGGTCAGCCCGAGCAGGTGGCCCTCCTGGATCACGAGCGTGAGCACGCCGAAGCCGACGAACGCGGAGAGGATCGTCGTGATCGCCGCCGTCAGCGAGATCACGATCGACCGGAACGCCATCGCGAGCACGATGAACGTGACGCCGATGATGTAGAGCAGGAACAGCGGCAGCCGTTCCATGATCCGGTCGGCGATGTCCTTGAACGCCGCGTTCAGGCCCGGAGACGTAGACGACCGCGTCGCTGCCCTCGGTCGCCGCCGGGACGACGTCGTCTCGCAGCCGGTCGACGAGCGTCTCCGTCGCCTCGTCCTGCGGCGCCGAGTCCGGCGTGACGAAGACGATGCGCGACCGTCTTCGGCGTCGTTGAACTGCGGCTCGCCGACCGACGCGACGCCCTCGAGACCCCGCACGCCGTCGTAGACCCGCTGCGGCGCGCCGCGCGTCGCCGTTCACGTCGACGACGATCGGGATCGGGCCGTTGAAGCCCGGCCCGAAGCCCTCGGCCAGCAGGTCGTAGGCCCGACGGGCGGTCTGCTCCTTCGGCTGCGTGCCCTGGTCGGAAGCGCCCAGCCGCACGAGCGCGGAGGTCGCCGCGAGCACGAGCCCGAGCACGAGCAGGACCACGAACACGAGCTTCGCGTGCGCGGTCACGAACCGTCCCCAGCGGGCGATCGGAGTCTTCTCACGAGCGGCCTCCGAGTCGTCGATCGGCCTGCAGGAACGGGACCTTCAGCCGGTCGATCTTGTGGCCGAGCTTCGCCAGCACCGCGATCAGCAGCGAGTTGGCGATCAGCACCGTCGTCAGGACGCCGAGCGCGCGAGCCGATGCCGAGCTTGGTGACGAAGTCGAGGCCGAAGAACGCGAGGCCGGTGACCGAGATCGCGACGGTCAGCCCGGCGAAGAGCACCGCGCGTCCGGCGGAGGCGCCGGCCTCCGCGGCGGCGTCGACCGGTGAGAGCCCTTCATGCAGGAACTGCCTGAAGCGCGTGACGATGAAGAGCGAGTAGTCGATCCCGACGCCGAGGCCGATCATCGACACGAGCAGCGGCGTGATCGTGTTGATGTCGGTCAGGCCGGCGAGGATGAAGAGCAGCAGGAACGCGGTCATCACCGCCGTGATCGCGAGCGCGATCGGGAATCGACGTCGCGACGAGCGTGCGGAAGACGACGAGCAGCACGATCAGCGCCGCGAGCAGGCCGAGCAGCTCCTGCGTCCCCTGCTCGATCGGCGGGAACTCGGCGTCGCCGTTGAACTCCACGATCAGGCCTGCCGGCTCCAGCGTCTCGCGGACGGCGTCCTGTACCGCAACCACCGACTCGCGATCCTCGTCGTAGATCACCCGGTCGAACTGCGCCTCGGCGTAGGCGATCCGGCCGTCGTCGGAGACCGTGTCCGGGTTGAAGAGGTTCCCCACGCTCGTCAGGCCGGCCTTGTCCTCCGTTGGCTTGAACTCCGGCGACTGGAGGCGCGCGAACGCCTTGGCGATCGCCGCCCTGCGTTCAGGCGTGTTGAGCCGTCTGGCCCTCCGGCGCGGCGACGACGACGTTCAGCACGCCGCCCTGCTCTTCCGCGAACTCGGACTCGATCAGGTCGGTTGCCCTCTGTGTGTCCGAGCCGGGGATCTCGAACTCGTCCTTCAGGCTGCCGCCGACCGTCATGACGAGGACGATCAACGCCGCGATGATTCCGATCCACGTGACGACGACGCGCCACGGGTGCGTGGCGCAGGCCCGCATCCAGCGCGCGAGCGCACCGGTGGCTAGACGTTCGTCGGCTGTGCTTCGCCGATCCGCCATGGGTTCCTCAACGTCGGGCGCCGTCCCACTGTTCCCGTCGGTTCCTCCCGTGTGCTCGGTCACGCTTGCCCCTCCTTCGCTGCGGGTTTCCAGTACAGACCACCTGAACTCCTAGAACTCATCGGACGATGAGTTTCTTCCGGCCGGAGAGTCTCTATCGCGATGGTCGGCTCAGGGCCACAAACGATCGCCTTCGCGATCAGCGGCCCGATCGCGCGTGCCGACCTGCCCGGCCTCTGCGACCGGGTGTGTGCGTTGCTGGGCGAGAGCGGCGCCGACGTCGCCCTGTGTGACGTGACCGGCGTCGAGCCCGATGCCGTGACGGTCGACGCTCTTGCGCGGCTCCAGCTCGCTGCCCGGCGCCATGGGTGCCAGGTGCTCCTCCGCCACGCATCGGACGAACTAATCGACCTGGTCCGCTTCATGGGGCTGCGTGACGTGCTGCCGGCATGACGCCGCCACCTATGAGTCGGGGAGGCAGAAATGGCTACCGCTACGGCTCGCAAGCTCCTGTTCTACCCCGCTGCCCTAAGCGTCGAACTGGAGGGGCAGACCGAAGAGCGGGAATATGGTCTCCGTGTCGAGGAAGAACGTGAACCCGACGATCTTGCCGTTCGCGACTTCGAGTACCTGAAGCGCCCACGGCTCGTAGCCCTCGCCGGTAGAGCTGGGCTTGTACTGCGCGAACGCCGGAGCGCCGTTTGCCGCCGTTGTGGGGATCACCCGTGAGCCGCGGCAACCGGCGCCGGGGCCTACCCACCAGCTGAAAATGTCGTCACGGCCGCTGAGCCAGAGGTCGTATGGCGGCATCGACTGGGTCGCGTCCTCGTGGATCAGAGCCGTCAGCGCGTCCATGTCGTAGCGCTCGAAGGCGTCGACGTAGCGGGCCAGGAGCTCGGCGTCCGCCTCGTCGACCGACGGGAGCGGTGCTCGCGGCGTTCACGTCGCTCGCCTCGAGGGTCGCGCGGGCCCGCTGGAGCGCGCTGTTGACGGACGCAACGCTGGTGTCGAGAAGCTCGGCCACCTCGGAGGCCTTCCAGCGCAGCACCTCGCAGAGGATCAGGACCGCGCGTTGACGCGGCGGAAGATGCTGCAGCGCGGCAATGAAGGCGAGCCGAATCGTCTCGCGCGCGACGGCTACCTCCGCCGGGTCTCCCTCCGGCGCGACGCGGCCGTCGGGCATCGGCTCGATCCACGTGACCTCTGGGAGCGTGTTCAGGTTCGCGGCCTCCGGCTCGCGCGCGGGCCCGAGGTCCATCGGTAGCGCCCGACGCTTTCTTCCGTCCAGCAAGTCGAGGCAGACGTTCGTGGCGATGCGGTAGAGCCACGAGCGCAGCGCCGCCCGGCCCTCGAAACGGTCGAAGCCGCGCCACGCTCGCAGGAACGTCTCCTGCACGGCGTCCTCGGCCTCGAACGGTGACGCGAGCATCCGGTAGCAGTAGGCGGTGAGCTCCGCCCGATGCTGCTCGAGCTGGCTCTCCAGGGTGCCCGCGGCGGGCTTGACGGTGACCGACGAATCCTGCACGGCGGACCCATCCTAGGCGGACCGAGCAAGGGCGCCGACGCCTAACCGTGCTTGGGCCGCCGACGCATCGAGCGCATCGCGGTCGGCTTCAGACTTCGATCGGCGGCTCCGCGAGGAGAGCGCGAAGCGCCGCCAGCCGGCGGCGTCTTACTCGCGGCTGCCCGGTAGGGTCGGATAGTCGGTGGGATAGACGCCGACCGCGAATCCATACACGGTCTCGCCCGACCGCGGAAGCTGGTCGAATTCCGCCACCAGCTCCGCCATCTGCTTCCAGAACTCCGACACCTGCGCCTCCGAGATGCGGGCGTGCCGGATGAAACCCCACAGCTTCCCGTCCCGGTACGCCGCGGCCGACTCCCGAGCGGCGACCTCGAAGTCGTTGAAGTCCCGAGGCAGGTCGTCGCCGTCCGGGCTCCGCTCGACCCCGACGTAGAACATCCGTGCCGTGCGGCCGTAGAACCGCTCCTCGATCGCCCGCACCCGCCGCGTCCTCACCACCCGCACCAGTCCGGCCTCGGTGAGCACCTTGACGTGGTGGGCGACCGTGCTCTTCGGCCGCTCGACCGCGACCGCCAGCTCGGTCACCGTCGCCGCCCGCTCGTGGAGCAGGCCCAGGATCGTGGTGCGGAGGGGATGGCTGATCGCCTTCACCTGGGAGGGCGTGGTGAGCGCGATCCGGTCGGCGAGGTCGTAGTCCGGGGAAGACGGGTTGCCAGCCATGGCCGAATAGACTAGCATTGCAGAATGTTCCAACTTAATGGATCGATGACTCAGGAGGATCGGGGATGACCGAGGTTGTGCTGTACCACCACGTCCAGGGGCTGACCGAGGGAGTGCGGTCGTTCGCCGACGAGCTGCGGCAGGCGGGGCACACCGTGCACACGCCCGACCTGTTCGACGGACGCACGTTCGACACGATCGAGGAGGGCATGGCCTTCGCGCGCGAAGCGGGGTTCGGCGCGCTGGCCGAGCACGGGGTGGCCGCCGCCGAGGGGATCGGCCCCGAGGCCGTCTACGCCGGCTTCTCCTTCGGGGTCATGGCCGCCCAGCAGCTCGCGCAGACCCGGCCCGGCGCCCGCGGGGCCTTGCTCATGTACTCGTGCCTCCCGGTCTCGGAGTTCGGGGACGCGTGGCCCGAGGCCGTCCCGGTGCAGGTGCATGGCAAGGACGCCGACCCGTTCTTCGCCGAGGACCTCGAGGCCGCGCAGGCCCTCGTCCACTCGACCGACCGGGCCGAGCTGTTCCTCTACCCGGGGGAGGAGCACCTCTTCGCCGACTCCTCGCTCCCGGCGTACGACGCCGCCGCTGCGGCGTTGCTCACCGAGCGCGTGCTGGCGTTCCTCGACACGGTCCAGGCCGACAAGGAGAACTGAAAGACCTCCATCGGCCGACTCTCCCGACCAGTCCAGCCATCGACGCCTTGGCCTTGCATATCTCAGCCATCTGCGACGTGGCCTCGGTGGCCACTCGCGCCGAGGCGGATTACGCTTCGGACGTGCCCCATGCCAAGAACGCGTTGGACGGCAGCAGGGTCTACTTCGAGGACGACGGTGGTGCCGGTACGCCGGTCGTGCTCTACGGCGGCATCCTCGACTCGGTCGAGCTCGTGCGGAGCTCGAACATCGCGGCTGCACTGCAGGAGCTCGTCAGCGAGTTCCGCCCGATCTACGCCGACCACCGCGGTCTCGGCCAGAGCGACAAGCCGCACACGGTCGAGGGATACGCGATGCCGCTCCAGGTCGCAGACGTGGTGGCGGTTCTGGACGAGCTCGGCGTCGACCGGGCGCACGTCGTCGGCAGGTCGTACGGCGGCAGGCTCGCCTTCGGACTCGGCGAGCACGCGCCGGAGCGTGTGCTCTCCCTCGTCGCCGGTGGGCAGCAGCCGTACGCCCTCGATCCGGACGGGCCGCTTGCCCGCGTCATCGTCGGCGCGCTGGACGCGACACGGCGGGACGGCGTGAGGGCCTTCGTCGACGCGCTGGAGGGATTCTGGGACATCCGGTTCCCGGAACCCGAGCGCAGCGGCTACCTCGCCCAGGACGGGATGGCGGTGGCTGCGGCGGCGGAAGCCATGCTCGGGCAGGGCGCGATCTCGGACGACCTGCGGAATTGGCAGGTGCCCTGCCTCGTCTTCCTGGGGGCGGGGGACGTCGACTTCTTCGAGCAGGCACGTCGTGCGGCCGGCGAGATCCCGGACGCCGAGTTCGTCGCGCTCGACGAGCTCGACCACTACGGCGCCCACTTCGAAGCCGACCGCGTGATCCCGGCTGTCCTGCGCTTTCTCCGCAGGAACAGCTAGGAGGCGACTAGCGCGCGTTACTGCACCCAGAGCTGGCTGAACAGCAACCCCAGCGGGCTGTACTGGTAGTTGCCGACGCGCTTCGAGAGCACGTCGACGACCTTGGGGTTGACGAGCGGCACCCACGGCGCCTGGTCGACCGTCTGCCGGTCGATGCGCTCCCACAGGCCGCGAGCGGCGTCGGGGTTCGTCGCCTGCTCTCTCAGGGCCTTCTCGATCTGCGCGTCGATGCGCGGGTCGCAGAACTGCGCGTTGTTCGAATTGAACGGAGTGTCGGGCACAAACGATGCGCACGTGAGGATCGGGCTGAAGAAGCCGGCAGCGGCGGGATAGTCGGAGATCCATTCGGTCGTGCCGATCTGCGCTTTGTTGCGGGAGTCGCCGATGGCCGCGAAGTAGTCGTGGGTGCCGCGCTCCTTCATCGACACGCGATAGCCGAGCGACCGGAGCAGCTTCACCGCGTACGGACCGATGCCTCCCAGACCACTCCAGGACCAGAAGGTGACCTCCATGCCCCGGGTGCCCGAGGCGGCGACAAGGGCGCGGGCCTTTGCGAGGTCCGGCGCCGTCCAGCCTCCTTGCGCGGTCGCGCCCGCGCTGTAGGGGCAGTACGGCCGGTAGCCCGGGAAATTCGGAGGCAGAATCTGGCAGGTCGCCTGCGCGATGTCGGGCCCGCCCGCCGCCCGGACAGCCGCGCCGCGATCAGCTGCGTAGTTCATGGCCCTGCGCACGTCGAGACGGTCGAACGGGGCAAGACGTGTGTTGAGGAAGAGACCGATCGTCGCCGGCTGCGGGTTGGTGTGTACCTGGCTTGAATAGCGGGTCTTGATCGAGGCCATCAGGCCCTCGGAGGGTGGCGTTTGCGATTGAGACGTGCTGAAGACGTCCGCCTTCCCCTGGATCACGTCGTTCACAGCCTTGTCCGCCGTCCCGCCGATCTCGAGGACGATCTCGTCCGGATAGCCGTCCGGTTGCGCCGCCTGCGACCACTCGCGGAAGTGCGGGTTGCGAGCGAGCCTGATTACCGTCTTCGGACGGTAGGTCGAGATCGTGTACGGCCCGGTCGCCGGCAGTGGACGCGTGACGGTTTGGCTCTGGGGCGTACCCGCGGGCACGGCGTAGGCGAACGGGAGCGCGAGCTTGTGCAGAAATTCGGCGTCGGGCGCGGCAAGGTGGAAGGTGACGGTGCTTGCGCTGTCGTCAGCGACGATCCCGCGCGAGAGATCACACGTCTTCGGCTTGCTGGCGCATCGGGCTCCGCCGACGATGCCGGCGTAGTAGAACGAACCTCCCGACTCGAGCCTGAACGCACGCTCGACCGCCCGCCGGAAGTCCCCCGGCTTCACGTCAGCGCCGTTCGAGTAGCGGATGTTCCGGCGCAGCTGGAAGCGATAGGTCTTGCCTCCGTCAGTCGGCGCGGGAAGCGAGATCGCCAGGTCGGGGACGAGCTGCGTCCCTGCGAGCCCGCTCGCCTGGTTCAACGCAACCAGGCCGTCGCCCGTCATGCGCAGGATCGGCCATGAGGCCGTGTCGTAGGCGACGGCCGAGTCGATCGAGTCCGGGGGCCGGTTCATCCGCACCGTCAGCGTGCCGCCGCGATGAAGCGCTCCGGACTCGCGGACGCTCACCAGCACCTCGCCCCCTGCGATCGCCACTCCTTGCGGCCGGTTGCCGACGCTGATCCGTCGGCTCACCTGGTTTCTCCCCGGATCGATTCGCGCCAGCGTGCCCTCGAACTGGTTGCTCACCCAGACGCCGTCCGCGCCGACGGCGACAGCCCTCGGCCCGTTTCCCGTCGGAATCGCCGCCGCGACCGAATTCGTCCCCGGATCGATCCGCGAGACGGTCCCGTCCAGGCCATTCGCCACCCAGGCGGCGCCGCTGCCGAAAGCGAGCCCCGAGGGGCCGTTCCCGACCGGGATCGTCTGCACGACCTTCTCCGTGGTCGGATCGATGCGCGCCACCCGGTTCGCGGCGCGCTGGCTCGCCCACAACGTTCCGGCACCGAAGGCGAGCTCTGCTGCCGCGATCGCCAATGTCTTCGTCGGACGGCCGCTATCGGCATCGATCCGCGTGATCGTGTCGTCGCCGGTATTCGCGACCCAGACCGAGCCCGCCGCGTAGACGATGCCGACCGGGCCATTGCCGACCGGAATCCGCTGCACGACCGCGTTGGTCGCGGGGTCGATCCGCGAAACGCTGCTGTCAAGGCTGTTCGCCACCCAGACAGCGCCGTTCCCTGTCGTGATCCCGCTGGGGCTGCTGCCGACGGGGATCGTGTCCACGACTGTCCGCTTCAGAGGATCGACGCGCGACACGGTGTTGTCGTCGGCATTCGTGACCCACACCGCGCCCTCCCCGAGCGCCAGGTGGGTCGGCGTCCTCCCCACCTCGACATCGGCAACGAGCTGGTTCGAGCCGGCGTCGACGAAGCCGACCGAGTTGCCGGCCGCGGCCTCGATCGACCCTCCCGATCCTCCCTCACCGAAAGCGAAGATGGGGATCGCGACGGCCGCAGCGATCACGCCGGCAAGTGCAGAGAGCAGGATCGCGCGACGTCGCAGTGGGTGCGGCTCGGCGATCTTCGCGGCCTTGAGCGGCGGAAACTCGCTCGGGAGATCTTCGACGGCGAGCTGGAAGAGGTGCTCGGGCCGTTCGATGTCCTTCAGCTGGTAGGTACCGAGGTCGCGGATGGAGACCTTCTCGGGCAGGTCGTCCTCGATCAGCTCGCGCGTCGCGTTCGAGAGCAGCACCTGGCCACCGTGGCCGACGGCTGAGATGCGTGCGGCGCGGTGGACGCCAAAGCCGGTGTAGCGCTGCTCGCCGACGGCAGGCTCCCCGGTGTGCAGCCCCATGCGCACACGCACCTCGCCGCCTTCCGGCCACTCGTGACCGGTGAGCGCCCTCTGCGCCTCGACGACGGCGAGGACCGCATCCCTGGCCCGCGCGAAGGCGAAGAAGAACGAGTCGCCCTGCGTGTCGATCTCGTGCCCGCCGTGTGCCGCGAAGGCTGCGCGCAACAGCAGCTGATGCTGCTCGAGCACCTCGCCGTAGCGGTCGCGCAGCCGCTTGGCAAGGGCAGTCGAGCCTTCGATGTCCGTGAAGACAAAGGTGACCGTGCCCTGTGGGAGTCCGGCCATGGGGTAGCCGTACGCGGCCGGGGCGACGTTGTCAAGTCGGCGCGCCCCGGCCGTTCTGCGGCTGCGAGCTCAGCGAAGCGAGACGGCGACCTGCTCCAGGAGGTCCATGGCGTCCTGCATGCCGGCCTCCATCCCGGAGTTGATATGGGCGTCGCGGCCTTCCTTGGTCGGGTGCTCGACGAGGATCGTGAGGGTCGTCCGTCCGTCCACCTCGGTGAGCGTGAGGGTGTCCAGCGCTGCGTGCGCTTCGGCGTCGGGGATGCCCTCGTAGACTTCGGTCGAGACGAGCCGTTCGTTCGGGACGATCTCGCGGTACTCGCCGTGGAAGCCGACCTCGAGGCCGTCGGGCGTCACCATCACGTACCGCCACATGCCGCCGACCCGAAGGTCGATCTCGGCGATCGTCATCTCGCCGCGGTTCGCGTGCCACCAGCGCCTGACCAGCTCGGGCGTGGTCCACGCCTTGTACACCAGGTGCTTGGGCGCGTCGAACTCCCGCGTGATGAGGATCTGCTCATCGGTGGGGAGGGTCACCGTCGCCGTCCCGCTACTCGTCACTGCCATCTCCTTCCTCCTTCTGCTTGAGTTCCTCCAACACGACGTCCAGCTGGTCGAACCGCTCCGACCAGGAGCGTTCGTAGTTCTTCACCCAGTCGTGGATGGGCTTGAGCGCGTGGCCGTTCAGCCGGTACAGCCGCTGCCGTCCCTCGTCACGCACGTCGACCACTCCCACTTCCCGGAGCACCCGCAGGTGCTTGGACACCTGTGGCTGAGCGAGCCCGAGCTGGCGCACGAGGTCGTTCACGGGGCGCTCCCCGCCGACGAGGACGTCGAGGATCTGGCGTCGCCGGGGCTCGGCCACCGCGTTGAACGCATCTGCTGTCGTCGCTGCCCGTGCCATGGGACCATCATATACCCATATTGGCATATGTCAAGATCCGGCAGTTATTCAGCGACTCGCGAGTGCCCGTCAGGGCGATGCGATCAGCTAAAGGCGAACAGTGGTGGGAGGATGACCACCACCGTGGCTGCCCACAGGGCGAAGACGGGAAGGTAGGTCGTCTGCCAGCGCTCGAGCCGGTGGAGCGTGCTGCGTCGCGTGAGGAATCGGGCGGATAGCCAGGCCGCCCCCGCCAGGTTCACGAGGAGGACGAGATTGAGGCCGAGCGCTGCCATGCGGTTCGGAGTGAACCCGAGGTCGCCGATCCGAGCGACCATCGCGCCGAGCACCATCACGTCGAGCACGAGGGCGCTGACGACGGCGACCAACTGGATGCCGTCCATCCAGTCCGATGATGTCGACGGGTCGCGCGCAGACATCCCGTACAGGACGAGCCCGAGGACGACCACGAGCAGGGCGTCGAAGACGCTGAGGAGCTCGCGGTCGAACGCTTCGCCGAAACCGGTCGCGGCGTAGACGACGGCGGCGCCGGCCAGCATCACCGCGAACAGCGGCGTGAAGAGCATCGCGAGCACCGGCGCCATGTTCTCCACGACCCGCTGCTTCGACTCGACGAGCCACGCGGCCACGATCACGGCACCCGCCGCTCCCGATGGCAGCACCCACGCAGCGACCTGGTCGACGTCGACGCCCGTCGGTTCGAGGATCGCGGCGGTCAAACCCATGAGCACCCCGCCACCGAGCGCGATCAGCACGTAGTAGATGAACCATTCGCCCGTGAAGCGGACGAAGTCCATGCGCCGCTCGTGCGATCGGACCGTGCCGCCCATGTACGGGTAGGCGACCGCGAACCAGAGCACAACGGGCAGATGCAGTGCGACGAGAATCTCGGTGTCAGAGTCCGCATCCCACGGGTAGAGGTTGACCACGAGCGCAGCGAGTACGAACGGCGTCGCGGTCAGCACCCAGCGCCGGGTGTCGAGCTGCCGTTGGCGGGCGAAGTACGCGGCGAGAAACGGCAACACGAACAGACTGGCGTTCCGCGCCAGCCAGGTCGGCTCCTCGTCGGGGAAGCCGGCCGCGAGGCGTGCGACCTGGATCGCGACGGCCGCGGCCACGGCGAAAGCGAGCGCCGTGAGCCAGCCGCCGGACGCGCGCGCCGGCTCGTCGTCATCGCTCAGGACGAGCTGCTTCCACAGTCGGCCGCTGTGCTCGCGTGCGAACTCCCGGGACAGGGCGTCGAGGTCGCCCATCCGTTTCACGGCGACCAGGAATGCCTCGTCGGGTGCGAGGCCGACGGCGTTCAGCTCGGCGATCTGGTGGCGAAGATGATCCTCCAGCTCGTCGACGTCGTGGCCGTTGACGCCCGCGGCGTTTGCGAGGTACGCCCGCCACTCTGCGATCTGTGACTCCACGCTCTCCACGCTCACGCCTCGCCCACGGCCGTCAGCAGTCCACCCGGGCCTCGCCAGACGTCGTTCAGCGCGCGTGTGACGGTTTCCCACTGCCGTCGCTGGTCTGCGAGTGCCGCTCGTCCGTCGTCGGTGAGCATGTAGTACCTGCGGCGGCGCCCTTCCGGCGGCGTTCGCCACTCCGTCGTCACGTACCCGAGCCGACGGAGGCGATGGAGCAGCGGATACAGCATCCCGTCGGTCCACTCGAGCTCGCCCCCGGAGAGCGCGCGTACCCGCTTGAGGATGGCGTAGCCGTAGCTCTCCCCCTCCGCCAGAATCGCGAGCACGAGCGGTGTCGACGAGGCCGCGACCAGGTCCTTGTCGATGTGCATTACGCGCCCTCCACGGGTCGAAGCACTATACATAGAAGTACAAGGTGTACGAGCATTCCGGAGGGTGGCAAGCTCCGCCCTGACCGTCGACCTGTCAGGCGGCAGCCACGCACACGGCGATGAGTTCGTGCGTGTCAGCCGGTCTCATTGGCTGAACAAGGAGGCGACATGGGCAACGTGGTTATCGACATGAGCATGTCATTGGACGGCTACATCGCGGCTCCCAATGACAATCCGGCGCAGGGGCTAGGCGAGGACGGGATGAGGCTCCACAACTGGGCGTTCGACGATCCTTCGGTGTTCGAGCGGGTGTACGGCAACCTGATCGAGGAAACGGGCGCCGTGATCATGGGCCGCCGGAGCTACGACAACTCGATCGAGGCATGGGGTGGCAAGGGTCCGCTGGGCGAGGTCCCGTGCTTCGTCGTCACCCACAGGCCGCCGGCGAGCTCGGACCCGGTATTCACGTTCGTCACCGACGGGATCGAGCGTGCCCTCGCGAAGGCCCAGGAGGTCGCCGCCGACAAGCGGATCGGGCTCATGGGCGCCAACATCGACCAGCAATTCCTCGCCGCGGGGCTCGTGGACGAGATCAGAATCCACCTGATCGATGTCCTGCTCGGAGGGGGCCGTCGGCTGTTCGACCAACTCCCGCAGCGAATCGAGCTGGAACAGACCGGGCTCAGCCAGACCGACGGCGTGACGCATCTCGAGTACCGCGTCCTCCGGTAGCGCTCCCAGCGATTCGGGAATGTCCGGGACGTCAGCACCGGTCAGCGAGTCCCCTGAGCGGTTTAGGAGGAGGACAACGCGCGCTCGAGGGCGGCGCGGTCGGTCGGCCCGCCGTGCGTCGCAAGCACGTGTTCGACCGGCAGCTCGAGCAGCGGGCGCAACCCCTCGGCGATCTCCTCGCGCGTCACGCCGGGGCGGAGCCACCTCTCGTTGATCTCGAGGCCCTGGCCGAAGTCGACGAGCGTATCGCCGGAGATCACCGCACGATGGCTTTCCACCCAGAGCACAGTGTCGTTCGTCTTGTGCCCGGGGAACACGTCGGCACCGAACGGCAGCCGGTCGCCGGACGAGTACGGGCGCGCCTCGCCTTTGTTCTCGCGAAGCAGCCAGACGACGTCGGGACTGCCGTCGCCGGCCTGCTCGGCGGTGATGCCGTACGTGTCCATGAGGAATTGCGCGCTGTCGGGCAGCGGGGTGTAGACCGGCACGCCGAGCCGCTCGACCAGGCTCTCCGCGTCGCGCTCGTGCCACGGCGCGGTGAGCACGATCGCCGTCTCGCGCTCGGCGGCGAGCGCCTCGAGCTCGCTCGGCACGCCCAGCGGGTCGAACAGCAGCAGGCGTTCGTCGTCGTCGATCGCGTAGGACGAGACGTTCTGGTCCCACGGCTCGGTCGACCGCCACGCCGGGTGGGGTGCCTGCCAGTGCCACAGGCCCGGACGCAACTCGCGCACGGCACGATGCTACTGAAGCGCTGCGCGCTTCCGAGGCACGCGACGGTCGACGCCTTGTCGGGTGCCGATGGCGTGACGTTCAACCGACCGAGCAGCTGCCTGGGCCAGCGTTCGGGAATGACGCCTGGGCCGCGGTGCCGCTAGACCTCGATCATCTGCGGGTCAAACGCGAACGTGATGTTCAGGCCCTCTGTTGCTTCCGCGTGCCTCGCACACGTGCGCTGAGCTAGACGTGCGTCAAGACGCGGTCGAGCGGCCGCGGGACGCGCCCGAGGTCGAGGGCCTCCACCAAGAGGACGGCGTACCTCTGCTTGCGGTTCCACATGAAGCCGTGCAGCTGTTCCTCGAGCGGCCGGGCGCGGTGCGCGGGCTGCTTCTGGTACGTCCGGAACGCGCGCAGCTCGCCTTGCTCCACGAGCACGCGCTCCATTCCATCCGGCCCCACCGCCCGCGTCAGCTCGTCCTCGAGGTCGCGCGTGCAGGCGTAGAACCCGACGCGCTCGAGCTCGCCACGGTCGTCGCACCCCAACGCGCGCAAGAAATGCCGCTCCTCGCCGACGTCATAGAGCCCCGCGAGTCGGACGTCGCGGTACTGCCCGAGCAGGCGTGGGAGGTTCCCGTAGCCGCCCATCGGCACGATGGCGACGCCCTCGGCCTCGAGGTCGCGACCACGGCGACGCGCAAGCGTCTCGACGGCGCGGCGGTCGCTCGTGCCCTCAACGAGCACTACTCCGCGAAGCTGCACGACTGCATCAGATCAGGTCGACGACGAGCCGCGGCGCTGCCCTGGACCCGCGTTCGGGAATGTCACCCGAGGACCGTTGGAAGTCACTACGATTCCCCTGTGGATCCGTCGACGAGGTAGCGGTAGTCGCGGCTGATGCCGCGTTTCCTTCGGCAGCGTGGCGAGGCTCAAGGCCTTCGCCGCTGCACACCACCGCTACTTCGGAGGATCACATGACACGACAGAACCTCTTCTCCAACCTGTGGGATGGAGATCCCGACGAGGATGGAACGCGGCGTCGGGTTTTCTGGCGGCCGGACGACGCTCGACTGGGGGCAACGCTGTACGAACTCGCCCCCCGCACGCCGGAGAGCCGCATGCACATGCACTACGGAGCCGAAGAGATGTTCTTCGTCCTCAGCGGCCGTCCGTCGTTCCGGAGCCAGAACGGCGAAGAAGCGCTAGCTCCTGGAGAATTCGTCTTCTGCCCGGAGGGACGAGCCGGGCTTCACACATTCAGCAACCCGACCGATGAACCGGTTGAGATCCTCGCGATCAGTGCCGGAAGCTTCCCCGACGTGGTCGCCTATCCCGAACACGGATACGCGTGGGTAGCGACCCGCGATCCCGATCCCGACCTCCTCGCGAAGGGCGGCGATCCCGGCATCATCGCCAGGTTCGAGATCCCGATCGAGTAGGTCAACTCGGAATCGCAAGCAGACACCGTCCCCGACCCCGCGGCGGCAACGACAGCGTCGCGGGGTCGGGTCATCCAGAGCGAGACGATCACATCTGGGCCAGTGTTCGGGAATCCGGCGGAGGACGCAGCTGAGCAGCTGTTGCTCCTCTGTAACGGATCTGAAACGAACCGGGTCGATCATCGGATTCGACATGCGACCAGGTCGAGTCTCGAGGTACGAAATGAAAGCCCGGCACGCTCTACCCGCCGCGCTCGTGGCAGCGGTCACGCTCGGCATCCGTTGCGGCGGCCGGCCCTGACGCAGCAAGACAGCCGGTCGTGCTCACGTCGCAGACGTCGCAGGCGTCGCCGACCGCCGCGAGGTCCAGCCTTCCCGCCGGAACGACAAGCTCGAAGCTCGCCTTCATCAGCCACAGGCGCTCCGCGTGCTGTGGCCCTGGCCCTCCCTTCGAGCTCTACGTGATGAACGCCGACGGGAGCGGGAAGCGGCTGCTGACGCGCGACGTCTGGCAGGGACTTGCCTGGTCGCCCGACGGGCAGAAGTTCGCCTTCGTCGGCGGGCGCGACGCCGACGTCTACGTCATCAACGCCGACGGCAGCGGGCAACGGAGGCTGACACGCAACGCGGGAAACCACTTCGCTCCTGCCTGGTCGCCCGACGGGCGGAAGATCGCCTTCGGCCGGGGCGACGGGCCTCACAGCGAACAGATCTACATCATGAACGCGGACGGGAGCGGGCAGCGGAGGCTGACGCGCCTCGCGGCGGACAACACGGGTCCGGCCTGGTTGCCCGACGGGAAGATCGCATTCTCGAGTTGGCACGGGCCTAGCGACTTCGAGATTTACGTCATGGACGCTGACGGGAGCGGACTGCGGAACCTGACCAGCGAGTGGGGGCTCGACGGCTTTCCGATCTGGTCGCCCGATGGGCAGAAGATCGCTTTCACGAGCAAGCGCGACGGCAACTGGGGGGTCTACGTCCTGAACGCGGACGGGAGCGGGCAGCAGAGGCTGACGCGCAACGCCGCGCTCGAATGGGCTCCTGTCTGGTCGCCCGACGGGCGGAAGATCGCCTTCGGCCGCGACGGCAACGGCGGCCACGACAAGATCTACGTCATCAACGCCGATGGCAGCGGGCAGCGGAGACTGACCCAAAGCGGGCGGTGGCCCCTCTGGTCGCCAGACGGGCGGAAAATCGCCTTCCAAAGCAAGCGCGACGGCAACTGGGACGTCTACGTCATGAACGCCGACGGCAGCGGCCAGCGGAACCTAACGCGGAACCCGGCGAGGATCGAGGGCTCGCTCGCCTGGTCGCCCGCGCAGAGATAGGTCGCGACTCATCAACCTCTCGCGAGAGACCGCCAAGCTGGACGAGCGCGCCCTCGCTGGAGACCCGCAGCGAGGGCCTGGCATCGGCACCACCACGACCAGTGGCCACTCGCACTCGTGAAGGCAAAACTTGGGCAAAGTCCAGCCTCCCGGATCGCCAGCGAGATACGGAAAAGCCCCGTTTCCGGGGCTTTTCCAGTAGCGGGGGCAGGATTTGAACCTGCGACCTCCGGGTTATGAGCCCGGCGAGCTACCTGACTGCTCCACCCCGCGACGCTGGCCCAAGGATAGCACCGTTCCGGCGCTTCGAGCGCGATCTCCGGACACCCGCAGGCCCGGGACATCGGGGCTATTCCAAGCCGGTAGCATCGGCGCGCAATGGTGCTCTGGCTGGCGTTCGCAACCTCGCTCGCAGCGGTCGTGGCCGCAACGATCGCCGTCGTCGTGCGGGGCGTCCGGCTCTGGCGGGCGTCGAAGGCAACGGGCGCCGAGTTCAGCCGCGAGCTCGACCGCATCTCGAGCGCCGCGGAGGAGATCCAGGGGCATCTCGACGCGGCGGAGGCGTCGGGCGCGCGACTGCGCGAGGCGAACGAGCGACTGCGACGCTCGCGCGCGCAGCTGGACGTGCAGCTTCAGGCCGTGCGTGAGGCGCGGGCCACGCTGAAGCGGCTCGTTCCGTTTTTGCCCCCTCGATGAGGGTCGCCGCGCTCGACCTCGGCACGAACACGACCCGCCTACTCGTCGCCGACGTGACAGGCGGGCAGGTCGACGAGATCGTTCGTCGCACGGCGATCACACGCCTGGGCGAGGGTGTCGACCACCGGCGCCGGCTCCTCCCCACCGCACTCGCACGCGTTCGCAACACGCTCGTCGACTACCGCCGGGAAGCCGAGCGGCTCGGTGCCGAGCGCTCGCTCCTCGTCGCCACGAGCGCCGTCCGGGACGCCGAGAACGGCGAGGCGTTTCTGGCGGAGATCGAGTGGACCTACGGCTTCACAGCCCGGCTGCTCGACGGCCGCGAAGAGGCCGAGCTCGCCTTCCGAGGTGCCGCCAGCGGCGGCCTCGTCACGGGCCGGACGCTCGTGCTCGACGTGGGCGGCGGCTCGACCGAGGTGATCGTCGGCAACCCCGGCGGGATCGAGCAAGCGGTCAGCCTGCAGATCGGCTCGGTCCGCCTGACCGAGCGCTTCATCGTTTCCGACCCGCCTGCTCCGGCCGAACTCGCCGCCTTACGTGCACACGCCCGGGACTCATTCCCTCCGGCAGTTCGCGCCGACCATGCGCTCGGCGTCGCCGGGACGGTGACGACGATTGCCGCCCTCGACCTTGGCCTCGATGAGTACGACCGTGACCGCGTCCACGGCCACCGGCTCACGATCGACGCCGTGGAGACGCAACTCGCGCGCTTGGCGGCACTGCCGCTCGAGGAGCGGCTGCGCGTCCCGGCGCTCGAACCCGGTCGCGCGCCGGTGATCGTCGCCGGCGCGGCGATCGTCGCCGAGGCGATGGCGGCATGCGAGCTCGCGGAGCTCGTGGCAAGCGAGCACGACCTCCTTGACGGCGTCGCCCTCGCGGCCGCGGAATTGCCCGAGCCCGAAGAAGGCGCGGCGCCTCCCGGCGCCTACACGGCCTGCTGATCGATGGCTTCGGCTTCCGGCTCCTCGTCCTCGGCAAGGCGGCGCTGCACCCCGCTGCGCGAGAGGACGCCGACGAAGCGGCCCTCTTCCAGCACCGGGACCCGCTCCAGGTCGCGCTCCTCGAGCAGGCGGAACGCGTCCTCGAGCGGCATGTCCGCGTCGAGGGTCAAGTACGGCGGCTCCGCCAACTCGCCGCAGCCGGACAAGGCCTGGGTCACGACCCGCCGCGACGACCTCGCGGACAAGGGTCTTGCGGGTCACGATCCCGAGCAGCCGCCCGTCCTCGTCGCACACGATCACGGACCGCACCTCGTCCCGCGCGAGCGCCTCGCCGGCCTCCCTCGCGGTCGCCTCCCCGTCGAACACGCGCGGCGCGGCAACCATCGCGTCGCGGACGCGGTCACTCACGGGTAGATTCCGCGCAGTTCGAGCGCGACCGCGACCTCGCGGATCCCGGCCACCAGAGCCGCGGTGCGCAGCGAGATCCCGCGCTCGTCGGCAGTCTCCCAGACACGGTCGAAGGCGTCGTTCAGCTTCTCGGCGAGCTTCGCGCGGATCTCGTCACGCCCCCAGAAGAGGCGGCCGAGGTCCTGGACCCACTCGAAATACGACACGGTGACGCCACCGGCGTTGGTGAGGATGTCGGGCAGCACCAGGATGCCTCGCTCGCGCAGGATCGCATCGCCCTCGAGCGAGGTCGGCCCGTTCGCCCCCTCGGCGACCAGGCGGCAGCGCAGCCGTGGAGCGTTCACGCCGGTGACCTGATCCTCCCGTGCCGCGAGGACGAGGATGTCGCAGTCGAGCTCGAGCAGCTCCTCGTTCGTAACTCGGCTGGCGTTCTCCCAGCCGGCGAGCGACCCGTTCGTCAGCGCGTAGCCGGCCAGCGCGGCGATGTCGAGCCCCTGCGGGTCGTACACGCCGCCGGAGACGTCCGAGACGCCCACGACTCTCGCGCCGCGCTCATGGAGCTCCTGCGCAGCGATTCCGCCCACGTTGCCGAAGCCCTGCACTACGCAGCGCTGCTCGGAGAGGCGCCAGCCGAGCCGCTCGCACGCACGCGCGACCACCATCACCACGCCCGCCCCGGTCGCCTCGTGGCGGAAGACCGAGCCACCGATCGAGATCGGCTTGCCGGTGACGATCCCGGGCACGGCGAAGCCGACGCTGCACCGAGTACGTGTCCATCATCCAGGCCATCGTCTGCTCGTTGGTCGCCATGTCCGGCGCTGCGATGTCCTCCTGCGGACCGATCAAGGGAAGCAGCTCAGACGTGTAGCGGCGCGTGAGTCGTTCGAGCTCGCCTGCCGAGAGCGACGCGGGGACTGCAGCGCACGCCGCCCTTCGCCCCGCCGTAGGGAAGACGCAGGAGCGCGCATTTCCAGGTCATCCAGACGGCAAGCGCAGCGCACTCCCCAAGGGTGACCTCCTCGTCGTAGCGGATGCCGCCCTTCGTCGGCCCGAGGACGCTCGAGTGCTGCACGCGGTAGCCGGGGAAGACGACGCGCCGCCCGTCATCCATTCGGACGGGGCAGCTGATGATCAGCGAGCGCTCCGGGTAACGGAGCCGCTCGGCGGTGTCCTCGGCGATACCGGCGTACGGCACCGCCTCGTCGAACTGGGCGAGCGCGGTGCGGAACAGCGGGGTCTGCCACTCCAGAGCCTCGTGAGCAAGCGCTTCCTGGGTGCTCGCCATGGCCGGTGCGAGTGTAGCCCTGCGAAGGGGAACCATGGGTCGCGCATCCGCTCGCCACTCGTCGCGAGCTCAAGGAAATGCCGGGGGTGGGACTCGAACCCACACGGCCCGAAGGCCACCCGGGTTTAAGCCGGGCGCGTCTGACCGATTCCGCCACCCCGGCGGAAGCCAAAGCGTAGTGGCCGCGGACGCCCGAGGGGACAGATACCGAAGGTGTCTGTCCCCGAACTGACATTTCAGGGACAGACCCCTTCGGGATCTGTCCCTGCGCCGCTAATGACCGGGGAGCAGCGAGTCCGCGGGGAACCGCTCGGGCCCCTTGTACTGGAACTCCTCCAGGAAGGCCGCGAACGCGGCCTCGTCGAAGCGGGTGCACTTCATCAGGTAGCCCTTGCCCTCGTCCGGCTTGTCGTCCGACGGCGTGACCCAGGCGCCGAGCGCGATCTGCTTGCCGAGCCGCGGCAGCGGCGAGAGGAGCGTGCCGCGTTCGTGATCGGCGTAGAACGCCTGTAGCTGGCGTACGGTCGCCTCGGGGACATCCTTGCCGTACTGAATGAAGATGCCGCCGTGCTCGAGGTTGTGGACGAGGCGCGCCGGCTGGAGCGGCTCGGTATACGACCCGAACACGGCCGGGACCTGGTAATGCGGGCCGGTCGTCGGCGGATCCGTGTTCCACTTGGCCACGCCGTCGGGTGAGGTGATCGAGTGACTGGCGGGCAGCGCAGGCTTGCTCAGGAACGTGCAGCCGGCATCCTCGGCGGCGCCGCGAACCCGCGCCTCGTCGGTCCCGCCACCTCCGCTGCCTGTGGCCGCGATCAGGACGCCCACAGCCGCGAGGGCAACGATGCCGGAGGCTGCCAGCGCGTAGAGGATGAGGCGCTGCCGCTTGATGTCCGGGTCGACGGGGCCGCGCTTCGGCGCGTGAACGCGTGGCTTCGGCGGCATTGCGGGCGCCATCCTACCGATGGGTGTGGCGCGCGCGGCTCCGTCCGGGGCCCCCTCTAGCCTTTCATGCCCCATGCAACTCGCACTTGCACTTCTCGTGGGTGTCGCCGCGGGCGCCTCAGGCGTCCTCGTGCTCATGCGCCCGGCGCTCGACGAGCGGCGTCGCTCGGGAGAGCGTGTCGTCGAGCTCGAGCGGGAGCTGGCCGGCGCCACGGTTCGGGTCCAGGCCGCCGAGCAGGGATTCGACCAACGCCTGGCAGACACCGTTCGCGCCGCGTCTGCGGAAGCGTTCCAGCAGACCGGTACCCGCTATCTCGAGCAGGCGCGCTCCCAGCTCGCGACGACGGTGGCACCGTTGCAGGAGTCGTTGAAGCGCGTCGACGCCACCGTCGAGCAGGCCGACCGCGCCCGCGCCGAGTCCTACGGTGCCCTTCGGCAGCAGGTGGGGCTCCTGAGCGAACGCACCGGCTCACTCGCCAACGCACTTCGCTCACCTCACGTGCGCGGCCGCTGGGGCGAGGTGCAGCTGCGCAACGTCGTCGATCGCGCCGGCCTGCTGGAGCACTGCGACTTCACCACGCAGACGACGACGCGGAGCTCCGAGGGCGACCTCCTGCGGCCCGATCTGACTGTGCGCATCCCGGGTGGGAAATCGGTCGTGGTCGACGCGAAGGTCCCGCTCGCCGCCTATCTCGACGCGTTCGAGACGACCGACGAGGCCGAGCGGCGCGAGCGGCTCGCGAGCCACGCGCGCCAGGTGCGCGACCACGTGGCCAAGCTCGCCGCGAAGGCCTACTGGCGCCAGTTCGCGCCCGCTCCGGACTTCGTCGTCATGTTCGTGCCCGACGAGACGCTCCTCCGGGTCGCCCACGAGCACGAGCCCGGGCTCTCCGAGGAGGCGTGGTCGAGCAACGTGATCCTCGCGTCGCCGAGCACGCTGATGGCACTGCTCCGGACGGTGGCGGCGATCTGGCAGCAGGAGACCGTGGCCGAGAGCGCCCGTGAAGTGCACGAGATCGGAACCGAGCTGCACAAGCGGCTCGGGACCTTCGCCGGTCACCTCGCCCGGGTCGGCAGGTCGCTCGGCAGCGCGGTCGGCTCCTACAACGACGCTGTCGGCTCCTTCGAGTCCCGGGTCGTCGTGCAGGCCCGCCGACTCGAGGAGCACGGGATCGACGGCGAGTTGGAGGTCCCGCCGCCCGTCGACCGGCTCGCGCGCCAGCCCGCACTGGAAACGGCGACCGACCCGCCGCCGCTCGAAGTGCTTCCGCGCGACGCCAACGCCGCCTAGGCAGCAAGTATCCGCAAGCCCGCCGCCTCTGCCAGCATCGCCCCAGGCACGTCAGGGGCGGAACACCAGCGTCCTCCGGATCGTTGAGTACTGTGAGACCTTCGATTTCCAGGAGAATGACGTGACAGACGTACGGGACGTGATCGTGATCGGCGGTGGGCCGGCCGGCTACACGGCAGCCCTCTACACCGCCCGTGCCAACCTCCATCCCCTCGTGATCGAGGGGTTCAACTGGGGTGGGCAGCTGATGATCACGAGCGACGTCGAGAACTATCCGGGATATGCGGAAGGCATTCTCGGGCCGACGATGATGCAGGACTTCCGGCACCAGGCCGAGCGTTTCGGCGCCGAGTTCGTCACCGATGACGTCACGCGGGTGGACTTCTCAGAGCGGCCGTATCGCGTGTATGTCGGTGACGACGAGTACCGCGCTGATTCGGTCATCATCGCCACGGGAGCCCACGCACGGCAGCTTGGCCTCGAGTCGGAGCAGCGCCTGCAGGGACGCGGCGTCTCCTACTGCGCGACGTGCGACGCGTCGTTCTTCCGCGACAAGGTGGTCGTCGTCGTGGGCGGCGGCGACTCTGCCATGGAAGAGGCGACGTTCATCGCCCGCTTCGCGAGCAAGGTCTACCTCGTGCACCGGCGCGAAGAGTTCCGTGCGTCGCCGATCATGGTCGAGCGGGCGCGGGCGAGCGAGAAGATCGACCTCGTCCTCAACAAGGTCGTCGTCGAGATCCTGGGCGACGACAAGGTGACGGCGGTCCGGCTGCGCGACACGGTTACCGGCGAGGAGAGCGAGCTCGAAGCCGACGGCTTCTTCGTCGCGATCGGGCACGACCCGAACACCGCCCTCTTCCTCGACTGGCTCGAACACGAGCCCGGGAGCGGCTACCTCGTCACCAAGGCGCACTCCACCGAGACGAACCTCCCCGGCGTCTTCGCCGCCGGCGACGTGCAGGACCACGTCTACCGGCAGGCCGTCACCGCAGCCGGCTCCGGCTGCATGGCCGCGCTCGACGCCGAGCGCTATCTCGCGGCGTTCCGCGACCGCGAACGCGTGGCTGCGGCAACCGGGTCGTAGGGGCGAGGCTCCGCCTCGCCCGGGCCGGGCGGAGCCCGGCCCCTCAAGCCGAGCTCGGCAGTACTCTCGTCCGCGTGGCGGGTGCACGCTGGATCGACCTCCTCGACCCGACGGCGGACGAGCTTGTGGCCGTTTTCCCGGCGCTCGACCCGGACGCGATCGAGTTGCTCGCCGCGCCGCACGTCGAGGGCCGGACGCCACGACCGCTGCTCGAGAGCCACGGCGGCTACGTCCTCGGCGTCTTCGTCGACGCCAGGCCGGTGGCGGAGGAGGATCGCGTCTCCTACCGCGAGGTCGGCGTGGTCGCCTCGCGCGACGTCGTCGTGACGGTGCGCAAGACACCAGCGGACGGGAAGCCCTGGGAGCCGGCGCCCCTCTACCCGGCGGTTGAGCGCGGAGAGTCGGCCGGCGAATTGGTCCATCGCGTCCTCGACGACGTTGCCGAGTCGTTCCTCGACGTCGTCGACGTTGCCTACGACGAGATCGAGGAGCTGGAGGACCACATCGACGACTGGCCGAGCAGCCGCTTGCGGCGGCGCCTGGCCGACCTGCGGCACGAGCTCCTACACGCCCGTCGCGCGGTCACCGCGACCAGGGGTGCTGCACGCCGGATCGTCGACGGCCGCCTCGAGCCCGCGGGTGAGCCCGTGCCGCCGCAGCTCCAGGCCCGCTTCTCCGACTCCTACGAGACGCTCGTGCGGGCGGCGGAGGAGCTCGACGTCGCGCGTGACCTGCTCGCCGCCGCGCGGGAGTACCACCAGTCCACGATCGCCGAGAGCCAGAACGACGTCGCCAAGAAGCTGACCGTGATCGCGACGCTTCTGCTCACGCCGACACTGATCGTCGGCTTCTACGGCCAGAATTTCGGCGAGGCGTTCCGTGAGCCGTACTGGACGGTGGGCGTGTCGTCGTTCCTGATCGTCGTCACTGCGCTGGCCCAGCTCGCGTTCTTCAAGTGGCGACGCTGGATCTAGAACGAAGCGGGCGCGCGGGATGCCTGTGGCCTCTTGCCGCCGGCGCCGCGGCCGCCCTGGCTGCGAGTCTCGCGGCGCTCGCCGCCGGCCGGAAGTCGCTGGCGGCCGACGAAGCCGTGGCGGTCGCGACGGCCGGCCGGTCGCTCCGCGACCTGCTCGACCACGTCGTCACCGCCGATCCTGGGCAGGCCCTCTACCTGCTCGTGCTCCACCCCGTCGCGCGGCTCGACGACGCCGAGTGGGCGGTGCGGGCTCCGTCGGCGGCAGCCGCCGTACTGGCCGTGGCGCTCTCCTACCCGCTGGGCGCGCAGCTCTTCGGCCGGCTCGCCGGGCTCGCGACCTGCCTGGCGCTCGCAACCTGTGCGGGCGTCGTCGCCGCCGCTCAGCAGGCCAGGCCGTACACGCTCGCGCTCGCGGGGATCGTCCTCTCGTCGCTGCTCCTCGTGCGCGCGTTCGAGCGCGGCTCCACTCGCCGTTGGGCCCTCTATGCGCTCTCCGCCGCCGCACTGCCGGTGCTGCACCCGGCCGCTGCCGCAGCACTGGGCGCCCACGCCGCAGCCGCCGCCGTCCGGGGCCGAAGCGAGCCGCGCAGCCTCGCCGGCGCCGCCCTCGGCCTGGCGGTCGCGCTGCCGTTGGTCGCCGTCGTGGCGCTCGACCGCGCCGACGCGCCCGATGCCACCGATCGACTACGGCTCCTCGATGTCGCCGGCGGGATCGCCACCGGGCTCGGCTGGAACGTCGTCCTGCTCGGCGTGGGCGCAGCCGGGATCGGCCTTGCCGTGTCCGGGCGCGTGCCCGGCGCCGAGCGGTGGAGCGGCGTCCTCGCGGGAGGGCTCGCGCTCGCTCCGCTGGCGACGCTCCTGGTCGCAGCGCTGGCGCTCCCTGTCTACGGCGCCCGCGTGCTTGTGCTCGCAACTCCGGGGCTGGCCCTCGGGGTCGGTGCCGCCGTCGCCGCACTCCCCCCGCGCTGGGCGACCGCGACGGCCGCCGCGCTCGCAGCAGCCGCCGTTGCATCGCTGGCCCTCTGGTACGCGTCCGGCCCGGCGGAGGACTGGCGCGGTGCGGCATCGGCCGCGGCTGCCGGGCAGGCGCAGAACGAAACGATCGTCGTCGTCCCGGAGCGGGCCCGGGCCGCGTTCGCGTACTACGCGCCCAACGTTCGCACGTGGCTGCGCGCGTACGGCGAGGGCGCCTGGGTGGTCGTCCAGGCCGCGGACGACGCGGAGGCGATCGCGCGCGCGCGCACCGTCGTCGTCACACCCCGGTACGCGCTGGCCGAGCAGCGCTCGTACGGGAAGGATCTGCGGCTGCAGCACTGGGTGCGGCCGTGAGAGGAGCTGGCGACGCGACATCGATACGGCTGGAGGGACAGAGGTCGGCCAGGACGCAGTCCTCGCAACGCGGGCGCCGTGCGTCGCAGACCCTCCGGCCATGCCAGATCAGCAGGTGCGGAAAGCGGTGCCAATCGGCTCGCGGGACGACCCGGACGAGGTCGCGCTCGATCTTCACCGGATCGTCCTCGCGGGTCAGCCCCAGCCGCTGTGAGAGCCGCCGTACATGCGTGTCGACCACGATCCCTTGCGCGTGGCCGAGCTCGGCAGCGACGACGTTGGCGGTCTTGCGCGCCACCCCGGGCAGCGTGAGTAGATCCTCGAGCCTCCTCGGCACGTGCCCGTCGAAGCGCTCGAGCAGCACGCGCATGGCGCCACGGATCGCTTTCGTCTTCTGCCGGTAGAAACCCGTCGCGTAGATGTCGCGCTCGAGCTCCTCCGCGGGGACGGCCAGGTAGTCCTCGGGCAGTCGGTACTTCTCGAACAGCCGCTCGGTGACGCGGTTGACGTTGGTGTCCGTGGTCTGCGCGGAGAGCATGACCGAGACGAGCAGCTCGACGTCCGTACGGAAACGAAGCGCGATCGCAGCGTCCGCATGCTCCGCGGCGAGCCGCTCGAGGATCGGCTCGATCCGCTCGCGGCGCCGGCCGAGCCCGCGGCGGCGCGCCTCGTGGACGTAGCTACGCGCCACGCCGCGCCTCGAAGACCGATGTCGCCTCCTCGGCGGTGTGTGGCTCGAGCAGCGACTCGCGACCGCGGCTGTCCGCGTTCGTCGTAGCCGGTCGCCCGGATCGCCGCGACGGCGGCCTCGACGTCGTAGTCGGTCGAGACGAGCTCGATCTCGGGGCCGAGCAGAGCCCAGTACGCGGCCGTCCTCCCCTCGTACGGCATACCGACGCTGCCGGCGTTGACGACGCGCGAACGCCCGACGCGCTCGGTCGTACTGGACGTGCGTGTGCCCGCAGACGACGATCGGCGCGCCGTCGCACGCCTCGTCGACGACCTCGTCGGGCGTGATGCGGGTGAGGATCTCGTCGTCCGCCCGCGGCGAGCCGTGGCAGAACACGACCTCGCCCAGACCCTCGACCTCGATGCGTGCGCGTCGTCGGCCAGGAGCGAAGCGTCTCGAGCTGCTCCTCGGCCAGGCGCTCGGCGGGCCAGCCGGTGAGCTCGCGGTCGGCGTTGCCGCGCACGAAGAGCGCTCCCGGCTCCTCGCAGCAGCCGCAGCACCTCGACCGGCATCGGGCCGGCGCACACGTCGCCGCCCGACACGACCACGTCGGCGTCGCGCAGCGAGCGTCGGCGAGCACGGCCTCGAGCGCGGGCAAGTTGCCGTGGACGTCGTAGAGTGCCGCGACTCTCAAGAGCTTGTGTTGATTCAACACAAGCGGCTCTACTCCGCCGGATCTCCCTGGACCGCCCACTCGGGTTCGTGCCGGAGGAGGCGGGGGCCGGCGCAGACGACGTCGAGCGCAGGGCACCCGGCACACGCGAACGGGCTCGGCGTCGGCCTGAAGTCGCCTGATCGGATCCGCGCGATCGCGGCAGAGAGCTCTGCCTCCAGGGCGACCGTATCGCCCGCCGAGAACGTGGCCGAGACGACGTCCTCGGGCCGCTCGAGGAAGACGTACGCGATCTCGACCTCAGCGGCTCCTGCGCGGAGGCACGCGAGCGCGTAGACGAGCCGCTGCACGCGGTATTCCTCGTCGACGATCTGAGCCGGGTCCGCGCCCAGGAGTGCGTTCGTCTTGTAGTCGACGACGAGCGCCCGCCCTGCGTCCTGCGAGAGCACGTCGAGCCGGCCGTGCAGGAGCACGCCGTCGTGCTCGAAGGCGAACGGCCGCTCGGGCAACGCCCCCGGCAGCGCGGCGACCCGCCGCGCAAGCGCAGACTCGCACCAGGCGTCGACGTGGGTCGCAACCCGTTCGAGCTCGTCGTCGGTCACCGCCGGATACCACGAGCGCACCGTCGCGTCGAGTTCCCCGCGCGGCGGCGAGACCGGCTCGGCGAGCGGGACGAGCTCGAGCAGGCGGTGAACCGCGTCCCCCAGCTCGGTCGCCACGAGCCCGCCCGACGCCTCGCCTGGGACACGCGGAGTGGCAGCCCGCATCCCCGCAACGCGCTCGGCCCAGTACCGGTACGAGCAGCGCTCGAAGAGAGCCAGAGCGCTGTACGACAAGCGGCGGACGTCATGAAGCGGCGGCGCGGGTACCGAGGTGAGCTCCGGCAGGGTGATCCCCGCGACGATTCCGCCCTCCGGGAGCTCCTCGAAGAGCGCGAGCTGGCCGACTGGCTCCGCGCCGGGGCAGCCGGTGCAACGGGAGCCGCCGAACGATCGACGCGGAGCAGGAACCGCGCGCCGTCCCGTTCGAGCTCGACGGGGTCGTCCCCGGCCGCAGCAACGTCCGAGAACGCGCCGAGGCGTCCGAGCACCCAGCCGATCGGCGTCTCGCGGTCCGCCTCGCGCCCGGGGTCGATCGCGCCCGAGACGATCAGCCGGTCGACCGCCCGCGTCATCGCGACGTAGTAGAGCCGCAACCGCTCGGCCCGCCTGCTCTCGTCCCCTGCTGCCTGAACCGTCTCGTAGTCGAAGACGGGCTCGCGCCGGCCGCGCGTCGGGTGAACCACGCGGAAGCCGAAGCGCCCGTCCGACAACGCAACGATCTCGTCCGGGTCGGGCGGCCTTCCGGTGTCGCGGCCGGCGTCAGCGACGACCACGACCTTGAACTCGAGTCCCTTCGCCGCGTGGATGGTGAGCAGGCGGACGACGTCTGCGCCCTCCTCCTCGGCGACCGCCTCCAGCTCGCGGGCGCCGAGCGCATCCTGGCTGCGCACGAAGCGGACGAAGCCGTCGATGTCCCGGCCGCGCAGCGCCTCGTAGGAGCGCGCAAGCCGTGCGAGCTTGCGCAGGTTCGCGTAGCGGCGGCGGCCGTCCCAGCGCGCGAGCACCGCAAGGTCGTAGTCGTGCTCGACGAGCACGTGCTCGCAGAGCGCCTCGAGACCCATCCGGCCCGACGCCGCGACCAGTCGCTCGTACCGCTGCCGGAACGCGCGGAGCAGCCGCACGTCCCCCTGGCCGAGCTCGGGCGGGAGCGACTTCTCGAGCGACGTGAAGAGCGGCCGCCGGACCGCGTGGCGTCGCAGCAGCACGAGCGCGTCGTTGGAGACCCCCACGAACGGCGAAGCGAGGACGGTGGCAAATGCGCGGTCGTCGTAGCGGTTCTGCAGCAAGCGCAGGTAGGCGAGGAGGTCGGCGACCTGCTGCTGGGCGAAGTAGCCGCGGCCCGTCGCGCGGTAGGTCGGCAGGTCGAGCCGCCGCAGCTCCTCCTCGTACCACTCGGCGTCAGTGCCCGCGGCAAAGAGCAGAACGATCTCGCCCGGCGTCGCGACGCCGGTGTCGACGAGCTCTCGCACGCGACGCGCGATGTGGCGCGCCTCCGCCCTCCGCCAGTGCTCGCCCTCGTCGCCGGCCGTCTTGTCCGTGACGAGCAGCTCCACCGGGTGCCCGAAGACGGGGTCCGGGAACTCGCCGGAGGCGGCGAGTGGCTGGTACCCCTCGCCGAACTCCTCGTGGAAGAGGTGGTTGACCGCGGCGAGCACCTCCGGCCGGGAGCGGTAGTTCTGCCGCAGGGCGAGCAGCGTGCCCGCGCCGGCACGACGCTCCCTGAACACGCCGACGTCCGCGTGCCGGAAGCCGTAGATCGACTGGAACTCGTCGCCGACGAAGAATCGCTCGGTCTCGGGCCGGGAGAGAAGGTCGATCACCTCGCACTGGAGGGTGTTCGTGTCCTGGAACTCGTCGACCATGAGCTCGCGGAAGCGCATGCTCTCCGACTCCCGCACGGCGAGGTCGGCGCGAAGCAGGTCGCGCGCGGCCAGCTGAAGGTCCTCGAAGTCGACGGCCGACTCGCGCCGCTTGGACTCGGCGTACTCCTCGGCGAAGCGCCGCAACAGCTCCTGCAACAGGTCTCGGTCACGCGCGGCGAGCTCCTCGAGCGCGGCCCGCTCGACGCCCTTGCGCGCCTCCTCGTAGGTCGCCGCCCGCTCGCCGCGGCAGCGCAGCGCGCTCAGGTCGGCGACGCGCTCCGGCAATGCGCCGGGCGTCACGACGAGTAGCGCCTGCTCCGCGTTGCCGCGCTGTGTCTCGGTGGCTCCGACGTCCTCCGCGAGACAGCGTGCGGCTTCGCGAAGCGCGTCGATCCCTTCCGCGAGGGAATGAACGTCGCCCAGCTCCAGTTCGAGCTCGCGCCCGGCGGCGCGCAGCGTCTCGTAGACGCCGGTCAGCATCCGGCGCAGCCCGGCCGCTCCGTACGTGGCGAGCAACCGGACGTGTTCCTCCGCTCCGCCTGCACAGAACCCATGCAGCGCGCGGTCGAACGCCTCGCCGCGGAGCACGGCGGCACCCGCGTCGTCGAGCTCCCGGAAGCGGGGGTCGAGCCCCACCGGGAAGGGATGGGCCTTGAGCAGCCGGTTGCAGAAGCCGTGGATCGTCGAGATCCAAGCCCCGTCGAGCTCGCGGGCGAGATCGTGGCGGCCCCGGTCGTGCAGCGCAGCGCGGATCCGCGAGCGCAGCTCGCCGGCCGACTTGCGCGTGTACGTGATGACGAGGATCGAGTCGACGTCCACGCCGCGCTCACACACCGCACGGACGAAGCGCTCGACCAGCACGCTCGTCTTGCCGGTCCCGGCACCTGCCGACAGGAACACATCTCCTGCCGCGTCGACGGCGGCCAGCTGCTCGTCGTTCAGTCGGCTCGCGGTCTCGATCGCCGTCATGGACGTTTCACCCGGCAGATGGGCCAGAGGTCGCACCAGGAGGGACAGCCGTCTCCCTTGGGATCGTGTTGCACGTCGCCGGCGCGGATCCGCTGCGCGAACTGTCCGGCGCGTGACCGTGCCGCCTCGACCTGGCCCCAGAACTCGTCGTCGTCGAGATAGTCGTTGTCTCGGAACCCGGGCAGGTCGTCGCGCGCGGTCGTGCGCAGCATCCCGCGCTGCAGGCGACGCCCGGCGAGAGCGCGGTAGACGCCGCCGATCGGCTCGATGCCCACGAGGTCGCGGAGCACCAGCAAGTAGAGCGGAATCTGCAGTCGGAGCTGACGGTCGATCTCGCGTGCCGAGTGCGCGCCGCCTCCCGACTTGTAGTCCTGGACGATCCCGCGCGCGCTGAACGGGTCGACGTCGACCCGGTCGATCTTTCCCGAGAGGGTGAGCCCATCGCCGAGGGACAGGCCGCGTTGCAACTCGGGGGCCGAACGCTCGGAGCCGAACGACAGCTCGAGCCGGCGGGGGACGAGGCCGAGGGGCGATGCCGCTTCGTCACGGACGAAGCCCTCGAGGTCGCGCACCAGCGTCTCGCGCAGCTCGGCGAGCTGCAGCTCATCGAGCTCGAGCCGGACGCCCGAAGCGAGGGCCTCGTCGAGGCAGCGGCGGACGAGCACCAGCGCCTGCTCGAGCTGCTCCTCTCCGATCCGGTCGACGCCCAGCTCTTTGGGGACGGCGGCGTAGAAGCGGTAGAGCGCGTTGTGGGCAATCTGGCCGCGCAGCATGGCGTCCGGTTCGGCGTCGATCTTCTTCGGATCGATCACGCGCTCGACGAGCCAGGCGGACGAGCAGTCGGCGAAGCGCTCCAGCTCGGTGGCCGCGAAGACGGTGCGGCCGCCGAGCCACTCGAGGACGGCAGGGCTCCGCAGCCGGGTGTCCCGGTCGAACGCCGTGCGGGCGCGCTCGAGCCGGCGTGTCCAGTCGTTCGCCCCGGCGAGGGCGGTGGCGGCCGCGGGCTCGTCGACCGCGAGTCGGGCGAGCGCGCGCAAGCGCTCTCGCTCGGTCGGCGCGCCTTCGAGCGGCCAGGTCAGCGCGGAGAGCGGCCGGCGGCGCGTCCAGTGGGCGACGTCCTCGGGAGCGAAGAGCCGTACGACCTCGTCCCAGAACGGGCTCGGCTCACGCGGCCCGCCGTCGTCCGTCGCCGCTTCGCGGACGAGCACGAGCCGGCGGCGCGGCCGGGTGCACGCCGTGTAGAAGAGGTAGCGATCTCGCTCGACCGGATCGGCGCGCTCGAGGCGGCCGCCGAGCTCGCGACGCGTCTCGTCGTCGAGGAACGGTGACCCGCTGCCGCGTCCGGGGAGCGAGCCCTCTTCGAGCCCGAGCACGAAGACGACGTCGAAGCGCCGCGTCCGGGCACGCCGGAGATCAAGGACAGCGACACGGCCCTGCTCGGCGCCTCCTACCGGACGCACGCTCGTGCGCTCGAGTGCGGCAACGACCTCCTCTGCCTCGAGACTCGAGCCGTCGAGCAGCTCGAGCGTCTCGAGCTCGTCAAGCGTCCGTCGGGCGGCGTCCACCGCGCGCAGGTCCCCTGCTCTCGTCTCGTTCGCAGCCGCAGCCTGGAGACCGTGTGCCGCCGCGGCGAGTGCCGCGACCAGCGCCCGGACGCCGGCAACCGGCGTCTCGGCACCGCGCAGGCCGGCGAGGAACGGGAGGGGCAGTCCGCGGAGCCGCTCGCTCTCCGCCTCGACGCGCTCCGGCTCGCGAACCGCCCGTCCGCGCAGCCGGCCCTCGACGAAGTCGACCGAATCGCGCCGGAGGCCCGCGAAGGGAGAGCGGAGGAACACGAACAGCTCCTGCCTCCCGCCCCCGAGCCAGGCGTAGCGGAGGAGCGCCAGCAGTGCGGCGCCGAACGGCGTCTGCCCCAGACGGAGGCGCTCCTCGACCGCATGCGGAATCCCGAGCGCGGGCAGGACGGCCGCGAGCGGCGCGCGCCAGCGCTCGACGGAGTCGCACACAATCGCTATCTCCCCGGGCGGTGTGCCGGCGCGAAGCAGCGCAAGCACCTCCTCCCCCACGAGCTCGGTGGTGCCGCGTACCCCTGCGCCTTCGAGGAAGCGAACCGCCCCGTCCAGCTCGACCCCGGGCGACTCCATCTCTTCGAAGAGGTGGCGCTCGAGCTGCGCCAGGGCAGCAGGCAGGTGGCGCTCGGCGGCGGCGGGAAGCTCCTCGACCGCTGCGGCGAGGGCTGAGAGGTCGTCAGCCGTGCGGCGCAGCGACGCGAACGCCGCCCGGCCCGGCTCGTAGGGAAGCGAGACGGTGACCTCCCCGCGCGCGGAAAGCGCCTCGAGCAGTGTCCACTCCACCTCCGTCAGGTCTTCGAAGCCGTACGCGAACAGGGGCTCGCCGCCCCACGCGGAGAAGTCGGACGCGATTCTTTCGACCGCGCGGCGGCGCATGACGTCGCGGTCCCAGAGGCCGAGCCGGTCGAGCTCGAAGCGATACGCCGAGGCAAGTCTGCCGAGATCTCCGTGAAGACGTGCCGGATCGACGAGGCCCGATTCGAGCTCGCCGAGAGCCGTCGCGAGCGTTTCCGCGAAGCCGTTCGTCCGCGCCGAGCCGCCGAAGCCGTTGAGCTCGGCACGCGCGACCGCCCGCCGCACGACGAGCGATCGAAGCGCGGGCCCCGCCTCGGAGCGGGCCGTGGAATGGCCCATTGCGACGTGGCGGAAGACGTCGTCGAAGGTCCCGATTCTTCCGGCGAGAAGCGCCGCACGGCGCAGCAGGAGGTCCCGCTCGATCCGCTCGACGTCGAGGCGGTTGGGGACGATCAGCCATGGATCTCGATCGAGCACCGCGAGATAGCGCTCGAGCAGCAGCGCCACCTTGCCGGCGTGCGCCGGCCCGACTACGAGCGAAAGCCCCACCGGTCCATCGTAGTCGGGGCTTCCGCTGCTTCCTCGTACGCGCCTCGGTCGCGCGGATGATTTCAGCCGCTATTCGCGGGAGAACGAATCAGGCCGCTGCCGACTTCGGCCGCCGGCCGCGCCGGGCGACCGCCTGGCCGGGCATCCCACCTGCGCAACTGTCGCAGAGATCCGCCTGTTTCGCACCGCGCCGGGCGTCCGACCAGGTCAGGCGCAGCGTCGCGCCCTTTCCTTCGCCGACTTCGCTTCCGCACTTGTCACAGACGAGAACGGTCTTACGCGCCATTTCGCAATCCTTTCACGCTCGGAGTTCGTGAGTGAATTCAGATCGGAATTTATCGCCGCATATCCTTCTGAGTCAACTCCGCGCAATGCTGAGACAAAGCAAATCCGTGAGCCGTTACGATCCCGGCCGTGGACGAGCGGACGATCGTCATTCTCGAGGGCGACCAGACGGGGCAAGAACTGCTCGAGGAGGCCGTTCGAGTGCTACAGGCCGACGTCATCGGTGTCGAGCTCGAATTGCCGCGCTTCGACCTTTCGCTCGAAAGTCGGCGGGCCACGAACAACGAAGTGGTCCACGAAGCTGCGCGCGCGATCCGCGAGCACGGGCTCGGGCTCAAGGCGGCGACGGTGACGCCCGAAGGCCGCGACGACGTCGGCTCGCCGAACCGGATCCTGCGGGAGGAGATCGGCGGGCGTGTGATCGTGCGCACCGGCCGCCGGATCCCCGGGGTCGTCCCGCTCGGGGGTGTCCACGCGCCGATCTCGGTCGTCCGCATGGCCGTCGGCGACGCGTACGGCGCGAAGGAGTGGCGCGAGGGCGAAGGCGAGGACGAGGTGGCGTTCCGGACCGAGCGGATCGAACGGCGGATCTGCCGCTCCGTCGCCGAGTTCGCATTCCGGCAGGCCGAGCGCACGGGAGCGAAGGTCTTCGGTGGGCCGAAATACACCGTCAGCCCGATCTACGAGGGGATGCTCAAGGAGGAGATGGATGCGGCCGCGGAGCGGCATCCCGACGTGCCCTACGAGCCGCAGCTGATCGACGCGACCTTCGCGCTGCTCGTGTCGTCGAGCGGCGAGCCACTCGTGATTCCGAGTCTGAACCGGGACGGCGACATCCTTTCCGACCTCGTGCTTCCGCTCTTCGGCTCGATCGCCGGCTCGGAATCGCTCCTCGTCGCGTTCGACGACGACTACGTGCCCGACGCCCTGATGGCCGAGGCGGCACACGGGACTGCTCCCTCGCTCCAGGGCAAGGACGTTGCGAACCCAATGGCGATGATCCTCGCGGCGGCTGCCCTGCTCGCCCACGTCGAGGACGAGTCGATCCGCGCGGCGCGGCCGCGCCATTCGCGAGGCCTGCCTCGAGGCGGTGTCCGACGGGATCAAGACCGCCGACCTCGGCGGCCACGCGGGAACGCGCGAGTTCACGGACGAGGTGATCCGCCGCACGCGCACCAAGCTGGAGGTCTGGGCAACCCTGTAGCGCGATCTGGCCGAGGGCGACCCGGAGGGTCGCCCCTACGAAGCTCGTAGGAGCCGGGCTTTGCCCGGCCCTAGCCAGTAGCGGCGAGCGGCAGGGGCTCGTCGATCTCGCCGGCGTCGTAGGCATCGAGAAACGCGCGCGCAACCAGCGGGTCGAACTGACTGCCGGCGCACCGCTCCACCTCTGCGAGTGCGGCGCCGATCGGCAGAGCAGGGCGGTAGGGCCGCTTCGACGTCATCGCGTCGAAAGCATCGGCGACCGCGAGCACTCGTCCCTCGATCGGGATGTCGTGCCCGGCGCGCCGTGTCGGGTAGCCCGTTCCGTCCCAGCGCTCGTGGTGGAAGAGAACGTATGGGAGCGCAGGCCGCAACGTGCGAACGCCGGCGACGAGCCAGGCGCCCTCGACGGGGTGCGCCCTGACGTGCGCGAGCTCCTCCTCGTCGAGCGCGGCCGGCTTCGTGAGCACGCCCAGGCGGGATGTTGACCTTGCCGACATCGTGCAAGGCCGCACCGAGCTGCAGGTGCTGGATCCGGGCGGCGCTCCAGCCGAGCCGGCGCGCAACCGCCTCTGCGTGGCGACCGACGCGCTCGGCGTGCTCGCCGAGCTCGGGGTCGCAGACGCGCATGACGGCGGCGAAGGTCGCGATCGGCGTCACGGTGCCCTCAGGTTCCCGATCCGGCTCCCGATCCCTTCTCGTAGAGTCGCATCGTGCGAGTCGCCGTCCTCCGTGAGACGACACCCGGCGAGCGCAGGGTCGCGCTCGTCCCCGATGCGGTCTCGCGCCTCGTCGGCACCGGATTCGAGATCACAATCGAGCGCGGCGCGGGTGTCGCCGCGGGCTTCGTGGACGACGTGTACGCCGAATCGGGAGCGACGGTCGCCGACAACGCGGCCTCGGCGCTCGAGGGTGCCGGCGCCGTGGTCTGCGTCCGAGCGCCGAGCGCCGAGGAAACCGCGGCCCTTCGCCCCGGCACGATCGTGATCGGATTCCTTGCGCCCGCCTCTGATCCCGAGGCGGTCGAACGGCTCCGGAAACAGGGAGTTGTCGCCTTCGCGATGGAATCGATCCCTCGTATCACTCGAGCCCAGGCGATGGATGCGCTCTCCTCGCAGGCGACCGTCGCCGGCTACAAGGCGGCCCTGATCGGCGCCGACCGCGTGCCGAAGCTGTTTCCGCTGCTGATGACGGCCGCGGGGACGATCGCCCCGGCCCGCGTGCTCGTACTCGGCGCCGGCGTCGCCGGGCTGCAGGCGATCGCGACGACGCGGCGCCTCGGCGCGGTCGTCTCGGCCTTCGACGTGCGGCCTGCCGTCAAGGAGCAGGTCGAATCGCTGGGCGCCTCGTTCCTCGAGCTCGGGGTTCGCGCCGAGGAAACGGCAGGCGGGTACGCGACGGAGCTCTCGGCCGAGGAGCAGACCCGGCAGCAGGAAGCGCTCGAGGAGCACATCTCGGCGATGGACGTCGTGATCACGACGGCGCTCATCCCCGGCCGGCCCGCGCCGAAGCTCGTGCCGGCGTCTGCGGTGAGCCGGATGCGGCCGGGGTCCGTCGTCGTCGACCTCGCCGCGGAGGCCGGTGGCAATTGCGAGTTGACAGTTCCGGGTGAGGAGGTCGTTCGCGAGGGCGTCACGATCGTCGGCCTGACCAACCTGGCCTCGCTCGTGCCCAGCGATGCGAGCCGGCTCTACGCCCGCAACGTCTCCGCGCTGCTCGAGCACCTGGCGCCCGAGCGGCGAGCTCGCCCTCGACTTCGACGACGAGATCACCGCAGGGGCCTGCGTCGCCCGGCCGGAGGAGGTGACGGCGTGAGCGATCTCGGCGCTGGTGGTGGAACTGACGATCCTGGTGCTCGCGATCTTCCTCGGCTTCGAGGTGATCGCGAAGGTGCCGACGATGCTCCACACCCCGCTGATGTCGGGGACGAACTTCATCCACGGAATCGTCCTGGTGGGGGCGATCATCGTGCTCGGCTTCGCCGACGACGGCTTCACGAAGGTGATCGGCCTTGTCGCCGTCGCCCTCGGCGCCGCGAACGTGGTCGGCGGCTGGTTCGTGACCGACCGGATGCTCGAGATGTTCAAGCGCCGACCCGACGCGCGGGAGGACACGCGCGGGTGATCAGCGATCCGGACGTCATCGGCGTCCTCTACCTCGTCACGATCATCTGCTTCGTACTGGCGCTGCGCTTCCTCTCCTCGCCGGTGCACGCGCGCCGGGGAAACTGGGTCGGCGGCGTGGGAATGCTCGTCGCCATCGCGACGACGCTGCTGATCGAAGGGATCGGCAACTGGCTCCTGCTCGGTGTCGGAATCACCGCCGGCAGCGTGGTCGGCGTCGTCGGAGCCCGAAACGTGCGGATGACGGCGATGCCGCAGATGGTCGCGCTCTTCAACGGGGTCGGCGGCGGAGCGGCTGCACTTGTCGCGGTCGCGGAGTTCCACTCCTCCGTCGGCGACCTCTCGGCGGACGAGGCAGTCTCGATCGTCCTTTCGGCGCTGATCGGCTCGATCTCGTTCGCCGGCTCGCTCGTCGCCTTCGCCAAGCTGCAGGAGCTGGTCAGCGGCCGCCCGATCGTCTTCCCGGGTCAGAACCTCGTCAACGCGCTCGTGCTCGTCGCCGCGGTGGCCGTCGGGGCGGCGGTGGTCGCGGGCCTCGACGAGCAATGGGCCTTGTGGGCGCTCGTCGCCCTGGCGCTCATGTTCGGCGTCATGTTCGTCCTCCCGATCGGCGGGGCGGACATGCCTGTGGTGATCTCGCTCCTGAACGCCTTCACCGGCCTCGCCGCGTCGGCGACCGGCTTCGTCCTCGACAGCACGGTCCTGATCGTCTCCGGAATGCTCGTGGGCGCGTCCGGCACGATGCTGACACTGTTGATGGCGAAGGCGATGAATCGCTCGGTGGCGAACGTCGTCTTCGGCGCCTTCGGACAGGTGCAGGCGGGCGCGGGCCCGGCGGCGACCGACGGAGCCGTACGCGCGACGACCCCGGAAGACGTCGGCGTGATGCTCGCGTTCGCGCGCAAGGTGATCGTGGTACCGGGATACGGGATGGCCGTCGCCCAGGCCCAGCACGACGTTCGCCAGCTTGCAGAGCAGCTCGAACAGCGCGGCGTGGAGGTCACGTACGCGATCCACCCGGTTGCAGGGCGCATGCCGGGACACATGAACGTCCTCCTGGCCGAAGCGAACGTTCCCTACGATCAGCTGAAGGAGATGGACGAAGTCAACTCCGAGTTTCCGCAGGCTGACGTCGCGCTCGTGATCGGCGCGAACGACGTCACCAACCCGTCCGCCCGTGACGACACCTCGAGCCCGATCTACGGGATGCCGATCCTCGACGTGGACAAGGCAGCCAGCGTGGTCGTCCTCAAGCGGTCGATGAGCCCCGGCTTCGCGGGCATCGACAACCGCCTCTACCTCGACCCGAAGACACAGATGCTCTTCGGCGACGCAAAGGAGTCCGTCGTGAAGCTGATCGGCGCGGTGAAGTCCCAGTGAGCGTCGCGGTCTTCGGCAGCGCCGACGTGCGCCGGGCGGTCGCGCCGGCCGATGCGTACGAGGCTGTACGGGAGGCGTTCATCGCGCACGCCCGCGGCGAATGGGCGATGCAGCCGAAGCTCTACGTGACGAACTACCCGGCGGGGGACTTTCGCGCTATGCCCGCGCTCGGCGGCGGCCACGCGCTGCTCAAGTGGGTCACGTCCTTTCCGGGAAACCCCGAGCTCGGGCTGCCCACCGTCATCGGCCTCGTCGTGCTCTCCGACGCCGAAACCGGGGTGCTCCAGGCCGTGCTCGACGCCGGTGCCGTGACGGCTCTGAGGACGGGCGCGGCTGCCGTGCTCGCCGCGGTGACGCTCGGCCGCGGCGGCACGATCGCCGTGGTGGGCTGCGGTATCAACGGTACGGCTGCGGCAGAAACGTTCTCCGCGCTCGGGCTCGAACTGCTCGTCCACGACCGTCGACCCGGCGCGGGCGGCCGCCGTCGCAGAGCAGACAGGCGCGGCGCTCGCGGCGAGTCGGGAGGAGGCGCTGGCCGCCGACGTCGTCGTCACCGTGACGCCGGGACGCACCATCCTCTACCCGCCCGGATCGCTGCGCGCGGGCCAGCACGTCTCCCTGATGGGCGCCGACGGCCCGGGCAAGGCGGAGATCGCACTCGAGGAGCTGGGGCGTGGACGCGTGTTCTGCGACGACTGGGAGCAGGCGAGCCACGGCGGCGAGCTCGCGGCCGCAGTGGCCGTCGGAGCGCTCGGCCCGGACGACGTCACCGAGCTCGGCCGCGTGCTCGCGGGCGAGGCCGAGGGCCGGCGCACAGACGACGAGATCACGCTCTTCGACTCGACGGGTCTCGCGATCCAGGATCTGGCGATCGCGCGAGTGGCGTGGAGCAAGGCCGACGATCTCGACGTGCCACGCATCGCTCTGTAGGGGCCGGGCCTCTCTTGCCGCGCAAGTCTCGGATTCGCTCGCGCGAACCCGAGACGCGCAAACCCCTGAAGGCGTCCGCTGTCGCGGCCGCAGGCCCTCTGTTTCGGATCCAGCCTGTGTCAGGCCAGCAGCCGCGCCGGCTCGAACAGCTCGAGCAGCGGGTCGGGCTGACCAAGGATCGCCTCCGCGACGAGCTCTCCGCAGAGAAAGCCGAGCACGTTGCCGTGCCCCGAGTAGCCGCCCGCGACCCAGACGCCGTCCTCCGCCGGCACACGGCCGACGACCGGCAGGAGGTCAGGGACGAGGCCGAAGATGCCCGCCCAACGATGCGTCACCTCGGGCCGGCGGCCGAGCAGGCCCTCGGCGAAGCCGTCGAGGGCGTCCTGTATCGGCGCGGTGACCGCTTCCTCGGCGGTGAACTCCGAGGAGAAGTCGAAGTCGCGCATGCCACCGGCGATGAGCCTTCCGTCCTCGTCCTGGTGCCAGTAGTCAAATCCGTGACGTCCGTAATGCGGGATCGGGAACAGCCGCTCCGGCTGGCGGCGCGGTGGCGATCATCTGACCGCGCGTGGGAATGACCAACCCCTCGAGCGGCCCGAGCAGGCCGCTCGGGTAGCCGTCGCTGGCGACGAGCACGGTCTCGGCGTCGGTGTCGTCGAGCGATTCGACGCGGTCGTACTCCCGGATCTCGACCCCGGCGGACGCGGCAGGGGCCGCGAGCCGGCGGACGAAGCGCGCCGGCTGAAGCAGGCCGTCGGGCGGATGGAAGAGTGCACCCGGGAAGCGCCCGTCCAGGTGCGCCGGGAGCGCGTCGCGCCACTCGGCCGCGAAACCGTCGTCGCGAAGGGCCTCGTACTCGGCGTGGAGCTCGTCGCGCTCCTCGCCGTCAGCCGCGAGCCGAAGGCTGCCCTCGCGCTCGGAGCGCGTCGCCCGCGACGGCGGCCATGCGGTCGAGCGCGGTCTCGGTCGCGCGCCAGTACGACGCAGCCTGCTCTGCGCCCAGCCACTCGCGCGCCCTGTCGTAGGGCATGGCCCCGCCCCGCAACGCGAAGCCGCCGTTACGGCCGCTGGCACCGCCGGCGATCTCCCGCGCCTCGTGGAGGCGGACGCGTAGCCCGCCGCGCGCGAGCCTGAGCGCCGCCGAGCAACCGGTGACGCCGCCGCCGACGACCACCACGTCGGGCGGGCCGTCGAGGGCGTGTGCGAGCAGGGGCCTTCGCGGCTCGGTGAGCCACCACGACAGGGTCACGCGCCGATGGTACTTCTGTACACGCCACCGTCCGAGATCACCGAGGGTGTCGGGTTGAGCCACGTGGAACTTTCCGGGGCCAGCGAACATCAGCGAGACGTGACGGGCCATCGTCGAATGCCGCTCGGTGCGAGCGACGAGTCTCTGTTGAAGGCGAGCGCTAACGGCGACGCGCACGCGTTCACGGAGCTCTACGAGCGCCACGCACGGACGATCTACAACTACCTCTTCCGCCGCTCGGCCGACTGGTCGGAGGCGGAGGACCTCACCGCGGTCGTCTTCCTCGAGGCGTTCCGGCGGCAGGACGTCGTCGTCTCGAGGGCAAGCTCCTGCCCTGGCTCTACGGCATCGCGACGAACGTGCTTCGCAACCGTCGCCGTGCGCTCTGGCGCCACCGCGTCTGCTCGCGCAGCTGGCAGCGAGCCGGCGAGGAACGACGCCCGACGCTGCCGCGCGCGCCGAGGCCTCCGGCCAGATGCGCTCGGTCCTGAAGCGGATCGCCGGGCTGCCGCGCCAGCAGCAGGACGTCGTCGCCCTCTGCGTGTGGTCCGGCCTCAGCTACGAGGAAACCGCGGCGGCGCTCGGCGTGCCGATTGGCACTGTCCGCTCGCGCCTCGCCCGGGCTCGTGCCGCGCTGGCGGAACTCGACGGCGACCCGCAGACATAAGCAGGTCGAGATGGAGCTGGAGAGGATCGGAGAGAAATGACCGGGCTTCCGGATGAGTTCCCGCTTCCCCGGGACGCTTTCGAACGGCAGCGTTTGCTCCTCGGCGCACACGTCGAGCAAGGACAGCGTTCAGCGCCGTTGACGTCCGGCGGGTAGCCGCTGTCGCCGCAGTGATCCTCTCGGCGGGCTGCTCGTCACGCCGGCCCTCGGCATCGGCGACCGGCTTTTCGCGCTGTTCGAGAGCGACCCGGGCCGCCCGGCGGGCGGACGCCCGTCTGGTCGCCCAACGGCAAGAAGATCGCCTTCTTGAGCCGGCGCAAGCCGGGCAACTGGGAGCTCTTCGTCATGAACGCCGACGGAAGCGGGCAGCGGCTGCTGATGCGTCGCGTCACGCCACGATCCACTCCAGCCTGGTCCCCCGACGGGCGGATGATCGCATTCGACGACGGCGCCGGCGCAGTCTACGTTGCGAACGCCGACGGAAGCTTTCGGCGGCGGCTGGTGTCGCGGGACACGATCGTCAGCTCGAACGGCAGCTCGGCCGGGGGGGGTGCACCTGCGTGGTCGCCGGACGGGCAGAAGATCGCCTTCGTGAGCGGCTCCAAGGTCTTCGTCATGAACGCCGACGGCAGTGAGTATCGGAGCCTGACGCGGAGGCTGAACATGGGCCGCGTCCCCTCTCTTGCGTGGTCACCCGACGGGCGGAAGTTCGTTTTCCTAGGCGGCGGCGGCTGCGGCGACTTCTGCTTCCATCTCTATGTCATGAACGCCGACGGCAGCGGGGTACAGAACCTGACGCCGAACATACACGGAGGCCCTGGTCATGGTGCATGGGATCCTGCCTGGTCTCCCGACGGCCGCAAGATCGCATTCGTGCGACTCGACGTCAGGCGTGAGTCCTCGGGCCCGGAAACCGGGGTCTACGTCATGAAACCCGACGGCACCGGGGTGCGAAACCTGAGAAGGCGCCGGTAGGGTACGCCGCTCCCGCCTGGTCGCACGATGGACGTAAGCTCGCGTTCGCCACGGACCGCGACGGCAACTCAGAGGTGTACGTGATCAACGCCGACGGCAGCGGGCGGCGGAACCTGACACTCGACCCCGCGTACGACGGCGATCCGATGTGGTCGCCCGACGGGCGGAGGATCGCCTTCGTCAGCAACCGCGACGGCGTCTACGGGATCTACGTGATGAACGCCGACGGCAGCGGGCAGCGAAGACTGACGCAACGCGGCCCGTAACCTCTCCGGTCGCACAGCCAGAAACCCCACAAGGGTCACGCGCCGATGGTACTTCTGTACACGCCACCGTCCGAGGAGACCCGCCCGGCCAGCTCGAGTGCGGTCAGCGCCGCCGCGACCGCGCCCGCAGCGAGACCGGTGGCCCGGGCAACCTCGTCTGCACCCGCCGGTCCTTCGCCGAGCCGGGAGAGCACGAGCGCCTCGTCACCGTCAACGGGCGGAGACACGGCGGCTGCTTCCAGCCCGAGCGCCTCGAGCACGTCCGCGGCGCCAAGCAGCGGCGCCGCACCGAGGCGAAGCAGCGCGTTCGTGCCGGCCGAGAGCGAGGATGTGATCTCACCGGGAACCGCGAACACGTCCCTTCCCTCCTCGAGCGCGAAGTCGGCCGTGATCAGGGCACCGCTACGCTCGCGCGCCTCGACGACGACCGTGGCCACCGCGAGGCCGGCAATGATCCTGTTGCGAGCCGGAAACCGCCAGGGCGCGGGCTCGACCCCGGGGCCGTACTCGGACACTACGAGCCCTGTCTCGCAGACTCGCCGCGCCAGCTCGGTGTGAGCGGCCGGATAGTCGCGGTCGACGCCGCAACCGAGCACCGCGATCGTCGGGGCGCCGGCGTCGAGTGCTCCGCGGTGAGCCTCGCCGTCGATCCCTCGCGCAAGCCCGCTGACGACCGCCGAGACCCGCAGCAGCAAGCTCGCGTCCAAGCGCACGGGCGACCGACCGGCCGTACCCGGAGCACGCACGAGCGCCGACGATGGCGACCGAAGCCTGCGTGAGGAGCTCGACCGCGGCGCCGCCACGCAGATAGAGGCCCGGCGGAGGGTCGTGGATCGCGCGGAGCAGCGGCGGGTACGCGGGCTCGGAACGTCCGACGTAACGGAGACCCAGCGACGCGAGACGGGCGCGCTCGGAGGCCTCGTCGAACCGCTCGCGAAACGCCTCGAAGCCCGCGCTCCGTGGCCGTGTCACGACGTGCGCCCCCGTCACGGCCGCAAACGCCGACAATACGAGATCGCTCACCGGCGTCGCAGTTCCTCCGGTGAACGGTACGAGAGCGCCTCGGCAAGGTGCTCGGCCTCGACGCGCTCGCCGCCCGCAAGGGCGGCGATCGTTCGCGCGACACGGGCGACCCGGGCGCGCCCGCGTCCCGAAAGCGGGAGGCGCTCGACGGCGCGGTCGAGCAGCTCGGCTGAGGCCGGTGTTCGCCGCAGCGGCGGTCCCGTCGAGACGCCGGCGCGCGCGCACCACTCGGTCCCGCACCGGCGCCGACGGCTCCGACGGCGGCGCGGCCAGCTCGGCAGCCCGCGGACGGGGCATCGCGACGACCAGGTCGAAGCGATCGAGCAGTGCGCGAGACAGCTTCTCCCGGTAGGCAGCGAGCCTTTGACCCGAGCATGCGCATTCGAGTGCCGAATCGCCCCGCGCGCCGCACGGACAGAGGTTCATCGTGGCGACGAGCTGGAAGCGGGCCGGAAACAGGCCGTGGCCGCCGACGCGGGCCACCGAGACGACTCCGTCCTCGAGCGGTTGACGCAGCGACTCCAGCGCCGGCCGAGGGAACTCCGGAAGCTCGTCGAGAAACAGGACGCCGCGGTGCGCGAGGCTGGCTTCCCCGGGGCGTGGGCTGGTGCCGCCGCCGACGATCGCCGCCGTCGACGCACTGTGGTGCGGCGCTCGAAAGGGCGGCACCGTCAGGAGCGGGCGGTCGGGTGGCAGGAGACCGGCGACGGAATGGATCCGGGTCACTTCGAGCGCGTCCGATCGTGAGAGCGTCGGCAGGATTCCAGGGAGGCGGCGGGCCAGCATCGTCTTCCCCGTGCCTGGCGGGCCTGCGAGGAGGAGGTTGTGCCCTCCTGCGGCGGCGATCTCGAGCGCGCGGCGTCCTCGCTCCTGCCCGCGTAGGTCGGCCAGGTCGGGCAGGTCGAAGGGCGGCGCTGAATCCGGCGGCGGTGGGGGCTGGACGTCGTGCTCGCCGCGCAGGTACGCGACCGCTTCGCCCAGGTGGACGACCGGAATCGCCTCGACGCCTGCCAGCGCGACCTCCGCCGCCGACTCTGCGGCGCAGATCAGGCGTACCTTCCCGTTCCGGTTCGCCCCGTCGGCGACTGCGATCGCACCGGGGACGGGCCGGACGCGTCCGTCCAGCCCGAGCTCGCCGAACGAGGCGTGCTCCGCGAGGCGCTCCAGTGGGATCTGCCCCGACGCGGCGAGGACGGCGAGCGCAATGGCGAGGTCGAAGCCGGCTCCCTCCTTGCGCAGTGCCGCCGGCGCGAGGTTGACGGTGATCCGGCGCTCGGCCGGCCAGGGCAGCCGCGCCGACGCGACGCCTGCCCGGACGCGGTGCTTCGCCTCCTGACAGGCTCGGTCGGCCAACCCCACGATCGCGAACGAGGGCAACCCGCTTGGCAGGTATGCCTCCACGTCCACGCGCCGCGGCTCGAGGCCGACGAGTGCATACGTGACCGCGCGCGCGAGCACCCTGCCACGCTAGGGCGGGTGTCGGTACGGGCGTGTGCCGCTTTCGTGCCGGAACCGTGAAGGCGACCTGAAGCTCTAGCCCTTGTAGCAGAAGACGTGCACGGTCAACGTGCTGCTGTTGCCGCTGTCGTTACCACCCTTGGCGCTGAAGCCAACCACGTTGTTGGAAGCGTCGAGGACCGGCTTGAGCCAGATCAGTGGCAACTCCAGGTCGTCGACATCGTCACTCCAGGATGCGCCCGCGGAAATGGCCTTCTCTCCGGGATCGCAGGTCTTCTGCACCGCGCGGGTGTTCCACTGGGCGTTGGCTGCCACGCCGCCTGGGACGACAGTCGAGGCCGTGCGCACTGCGATCGCGCCGATCACGCCCGGATCGCCCTTCGGTCCCTGTGCACCGGTTGGCCCGGGGGGCCCCTGCTTGCCGGCCGGAAGCTGGTTCGGCGCAAAGTCGACCCTGAGCAGGGACGAGTTTCTGACCTTCGCGCTCGTCACGGCGCCGGAGGCGAGCTTCGGATTGGTCACAGCGGACGACTTGAGCTGCGCGGTGCCGACACTGTTGGGAGCGAGTGCGCTGACGGCGGCGATGCCGGTACCGCTGAGTGCGACGAGCAGAGCAAGACAGGCAACCACCATCGCGGGGGACGGTCGTCTGGCAAAGAGAGTGCGCATGAAGCCTCCAGGTTCGGTTTCGATCCTCACGGACGCTAACCGCGGTTCCGGCTGTTCGTCCGTGAGCCTGCGACGGCGACGAGAACGGACTCGAAGTACTCCCCGGCCCGACGGCCGGTCCGGCGGTTGACGTGTCGCTCGTGCCGCTCGACGAGCAAGAGGCCCGCCCGCTCGAGCACGGCGGGATAGAGATCGCGCCGGTCGTTGACGACGACGCAGACCGGCGCGCCCGGTCGCAGCGAGGCGGCCGCGTTGCGGAGGACGGTAGCCACGCCGTCCACGTACTCGGCGAGCGCCTGCCGGGAGGCGCCGCGGGCAGGACGGCCGAGCTCCCGCTCGCGCCGCTCCTCCAGCCCGAGCAGCTCGTAGGCGTAGCGGTGCTGCTCGTGGTAGTCGATCAGGCCCGGGTACGGCGGGGACGTGATCACTCCGTCGAACGGACCGCCGAGCGCCAGCGTCATGCCGTCGCCGTGAAGGATGGACGCGGTGTGGCCCGGCCGCCTGACGGCGGCGAACGCCTCGATCCGGTCGAGTGTGTCGAGCGCGTAGCGGAGCAGGAAGCGCCTCGCCGATTCCACGGGCCGGCAGACACGGCGGTGCTTGTAGCACCAGTACTCGCCCTCCTGCGGCGCCCGCGGGAAATCGAGGTCGAAGTGGGTGGTGCGTCGAGCAGACCGCGCGGCGCGGGCGAGTACGACGCGCAGGACGTCTCGGTGCGACGCCGCGTCGACGAGCCCGTGGAAGTGAAGGAGCTCCTCGGCTGCCTCGGCCCCGTACCAATCCCTCACGTAGACCCCTGCGCCGGCCGGGTAGCGGCCACGCGGGCGGAACGCGGCGGCGGCCTCGTGTGCGCCGAGCAGGTCGCGCCGAAGCGCGTCGAGCTCGTAGGCGGCAGTCTTGACCCGCATCAGCAGAGCGTTGAACGCAGCGATGTCGACGCCGACCGCGTCGTAGCCCGACTCGAGCGCCTGGACGAGCGTCGTGCCGGATCCGGCGAACGGGTCGAGCACCCTGCCTCCCGGCGGTACATACCGGTGCAGCAGCGCCTCGACGAGCTGCGGGATGAACTTCCCCAGGTAGGGGTGCAGCCGGTGCACGTGCTTCGTCCGCTCCCGCTCGGGCAGCTGGGCCTCGGACCAGGAAAGCTCGAGGCCCAGGCTGCGGTAGAGGGCTTCCTGTGTCGCCGCCACGACTCGGATTCTCGCCGGATGAAGTCCTCGGATCGCTGCTGTGCGAAACGCCTGCGGCCGAAGGCCGGCTTGGCCGGCCGGGAGGCCCGACCGGGCTCAGTGCAATGGGAGCCTGAAGGAGGGGCCGTGGGGGAACCATGGGTTCCCCCACGTTGCTAGTAGTGAATGCCCGTTTCTAGCGTCGAGCCGGCGCAGCTTCTCGATCCGCACGGGGATCGGCGGGTGCGTCGAGAAGAGCCCGCTCATACCCCGCCCGGAGAGTGGATTGGCGATGTAGAGCGCCTCGGTCGCCGGGTTGACCTGCGCCGGGATCGCCTGGACACCGCGCTCGAGCGTGGCGAGCGCCTCCGCGAGCGGCCTTCCCTCTCCGAGCAAGCGGGCAGCGGTCGCGTCCGCGAGGTACTCGCGCTGCCGCGAGACGGCCAGCTGTAGGAGCATCGCGGCGATCGGTGCGATCAGGATCGCGGCGAGCGAGCCGATGAACCCGAGTGGGTTCTCGTCGTCGTCACCTCCGAAGAGGAACGAGAACTGGAGGAAGTGCGCGACGGCCGCGATGGCCGCGCCGATCATGGCCGCAATCGTCACGACCAGAACGTCCCGGTTCTTGACGTGGGCGAGCTCGTGGGCCAGCACGCCGCGGATCTGCTCGCGTGGGAGGTGCTGGAGCAGTCCTTCGGTTACTGCGACGGCCGCTTTCGCATGGCTTCGCCCGGTTGCAAACGCATTCGGCTGCTCGGACGGGATGAGGTAGAGGCGCGGGAACGGCAGGCCGGCCCGCTCCGCCAGCTCGCGCACGTCGGCGTACAGCTGCGGCGCCTCGTCCTCGGTGACGGGCCTGGCGCGGCTCATCTTCAGCGCCAGCCGGTCCGAGAACCAGAACATCGCGAAGTTGAAGACGAGGGCGATGAGCAGGAAGAGGACGAGGCCCTGCGCCCCGCCGACGAGTGCGCCGAGGCTCACGAAGAGGGCCGTCAGCCCGGCGAGGAGGATCCAGGTACGGATGCGAGTAGTCATGCTGTGCGTCGGTCCTTTCGGCTGAAGCGTCGAGAGTCCGCCGCGGTTTCTCCCGCCCATCGTGGGCCGACACACCCGGGCCGTTTTCGGCCGTGCTGACGAGTGTGCCCGTTCGGGGATAGTGCCCTCCGGCTGGCGCGAGTATAGCCAGCGGCGATGCCCCACCGTTAGCGCCTGATTAACGAACGACCGATCTGAAACGACGCGCCTGCGGCCGCCGAAGGCGGACGCCTTCAGGGGTTTGCGCGACCGCGCGCGGCGCTATTGCGGCTCAAGTGCGACAGCGGCCGCCGAAGGCGGACGCCTTCAGGGGTGTTGCGCGTCGCGGAATCCGCGCAGCGGATTCGCGACCTGCGCCGGCTAATAGTCAGGTTGTCCGCGCTTGCGGTCGACCCACCAGCCAAGCAGGCCGATCACGCCGAACGCGACGATCGTCGCGCCGAAGATCCCCGCCGCCGCGTAGGCGTCGACGAAGATCATGAAGACGACGCCTGTCACGACGCCGATCAGGAGGATCACGCCGGCGACTTTGAGATATCCGCGGAGCACAGCGCAACCCTACGCGACGGTCCGGCGTCAGTCCACCTCAAAAGGGACGCACACGAGCCGACGTCCCTGGACGGCAACCGCCTCGAAGGTGACTGCGAGGCCGGCCGACTCCGGATGGGCTGCGAGCCAGGCGAGGGCGCCGCGCCGCAGCCGCAGCCGCTTCTCGGCGTCGATCATCTCGAGCGGGTGGCCGAAGCCCGAGCCGGTCTTCTCCTTCACCTCGACGAAGACGAGGCGGCGGCCGCGACGGACGACGAGGTCGAGCTCGTTCCGCCCGGCGCGCACGTTCGCGCCGAGGACGCGATAGCCCCTGAACCGGTAATGACGGCGCGCGCGGCGCTCCGCGCTCTCACCGGCCCGCAGTCTCGGATTCGCTCCCGCGAATCCGAGACGCGAGAACCCCTGAAGGCGGCCGCTCACGCGGCCGCTGGCGCATTGTCTCTTTCCAGCACTTCGCCGTCGAGGAGGTCCTCGTCGCAGGCGTAGGCGCGCGCATTGAACGAGCGCCGGTGCTGCTCGCACGGCCCATGCTGCAGGACGGCGGCCGTATGACCGGGAGTGATGTAGCCGACATGGCTCGAGAAGCCGTAGCGCGGGTGAACGGCGTCGAGGCGGCGCATCACCCGGTCACGGACGACCTTCGCGACGATCGACGCAGCGGCGATCGCGGCGCTCTTCGTGTCGCCGTCCACGAGCGCGCGGTGCGGGGGTGCGTGCGGGCCGAGACGGAAACCGTCGACGAGGCACGCCTCGGCGGGCGGGTACAGATCGGAGAGCACTTCGCGCAGGCAGCGAAGGTTCGAGCGATGGAGCCCGTCGCGGTCGATCGACCCTGCCGGGACGATGCGCACGGAGATGCTCGCCGCAGCGCCTACCACCGACGCGAGCAGCCGCTCGCGCTCCTCGGGCTCGACCTGCTTCGAGTCGTTCAGCGCCGCGAGCGCCCGGACGCGGTGCCCCCGCAGCACGGCATAGTCGAGCAGAACGCCCGCAACGACGAGCGGGCCGGCGAGGGAGCCGCGTCCTGCTTCATCCGCGCCGGCGACGAAGCGCGCACCGAGGCGGCGGTCGTAGCGAAGGAGGCGCTGGCCGCTGCTGACGGGCACGCGCCGAGGATAGCGCTGCACCCCGGACGTGAGGGTGCCGCGTTCGTGTCGACCGTGTGTCATTCGGGAGCCGACCCCGAACGACGCTACGAGGTCGTTAGGTCCTCAACTCGCGGACGCGGGCCTTCTTGCCGACCCTACCGCGGAGGTAGTACAGCTTTGCTCGGTTGACGTCGCCGATCGCCGCAACTTCGATCTTGTCGATCTTGGGCGAGTGGAGCGGGAACGTCCGCTCGACACCGACGCCGAACGACTGCTTCCGCACGGTGAATGTCTCACGAACCCCGGCGCCCTGGCGCTTGATCACGATGCCCTCGAAGACCTGAACGCGCTGCCGGTTGCCCTCGATCACCTTGAAGTGCACCCGCACGGTGTCGCCCGCCTTGAACTGCGGGATGTCGGTGCGCAGCTGGCGCTGCTCGAGGCTCTCGATGATGCTGCTCATAGCGAGGGCGGCCGAAGCCGAGCGGCGGATGATAGCCGAGGCGAGCCGACCGAGGGCGACCCAAAGGGTCGCCCCTACGAGGGCTCGTAGGGGCCGGGCTCTGCCCGGCCCTCAGTGCAACGACACCCGATTCGGGGGCCAGTAGGTGGCGAACACCTTGCCGATCAGGTTCTTTCGCGGCACCGAGCCCCACACCCGGGAGTCGCACGACTGCGAGCGGTTGTCGCCCATCATGAAGTACTGCCCCTGAGGGATCTTCGTCGGCGGAGTGACCGCGCTCTGCGCCCCGCCGGTCGTCCTGGACGTACGGCTCGTCGAGCCGTCTTCCGTTGACGTAGACGACGCCGTCCCCGCGGACGAGCTTCACCTCGATGGTTTCGCCCGGAAGTCCGATCAGCCGCTTGACGAACGTCCCGCCGGCGCCGCAGCGGCTGCGTGCCTCCGGCGGCGTCTGGAAGACGACGATCTCACCCCGCCGTGGGTCGCGCAGGTGGTAGATGAACCGGTTGGCGAGGACGCGGTCCGAGAACCTGGCCTCGCAGCCGGCGGCGGGCCGCGCGCAGTGGAGCGAGGGCTCCATCGAGGACGACGGGATCCGGTACGGGTTGACCACGTAGGCCTTGACGACGAGGACGATCACGACCGCCCCTACGATCGTGACGATCCAGTCGACGGCGATACGAAGACCGTGCGGGAGACCGCGGGTGAAGCGGTCGACCGGATTTCTCACGTGCCGCTCGGGCGGTGGGACCGGCTCCAAGCGGACCCAGGGGTCACCGTCCCCGCCGGTGTCGGCGGGGCGTTCGAGGGCCTCCTCTGCTCCCTCCTCCAGGTTTCGATCTGCGAGTGGTTCCCCGAGAGGAGCACGTCCGGCACCGTCCATCCGCGGAATTGTGCCGGTCGCGTGTAGTGCGGGTGCTCTAGTGCCCCCTCGAGGGCCTCCGAGAAGCTCTCCAGCTCGCCTGACCCGGGCGTGAGTGCGCCGGGCAACCGTCGCGCAACGGCGTCGAGAAGAACCATCGCCGGCAGCTCGCCGCCGGAGAGGACGTAGGGCCCGATCGAGATCGCATCGGTGCAGAGATGCTCGAGGATCCGCTCGTCGAACCCCTCGAAGCGGGAGGACAGCAGCGTCAGCGCCGGCTTCGAGGCGAGCTCCTCGACGAGCGGCTGGTCGAGCTGACGGCCGCGAGGCGTCAGCGCGACCACGCTCGCCGGCGGCTCGGCGCCGTAGACGGCATCGAGGGCCGCGGCGACGACGTCCACGCGGAGAACCATGCCCGCCCCACCGCCGTACGGATCGTCGTCGACCTGACCGGAGCGAAGCGGCGTCGTGTCGCGGTAGTTGAACAGGCGCAGCTCCAGCTCGTTGCCGAGCACGGTCGCGAGCGGGCGCTGCTCGGTCAGCCACGCGAAGGCGTGTGGCACCTGCGTGAAGACGTCGACGCGCATCAGAGTCGTCCCACGTTAGTCGTCGTCTCCGAGAAAGCCGGGTACGACCTCGATCCGGCCCGCGTCCACGTCGATCCGGTGGATCGCGTCCTCGACGAGGGGAACGAGCAGGCCGGACTCCAGCTCGAGGTTGTCGTTCGCAGGCCCCGGAAGGACGTCGCGGACGCGACCGAGCGCGCGCTCGCCGGCGACGACCTCGAGCCCCACGAGCTGGAAGACGTAGAAGTGGTCGGGGTCAGGACGCGGCAGCTCGTCCCGCGTACCGCGAGCTCGTCACCACGCTCGACCGGACGGTCGAGCCGAAGCGCGCGCCGGTTGCCGGCGCGATACGACTCCACCACCCGAGCGGGCGCCCCCTCGACGTAGAGCGTGGCGCCGACGGCGAAACGGCGCTCGTCCTCGCTCGGCCGCTCGACGAGAAACGCGCCGCTGAGCCCGTGCGGCCGGCCGACGCGCCCGACCGGGACGAGCTCACTCATGTCCGCGGACCCATGGGCGCCGCACTGGATACCGAGATGGACTGTCGTACGATTGCGTCATCGGCTGGCTCATCCTCGTCCTCGTCCCGCTCGGATTCGTGGTCTTCGCGATTCTGTTCCTGTGGGCGATGACTGGCGAGTGGCCGGAGCTCGTCATGCCGGGGACCCGCGCCGGCTCCCACGAGGCGGATTGGTACAAGCCTGAGCGCCGGCCTCGGCTTCCACGCTTGCGCCGTCTGGCGACACTGCGACGGATCCTCCGGCCGACAAGCTTCGGCCTTGCCACACCCTCGTCGACCTCGCGTGCCGAGATCACCTGGCGAGTCTGGCGGACAGCACACGTCTCGACAGGTGACGTGTGCGTGCCGACCCACCTCGACCTGGTTGCCTCGTAGCGCTACTCGGCGATCTCGAGCACCAGCCGGCGGTCGGCGCGCGCGGAGCCGGCGCGAACGACCGTGCGCAGCGCGCGGACGATCCGGCCCTGGCGGCCGATCACCTTGCCCACGTCGTCCGGCGCAACGTGGAGGCGGAGAACGATGGCGTCGTCGCGCTCCACGGTCTCGACGCGTACCTCGTCGGGCTCGTCGACGAGCCGCCGCGCGATCCAGGCAACGAGCTCGGCCACGTACTACGCCTGCTTCGAGATGCCCGCGGCCTTGATCAGCCGCGAGACGGTGTTGCTCGGCTGGGCGCCCTTCGCGAGCCAGTCCTTGACCTTCGCCTCGTCGAGGTCGATCGTCGAGGGGTCGGTCTGCGGGTTGTAGCGGCCGACGATCTCGATGAAGCGGCCGTCGCGCGGCGAGCGCGCGTCCGCCACGACGACGCGGTAGATCGGGTTCTTCTTCGAGCCGACACGCGTCAGCCTCATGCGTACTGCCAAGCGTCCTCCTTCGGGATTCGACCCGGAAGGGTAGCCGTCAAGGCGGCCCGGGCATGCCGGGAAACGCCGGGAGCTTGCCCTTGTCGAGCTGGCGCATCATCTTCTGCATCTGCTTGCGGGCCTGCAGCAGCTTGTTGACATCGTCGATCGTCGTGCCGCTGCCGGCCGCGATCCGCCGGCGGCGGGGCCCGTTGATGGCCTGCGGGCGTCCGGCGCTCGTGCGGGGTCATCGAGAGCACGATCGCCTCGACCCGCGCCATCTGCTTCTCGTCGATCTCCAACCCGTCGAGCTGTGCGCCGAGGCCGGGCACCAGCTTGAGCACGCTCTTGAACGAGCCCATCCGCTGCAGCATCCGGTAGCTGGCGAGGAAGTCGTCGAACGTGAACTCGCCGGCGCGCATCCGCCGCTCGAGCTCCTCCTGCTCGTCGGCCTCGACCGCCTGCTCCGCTTTCTCGATCAGGGTGAGGACGTCGCCCATCCCGAGGATGCGGGAGGCCATGCGGTCGGGGTGGAAGACATCGAGCTGGTCGAGCTTCTCCCCGACCGACGCGTACTTGACGGGCTTACCGGTGATCGCCTTCACCGACAGCGCCGCGCCGCCGCGCGCGTCGCCGTCGAGCTTCGTCAGGACGACGCCGTCGAACGCGACCCGCTCCTGGAACGCGAGCGCGACATTGACGGCTTCCTGGCCCGTCATCGAGTCGACGACGAGCAGGATGTTGAGCGGCTTGACGGCGTCCCGAACGCGGACGAGCTCGTCCATCAGCTCCTCGTCCACGTGCAGGCGCCCCGCCGTGTCCACGATCACGGTGTCGAGGCCGTCGGCAGCGGCGCGCTCGACACCACTCGAGGCCGCCTCGACCGCGTTCTGCGTGTCGGTGCGGTAGACGGGTACCTGGATCTGTCGCCCGAGCTGCTCGAGCTGGTCGATCGCCGCAGGGCGTTGCAGGTCGGCAGCGACCAGACCGGGCTTCCGCTGCTCGTGCTTGCGCAGATGCAGCGCCAGCTTGGCCGCAGCCGTCGTCTTGCCCGAGCCCTGCAACCCGCAGAGCAGGACGACCGTCGGCGGCTTCCCGAACGCGAGCCGCGAGTCGCCGGAGCCCATCAATTCCGTCAGCTCCTCGTGGACGATCTTCACGACCTGCTGGCCGGCGTTCAGACCCTTGAGCACATCCTGTCCGAGCGCGCGCTCGTTGACAGCCGCGACGAAGTCGCGGGCGACCTGGAAGTTGACGTCCGCCTCGAGCAGCGCGAGCCGGATCTCGCGCATCGCCTTCGAGACCGTCTCCTCGTCGAGGCGGGTCTTCCGGGAGAGGTCGCCGAGCGTCGCCTGGAGGCGGCCGGAAAGAGCGTCGAACACGGTCGTCGAAGTGTAGGCGCCGCCGGCCTGCCGAATCGCCATTCGCCGACGGTGAGCGGCTTAGACTCGTGCGATGACGGACTGTCCCCGGTGCGGTGCCTCGGTAGACGACTCGGCGCGCTTCTGCGGCGCGTGCGGAGCACCGCTCGGCGGCCGCTCCGCCGCCGGCAGGAAATCCGGAAGACGGTCACGGTTCTCTTCTGCGACGTCGTCGAGTCAACCGCGCTGGGCGAGCATACGGACCCGGAGAACGACGCGTCAGGCGATGTCCCGGTACTTCGATGAGATGAGCGCGGTCGTCGAGCGCCACGGAGGCATCGTGGAGCGGTTCCGTGGAGACGAGGTGATGGCGGTCTTCGGCGTCCCGACGGTGCACGAGGACGACGCGCTGCGCGCAGTGCGGGCCGGAAAGGAGATGCGGCGCCGACTGGTGGAGCTGAACGACGAGCTGCAGGCGACCTGGGGCGTCGGCTCCAGTGCCGGATCGGGATCAACACGGGTGAGGTCGTGGCCGGCGACCCCGGGACCGGTGCGTCGTTCGTCACCGGCGACGCCGTGAACCTCGCCAAGCGGCTCGAGCAGGCGGCCCGGCCTGGCGAGATCCTGATCGGGACTGCGACCTACCCGCTGGTCAAGGACGCCGCGAAATTCGGCCCGCGGCTATCGCTTCAGCGTGAAGGGGAAGCGCGAACCAGTCTTGCCGTTCCGCCTCCAGGACGTGGACGCGACAGCGGCAGGCGTCGCACGGCGGCTGGACGCACCATTCGTTGGCCGCGAGGTCGAGCTTGCGCTGCTTCACGCGGCCGGCGACGAGGTCAGCAACGGGGAGGGCACGTGTCGCCTGTTCACGATCGTCGGTCCGGCCGGAATCGGAAAGTCGCGGCTTGCGGCAGAGTTCCTGTCGCAGTCCGACGGTCGCTGGCGCACGCTGCAAGGACGCTGTCTTCCGTACGGCGAGGCGATCACGTTCTGGCCGGTCCGCGACATCGTGCGGGAGGCGGGCGGAGAAGAGGCGCTGGACGCGTTGCTTGCCGGCGTAGACGACGGCACTCGAATCGCCGAGTTGATCCGCACTGCCATCGGGCAGGCGGCGGGTGCGGCGGCGGCGGAGGAGACGTTCTGGGCCATCCGGCGCTTCCTCGAGGCGCTCTCGCACGAGCGCCCGCTCGTCGTCTGCTTCGAGGACGTGCACTGGGCTGCGCCCGCGCTCCTCGACTTGATCGAGTATCTCGCAGGGTGGATGCGCGAGGCGCCGATCCTGCTGCTCGTCCTCGCGCGCTCCGGACCTCCTCGACATCCGCCCGACCTGGGCTACACCGCGGCCGAACGCGATGCTGCTCCCGCTCGAGCCGCTGAGCGACGCGCAGTCCGACCTGCTGCTCGAGCGACTTGAGTTCGGCGCCGAGCTTCCAGTCGACATACGCGACCGGATCGTTGATGCGGCGGAGGGAAACCCGCTCTTCGTGGAGCAGATGGCGGCGATGGCCGCGGAGGCGGGCGTGGCCGATGCGCTGCGTATGCCACCGACGATCCAGGCGCTGCTCGCCGAGCGGCTCGACCGTCTCGCGTCGCCCGAACGGTCGTTGCTCGAGCGCGCCTCAGTGATCGGTAAGGAGTTCAGCTACCGCGCCGTGGTCGACCTCACCCCGGCGGACGATCGCGAGCAAGCCCCCAGCCATCTGTACTCGCTCATTCGCAAGGATCTCGTTCGCCCGATCAGGCCGGATGCGCGCGGCGACGTGCTCGCCTTCCGTCACGATCTGATCCGCGTCGCGGCATACGAGGCAGTCCCGAAGGCGCTCCGAGGCCAGCTGCACGAGCGATTCGCCGGCTGGGTCGAGGACCACGCCGGCGAACGTCTGGGCGAGCTCGAGGAGATCGTCGGGTACCACCTCGAGCAGGCGTACCGGTATCTCGCGGAGCTCCGCGTGGCCGACGGCCACGCGCTCGAGCTCGCCGCGCGAGCGGCCGCAAGACTGGGATCTGCCGGGCGGCGCGCCGAGGCGCGAGGAGACGGGCGCGCGGCAGCGGATCTGCTCCAGCGGGCTGTCTCGCTTCCGAGCGCCAGCGACTCTCGGCGGATCGAGTGGCTGCTCGATCTGGCCTCGGCTCTGCGAGAGTCAGGTCGCCTCGCGGCTGCCGCGAGCACTCTGCATTCCGCGGCCGACGCAGCGATCGCCGCGGACGATGAGCGGCTCCAGGCTCGCGCCCAGGTCGAGAACGCCTTCCTGCACATGTACACCGACCCGGTCGGCTGGCCTACCCAGGCCGAGGAGATCGCGCGCGGCGCGATCGAGGTACTCGAGCGTTACGGCGACGACTTCGGGCTCGCCCGGTCGTGGACCGCTCTCGCGCTGGCGAACTACTTGCGCTGCCAGATCTCGACGATGGAGACGATCCTGGAGTCGGCGCTCAAACACGCCAGTCGTGCGGGCGACGGCAGGCAGGTGGAGACGATCCTGAACGCGATGGCGCGCGCGGCCCTCGTCGGCCCGACGCCGGTCGAAACCGCGCTCGACCGATGCTCGGCGATCGCCGCCCGACGCCCCGATGACAAGGCGCTCGAGGCCGACCTCGCGAGTGTCAGCGCAGTGCTCGAGGCGATGGCCGGAAGGTTCGAGGCGGCACGCTCGCTCTACGGCCGAAGTCACGATGTGCACGAGGATCTCGGAATGTCGCGACGGCTTGCCTCCAGCCGCGCGTACTCCGGTGAGGTCGAGCTCCTCGCAGGCGATCCCGAAGCAGCGGAACGCGAGCTCCGGGCCGGATCGACCGTGCTGCAGGAAATCGGCGACACGCTCAATCTCTCGACTGTCGCGGCGCTACTCGGCGAGGCGCTCCGCAGGCAAGGTCATCTGGATGAGGCCTGGGAGTACACGCGCATCAGCGAGCAGACGTCCTCGCGGGTCGATGTGATCTCCGACGTGGGCTGGCGGGTGACGCGAGCTCGCATCGCCAACGATCGCGGCGCGCGCGAGAGTGCAGGCGAGCTCGTGACCGGCGCCGTTGCGCTAGCCCGCGAGACCGACAACATCAGCCTCCTCGCCGGCGCGTTGGTGGCGCTCGCAGAGATCGAGGGTGCCGTCCAGCCGGACGGTCGCGCAGCGGCCTTACAGGAGGCGCTGTCGCTCTACGACGCGAAGGGCAACGTCGTGTCCGCCGCGGTCACGCGGGAGGCGATTGCGCGGACAGCGATTCGGGCGTAAGGCCGAGTCGAGCGAGCATCTTGGGATCGAGGGTCGCCGGCTCGCCGGGCGGGACGTACAGCGTCGCCTGGCGGCCTGGTTGACGCGCGCCGAGCTTCCCCAGCGGGAGACGATCGATCGAGGCCGCCTTGGCAGGATACGGAGACGCCTCGTAGACAACGACCTCGTGCGGCGCCGGGTACCAGTACAGCAGGTAGTCGGCCAGCACGGCGAGCCCGTCGTCGGGCATTTCGCCCCAGACCCGCATGCCCGATCAGATGAAGCTGCCAGAGGACGAGCGCGGCGGTCGGATCGGGACGCCTGCCGTGCGTCAGGAACTCGGTCGCCTCGTAGCTCTGGAGGCCGACGTCCCCGGGCTCGATGCCGAGATCGGCGAACAGGCAGTCGAGCGCCGATACGGCGGGCAGCATTCGCACCTCGATGCCCGCCTCCCGGGCGAGACGCATCGCTTCATGAGCGGGGCGGGCGAGGATGCCCGGATGGCCGTAGAAGGCGGCGCAGACCCGCTTGCCGGCGACCGCGCTGTCGACGATCTGGCGCGCCATCTCGGCGTAGATCTCGGCGCGCGGGGACACCGTCGCGGTAGAGCTCCACGAGGGACCGGGTGTTCGGGTTCAGGCGCTCCAGCGCCGCGGCCCCTGCCGGCTCGGTGACGACGTAGAACACTTCCTCCGCTCGCTCGAGGGCGATCCGGGCCTCGGCCGTGAGGTGCGCGCCGGCGGCGATGCCGGTGCCCACGAGGGTTATGGATCCGGGCTGCATGCTGCCAGGCCCCTGCGATCTCTCCCGAGCGTTACGAGAACTCCGACCGTCGCTAGTCGAATGTGGCTACGAGGCCCTGGGGTGCGGGCCTAGGCGGCGGGGTGTACGTGGCGACGATCCCGACCGCCGATCCGGCCTGGAAGTCGGCGGCGATCGAGGCAGAGTCGAGCGCCGCCTGGAGCAACTCGAGATCTCCGCTCAGAACGATCGCCTGCTCGCCGTCCGTGAGCCCGAACTCGCTCATCACCTCGTGAGCGTCGTCATGGTAGAAACGATTCAGGAGCTCGTTGTTGCTCGGATTGGCAAGCTCCGACAAGAGCTTGAGGATCTTCGGCGTATATCAGGAAGCTGACCCACGTAGCCAACGCTACAAGCGGGTCATTCGCGAGTCAAGCGCCCGCGAAGCGCACGCTTCGGGGCAGGTCACGTCAGTATGGGCGCTGGTCGCGGCCGTGAAGGGTCAGTAGATCGACGCGCTCGCGCGGCTCGGCAGCGAGAACGCGCCGATCCGCCCGACCGTGTCCATGTCCGGCGCGAAGAGGTTGTGCAGCGGGAAGACGCGAGCCTCCGCCTCCTCGGTGACGCCTGCCTCCCGCAAGGCGGGCCCCAGACGCTGCTCGCTGAAGGCCTGTGCCGTCTCCGCGGTCTGCCAGACGTCCCACGACTCGACCCCATCGGGGGTCTCGACGACGACGTGGAGAATCTGGCCGAGCGGCGGTTCGGCATCGAGGTTGCACGCCGCCACCGCCGCGTCGTACTGGTCGATCGTCGCCCCCGGGTAACGCATCAGCATTGCAAAGGCCACCTGCTCCTCCTTCTTTCCCCTGGAGCCGGAAGCCTACGGCGCGCTGCGCAAGTCGCGGATCCGCTCGCGCGGATCCGCGACGCGCCAAAACCCTGAAGGCGTCCGCCTTCGGCGGCCGCATCCTGTGCACATCAGCGCTAGTCGGAGACGAGCGCGCGCGCGAAGTCGCCCGGGTCGAAGGGGCGAAGGTCGTCGAGCCCCTCCCCCACTCCGACGAGCTTGACGGGCAAGCCGAGCTCGTGCGCGATCGCGACGGCGACGCCGCCCTTCGCGGAGCCGTCGAGCTTCGTCAGCGCTACCCCGGTGACGCTCACTGCCTCGCCGAACAGCCGAGCCTGCTGGAGCGCGTTCTGCCCGGTCGTGGCATCGACGACGAGGAGCGTCTCGTGTGGGGCGCCTTCGATCCGTCCCGAGATCACCCGTCGCACCTTGCCGAGCTCCTCCATCAGGTTCGTCTGAGTGTGAAGGCGCCCGGCAGTGTCGACGAGCACGACGTCATGCCCGCGCGCGCGGCCGGCCTCGACCGCGTCGTAGGCGACCGCAGCGGGATCGGCTCCGCGCGAGCCGCCGACGAAATCAGCCTCCGCGCGCTCGGCCCAGATCTCGAGCTGCTCCTCGGCCGCGGCGCGGAATGTGTCCGCCGCGCCGACACTACCGATCTCCCGTGCAGGCGCAGCTGACGGGCGAGCTTGCCGATCGTCGTCGTCTTACCGGTGCCGTTCACGCCGACGACGAGGACGACGGCCGGTTCGTGCGCGAGATCGAGCGTGGGCGGCTCGCCGAGCAGCGTCTCGACCTCCTCCGCGAGCGCCTGTTCCAGGCTCGCGATCGTGCCGCGCGCCTCGAGTCGCCGGACGAGCTCGACGGTGGCGGGAACGCCGACATCGGCGGCGAGCAGCGCTTCCTCGAGCCGCTCCCAGGCCTCGTCGTCGGCCGGATCGAACGCAGCGGCGGCGAGCTGCTCGGTGAGGGCGCGACGACTCTTGCCGAGCGAGTCCCGTAGCCTGCTGACGAAGCCGGCGCGCTCGCGCTCCTCCGCCTCGGGGACGACGTCGTCGCCGAGCAGCTCCGCCCAGGTCATCGACATCGGAGGACGTTAGCCGCGGCTGCCGACAACTCTGGGGCGACCCGCGGCGCTGGGCGGGCGCAGCCCGGCCCCTCGATGCGAGCACGCCTGCTCGTGGGCGGCAATCGCCGCGACACCACCTGGGAGACCCCGTCGGCGCCCATCGTCACGCCGTAGAGGACGTCGGCCGCCTCCATCGTCCGCTTCTGGTGCGTGATCACGACGAACTGGGCCCGGTCGGCGTACCGGCGCAGGAGCTCGACGAAGCGGGCGATGTTGGTGTCGTCGAGAGCGGCCTCGACCTCGTCGAGCAGGTAGAACGGACACGGCCGCGCGAGGAAGAGCGCGAACAGGAACGAGATCGCGCCCAACGCCTTCTCGCCGCCGGAGAGCAGCGAGAGGCGGGTGATGCGCTTCCCGGCGGGGCGCAGCTCGACCTCGACGCCGTGCTCGCCGCCGTCCTCCTCGGGCTCCACGAGGCGCAGCCGGCCCTCGCCGCCGGGGAAGAGCGTCGAGGCGACGTCGGCGAAGTTCTCGGCGACCGCGTCGAACGTCTCGGTGAATCGCCGCTGCACGGTCTCGGCGAGCTCGTCGCGCAGCTTCTCGATCTCCGCCAGCGACGCCTCGAGATCGGCCCGCTGGCGTGTGAGCTCTTCGAGGCGTTCCTTCTCCGTCTCGTACTCCTCCTGCGCAAGCGGGTTTACCTGGCCGAGGGCTGCGCGCCGCGTCTCCAACCGCTCGACCCGCGTCGCCAGCTCCGCGCGATCGTCGCCCTCGGCAGGCTCGACCTCGCCGGCGGCGGCGCGCCGGCGGCGAGCCTCGTCGGCATCCGCCTCGAGCCGGACGAGCTCCACCTCGACGGTCGTCGCACGCTGGGCCGCGTCCTCAGCTGCGGCTCGCAGCTCGACCTCGGTCGCGCCCAGCAGCCGCAGCTCCTCGCCGAGCTTGGAGGCACGGTGCGCGCCGGCATCGACGCGCGCGTGCACCGGGGCGTCGAGCCGGGCCGCGAGCCCCTCCGCCGAGCCGAGCGCGGTCGAAAGAGCCCTGGCCGCAGCCGTCAGCCGGCCGAGCAGGTCGGCGTCGAGCGACGAACGGCGCGGCGAACGGGCGAGCAGAGCCGCCTCAGTGGCGGCGGCACGGTCGGCTGCGGCGCGGGCAGCTGTGGCAGCGGCCTCGGCGGCCGCGAGTGCGACCGTCGCCTCCTCGGCGAGCGCGTCGACGTTGCCTGCTCCGGCGGTTTCGGCGAGATGACCGCCGAGACGCGCCACCACGACCTCGGCCGCTCGTATGCGCGCCGCCACGGCGGCCGCTTCGCTCCGCAAGGCCGACTCCCCGGCGGCGAGCTGGGCAAGCTTCGCGCCGAAACCGGCCGCGCGCTCGCTCCGGCCCGAGATCCGGCTTTCGAGCGGTGGTGCAAGCCGTCCGGCAACGTCGGCAGCTCGCGCGATCGACCGCGCCAGCGTCTCGGCGCACGGCGCCAGACGTGACAGCGTCGCGGGATCGGCGCTACGCCCGCGGAGGTGCGCGACCTCGGCGTAGGCGGCCTCCGCCGCCTCGGAACGAGCGGCCGCTTCGGCAGCCGAGCGCGCCTCGACCTCGGCGCGGGCTTCGAGCTCGTCGGCCTCGTCCGCAAGTGCCTTCCTGCGGGCCTGCATCTCGAGCAGGACGGCCTCTGCCGTCTCGCCGGTGAACCAGAGCTCGCCGCGGTCCGGGTCGTAGCCGAAACCTTCGCGCGTCACCGCCGGGCCGCGAGAGTCGAGCAACTCGTCGAGGGCGACGACCGGAAGGGCGGTACCGAGCCGTGCCGGGTCTGCGCCGACGAGAACGCTGAGGCTGCCGAGACCAGCGCTGTGCGCCCGTTCGAGCAGCTCCAGACCCCGCGGCGCGGTGTCGGCCAGGATCGCCGAGGCTCGCCAGCCGAGCGCCGCGGCGACAGCGCGCTCGTCACCCGGCTCGGGATCGACAAGGGTTACGACCAAGCGCTCGCCCTCTGCGGCAAAGGCACGGGCCGCCGGTGGCAGCCCCTCTTGCTCGGCGAGCGCCGCATCGAGCGCCGCCGAGCCGCTCGCGTGCGGCACGTGCAGCGTTCCGCGACCTCGTCGCGCTCCCGCGCGGCGAGGCGCGCCTGCGCCGCCGCATCGTTCGGCCCCCTGCTCGAGCTCGGCCGGCGACGGCCGGCCACTCGCAGCGAGCGCCTGGGCAGACGCCAGCTCGGCGGCGAGCTCCGTGGACATGGCCGTCGCGGCCTCGTGGCGCTGCTCGAGCCGCCCGCGGGCGGCCCCGAGGGCGAGGAGCGTCCGGCTTGCATCGTCGCCGCCGGCGGCTGTCTGAGCCAGCTCCGACTCCAGCGCTTCCCGCTCCGCGCGCGCAGTGTCGAGCCGCTCCTCCGCCGCGGCAGCGGTCGCGCGCAACGCACCCGCCAGAGCCGCATGCGCCAGGCGTGCCCGCTCGGCGGCACGACCGCTCTCCTGAGCGGCAGCACGAGCCGCCGTGGCCGCGTCACGCGCCGCGCCCTCGAGAGCCGCTGCCGCGCCGTCGGTGGCCGCTCCCGCCGCCTGCTCGGCCGTCGGCCAGCTCCTCGGCGAAACGCGCTTCCAGCAACCCGATCGACTCGCGCCGGAGCGCGAGGCGCTCGGCGGCGCCCTGAAGACGGTAGCGCGCGCCGAGCGCCGCCTCCCGTCGGCCGGCCGCGTCGGACAGCTCGTCCTCAGCGCGGCCGCGCTCCTCGAGGAGCGCCTGCAGGCGCTCCTGCGCGCCCCGTTTCGCGATCGCAGCCGCGTCGCGGCGTTCCTCCGCCGCGGCGTGCCGCTCTGCCACCTCGGCGAGGTCGAGATCGGCGATCCGCGCACGGAGGCGCGCGATCTCGACCCCGAGCTTCTCGGCTCGCTCGGCTGCGGTCGCCTGCAGAGCGAGAGGCCGGAGCCGCTTCCGCACCTCGGATTCGACGTCGCGCGCCCGCTCCACCTGGACGGCGACACGAGCGAGCTTCAGCTCGGCCCGGTGGCGGCGCCGCTTGAACTTGCCGAGCCCGGCCGCCTCCTCGAGCAGCGAGCGACGGTCCTCCGGCCTGGACGCGAGCACCGCCTCGACCTTTCCCTGGCCGACGATCGAGTGCATGGCGCCGCCGAGACCCACGTCCGCGAGCAGCTCGACGAGGTCGGTGCGGCGCACGGGTGTCCGGTTGACGAGGTACTGGCCCTCACCTCCGCGCACGAGCCGCCGTGTGATCGAGACTTCGCTGTAGTCGAGCTCGGCCAGGCCGCCGTCCTCGTTGTCGAACGTGAGCTCGACCTCGCAGTGCTCGGCAGGCGGCCGGTCGCCGCCGCCGGCGAAGAGGACGTCGTCGGGCTTCTCCGCGCGCAGCTCGGAAGGGGCGAGCGATCCCGCGGCCCAGACGATCGCGTCGGCGACGTTCGACTTGCCGGAGCCGTTCGGGCCCACGACGACGGCCACCCCCGACTCGAGCTTGATCTCGACCGGGTCCGGAAACGACTTGAAGCCGCGCAGGCGTAGCGAGCGCAAGTGCATGCGGACGGCATTCTCGCTCGCGCCGCGGACGACAGCTGCGCCGTGGAGGCCAGGAGGTGGCCTCCGCGGCGCGTTCCTGCGCAAGCGCCGGTGGACTACCCGCTGACAGTCACCGCAGCCTGGGATTCGCTAAAGTGGAAATCCCAGGCGCGAGACCCGAAGGCGTCCGCGTTCGGCGGGCGCGGGACGTTTTCTCACAGGCTGCTCGCTCGCCAGCCTCACAAACTCGGCACCGATCACAACGCCTGCGGCTCGACGCCAAGCGAGCGCAGCACGAGGGCGGCGGCCTCCTGCTCGGCCGCCTTCTTTGTCGAGCCGCGGCCGACCCCCGCTTGCTCTCCGTCGACGAGCGCAGCGCAGACGTAGCTCCTGTCGTGCGGCGGTCCCTCGACCTCGAGCACGACGTACTGCACCTGCCGGCCGGAGCGGGCGAGTGCCTCCTGGAGCTCCGTCTTGTTGTCGACGTGACTCGTCCGCGCGTACTCGATCCGCGCTTCGAACGCCTCGACGATGGCCGGGGCCGCGCCGTCGAAGCCGTACTCGAGGTACACCGCGGCCATCGCCGCCTCGAGCAGGGCTGCGAGCACGTTCCGGCTGCGCGAGATCCGCTGGAGCTCGGCCTCCGGGATGTCCTTTGCGTACTCGGCCAGGCGATCACCGAGGCCGAGCTCCCGCGCGACGCCGGCGCAGCTGTGCCTCGAGACGACGTGAGCCCGAATCTTGGCCAGCCGCCCTTCCGACGCCTCCGGGAAGCGGTCGAAGAGCACGCGCGCGATCGCCAACTCCAGCACCGAGTCCCCGAGGAACTCGAGCCGCTCGTACGACGACGCGCGGTCCGGCGCCCACGAGGTGTGGGTGAAGACCTGCGCGATGTGCCTTGCAGGGAGCGAGTCGATCAGCCGCGCGAGCGCAGCGCCGTCCCCGACGCCGGTCCCGCTACTGGTGGGCTGTGACGTAGTCGACGGCCTGGCCGACGGTCGTGATCGTCTGGGCGTCGTCGTCCGAGATCTTGATCCCGAACTGGTCCTCGAGCTCCATGATCAGCTCGACGAGGTCGAGGGAATCGGCGTCCAGATCCTCCTGGAAGTTCGCCTCCTCGTTGATCTCGCCTTCCTCCACCCCGAGCTGCTCGCTCAGGACAGCCTTCACCCGCTCGTACACGGCTTCACGCGACAATGCCACTCCGTAACCTCACTCGTTGCCAGACAGGGTCAATTGGAGCGCAGACTCTAGCACCCTCCGACGCGGGAGAATCCATGGTTCCCCGCAATCCCCTGGCGCCCCGGAGAAGCGCTCAGGTGGCGACGCGTGCGGGGACGCGCTCGGCCAGATGCTCCACGACGCCGTGCTCGACGCCCCGCGCGGCGAGACCGATGGCGTTGGCGATCGCACGGCGCGAGCTGGAGCCGTGCGCGATCACGACGAGCCCCCGCAGGCCAAGCAGATAGGCGCCGCCGTAGGTCTCGGGGTCGAGGCGCTGGCGGAGGTGGCGCGCCGCAGGACGGATCAGGATCCCGCCGAGCTTCGCCCGCGATGACGCGGCGATCTCCGCCCGCAGCGACGTGAAAACACTTCGAATCGTGCCCTCGAGCGTCTTCAGGGCCACGTTCCCGGTAAAGCCGTCGCAGACGATCACGTCGGCCTCGCCCTCGAGCAGGGTTCGGCCTTCGGTGTTACCCGCGAAGCGGAGCTCGGTCGCGGCAGCGAGCAGCTCGTGCGCCTCGAGCGTCAGTTGGTTTCCCTTCTCCGGCTCTTCCCCGATCGAGAGGAGCCGCACCTCCGGAGCGAGCCGGTCGAGGATCTCCTCGGCGAAGACCGTCCCCATGTGGGCGAACTGGAGGAGGTGCTCGGGTCGAGCGTCGGCGTTCGCGCCGGCGTCGATCAACACGGTCGGACCACGGCGGGCAGGAATCACGACGCCGATCGCGGGCCGGTGGACGCCCGGCAAGCGCCGGATGTGGAGCAGCGCGGCTGCAAGCATGGCGCCCGTGTTCCCGGCCGAGACGACCACGTCGGCCTTGCCCTCGGCGACAGCGCGAACCGCCCGGACGAGTGACGACTCCGGCTTGGCGCGGACCGCGTCCGCCGGCTTCTCGTGCATCTCGACGATCCCGTCGGTAGCCACGTGCTCGAGCCCGCGGGTGTCGAGGCCCGGCGGGCCATAGAGCACGGGCACGATCGACGGCGACGCAGCGTCGTGGGCGCCCGCGACGATCTCATCCGGGGCTCGGTCGCCCCCGAGCGCGTCGACCGCGACGCGAACCATTTACTCCGCGCAGTCGCGGATCCGCTTCCACGCGGATCCGCGACGCGCCAGAACGTTGGCCCGCAGCCTGGGATTCGCTGACACGCGAATCCCAGGCGCGAGAATCCCTGAAGCCGGCCGCGTTCGCGGCCGGGCCGCACCGTAAATCCAAGGGCGTGCAAGCGTCCGCTTTCGCGGCCGCTGGGTCTCTCATGAGGTCGGCCGCTCCTCTACGCGGCCGGCGTGCGGAGCGGCTCGATCTCGCGTCCCCGGTACGTCTTGCACGTCGGGCAGACGCGATGCGGCTGCTTCGGCTGCCCGCAGGTGGGGCAGGTGTTGACGCGCGGCGCCTCGATGCGGTGCTGTGCCCGCCGCTTGTCGCGGCGCGACTTCGACGTCTTCCTCTTGGGGACGGCCATGAGCGGCTGCCGAGTGTAGCGCAACCGGGGCCGCAGCCCGTCGGTCGAGCATGTTTCGGAGGGGCGATTTCGTGGCAACCTTCACAAATGGTGAGCGAGGTTCTGGTCGGAGCCGAGTGCTCGCAATGCGGCTCTCTGCTCCCGGCTGATCGTGAGGCCCGTGCGCGCTGGAGACACGCCGAGTTGGTCTCTTACGTGGGCGTGGACGAGCTCGCAGCGGCGATGCTCCTCTGCCCCGAGTGCGACCAGGAGGATCGCGAGCGAGCATACGACGAGGGAGCCGGCGACTGATCAGGCCGGCCCGGCGAGTGCCGGGTCAGAGGCGGTCGCGCAGGCTCTCGAGGGCGGCCCAGCGCGGATCACCGGGCTTCTCCTCGTGCACGTGAGGTTCCTCGTTCAGGTCCTTGCCACACACCGGGCAGAGGCCGGCGCAGTCGGGCCGGCAGAGGATCCGTTCTGGCAACTGCTCCGCCACGGCGTCGCGCGCCCAGCGAGAGAGATCGACCATCCCGTCGGTGACGTACTCGCTCCGCAGCTCCTCGGGCGCATCCTTGGCGGCGTCGTGATACTCGCGTGCTTCGACCGTGACGTCCACCGCGGCGTCGCGGAGGCAGCGCATGCAGGGCCCGTGCAGCCGGGTCGGAAAGGACAGGTCGAGGACGTCTCCGCTCGTCGCGCGCGAGACCTTGAGTTCGGCCGCCGCCTCGTCGGGCACCGGCAGATAGCGCTGGCCGCCGAGGTCGAAGGGCTCGAGCGCCACCGCGATCTCGTCACGGTGCTCCTCGCCGGGACGCAACCGCAGCCGGTTGAGCGAGAACCGGGTCACTCCCGGAGCGTAGCGCCCGTCACCCGCGTGTAAGACGTCTGTTAGGGCGCGTTCCTGCGGGGCCGAAAGCCGGGTAACCCGTCAACGGGAAGGTCCGGGGCACCGCGACCAGGAGGAAACCATGACCGCGCCCAACCGCTCTCGCAAGGGCGCCGCCCGCCGGCAGGCAATACTGCTCGCCGCCGTCGCGGCGGTCGTCGCCGGCTTGCTCGTACCCGGTGGCTCCGCGCTCACCCAGGCGGCGCCGGTGAACACGGCCGAGCCGCGCATTTCCGGAACGCCGATCGTCGGCCAACGGCTGACGACGTCGCGCGGCTCGTGGTCCGGGAACCCGAACAACTACGCGTATCAGTGGGTGCGCTGCCCGCCGTCGGGCGGCAGGTCCGACGGCGCCGACTGCGCTGCCATCGGCGGTGCGACGACGTCCGCGTACGTGCTGGCGAACGGCGACGTCGGCAGCCGGCTCCGTGCTCGGGTCACAGCTTCGAACAGGGACGGGGCGACCACCGTCGCGTCGAACGCGACCGAGGTCGTCCGCGCCGCGGTGTCGCGTCCGCGGAACACGTCTCGGCCGACGATCTCCGGCACGCCGGCGGTGAACGAGACACTGCGGGCCACCCCCGGCACGTGGACCGGGACGCAGCCGATCACATTCTCGTTCCAGTGGCTGCGCTGCGACCGCGGCGGGGGTAACTGCCTCACGCTGCCAGGCTTCACCGACGACGCCTACACCGCTCGCGACGGGGATATCGACCGCACGCTCCGAGTACGCGTGAACGCGTCGAACTCGGCCGGCTCGGACTCGGCGCTCTCGCCCCGCACGGGCGTCGTGCAGGGGCCAGTCGCTGCCGCCCGGCGCCGTACGCCTGCCAAACGGCGAGATCTCGATCCCGGTGACGAGCGTGCCCTCGAACCAGCGTCTCGTCGTCGACCGCGTCGACTTCTCGCCCAACCCGGTGCGCACGCGAAAGACGCTCCTCACCATCCGGGTGAAGGTGAAGGACACGCGTGGCTACGTCGTCCGGGACTCGCTCGTCTTCATCCGGTCGACGCCGCTCGTGACGACGACGCCGGCCGTCCAACGGACGGGCCAGGACGGGTGGGTGCAGTACGCCGTTCAGCCGGAGGGCGACTTCCCGTTGCGGGACGGCTACAACGTCCAGTTCTTCGTCAAGGCCTACCGCGCCGGCGACCCGGTGCTGGCCGGGGTCGCCGGCTCCCGGCTCGTGCAGGTGGCCACGGACGCCTGACGCGGCCTCGTTGGGAGCAGGCGCACGCGGAGGAGCTCTCGGGCTCCCTCCGCGTGTAAGGCCTCTGTTAGCGGCGGTTTCCGGGAGGACGGCACGGGGTAGCCGTAGCCGGGTGAGAACCATTGAGAGGGGAGTGAGACAAATGGCACCGATCAGAAACGCACGCAGACGTCCAGTTGCCTCGGTGACCGCGGTGCTCGCCGCAGCGGGCGCCCTGGCGGCCGCGCTGCTGCTGCCCACGGGCGGCTCGGCCCTGACCACGGTGGCACCGCGCAGCACGGCGCCACCGACGATCTCGGGGACACCTCAGGTCGACGAGACCTTGCGGGCATCCCAGGGCACGTGGACCGGCACGCAGCCGATCACCTTCACGTTCCAGTGGCTCCGCTGTAATGCGAGCGGCGAGAACTGCGTCACGCTCAGCGGCTTCACGGACGACGCGTACACCGTGCGCGAGGGTGACATCGACAAGACGCTTCGCGTCCGCGTCACCGCACGCAACAACGACGGCCAGGCCTCGCGCCTGTCCGCCCCGACGGCAGTCGTGAAGGCGGCCGCCGGCCCGGCCGGCGCGATCAAGCTGCCGAACGGGGAAACCTCGATCCCAGTGACGAGCGTGCCCTCGACACAGCGGCTGATCATCGACCGCGTCGACTTTTCGCCGAACCCGGTGCGGTCGACCACGACGCCGATCACCGTGAAGATCAAGGTGAAGGACACGCGAGGCTTCGTCGTCCGCGACGCGCTCGTGTTCCTGCGCTCGACTCCGGTCGTCACGTCGACGCCGGACGAGAAGAAGACCGAGCAGGACGGTTGGATCACGTACACCGTCCAGCCCGAGTCCGACTTCGTGATCCGGAACGGCTACAGCACGCAGTTCTACGTCAAGGCGTTCCGGCAGGGTGATCCGGTGCTCGCCGGCATCGCCGGCAGCCGGCTCGTGCAGGTCGCGACCGCTAGGTAGCCAAAGCCAGGTAGCCATGGCGACAGGATCCCGTCAGCGGTCGTCCACGTCGCACCGTCGCTGTTTAGGCGAAGGACTCCTCGTCGGGCTCGCGCAGGTCCTGCGGGCCGATGCCGGCGACGACCGTCTCCTGCGAGCGCTCGTGCAGCCGCTCGCGGCCGCGGCGCACGGCACCGAGAAACTTGTCGAGGTTGACCTCGAGCGTGGAGAGGATCCCGTCGGCCCAGTCCTCCATCTCCAGCCGGGTCTCACGCGCCTGCCGGCGGGCCTCGTCGACGATGTCCTGCGCCTGACGCTCGGCCAGCTTGACGATCTCAGTCTGGGACGCCTCGCGGAGCGGCCTGCTCGCGCGCCTCGCCGATCAGCCGGTCGCACTCGCGCTTCGCCTCGGCGAGCATCTCCTGCCGCTCCTTCACGATCCAGCGGGCCTGCTTGATCTCCTCCGGGATCGTCGCGCGCATCTGGTCGAGGATGTCGTAGATCTCCTCGCGGTCGATCCGCACCTGGTCGGTCAGCGGCACCGCCTTCGCGTTGTGCACGAGATCGTCGAGCTTGTCGATGAGAACGAGGACGTCCATCGTCGTCGCATCCTACTCAAGCGGGCTGACGGGGGCACCGGGGCGGCCGTCCGGGAACAGCTCCCGGAAGCGGCGTGCCACGGCTTCTGGCACCAGCTCCTCGACTCGCCCGCCGAACGAGGCTATCTCCTTCACTCCGCTCGAAGAGACGAAGCTGACCTGCCGGGCTGGCCATCACGTAGACCGTCTCCACATCCGGTGCCAGCGTTCGGTTGAGCTGGTTCATCTGGAACTCCCACTCGAAGTCCGAGACCACCCGCAGGCCCTTGACGATCACCTTCGCGTCCCAGCGACGCGCGAAATCGACGACGAGCTCGGAGAAGACGGCCACTTCGACGTTGGACAGGTGGGGTAGCGCGTCCTCGAGAAACGCGACGCGCTCCTCGACGGAAAACATGGGGCTCTTGTGCGTGGGGTCGCGGACGACGCCGACGACGACCCGGTCGAAGATGGCGGCGGCGCGCTCGATCACATCCACGTGCCCGAACGTGACCGGGTCGTACGTGCCGGGGTAGATGGCGGTGATCACGTCGCAGCTGCCCGGAAGAGCGTCAGCCGGGCCGAGCCGTAGCGCCGCGAGGTGACCGGCTCGAGGGCCAGCTCCGGCTCGGTCTTGGCCGCGGTCTCGAGGACGACGAGCCCGTCCGGGGCAAGGACCGCAGGGAGAAGGTCGGAGAGGGTCATTTGCAGGGAAGAAGCGTAGTCGGAGTACGGGGGGTCGACGAGCAGCAGATCGTAACGCGTGCCTGCCGCACGCTCCTGGCGCAGCGCCGCGACCGCGTCACGGCAGCGGACGACAGCGCCCGTCAGGCGAAGCTTCTCCAGATTGGCCTGGATCACCCGGCACGCAGCCCGGTCCGACTCGACGAAGACGCAGCGGCGGGCGCCGCGCGAGAGCGCCTCGAGACCCATCGCGCCCGACCCCGCGTAGAGGTCGAGCACGAGGGCGTCGTCCACCGGCCCGATCAGGTTGAAGGCGGCCTCGCGCACACGGTCACCCGTGGGCCGCGTCGCCGCGCCCTTCGGCGCCGCGATCCGCGCTCCCTTGCGGCTGCCGGCGATGATCCTCACGCTGCAAGCCTGGCAGAGAGACTAAGAACTCAGCCCCGGCTACGAATCCCCCACGTGCTCGGCTCGGTGCAGGAGCGCGTCGACCTCCGCGGCCAGCGGGCCTTCGTCGGGAACGCTGCGGGCGAGCTCGCGCGCGTGCTCGAGCAGCTCGCGGTCGCGGCGCAGCCGTGTGAAGCGCAGGTCGGAGAGGCCGGATTGGCGGGCACCGAGAAGGGTTCCCTCCCCGCGCAGCTCGAGGTCCTTCTCGGCCAGCTCGAAGCCGTCGGTCGTCGCCACCATCGCCTCGAGCCGCTCACGCGCAGCGTCCGTGAGCTCGTCCTTCGCCCGCGACACGAGTAGACAGTAGGACTGCTCGGCGCCGCGGCCGACCCGGCCACGGAGCTGGTGCAGCTGGGCGAGCCCGAACCGGTCGGGGAGACGGGTCCTCGGCATCGATGCGTCGGCGACGCTCGACAAGACCGCGACCAGGTCGCCCGGATCGCCCGCCACACCGCGGCTCTCATCGCCCTCGAGCGGGAGCTGCGTGACGACGCACTCACCGTGCTCGAGGGCTGGGCAGGAGACCTGTACGGGATCCCGGCGGAGTCCACGATCGAGGCGATCCGCCTGAGCGGCCGGCTCGAGGGCATGATCATCGACCCCGGCTACGAGGGAAGTCGATGGCCGGGCTCATCGACCTCGTCACCTCAGGTGAAATTGCGGCGGACTCGAACGTCCTCTACGCGCACTCGGCGGGCAGCCGGCTCTCAACGCCTACAGCGGGATCTTCGGCTGACGGGACGAAGTGCTCGGGAGCACCCGACTGCGTAAGGGGGTACCCCCGAGCCCCTCGTCTGATCCAGGTCTAGCGCAGGCAGGCGCAGGTCACAACCATGCTTGAAATCGCAACTTTCGCGTCAGCGGTCGCAGCGGATCTCTGTCTCCGCGACCAGCGGTCACGTTCCGCCCGCCGTCGGCGAAATCGTTGCCTGGGCCCGCCGATGAGGATGTCCGGCATGTACTCGCCCACCAGGGTGTCGTCACCCCGACCACCCCGGGAATCGGCCTCGGCGTCCTCGCCCAGGTAACCGCACCCGACGTCGGGAGGCGCAATCGATTCGAGTACGTCGTCTCCCGGCCGGCCGGCGACCACGCCGCGGCATGCGATCCACAGCACCTGCTCCTCCGCCGGTGCGCCCGCCATGTCAAGGCGCCAGGCCGACAGCCCGGTACCGCTCGAACTCCTGGATCTGCGCGCGGACCGGCTCCTCGTCCGGACGGAACAGCAGATGCCCGCCGACCAGGTCCAGGTCGACGCGTCGCGGCTGGTCGCCGGCGCCAGCGTTGAGGATGAACGTGTCGGTCCCTGCGCCACCGAAGTATGACGCGTCGTCGACGAGCCGCCGGGTGTGGAGGTGGAGGTTCACCCGGTCGTTGCCGCCGCCGAGATCGACCGAGGTGCGGGGGACGACCGAGAAGACCTTGTCGGCACCGTCGCCGCCGATGAACGACGGCGCTACCCATCCGCTCCAGGGAGCAGCTGGAAGGTCTCGAAGCCGCTCCAGGTGACGACCGGCTCTCCCGCATGCGTGGCCCGTCCCGCGGAGTTGTCGATGACCCAAGCCTTGCGCATCGTGCTGCGGCCGAACTCGAGCTCGTCGGATCCCGATCCGCCGTCGACGAGGACGCCGGATCGACCGGACCTTCGAGCTCGACCTCGTCAACGCCGGACCGAGGTGGATGGCGTCATGGTCGGGGTCACCCGGACTCCGCCGGTCACCACGGAGTCGTCGCCACCGCCGGTGGTCACGGAGTCGGAGCCCTGACCGCGCGGCGACAGCTCGGCGTCCGCCGCTGTCACCCGGTCCGGACCGGGACCGCCCACGAGGTGTCGTTCCCGTCGCCGAGATCCACGCGCGCCTACCGGCGCCGGTCGTCGAGGCGTCGATGTCGTCGCCCCGTCGCCGGCATAGACGTCCGCGTCGTCCTTCCCCGTGTAGCCGGTCACGCAGATCGGGTCGTCGCCATCGCGGGCGTCCTGCTGCGTGCGCCGTTGTGACGATGACGTCCGGGCCGTTGGTCGCGCGGATGTCAGTCCCCGGCGTCCCGACGATCGTGGCCGCCTGTCCGTGGCAGAGCGCACCGCCGGCAGTGGCCGCCTCGGTGCTTCCGGCGAGACTCACCCCAGCAAGGGCCAGCACGAGCGCGGAAAGGCCGAGGGCTCGGGAGATCGATCCATGCTCCAATCTCTCATCGCAGTCACGACGCGATGTGCGGTTTGCCGAAGAGGCCGGGATCACCCTACTCAGCGGCCCGCGAGCAACAGCCCGCCGAGTGCCGCCTCGACCAGCAGGAAGAAGCCGGGAAAGCCGACGAGCGCCTTCGGCTCGAAGAGTCCGCTGAACACCCGGCCCGCAGCCATGCCGAACAGCGAGACCGCGACAGCGATCGCACCCCGTCGCGGAGGTCGGCAGGCGCCGTCGGCGACGACGAGGAGTACGGCGACAGCGAGCCCGAAGCCGCCGTACACAGCGCGGACCTCGTTGCGCGACTCGGGCGTGGTCGGCTCGATGCCGAACGGCGCCCAGATGAACGCGGGCCGCACCAGTGCGGCGATGCCCATGCCTGCGAAGAACAGCGCGACGACGGCGACGGCGAGGTTCACCCGCGGCCGCGACCTGGCGAAGGCAAGAGCAGTGCGCGGGTGGGCGAAGAGCATCCGCAGGCCCTGGACCGGGCTGGACTCCGGCCGGGCGTCGAGGAACCCGTAGAGCCGCTGGTCGACGACCATCCCCGCGTCGTCGAGACTCCAGACCTCGATGCCGCGCGCGGACTACCTGCCCGGCGATGGTGCCGACCCACTCGTTGACGATCGTGGTGTCGTCGGCGGTGACGAGCGACTTCTCGACGCACAGCTGTCGCTTGTCCATGAACGCGCACATCACGACCAGCCTCGGACGATCTCGTCGATGCCGTCGGCCTCGATGAGCAGGCCGTCGAGCGTCGCGGTCTGGCGGGCGCGTCGTGCGAGAAGACGTCGCGGATGCCGTCGACGTCGCGTTCGTTGGTCATCCGCTCGGCCTCGGCGACGAAGGCGGTCGCGTTGGCGACGAGCTCGGTCGCGTTGGTCATCGGGTTCCTCCAGTGGGTGCGGTCGCGGGTGCGGACCGTTCGCAGGAGGCGGCGCCTGCCAGGCCCGCCGGAGCGGGATCGCGAGCGACCTCACGCGCCCGCCTCGACCGCAGTCGGGAACTTCGCGCGACGGACCGACCGCTCCAGCCCGAGCCGCTGCAGCAGTGCCGCACGCGAACGCGGACGCAGTCGCACCTCCTCGCGATTGCCGGCCGCGACGCACGGCCAGCCCGGTCCGCGGCGAGCGCTCGAGCACCTCGATCACCGTCGACGGCGCCACCTCACGGAGCCGAGGGCCGACGGTTGTCCCTGCGCAGGCCGGCGGTCCACGCGGACCTCGCGAGCGGCCGCTGCCAGGGCGAACCGCACCTGGTCGCGCCTGCTCAGCGCGCCTCGGGTCGCGGCTACCCAGGCCGGTAATCCCACGCAGTCATCGCCGCGCCACCCTCTTGTAAGCATTGCAGGAACTCGGCCAAAGTAGCAGCGCTGCCATACTTCTTGCAACGGTTGTCAGAGACGGAGAGCGTGACTTGGATCCCAGGGCAGAGCGCACGGTCGAGTCCTTGCTGCAGGCCGCCGAGAAGCTGTTCAGCAAGCGTGCCGTCGCCGACGTGACCCTGGAAGAGATCGCCAGCACCGCGGGTGTCGCGGTCGGCTCGGTCTACAACCACTTCGGCTCCAAGGCCGGCCTGCACGCGGCCCTGGTCGAGCGCGCCGTCGTCACCGACCGCACTACATGGACCTGGCGTACGTCGAGGCCGGAGCCCGGTCGACCAGCTCTACGCGGCCGCCGACGAGTACCTCGCATTCTACCTCGCCAATCCCGGGTCTTCCGGATGCTCGCCTTCCCCACCGATCCCGGCAGCTACGCCGCCGGCCGCGACCTGGCCGAACGGCTCGCCGACTCGGTCAACGAGCAGAACTCCCGCATGGTCGATGCGCTGCGG
>CAVTTF010000004.1:0-59705 GCA_963737565.1 uncultured Actinomycetes bacterium
GCGCGTTCGCGAGGCGCATGTGCGGGATCGCTTGCAGTCGACTTCGAGCAGCCGTGGTGAGCAGACGAGGTAGGCGAGCGCCTGGGCGCGCGAGACGGCGACGTTGAGCCGGTTGCGGGAGAGGAGGAAGCCGAGGCCGCGCGGGACGTCCTCGCCGCTGGAGGAGGCCATCGAGAAGAAGACGACGAGGGCCTCCTGGCCCTGGAACTTGTCCACCGTGCCGACCTCGACCCCGGCCGGCAGCAGCCGCGGAGCCGCTGCACCTGGGCGTTGAAGGCGGCGACGACCTTGATCTCCTCCGGCCGCACGCCTGCCTCCACCAGGCGCGAGATCTCGGCGCGCACCGCCTCGGCCTCCTCCGGCGACTCCTGGCGGTTGCCCTCGTGCGGGACGGGCAGGTAGCGCAGGCCGGTGCCGAACGGCGTCGTCCGCGTCGAGGTGACCGGGTCGGGCAGCAGGCGGCCCTCGTAGAACTCCTCCGAGATGTAGTCGCACATGTCTGGGTGCAGGCGGAAGGTGCGCTCGAGGAAGAGGCCGCGGTCGGGCGGGATCGTCGCCAGCCCGGCGAGCAGGTGCTCGAGCACCGAGGCCTCGGTGCCGTCCGGGTGCGTGCCCTGCAGCACCTGGCCGAGCTGCTGCGGGTCGCCGACGAGCACGACGTTGTGCGCGCAGGTCGCCATCGCGCAGGCGTCGGCGAGCGAGACCTGGCCGGCCTCGTCGACGAAGAGGTAGTCGAGCCGCCCGTCGAGCTCGGGGTCGGAGAAGAGCCAGGCCGTGCCGCCGAGCAGCTCCGCGTCCGCGGTCTTCCTCGTTCTCGTAGACGTTCTCGACTGCGTGCCCGCGTACTCCGACTCGGGGTTGCCGCCGCTCGCCTTCTTCACCCCGTGGAACGCGAGCCCGAGCTCCGCGGCGCCCGCCTCGACCTCGGCCAGGAGCTTGTGGATCGCCCGGTGGCTCGTCGAGGCGACGCCGACCGTCTTGCCCGCGGCGAGCAGGCGGGCGATCAGCCGGCCCGACGTCCACGTCTTGCCCGAGCCGGGCGGGCCCTGGATCACGAGGTGGCGCCCGTCGAGCGAGAGCAGCAGGGCGGCCATCTCCTCGAGGTCGGTCGTCTGCACGTCGCGGTCGAAGGGATCGCGGCGGAGGATGCTCTCAGCCGCCGGGTAGCGGCGCGTGCCGTGGAGCAGCGAGCGGCCGATCCGCTCGAGCGCGTCCTCCTGGTCGCGGGTGAGGTAGGGGCTGCCCGGGATCAGCGCCTCCGGCAGCGGCACCTCCTCGAGGCTCGGCCCGCGCTTGAGCTGCAGCGTCTGCGCGTCGCGGTCGAGCTCGACGATGTCCCCCGCTTTCTCGCCGGTCGCGGGGTCGATTACGTCCTGGCCCTGCCCCAGCTTGTGCTCCTGCGCCGGGAAGGTGAAGGCGTAGACAATCGACTTCTTGACGGGCTCGCGCTCGCCGGTCGGCTCGAGCCGGCCGATCGACTCGGCGTCCTCGACGAGCTCCTCGGGCGTCATCTCGCGCCGGTCGAAGAACGCCCACCAGACCGGCTTGCGCTCGCGGTCGTGGTAGTCGAGCAGCTGCCCCGCGAGCGCGCAGGTCTCGTCGCCGGTCGCGAGCAGCGCCTCGCGCAGCGCCACGCGCTCGGCCTTCTCCGGCTTGACCGGCTTCGACTCGACCGGCTCGGGCGGCGGGAACGGCCCGAAGGCGTCGAGCGCCTCCTGCCGCCGCTCGAGCAGCCAGTCGCGCAGGAGCCGCGTGGCGACGCAGTCCTCGCGGTTGTAGGCGGCGATCTCGTCGAGGATCCGCTGGTCGCGCGTGAGCATCCACTCCTCGAAGGCGACGATCGAGGCGCCGCCCTCCTTGATCTCCGCCTCCCGCTCGAGCGGCAGGAACGCCTCCAGCTCCTTCAGCCCGTAGCCCGGCCGCGAGACGTGCAGGCCGCCGCGGACGACCTTGTAGAGGTCGACGAAGACGTCGCGCCGGAGCAGGTCGTCGAGCTCGGCCTCGCGCGTGCCGTACTGGCCCATCAGCCGGCGGAGCGCCGTGATCTCGTAGGCCGCGTAGTGGTAGACGTGCAGCGCCGGGTCGGCGGCGAGCCGCTCGTGGACGAGGTCGACGAAGCGCTCGAACGCCCGGCGCTCCTCGTCACGGGTGGTGGCGAAGATCGGTTCGAAGCCGCCGTCGGTGTCGAGGATCCCCCAGAGGTACTCGAGGCCGCCCTCGTGGTCCCAGAACGGGTTGCCCTCGAAGTCGAAGAAGAGGTCGCCCGGCGAGGGGTCGGGGAGGAGCGCGAAGCCCGACTCGGGCTGGGCTTCAGGATGACGTACTCGTCCTCGCCGGTTTCGCGGGCGTGGAGCTGCAGCCGGGCCTGGCTGCGCAGCGTCTCGAAGGTGTCGGCGGGGATGCCGTGCGGGACGGGTTCGGCCGGCGCCTGGCCGAGCGCCGCGAGGGTCGCGATGCCGGCGTCCGCGAGGCGCGCGATCTGGCGGCGCTGGATCCGGGCGACGCGGGAGAGGTGGTCGACCTCGTCCCAGCGCGCGTCGCAGAGCGGCTTGAACTCGCAGATCCCGCAGTGGTCGACCGGGTAGGGCTCGGTCGGCGGCGGGTCGGCGACGAAGTCCTCGAGCCGCGTGCAGACGCGCCGGTAGTAGGCGCCGAACTCCTCGGTCGTGAAGGTCTCCTGGGTCTGGTTGCCGAGCAGGACGTGGATCCGGGCCGGCGTCGAGCCCCTGGATGGCGGCGATCCGCTCCGAGTAGAAGCAGAGCTGGAGGATGTAGGCGGGCTTCGCGTGCCGGGCGAGCTTCGTGTCGAGCGCCTCGTAGCTCCAGGCCCCGAGGTCGGAAGGCGTGTCCGTCTTCTGGAGGAAGTCGGCGACGCCGCGCCAGCCGTCGCCGACGAGCGCGCCCTGGTAGACGACGTCGACGCCGGCGCGCATCGCCTCCACCGTCTCGCGGGCGGCGCGCTCCCAGTCGAGGTCGGGCTCGAGCTCGATTTCGACGACGTGGTTGCCCTCGTCCTTGAGGCGCTGGAGGTAGGCCTCCTCGTGCTCGCGCCCCTTGCGGAAGATCAGCTCGGCCTGGTCGTTGTCGAGCGGCGGCTCGACGAGCTCGCTGTTGGCGACCTGGAGGAAAGGGCCGTGAGGTGCTCGCAGGCGAGGTAGGCCGTCACGTCGGACGGCGACAGCGAGAGCTTTCCGTCGCGCAGCTGCATCGGGACAAGTATCAGCGCAGGCGGCGGCTGGTCTTACTCGGAGAGCGGGGACAGACGCCTGCGGTAACTGTCCCCGGGCCTGATCGGTAGCCGTCTGGATGCCTGCGCCGGGCGCGCGCGGCACGACTTGTTACGGTGAAGAGGAGACGGAAGAGGACGCCCGAGGACGAGGCAGCGTGCCGTGAGTTCCGCTGGCAGGCAGACGAGAACGAGCGCCGGCTGCGCGACCTCGTCGCCATGCGTAGGGCCAAGCGCGAGGAGCGCCGCGGGCGCGAGCAGCAGGCGGCGGGCGAGTCCACGCCAGGTCGCGCGACCCAGCACGCGGGCGTCGGCAGGCGACCGACGTGACCTCGGAGCCGGAGCTCGAGGTATCGCCGGCGCGGGTGCTCGTCCCGAGCACAACCGGCTCGGGAGCCCAGTTCAACCAGCACGTCTACGCGGCGATCTCGGGTGTGCCGCTGGCGAGGTTCGCGGAGCTCGAGCGGAAGGTGATGCAGCTCGAGCCGCAGTTCGTGCGCATGTTCTACAACGACCGGCAGGAGACGGCATCCCGGGACCAGCTGGAGTCGTTCGTGCTCGCGGCCGAGCTCGCTCAAGGGGCAGGCGCGACGATCAACGTCACCTGGCAGTCGGGTGGCGTGGCCCGGCCCGACCAGAGCATGGGCCGCTTCGCGGAGGTGCTCGCCTACCTGGCGGGGAGCCGCGGCCTCGCCAACCTGCGCTGGGCGACGGTCCAGAACGAGCCCAACTCGACGAAGATCACACCCGAGCAGAACGGCGCGATGTACCGCTCCCTCGATCGACACCTGGCCGCCGCGGGTGTCCGCGAGCAGATTCGCTTCATGGGCGGCGACCTCGTCCAGAACAACCAGCGCGTCTGGTTCCGGTACATGGCGTCGCGCCTGGCGGATCTGCTCGACGCGTACTCCGTTCACGTCTACTGGGACTACTGGGACACGGCCAAGTTCCAGCGACGGCTCACTGACGTCCAGGCAATCGTCGGCGGCCTTCCGGAGAACGGCCGCAAGCCGGTGTTCGTCAGCGAGTACGGCGTTCGCGGGAGGCGCCGCCCCAAGGTGCCTGCCCCGGGCGCCTACGCCGACGGCACGCCGCTCGCACAGACGAGGATCGCCGCCTTCCAGCACGCGTGGTTCCAGATCGTGGCGACGCAGCTCGGCTTCGCCGGCATGGTCAAGTGGGACTGCTACTCCGGCAAGTACGACCGCGGGACACAGGCGTACTACGCGATCGGGCCCTGGCAGGGCCGGTGGCCGCTGTACCCGACCTACCACGTACTGCGGCTCGTGACCGGGACGACGGAGTCCGGGTGGAAGGTGGTAGCCGTCGAACGACGAGGAGCGGCGGCGCGCACGAAGCAGCTGACGGCGTTCGCGGGGCCGGACCAGGAGCTGACGGTTCTCGGACTCGACGCGGCCGGTGGGACGCTGAACAGCGTGTCGCCGATCGAGGTCACGTACACGATCGGCGGACTGCCCTCAGGGGCCACGTTCAATTTCGTCGTCTGGAATCGGACGGGCGACGGCCGGAACGAGGTCGTGGGGACGATCGCAGCAGACAAAGCGGGCGTCGCGACCGTTGTGGTGCCGTTGCACGCTGTCTTCGCCCTGACGACGAAGCCAGTCTCGCTCCTATAAATGCCGCCGTGCTCGTCCTGGGCGTCCCCTCGCACTGTCCCCCGGGCGGGCCGGCGGAACACTGCGGCTGGTCATCCGCCGCGCGCCGTTCTAGCCTCTGCACGTGCCGGTCTGTGCGAGCTGCGGTCACGACAACCCTGCGGGAGCACGGTTCTGCAACGAGTGCGCCGCGCCGCTGGCGGCGACCCCGGCGTCGCGCGAGCAGCGGAAGACCGTCACCGTCCTCTTCTGCGACGTCACCGGCTCGACCGCGCTCGGCGAGCGGCTCGATCCGGAGAGCCTGCGCCACGTGCTGGCGCGCTACTTCGAGACCGCCAAGACGGTGGTCGAGCAGCACGGCGGCACGGTGGAGAAGTTCATCGGCGACGCCGTGATGGCCGTCTTCGGCGTGCCCCAGGTGCACGAGGACGACGCCCTGCGCGCGGTTCGCGCCGCCGCCCAGCTGCGCGAGGCGCTCGAGCCGCTGAACGACGAGCTCGAGCGGGACTACGGGACGACGCTCGCGCTGCGAATCGGCGTCAACACGGGCGAGGTCGTGACGGGCACGGAGGAGCGGCTCGCGACCGGAGACGCGGTGAACGTCGCGGCCCGCCTGGAGCAGGCGGCACAGCCCGGCGAGATCCTGCTCGGCGCGGAGACGCACGGCCTGCTGCGGCACGCGGTGTCGGTCGAGCCGCTCCCGCCACTCGAGCTGAAGGGGAAGGCCGAGCCGCTCCGCGCCTACCGGCTGCTCTCGGTCGAGGGCGACCAGCCGACCCGCCGCCTCGGGGTCGCGATGGTGGGCCGCGAGCGTCAGTTCCAGCTGCTGCGCGGCGCCTTCGAGAACGTCGCCAGCGACCGCTCGTGTCAGCTCTTCACCGTGCTCGGGCCGGCGGGCGTGGGCAAGTCGCGACTCGTCTCGGAGTTCCTGCAGACGCTCGAAGGAGCCACGGTCGTCCGCGGGCGATGCCTCTCCTACGGCGAGGGCATCACCTACTGGCCCGTGGTCGAGGTCGTGAAGCAGCTCGGCGACTACGCCCCGCTCGTCGACGAGGTCATCCGCCACGCGCTCGACGGGCTGCTCGGCCAGGCCGACGCGGCCGCGACACCCGACCAGATCGCGTGGGCGTTCCGCAAGCTCCTCGAGGCCCACGCCGCGGAGCAGCCGGTCGTCTGTCTCTTCGACGACATCCAGTGGGGCGAGGAGACCTTCCTCGACCTCGTCGAGCACGTCGCCGACCTGTCCCGCGGGGTGCCCATCCTCCTCCTCTGCATGGCGCGGCCCGAGCTGCTCGACCGGCGACCGACGTGGGGCGGCGGCATGCTGAACGCGACCAACGTGCTCCTGGAGCCGCTCTCCGAGCCCGAGACCGACGAACTGATCGCGCGCCTGGTCGAGGGCTCGGATGCGGACGAGCAGCTGCAGGCGCGGATCCGGCGGGCGGCGGGCGGCAACCCGCTCTTCGTCGAGGAGATGGTCGAGCTCGTCAGTCACTCCGCCGACGGCGACGTCTCGGTTCCGCCGACGATCCAGGCGCTGCTGGCCGCGCGACTCGACCAGCTCGACCCGTCCGAGCGCGTAGTGCTCGAGCACGGCTCGGTCGAGGGCGAGCTCTTCCATCGCGGTGCCGTCGTGGCCCTCGGCGAGGCCGATGCGCAAGTCGATTCACGCCTGATCACGCTCGTTCGCAAGGACCTCGTCCGTCCGGAACGCGCGCAGCTGGTGGGGGAGGACGGGTACCGCTTCCGCCACCTGCTGATCCGCGACGCGGCCTACGAGGCGTTGCCGAAGGCAACGCGCGCCGACCTGCACGAGCGCTTCGCCTCGTGGCTCGAGGCGCGTGGCATCGATCTCGTCGAGCTCGACGAGATCCTCGGCTACCACCTCGAGCAGGCCTTCCGCTACCGGAGCGAGCTCGGCCCGGTGAGCGACGACGACCGAGCGAGCGGCGGCCCGTGCCGGCGAGCTGCTGGCGCGAGCCGGGAGGCGCGCGCACGATCGCGGAGACCGGCGCGCGGCGGCGAGCCTCCTCGAACGGAGCGCGGGGCTGCTGCCGGAGCCCGACCCGCGGCACGTACTGACGCTCCTCGACTTGGGCCGCGGCCTGAGCGACACGGCCGACGACCTGCAGGCGAGCAGACAAGCATTCGAGCGGGCAGTAGCGGAAGCCGACCTCCTCGAGCGCGACGACCTTCGGATCAAGGCGCAGCTCGAGCTCTCGTTCGTCCGCCTGCTCACCGACCCGTCGCTGCAGACGGGCGAGCGGGAAACGCTTGCCCGCGACGCGATCGAGGTGCTCGAGCGGAACCAGGACGACGAAGGTCTCGCGCGCGCGTGGTTCGTGCTCGCGATGACGGAGTGGTCGCAGGCGCACTGGGACCGCATGCTCGAGCCGCTCGACCGCTCGATCGAGCATGCCCGTCGAGCGGGCAACCGGAGCATGGAGCTCGAGGCCCTGACCTTCCTGCTCGCCGCCTTGCTGTTCGGCAGTACCCCCGTGCCGGAGGGAGTCGCACGGGGGCGCGAGATCCTCGCGAGCGTTCCCGACAGCCGAGACCTACAGGGGTGGGCCCTGCGGATCGTGGGATCGCTGGTTGCACTCGAGGGCCGGTTCGACGAGGGCAGAGAGCTGCTGGAGCAAGCACGCGCGATCTTCAGCGAGCACGGGAACAAGATGGCGCTCGCGCTTCTCGGCTTCTCGACCGGCCCGCTCGAGCTCCATGCCGGGGATGCCGTCGCGGCAGAACGGGAGTTTCGCGCCTCGCTCGACCTGGTTCAGCAGATCGGCCACCGCGGCGGCGTGCCGAACCTGGCCGCCGCGCTCGCCGACGCGCTCCTCGAGCAGGGTCGCATCGACGACGCCGAGCAGTACGTGGACGTCGCCCGTGAGGGAGCACAGACCGGTGACGTGAGCGGTGGCGCTGTCTGGCGCATGGCGGCAGCGAGGCTCCTCGCCCGGCGCGGAAGCACGGACGAGGCGGTGTCTCTCGCGCTCGAGTCCGTCACGATGCTGGCCGCAACCGAGGAGCTGCTCGGTCGGCCCGAGTTGCTGGTGCGCCAGGCGGAGGTGCTAGAGCTCGCCGGGCGTGATGCCGACGCCGCAGCGGCGCTGCGCGAGGCGATCGAGCTCTGGGAGTTGAAGGGAGCCGTGGCGGAAGTACGCAGAGCCCAGGAGCGCCTGGCGGCCGTCGAAGCCCGTTAGCGCCACGGTGCGGCTGTCGAGCCGGCCGGTCAGGCGGACCGCATTGATCGCGTTCGCTAATGGTCTGAGCCAGAAACTCGATTGGGGCGAATCGAACGTTTTGACCCCTCCCGGGCGTTTCAAAGAGTGTGAACGCGCGCGCAGTCACGATGCTCCTCGTCCTCGCGGCGGTCTGGGGGAGCTCCTACCTCTTCATCAAGATCGGGATCGAGGACGGGCTTTCGCCGGCCTTCATCTCGTTCGCCCGCCTTGCGCTCGGTGCCCTCGTGCTGGTTCCGGTCGCCGCCCGCAGCGGTGCCCTGCGCGGGCTGCGTGGCCACGGGGGCACGGTCGCCTTTCTCGGTGCGGTGCAGCTCGCCGGCCCCTTCCTCCTGATCACGATCGGGGAGCGCTGGATCTCGTCGTCGCTGGCCGGCATCCTCGTCGCGTCGGCACCGATCTTCATCGCGTTCCTCGCGCTGCGGGTCGACAGCGAGGAACGGTCGGCCGGCAGGCAGCTGGTCGGCGTCGGCACCGGGATGGCCGGCGTCGCGCTCCTGCTCGGCATCGACGTCGGCACCGGCGGCCTCGAGCTGATCGGTGCCCTCTTCGTGCTGCTCGCGAGCCTCGCGTACGCGGTCGGCGCGCTCGTGCTCAAGCGCCGGCTCGGCGAGGTGCAGCCGGTGGGGATGGCCGCCGGTGCGGTATCCGCCGGAGCCGCCTACCTGCTGCTGCCGGCGGCGCTGACCTTTCCGACCTCGGCGCCGTCGCTCGACGCTGCCGCCGCGCTGGTCGCGCTCGGGGTCGGCGGCACCGGCCTCGCGTTCCTGCTCTTCTACACGCTCATCGCGGAGGTCGGGCCGGCGCGGGCCTCGGTCGTTGCCTACCTGGCGCCGGGATTCGCCGTGTTCTACGGCGTGACGGTGCGCGACGAGCTCGTGACCCCGTGGACGCTCGTCGGGCTGGCGCTCGTGCTGGGCGGCTCCTGGCTCGCATCGCGACCGCGCCCGCTGCCGCGGCGCATCGAGCCGGTGCCCGCTGCACTCCGAAGCGGCGCCCGCTGACCTGGGGCGCTCGCGCGCAACCGGATCGAGGAGCGCGGGCACCGCCGATCTGCAACGAACTGCACCGAAAGCGTGCCGAGACGCGAAAAGACACTTTCGGCGCCGCCGGGGTCCGGCTACCAGGGAGGAGACGCATTCCTCTTCCCGATTGGAGCTGTCCATGCCCCGAGTTCTCACCCGTGTCGCGTTCATCCTGGTGACGGCCGCGTTGCTCGCCGCGCCGGCTGCACAAAGCGCCTCCCCAGACATCGTTGTCAGCCAGGTCTACGCGGGCGGTGGCAACTCCGGCGCGACCTTCACGCATGACTTCGTCGAGCTCTTCAACCGCGGCGCGGCCGCCATCGACGTCGGCGGCTGGACGATCCAGTACGCGTCCGCGAGCGGCACGACGTGGCAGGCGACAGCCCTCTCGGGGTCGATCCAGCCGGGGCGGTACTACCTCGTCCAGCTCGCCTCCGCGGCCGCGGTCGGCTCGCCGCTGCCGACACCCGACGCGACCGGCACGACGAATCTCGCCAACGCAGGCGGCAAGGTCGCGCTGGTACGCGACGCCACGCTGCTCACCTGCGGCGCCTCGGCCGGAAGCTGCTCCGCGATCCCGCAGGTCGCGGACCTGATCGGCTGGGGCTCCGCAACCGACTTCGAAGGCGCCGGCGCCGCTGCCGCACTCGCCAACACGACCGCCGACATTCGTGCCGGCAGCGGATGCACGGACACCGACGACAACGCTGCGGATTTCTCGGATGCGACGCCGGCGCCACGGAACTCGTCGGCCCAGGCCGCCACGTGCGGGTCCACCGCCACCGCCGACGGGAGGCGTCTCGCAGAACGCGGCCGTCGACATCGACATCGGCCCGGTGCTCTCGATCGCGCTCGAGCGGTCGAGCATCAGCTTCGGCAACGCCGCGGTCGGCGACACGCCGCCGCGGGTTTCCGAGCAGGTGACCGTCGTGAGCAACAACGCGGCGGGCTACGCGCTGACCGTCCACCGGTCGTCGTTCGTTCCGGCCGATCTGCCGCTCGGCCTCGCGGCGTCCGCTCCCAGCGGCGGCCAGTTGGGCGGCTCGCTCGTCGGCGGAGCCATGGCGCCGATCCCGATCCCGCCCGCTCCCGACCTGCTCGATCGGGACGACCGCAGCTCGCAGTGCCACGACCGGTGACGTATGGCCGACGAACGTCGGTTTCGTCTCGCCGCTCCCGAACGTGGCGCCGGGACGGTACACGGCGACGGTCACCTTCACCGCGATCGGACGATGATCCGCGCCGCGGGCATCGTCCTTGCGTCCTGCCTGCTCGTACCCGCCGCGGCGGGTACGAGCACGGCGCGGCCCGCGATCGCACTGTCCGCGTCGCCTGCGCGGCTGACCCTGCTGGGCTCGGGGCAGGCGACGGTTCAACTCCGGAATACGGGCAGCCGACCGGTCGTCGTCGACGTCGCGCGTGCAGGGTTCTCCCTCGACCTGCGCGGGCGCCCGCGGATCGTGCCGCGCGGCGGCGTCCGCGCCGCCGATTCCTGGCTCACCGTGCGGCCTGGCCGGCTGGCACTCGCCCCGGGCGCGCGGACGTCGCTCACGGTCGCGGCGAGACTCCCCCGCCGCGTGGAGCCGGGTGACCACGACGCGCTCGTGCTGCTGACGACCCGGCCGCGCCAGGCCGCAGGCGTCGCGGTGCGGATGCGCGTCGGGGTCCTCGTCGTCGTGCGCGCGCCCGGGAGGATCGTGCGTCGGCTCGAGCTCCGGGAGCTGCGCGTTCGCGCCGTGAGGAAGCACCCGGATGCTCGAGTTGCTCATCGTCAACCGTGGCAACGTCACCGAGACACTGCAACGGAGCCTGGTGACGATGACGTTGCGTCGGGGAGGCCGGGTGCAAGCGAGGCTCAGACCCGACAGCCGTCAGCTGCGGCCCGGGACGAAGGGCATCCTGCAGTTCTCGTATCGCGGACGGCTCCGCGGCTGGGTGACGGCGGAGGCGACGATCTCGCTCGAGCCAGGCTCCGTCGACGCGCCGTACCTACAGGATCCGCCTGTAACTCGGCTAGTGCGTGGGGACGTTAGACGGACTCTGCGACTACCGGAGCGGTGGTGTCGATCGCGGTATCCGCGGCCGCTCCCTGGCGCCGGCTGCCGATCAGGAACGGAACCGCCATCAGCTGGAACGCGGCCGCGACGACGAACGAAGTCGAGTAGCTGTAGACGTCGGCCACTCGTCCCAGCGCGGGCTGGATCGACGACGCCGCCGGTGTTGCCCATGAGCGAGTCGAACGACAGCACGGTCGCGCGCTGTCGCGAGGGGATCATGCCGTTCAGATAGGCCTGGCGGATCGGCATCTCGGCGGCGAAGATCAGCGCCCAGAGCACGAGCAGGGCGAGGGCGAGCCAGAAGGCATTCGTGATCCCGAGCAGCGCCAGCGTCGCGGCGCTGGCAATCGTCCCGACGATCAGCACACTCGTCCGCTTTGCGAACAGCCCGCGGATCTTCGGCGCCGCGTAGCCTCCGGCGATCTGAGCTCCGGCCACGATGGCGGCAGCCAGCCCGGCAACGGAATAGGCCTTCGGGTCGCCGTACAGCTCCAGGAGGTACGGCTGCAGGGCGTAAAAGGTGTAGATGCCGACGCCCGAGCCGAACGGGCGCGGCCAGCATGATCCAGCGCACAGGCGGATTCTTCATTCCGTATTCGAGCGACTCGTCGAAGACCTTGCGCGTGGCTCGCAGCGGATGCGCCGTCGGCTCGGGCGTGAAGCCGAGATCCCGCATGAGCTTGAAGGCGACGACGAACATCGCCAGCAGCACGCCGACCCGCAGGAGGAACGGGACGCCGAGCGACGTCGCCTGGGCGATCACTCCCCCGGCCACCGAGCCTCCCAGCATGGCGGCCCCCCGACCATCTGCCCGCGTCCCAGTACGACCTCCAGGCCGCCGTCGTACTCGGCGAAGTGCAGCGCGTCGACCAGCCAGGCTTCGACCGCGCCCGAGAAGAACGTGAACCCCAGACCCAGCGCAATCGAGACGACAGCCCACTGCCAGAAGGGCGCGCTCGTCACCCACAGGATCCAGTAGACGAACGTGGCGGTGGCCAGCGTGACCGTGCCAGGAGGTACGAGACGCGCCGGCCCCAGGTGTCGGCGACCACACCGGTCGGAACCTCGAAGATCACCATGCCCGCCGTGAAGAAGGCGTTGGCCGCGAACGCCTCCAGGTTGCTGAGCCCGGCATCGAGGAGGAAGAGCGTGTTGATGCCCCAGATGAACGAGGCGGCGAGCGTGTTGCCGAGCACCAGCGTCAGATACGTCCGCTGAATGCTGCGGGCCTGCTCGTTCATCGGTTGTCAGGCATCGACTCTCTCTTCAACGCCGCGACGGCGGTTGCTAATCCGCCGACGCGGCGCAGTGGGCCAGACGCCTACTGGTTCCCGATCGCAAGAATGTTGCCGTCGGGATCCTTGAACCAGGCGATCTCGATCTCTCCGAGCTTGGCGATCCCCTTGTCGTTGGTGTTGAACGGCTCGCCGTACTGCTCGAACGTGACGCCCTTGGCGCTCAGCTCGTCAACCGTTTGCCCGACGTCGGCGACCAGCCATCCGGCAAGAGTCGCTCCGGACGTCCCGGCGTTGCCGGGCGAGGGGTAAACGTGGATCCTCGAACCTTCTCCGCAGGGATACGTGCGCCCGCCGTCCGGCTGATCCTCGCCGCCGGAGAGCCCAAGCTGGCCCTCGTAGAACTGCGTGGCGCTCCCCATATCGGACACCGCGATGGTGGGCTCGACGCGGCTGTTGCTGAGGCTCATCTGGTCGCTCCTTCCCTCGTTGATTCCGTACCGGCTCCAGCGTTCCCGACTCTAACGCGAAGCAATGCGGCAACGACCAGGTGTGGTTCAGGGCGCTGAGAGCCTGTCGACCGGCTCAAGAGCCGGGCTCGCTGGATTTCCCGGCCCAGTCCGGCGCTCAGCCTGCCGGCGGGGCCCAGCGTGGCAAGACGCCCTCCGGCGCGGTCTCAAGGATCGCCTGCTCGACAGCGCGCAGGGGATCCGCGCAGCATCGCCGTCGCGGATCACCACCCCACTACCCGCCCGCCACTCTCGCCCGTCCGGGGCACGCAGCCAGGAGCCGCGGTAGCCCAGTGCCGGTTCCTCGGGGCGCTCGACCTCCGTGTCGGGCGGAAGCGCTTCAGCCAGGCGCGCGATCTCCTCGGCGGCGGCAGCCGTGACCGGCCAAACCGGGTCGGGGCGCCCCGAGAACACCGAAGCGCCCGTGGACCATGCAGCTTGCGCCAATTCCGGATCCGCTCGCGCGGATCCGGAATGCGCAGAATCCCTAAAGGCGTCCGCTTCGCGGCCGCGGGCGCCGTGTGTCACATCGGGCCCCTAATTGATCCTGACGTGCCCATGCATCACGACCATAAACGTGCAGAAGTCGGTGTATGGGCCGCGGTCGGCCGTCCTCGGATCGGTGATCACCGCGTTCGAGTTATCGAGGTTGGTCACCGGGGTGCTGCCCGGCTTGTGGGTCCACCTGCCGTTGCGTCCCTTCCGGTACCAGTGGTAGTCCCAGCCCGGAGCGACGACGAGCGCCACGAGATGTCCTTCGTTCGGGCACTTGTTGTCGGCGCCGGGCGAGTCGATTAGCTCGTCCGCGATCGCGGCAGGACGCACGGACGCGCAGGTGAGGGACGAGTACATGGCGCCCGCAGCGCGGCCGGGCTGCGCGAACGTGTTCGTGCGGACGTTCGTCCCGTAGTTGTAACAGTTGTTGTACGGCTGTCTGGCGGACACGTTCCACCAGCCCGGCTCGTAGAGCGGGCCGCACGGGCACACGGGCTTCACCGGCCAGACGATCTCCGGCGGCGGCTGCCAGATCGCCCACTGCTCGATGAAGCGCCGCCGCTCGCGCACGAGAAAGCGCGAAAGGTCGGGCTTGTCTCCGAAGAGAGGGCGGAACGGCCCGGTGCTGCCGCAGACGAAGTCCTCGAATCCCTCGTCCTCGATCCCGAATGCCCCCTCCGGGCCGAGGCCGATGCTGCTGACGACGCGAAGCTCGGCCGGGACGCCGCGGGGCCGCCTTCCCGTCGCGTGGATGATGATGCCGCGGTAGCCGAGAGCGGACTCGTCGAACGGGGCGATCTCCTTTCGCTTGGCCTCGCGCGTCGGCCGCAGCCGCTGGAGCAACTCGCGCTCCTCGGGTCCCTCGACGACGATGGAGGGGTTCGGGCGACCGCTGAAGACGTCGATCGTGATCGTGACAGGCATCTCTAGACCACCTTCGCCCGCAGGCAGAGCCCGGTGTCGTCGGCGTCCGAGTTGTGCGAGTTGAACGGCGCACTCTGGACGATCGTGCGGTCGTACACGTCGAGCCTGATCACGTATCCGCACGGCTGCAGCCCGGCCGTCGCGAGACTCCAGCCCGCCGGGTTCGGCAGCTCGCGCCGCACTCGGCCTCGCCGTGCTCGGATTCGGCGGGCCGAGGCTCGCCGGGAGCGTGTAGAGGTCGAAGTGCCCGAAGTGGAGGTCGCTGGCCTCGAACTGTCCGTTGATCGTGTCGCCGACGTTGAAGTCCTTGCAGTCGCCGCCGCTCAAGATCCAGATGTCGGCCTCCGGGTCGGTGTTGTCGAGCTGGATCAGGTGGTTCACGGTCGAGCCGAGCGGCGAGAACGACGAGTCGACCATCTCCAGCCAGAGCTCCCAGAGGCCGTCGCCGAGCGACGCCGTCTCCCACCAGCCGAGCATGTTGTAGACGTTGTCGCTCGGGTCGAGGTAGTCGACGTACCCGGTGATCGCGTTCGGGTAGCGCCAGACCGGCGGATTGATGCCCGCGGTGGTCAGGAACGGCGTAGTCACCGGCGTCGGCGGCGCAATCGAGCCGACCTCGTGCGTCATCAGCCGGTACTTCCATCCGCTCGACGTGGAAGGTCGGTGGAACGTCGGCCTGGACGTTGACCCGCCCGCCGAAGGGGCAGAAGCGGGTCGAGCCGAAGCCACCGCCGGAGAGCGGCCCGATCACGTACGGATCGACGTCCGAGCCCCACTCGGCGAAGACTGCGCCCTCCTTCGTCATCCCGTTGCCGCCGATGTCGATCTGGGAGACGCTGACGCCGCCGATGATGTCGATCGCCGCGTCGAGGGTGACCGGCTTCTTCGGCTTGATCTCGACATGGGCGTCGAGACGGTTGCCCCAGTGCGGCACCAGGTCGGCATTGACGGTCGACGGCGCCGAGTTCCAGGAGAGGACGGCACGGATGCTGGCGATCTTCGGCGTCTTGCATTTCTCTCGGTGCTCCGCCAGCAGGCTTCCCACCGGCAGCGCCGATCCAGTAGTGGAGCCCGTCCGCGGGGATCGACGCGATGTCGTGGACGTTGAGCTTGACGGTGTCGACGTACTCCCAGTCGCAGGTGTCCTCCCAGTCGGCCCAGAAGGCGACGTACTCGTAGCTTCCCTTCTGGCAGAGATTTCCCAGGTAGCCGGTGGGCCGCTTGATCGTCAGCGAAGCGACCAGCCACTCGCGGTTGTAATCGAGCCCGAGACAGTCGATCTCCTCGTAGGAGACGTCGCCCTTCGTCTTCTCCAGCGCGGCGAGCGCTGCGGCGAGGTCGATTCCGATGTCCGCAAGCTGTGCGTACTTGGCGGAGAGGCGCCGACTGGCTGACGAGCGCGAGCCCCTCGGCCGCCTGTAGCTCGTGCAGCGCGAAGCGGTGTGGCTCGACGAGCGGAGTCTTCGCCGCCTTCGCGCTCTTCAGGTAGAGCTCGGCGAGCTGCTCGATCGGCGGATCGGGCGGCTCCGGCAGCGGGATCTTCTCCAGTTTCAGGTACTCGAACTCCGGCGGAAGCTTCAGCTGCTGGCCGAGAGAGGCGGCCACCGCGACCGCGATGTCGTGCACGATCAGCCGGCGCGGCCGGATCTGGACGTGCCGGTCGAGCGTGTTGCCCCACGGCTGCACCCAGTTCGGCTGGCCCGCAGGCGGGATCGCGCTCCAGGAGAGGATCGCGCGCACATTCGGCAGCACCGGCTGCCCGCACCAGTCGCGGCGCGGCTCGTGCGGGAAGGTGGCGACGTACGTGAGCGGCTTCGTCGTGTGCCCCGCGCAGTCGGTCGAGTTCGGGATGTCGTGGACGCTGAACGAGGCGAGGCCCGCATCCTCCCAGCCCGAGCCGTAGTCGACGTAGAAGCGGACGTACTCCTTCGAGCCCGCGGTACAGAGGTCGCCGCCGTACCCGTTGGCGCGCTTGATCTGGACGGTCGCCTCGAGCTCGTCGCGCGAGAAGTTGTAGGCGACGCAGGTCAGCTGCTCGTAAAAGATGTTCCCGGCGAGCTCGAGGATCGGCTTCAGCCCGCTCTCGGGGAAGTTCCCGAAGTAGTTCGGGTTCTTCAGCAACAGCTGGTGGAACTGGCCCCGCTCCTTCGCGTGCGCGCCCCGCGCCTCCGCTGCCTGACTCCTCGCCCGTGCCATCAGCTGCCTCCTCTGAGTCGCGCGTCGTCTCCCCGCGGCCACGATCGCAGCGCCTCGTCACCGCTCCGTCACTGAGGCGTCATCAGCGCAGGTCGCGAATCCGCTCGACGCGGATTCGCGACGCGCAAAACCCCTGAAGGCGTCCGCTTCGCGGCCGCGTGGCACAGCTGTTCCATCGGGCCTCTCGCCCTCTACGCCGCGTTGACGGTCGCGCGGGGCGGGAGTACGCTCGTGGCGGGGAACTGGGGCCGGAAAAGAGCGACGAAGGCGGTGCGCCCTGCGCGGGCGACGGACGCAAGCGTTGCTGCGGCTCGAACGACCCGGTCTGCCGAGACCTGGACGCGGCCGTCGATGAGCGGCATCGGCATCGCTTTCGGCCGACGGACGCCGGCGGGGTCGACGAGCCGGGACGAGGGCCTCTGCCTCTGTCTCCTCGACACGTTCGAGCTCCGTTGCGACGGTCGCCAGGCGCCGCTGCCGCTACCGGCGCAGCGCTTGCTTGCGTTCCTCGCGCTGCAGGGCCACCCAATGCTCAGGGGCTACGTCGCCGGCACGCTGTGGCTCGACTCGAGCGAGGAGCACGCCGCCGGAAGCCTCCGCTCAGCCCTCTGGCGAGTCCGGCAGCTGGACGTCCCGCTCGTCGAGGCGAACGGCCACCAGCTGCAGCTCGGGGCGACGGTCACGGTCGACGTGCGCGACGCGGTCGCCTGGGCACACCGCGTGCTCGATGCTTCAGTCGACCTGCACGATGCCGACCTCGGCGAGATCTGGCGGCCCGGCGAGCTGCTGCCCGACTGGTACGACGACTGGGTCGCGATCGAGCGCGAGCGTCTGCGCGCGCTGCGGGCACATGCCCTCGAAGCTCTCTGCGAGCAGCTGACGGCGGCCGGCCGCTTCGGCGAGGCGGCCGAGGCCGGACTGGCCGCGATCAGGGACGAGCCGCTCCGTGAGAGTGCTCACCGTGCGCTGATCGCCGTCCACATCGCCGAGGGGAACCGGGCAGCGGCTCTGCACCAGTACGGGGTTTTCGCACGACTTCTGCGCGATGAGTTGGGGATCCAGCCGTCGCTGCGGATGGAGGAGCTCGTCGGGCCGATGACGGCACGGTGACGCGCAGCCGGGAAAGTTCGGTGACGAAATGCCCGCGGCACCCCTCCCCAAGCGCACGGGCGTGCTCGTCATACGGGTGTGGCTCGAGGACGACCAGCCGGATGCGCTCCGCGGCCGGATCACGTCGACCGTCGATCTCTCGCGCCGCGAGGTGACTGTGTCGACGGCGTCGGCGCCGGAGGAGGTCCAAGGCGAAGTGCGCTCCTGGCTGGACGAATTTCTCTCCCAGTGACAGGCCGGTGACGGCTCGTTGACGCGCGACTGGTAGGGCGGCGCTAGGACCTGTGCGGGCGAGCGACGGGAAGGGAGCTTCGAATGGCTGTGATCGAGACGCCGACCACCGAGCACGAGGAACGGCTGCACGTATTCCTCGAGGAACATGCGGGGCGGGTGCAGGCGGTGGTGGAGGATCCTCCGCCCGTCTACGGGATGGGCTGGATCCCCGACCTCCCCGACTTCAGGGACTACACGGCCGACCACGTGGAGGTCGCTCCGTTGCTCGAGCAGACTGCCGCGGTACCGAAGGCCGCACCGTCGCTGCCCGCGACGGTTGACCTGCGGCCGTGGTTCCCGCCCATCGAGCAGCAGGGGCAGCTCGGCTCCTGCACCGCGAACGCCGTCGTCGGCCTCGTCGAGTACTACGAGCGCCGCGCCTTCGGAAAGTGGATCGACGCGTCGCGCCTGTTTCTGTACAAGGCGACCCGGAACCTGCTCGGCTGGTCGGGCGACACGGGCGCGTACCTTCGCTCGACGATCGGGGCGCTCGCGCTGTTCGGTGTGCCCCCCGAGCGCTACTGGGGTTACAACATCACGAGCTTCGACGTCGAGCCGCCCGCGTTCTGCTACGCGTTCGCGGCCAACTACCAGGCGGTCACCTACTACCGGCTCGATCCGCCGGGGACGGGCGCCCAGGCGGTAATCGACAATGTCAGGACGGCGGCGGCGAGCGGTCTGCCCAGCTGCTTCGGCTTCACGGTCTACAGCTCGATCGCGCAGGCGGGCGCGAGCGGCAAGGCCCCGTTCCCGGCGTTGGGTGAGTCGGTGCTCGGCGGCCACGCTGTCGACGTCGTCGGCTACGACGACGGCCTCGAGATCACGAACACGAACATCGCAGGCCCGACCACGACCGGCGCGTTCCTGATCCGCAACTCCTGGGGTCCCGGGTGGGGGAACGCCGGCTACGGCTGGTTGCCGTACGAGTACGTCCTCGCGGGCCAGGCGAGGGACTTCTGGGTGCTGCTCAAGTCGGACTGGGTCGACACGGGCAGGTTCAGCTAGCGAGGTCAGGGAATCAGCGGCGTTCGCGGCGGCGGCCCCCAAAGAACGCCAGCGGCCGCCGAAGGCGGACGCCTTCAGGGGTTTTCGCGTCTCGGGTTCGCGCGAGCGAATCCGAGACTGCGGGACAAAATGTGTTGCCGTCAGGCGCTCGCGAGCTCCGCGAGCGTCGTGACCGTCCTCCAGTTGCGGGTCGTGGCGACGACGGCGAGCTGCTTCTCGAAGAAGGCGTTCGTGAGCTTCGACCTGCCGTAGCCGTTCGGGCAGTGGAGGTAGACCTCGCGGCCGACGACGTGGAACTCGTCGGGCGGGGCGTCCTGCGCGTCGAGTTTGCGAACGCGGGCGCGATCCGGCGTGTCCGCCAGGAACGTGACGTGGAGCATCGCCGGGTCCTTGCGGCCCTTGACGAATGGGTTGTTGGTTACGAGCTTCGCCAGCTGAGCCTTGGTCCGTAGCAGAACCGGGACCTGGAGGCCGTGGTCCCGGCGGATCCGCTCCTCGATCTCGCGGGCGAGCTCGTCCGCCTTGGCCGCGGCCTTGAAGACGACATTTCCGCTCTGCACGTAGGTCGACACATCGTCGGCGCCGAGACCTTCGACGAGCGTTCGAAGGTCGGCCATCGCGAGCTTGTTCCGCGCGCCGAGGTTGATGCCCCGAAGCAGCGCGACGTATGTCGTCCTGGCCGGCATTCCGCCGGCGATCGTAATGCTGCTGGGAGTGTCTGGTCATTTATAGTGTGATATGTTGTCTTACATGAAGAGAGCCCGCGTCACTACGGGCGGACAGATCTCCTTGCCCGCGGAGGTGCGCCGGCGCTGGGACACCCGAGTCGTCGCGCTCGAGGACCTCGGCGACAGCCTGGTGGTCCGCCCGCTTCCCGACGACCCGGTCGCTGCCGCGCGCGGCGCGTTGAAGGGGCGCCTGCCCGCGACGTCCACGCTTCGCGACAGGGCACGTCGCGACGAGACGGCGGCCGAACGCCGCCGCTGATGCTGCTCGACGCCTACGCCCTCGTCGCGCTTCTCGCCGACGAGCCCGCGGCGGCGGAGGTGGCGGAGCTGATTCGGGGCGGTGATGCTGCCGTGCCCGCCGTCAACCTGGCCGAGGCGATCGACGTCACGCTGCGTGTTCACGGCGTCTCGGAGACGGAGCTGCGCGGCCTGGTTGGGCCGCTGCTCGACGAGTTGCTCGCGGTCGTCGTCCAGGGCGAGGACGCCGCCTGGCGGGCGGCCGCGCTGCGGGCCGCGTACTACGACCGACGCTCGTGCGCGCTGTCGCTCGCAGACTGCTTCCTCGTCGCCGCCGCCCAGGGCGATCGCGTCGCGACCGCTGATCCTGCGCTCGCGGCGGTCCTACGGGCCGAGGGCGTCGAGGTGGTGGCGCTTCCGGACTCCTCCGGCGCTCGGCCCTGACGACCCGAGTTCGGGGACAGACACCTGCGGTATCTGTCCCCATGCCCTAGGCGGCCAGAGCTGCGGCTTGCTCGGACTTGGGATCGACGACGATGTGGGTCGTCGGCAGCCGGAACTGCTCCCGAACGCGGGAGACAAGGTTGCGGGCGAGCCAATTCGAGCGACCTTCCGGGAGCGTGGCGACGATCAGCCGGTCTGCGGGGAAGATGCGGAGGGCGTCTCGGACTGCCAGCAGCGGATCGGCGTCGCCGATGAGCCCCTCTGCTTCCACGCCGGCCCGGTCGAGAGCCTCGACGCACGCCTGCAGCCGGCGCACAGCGGCAACGCGCGCGCGGTCGGTGTCCGAGAACCAGTGGCGCAGGCGGCTGTTCAGCGCCGGAGCGACGACGAAGACTCGCGTCGACGCGAGGTCGGCGACCTGCGAGCGCACGGCGGCGTGCAAGGTCTCGCTCGCGACGGTCTCGTTCGCGACGACCAGGAGGCGCCTGCCCGACGCTGGCTGCTGCGCAATCATCATGCGAGCCATCGAAGCGCGCCCAGCTGAGAGCCGGATGAGATTCGCCTAAGAGTTTCCTGAGAACCGGAGAACGAAGAGCGGGACAGACGCCTTCGGTATCTGTCCCCCTAGAGGCGGAACTCGCCGCGCGCGACGACAACCGCCGAGCCGCCGACCTCGACGTTGTCGATCAGGCCTCCCCCACCTTCGGCGCGCGCGTAGAGCGTCGAGGGCCGGTCGATCTCCTCGCCCTGCTCGATCTCGATCTCGGTGCCCCACTCGATGATGCCGTGGCGTGCGAGGTGACACGCCAGGGGGCCGGCCGCGGAGCCCGTGGCCGCGTCCTCGACGATGCCCAACCCCGGCGCGAACATACGCACCTTCCAGCGCGACCCCGCGCCGGCGAAGCAGCTGACACCCGACGTCCCCGCAAACCCCGCGAGAGCCTCGGCATCCGGCCGCAGCAGGGCGACGTCGGCGACGGACGCCAGGCCGACGAAGATGTGCTGAACGCCGTTGTCGTACTGCTCGACCGGCAGCTGCGACGCGGCCACTCCCAGCGCGGCAAAGAGGACGTCCGTGTCCGCAACGGCCGCCACGGTCGGCACAGGCTGCGTCATCCGGCCGAACACGATCCGGCCCGACTCGTCACGCTCGAGCACGACCGGCACGACCCCTGAACCCGTCTCCACGTCGATCACGCCGACCTGGAGCGGCGCGGCGAGGACGAATGCCGTTCCCAGAATCGGATGCCCCGCAAAGCGGAGCTCCGCGCGCGGCGTGAAGATCCGGACGCGCACGTGGCCGCCTCCCTCGGGCGGCAGCACGAACACCGTCTCCGAGAAGCCGATCTCCAGGGCGAGGCGCTGCATCGTCTCCTCGCCGAGCCCGCGCGCGTCCGTGAAGACGGCGAGCTGGTTGCCCTGAAGCGGCGTGTCGGTGAAGACGTCGGCGACGACGTAGCGCTGCGTCAGCACGGCCTCACGCTACCCGGTGTCGAGCCCGTGTCTGTCAGCTGACCGCGCGCAGGTGCTTGGGCGACACGAGTCAAGAAGCCCCGGGGCTAGATCACGGCGGATCGGCGGCGCGCTCGGCCACCCACTTGGAGTGGTGCTTGGCGGCCCAGTCCTCGCGCACGTCGCCGCGGGTCATCCCGCGTAGGGCGTGCCGCGTCGTCGGGTGAATCACCGCCAGGTAAAGATGCCCGGCGACGAGGAAGATCGACAGATAGGTCAGGGTGTCGTGGACGACGATCGGCCCGTCGATGCGGAAGCGGCTGTCGCGGGCGGCCAGCCAGAGCAGGATCCCCGACGCGGCGAAGAGGAGGGCGAACGCGGCGGTGGCGATCGCGTTCAGCTTCTGGCCGGCGTTGAAGCGGCCCTGCGGCGCCTTCCGCAGCGAGAGCCAGCGGCGGTCGTCGCGGTCGAGACGCTCGATCTCGCGCCAGTCGGCGGCAAGCGCGCGGCGGTCGCCAAGCAGGATGATGAGCACGATCGCCACGCCCCAGGCGATTGCGGTGAGCAGGTGCACGTCCTTGACCAGCCGCCGGTGCGCGACGGCAGTCGCGAGGTCGGGAATCCAGAGGATCAGGCCGGTCGCGAGCAGGACGAAGAACGCCGCCGCGTGCGTCCAGTGGAGCGTCCGCTCGGTGCGTCCGAAGCGGCGGATGTACCGGCGCGCGCTAGGCGCCGAGGCCATTCGAGCGGCCGATCCAGGCGTCGGAGTCGTATCCGTGCGTCTCCCAGAAGCCCGGCACGAAGTCCCGGCGCACCTCGATCCGCGTCACCCACTTGACGCTCTTGTAGCCGTACATCTGCGGCATCACGACCCGCAGCGGCGCGCCATGCGGCTTGGACAGCGGCTGGCCGTCCAGGTCGAGCGCGAGCATCGCGTCGGGGAGGAGTGCCTGCTGCACCGACAGGCTGTCGGTGTACGGGACCTCATCCGAGATGAAGCGCAGCCACTTCGCCCCGGGCTTGGCGCCTGCCGCGGCGAGCACATCCTTGAAGCGGACGCCGGTCCAGCGGACGTCGTCGACCGACCAGCCGGTGACGCAGTGAAAGTCCGACACCTGCTCGGCCCGCGGCAGCGCCCGCAGGTCCGCGAGCGAGAGCGAGAGCGGCGTTTCCACCATTCCCTCGACCTTCAGGCGGTAGGTGACCGGGTCGATCGACGGGATGCTGTCGCCGATCGTGTAGATCCGCCAGCCCTTGCTCGACCCGAGCTGAGGCACGAAGTTCGGGACCACCCGCGCGGCCGCGTCGGAGAGCTGGCGGCCCCAGACGAGGCCGACCGCGCCGGCCCCGAGAAGGCCGAGAAACGCGGCGCGCCCGATCAGGCGGTCGTCCACGCACACGTTGTAGCGCAAGTTCGTTACGCCGGCATGACGGACGGCGGGCGCGGCTATCCTCGACCGTCTGATGCGGCTGTTCCTGATCCGGCACGCGAAGGCCGCTCCTGGCGATCCGGACGAGCTGCGCCCGCTCACCGGCGAAGGCCTCGAGCAGGCCCGGGCGTTGGGTGAGCGGCTGTCGCGCCACCCGACGCCGCCGGCGCTCGTCCTGACCAGCCCGCTGCTGCGGGCGCGCCAGACCGCCGAGCCGATCGCGCGCGCAGTCGGTGCCGAGGTTCGCGTGGAGAACCGCCTCGCTCCGGGCGCTTCGGCCGCGCTCGTCCGCGCAGCGATCGAGGGGCTCGAGGGCCCCGTCGCCGCGGTCGGGCACCAGCCCGACTGCTCTGAGATCGCGTTCGCGCTCACGGGGAGCGACCCCGGCTTTCCGGCCGCCGGCCTGCTCGAGCTGGAGCTGCCTGCGTGAGCCGCTGCTCGAGAGTCGCCCACCAGCGTGCGTTCCACTCCATCAGCTCCAACCCGTACTCGAGCACCTCACCGCTGGGATTGTCGATCGGCCCCAGCTCCTCGCCGATCGCGCGAAAGTGACGATGCGCGTCTTCGAAGAACTCGCGCCGGCGCCGCGCGAGCGTGAGCAGCCCCTTCTTGTCGAGCGCGGCTCCGAAGAAGAGCTTGAGCAGCCCTTCATCCCGGATCTCGAAGTCCTCCTCCGGGTCGGTCAGCCATTCCTGCACCGCCCGCTTGCCTGCGGTCGTGATCCGATAGACCCGCCGCGGAACCGCTCCTCGCGGCTCCTCGGCCGCCACGGCGAGCCCAGCAGCTTCGAGCCGGCGCAGCTCGGGGTAGATCTGGCCGTAGCTCGCCCCCCAGAAGAAACGGGTCGAACGATCGGTCGTCTGCTTGATCTCGTAGCCCGTGTGGGGCCCGAGCCGCAGAAGGCCGAGGATGACGCGAGCAGTGGGCGAGAGCATTGACATATCTCGTAGATATATCGTAACCTCTCTACCAGATATGTCCAATGCGATCGCCGTCAGCGGCCTGCGGAAGTCCTACAACGGCGTCGAGGCGCTGCGCGGGATCGACTTCGAGGTCGCGCGCGGCGAGGTGTTCGGCCTGCTCGGGCCGAACGGCGCCGGCAAGACGACGACGGTCGAGATCCTCGAGGGCTACCGCAAGCGCGACGGCGGCAGCGCGGAAGTGCTCGGGCTGGATCCCGCGCACGGCGGTCGCGCCCTCCGCGAGCAGATCGGCGTCGTCCTGCAGCACTCCGAGCTGCCGCCCGTCCTGAGCGTGCGCGAGGTGCACGAGCTGTTCGCGGGCTACTACGAGCACCCGCGCGACGTCGACGAGGTGATCGCGCTCGTCGGCCTCGTCGAGAAGCGCGACGCACGGGTGAAGACCCTCTCGGGCGGGCAGAAGCGCCGGCTCGACCTCGGCGTCGCCCTCGTCGGCGATCCCGAGGTGGTCTTCCTCGACGAGCCGACGACCGGCTTCGACCCGGCAGCGCGTCGCGCCGCCTGGGAGACGATTCGCTCGCTCCGCTCGCTCGGAAAGACGATCCTCCTGACGACGCATTACCTCGACGAGGCGCAGCAGCTCGCCGACCGGGTGGCCGTTTTGCGCGCGGGCGAGCTGATCCGGATCGGCACGCCCGCGGAGCTGATCGGCGGCGCCGCCGCCGTGGAGATCCGCTTTCGCCGGCACGGCGAGCAGGTGGTCCTGCAGACCGACGAGCCGACCCGCGTCCTGCACGAGCTGACAGCGGAGGCACTCGCCGCCGGCAGCGAGCTCGAGGGCCTCGAGGTGCGCCGCCCGACGCTCGAGGACGTTTACCTCGAGCTCGTCGGCGAGGAGCCGGAGGCGTGAGGCTCCTACGGCACCAGCTCGCGGGCGAGCAGCGCATCTTCTGGCGCAACCGCGAGGGCGCCTTCTTCGTCTTCCTCTTCCCGATCGTCTTCCTGCTTCTGCTCGGCTCGGTGTACGACGGCACGATCGACGGGTATCGCGCGAGTGACCTCCTCCTCGTCGGGCTGCTCGGCTACGGCGCCGCGAACACCGCCTTCGCGGGCCTCGCCATCCTGCTCGTGATCCGGCGCGAGAGCGGCCTGCTGAAGCGCATCCGGGCGACGCCGCTGCCGGCGCCGACCTACCTGACCGCCGCGGTGCTCTCGATGCTGGTCGTCTTCGTCCTGCAGACGATCGTGATGTTCGCGCTCGGCGTCTCGGTCTTCGACGCCGACGGCCCGGAGGACATCGCCTCGCTCGTCGCGGTCATGCTGCTCGGCTCGGCAGCGTTCGCAGGGATGGGCCTGGGGACGGCGGCGATGATCCGGTCGGCCGACGGGGCCTCGGCGGTGGTCAACCTGATCCTGCTGCCGATGGCGTTCATCTCGGGGTCGTTCGTGCCGACGCAGGAGTATCCGGAGTGGCTCCAGACCGTCGGCGACGTCCTGCCGCTGAAGCACCTGATCGACCTGCTCAGGGGCGTCTACCTCGACGGCGACTCGATCGTGGACGCGCCCGGGTCGATTGCGGTGCTGGCGGCGCTGGGGTGTGCTCGGAGCGCTTGTGGCGGCGCGCCGCTTCGGCTGGGAACCGCGCGAGCGTTAGCGAATCGGCTCCCTCGGGTAAGCACCGGGAATGGAGACCCCTGTCGCCTTCGTCGACGGGCACAGTGGTTCGAGGCTCGAGATTCTCGTCAACTTCGGCGTGCTGACGGGGCGCGAGGCGACCCAGGCGGAGCTCGACCGGCTGGCGCGCCTGCTGGATGCGCACCCGGAACACCTGACGATCGTCGCCGAACGCCGCCAGGAGTACGCGCAGGGCACCGAGACGGTGGTGAACATGGTCGCCGTCAACGTGGAAGCCGAGCCCGAGGACGTACCGCGCCTGCTCGCACTCTGCGAGGAGTGGGCCGCCGACTGTGCGGCGGACCGCCACCTCGAGACCCTCGACTTCTGAAGGCGATGCGGGGAACGCTGGTCGGTTTCCTGCTCGTGGCGACCCTCCTCGTGGGAGGCTGCGGCTCCGAGCGCATCCCCGCGGACACGGCCGCCGTGCTCGTGGCCGACAGCCAGGCGATCGAAGCGCGAATCGCCGCGGGCGACCGTTGCGGCGCCGACCGGCGGGCACAGGCCTTGCTCGGCAAGGTCGAGCAGGCGATTGCCGGCGGAGCTCGTCCCACTCGAACTTGCGGTCGAGCTGCGACAGCGCAGCGCGCGCCTGGCTTCCACGCTGACCTGCCCGCCTCCGCCGCCTTCCCCGACGCCTACCGCGACAGTGGACGAGGACAACGCCGGCGAGGGTGCCGACGAGAGTGGCCCGGGCAAGGGCAAGGGCCGCGGCAAGAAGAAGGGTCACGATTGAAGACGCAGACCCGGGTCGGAGACTTCCGTCTCGAGGAGCTCCTCGGGGCAGGCGGAATGGCGCTCGTCTACCGCGCCGTCGACGAGCGAACCGGTGAGGAGGCCGCGCTCAAGCTGCTCGCCGACAACCTGTCCGCCGACGAGGCGTTTCGCCGGCGCTTCCTCCGCGAGGCCCGCCTGGCCGCGCGGCTCGACCATCGGAACGTCGTACGCGTGCTCGATGCGGGCGAGCACGACGGCCGTCCCTGGATCGCGTTGGAGTACGTCGAAGGCGAGACGCTCGCCGAGGTGCTCGCGCGGCGCGGCCGGCTGCCGCCCGCCGAGGCCGTCGCGCTCGGGATCCAGCTCTGCTCCGGCCTGCAGCACGCCCACGACGCGGGGCTCGTCCACCGTGACGTGAAGCCCGCGAACATCGTCGTGCGCGAGGATGGATCGGCGACGATCGTCGACTTCGGGATCGCCCGGGCACACGAGGGAACCGAGCTGACGGAGCACGGCAGCGTCGTCGGCACCGCGTCCTACCTCGCCCCCGAACAGGCAGCGGGTGGGCCGGTCACTGCAGCGGCTGACCTCTACTCGCTCGGTGCAGTCCTGTTCGAGGTCGTCGCGGGTGCGCCGCCGCATCCGGCCTCGTCGCTCGCAGAGCTGATCGCGGCGAGCGGTTCGCGCGTGGCCGCGCCTCGCCTCGGCGAGGTTGTCGCCGGCGTCCCGCATGCGCTCGACGAGGCGGTCGCGCGCTGCCTCGAGCCCGAGCCGGCGGAACGGCCTGGGTCGGCGGAAGACGTGGCCCGCCTCCTGCGAGGGCGCCAACCAGCCAACCGCGCTGCTCGACACGCTCGTCCTGGCGCCCGAGCCGGCCGAGCGACACGAGCACCGGAGCTGGAGCCGGCGGCGGGCTGCCTGGGTCAGCGTCGCGGTCGCCGGAGCTTTAGTCCTGGCCGGCTGGATCGCGTGGTCTTCCGCTCCGGTCGAAACGCGTGTGCCCGCTCCTCGCTCGCAGGCACCCGCGACGCCGCAGGAGCAGGCGCGCGACCTGACGCGCTGGCTCGTCGATAACTCCTAGCTGCGCAAGTCGCGCAAAACTCCTGAAGGCGTCCGCTTCACGGCCACGGGCCCTCTTTTCACATCAAGCCTTCATAGGAGCGGGCGCAGGGCGTCGTCGACTGCGGCGGCGTACTCCGGCTCCTCGTAGCGGCGGAGCGGATGCGGCGGCAATACGACCTCGCCCAGCCGGCCGTCGTAACGCACGTAGAGGGCCGGCCTGATCACCTCCTGCTCATCGAACTCGAGCGTGGCCGCGACCCCGTCGCCGGTTCCGTCGACGAAGACCTCGAGCGGCTGGATGCCGTCATTCCTGAAGCCGCCGGCGTCGGCGGAGAGCACGCGCGCGAGATATCCCTTCTGCATCGCCAACTCAGGCCCACGGGTCAGCTGGGCGAGGAGGTACGGCGTGACGGCGCCGGCGTTCGAGGAGCGGTCGCTGCACGGTGACGGAGAACACCGACTCGGCGATGTGGCGCGCGAGTGTCCGCGCGTTGTAGCGGAAGCCGCAGACCATGCCGGAGAGGCTGGCGACGCCGTGCTTGCGCAGCCCCGGCGCCGCCTGGGTGATGTTGCCGGCGAAGTAGACGCCTGGCAGGGAGACGCTCTCCCAGTACGGCGTCAGCGCGGGAAGGCGTCCGTCGGCGACGGTCGCGAGGCCGAGTTGGGGCAGATCCGCGAGCGGTGCGCGAAAGCCGGTCGCCGCGATGACGACGTCCGCCTCCAGCACGAGCGGCTCCGGGCGCGCCGGATCGACGGCGTGGACCCGATAGCCGCCCTCATCGTGCTCGACCCGCTCGACCGACGCGTCGAGCACGTACCGCCCCGGCGCGCCGCGAACGTGCTCGTCGTACGGGGTCAGGTACCAGGGACGGAGCGGCGAGCGGGCGAGGCGTCCGAGGTCGGGTGGCCTGGGCGAGACGAGCGTCAGCTCCCGCACTCCCTGCCGAACGAGTGCTTCGCCCACCTCGAAAGCCGAGTTGCGCTTGCCGACGATGACGACGCGGCGGTCGCGGTACGGGGTGGGACCGGCGACGGCGTTGACGTAGTGCTGGTCGAGCTCGAGCCCCGGCACGGGCGGTACCCACGGCTCCGTCATGCCCGTGGCGACGACGATCGCCCGGGCCCGGTACTCGCCGTCGCTCGTGCCGAGCACTACACCGTCGTCCTCGTAGCGCGTCGACTCCCAGCGGCACCCGTAGCGCACCCTGCACGGGCGCCCGCTCGGCGAAAGCACGCAGGCCTGCCTCCATTTCGTGGCGTGCAGGCCGGCGGCTGTCCTCGGCGATCTCGGCCGCAACGAGCGCGCGGAGCTCCGGCTCCTCGGCGACGAGGCTGTTCTGGTCGTGGGCCTCGAACTCGGGGGTGTCGCGCGGGACGTCGGCGGCGGCGTGCGTCCAGCTGATCAGGCGCTCGAAGAGAGGAAAGCGGCGGAACATCCCGCCCGGTCCGTCGTCGGCGGAGATCACGGCGTGCTCGATGCCGAGCCGGCTCAGGCTGTAGCTCGTCTGCAGGCCGCCAGGCCCGCTCCCGATGACGACGACCGGGTAGGCGCCCGGCGGAAACGGCCGCTTAGGCTTGGGCACGCCCTGCGGGCTCCTAATGCCACCGGTTGGAGTCGCGCAGGCGGCGGGCCTCGGCCTGGAGCAGCCGTAGCATCACCGGCGGGTGGTCGAGCAGGAACTGCTCGAGCTGCTGCCCGGGAACGACGAGGCAGCGGAGGAGCGTTTCGGCTCGGACATCGGCGGTCGGCGGCTCGCCGGTCAGCGTCGAGATCTCGCCGAAGTGGTCGCCCCGCCCGAGCCGTGCGCGCTCGCTGCCGTCGACCACGACCGACGCCTCCCCCTCGAGGATGACGTAGAACGCGCCGCCGGTCAGGCCCTGGCGCAGCACACGCTGCTCCGGGGCGAAGACCGCCTCGTCGAACGTGTGGGCGACCGCCTCCAGCTGCGGCCAGCGCAGGTCGGCGAAGAGCGCCAGCTGCGCGAGCCTGTCGACGACGCCGCTGTCGTTCACAGCGGGAGCCTAAACCGGCTCAGGTCGTGAGCGCGCCGCCGTCCAAACGATGCGTGTCCGGACTCGACACGCGCCGACGGTTATCCACAGCCAAAACGGACAACGCCCGCTTGCTCAAGCCGGCGCCTTGCCCGAAAGGGCCACGTCCAGCCTCAGAGGCTTTATCCACACCCCAGGTGCGCGTTCAGCCCTCGATCTCCAGCACCTGCAGCGGCTGGAAGTGCCCGCTGCGGACGGTCAGGCGCGTGCCACGACGAAGGTCGACATCGCCGTTCGCGTCGAAGCTGAAGCGCCCCTGCAGGCCCTGGAAGTCGCGCGTGGCGAAGGCGGCCTCCACGACCGCGGCGCGGTCGGACGCGCCGACCTGCTCGATCGCCTGCAGCACAACCCCCATCGCGTCGTAGGACGAGGCCCCGTAGGCCTCGGGCTCCTTGCCGAAACGCTCGACGTAACGGCGGTAGAACTCCTTGCCCGGCCCCTCGAGCAGCGCCGGCGGGACGCTGCAGAACGTGATGTGGGTGCCCTCCGCGTACTCGCCGGCGTCCGCGATGAAGGCTTCCTCGAAGAGGGCGTCCGAGCCCATCATCTTCGCCTCCGGCGCCGCCGTGCGGACGTCCCGCCAGAGCGGCCCGGCGCCGTTCTGGATGATGCCGCCGTAGAAGACGAGGTCCGCCCCGCTGGCGGCGACCCACTCGGCGAGCTCGCTGTACTCCTCCCGCTTGGCCTCGATCCCGATCGGCTCCCCGACCACCTCGATCCCGAGCTCGCGGCAGCGGTCGGCGAACGGAAGCGCAACACCGCGGCCGAACGGCTCGGTGTCGTGCAGGACCACGGCCGCCTCGGCGCCGAGCTCCTTCGCCCAGTGCGCGGCGAAGGAGCCCTGGAGGTCGTCCGGCAGCGCGGTGCGAAGGTAGTTGCGCTTGCCGGTCGGGTAGTACTTGTCGGGCTCCCCCGGGTCGAACGGGCGTGTCAGGCCCGGATAGGTGTTGCAGGGCGAAATCTGGAGCAGGCCGGCCTGATTCGTGATCGGGATGGAGTGGGGCGCGGCGTCGGCGTCCAGCGTGGCGACGTATGCGAGGACGTCCGGGTCGCCGGCCGCGTAGCGGGCGTTTGCCTGCTCCTGCTCCGCGTCCCACGAGCCGCGCTCCTCGGTGCCGCCGTCGAGGTCCTCGTAGACGATCGGCACGCCGAGGACGCTGTTTCCCGCGTCCTCGAGGCGGAGCCGCATGGCGTTCACGACCGAGTCGCTCTGGCCAACCGAGGAGCCGCTGCGCGTGAGGCTCGACACCAGCTTGACCTGCGTCCGCACCCCGTCGGCGGGCATTCTGAGCTCCTTCCTGCGTGACCGTTAGCTTCGCTCGATCGTATGCCACACTCCCTGCGCCGGAGCGAGCGCGAAGAGGGCCCGCCGACAGCGCCGGGGAATCGCAGCTATGATGGCGCCAGCGCATTTGGCTAGTCCTTGAAGCCGCCGAGGCTTTGCACCTTCCTCTTCGACTGTTCCACCGGCCTGAGCGCAGCAGGGAGTTCGTTCGGACTTTCCTGCCCTGAAAGATTGACAGAAGGAGCATCACATGCATGCGACCATTCGCCGTTACGACGGTGTGGACCAGAATCGCAAGGTCGAGCTGACCAACAAGGTCACCGAGAACCTCGTCCCGAAGCTCGAGAAGCTTCCCGGGTTCGCCGGCTACTTCCTGATCGACGCCGGCAACGGCATCTTCAGCTCGCTCAGTGTCTTCGAGACTCCTGAGCAGGGCATGGAGGCTTCGAAGTTCGTGGCCACGTGGATCCGCGACGAGAACCTCTCGACGCTGATTCCCAACGAGCCCAAGATCACGCTCGGCAACGTCGTCGCTCACAGCGACCGCGTGCTGGTCGCGTAACTCGACCGCACCGCACTCGACGGAGGGCCCGGCTTGCCGGGCCCTTCGTCGTTTTCGCCGCCGCCACTGGGCGACGAAGCCCGAGTAGACGGTCTTGGGCCGGATAACGGCCGGGTGACGACCGAGTGACACCGGCTGTGTAAGTCGAGTCTCGTGCCGGTCGGCAAGGAGTTTCGACTCGTCCGCGGAGAGGGCCGCAAGCCCATGCCTCCCGGCGAGGACCGCGAGGGCGCGGCCCTCGCAGACCTCAGCCCGTCACCTCAGGCGGCGCTGACGGCGCTCAAGCTGATCCCCGGCGCCAAGGAGATCATCAAGGAGGTTCCGGGTCTCGAGGATTTCATCGCCTGGGTGCCGACGGCGTACTTCAGCGTCTGCGGCAAGAGCGGGACGGCCCATTTCCTCGACATCTGGGACGCCGATCACTTCGACGGTTTCACCGACATGCAGGAATGCGTCGACGACTGCCGCGCCTGGTTCTCCGCAGACGGCTACGCCGGCTGGGGGTCGGGCCAGACCAAGACAGGCCGGGTCAACTGCTACTTCAGCGCTCCGACCGAGGGTGACTACCTGTGCACGGCCGCGCTGCAGAGCTATCCGACCGGGAGCCCCTCCCAGGTGGAGTGCCTGATCGACAGCTTCTCCTTCGGGCTCCTCCCGTTCACCGGAACGATCTACCAGCCCCACCCGTGCTTCCTCTCGGCCGGAGGTCACCACTTCCGCATCCGGCAGAAGTCAGGGGCCTTCTTCTTCCTGAGCCTCACGGTCTGGAAGGTGTGAGCCGCTCCCCCCAGGAGGTGTCAACGTGTCGCAACACGAGCAGAAGAAACCCGACATCGACGTGATCGACGCCGAGCACGCCGGCCGGCTGGCCGTCGGCCGTGTCCGTCGACATTGGGTCGAAGGGAACGACGAGCTCACGCGCTTGGCGGCGGCCGACCTGAAGGCCGAGCCTCTCGTCATCCACGACCTCGCCGGGCCCGCGCTCTTCTACGATTTCGAGGTCACCGACGAGGACGAGACAGTGGGGATCGTCCGTGCGGCCGCCAGCCCGACCATCGGCACGCCGCTCGTCTCGGCGCAGCTTGGCCCGAGAGGCTGGGATCCCGACGACGCGACCCGCGCCGCCGAGGCGGCGGTCAAGAAGGAGCACGACGGCGCCAAGGTCACGGGCTCACGGCTCGTCTGTTACTGCTATCCCAAGATCGGAGTGGAGGTCAGCTTCGACGTGCCTCGCCAGGGCAGCGGGCGCACGATCATCGACGTCTCGGACGGGCTGCCGGTCGTGAATTTGGGAGCCGACGAGGCCGAAGGAAGCACGGCGTACTCCTACTACGGCGCAGTCGTCGCTCCGACGGAGAAGAAACGCCGTCGGCGCTGGTCACAGCACGAGGAAGAGCTCGAGATCCTGAAGCGGATCGCACCCCCGCTGGTCGAGGTGGAGGGCCGGATCGACGTCGACGCCCGCATCGAGCTCTACGACTCGCTCGTCCGCGAGTTTCCGTACGTCATCTTTCCGCTGTCCAGTCAGAAGGTCGTCCGCTTCGGGCCGCGGTGCAGCCCGCACGAGTGCTTCGAGCTCTACGCGCAGCAGACCAACGTCTACTGCGCCGTCGCCACCGGCCAGATGATCCTCGACTTCTACCGCTGGTACTTCACGCAGGACCAGATCGCGGCGGCAATGGGAACCGGGCCGGGCGGCACCGACAACACAGGCCAGGTTGCCGGCTACGAGTCGCTGTCGGACAACGGCCTCGACGCGACGTACGACACGTCGGCGGCGTGGAGCGAGGCAAAGCTCGAGATCGACGCGAATCGTCCGGTCAAGAGCGGCATCCCCGGGCATGCCAGGGCGGCCGCGGGCTGGATGAAGACGTGGTCGTGGATAGCGTTCGGCTACGACCTGTCGCTGAAGATCTACGATCCCTGGCCCTGGAACGCCAACATCTGTGCCGGAGGAGCGGTGGTCTGGGAGGACTGGGATGCCGTGACCCACACGAACTTCATCTACGTCCGGCACAGCTGACGCGGCCGAGCGCATGGCGAATGACGGAGAGAGCGACATCCGGAAGGCCGCAGCCGAGCGGGCGTACGTCCTAGCCAGAGAGGACGCCCTGTTCGAGCCGTGGGTTCGCTCCACGATCGGCGAGCCGGTGCTCGTTCGCACGGTGATGGGAGACCCCGTCGTACTGGGTGGTGCCGGTCGAGCTCGATGATCGGGCGATCGGCTTCGTGCGCGTCACAACGGAGGGCAAGGCCGTTGCCTCGGGAGCGCTGTACCGGGATCCGCGCACGCTGGCCGGAGCACCGGCCGTCGTGACGGGCATCACGGCCGCCGCTGCTCGAGCACGCGTCACAGAAGACCTCGGCCCGGATGTCGCCATGGGCGACCCCGTCTACGTCCACGATGGACCACCCGGCCGTGAGGCGTGGCTGGTCCCCGTTCGCGAGCAGGACAACGCGACGAGGTTCCTCTTCGTCACGGGAGCCGGTTGGTACGAGCACTCCTCCGACGCCCCTGGCTCCGCGCCGGAACTCGAGAGGTGAGGTTGACGGTCCGCGCCGTAGGATGCCGCAGTGCGCGCTGCGCAGATCGCCGAGCTGGGAAAACCGCCCGAGCCGGTGGACAGGGAAGGCGAGGGTCCTGTCGAGGTCCTCGCCGTTGCTCTCAATCCCCTCGACCTCGCCATCGCGGCCGGGCGCTTCTACGGAGGCCACCCACCTTTGCCGTACGTGCCGGGCTGCGAGGCGGTCGGACGTCTCGACGGCAGGCGCGTGTACCTCTTCGGAGAGGGCCGGGGAATCCGGCAGGACGGCTTCCTGATCGAGCGGATCGAGTTCCCTGCTCCGCTGGTCGTTCCGGTCCCGGACGGTGTCGAGGATGCGGTCGCCGCCGCGTGCGGGATCGCCGGAATCGCCGGCTGGCTGCCCCTCGCCGAGCGGGCACCCGTTCGCCCCGACGATCGCGTGCTCGTCCTCGGGGCGACGGGAACCGTGGGCTCGGTTGCGCTCCAGGTCGCCCGTCTGCTGGGGGCGGAACGGATCGTCGCCGCGGGTCGCGACCACAATCGCCTCGAGCGCGCGCGCGAGCTCGGCGCCGACGCGACCGTGTCGCTCGACGGCGACGGCCTGTCCGAACGGCTGCGCGAGGCAGCCGGCGGCGACGGGCCGACACTGGTAGTCGATGCGTTGTGGGGTGAGCCGGTCCAGGCCGCCGCCGAGGCAGCTGCTCCCGGGGCGCGGATCGTCCACGTCGGTCAGTCGGCCGGCCCGGAGGCGACCTTCCCCTCCGCGACCGTCCGCGGCAAGCGCCTGTCCATTCTCGGTCATTCGAACTTCGCGCTTTCGGCCGACGAGCGCCGGCAGGCATATCTCGAAGTAGTCGAGCATGTTGCCGCCGGGCGGATCCGGATCGACGTCGAGACGTTCACCCTCGACAAGGTCGCGGATGCCTGGGCCGCGCAGGGCAAAGGCGCGAAGGCCGTCGTCCGCCTCTGACACGCGAGGGCCCCGCAGAACGGGGCCCTCGTACGGTCGCAAGCAGCGGCGGTGTTACACGAGCCCCTGAGCCTTCCATTTGGCGTAGATCTTCTTGGCCTCCTGATCGAAGTCTCGAACCGCGTCCGCCGGGGTGACCTTGCCCTGGGCGACTCGCGCGAACATCTCCGGGATCAGGAAGCGGCTGAAGATCTCGTCGATCACCGCGTTCGAATTGCCCGGGTGGCCGGGATTCGTCGTGTACTTCTCGGCGATCGTCGTCAGGATCGTGTACTTCCCGCGCGGCTTGTGCGGGTCCTGCTTTCGTCATCGCGCGGATGCGTCTTGAAGCCGCCTTTGATCGCCCCGGTCCACGGCGGGAAGTTGTAGTACTTGCTGCGTACGAAGTGCTCCCGGTAGTTGAGCTGCTGATCGACGAGGTACTTCTTCGCCGCCTCCTTGTTCTTCGCGAACTTCCAGATCACGTAGACGCCCATGACATGCTCGTTGCCCAGGCGCATCACGGGCCCGCGCGGGATCGAGGCAAGCCACGTGTCGTCGGACAGCGCGGTGTTTCCGGAGTCCTCCGCGGTGCGCACGATCGAGATCGCGTTCAATGCCACGGACAGCCTTCCGGCGACGAAACGCGTTGTTGTTCGACGATGCGTTCCAGGCAAAGACCTCGTCGGTCATGCCGGTTCGGAAGATGTCGCGCATGACCTGCAGCGCCTCGATCGCGCCCTTGCGGTTCGAGCCCTGCCCGAAGACGATCCTGTTCTCCTCGTTCTGGATGAAGCCGCCGTAGCAGTAGAGGAGTGAGGTGAGCAGCATGTTCGAGTCGATCTCGTTCGACATGCCGAGGCCGACCGGATGCCCGATCTGCTTCAGCTTCGCCGCTCCCTTGCGAAGGTCTTCCCAGCTGTTCAGGCTGACGCCGGCCTCCTGCAGGTAGCTCTTCCGGTACTGCACCGGGTCGGGCGCGTACGTCTCGGGGAAGCCGAAGAACTGCTTCGTCTTCGGGTTGTACGTGCTCTTCCTGGCCACCTTCGTCATCGGCCCGACCTTCTTGGACACCTCCTGGACGAGGTCGGTGACGGGGACGACCTGCTTCTGGAACGACGACGGCGGGGAGATGAACCAGAAGAGGTCGTGACCGCTCTGAGCTGCGACCTCGGACGATCCCGACGCCGAGAGCAGCGCGTTGTTGATGTGGTCGACCTTGACCTCGACGTCGTTCTTCTCGCCCCACTGCTTGACGTACGTGTTGTCGAGCCACTTTTCGTAGTCCGGGACGAAGTGGGTCCACGTCATGATGCGGAGCTCGCCGGAGAGCTGCTTGTGCTGGTAGCGCAGCGGACCGTAGAAACCGAGAGCCTTCTCCGGCAGGGCGCCGAACATGCTCACCGCGAATGCAGCCGCACCCGCTCTCTTCACCAGGTCTTCCCGGGTCAGCGGTGAGCTTTTGCTCTGGAGCTCGTCCGACATGTCTGCCACCGAGTACCTCCTGTTCGCTGGCGTCGATTCTCTACCTGAAGGCGCCGCCTGTAAAGCCTTTGATGAAGCGGTCGAGGAACGCGTTGTAGAGCAGGGCGAGCACGATGCTCGGGATCAGCGTCGCGGCCATGAGGGATTGCCAGAAGAAGACATCGCCGCGGATGAGCTCGTTCGGCACGCCCGTGGAGATGGTCCGATTCTCGGAGGACGAGATGAAGGTGAAGGCGTAGATGAACTCGTTGACGCAGAGCGCGAACGCGAAGATGACGACGGTCAGGATGCCGGGAAGCGAGATCGGGAAGACGATCCTCACGAGCGCCTTGAGTCGCGAGCAGCCGTCGACCAGAGCGCGCGTCCTCGAGCTCCTGCGGGATCGTCTTGAAGAACCCCATCAGCAGCCAGGTCGAGAAGGGAATCGTGAACGAGGGATAGACGAGCATGAGCGCGAGGAGTGAGTCGTGGAGACCCAGGCGAGCGACGACCGGGGAGAGGGGCAGGAAGAGAAGGGTCGGCGGAATCAGGTAGACGAGGAAGATGCCGATTCCCGCCGTCTGGCCCCAGCTGCCGGACAGCCGCGCGAGCGCATACCCGGCCGGAAGCGAGATGACGAGCGTGATCGCGACCACGACCAAGCCCACGATCGCCGTGTTGACGATCCAGTCCCAGTACCGAGTGTCGGTGAAGAGGAACGTGACGTGCTCCGTTGTCGCCGACTCCCAGAACTTCCACCGGACGGGGTTGTAGACGTACGGCACGTTCTCCGCGTTGTAGAGGTCGAGGTCCTCCTTGAACATCGTCACGAGCATCCAGTAGAAGGGGAACGCGAGCAGGATCGCGAACGGCCCCAGCACGAGGTAGGTCGGGAGGCCGCGGCGCGCCGATCTCATCCGCCCGGCCACTACGAGACCTGCGCCCTCTTCGCGAAGAAGAGCATCGCGATGCTCACGACGGCGAGCAGCGGGAAGAGGTAGAGCGAGATCGCCGCCCCTTCGCCGAGCGAGCCGGAGTTGATCCCGATCTGGAACGACCAGGTGGTGAGCATCTGCGTCGAGTTGAACGGCCCGCCCTGCGTGAGCACGTAGACGACGGCGAAATCAGAGGCTGTGAAGACGATGCCGAAGAGGAGTGCGACGAGCGCGATCGGCAGCTGGAGCGGGAGCGTGACGTACGAGCAGCTTCTTGATGCCCGTCGCACCGTCGATCTTGGCCGCGTCGTCCACCTCGGACGGAATCGAGGCCAGGCCGGCGAGGAAGATGATGATCGCGAAGGGCAGGGTGCGCCAGGCGTGGACGATGATCACGGCGAGGAGGGCGAGATTCGGCCGGCCCAGCCATTGCGGCGGATCGGCCGTGTCGACAAGACCGAGGCCGTGGCCGAGCGTCCAGTTGATCACGCTGAAGAGCGAGTCGAAGATCCACAACCAGCCGATCGTTCCCAAGGCGACCGGAGCCGCCCACGGCAGGATGATCAGGAACCGGATGAACCACTTGCCGCGGAAGTCGCGGATGAGGTAGTGGGAGAGGACCGCCGCGACTACGAGCACGATCGCCTGCGAGGCGAACGTGAAGATGAGCGTGTTGCGGAGCGCCTTCTGGAAGTGGTCATCCGACCAGGCGTTCGTGAAGTTGTCGAACCCGACCCAGTTCCCGGTCAGCGAGCCTCCGATGGCGTCGGTCATGCTCAGGTAGATCGCCCAGCCGAACGGAACGCCCACCACGAGCACGATGAAGATGACCGCCGGGGCGATCAGAAGTGGCGCGAGCACGCGGCGATCCTCGAGCGCACGTCGCCAGCGACGTGCGCCGGGCTTCCACCGAGGAGCGGCCTGGGCCTCCATCGGACCGCTCCGATGCTAGTAGATTCCGCGCAAAAGTCGTCCACGGAGGCCGTGAGTGGCGGAGATCACCCTCGAGAACCTGACGAAGGTCTATTCCGACGGCACCAGAGCCGTTACCGAGCTCGACCTCGAGGTCGGCGCGGGCGAATTCGTCGTCTTCGTCGGCCCGTCGGGCTGCGGCAAGACCACGGCGCTGCGAATGATCGCCGGCCTCGAGACGGTCACCTCCGGAAACGTGCGGATCGACGGCCACGTCGTCAACGATCTCCCGCCGAAGGACCGGGACATCGCGATGGTCTTCCAGAACTACGCGCTCTACCCGCACATGAACGCAGCCAAGAACATGGGCTTCGCGCTCAAGATGCGGGGCCTCTCCAAGGACGAGGTCGACCGCCGCGTCCAAGAAGCGGCGCGGATTCTCGGCCTCTCGGACTCGTTGCAGAAGAAGCCACGGACGCTCTCGGGGGGCCAGCGGCAGCGCGTCGCGATGGGGCGGGCAATCGTGCGTAACCCGGAGGCGTTCCTCATGGACGAGCCGCTCTCGAACCTCGACGCGAAGCTGCGGGTGGAGATGCGCGCCGAGATTTCTCGCCTCCAGCGCGACCTCGGCGTGACGACGATCTACGTCACCCACGATCAGACCGAGGCGATGACGATGGGCGATCGCGTGGCCGTGATGCGCAACGGGTACCTCCAGCAGGTCGCCGTTCCGAAGGAGCTCTACGATCGGCCGCGCAACCTGTTCGTCGCCGAGTTCATCGGGTCACCGGCGATGAATGTCGTCATTGCGGAGGTCGAGCGCGCAGACGGGGACATCTGGGTCTCGTTCGGCCCGAACCGCCTGCGCCTGGATCCGGCCACGCTCGAGAAGCGCCCCGGCCTCTCGGCGTACGACGGGCGCAGAGTCGTGCTCGGAATCCGGCCCGAGGACATGGAGGACGCGGCGGTGCTGCACGAGACGCATCCCGACCGGCGCCTGTCCGTCGTCTGCGACATCCGCGAGGACATGGGCTCGGAGGTGTACGTGCACTTCAACGTGACCGCGGAGGCGGTGACGACGAAGGAGGTCATCGAGGCGGCCGTGGTGGAGGACGCCGAGGACGCAGAGGCGAGAATGGCCGCGGCGCGCGCTCGCGGCGAAGGCGTCACGTTCGTCGGCAGACTCGAGCGGACGACGGGCGCTCGCGAGCGTGAATCGCTCGAGCTCGAGGTCGACGTCACCCGCCTTCACTTCTTCGATCCCGAAAGCGGACTCGGCATTTACGACCACGACGAGCTCAGGTCGACCTAGACGGCCGCTCCCAACCGCTCGATCGGCGTGACCCTTTCGGGGGGCGAACGCGCTGCCGTGGGCACGCAATGATCACGGCGGGCGTTCTTTGATGGCTGCCGTCAACCAGTCCCGAGTGAAAAGCGGCTTCGACGTCGAGGCCCTCCTCAGCGGCCGCTACCTGCAGATGCTGCTGCAGACCGCCTACGACGCCGGCGTGATGCCCAATTCGGCCGTCCTCGGAGATACCAAGGTTGACCTGGCGATGCTCAACTCGAGTCGCCTCTACGTCCCGACCCCCGCGCCGGACGGATCGCTGCCGCCGACCAGCGACGAGTCGTTCCGGACTGAGATCCTCTTCGACCACCCGCTGGGCGCGAACCTCAGGGTGCGCGCGATCGTCCAGCCGGAGAACAGCTTCCCCGTTCCCTTCGATCTCTTCATCCAGGCGGGGTTGGCGAAGGAGCACGAGGAGGGGACCCTGTCGAAGCTCGCGCTCGGGATCCACGTCGTCGACATCGACTCGCCTGCGCTCGACATCCTCGCGGCCGAGCCCTACAACATGCCGAAGGCGGAGGTGCTCGCGAAGGTGCAGGAGTTCGTCGACCGCACCGTCGATCTCGGCGGTGCGAGCAAGTTCAAGAAGGTCGAGGACTTCTTCATCGCGTGGCACCAGGGCGACGGCGACCACCCCTCCGCGCTCGGCATCTACATCAACGTCCGCCTCCGCAACGGCGACGAAGAGGACCAGTTCCACCCTCCGCGGGGAAATGTCGACGATGCGCTCAACTTCCTGCCCGACGGCGAGGACATGGCGATGGCCTCCCGCCCCGGGTTGTACGGCGACATGTCGAAGGACGTGTTCTCGCGGACCGCGATCAAGAACCTCGCCGGGGTCGTCGAGCACGCCCTCCGTTACAACATCCTGAACCCGAAGAGCAAGCGAATCGGGGACGTGGACTCGATCAAGGTGGGCCGGATTCCGCCGCTGATCGGTCCGGCCGGCGGTCTACCTGTGCCCCAGAACGGGTTGCGCATCACGCTCGAGGGCGAGTACGTCGACCCGATCGACCTGACCAACACCGACGTCACCTTCACGATCGACATTCGCCCGTCGGTCGACGACGACGGGCTCCTCGTCTGGAACACGGACCTCGACGTGAGTGTGGACGCCCTGTTCGAGTTCATGACGTTCTGGGCGTTCACCCTCGTTGCCATCTGCTTCGGTCCCGTCGGCGCGGCCATCTTCCTGGGCTCCGTGTTCGTGCTGGAGGTCGGCGCAGGCATCTTCTTCGGCGAGTACTTCGAGGCCCGCGCGAGCAAGAAGGCCGACGCCACCCTGTCGGACGTCATTCCCGACCGCCTGACGATCAAGACCCGTCGGTGGGATCCCTTCTACGCGACGTTGCACCAGGTCGTGACCAAGCCGAGCCAGGCGGAGTTCAACGACAAGGGCTTCCTGCTGTGCGGCAAGGCGTTCGTCGGGCGCGAGCTCGTTCCACCGGTCGACACGGTGATCCGTGACGAGACGCGCGATGCGAACGGAGCGATCGTCGAGCTCCGCTATCGCCTGGCGGACTACGAGACGATCCAGGAGGACGTGATCCTGCACGCTCCCGGCACCAGCCGGCGGGAGTTCACGGCCGCCGACCCCGCCGACCCCGACCTGTTCGGTCTCACGTTCGACGAGATCCAGGCGAGAATTGACGATCCGGAGGGGCCGCTGATCATCACCAAGATCCCGTACTTCCCCGCTCTGGCCTACGTCAAGGAGCACGAGATCGACGAGCTTCTGTGCATTTCCGGTACCGAGCTCGGCGAAGTGCGCGACGTCCTGCGCACCCAGGCGGCGGAACGCAAGTACGCGGAGATCGTCGCCGCGGAGGGCGACGCGATCCGGGAGCAGGTCAGCGCGGATCTGTCCGCCGGCGGGGCAACGCCTGCGCAGGAGGAGATCGATGCCGAGGTGGAGAGGCGGGTCCAGGAGAAGTTGAAGGCGATCATGGACGACTACGAGTCGCCGGCGCCGCTGCAGATGGCGTTCCTCGGCACCCTCGACCCCTACCTGCGCTTCGACGTCTCGCCCGAGGAGCTCGTGATGCTGCAGGAGAAAGGGCTCGTGGTCGTCGACAACGCGCTCGACGTCGTCGAGCCGCGGCGGCTTCGCACCTACATTCGCGACGAGCCCGATCCCGGGCCGGACGGCGAAGCCGACAACCTCCTGAAGCGTCCCCGCTACCGGCCGACGCCGGCGGGGCCGGTCTTCCGGTAGCCGGCGCGCTACACCGGGAGCCGGCCGGCGCCGGCGAGTCAACGCCTCCGCCTTGTGGCCTTACGCGGGTTTTCGGCAGCACGAAGCTGAACGTACGACTGAGGCCCCGCGCGTCAGCGGCTGCCGCGGCGGCGCACGCCGGCCGTGATCGCGAGAGCCGATCCCGCAGCCAGCAGCCCGCCGGCGACGAGCAGCGCGATGCCGACCCAGATCACCTGGTCGAGCTCGGCGCCGATGCTCAGCTCGGCAGCAACCCCGCGTGTGGCGTCGGTGTTCATCACGACCACGGTCCAGTTGCCGTTCTCCGGCTCCCAGTCGAGCGTCTTCGCTCCCGCTCCCGCCGTCGACGCAACCCAGAACGTCTGGTCCCCAGGCGGGTTCTCGGGTGCGCCGCCGGGCCGCCGTGATAGCGAGGTTCGTCGCCGATCGCCGTGACGACGACACGCTCGACGTCGTCGAGGTATCGGCGCCGCGTCCGTCTCGCGCGCGATTCCGACGAACACCGGGCGCTCGCTCTCGCTGCGGATCCGCACCGTGCCCAAGAAGCCCTTCACCGACCAATCGGCCCCGCGGACGTCGACGTCGGCGCTCTCGGAGACGATCGCATAGGTCGACGTGGCGAAGTCCTCGGTCGGAGACATGAGGAAGCCGTCGTCGTCGCGCTGGCTCTGGTCGACCGCCACGATCGCGCATCCGCCCACGAGCAGTCGCGAATGCCAGCAGTGCCGCGATGCTGCCCACGACGAGCAGCACGACCCGTCCCGCGCCCGTCCCGCCCCTGCGCTCGGCCGTCGAAGGCTCGTCGAGTGGTGGGGGCGGCAGCGGGCTCACCGCCACTCCGCCGGGATCCTCTGCTCCCTGGTCGAGGCGGAACGGCGGGTAGGCGTCGGTCAGGAGACCCGCGTACGCCGCGACCCGGGCCACCCAGCGATCGAGCCCGAGCACGAACTCGAAGATGCCGTGCGGATAGCGGTTGGTGAAGAGCAGCGCCACACCCGCGAAGAGGACGAGCAGGCCGATCAGCCCCCCGCCGAAGCTCCAGTGCCCAGCGGTCGGAGTGCCAGGCGACATAGCCGCCGCCGCCGGTGAAGATCCCGACGACGAGGTACTGAGGAATGGCGAGCAGCCACCACTTCACGAGCACCAGGCCGCGGGAGAGCTTCTCCGGGTACGCGACGTCGAGTGTCGCCGGATAGTCCGGCGCCGCGTCGAGCGTGAACGGCGGGTAGCGATCGGTGCCGAGGGCGGCGTAGGAATAGAAGGCCACCCGCCACGTCCAGCGGAGCACGCCGACGTTGAAGTCGAAGATGCCCCTCGGATAGCGACCCGTGAACAGAATCGCGAAGAAGGCGACGACGCTCAACACGACGAACGCGATCCAGAGGAAGAAGAGCACGACGTAGTGCGGGATCGCCAGCAGCCACTTCACCAGCCACAGCCATCGGCTCAGGGCGGGGTCGAGCCTGCCCTCGATCCGGACGGGGTAGGTCGATCTGGCGTTCATCGACGTGCCCTCCTCGGTTGCTCGTCCCACACTCTCGCACGTGCAGGGCCTTGCGATACGCCACTCCGGGTTCAGCGCATTGGTCGTGGCCCCCACTCGCTGTTAGAACCTGGACGTGCTCGGGGATAGCGCAACCGCCGGACCGGCGGACCGGCTGGGTCGTCGCACTCGGTGTCGGCGCTCTGCTCAGCTCCGCTCGTCCTGATCGCGCTCCTGCGCTCCGCAGCGGCCGCCGACATCCGCTGGGAGAGCCACACTGCCCACTTCTGGCTCGTCCTGGCGGCCGCGCTGATCACGCTCGGGCTCGGCTATGCGCTCAGCGTCACGGCCCGTCGGCGCCGCGACGCCCGGCTGTTCCTGATCGCGCTCGCCTTCATGGCCAGCTTCGGCTTTCTCGCGCTTCACGCGTTGGCGACGCCGGACGTTCTCCTGGGTAAGAACGCCGGCTTCGAACTGGCGACGCCTGTCGGCCTCGTGGTCGCGGGGCTGCTTGCCGCCGCCTCGGCGCTCGAGCTGAGCGGGCCGCGATCGGCGGCGGTGATGCGGCGCGCGCCGGCATTCGTCGTCGCCCTTCTCTGCCTGCTCGCGCTCTGGGGAGCGGTCTCCCTCACCGAGACGTGGCCACTCGACGAGCCGCTCGCCGGGGAGCAGCTCGACGGCTGGCAGGTGGCCCTCGCCGCCGTCGGCGTGACGCTCTTCGGGGCCGCAGCGCTCGGCTATTTCCGCCTCTATCGCCGGCGGGGGGCGCCGTTCGTCTTCGCGGTCACACTCTCCCTTGCCCTGCTCGCCGAGGCAATGGTCGTGATCGCCTGGGCTCGCAACTGGCATGTCTCCTGGTGGGAATGGCATGTGCTCATGCTGGTCGCGTTCGTCGTGATCGCTCTTGCCGCCCGCCGCGAGTGGCACGAAGAGCGTTTCAGCGCCCTCTATCTCGACGAGACGCTGGCCGGCACGAAGGACGTGAGCATCCTCTTCGCCGACTTGGCGGGCTTCACGCCCTTCTCCGAGCGGCATGCGCCCGCGGAAGTGACGCACATGCTGAACGCGTACTTCGGCCGCATCGTCCCGCTGATGGAGCGGCTCGGAGGCGAGGTGCACCAGCTCATCGGCGATGAGGTGATGGTGATCTTCAACAAGGCCGGCGACCAGCCCGATCACGCAGCGCTGCGCGACACGTGCGGCTGTGACGCTTCAGGAGGCGGCGGCCGAGGTGGCGCACGACCATCCCGAGTGGCCGCGATTCCGGGCCGGCGTCAACAGCGGCGAGGTCGTCGCGGGCGTGGTGGGCGGTTCGCGCGGGCACCGCAAGCACGGCGTCGTCGGCGACACCGTCAACCTGGCCTCCCGGCTCCAGGCCGAGGCGCCGGTGGGCCACGTCGTACTCGGCTCCGAAACGGTGCGCCGGCTGCCGCCGGGCGCGATCGTCGAGCGCCTGCCCGAGCTCCGCGTGAAGGGGAAGGCGGAGCCGGTGGACGCGTACGTGCTCAGGAGCCTCGGCGAGGCTATGGACGAGTAGCTACGGCCGGACGTTCTGGTTGAGCCTGAGGACGTTGTCTGGATCCCAGGTGCGCTTGAGAGCGACGAGTCGCTCATACTTTGCGTCTCCGTAGATCGAACGTGCGACAGCGTCTCCGACCTCCGCGACGTCGTTGACGTAGCGGCCGTTCGAAGCGTGAGGCTGTACGTCTGCCATTGCCGCCCGCGCCCACGAGCTGCATTCGTCGTCCAGTTTCGGGTCGTCCCAAAGAATCTCGGCAGCGAGCCAGAAGGCGGCGGTGCGGCCGGTGAACGCCGTCGCCTCCTCCGGCACGCTCGCGATCGCCCGACCCCAGGCCCAGACGGAGAACCCGCACTCGGCGCCGCGGGGAGCCCGGGACATGTGCTCGGCGCACGCGCCGACGACCTCGTCGGGGAGGGAGGGAAGGAACGCGCTCTTCATGTAGAAGCGGTGACCCCAGTCCATCGGCTCGTCGTTGACGTGCTGCGCCTCGAGGTATGGCTTCGCCTCGATCGAGTCGACGACGGGTGGCCCGAACTCGCGCAGTCGCGCCAGGTCCCGTTCCGCCTCTGCCAACCCTCCGCAGTGCAACACGGAGACGGTGGCGACGGGCCTTCCCGCCAGATCGGGTGGGAAGCTCTCGACCGGTAGCGCGAGACCGAGACCGAAACTGAGCCAGAGCTCGTCGGGGCCGGCCTCGACCGTGTCGCGGAAAAGCGCGGCCAGATCGGCGGCGCGCTCGATCGGATGGATCACGGTGCCCTGCGTGGTCACCCGGTCGAGCGGATGGAGTCGAAACACGAACGACGTCGCGATCCCGAAGTTCGCTCCTGCACCACGAAGCCCCCAGAACAGCTCCGGGTTCTCCTCCTCGCTCGCGCGGACGAGCCGGCCGTCTGCGGTAACGAGGTCGACCCCGAGCAGGCTGTCGACCGTGAGCCCAAGCTTCCGCTGCAGTCGACCCATCCCGCCGCCGAGGGTCAGGCCCGCGACGCCTGTGTGTGAGACGACGCCGACGGGACACACCAGTCCGAACGCCTGCGCCTCGTGGTCGAGCTCACCGAGGAGAGCACCACCGTTTGCACGGGCAGTGCGCCCCGCAGGATCGACGCGCACGCCGCGCATCCGAGAGAGGTCGATCACGATCCCGTCGTCACAGGTCGAGAACCCCGGGATGCTGTGGCCCCCGCTGCGCACGGCGATGACGAGCTCCTGTTCGCGCGCGAAGCGAACGGCAGCGATGACGTCGGCGGCGCCCGTCGGGCGGACGACCAGCGCCGGGTGACGGTCGACCATCCCGTTCCAGACGGCACGCGCCGACTCGTACCCGGGATCGCCGCGGCGGACGACCTCACCCGCGAACGCCTCAGCGAAGCTGCTCAGGGCTTTCACTTCGGGCGCCACCACTGTTTCATCACAGTGGCGCCTGGGCTACGGCACGTCCACGTTCGGCTTCAGCACCGGGCACATGAAGCCGTACGCGGGGTGCGGCACGAATGACGCGGAGTCGACGGTAGGGCTCCCGAGCCATTCGTTGCGAACCGGTGCCTTCACCTTCTTGCCGGTCAGGCCGCCCCTGTCGATCTTGAGCACGTCGACGCCGCGGTACGCATCGGCGGTGTAAACGATCTCGCCGTTCGGGTCGGTCGGCGACCAGTACGCCGCCCACGTCGACCCGTTGGCAGGGATGTAGTAGCCCACCTGGGTGATCTCGGTCGGCGTGCGGTAGTCGAGGAAGCGAACGCCCTGCTCGTACCACCCCACCGCCGCGACGCCGTCCTTGGCGTCGAACCAGTGCGACGAGCAGTTGACCGTCACCGGCGCCTTCGAGTCGACCGCTCCGCTCGTGAACATCCCGTTCAGCTCGGTCTCCCAGGTGCCCAGCGGCGTGATCGTTCCCTGGTTCAGGTGCGCGAGATCCCACGTCTCGAACTTGCCCTGGCCGCGGCAGCCACCCGGCGGCACCTCGTCGGTGTCGATGTAGTCCTCCTCGGTGACCAGAAGCGTCTTGCCGCGCCGCTGCGAGTTGTGGAGGATGAAGTCGTTGTAGGGCGACGGATTGTGCCCGGCCGTGCCGGTCGTGCCGAGCAGTTGGGGCGCGAGCGGATTGGCGGTGAGGCGGTAGCCGGCTGCGCCGCCGCCACCGACCGACCACAGCGTGCCGGTGCTGTCGAGCTCGGTGTCGTGCGAGACCTTGAACGCGGCGCTGAGCGACGCCGCCGACTCGAACTTGCCAAGCGACCGAGGCGCGCTCGGGACGGTGAGGTCGACGACCTCGACCAGGTCGCCGCCGTCGATCCAGGCCTGCGTGCAGTCCGTCTTGACGAAGTTCGCGATGTGGCCGGAGCCACGGCCGTTACCGGTCAGGCCGAGGGGCAGGATCGCGCTGACCACCGGCGCGGTCCGGTTGGCGATGCTGACGACATACATGACGGAGCCGAGATCCCTGGCCTCGCGGTCGTTGACCACGATGAGCGTGTTCCCGCACAGGTCGACGTCCTCGTTCTCGAAATGGGGGAGCGGGAGAGCCCCGACGAGCTGCGGCGAATCCGCCCGTGCAATGTCGAGCACCGTGATACCGCCCCAGCCGCTCACGTAGGCGTAGTGATCCTTGAAGGTCATTCCCGCGGCTGTCCCCGGGATGTGCGCCAGGATCTGCACGTTGCTCGACGCCGCCAGCGGCGGGTCGGCCACGGCGCCCTCGCCGGCAGCCGGCATCGCATTCAACACGGCGACGACGGCCGCCAGCCCGACCAGCAAGACCAGGCTCTTCATCCGTCGACCACGTTCCTTCATGGGGTCCCCCTTCTCGACTCGCGGCGCGCCGAACGCCGGGCGCACACCATGATCCGTTCCCCAATTTCGCGGTTCTTGAACTCCGAAGAGGCCGCGTCACCATGCGGCGACGGGTTACGGTGGGAATGCGCGAGGCGCCGCCTCGCAGCGGGCTACCGCCGCAGGGTCGGCTCGCTGCTCCAGCGCGCCTCGCGCTCAGCCGTCTCGGGCTGTTCGACCCCTACGAGCTGGCCGAACGCGAAAGCACGAACGACCGTCGGTGAAGACGACACCGCTTGCCGACGGTGGGTTCGTATCATCTCGATGATGGTTCCTGAGGCGCAACTGGAGGAGACCGGTGCCGGACTCGTCCCCGCGAGCACCGGCTGGTTCGTGCTGAGCGCGCGCGACGCGCGCTGGTTCCACCGACCCGGTCGCGGCGACAGCCTGCCGTTGACGGGGCACGACGAGTTCGAGGCCGAGACGTACTTCCCGATGCTCGGCATGTCGATCCAGGTGCTCCCGCCGGGCGAGCCGAACTCGACGTACCACTGGGAGACGGAGCAGGAGGACTTCCTCGTGCTCGCCGGCGAGGCGCTCCTGATCGTGGAAGGGCAAGAGCGACCGCTCAAGCAGTGGGACTTCATCCACTGCCCGCCGGAGACTCGACACGTGTTCGTCGGCGTCGGCGACGAGCCGTGTGTGATTCTCGCCGCGTCGTCGCGGCAGTTCCAGAAGGACGGGCCGTGGGGCTTCTACTGCGCCGATGAGGTCGCGCGTCGGTACAACGCGAGCGCGCCCGAGGACACCCAGGACGGCGACGTCGCGTACGGGCGGTTCCCACCGTCGCAGCCGACGCGGTACCGCGACGGTTTGCTGCCGGACTAGCAGGGATCGGCAATAGCGCGGATCGGCGATGAAAGTGCCCCCGGCAAGAATCGAACTTGCGCACGCGGTTTAGGAAACCGCAGGTGGAAATCGCACTAGCCGCACTAGCCGCACGGCCACGACGTACCCTTCAGCCCGCGCCCCCGTAGCTCAGTGGATAGAGCTGGAGGTTCCTAACCTCTGTGCGCAGGTTCGACTCCTGCCGGGGGCACTTCGCGTCGGTCAGAAGCCGGACTCCAGGTAGCCGAGGACGACGTGCGCCTCCGCTTCGCGCACGCGCTCGCGCCAGGTCATCGCTTCACCGCTTTCACGATCTGCAAGAGCGCCACCTTGTTGCGGATCTGAAGCGGAGCTGAAATGCGCCGGGTCGATCATCGCATTCGACAGTTGAACCTCAGCAATGGAGGTGCGCAAATGAAAGCTCGACACGCCATACTCGCCGCGCTTGCGGCGGCGCTGACGCTGACAGCTGTAGCGGCGGCCGGACCCGACACCGCAAAGCGCAGGTTCGACGTTCACGGAGAAGGGCGTTCGGTTCTCGTTCAATGTGGCGCCCCGACCGCCGGGGGCATTCGGACCAGTCAAGAGCATCGCGACCGACAAGCTCCCTGCAGGGCCGATCTCGCTCAACAAGGACGTCGCGGGGGCACAAAGCGCAGAGGGGATCATCTATTGGACGAGCTTCCCCGACGGCGACTACGCCGATCCGTGTGCGCGTCTGCTGCCCCCGTCGATTGGCGCATCGGCCGCCAAGCTCGCGACCGCAGTCGCGAGAGCGCCCGGCACCAAGCTCGTCAAAGGCCCTTCAGACGTCACACTGGGGGGGCACCCCGCGAAGCACGTCGTGCTCACCGTTCGCAAGAACGTCGGCTGCAACCCCGGGTTCTTCTTCACCTGGCGAGCCGTGGACGGCGGCACGTTGTGGACGAAGACGGGCGTGGGCAACACGATCCGGGTCTGGATCGTCACCGTGAACGGGACGCGCCTCTTCATCGCAGCCATGACAAACAAACAGGCCACCCCGGACCTCAAGAAGGAGATCCAGCAGGTCGTCGAATCGATCCGCTTCGCCTCGCCGTGAGCGATCTCCATCATGGTCATGAGCCACGGGCGGAGAGCATCCCCCCGTCGCCGCGAACGGCCCGACCGGAACCCCGGTTCCGCCGCCCGGTTCCGCTTGTTGGGCGTGGCAGGGGGCGGCCCGAGGAGGGGGCTCGTGGCGGAACCAGGGCTTCCCCCCACGCTCAAACCGCTCCTCTATCCACTGAGCTACGGGGGCGGAGCCGGTGAAATTAGTGTGCGCCCTCGGCGATCCAGTGGCGAGCGGCTTCGAGGTCGTCGAACCGTCCGAGCCCGATCCCCTGCACGAGCGCGTTGCCGAGAGCGGTCGCCTCCGTTGCGCCTACGACGACAGCCGCTTCGGCGTGCTCGGCAAGTCGGTCGCGCACGAACGAGGAAGCTCCACCGCCACCGCACGACGATGAGCGCGGCTGACGGCTCCCACCGCCGCAACTCCTCGACGACCCGGCCGACGGCGAGCGCGATCGACTCGACGATCGAACGCGCGACGACGCCCGCGGCATCCGGCCGGAGGCCGGCGGCGCGCCGGATCTCGTCGTCCATCCGAACAGGGGCGAGGAAGCGCTCGTCGTGCACGTCGAACAACGGCGGCGTGCGGCGCCGTCGGCGGCGCGGTCGAGCGAGGTCGCGATGCAGACGTCGCCCCAGAGCGCGGCGCACTGCTCGAGCATCCAGAAGCCCATGACGTTCTTCAGGAAGCGGAAGCCGCCGACCGCGCCGGGCTCGTTCGAGAAGTTGGCCGCGCGCGCGGCGTCCGAGATGTCGGCGGCTCGTCCCGCTCGACGCCGACGAGGATCCACGTGCCGCGGAGACGAACGCGCTGCGCTCCGCGGCCGAGCGGACAGCGCCGCGACGGCGCAAGCGGTGTCGTGCGCCGCCGACGAGGTGCACGGGGACGCCGCGCCACTCGCCGAGCCGGCGTGCCGGCGCGGCTCGATCGCGCGGCATGATCGCCGGATCGACGCCGATCGCGTCGAGCAGGTCGGCGCGACCAGTCGCCGGTGGCGAGGTCGACGAGCGCGGTCGTGCCGGCGCTCGTCCGCTCGCCGCGACGGTCGCCGGTCAGCTCGTGCACGACCAGCTCGGGCAGCATCAGCAGGCGCGTCGCGCACGCGCCAGCTCGTCGCGGTCGTGCGCGGCGAGCTGGAAGATCGTGTTGATCTGCATCAGCTGGATGCCGGTGCGTCGGTACAGCTCGCGCCTCGCCGATGCGGTCGCGCGACGTCGCGCCAGTCCGCGCGTGCGCGGGCTCGCGGTAGCAGTGCGGGGCGAGAGCAGCGCGCCGTCCTCGCCGAGCAGCCCGTAGTCGACGCCCCAGGTGTCGATGCCGATCGACGCGAGCGGTCCGCGGCGCGAGCGCGCCGTCGAGCCCGCGCTCGACGTTCGTCGACGAGCCGCTCCAGTCCCAGCGCACCGAGCCGTCGCCGCGGACGTCCGGTCCGTGCGACCAGCGGTGCACGATCGTCGACCTCGGGCGCGTCGGCGTCGAGATCGACGGCGGCGACGCGCACCGACGGTCGCGCCGAGGTCGACGGCGGCGACGCGCAGCCGTCAGAGGCCGGTGGCGACGTGCCGCGAGCCGCGCTCGGCGATCTTCGCGTCTCGGTAGCCGATGCGCGCGGTACGTCGCGAGCGGGATCGAGCGCGGCGCCGTTGCGCCGCCGCGCCTCGGCGACGAGCGGCCGGACGTCGGTGCGGAAGGCGCGCGTGCAGGACCTCTGCGGCGAGCGCCGGGTCGTTGGCCTCCTGCGCGGCGGCGAGCGCGGCGCGGTCGACGCAGCAGCGCCTGCGCGAGCGCGAGCTGGATCGCGTCGGTCGCCTGGATGAGGTCCTCGAGCGGATCCTTGAGGTTGTGGCTCTGGTCGATCATGTACGCGAGCGGCGGGCATCGTCCCGTCGCCGTGCTCGAGCAGCTCGAGGAAGATGAGGAAGAGCTGGAACGGCTTGATCGAGCCGACGGTGAGGTCGTCGTCGCCGTACTTCGAGTCGTTGAAGTGGAAGCCGCCGAGCCGGCCGACCATCGCGAGCCGCGACACGATCTGCTCGATGTTCGTGTTCGGCAGGTGATGGCCGAGGTCGACGAGGCACGCGCGCCGCTCGCCGGTCGCCTGCGCGAGCAGCAGCGACGAGCCCCAGTCGTTGACGACCGACGAGTAGAACGCCGGCTCGTACGGCTTGTGCTCGGTGAACAGCCGCCAGTCGTCCGGCAGCGCGGCGTGGATTCGCGCAGGCCTCGGCACGCGCTCGAACTGGCGCGCGGAAGCTCGCCTGCCCGGGATGGTTCGTGCCGTCGGCGAGCCAGACCGTGAGCGCGCGTCGAGCCGAGCTGCACGCCGAGCTCGATCACGTGGAGGTTGTGCTCGATCGCCGCCTCGCGCACGGCGGCGTCGGCGTGCGCGAGCGAGCCGAACTTGTACGAGATCGCGCCGTCGCGCGTCGTCGACGGGTTGTCCTGGAACGTGTTCGAGTTCATCGCGTCGAAGCCGAGCCCGAGCGACGGCGGCGTACTCGCGCAGCGCCGCCGGGTCGTCGGGGTCGTCCCACGGCACGTGCAGGCTGACCGTCCGGTTCGCGCCGGTGAGCGCGTTGAGCGCGGCGACGTCGTCGAGCTTCTCCTCGGTCGTGCGCGGCTCGCCGCCGCCGGGGAAGCGGCCGAACCGCGTGCCGCCGGTGCCGAGCGCCCACGACGGCGCCGCGACGCAGAAGCCGCGCGACCTCGGCGACGACGGCGCTCGGCGTCGACGCCCTGCGAGCTCGAGCACGTCGAGCGCGCTGTGCGAGTGCGCTGCTCGTGCCGCGTCGCGCCGGCTCGTTCTCGAGGCTCGGCGATCGTCTCTGCGTTCAGGTGCACGTCGATACCTCCGGGTCAACGCGGGAACGCGGCGGGAATGCCGCCGTCGACCGGGATGATACGTGCCGGTCGTGACGCGGGAGGTCGCCGCCGACGAGCGACGGCCACGGCAGCGGCGACGTGCTCGGGCAGGATCTCGTGCTTGCAGCAGCGTCCGCTCGGCGTAGAAGTGGCCGAGGTCCTCCGGCACGCCGTAGACCTCCGCGCGCTCGTCGCCCCAGCTCGCCGGCGAAGATGCCGGAGCCGCGGACGACCGCGTCGGGGTTGACGCCGTTGACGCGGATCCCGTGCTGGCCGAGCTCGGCCGCGAGCAGCCGCACCTGGTGCGCCTGGTCGGCCTTGCCGCGCCGTAGGCGACGTTGTTCGGGCCCGGCGAAGACGGCGTTCTTCGAGACGACGTAGACGATGTCGCCGCCGCGTGCCCTGCTCGACCATCACCTCGCGCCGCGGCCGCGGCTGACGAGGAACGAGCCGCGCGCCATGACGGCGTGCAGCCGGTCCCAGTCGTCGGCGTCGGTCTCGAGCGAGCGGCGCCGAGCTCGAGAGGCCGGCGTTGTTGACGACGATGTCGACGCCGCCGAACGCGAAGGCACGTCGCCCGCGAGCGCGTCGCGCGACCGACGCCTCGTCGGCCACGTCGACGGCGACCGCGAGCGACGCGGTCGGCGTCGGCGAGCGCAGCGGCCTCGCGCTCTGCGGCGTCGGCGTCGACGATCCGCGACGACGACGCGCCGCCCAGCTCGAGCAGCCGCTTCGCGATCGCGAGCCGATGCCGGACGCGCCGCCGGTGACGAGCGCGACGCGGCCGGCGAGCGGCGGCGGCGGCGGGCGGCAGCCGGAGCTTCGCCTCCTCGAGCGCCCAGTACTCGATGCGGAACTTCTCCGCCTCGGGGATCGGCGCGTACGTCGAGAGCGCCTCGGCGCCGCGCATCACGTTGATCGCGTTGACGTAGAACTCGCCGGCGATGCGCGCGGTCTGCGCGTCGGCGCCGAAGCTGAACATGCCGACGCCGGGCACGAGCACGATCGCCGGATCGGCGCCGCGCATCGGCGGCGAGTCGGCGCGTCGGCGTGCGCGTCGTAGTAGGCGGCGTACTCGTCGCGGTACTGCGGCGTGCAGCTCGCGCAGACGCGCAGCCGCTCCTCGAGCGAGGCGTCGGCCGGCAGGTCGAGCAGCAGCGGCCGCACCTTCGTGCGGAGGAAGTGGTCGGGGCAGGACGTCCCGAGCGGCACGAGCCGCGGCGCGGCCTCGCGAGGCGAGGAAGTCGAGCACGACGTCGCGTGTCGGCGAAGCGGCCGACCACCGGCGGTCGTGACCGCGAGGCCGCGGATCGACGGGCGCGAGCCGGCGCCGCGCGCTCGCGGCGCTCGTCGACCGGCGAGCGCTCGAACGCCGGCCGCGGCGACGCCGAACGGGTCGGGCCGGCCGTGCTCGGCGATGAAGCGCTCGGCGCGCGCGATCAGCGACAGCGAGCGGCGCTCGGCACTCCGTCCGACGTCTCGGCCCAGGAGATGAGGCCGTGGCCGCCGAGCACGACGCCTTGAAGGTCGGGCGCGCCGGCGACGAGGTCGCGCAGCCGCAGCGCCGAGGTCGAAGCCGGGCCGCTGCCAGGCAGCCAGCCGACCTCGCCGCCGAAGGCCTCCTTCGACGCGCTCGCGCCGTCGGCCGCCGTCGCGAACGCGATCACCGCGTCGGGGTGGAGGTGGTCGACGTGCGCGGCCGGGAGGAAGCCGTGCAGCGGCGTGTCGATCGACGGCGCGGCGCCGCCCGGCCCGAAGCGGCAGTGGTCGAGCAGCCCGACCATCTCGTCCTCGTGCTCGAGGCCCCGGTAGACCCGTTCCAGCGCCGCGCAGCCGGTCGAGGTCGAGGAGCGCGAGGCCGTCGGCGGTCAGCGTGCCGAGGTCGCCGCCCGAGCCCTTGACGACAGGACCTCGACGGCTCGCCGGTGACCGGGTCGTCGACGGTCGACCTTGGCGGAGGTGTTGCCGCCGCCGAAGTTCGTCACGCGCGGGTCCGACGCCGAGCCGCCGCGAGCGCTCGACGAGCGCCACGATCTCCACGTGCTCGAGCGGGTTATTCGCCATAGGCGACCGTGGTGGCGAGCGTGTACGCGCCCGCGGAGGTGTCCAGCCGCGAGTGCTGGACGACGATGGGGACGTCGCTCTCGACGGCGTACGCGAACGGCACGTCGCGCGGTAGCTCGACGCCCGAGAGCGCGGAGGCGTCGGTGAGGCGGACGTGGCGGGTGCGGCGGGCGCCGAGCAGCACTTCGACGGGACCGACTGGCTCGCGGTCCTCGAAGTAGAAGGTGAGGCGGACACGAGCGTCGCCGCTGCCCGTGTTGAGCAGGCAGGCGCTCTCGTGGCTCTCGACACCGTGCGACGAGTCGCCGGGGAGGTAGGCATCGGGCACGTACCAGCGATGCCGTCCGCTGGGTTGGTCGCTCATCGTGTCTCGCTGACGGGGGCGTGGCCGGGCGCCGCACGGCGCCCGGCCGCTTGGATCACCTCCTTAGAACTTGAACTTGTCGATGTTGGCCTTCGTGAAGGCGAAGGGCGGCACGCCGATGACGACGCCCTTCGCGCCAACGGTGCGCTGACCGGCGCTGCCGGCGCGTGAACGACTGACCTGCCTGCCCGGTCAGCTTGCCGTCGAGCACCGCGTGGGCGGTGTAGACCGCGACGTAGCCGAGGTCGCTTGACGTTCCAGAGGCCGAACTTCTTCACGCAGCCGGACTTCACGTACTGCCGCATCTGGCTCGGCAGGCCGAGGCCCGTCAGCCGCGAGGCCTGCACTTCTTCGCCTGCGGGAGCACGCGGGCAGCTGCCGCGATCCCGACCGTCGTCGGGGCGATGATCCCCTTGAGGTTGGGATACGCCTGCAGCAGCGCCTGTGCCTCCTGCGCGGATTTCGTGTCGTTGTCGTTGCCGTAGGCGATCTTGACGAGCTTCATGTTCTTGTACTTCGGCTTCTTCAGCGCGAGCTTCATGTACTTGATCCACGGCGTTCTGGTTCGGAGCCGTCGGCAGTCGCCGAGAGGATCGCGAAGTCGCCCGCTGTAGCCGATCTGCGAGCCGAGCCACTCGACCTGCGCTTCGCCCGACCGACTTGAGGTCGGGCAGGCTGACGAAGATGGTCCGGGCACTCGGCGCCGTGTCGGCGTCGTACGAGATCACCTTCACGCCCTTTGCCTGCGCCCGCTTCAGCGCCGGTGCGACGGCGTTCGGGTCGCCGCCGGAGATGATGATCGCGTTGTAGCCCTGGCGGACGGCGGTGTCGATGAACGGCACCTGCTTCGCCGCCGACGCCTCCGTCGGCGCGTTGTAGGTCACCGTGTCGCCGAGCTCCTTCGCCGCCTTCTTGGCGCCCTGGTTGCTCGCGTTGAAGTACGGGGTTGCCGAGGTTCTTCGGCAGGAGGTAGATCTTGTACCGTCGCTTCGCTCTTGCTCGGCCGGCGTTGCCGACGCCTGCCGTGAGCCCGCGGTCAGAGCGACGACGCGACGCCGATGCCGAGCAGCAGCGTCGAACCGCGTTCTACGCATCTGTCTTCAACCTCCTTGTCGGGTTTTCGATCTCCGCTTGACTGGAACTCCGGTTCGGCCCGTGCCACCTCCTTCCGAGAGACCGACGCTCTCTTCCACGGCGAACCGCGCTCGTGCAGCGGCACGCGCGACGTTTCCGGCGAGAATCGCTCCGACGAGCAGTCCGCCGATGACCATGTCCTGGGTCGCCCCGCTCAGGTTGTCGAGCTGCATGCCGTTGCGCAGCTCGGCGACGAGAATCAGGGCGAGCAGCACGCCCGAGGATCGAGCCCGAGCCGCCGAAGATGTTCACGCCGCCGAGCACGACTGCGGTGACGACGTCGATCAGCTCCGAGCCGCCGGCCGCATCGGCCTGCACCGAGCCGAAGAAGCCGAGGTAGACGATGGCCGCGACAGCCGGCCATGAAGCCCGGAGATCGCGAACACGGCGACGCGCACCCGCGCGACCGGGATGCCCGGAGAAGCGCGCGGCCTCGCGGTTCGAGCCGATCGCGTAGACGTAGCGCCCGAAGCGCGTCGCGTGCAGGAGCACGCCGAGCACGACGCGCGGCGCCGAGCAGGACGAGCAGCGCGTTCGGCAGCTCGTTCTCGATGTAGCCGCCGCCGATGTTGGTGAACTCCGGCGGGGAAGTTCGAGCGCGCCTCCCCCCGAGGATCACGTAGGCGAGGCCGCGGTAGGCGGCGAGCGTCCCGAGCGTGATCGCGAGCGAGGGCAGGTCGAAGACGCCGACGAGCACGCCGTTGACGAGTCCGAGCAGCGTCGCCGACGCCAGGCCGCGAGCGCGGCGAGCCAGACGTTCGCGCCGCCGCTGCCAGATCTCGGCGAACGACACCGCCGCGACGGCCATGGTCGACGCGACCGAGATGTCGATCTCGCCCGCGATGACGACGAACGTGAGCCCGAGCGCGAGCAGGCCGATGAAGATGTAGGGCGTCGCCAGGTCGAGCAGGTTGAGCCGCGTCAGGAAGAACGGCGAGAGCGTCGTGCTCCAGAGCCGACGAGCAGGATCAGGACGACGAGCAGCGTCTCCCAGCGCCCGACGACCTTCCGGGCGATGCGGCCGGCCGTGCTCACGCTGCCGCCGCCCGTCGCTCACGAGCGGCGAGCAGCTCGGCGCGTCGGCGCCGGCGCAGCGCCTCCTGGAGCCGCTGCGTGACCAGCGCGTCGACGGTCACGGCGACGACGATCGCCGTGCCGTTGAAGAAGATCTTCCAGAACTCCGAGATCTTGAGCAGCGTGAAGCCGTCCTGGATCGTCGCCGACGAGCACCGCGCCGAGGACGGCGCCGAGCACCGTGCCCGAGCCTCCGAAGACGTTGACGCCGCCGATCACGACGGCCGTGACGACGTCGAGCTCGAAGCCTCGTCGCCGCGATCGCGTCGACGCTCGCGAAGCGAGCGGCGAACATGAAGCCGCCGAGCCCTGCCAGCGCGCCGCTGATCGCGAACGCCGTCATCACGCGCCGCCCGACGCGGATCCCGGCCAGCCGCGCGGCGTCGGGGTTCGAGCCGATCGCGTAGAAGTCCCGCCCCCAGGGCGCCCAGCGCAGGACGCCGCGCCGGCGAGCGCGACGACGAGCGCGATCCAGGCGAGCATCGGAAGGCCGAGCGGCTTCTCGGCCGCGAGGTTGAGGAAGCTGTCCGGCAGCTGGAACGCGGAGATGTTTCGCCGCCGCCGCCGGTGGCCTCGAACGACGAGCCCGCGGTAGATCGCGAGCGTGGCGAGCGTGGCGATGATCGCCGGGATGCGGCCGACGGCGACGAGCAGGCCGTTGACGATCCCGAGCGCCGAGCCCGACGCCGACCGCGAGCAGCGCGATCAGGACGATCGGCGCGCCCGTGGTGGCCGCGAGCGTGTCGGCCGAGATGTAGGCGCTGAGGCCGACGATCGAGCCGACGCTGAGATCGATGTTCCGCGTCAGGACGACCATCGTCTCGCCCGACCGCGACGACGACGACCATCGCGACGTCGGTGGCGATGTCCTGCCAGTTCGAGACGGTGAGGAAGTTCGTCGGCGCGGACGCAGAAGAAGAGGATCGTCGCCGCGAGCGCGACGAAGATGCCGAGCTCGCGCAGCCGGAACGCCGCGGCGGCGAGCTCGTGCGGCGAGACCGCGCGTGAGACGAGCGTCATGCGCCGCCTCCTCCACGCCCGGCCGCGGCCTGGATGATCCGCTCCTGCGGTCGCCTCCGCGCGCGAGAGCTCGGCGACGAGCCGTCCCTCGCGCATGACGAGCACGCGGTCGCTCATGCCGAGGATCTCGGGCAGCTCGGAGGAGATCAGCAGGATCGTCAGCCCCTGCGCCGCGAGGTGCGAGATCGTGCGGTGCACGTCGGCCTTCGTGCCGACGTCGACGCCGTGCGTCGGCTCGTCGAGGATCAGGATCCGCGGCTCGGCGGCGAGCCACTTCGAGAGGACGACCTTCTGCTGGTTGCCGCCGGAGAGGCTGCGCACGACCTGCGCCGGCGACGTCGCCTTGATCCGCAGCTGCTCCATGAACCGTCGGGCCAGCGCCCGCTCGCGCCGCGGCCGCAGGAGCCCGCCGGGCGTCAGCTCGGGCAGGACCGCCATCGACGTGTTCGCGGCGATCGACATCGGCTGCACGAGCCCCTGCTGGAGCCGGTCCTCGGGCAGGTAGGCGAGACCGCGGCGAAGCGCCGCGCGCGGCGAGCGCGGACGGAAGCGGCGGCCCGTCGATCCAGAGCTCTCCGGCGTCGAGCCGGTCGATGCCGAAGATGCTGCGCGCGACCTCGGTGCGGCCGGCGCCGACGAAGCCGGCCAGGCCGACGATCTCGCCCCGCCGCAGCTCGAACGAGACGTCGGAGAAGACGCCGCGCCTCGTAAGCCCCTCGGCCCGCAGGACGACGTCGCCGATCTCGGCCTCCTCCTTCGGGAAGAGCGCGTCGAGCGAGCGCCCGACCATCAGCCGCACGATCTCCGCCGTGCGGCAGCCCGGCCGCCGGCCGCGTCGCGATGTGGCGCCCGTCGCGAAGCACCGTGACCGTGTCGGCGATCGCGGTCGACCTCCTCGAGCCGGTGGCTGATGAAGACGATCGCGACGCCGCGCTCGCGCAGCCGGCGCACGGTCGCGAAGAGGTTGTCGACCTCGTGCGGCGAGAGCGCCGCGGTCGGCTCGTCCATGATCAGGAGCGCGCGCGCTCGACGAGAGCGCCTTCGCGATCTCGAGCAGCTGGCGGTCGGCGACGCCGAGGCCCGCGCACCGGCGTGTCCGGGCCGAAGTCGACGCCGAGCTCCTCGAGGACTCGCGCCGCTTCCGAGCGCATCGCGCCCAGTCGACGGTGCGGAGGCGCCTGCGCGGGTGGCGGCCCGCGAAGACGTTCTCGGCCACGGTCAGGTCCGGGAAGACGGTCGGCTCCTGGTACATCGCGACGATCCCGAGCCGGTGCGCCGCCTGCGGGCCGCCGATCGGTGCGGCTCGCCCGTCGACGAGCAGCTCGCCCTCGTCGGGCTGGACGACGCCGGTGAGGATCTTCACGAGCGTCGACTTGCCGGCGCCGTTCTCGCCGACGAGCGCGTGCACCGTCCCGGCGTGGATCCGAAGCTCACGTCCGCCACCGCCTGGACGCCGCCGTAGCTCTCGAGACGCCGCGGAGCTCGAGCAGGGGAAGGCCTTCGCCTGCCGCTGTCCCAGCGCGGGTGTCGACGTCGGCCGCCACGCGATTGAATGGATTCAAACACGTTGATTGAATCGAATCAATACGTCGCTACTGTTTGCTGAAT
>CAVTTF010000005.1:0-222878 GCA_963737565.1 uncultured Actinomycetes bacterium
CAATCGAGATCGCGCGTATTTCGCTCGAGCTCTTAATCGAGACACCAATCAGAGCGCAAGGGCGAAGATTACGACGAGCATCGTGGCCGCGAGCACGACAAGCGAGCCGGTCGAAGTTCAGAAATGGGCCAGGGGAACGTAACTGGCCCGGGGCACTTTCCCGCATTGCTCCCGGCCCCAGCCCACTCGGCGCCGAACACCCATGTGGAATATATCGCACCAGCTCCTCGCTCTCGCTCTCGTTAGCGGCTTGACGGCAGCCGCCGCCCTCGCGCAATCGGACCGTCCGTGGGTAGACCCGCCGAACGGGTTAAGTGAGCCCGCGCAAGTGCCTCAAACGGCTCCTCCCCGCTCCTCCGCCGGCGCGAGACCGAACACTGCCGCGCCGACTGCGCCTGCGCCTTCTGAGCGTGCGAAGCGTCCTCAGCCTCAAGCGCAGGGACAGGTCACACCGCCCAGCGCGCTCGCGCCGGCGCCGATCACGCGAGCGCCGGAACCCGCTCCGCCGAACGAGTTGCCCTTCTCGGCGCCGCCCCGGCCGCAGCAATCAGCATCAAAACTCGTTTTGGTTCGACCTGTGCGCGACTGCTCGTCGATGTCGCCAGGATGGCTGCCATTGTGAGTCAAACGGCGGGATATCGTCAAAAACCACCGCTTTGATGAGGGTATTCGCCATGCGTCATCGCCTGCCACCCCAGTGGCCTCTGATCCCCGAAACAGCGCTTGTACCTGCTAATTGGCTGTCAAAAATGGTATGAAGCTCGCGTCGGGGACGACCGGACAGCAATGAAGGGTGGTGAAGGGCGGCCAGTCACCACGCGATTGTCCCGAAGGCCAATGCGCCCCAGACAATAGCTGAGCCGGTTTCAGACCCGTAGCTTCTCCCTGGAAGATAAGAATCAGGAGGTGGGGTAATGACGGGGTTAGAGGCGATTTGCTGTCGGAGCATCGACCGTCGTGATGCTGTTTGGGGCTTACTTCGTACCGGCGTAACACGGGTGACTACGTGCCCGCCCCCGCGCATAGCCCGGGTTCTTCACCTTCGCCCAGCTCAGGCATCGGCCCGACTTGTACCGGCTGTCAGCTCGTTTCGAGATGATGCCCTCGAGTCCCATGGCGCAAGTGTGGCGGAACATGGCCTCGCCGTGCTACGCCTCGAGGTGCTCGCTGTAGATCAGCGGCGACGGCGCCTTCCTGAGGTGCGCCCTGAGCAGCGCGCCGCCCGCAAAGCTCCAGCGGCCGAACATCGTCGACGCCTAGGTGCAGGCAGCGTTTTCCATGGGCGGTGATCTAGCCCGGCCGACGCCGCTGCGCAGTGTGGCTGCGTGGCGCAGCTCAGGGCCCGGGCGACTTGTGTCAATCTGAGAGCCAGCCCTGGACTAGCTCGACCAACTGCGTAGCACCATGCTCAGCGCCTTTCTGCGCGAGATCCATCGGCGGCCTTCGATCCGGTCTGCTTTGCAGCCTCTACAAGTCGGAGAGCCAAGGAGCGTTCGTCACCTCCTAAGGCTATGCTCTGACCGTGAGCATATAGGCCCGCGGCCGCTTCGGCGAGATCGACGGTTCGGTTCGATAAGACGATTTCACAGCGGTTCATGGTCGCGCTGATGACGACCTTCTCGACTTCACAAGGTCGGTACCGACCGCCATCCTGGCGCGCTTGGTCGCCAAGCATCTAACTCACATGCCACTCGGGCAGACCGGAGCTTTGACCATGATCAGGCGTTCGGTTTTGAGACGAAGAGGTCAAGGCCCAGACGTTGCGAGAGGAATTTGGCAACAAGCTGTCCCTTGACGCTGTTGCCGGCACTGTCGAGGGGCGGCGCAAAAGTGCCAAGCCCGCCCTTTCCGGGAGAGACAGTGACAATGCCGCCTCCGATCCCACTCTTGCCGGGCAGACCTATGTCATAAAGCCAATCGCCGGACGTCTCATAGAGACCCGCAGTTGTCATGACTGCTAGGGCATGATGGCACACACTGGGATCGATGACGCGCTCTTTGGTGATCGGGTTCACACCACCGTCCGCAAACGTCGCGCCCATGACTGCCAGATCCTTGGCCGTCACGTTTAACGAACACTGCCTCGTGTAGAGGTCAGTCGCCTCCAGCGGATCGCAGTAGATGCTATTCTTGGTTTCTAACAGCCAGGCGATGCTACGGTTGCGGAAGTTGGTCGCTGTGGCGGAGGCGTAGACCTCGTCGTTTATCCGCAGCTGGCGGCCGGCGAATTGAGACAAACCATTACAGATGAACTCCCACTTTGCTTCGCTTGACGAGCCTGGAACGAGGCTGGTCGTCGCAATCGCGCCGGCGTTCACCATTGGATTTGTTAGGCCGGATGTGCTCCCCTCGACAGCGGAGAGTGAGTTGAATGGTAGCCCAGTGGCATTTGCGCCGACCTTGCGACGGATTTCATCGGCACCGAGGCGCTGACAGACGAGCGCAAAGACGAATGGCTTCGACACACTCATAATCGCGAATTCGTAATCAGCGTCGCCAATCGCGAAGACGTTGCCTCCCGTAGCGACGACACAGACGCCAAATAGGTTGCTCACAACGCGCTGGAGCGCCGGGTACACATCGGAATTCCTTCCATCCGGATTGCTCCTGAAGTGCTCGTACGCCTCAGTTACAATGGCCGCCACTTTCTCCGGATCCGGAAGTTGCCCGGTTGATACAAAGGCCTCGTTGTCTTCGAGAGCCGCTAGCACGTTTCTCATCTCCAGGGTGCCCCTGGAAACGCCAGGGGGTAGGTTTCCGAGCACCTTGTGCCCAGTTTCGGCGCCTGCACACCTTTTCGGAGTTCGGCAATAATCGATGTGCGGGTTGACGGGAGCTTGATCGGACGCGCCAGGCAAGTTCGAGAGCAAGGGATTCCGGGCCGGGGTGGCTTCCATTTAGCTATCGTTCGACAGGTTCCTGACGGGTCGATAAGATAGCTGCCTTTATGCGCGCGCCTCCAGCGTCAGCAAAACCGCCCGCGCCCGGTCCGCTTCGCCGCGGATCTCCGATCCCGCGAGCACTCTCAGCTCCGCCACCTGCTCCGGCGTCGCCGCCAACCGCGATCGACCAGCCATGATCAAAATCCATCGCAACTCATCCGACAACAGGCTACAAGCGTGGCCGAGGCTAGGGAATCCTGCTTAGCCCGCCGGGCAGGGTTTCGCCCCGCAACGGCACTCATCGCGGACCGCACCGCGAAGAGCGGTATTGCCTTTAGACGAATTCCGGTCGATTGCACGGTCCGCGGCCGCTTCGCGCAGCCGTCGCGGACAAGCTCGCCTTCGGATTTTTCTCCTCACCGCATTGGTCAGCCCGGGTCCTCAAAAAATTTGTCGGGCCAGCCTCCGAGAGCCGCAGCAATGGCGCCTGGATGCCTCCCAGAGGCCCTCAGCAATGCGGGTCGCGGTGTCGGTGTTGTACGTGACGCCGTCCGAAGGGCCAAATGCCAAGGAGGCGAGCAGTCATTCGGGGAGCAGCGATCTTGTGTCCACTGTTACCCCTATTGTTACCCTGCTCTGAACAAGCTTCTCACGCGGTCTTCGATATTCACCCTAAATCGTTGAGAAAGTTGGTGGGTGTGCAAGGATTCGAACCTTGGACCCGCTGATTAAGAGTTCTTTGCCGCGTTTTTCGTAAGCCATTGTGCGGACTCAATTTTCTTTTCTGGCTCCTCTAAGCCCCTGGAAAACAGTCGACTTTGATTGACAACCGCTGACGCTGACGGACATTATCCGCCACTCGCATCACAAACGGATGCGGACACATAGCGGACACGAGGTCTCGTCCCATGGTGGAAAAGCTGACGGACAAGGTGGTGAAAGCGCTGCCGACACCGGCGAAGGGCAATCGGATTACTTACGACGCCGACGTGAAAGGCTTCGGCGTTCGGGTGACCGCGGCAGGCGGGCGCGCATTCGTATTGAACTACAGACGCAAGGGGGACGGCTTAGAGCGCCGGTGGACGATCGGCGGCTTCCCCGATTGGACGACGGGCGCGGCGCGTGACGAGGCCAAGCGCCTAAAGCGCGTCATCGACGCTGGCGGCGATCCGGTGGGTGAACATCGGGATGCGCGCGGAGCGCCGACAGTGAACGATCTCTGCGAGCGGTTTGTGGATGAGTATTTCCCGCGTCTCAGAGCGTCCACAGCGGGCGATTACGAAACAGCTATCCGGCTACACATCCGACCCGCGCTCGGCCGCCACAAGGTCTCCGCGTTGAAGCACGACGACATTGTCGCGCTGCATCGGAAAATCAGCGTGATGGCGGAGCATCAAGCGAACCGCGTCGTTGCCGTGCTGAGCCGCATGCTGAACCTAGCGATTAAATGGGGATGGCGCGTGGATAACCCGGCCAAGGGGACGGAACGAAACCCGGAAGAAAAGCGACATCGTTACCTAAGCGCCGCAGAATTGGACCGTCTCACCACGGCACTCGCTGACCATCCTGATCGGCAGGCGGCGGACATCTTCCGTTTGTTGCTGCTGACCGGGGCGCGACGTGGTGAGGTTCAATCTATGAAATGGCCCGATATCGAACTTGACGCAGGCACTTGGACGAAACCGGGCGCGACCACCAAGCAACGGACGTTGCACCGCGTTCCATTGTCGGCCCCGGCGCGGCAATTGTTGGCGGAGCGAAAGGCTGAGCGCGGCAAGTCCGAGTACGTGTTTCCCGGTCGCCTAGGGCGGACACCGGGTCGAGATCAAGGCCGCGTGGAAAACGATCTGCAGGACGGCGCGCATCCATGACCTGCGCATCCACGATCTGCGGCACTCCTACGCGAGCCAGCTTGTCTCGGCCGGCTTCAGCTTGCCTACCATTGGCGCGCTCCTAGGCCACACACAGCCAGCCACGACGCACCGCTACGCCCACCTTGCCGACGATCCGCTCCGACAAGCGACCGAACGCGTCGGAGCCATCATCGCATCCGCAGGTAAGCCGAGGGCGCAAACTGCTCAATAAGGGTCGCGATGATGGAAGCTTACCTCCGTATCACCTCATGCTTCATCACTACTGTGGCACGCAAGCACGGAAATTTTGAGTATCTAGCAGCCTACATTGCTGATCCGGCGAACCCGCTCACCGATGAAATTCGCACACTGCTCGTGGACATTTTACATGATAAAGTGAAGAAGCCAAGTCACGCCCCGTATTTTAGCATGGTTGATGACGCAAAACTGATGCTCGCCGTCTTACAGACAGAAGAGCTTCTTGAGCGCTACTATCACACTAGACGAGGAAAGAAGATAAAGCAGGGGATCCGAAAAGAGGCCATTAAAAGTGTCGCGAGGCGGTTCGGCACAAGCGAAAGCACCGTCAAGCGAGCACTGCAAAGCCGCAAACCCGCATGGTGGGACGAGGTCGTCGACGAATGCACGAAGGCGGCGGCGCAGGTCGATTGCAAAACTCGGGTCAATAAGGGGCTACTTATTGAGCCTCGGTTGCAACTTTTAGCAGTGCCCTTGTGCGGGTAAATTGACCTGCATCGTCACTGTAACAAAGCGACCGTCCAGCCATGTCAAACGCTATTGAAAACCTTCTCGCGGACTTCGCGGACCTTGAGCCGTTCGCGCGTCAGTTCAACCGGCATCCACGTACTGTGCGGCGCTGGATGACTGAGCCGGATGGGCTTCCGTTCACGCGCGTCGGCAATCGCGTTCTGATCCACATCCCCACGGCCTCCGAGTGGATCATGTCGCGGATGCGTCGACCGAACCCGCAAAGGCATCGGCGTGGGCGACCGGCGTCGGTGTGACCCGGTGGAACCACGGAACAATGATCATCACCTGCAAGCGCCGTCCCCTGATTATCCGTGGCGAAGAGAGCTACGAGATCACGGTTGCCGGCCGGCTACTCTCCGACTGTGTCCGTGACCCGCTTACCGACGGCGCGCGCATCCTCCTGGCCGAGGGTGTCGATCCGGCCGAGCCGCTAGCCATGGCTGTGGCAGTTGCCGCGATTGATGCAGAGCTTCGCCTGGCGCTGCATGACCGGGGCAGATCGCCAAGGTGCTCGACCATCTCATGATCGAGCACGCCGCCCATGCGAGCCTGTGTGACCGGCGCGCTCGAGGTGCACCTACAACGATCTTGAGAAGTACGGCGTGCGCCGGGCATCGATCCGCGGGATCGGGCTCCTCGACCTCCGTCCCGGTCAACTCGACGAGCCGGTGGAAGAGCGCCAGGGCCCGCTCGACGTCCCGCTCGCTGGCGCCGTCAGGGTCGTCCAACAGCGGCTCGACCTCGGCCGTGTCGAAGCTGCGGCCGGTGGTCAGCTCGACGAGCCGGAACCGATCCCCGCCTTCCACGACGACGTTCAGCCGACCGTCGTCGAAGCGCTCCAGCACTTCGGTCACCGCCGCAAGCGTTCCCACCTGGCGCAGGCCGTCGTCGTCGGCGTACACGAGCCCGAACTCGCGCTCCTCCTCCAGGCACTCGCCGATCAGCTCCTTGTACCGGTCCTCGAAGATGTGGAGCGGGACCTGCTCGGTCGGAAGCAGGACGATTCCGAGCGGGAAGAGCCCGATTTCGGCCATGCCCGAAGATTATTAACTAGCTGCGCAGTCGCGGATCCGCTTGCGCTGGATCCTCGACGCGCAAACCCCTAAGGCGGCCGCTTCGCGGCCGCTGGCGCTCCTCCACAGCAAGCCTCTATAAGCTGCGCAGTCGCGGCTGTGGACGGCCGCTCCCCACAGCAAGCTACGTGCGGCGGAGCGATGCGACTTCCCACACAAAGCGCTGTTCGCGGTGCTCCAGGACCAGCCCCTGCTGCACGGCAGCCGCGAGAATCGCCTCCGGAGGGTGGACGAACGCCCGAAACGAGTGGCGCCGCAGCCGTTCGACGCCGTTGGCAACGCGCACGAACAACCTCGTCCAGAGCGCGTCACGTGGGTAGCTGAGAACGAGCCTGCGGCGCGCGAGCGCGGCGGCGAGGCCTGCCAGGCGCACGCCTTCGGGGTTGCAGCAGACCACCCGCTGGAGGACGACGACATCGGCCGGCTCCGCTGCGTCGGAATGCTCCAGCAGGTCGCCGACGCGAAACTCGCTCCGTCCCTCGATCCCGGCCTCGGCCGCGAGCTCTCTCGCAGCAGGACGCCCAGCGCGGGCACGACTTCGAGGTTGACCGCGCGCTCCGCTCCACGCTCGAGCAGCGCCGCAGCAACGGCGCCGATCCCGCCGCCGACCTCGAGCACGGTGGCACCGGCCAAACCGCCGGCGGAGGCCCAGGCGACCATGTGTCCGGCGTCGGAGTCGAGCCCCTTCTTCCGATAGCGCTTGAGCGCCCGCCGCGCGACACGATCGCCGAAGAACTCGGCGCAGGACGCGCTACCGGCACAGCAGTCCATGTAGCTAGCGGCGCAGTTTCACATCGAGGCCTTCCCCGGCCCAGGGTATCGTGGCCGCCCGTGAGCGACTACGTCTACACGATGTTCCGGGCCGACAAGTTCTACGGCCCGGACGGCAGGTGCTGGCGAACATCTCGCTGAACTTCCTGCCCGGAGCGAAGATCGGGGTGCTCGGCCCGAACGGCGCCGGCAAGTCGACGCTGCTTCGGATCATGTCCGGTCGCGATGAGCCCTCCTCGGGCGTGGCGCAACTCGCGCCAGGCGCGACGGTCGGCCTCCTGGAGCAGGAGCCGGAGCTCGATCCCGACAAGGACGTGCGTGAAAACGTCGAGGACGGCGTCCGCCCGCTGCGCGAGCTGCTCGACCGCTTCAACGCAATCGCTGCCGGCTTCGCCGAGCCAGACGCGGACTTCGATGCCCTGCTCGCCGAGCAGACGCTCGTCCAGGACGAGATCGACCGCAAGGATCTGTGGACGCTGGACGCCACGCTCGACCGGGCGATGGACGCGCTGCGTCTGCCCGACGGCGACCGCGACGTGACCACGCTGTCGGGCGGCGAACGGCGGCGCGTCGCACTCTGCCGCCTCCTCCTCCGCTCGCCCGACCTGCTCCTGCTGGACGAGCCGACGAACCATCTCGACGCGGAGTCGGTCGCCTGGCTCGAGCGGTTCCTCGCCGAGTACGCCGGCACGGTCGTGGCGGTGACGCATGACCGTTACTTCCTCGACAACGTCGCAGGCTGGATCCTCGAGCTCGACCGCGGCCGCGGGATTCCCTTCCACGGCAACTACTCGTCCTGGCTCGAGCAGAAGCAGGTGCGCCTCGGCGGCGGAGGAGAAGCAGGAGTCGGCGCGGCGGCGGACGCTCGCGCGTGAGCTCGAGTGGGTGCGCTCCAGCCCGAGGGCGCGGCACGCGAAGTCGAAAGCCCGCCTGGGCGCCTACGAGCGCCTGCTCGCCGAGGAGCGGGATGTCAGGCTCGATCGAGTCGAGATCCACATTCCGGCCGGGCCGCGGCTCGGCGATACGGTCGTCGAGGCCCGCGGAGGTGCCAAGGGATACGGCGACCGCCTGCTCTTCGAGGGGCTGACCTTCTCGCTGCCGCCCGGCGGCATCGTCGGCGTCGTCGGCCCGAACGGCGCGGGCAAGACGACGCTGCTGCGTCTGATCGTCGGCGAGGAGGAGCCGGACGGCGGGCGAGCTCCGCGTCGGCGAGTCGGTCGAGCTGGCGTACGTCGACCAGGCCCGGGCCGGCCTCGACCCGGAGAGCGAGCGTCTGGAAGGAGATCTCGGGCGGCCACGACACGATCGAGTTGGGCACGCGCGAGGTCAACTCGCGCCAATACGTCTCCTGGTTCGGGTTCAAGGGCGCCGACCAGCAGAAGCGGACGAAGGATCTGTCAGGCGGCGAGCGGAACCGGCTGCACCTGGCGAAGCTGTTGCGCTCCGGCGGCAACGTGCTCCTCCTCGACGAGCCGACGAACGACCTCGACGTCGACACGCTGCGTGCGCTCGAGGAGGCGCTGCTCGGCTTCGCGGGGTGCGCGGTCGTCGTCTCGCACGACCGCTGGTTCCTCGACCGCGTCGCGACCCACATCCTCGCCTTCGAGGGTGATTCGCAGGCGACCTGGTTCGAGGGTTCCTGGCAGGAGTACGCCGACTGGGTGCGCGAGACGCGGGGCCCCGAGGCGCTCGAGCCGCACCGGATCCGCTACAAACCCCTCGTCCGGCGGTAGGACGCCGAGTCGGCTACGAGCCGGCCTGGTCGAGGTCGAGCGCGCAGGAGTTGATGCAGTAGCGCAGCCCTGTCGGTCCAGGGCCATCCGGAAAGACGTGGCCGAGGTGCCCCCCACACGTCGCGCACATGACCTCGGTTCGCGCCATCCCGTAGCTCGTGTCGGTCTCGGTGACGACGCTGTCGAGCGAGGTGGGCTCGACGAAGCTCGGCCAGCCGGTGCCCGAGTCGAACTTCGCCTCCGAGCGGAAGAGCTCGGTGCCGCAACCGGCGCAGCGGTAGACGCCGGGCGCGTGCTCGTCCCAGTAGGAGCCGGTGAACGCCCGCTCCGTGCCCTTCCGGCGCAGGATCTCGTACTGCTGCGGTGTCAGGCGCTCGCGCCATTCCGCATCGGTCAACTGCATTCGTGTGTTCATGCCTCGAGCGTAGCGACTCGGCGTTCTCCGCCGGTTACACGTCCTTACGAGTGTCTGACGTCAGAGGACGACGAGCGAGACGGCGACGAACTGCGTCAGCGCGGCTGCGATCACGAGGAGGTGGAAGACCTCGTGGAAGCCGAACCAGGCCGGGAACGGGTTCGGCCACGTGGTCGCGTAGGCGAGCGCGCCGAGCGTGTACAGGAGACCGCCGACGGCGACCAGGACGCCCGGAGCGATCCCCGCGGCGAACAGCTGCGGGATCATGATCACCCCGACCCAGCCGACCGCGAGGTAGGCGACCGCCGAGATCCAGCGCGGCGCGTCGATCCAGACCAGGTTGAGGACGAGCCCGAGCACCGCCCCGGCCCAGACCGCGACGAGCACCGCCGCAGACAGCCGCCCGGAGAAGGCGAGCAGCGCGAACGGCGTGTACGTGCCGGCGATGAAGACGAAGATCATGGCGTGGTCGACCCGCCTGGCCCACACGCGCCGGGCTGCGCTCCGCCAAGGGAAGCGGTGGTAGAGCGCGCTGGCACCGAACATCGCGGCCAGCGCCGCCGCGTAGACCCAGGCGGCGAAACGCTCCCGCATTCCGTCCGCGAGCACGACCAGCGCAGTCCCGGCGACCAGCGCGACGAAGAACGCGTAGAAGTGGAAGACGCCTCGTAGACGGGGGCGGTCGACTGCCTCCATCGGCAGATTGTGCCGCATGCAGGCTACGCCTGCGGGATGCGCGCCTCGAGGGCGTCACCGAGGGCCGTGCGCACCGGCTCGAGCTCGACGCGGTCGAGCACGTCCTGGAAGAAGCCGCGCACGATCAGCCGCTCCGCCTCGGCGCGGGGAAGCCCGCGCGCCATCAGGTAGAAGAGCTGCTCGCGGTCGACCTGGCCGAGGGTTGCGCCGTGCGTGCAGCGCACGTCGTTGGCAAGGATCTCGAGGCCCGGGATCGAGTCCGCGTGCGCCGTCTTCGAGAGGAGCAGGTTCCTGTTCTCCTGGTAGGCGTTCGTCTTCTGCGCGCCTTCCTCGACCCTGATCATCCCGCGCCAGACGGCGCGGGCGGTGTCGCGGAGCGCGCCCTTGAATGCGAAGTCGGAGGTCGTGTCGGGCGCGATGTGCTCCTGGAAGGTGTCGTAGTCGAGGTGCTGCGTACCGTCGGCGAAGTAGGCGCCCGTGACGCGCGAGGTCGCTCCGGGGCCGGCGAGGTCGTTCTGGATCCGCACCTTGCCGCGCGCGGAGCCGAGGCCGGCCAGTCACCCAGTCGAGCTCGGCGTCGCGCTCGACGCGGGCGTGGTGCGAGGCGAAGTGCCAGGTCGAGCGGGAGAGGTTCTGGATCGAGACGTACTCGACCTTCGCTGCCTGCTGGACGACGATCTCGACGGCCGCGTTTGAGTACCCGGACAGATCCGGAGCTCTCGACACGTACTCCTCGATCACGCTGAAGTGGCTCTCCGGCTCGGCGACGACCAGCAGGCGCCAGAAGAGCGAACCGCCCTCGACCGCGTTCGCGATCCGTACGTACAGCGGCTGCTCGAGCACGACGCCTTTCGAAACGTGCACCAGCAAGCCGTGTTGCCAGAGGGCCGCATTGTGCGCCGCGAACTTCTCGTCCCAGCCGACCAGCGAATGCAGCAGCGGGTGGTCCTGCGTGAGTGCCTCGAAGCGCACACCGTCAGGCGCGCGCTCGATCTCGATGCCGGCCTCACCGACGCGCGCGAGCCCGGAGACCTCCAGGTGGAGCATGGAATCGGCGGCTGTTGGGGCGAGGCTGGCCTCGCCCTCCTGCGCGCCTGCCGCGGTCCACCCGTCCGGGTCGAAGCCGCGGAGGTCTGTGAAGCGCCAGTGCTCGTCCTTCGTCGTCGGCAGCGGCAGCGACCGGTAGCGCTCGAGCAGTTCGGGTCGGTTCACGGCGCGTACCTCCGGTGCAGGATCAGCGAGTTGCCGTCGGGATCGCTGAAGAAGGCCATCTTGCAGACCCCGGAGTCCCTCTCACCGATGAAGTCGACGCCCTTGGCCTCGAGCTCCGCCCGCGCTGCCGCCACGTCGGCGACGCGCAACGCGATACCGACCCTCGCCGTTCGACCTGAACTCGAGCCCTGAGCCTCGGGCCGCCAGATGGCAAGCGTCACGTTGCCGGCCTCGAACTCCGTCGGGACCCGCGGGTTCTGCGGCAGCTCGAGGACGTCGCGGTAGAAGGCGATCGAACGATCCACGTCCCGCGCGGGGATATCGACGAAATCGACGCGTTCGACGTGCATCAGTCGTCGCGGATCGACGTAGCGGCGGTGAAGCAGGATGTCCTGCGTGACGACGTTGACGAAGTCCGTCCGCTCGACTTCGATCAACCGACGGAACCTTCCATCTGCAGCTGGATCAGCCGGTTCATCTCGACGGCGTACTCGAGCGGCAGCTCCTTCGTGATCGGCTCCACGAAGCCGGAAACGATCATCGCGCTCGCCTCTGCCTCGGAGAGGCCGCGGCTCATCAGGTAGAAGAGCTGCTCCTCGCCGATCTTGGACACCGTCGCTTCGTGGCCGAGGTCGACGTCGTTCTCGTCCACCTGGATGTAGGGGTAGGTGTCGGAGCGCGACTCCTCGTCGAGAATCAGCGCGTCGCAGACCACCTTCGACTTCGAGCCGACCGCGCCCTTCGCCACCTCGAGCAGCCCGCGGTAGCCGGCCCGGCCGCCGTTCTTGGAGATCGACTTGGAGGTGATCACCGAGGTCGTGTGCGGCGCGACGTGGACGACCTTGCCGCCCGCGTCCTGATGCTGGCCCTTGCCCGCGAACGCGATCGAGAGCACTTCGCCGTGGGCGTGCTCGCCCATCAGCCAGATGGCCGGGTACTTCATCGTCACCTTCGAGCCGAGGTTCCCGTCGACCCACTCCATCGTCGCGCCCTCGTAGGCGACCGCGCGCTTGGTGACGAGGTTGTAGACATTGTTCGACCAGTTCTGGATCGTGGTGTAGCGGGCGCGAGCATCCTTCTTGACGATGATCTCGACGACCGCCGAGTGCAGCGAGTCGGACGAGTAGATCGGCGCGGTGCAGCCTTCGACGTAGTGCACGTACGCGCCCTCGTCGACGATGATCATCGTCCGCTCGAACTGGCCCATGTTCTCGGCGTTGATGCGGAAGTAGGCCTGCAGCGGCATCTCGATGCGCACGCCCGGCGGCACGTAGATGAACGAGCCGCCCGACCAGACGGCCGAGTTGAGCGCCGCGAACTTGTTGTCGTTCTGCGGGATGATCGTGCCGAAGTACTGCTTGACGAGCTCCTCGTGCTCGCGCAGGCCGGAGTCCATGTCGAGGAAGATCACGCCCTGGCGCTCCAGGTCCTCCTGGAGCTTGTGGTAGACGACCTCGGACTCGTACTGCGCGCCGACGCCCGCCAGGTACTTCTTCTCGGCCTCGGGGATGCCGAGCCGATCCCAGGTGTCGAGGATCTCGGCCGGCAGGTCCTCCCATTTGTCGGCCTGCTTCTCGGTCGGGCGGATGTAGTAGTAGATGTTCTCGAAGTCGATGCCGGAGAGGTCGGCGCCCCACGAGGGCATCGGCCGGGCGAGGAAGTAGTCCAGGCTCTTGTGCCGGAACTTCCGCATCCAGTCGGGTTCCGACTTGTGCTCGGAGATCGCCTCGACGAGCTCGTGCGAGAGACCCCGCCCCGACTTGAAGAAGTAGTCCTCCTTGACGGAGAAGCCGTGCTCGTAGTCCGAGCGGATGTCGCGGATGATGTCGGTCTCGCTCTGGCTCACGTGCTCTCACCTCCCACGCCGGCGGGGATGAACGGGTCGTATCCCTCGGCCTCGAGCTGCTCGGCGAGCTCGGGCCCGCCCTCTGCCACGATACGCCCGTCGACGAACACGTGCACGAAGTCGGGCTTCACGTAGTTGAGGATTCGCTGGTAGTGCGTGATCACGATCACGCCCATCTCGGGGCTGACCAGGTCGTTGATGCCGCCCGGCGACGATGCGCAGAGCGTCGATGTCGAGCCCGAATCGGTCTCGTCGAGGATCGCGATGCGCGGCTTCAGGAGCGCCATCTGCAGGATCTCGACCCGCTTCTCTCGCCGCGGAACCAGTCGTCAGTACCGCGAGGCCAGCTCGCGGGGGACGTCAGCCGCTCCATCGCCGCGAGCAGCTCGGTGCGGAACTCGGGGATCGGGACCGGGTCGTCCTCGCCGCCGGCGCGCGCCTTCCGAAGCGCGTTGATCGCGCTGCGCAGGAAGCTCGTCACCGTCACGCCCGGGATCGCGTGCGGGTATGGAAAGCGAGGAACAGGCCGCGCTGCGCGCGCTCGTCCGCCTCGAGGTCGACGACATCGTCGCCGTCGAGCAGGATCTCGCCCTCGGTGATCTCGTAGGCCGGGTGACCCATCAGCGCATAGGCGAGGTCGACTTGCCCGAGCCGTTCGGGCCCATGATCGCGTGCTTCTGGTTCAGGTCCAGGCGAGGTCGACACCCTTGACGATCTCGGTGCCGTCTTCGAGCGCGACGTGCAGGTTGTTGATCTCGAGCAGTGCCATCAGAACGGGCTTCCTTGCAGAAAGAGGCCTTCAGGCGCCGGATGCGACGCCTGCAGCCATGGTAGCCGGAGCATGTCTCTTGCCGCGCAAGTCGCGAATCCGCTCGCGCGGATCCGCGACGCGCAAAACCCCTGAAGGCGTCCGCTTCGCGGCCGCTGCCGGAGTTGTTTCCATCGCGGCCTCTTGCCGCGCAACTCGGCGGCGGCCCGGAGGCGGCTACCGCGGTGGTATCGTCATATCCGTGCCCTTCGGCATCGGCATCCGGGAAGTCCTGATTCTGCTGCTCGTGCTGCTCCTCGTGTTCGGCCCGAAGCGGCTGCCGGAGATGGGCGCACCCCTCGGCAAGGGGATGCGCGAGTTCAAGGACTCGATCGCGGGCAAGGACGAGCCCGAGCCCAAGGAGTTCTCGGCAGAGCTGCCGCCGGCGGAGACCGACCCTGCTGACGCGCAAGCGCGCGAGCGCGACGCCGTCCACTAGGGGCTTGGGGTGACCGTGCCCCAGCGGCCGCGGCAGCGGACACCAGGGCCCAACGGCCCCTTAGGGTTTTCCTCCTCTCTCCCCGGAAATAAACACAACCAAACACGGTTTTCTCCCCCGAAATCAGGAAGAAGACGCTGCGCGGCAAGTAGATGCCGCGCCGGCTGCTGCCGCGCCGTCTGAGCCATGGCGAGGAGGCGACCCTCGTCGAGCATCTGGGCGAGCTACGCACGCGGCTCGTCATCGTCCTGGTGGCGCTCGTGCCCGGCGTTCGCGATCGCCTACGCGTTCCACGAGCACCTGATCGAGTGGCTCAAGGATCTGCTTCCGGCGGGTACGCCGCTCGTCACCCTCAGCGTCACCGAGCCGTTCCTCACGGGGATCAAGGTCAGCTTCTACGCGGCGCTCGCGATCGCCCTCCCGGTGTTGCTCTGGCAGACCTGGGCGTTCCTCGCGCCGGCGCTCGACGAGGCGACGCAGCGAATCATCGCCGCGTACGTCGTTCTGGACGGGCCTGTTCGCCATCGGCGTCCTCTTCGCACTTCGTCATCCTGCCCGCCGCGCTCGATTTCCTGGCGGCTACGACCGCGCTCTACGGCGAGCAGATCCGCGCGAGCTACTACCTCTCGTTCGTCCTCGCTGATGCTGCTCGCCTCCGGGCTGGCGTTCGAGATGCCGATCTTCATTCTCGCGTTCGTCCGCCTCGGCGTCCTCAGCTCAGCGATGCTACGCCGGAATCGCCGGATCGGATCGTCGCGATGGTCGCCTTTGCGATCCTGCTTCCGACGGTCGACCCCGTCTCGCTCGCGTTCGAGGCCCTCCCCCTCCTCATCCTCTTCGAGCCCTCGATCTGGTTGTCGGTGCTGATGGAGCGCCGTTGGGAGCGGACCTACCGCGAGCCGCTGGAGACGTGAGAGTCGTCTCGGCGGACTGGGTCGTCCCTGTCGAGGACCCCGCTCGAGGACGGCGCGGTCGCGATCTCCGACGACGGTCGGATCGCCGCCGTCGGCCCCGCGGCAGAACTGGGCGAGGGCGAGCGCTTTCCGGACTCCGTGATCCTGCCGGGCTTCGTGAATGCCCACTCCCACCTCGAGTACGCCGCCTATGCCGGCTTCGGCGACGGGCTGCCGTTCGCGCCGTGGATCGGCATCCACGTCGCGCGCAAGAGCAAGCTCGATCGCGAAGCGATGGAAGCGATGGCCCGCGCGGGGGCGGCGGCCTGCCTCCAATCCGGCATCACCACGGTCGGAGACTGCTCGTTCTCCGGCGCTGCGGCAGTTGCGTGCGCGGAGCTGGGCCTGCGGGCGATCGTCTACCTCGAGGTATTCGGGCGTGACGCCGCCGGGCTCGAGCGCTTCGAAACGAACCGCGTGCAGGTCGCGGACTCGTTCTCCGACCGGGTGCAGCTGGGCGTGTCGCCACACGCGCCATACACATGCGGAATCGAGCTGTATCGCGCCTGCGCCCAGCTCGGCCTGCCGCTCGCTACGCACCTCTCGGAGAGCGAGGCCGAGGTGGAGTACCTCGCCGGCGCCGGAGGGCCGTGGGCCTCGTTCTCCGAACTCCTCGTCGAGCCCTACGAGCGCAGCGCAATCGAGGCGCTCGCCGACGCCGGCGTGCTCGGCCCGGGGGTTCTCGCAGCACATTGCGTCCAGGTCCGGCCCGACGAGATGCGCTCCTCGCCGGGCACGACGTTGCCGTAGCGCATTGCCCACGGTCGAACGCCCTGCTCGGCTGTGGCGTGGCCCCGCTGGGGGAGCTGTAGCAGCCGGGCTGCGCGTCGCGATCGCGACCGACAGCCCGGCATCGACGCCTTCGTTCGACATGTTCGAGGAGCTTCGTGCAGCGGTCTTCGCCGCACGAGCTCGCGAGCGGCGTCCGGAGGCGCTCGGCGCGGCCGAGGCACTCGAACTGGCGACGCTCGGCGGTGCCAGGGCCCTCGGCCTGGATACCGAGATCGGATCGCTCGTACCGGGGAAGCAGGCAGATCTCGTCGTCCTTGCTCTCGCCGGGTCTCCGTTCCTCCCCGTCGAGGACGCAGCCGTCGCCGCAGTTCTGGGCGGGTCACCAGAGCGCGTGACGGCTACTCTCGTATCCGGCGAGGACCGATACCGGAAAGGACGGAGTGAATGGCGCGAGCTGACAGACGCAGCGCGAAACGCGCGAGAGCCGCATGCTGCGGTACCGCGCAGCGCCGGTCGAGCCAGCGGCGACTCCTGGGAAGACGCCCTGTTCTTCGCGCGGCTCCGCCGTCACGCGAAATGGATGTTCGTCTTCCTTGCGCTGGTCTTCGGGTTCGGCTTCGTCCTCTTCGGCATCGGCGCCGGCGGCACGGGGCTCGGCGACGTCTTCCGCGGCAGCGGAGGAGGCGGCGGCGACACGCCCTCGGTCTCCGAGGCCCGCAAGGCGACGGAGAAGAACCCGAAGGACGCCGAGGCCTGGCGAGAGCTCTCGACGGCCCTGCAGACCGAGGGCGACACGGACGAAGCGATCGTGGCGCTCTCCCGCTACGCCGACCTGAAGCCCAAGGACGCCGACGGGCTGCGCGAGCTGGGCGGGCTCTACCTGGCCCAGGCGCGGACGAAGCAGGAGAAGGCGCAGCTCGAGCAGTACCGGGCCAGCTTTGCCGCCGGAGGTGCCGACACGATCCTGGCTCCGACCGCTGCCGACGGCCGACCGCTTGTCACCGACCCGATCGCGCAGGCGATCCAGTCGCGCTCGAGCGAATCGGTGCAGGCGGCCCTCGCCGACGCACAGGCCGCATACGCCGACGCCGTCAGCACCTATCGCCAGCTCGTGGCCGTCGCGCCGAAGGATCCGAACGTCCAGCTCGAGCTCGCCCAAGCCGCCGAGCAGGCCGGTGACCGAGTGACCGCAATCGCCGCGTACACGGCTTTCCTTCGCCTGGCGCCGGACGACCCCAACGCCTCGATCGTCCGCCAGCAACTGAAGCAACTCACAGGGTCAGGCGCCGCCGGGTCGGGTTAGACTCGCCCTTGGTGCGTCATCGGGGACCCGCAGCCCTCACGGCGGCGCTCGTCGCCTGCGTCCTCCTCGCAGCGGGGTGCGGCGGCGTCGGCTACACGGAGGGGTCAGCCGACAAGGCACGCGGAGAGAAGCTCTTCGTCTCGCAGTGCGGGCAATGCCACACCCTTGCCGCCGCCGGGACCAAGGGCGTAATCGGCCCGAATCTCGACGACGCGTTCCGCCAGGCGCACCTCGACGGGATGACCGAAGGCACGGTACGCCAGGTCGTGCGCGACCAGATCCAGTATCCGATCGAAGTCACCTCGACGGGCGTGCCGGGGATGCCCGGCATCGACAAGACGCTGCCTGAGTGCAGCGGTGACACGCAGAAGGGATGCGTGGAGGATCAGGACGAGGCTGCCGACGCCATCGCCGCCTACGTCGCCAGCGTCGCCGGAGTCACCGAGGAGAAGCCGGGCGGCGCCAAGCCTGGAGCCGGTGGAAACGACGGCAAGGCGATCTTCGCCAGCGCCGGCTGCAGCACCTGCCACACGCTGGCGGACGCGGGCTCGACTGGCACGGTCGGCCCGAACCTCGATACCGCCAAGCCTTCGCAGGCACTCGTCGTCCAGCGCGTTACGAACGGCCGCGGCGCGATGCCCTCCTTCAAGGGCCAGCTCACGACCGCCCAGATCGCGGCGGTCGCGAAGTACGTCTCCAGCGTCGCCGGCAAGTAGCCGGCGGGGTCGATCCCGGAGGGTCGGCCCCGACGAGCGCTCGTAGGGACAGACCCGGTCGCCCGGATCTATCCGCCTGCGCCTCGAGATCCACGACCACGTGGCTCACAGGCACGTCGAAGCGCTCGCGGGCACCTTCGACGATCCCCTGCTCCAGCCAGTGCGAGCGACCGGGCGGGTGGGTGGAGATGACGATCTCGTCGGCCCCGAACGTACGCAGCGTGTCCTCCATCGCCTGCAGCGGATCGGCGTCACCGATCTCGCCGCGCGCGTCGATGCCCGCCTCGGCGAGCCTGGCGATGCTGGCGTGGAGCCGTCCTTGTGCGGCCGCGCGAGCCGGGTCCTCGTCGGAGGCCCAGTGGCGCAGCCGCGAGTTGAGCGCGGGGCAGACGACCAGGATCTCCTCGCGGACGCCTTCGCTCAGCTTCCGAAGCAGCTCGCGAAGCTCCTCGCCGCCAACGGTCTCGTTGGCGATGACGAGTATGCGCCGCTCGCCCTCGGCTCCGCCCGCGCTCGACGTGCACGCGCTCGGGCGGCTCGCGGCGGCCGCCGCGGATCAGCCAGGCGGCGATCGCCCGTGAGGACGAGGAAGACGACGAGGCCAAGCCAGGCGGCGATCGCCGCCGCGACGACGATCAGCCCGAAGTAGACGAGCGACAGCCACACGAGCCGAAACGCCTCCGCTTCCGACCTGAAGGGGTTTCGCATCGTCGCGCCGCCTAGAGCAGGTAGATAGCCGTGTAGACGACGATCCACATGATGTCGACGAAATGCCAGTAGATCCCGGGAATCTCGACACCGTGGTAGTGCTCCGGCGAGAAGTGGCCGCGGAAGGCGCGCACCGCCGACATCGTCAGTAACGACAGGCCGACGAAGACGTGGGCGCCGTGCAGGCCGGTGAGCCCGAAGAAGACAGAGGCGAACGCGCCGTCGGAGGTGTTGAACCCGACGTGGGCGTACTCGAGCATCTGGGTGAGCAGGAACGCGAGCCCGAGCAGGATCGTCAGGACGAGCCCGGCCTTTAGGCCGGCGCGGTTCCCTCTCCGGATCGACTGCACCGCCCAGTGCATCGTGAAACTGGAGGTGACGAGGATTGCCGTGTTGACCCCCGCGACGAAGACGGGGAACTCGTACGGCGGCGGCGGCCAGGCGCCCGCGTCGGGGTTGACCACACGGTCGAAGAAGTAGACGGCGAAGAACGAGCCGAAGAGCATCGCCTCTGAGGCGATGAAGAGAAACATGCCGAGCGTCGGCGCGTCGATGCGCGAGCTCTGGTTGGCGATCGGCGGCCCGTGGTGGGTGTGCGCGGCAGCGTCGACGTGGCTGGTCATGACGGAACCCCAACCTGCGACGGGATCGACGACGACGTGCTCGACCGGCAGCCCGCTGTCGTCGCGGAGCCGCCCGACGAGGTCACGGCGGAGCCAGCCAGAGCGCTCGCCCGGGAACGTGGAGACGATGATCTCGTCCGTCCGTTCGTCCCGGATCGACTCCATTGCCGCGGTGTACGGATCGGGATGCGCAACTTGCCCGTGCGCGTCGATCCCCTCGGAGCGGAGGGTCGCGAGCGCATGGCGCAGGCGTCGCTCGGCCTCGGGATGCTCGCTTCGCTTCGGGTCGCTCTGCGGGGAGACGATCAGGAAGCTTGCGCTGCCCTCACGGGCGCGCTGACGAATCCGCTCGAGCAGCGGCTCACCGAGGACCGTCTCGTTGGCGACGACGAGGACGTTCGCACCGGACTGGGCGGCCCCGGTCGAGACCACGTGCTCGACCGGAAGCGGTGCCGCGACGCGACGAATCTCCTCGACCAGGTCGCGGCGCAGCCAGCCCGACTTCGTCTCCGGATGCGTCGAGACGATCAACTCGTCGTACTGCTCCTGGGCCACGATGTCCTTCACGGCCGAGAGCGGATCGCCGTCGACGACATGCCCGTGCGCAGGGATCCCCGCCGCCCGCAGCGCCTCGAGGGTACGCTCGAGCCTTCGACCCGCGGCGGCCGCCGCGAGTCCTCGTAGACGACGTAGCCGGCGCTCGGCTCGTTCACGGGCGCGACGACGGCGACTCGGATCGGTCCGCGCTCGGCCCGGCTCTTGACCGCGTCGACGAGCTCTTGCCCGACAAGTGTCTCGTTCGCGACCACAAGGACGCGCGCCTCGTCAGTCACGCCTTTACCTCCTGCGGCGCGCCGCCTGTGAGCACCGCGTGCCGGGCGCCGGGCACACCGTACTCGTAGGGACCGCCGACGACCTGGGGGATCTCGTCGAAGTTGAACACCGGCGGCGGTGAGGTGACCTGCCACTCGAGCGTCATCGCGCCCCACGGATTGGAGCCGGCGATGGGTCCGCGCGCCCAGCTCGTGATCATGTTGTAGAGAAAGATGACGACCGAAGCCCCGAGCACGAACGAGGCGACCGTGATGACGAGGTTGAGGTTGCCGAACTCCTCCGAGTAGTCGAAGACGCGGCGGGGCATCCCGCGCAGACCGACCCAGTGCATCGGGAAGAAGGTCACGTTGAAGCTGACGAACGTGAGCCAGAAATGCGCCTTGCCGAGCCGCTCGTTGTACATCCGGCCGGTCATCTTCGGGAACCAGTAGTAGATGCCGGCGAAGATCGTGAAGACGGAGCCCCCAAAGAGCACATAGTGGATGTGGGCGACGATGAAATAGGTGTCCGAGGCGTGGATATCGATCGGGACCGAGCCGAGGTAGATGCCGGAGAGACCGCCGATGACGAACATCGAGACGAACCCGAGCGCCCAGAGCATGGGCGTGTTCAGGCGGATCTTTCCCTCCCAGAGCGTCGCCAGCCAGGAGAAGACCTTGATCCCGGTCGGCACGGCGATCAGCAGGGTCGTGACCATCATCGGCACGCGGAGCCAATCGGCCATGCCGGCCACGAACATGTGGTGCGCCCACACCGAGAAGCCGAGCACGAGGATGCCCATCAGCGAGAGTGCCATCAGGCGGTAGCCGAAGATCGGCTTGCGGCTCATCGTCGCGATCACCTCGGAGACGATTCCGAAGCCTGGCAACATCATGATGTAGACGGCCGGGTGGCTGTAGAACCAGAAGATGTGCTGGTAGCCGATCACGTAGCCGCCGTTGTCCGGGACGAAGAAGCTCGTGTGCATGACCCGGTCGAACATGACGAAGAACTGTGAGCCGGCGATGAACGGCGTTGCGATCACGACCAGCAGCGAGGTGGTGAAGTTCGCCCAGACGAGCAACGGCATGCGCCAGAACGTCATCCCGGGGGCGCGCATGGTGATGATCGTGACGAGGAAGTTCAGGGCGGTCAGGATCGACGACGCGCCCGCCCACTGGACGCCCATGTTGAAGAACATGCTCCCGACCGGCGAGTCGCTGGAAAGAGGGGCGTAGCCGGTCCAGCCGGCCGCAAATGCGCCGCCCGGCGCCAGAAAGCTCGCCAGGAACATCATCCCTGCGATCGGCAGCAGCCAGTACGAGAGCGCGTTCAGACGCGGGAATGCCATGTCCGGGGCCCCGAGCATCAGCGGCACGACGAAGTTCGCGAGCCCGGCGAACGCCGGGATGATGAAGAGGAAGATCATCAGCGTGGCGTGCATCGAGACCAGGCCGTTGAAGGTCTGCGAGTCCATGAACTGCAGCCCCGGCTGCGCGAGCTCGGCCCGGAAGAGCATCGCCAGCAGCCCTCCGATGACGAAGAAGACGAGCGTCGTGGCGACGTACTGGACGCCGATCACCTTGTGATCAGTGTTGACACGGAAGTAATCGCGCCAGCTGTACGCTCCGTGCCCGGAGTGATCCTCGGGCACGGTGGGACGGCCGGAGATGTAGTAGAGCCAGTAGTCGAACGCTCCGAGGCCGAGCAGGAAGCCGATCGGGGCGGTCACGAGTCCGCCGACGAGGACGATGATCGTCCAGTCGTAGACCGGGTCCCAGCCGGCCAGCCAGCGCACGCCGACGACGATGTACATGCCGACCCAGAAGAAGACGGCCGCGACCCATGCGGCCCGCAGCAGGTTCGGGCGCATGAAGATGTTGCGCTCGTCGTGCGCGGGGCCGTGCCCGTGCGCCGCGTCGGCCGGCCCGTGCTGCGTCACGGTCGTCAACTCTTCGCCTCGGTCAAATATGCGACCAAGGCGTCGATCTCCTCGTCAGAGAGCGACTCCCCGAAGGTCTTGGGCATCACGCCCGGTTGATACCCGGAAACGACGAACGCATCCGGCTCGACGATCGATAGGCGGACGTAGTCGTCCAGCGGCTGGCCGGCTTTCTGAGCTGCTGCGGTGAGGTCGTCGAGGGAGGGCCCGACCTGGGCGTCGGTGCCTGCGGGTGTGAACGTATGGCACCCGCCGCAGCCCTCGGAGGCGAAGAGTCTGGCTCCCTGCTCTCCGCCGCCGCCGCCGCCGGCGGCGCCACCACCCGCGCCCGGTTGCTGTTCCTGCAGCCAGGCCTCGAACGCTGCCGGCGTGACGACGCGCACGGACGTGCGCATCGTCGCGTGGCCGAGGCCGCAGAGCTCCGTGCAGACGACCGGAAAGGTCCCGAGCCGGTTCGGCGTGATCACGAGCGAGGTGTGGATGCCGGGAACCGCGTCCTGCTTCTGGCCCATCTGCGGCACCCAGAACGAATGGAGCACGTCCGCCGCTTGGATGTCGAGCTCGACGCCGCGGCCGAGGGGCAGGACGAGCCGACCGGTGCGGAGGTTCTCGTGCTGTGGGTACTCGAACCGCCAGACGAATTGCTGCGCGAACACGTTGACCTGGAGCGGGTTGGTGCCCGCTTCTCCGTTGCGCGCCAGCACGATCGCGCTCACGATCGCGATCGCGGTGACGAGAACGGCAGGGATGATCGTCCAGATGATCTCCAGCCCGGTATGCCCGTGGATCGGCGGCCCATCCGAGTCGTCCTCGGGCTGCGCGCGAAAGGTCCGGACCGAATACACGATCACGGCGGAGACGAGCGCGAAGATGCCGATGCAGATGACGGTGGCGAACCAGTAGACGAAGGTGATCCGGTCCATCTCCTCCGAGGCCGACGTCGGCAGCCACTGGATCAGCACCGCGACGAGCGAGACCAGGACGCCCACGACGACGCCGATCGCGATCATGCGAACGATCGATCCTCTGCGCACCGGGTGCGAGCCTACATCAGGTCTCTGTCGCGCAGTCACGGATCGCTTCTTCGCAGATCCGTGACGCGCAATCGCCCCTGCCAGCGCGACCGCCTGCCGGCGGCCGCGGCAGCGAGACGGCCTAGCACCGCCTTCAGCGGCCGCTAGCCCCGTAGCTCGGCGCGCGCGGTTTTACGAAACGCACACGGAAACCAAACACGGGCGTGGTTCGATCCGGTCTGACAACGTCGCACGGGAGGTCACACCGCATGCGTCTCCGGGTCCTCGTCCTCGCTCTCCTCGCGCCGCTCGCAACGGCCGTCCTCGTCACCGGAGCGCTCGCCGGCGACGGTGACGGCAAGCGCAAGATGCACCGCCTGCAAGGCGTGAACTTCATCAGCTCGTGCGGCTTCAGCCACCGCGCCCCCGATGATCCGATCCTTTTCCCGGGGCGGCCGGGCGCCTCGCACGACCACTCCTTCGTCGGCAACAGGACGACGAACGCCTCGTCCACGCTGGGCTCCCTCCTCGCCGGCCAGACGACGTGCCGGAACCGGCCCGGCGACACGGCCGGCTACTGGATGCCGACCCTCTACGTCGGCTCGCAGGCAGTGGCTCCGCTGGGCTCGACGATCTACTACCGGCGGAAGGCGATGCGCCAGGTGCAGGCGTTCCCGCCGGGATTCCGGATGATCGCGGGCGACGCGTCCGCGACGACGGCGCAGCCGCTGAGCGTCACGTTCTGGAACTGCGGCGCTCAGGTCGGAATCCGGCCGCAGAGCACGCCGCCCTCGTGTCCCGACGGGCGCGGCAGCATGCTCCGGCTGCATGTCAACTTCCCGAGCTGCTGGGACGGCAGGAATCTCGACAGCGAGAACCACAAGAGCCACGTCGCCTACCCGGACCGTGGCCGCTGCCCATCGAGGTACCCCGTCGCGCTTCCGGCGATCTCGCTCATCTACCGCTACCCGACGCTCGGCGGCCCGTCGGCCACGCTCGCCTCCGGCGGCGTCTACTCCGGCCACGGCGACTTCTTCAACGCGTGGAACCAGAACGCACTGCAACGGCTTGTCGACTCCTGCCTGAACGCGCTGCGGCACTGCGCTCAGCGCGGCTGATCAACCTCACCCCCTCGGGCCCGGGTGGTGCCGGTCGGCCACCCGGGCCACCGGCATCACGAGCGGACGCGTGCCCTCACGGGCACCCACACCGCTACTGCGGCACGTCGCAGAGGAGCTGATAGCAGGTCGCGGCGGGCAGCAGCCCCGCCCGGCACAGCTCCGGTTCGGGCGCGTGAATGGCGAACCTGCTGCGCAGGTCGCCCGTGAACCAGACGTGCATCATCTCGCTCCCCGGACGTCTCCTCGAGCCTGGAGGGCAGGAGCCGTCGGGTCGCGGCGTGAGTCCGCGCCGGTCACCGTCCGCGCAGACGCGATGGAAGTGCCAGCGGGTGATCGGCCCTCCCGGCGTCGGGCCGTGCTTTCCCCGCGGCATGCTGAACATGACGCCGATCAGCACCAGCTTTCGTCCGGGCACGTTGGCGTAGACGAGCGTCTCGGGTCGCCGCGGGTCGAGGAAACGCCCGTCGTGGCTGTAGCGCCGGTGTTCAGCGTGGAGGTAGCCGACGCGGGCAGGCGGGCGCCGCGCAGGGTGCGTGTTGAACCCTGCCCGCGCCGCTGCGCGCGGGTCACGCCAGCGCGCGGCGGCCCGCTTCAGCTCCGCCCAGAAGCGCGTCGCGGCCACCAGCTGCGCAGGCGTCGCCAGGGAAGGCGTCGCGTACTGCTCGAGGTCGTAGGCCGGCCCGCGCAGCGTCTCGGGCGGAAGCGTCGGCCTGCTCCCGGCCTGTGCATCGAGGGCCGCGCAGGCGCAGGCGAGCGTCGCGAGCACCACGGCGATCCACACGTGCCTCATCGCTACGACTGTACGACGGCGGTCAACACTTCCCTCATCGGCCCCTAACAGCCACGCCCTGAGGTGGCGGCGAGCGTCAGATCTGATGCCGGCTGGATCGACGCGTGTCCACACGTCCTCCCAGCCAGTCGGCCGTTTGCCGGATGCCGTCGTCCAGCGACACTCGCGGTTCCCAGCCGAGAAGTTCGCGGGCGGGCTCGATGTCGGCCACGAGCCGATACACCTCGCTCGCGTCCGGCCGAACGCGCGCGGGATCCTCGACGATCGGCGTGTCCTCCTTCCCGAGGATCTGGAGGATCTTGCGCGCCAGGTCACCGATCGTGATCTCCTTCCCCTGCCCGATCGCGATGACCCGACCGACCGCGCCGTCCGCGAACCCAATGCGCAGGAAGCCGGCCACCGTGTCGCTCACGAAGGTGAGATCGCGGGTCGGGGTCAGGGAGCCCAGCTCGATTCGATCACGTGTCAGCGCCTGGGAGATGATGGTCGGGACGACCGCGCGCAGCGACTGCCTGGGCCCGTACGTGTTGAAGGGACGAAGCACCGCGACGGGCGATTCGAACGCGTAGTGGTACGAGAGCGCCAGCATGTCGGAGGCGATCTTCGAGGCCGAGTACGGCGACTGAGGTGTGAGCGGGTGCCCGATGTCGATCGGCGCGTAGCGGGCCGTCCCGTAGACCTCCGACGTGGAGGTCACGACCACGCGCGCGACGCCCTCGTCCCGGCAGGCATTGAGCAGATGCGTCGTTCCGATGACATTCGTCTGGACGAAGTCGGTCGGGTTCACATACGAATAGGGAATCGCGATCAGAGCACCCAGGTGGAAGACCACCTCAGCGTCCGCGACCAGCGTGCGCACAGCCTGAGGGTCCTTCAGGTCACCTGCGAACACCTCGATCGCGCCCGAAACGTCGTCGGCGACCTCGTCGAGGTAGCCGTGCCCGCCCAGCGAGCTGTAACGCACGAACGCACGCACGCGCGCGCCGCTGCGCGCGAGTGCCTCCGCCAGATGGGAGCCGATGAACCCGCCGGCGCCCGTCACCACCACGCGACGCCCTTGCCATTCCTGCACGGCCGGAGGATATCGTCGGCCTCGTGCGCACCCTGTCCGGCGCTAGCCACCCGACCACGAGCACCCGGGCGGCTTGCCCACTGAAAGGCTGATCGTGGCGGCCCGTGCACTCGGCCTGACGCGAGACGAGCTCGCTTCGGCGATCGTCGGCGCGCTCGCCTTCGCGATCTTCCTCGTGTGGATTCCGCTCGACGGCGGGTTCGAGCAACGTCGCTGGCTCCCAGGCGCGTTGTTCCTCCTCGCACTGCTGGCAGTCCTCGCGATCACTCGCGGCATCTCGTTCGGCGGCAGCCGGCTCGTCGCTGTCGCGGTCGGCGCGTTTGCTCTGTTCACCGCGTGGAACGGCGCCAGCATCCTCTGGGCGGACGTCCGGGGCGACGCCTGGGAGGGGACGAACCGGACGCTCCTCTATCTGTGCGTGTACCTCCTCTTCGTGGCGCTGCCGTGGACGCCGCGGACGACGAGAGCCCTGCTCGGGAGCTACGTGGTCGGTGTCGCCGCGATCGTCGCCTTCAAGATCTGGCAGGCGACGTCCGGCGGCGACCCGAACCACTGGCTGATCGGGGACCGGCTGGCCGTGCCGATGGACTACGCGAACGCGAACGCGAGCCTGTGTCTTTCCGCGCTGTTCCCGGCCGTGCTGCTCGCATCGCGCCGCGAGGTTCCTGCCGCGCTGCGAGGGCTCTTTCTCGCCTGCGCGGGGCTCTTCGCCGAGACGTTCCTCCTCTGCCAAAGCCGCTCCGCCCTCCTGGCTCTGCCGGTGGTGACGCTCCTCGTCGTCGCGATCGTGCCGGGAAGAACACGATTCGTCATCGGACTCGTGCCTGTAGCGGTCGCGGCAACGCTAACCGCGCCGACCCTGCTCGACGTCTACGCCGACACCGCGACGCTGCCGGATGCTCGCCTACCCATCGTCTGGACGGTGCTGGCACTGTTCGCGATCGGGGCGCTCTGGGGGCTCGTCGATCGCCGGGCCGACGTACCCGGACGCGTGACGCGCGCGATCGGTGCAGCGCTTGCAATCGCCTCCGTGGCCGTCGTGGTCGCCGGCGCGGCGGTGCTTCTTGCCGTCTACGGCGACCCGGTCGGGCACGCGAAGTCCGGCTGGAATCAGTTCAAGGCCAACGAGCGCTTCGAGGGCAGCAACACGAACCTGTTCAGCGGCGTCGGCAGCAAGCGGTACGACCTGTGGCGGGTCGCGCTGATCGAGTTCCGGGAGTCTCCGCTGGTGGGTATCGGGAGTGAGAACTTCGGCGCCCAGTACCTGAAGAAAAGGCGAACCGAGCAGGACGATCGGTACCCGCACAGCCTGCCACTGAAGATCCTGTCGCAGACCGGCCTTGTCGGCTCCCTCCTCTTCGCCACGTTCCTCGTCGCCGCGCTCGCCGCGGCCTGGCGCGCGACCAGGCAGCTCGCCGGCTGGAGCAGAGTCGGTTCGGTCGCAGCGCTCGCTTACTTCGCGTACTGGCTCGTCCATGGGTCGTTCGACTGGTTCTGGGAGCGGCCCGCCCTCTCGGGGCCGGCGTTCGCAGCGCTAGCGCTCGCCGCGCGCACGACCGAGCAGCCCGAGCCACTCGAGATGGTTTCGCGGGACCGGCGTCGGGTCGTGCTCGGCGGAGCGCTTGCGGCGGTCGCCATGCTCGTGGCCGCCGCATCGCTCACCTTCCCGTGGTTGTCGCAGCGCTACGTGGACGACGCGCTGGCGGCGCTCGCCACCGATCCCGCCGCCGCAATCGACGGCCTGGAACATGCACACACACTCAACCCGCTCACCGACCAGCCGGACCTCCTCGCGGCGGTCATAGCAGGCGAGACCGGCGACGCAGCGCGCGCTCGGGAGTTCTACCGCCGTGCGATCGGGCGGAACCCCACCAACTGGTTCGCGCACTTCAGGCTGGCGATCATCGACGGCAACGGCGGCCGGCGCGCGAGTGCGGTACGTCAGGCCGCCCGCGCAAAGGAGCTCAACCCCGGCGAGGAGCTCGTCGACCTCGTCCTGGACCGCGTGCGACGCGGACTTCCCGTCGATTCTGATGAGATCGACGAGATCTTCCTGGAGCGGTCACTGAAGTTTCGCAAAGCTGAAACTGGACAGCCTCGGGAATGACGAATATCGTTATGTGCGGAACGGGGTCCTCAAGGGTGAACATGGGATGTGATGGGGAGTGAAGATGACTAGGGTCTATGCACTGGCAGCGGCGCTGATCGCTGCGCTCCTGCTCTCGAGCGTCGCTGTCGCAGGTGGTGGATCGCTCGTGACGTCGTACGGCGGCCAGGGACAACAGGCGCTCGTCAAGACGTCGACTGCATCGAAGGGCAGGGGCGAAGGCGAGCAGTGGGACGAGCGGCGCGAAAGCGAGTGGAACACTGCCGTTCACAGGGCTCGACCTTGGCTTGCTGTTCGTGGGTGGAACGGCCCTCGTGCTCACGGGCGCCGGGCTGCGCCGCAGCGCGCGCAACAAGTCCTGAGCTGAAAATCGACCTGGCCCGATCCGGCGGACCTGACCCGCCTGCTTCATGAGCGGGGCGGCGGGGCCGTGACGAGGCTCGCGCCTTGATCGATACGCACTGCCACCTGCTACCTGGAGTCGACGACGGGCCGAGGACCGTCTACGAGGCAGTGAGCCTCGCGCGCGACCTTGTCTTGCAGGGCGTGGACATCGCCCTCTGTACCCCGCACTGGTCACGTTTCTTCCCGACCGAGCACGCCGATGTCTCGGACGCACGTGCTGCACTGCAGGAGGAGCTGCAGCGTCTCGGAATCCCGCTGCGGCTCGAGATTTCGGCCGAGTTGAGCGCCGCGTTCGCCGCCACGAAACCGATCGACGAGGTGCGGCAGCGCAGCGTCACGGAACGTTGGGTCATCGTCGAGCTCGTCGAAGACGAGTTGCCCAACCTCGTCTCCACCGTCCTGGAACGGCTCATGACGAACGACCTGCTTCCGGTTCTTGCGCACCCTGAGCGGTGGCGCGTCATCCACCGCGACCCAAAAATGCTCGACCAGGCGCGCTCCGCCGGTGCGCTCGTTCAGGTCGTCGCCCCGAGCCTGACGGGTCGCTGGGGCGCGACGGTTCGCGCGGCCGCCTGGGATCTGGTCGCGAGCGAGCGAGCGGACCTGCTGGCGAGCGATGCCCACGACCTCGGCCGCCGCCGCTGCGAGCTCGACGCTGCGCGGAGGCTCGTGACGGAGCACCTGGGAAACGCCCGCTGGGACGAACTGACCATCCACGCACCGCGCCGCCTCTTCGGTGGCGCGCCGTCAGCCGGTTAGGAACCAGCCCTGTTCGACGACTCGGCTCGTCCGGCGTTCGGATGGATGACCTACGCCCTCGAAGACGCGCCACTCGTAGCGTCCGGGCGGCAGCCAGCGGGGCACTTTCACTGGTGCTGAGCGGACACTCGTGGCATGGACAAGCCGGCCTGCCCGCGAAGAGCTCCACGAGGTAATAGTCGACGCCGGATCGAGTGCGCCACGACAAGGCAGCCGGCCCCACACGTGGTGCGTTGCTGATGGTCGGCGCACCGGTTGGAGGCTTGATCTGCGTCTGAGTGGCCCGCGGCCGCGAACCGGGCTCCTTCAGGGGTCTTGCGCCAGCTTGTGGCGCCCGCCCGAGACTGGGAGCGTCCCGGGGCGGCAGGAACGCCAGACCCAGGACCGCGAGGGCAGCGAGCGCCGGCACGGAGCGCACCAGCACAGCCCGCCTGGGACGAGGCGCCGGAACCGATGCAGGCATCGACTCTGCGGGCGCCGGGGGTGCCCTCCGAGCCGGAACAGGCCCGGGCGGACGAACGGCCGGCGCAGGTGTCGTCTCGGCAGGCTTCTGGGGCGCCGCGGCGGGCGCGGGCATCGGCACCACAGGCTTCTGCGGCGCGGCGGCAGGCGCGGGCAGCGGCACCGCAGGCTTCTGCGGCGCCGCGGCAGGCGCGGGCAGCGGCACCACAGGCTTCTGCGGCGCGGCGGCAGGCGCGGGCAGCGGCACCGCAGGCTGCGGCGGAGCTCTTCGGACAGGCGCGAGCTCGGGAGAGCGGAACGCGATCGCCGGTCCGGCAACGGCGAACGGCCTCACCCGGCGTGCCAGCTCAGGATCGACGAGAACGAGTTCTGGGCTGATCTGCTCGTCGCGATGGACGTGCACGTGGGCGACGTTCGCCATCGCCTCGAGACTCCCTTCGGACCTCAAGGGCCCAACCCGGCAGCCACCGAGCTTGTGGAAGCTGGCCGCGCGCTCACGGGGGTTGCGTAGACGATGTACCGCTCGCGTGCGGAGAACCGCGGGTGGCAGGCCTGGAGCGCGAGTTCCTCCCGCCCCGTGGACAGCAGCCGTCGCATGTCGTCCGCCGGCACGATCACGGACGACGACACGCGGTAGACGAACCGGCCGTACGGCATCTCCAGAACGACTCTGTCCCCGTTTCGCAGGCTGTCGATGTGAGCGAAGGGCGCTCCCCACGTCGTCCGGTGCCCAGCGATGTAGACGAGCTCCCCCTCGCCGGGCATGAACGTCCGGAGGTCACGCCCGGGGCCGCGTTTCAGCGGCCCAGCGTCGGTCCCGTTTACGACCAGCATGCTCAGCCCGAGCCGCTGGATCCGGATCCGGCCGATCGGGTCGCCGCGCTCGCTCTCGAGCCGGAACCGCCGTGCCAGGCGGCGCAGGTCGCGAGGGGTATCGGTAGCGGAGGAGGCGCGGGGGCTCGTCCGGGGCGGGCTCGTCCGAGCGGGCCTGTACCGGTCGACGGTCTGCTCGTATTCCCCCGCGAGCTTGCGCTGCTGCCACCAGGTATAGGCCCCGGTTGCGGGATCGCCCCACATCCAGACCACAACTCCCCAAACGAGCATCAGGGCGCCAAGGGCGAGTAGAAGCGACCCTAAGCGGCGGACAAGCGTTCGCCTCTTCACGGCGCGGTCACATCCGGCTTCACGGAATCAGGGTAGGCACGCTTCGGGCGAATGTCGACACGACAAGCAGGACGCGAGGACCGGCTCCCACCTGATCGAAGGATGGATCTCCCCCATCTGCGGGATGAGTGCAGGTCGCCCGCTGTCGATTCGGACCGGGCACCATGTGGACCGCCGCCTCCACAAGGGACAGCAGTCGACTGCTTGCACGTGCCGGGTCGGTCGCCCTGCTCGCCCTCGCGCTCCTTCTCCCCGCCGTCGCCGCTGGGGATAACAGCGACGACAAGAAGGCGCCGAAGGCGCCGGCGAAATCTGCGTCTCATGGGTGCCTCCTCCTCGAGCCTGACGCTCGGGTGGGACGGCTCTCGCGGCGCTTCCGAACGGTAGTTGCGGCGCGGGTACACGCTCTATCGAAACCAAACGGTGGTCGCGACGACGCCTGCCACGACGTTCACCTTCGACAGCCTCTCCTGCTCCGCGAGCTACACGCTGGAGGTGGACGCCTTTGACGCGGCCGGCAATCATTCGGACCGCGTCCAGCTCGTCGCGGAGACCGGGGCGTGCTTGCCCTCGCCGCCGCCGCCGCCGGATACGCAGCCGCCGACCGCCCCGGGCTCACTCACCAAGGGCGCGACCACCACCACCAGCATCGCGATCGCGTGGACGGCGTCCACCGACAATGTCGCGGTCACGGGGTACAGCCTCTACCGCAACGGGGCGACTCGTCGGATCGAGCCCGACTGACGAGCTAGGCCGTTCACCAACCTCACGTGCGGCACGACCTACACGCTCGGGGTCGCCGCCTACGACGCGGCCGGCAACCGCTCGGCCGTGTCCGAGCTGAACGCCGCGACGGCCGCCTGCCCGCCTCCGCCTGCCCCCTCCGACGTCCGATACACAGCCGCCGACCGCCCCGGGCTCACTCACCAAGGGCGCGACCACCACCACCAGCATCGCGATCGCGTGGACGGCGTCCACCGACAACGTCGCGGTCACCGGGTACAGCCTCTACCGCAACGGGGCGATCGTCGGATCAAGCCCGCGACGAGCTATGCCTTCGCCAGCCTCACGTGCGGCACGACCTACAGGTTCGGGGCCGCCGCCTACGACGCGGCCGGCAACCGCTCGGCCGTGTCCGAGCTGAGCGCAGCGACGGCCAGCTGCCCGCCTCCACCCCCGACCGGCAGCTCGTTCTACGTCTCGCCGAGCGGCTCGGACTCGAGTCCCGGCACGCTGCAGGCGCCGTGGCGGACGATCGGCAAGGCGGTGGCCACGCTCACGGCAGGCCAGACCGCGTATCTCCGGGCCGGGACGTACGCCGAGAACATGGGCGGCTCGTGCACGACCTCGTACAACGTGGTCACCTGGTCCAACTCGGGCACGAGCACGGCGCCGATCACGATCTCGGGCTATCCGGGCGAGGAGTCGAGCGTCGTGGTCAAGACGAAGCTCAGGCTGACCGGCAACTGGCTGCGACTGCGGAACCTCGTCTACGACCGCAACTACGCCTACGCGTCGCCGGTCGACCTCGCCTGTACCGGAGAGCCTCTCCACGTCCTCGGCGACGACATCGAGCTCGAAGGGCCTCGAGGTCCGAAACGGCAATCAGAGCGGCATCTTCCTCGGCGGCGCGAATCGCGTGACGATCGAAGGGAACTGGATCCACGACAACGGCACGCACACAAACGCGGACCACGGCATCTACTGGAGCAGCGGCACGGGTGGGACGATCGCCAACAACGTGATCGAACGGAACCTCGTCTACGGGATCCAGATGTACCCGTCCCCGGCCGGGCAGCTGGTCACGCAGAACACGATCGTCGCGAACGGCAAGGCGGGGATCATCCTCTCCGGCGCGTCGAACGTCGTCGTCGCCAACAACATCTCGGCCTGGAACGCGGAGGAGGGAATCCGCACGGGCAGCGGCTCGAACAGCGGCTGTCTGGTCGAGAAGAACGTCCTCTTCGGCAACTCGGCCGACTACTCTGGCAGACGCCTCTCACCGTCATCTCGACCATCCACGCCGATCCGCTCTTCGTCAACCGGGGAGCGGGGAACTTCCACCTTGCAGCGGGGAGTCCCGCCGTGCGACGCGCGAGTCAGCCGCTACTCGACCTCAGCCGACTACGACGGCGCGTCTCGTCCCGTCGGAGCGGGGCCGGACATCGGCGCGCTTCGAGCGTCGCACGTAGCGCGCTCGCCAGGCTCCTGGCGACTCCGCTCCGGCACGACGCTCATGGAAGCGACGGCTCGCCTCAGGTCGAAGCGTGACGACGAGCTCTCGCGTGCCGAAAGCGCTGCAACGCCTCTCCGAGCCGCCGCCCGGGGCAACTGCCCAACGTGGTCGAGTCCCCACTCGGCGCGAAGAAACCGGGGGAGCGATGCAGCAGCCCGCAGGGCGTTCTGGTCCTGGGTGGCGACGACGTGCGCTGCGATCGTCGCAGGTAGGTTGCCCAGCAGCCGTCCGCCACGACCGCTGATCCGATGCGCGAGTCGCTCTCGGCGATGGTCCGGCGTCGCAACCAGGCGTCGCAGCACCTCCGCCGGTACCGGCGCTGCGAGCGCATCCGACAGATAGACGAGGGCGTCGCGAAGCCGTGGCACACAACGCAAGGTCTGCGCTTCCGCGAGCAGCCGATCCCAGTCGATCTCCCCGACCGACGTCTCGAGAATGGTCACCGCATCGACGATCCACTGGAAGTCGGTGCTGGAGCGGGTCCTTGCTCCGGCGATGCAGGTGGTGAACAGCTCGTCGGTAGGACACAGCGCCGACATGTCGAGGTACTGGGCTTCGGCGTCTCGAGCAGCCGCCCAAAAACTGTCGCCGCGGTACCCGCCGCCGGACTCCAGCTCTGGGGCGAGCCGCCAGTAGAGAACGCAAGCGCGACCGTCGTCGGGCGGTTCGCGCTCGAAGCGCTGAGATCGGCCCGCCCGAACGCCCGCACGCCAGCCGGCCGCGACAAGTGCCTCCGTCGCGGCGGACAGGTTCTCTGGTCGAACCAGGACGGCGGGCTCGACGAGGGGTCGCACCCCGAGGCGACGGTAGTAGCGTTCGATCAGCGCGGCGTCCCTGAGGACGAGCGCCGGCAGCCCTCGACGGCGCAATGGCTCGAGGGCTGGACCTGAGCGCCTCGAAGCCGGTGTGATTCCCGTACCAGATGAAGCGGTGAACGCCGTTCAATCGTGCGAGGAATGGCCTCGTTCCTTCCTCGCCGTTCGTTGAGCAACGACAGCAGCCCCAACGATCCGCTCTCGAACCGCTGCACGTCGAAATGCGGCTTCAGCGAGCGCCACGCCTGCTCGCCTGGGTCGCCCGCGAGCAGCACCGCCTGGAGCAGGAGGTTCTGCTCTTCGCTCGGCCAGAACGAACCAGCGAGTCCCTGCCTCGCCGCCATCAGTTGGTGCCGCTCACGCGCCCGGTTTCGAGTCCGCGTCGGCGGCGCGAGCGGCCTGCGCCCGCCGACGGTCGAGCGACGCCTTCAGCACCTGGAGGTACTGCGCTCGCGAGTCGCGCTCGCGAAGGCCGTTGTTCGTCAGGTGGAGCCGGCGCTCGAGCACGACCTCGGGCAGCATCGGCCGTGCAGCCCCATGTCTCCTGCGCGCGGGCGTACCAGTCGACCGTGACGCCCACCCGCAGCTCTCGGCGAAGGGCCAACGCGCTCGAACGACTCGCGCCTGACCAGCATCAGGTTCGGGGCCGTCCAGGGCATGGGCTGCGGGCGCCGGCGGCCTGACGCCGGCGCCGCTGCTCGTCGGTGAGCTCGGGGCTCACGAACTCCTGCACGTGCCCGAACACGACGTCGAGTCCCGGGATCCGCCGCGAGCGGACCACCTGCTGCAGGTCGAGCTTGTCCGGCGTGAACCGGTCGTCGGCGTCGAGGAACGCGAAGAGCTCGCCCGGACGCGAGGCGGACGGCGTGGTTGCGCGCCGAGCCGTTGCCAGCATTCTCCTGGTAGGCGAAGACGGACGCGTCGCCGTAGCTCTGCGCGACGTCCGCCGTGCCGTCCGTCGGAGCCGTCGTCGACGACGATCAGCTCGAGCGGGCGATAGCGACTGCGCGAGCACGCTGTCGATCGCCTCGCCGAGGTAGGGCGCGGCGTTGTACGCGCCGATCATCACGCTGATCGAGCGGCTGTCAAGCGTCGCCTCCCGCGCTCTCGTCGCTCGCGCTCGAGCTTCTCACGAAGCGAGCGGAGGATCGGCGGCGTCGACGGAGGCGCCGCGGTCATTTGGGAGCCGTGGAATCGCCGGTAGAGGACGATCGTCCGGGAGGATCGGCGATCTCGAGTCCCCGCTCGCGCACGCGGATCGAGGAAGTCCATGTCCTCGCTGTGGCGGAACGTCGGGTCGAAGCCGCCGATGTCGTCGAAGACGTGGCGCCGGAACATGGCCGAGCCGAGCGGGAGCCCATCGAGGTCGCCGTAGACCGGGTCGCGCCCGAGCCAGGGCGGCGGGTTCATCCACTCCTGACGCCCGAGCACGCACTCGACCTCCGGGTGCTCCTCGAGGTAGCCGCCTGCAGCGTGAGACGGTTGGGGGGCCAGAGGTCGTCGCCGTCGAACGACGTGAGGAACTCGCCCGCGCGACGCGGCGATGGCAGTGTTGCAGGCCGCGGCGCGACCGCGATTCTCCTGCTCGACGACGCGGACCGCCGGATAGCCGGCGAGGATCTCGGCGGTGCGATCCGTCGAGCCGTCGTTGCAGACGACGATCTCGAACGGCGCGTAGATCCTGCGCGAGCAGACTGTCGAGCGCTGCGTCGAGGAACGCCTCGCCGTTGTACACGGGCATGAACGCGCGTGACGAGCGGGGGACTCGGCGTTCACCGTCGGTCGGCCAGTCGCTCGAGCAAGCTCGGAGATAGCGCGCGGGGTCGTCGACATGTCAGCGCCGGCGCGCAGGACGAAGCTGGGCACCCGCTCTGCGAGCCTCCGCATTCGGATGAGCGAGTCCTGGCCCCGGGTGTGCATCTGGAAGACGGTGCTGGGGGCGAGCGCCGCGAGGCCCATCGCCGGGCTCACCGGTTCGATGGTCGTCGCCTCCCGCGCCGCGTCGATGCGTGCGACGAGGATGGCCGAGAGCGGGAATCCCGCCGTCATCTTGCCGGGCCACTGCTCTTCGACGTAGACCACCGCCTTCTCGTCGGACAGCCTGTCGGCATTCGCGAGGGCGGGGAGGAGGAACGGGAGACGATGGACGTGATCGGGCATCAGCTTGCCCGAGGCGTAGAGCCCGTGCACGTACGGACCTGGCTCGAGGGCGACCGCGACGTAGTCGTCACCTGCGAACGCGAGCTCGGAGTCGAGCGCCGAGAGTGACGAGGTTGACTTGCCGGAGCCGCTCTTTCCCACCAGCAGCGCGCCGCCGGCTTCCGTCCCGACCGCCCCGGCGTGGAGGAGATGGCACCCGCGATCGCGCAGCCACCAGTCAAACAGGTACACCATTGGCGTCGCCTGCTCCCAGTAGGGAATGCGCACTGCGTCGGAGACCCAGTACCACGCCTCGTTCGTCTGCGTGTCGAGGACGCTGAGTGCGGGTGTGGGCTCGTGGGGATACGCGGCGAGGACGCGCGCGTCGCCGCTCGTGCCGAGCTGGTACCCGATGCGGAGGCGCCCGTCGCTGTAGTAGAAGAACGCCCCGGGCGCCTGCTCGCCGCCCGACCCTGGCGTGGGCGGGCCCGCAGTGCTCCCCGACGCCGAGTCCCAAAGGTGAATCGTGAATTCCGGAGCTGCGCCGGCGGGGGCATTGAGGTGAGAGAACGCCTTCGACAAGCGCTGCAGCATCTCCGCGCTCGCCGAACGAAGTCGTACGACGCATCCAGCGATGGCGTAGTCGCGCTCAACGACTCCTCCGGATGCTCGAGCGGCATCGGCAAAGCTCTGGTCGACAGGTTCGAGTGCGCGGAAGCCGTTCGCAGCCGTCGCCGCAGATTCGGCCGTGCGAAGCGTGCTCCGACGGGGTTCGCTTCCGCAGCCATCAACACTCATCGTAATCACCGCTTCCGTGGCGTCAGCCCACGTGACGTACGCGTATTTCGATGGATCGCATCGCGTTGACATTCGACGACGGGCCTGCGCCGTGGACCGAGCCGATCCTCGAGGTGCTCGACGAGCACGACGCCCGCGCGACGTTCTTCGTGATCGGCAGCGTGGCGCGTGACGGCGCGGCGTCTTCTGCGAACAATGGTCGCCGGCGGCCACGAGGTCGGGAACCACACGTGGTCGCATCCGCGGTTGGCGCGCGAGTGCGACGCAACGCAGGTGCACGATGAGCTCGCACGCACGAACGACGTGCTCGTCGAGATCCTCGGATTCCCGCCTGTCCGCTTTCGCGCACCCCGCTACGACGTCGACGACCGCGTGAAGGCGATCGCCGCCCGGCTGGGCTTGAAACACACGCGCGGCGACGTGACCCCTCCCGACTACGGCGAGAGCTCGACCGCCGGGTTCATCGCGACCTTCGTCCTGCAGCAGGTTCGCCCGGGCGCGGTGGTCGGTCTCCACGACGGCGTCCCGCCGCACAAGATCGGCTCCGGGGCAAGCCGTCAAGCGACCGTCGATGCGGTGCGGATGATCGTGCCTCGCCTGAAGGACCGGGGCTTCGAGCTCGTCACCGCTTCGGAGCTGCGTTCAAGAACTCGTTTCTAGGGCTGCGCCGGAGTAGCGAGCGCTTCGGCACGGCGTGAAGTTCAGGCGCTCGGCCTGCGGCGGGCGACTTGCAAGCTCCCGCATGAGAGCCGGCGCAACGAGACGATCGACGAGATCGGCGTACTTCCCACTGCCCGCTGCGTCGCGCTTGTACGCCCAGGCGTAGTTCCCGAGCACTCGAAACTGTTCGTACGAGGCGTGATGCCGCACGAGCAAGTCGAAGACGAGCTCCAATTGGGCCCGTGTCCGCTCCTCCTCGGGCAGGTCGTCCGCTTCGCCCGCCGGACTGGCGGCATAGCTCCAGTGCAGGTCGTCGAAGAGGATCCAGCGATCGTCGCGCAGCAGCTTGTCGACCAGGTAGAAGGCGAAACCGTCGGTCTCCCAGGTGTGCGCACCGTCGAAGAAGCAGAAATCGAAGCACGCGGTCGTCTGGTCGCCGCTCGTCTGGGCTTCGAGCAAGCGCAGCAGCTCCCAGTTGTACGAACGCTCCGCGAAGATGGGGCGGACAAATGCCTCCAGGTCGAGCTGCCGGAGCACGTCGTGAATGTTCGGCTCGCGGGACAGCGCGCTTCGGCGGTCGATCGTGGTGACCCGACCCACGCCTTTCTCCTGGAGAGCAGCGGCGAGGTACGCCGTCGAGGTTCCGTGGGCGAAGCCAAGCTCCAGGACGTCTTGGACGTCCGACCCGACAACGAAGTCGTAGAGCAGCTTTCCTGCGCCCTGCGAGGTGAGCGGCTGATAGTCGAGGTCTGCCAGGCGCCGGTCGACGTCCTGACACTTCACGAGTCTGAAGGGCCGCTCGTCGCTCCCCCGGCGCCGCTACGTCCGTCAGCCACCGGAGCCGCTGACGGAGGCGTCGGGTCGAGGCTGCGGCCAGCCCGCCTCGTCCACCTCGTGCACCGGGTCGAGCAAGACCAGGTCCTGCATGTCCGTGTACTTCTCGAGCTTCGGCTGCTCGAACGCTTGCTTGGCGCCGCCGTCCGCTGAGATCGCAGCAGCGCGGCGTGTCTGGCGCGCCGGCGCCGTCCGCGCCGACGAGCAGCCCCTCCGCGCTGAGCTCGTCGACGAACCGACTGCAGGCGGCCTCGAGCTCGGCGCGAGGCGTTTCGAAACGAGGTGCGAGCGCGTCGACGACACCCTCGAGGTCGATCGCCGTGGAGCTGTGGAGCACCTCCCAGATGGAGGCGCCCGAGCCTTTCACGCTGTAGTAGTTGCCCGTCTCGAGGTTGATGATGATCACCTCGCCCTCGATCGCCTCGTGAATCACCTGAGGCGCGTTCACCCTGAAGCGCACATCCGTCATCGGAACTCTGACCCCTCTCCCCGTAGTTACCGGGCTCATGGTACTCAAGGTTCGCCGGAACGCGACCCCCGGCGGTACGCGTGCAATCGAAGGATCGGTCGAGACCGGCTCAGTGGCCGAGGCTTCGCCGCTTCTCTGCCGCGAGCGCTCGAACGCGGACAGATCGCGGTCCAAAGCCCTGCCGCAGACCGCCCGCCGTTCGGCTGACCTTTTCGGCCCACGTCTCGCCTTTCGCAGGCCGGAGGTCGTCGGCAACGCCTCGTGCAGTCGCAACCAACGCCGTGCCGGGCGGCAGGCCCCAGAACGGCGCGACGAGGGCCGCCAGCTTCGAGCCGAGCACTGTCCGGTCACGCATGGACTCGAGGCGTCTCGTCCAGAGCGCGGAGCCGGCCACCCGATCGCTGTGGCCGAGGAGGACTCGTCGGGCGATCGCGTCGGTCGTTCTCCACAGCCGCTCGATGTTCCAGCGTCGCGCCAGGGCCTCGAGCTCCGTGGCGTCGGCCTCGTGCGACATCAGCAGGTAGTCGACCAGCTGACCCAACCGGGCGATCGGTGCGTCCGTCCACGCATGTGCGGCGAGCACGAGGGCGTGATGCGCCGGAGGCAGGGCGAGCACACCGTGGCCGACCACGCTTTCCGTCGTCGCTGCGGCGAACAGCTGCTCCGTTGGAGGCGGCGAGAGCCATCTCGGCCAGTTGGGTCTGCTGTGAATCTCGACCGCCATGAGCAGCCCCGGCCACTCGAGTTGCGGGAGGTGATGACCGTCCTCCGGCTCCAGACCCTCCAGCTCGGTGAATCCCCCTGCGACGAGCATCCGCTGCACGGCGTCGGCGTCGGGCACCAGCAGGTCGAGATCCGTCGTCGGACGAAGCCCCGGCTGCGGATAGCGAGCGCCCGCCTCGGCGCCTTTGAGCAGGATCATCGGCCCGTCGTATGCCTCCCGGATCCGCCTGAGCAGGGCAGGTGCAGCGAGCCTGACGACCGCCGCACCACGCTCGAGCTCGACGAGCTCGCTCGCAAGCGGGCGGCCGAGCGAGCGCCATCGCCACGCCGCGTACAGATGAAGGCGGTGCGCGTGGAGATCGGCGACGGTCGGCGCTCGCTCGATGAGCTCATCGACGCGAGGCCAGAAATCCATCGCGGTAGTGTGACAGGTGGCGGTCGTGCCGCGCTCCCCGCATCGAGCTCTACCCCTTCAGGCTGCATCTCGCTGTACCGTCGACGCGTGGACTCGCCCGGACTTCGCCGAGAATGCGGCACATGACGAGTTGGCGCCGCCGTCGCTGCGACCCGACCGCCCGGCAACGCGGGCTGACGGCCGTGCTCCCTCGCCGCTTCGGGCCCAATGTCCTGACGTCGTATCTGAGCACGGTGGTTTCCACCGTCCAGGTCCTGGTGATCACGCCGGTCATCGTCCACGGCCTCGGTGCCGAGCGGTACGGAATCTGGTCGCTGGTCGTGTCCTTGGGAGTGTTCACCATCCTGCTCGACATGGGCCTTACCTCAGGCACGACGCGCTATGTCGCCCATTACGAAGAGCTGGGCGAGCGGGCGCGGGTCGCCCGCGCCGTGACCGTCTCGTTCTGGATCCTCCTGGCCCTCGGCACGCTGGCCCTGCTCGTAGGAGCGATGCTCGCGCTGCTGTTTCCGCACCTCTTCCGCGTACCCGCAGGGGAGGAGGAGTCGGCGTCCGTGCTCGTCGTCCTCGTTTCCGCGGCAACCGCGATCACGATCGTCGGCGGGGCGTTTCAGGGCTGCCTGGCCGGCTTGATGCGGTACAGCGCCCTGAACCTGATCCGAATTGTGGCCGTCGTCGCGCAGGCGACGGCGTTCGTGGTCTGCATCTGGCTCGGCGGCCAACTCGTTGCGCTCGGTCTTGCGCTGCTGGTCGTGACGCTCGCGGAGATGATCGCCCGGTACGTGGCGGTGCGGCGTCTCCTTCCCGACCTGAAGCTGTCGCGACGGTTCGTCGACCCGGGGTTCGCAAGCGAGATCGTCAAGATGTCCGCGTGGATCTCGTCGACCCAGTTCGCAACCGCGCTTCGGTACAGAGTCGACACGATCGTCGTCGGCCTCGTGGTCGGTGTGCGCGCGGCAGGCGTCTATGCCGTCGGTCAATTGCTGTTCGTGGCCGCCGAGCGATTCATCCGGCCGATCACAACCGGGATCTTTCCGCTCTCGGCCGAGCTCGCTGGGCGGCACGACGCAGAAGGGCTCCGCGTGGCGGTGATCACAGGTACGCGGGTCTCCCTCGCCGTCGCCGGCCCCCTGTGCCTTGCCGGCATCCTCCTGGCCGGCCCACTGGTTGACGCGTGGATCGGGCCTGGGATTCGAGGACGCACGCGTGGTCATCGCCTACCTGCTGTCAGCGCTTCTGTTGGCCCAGGTCAGCCGTGCGGGGCTTCGTCATGCTGCAGGGCTCGGGAAGCGTCAAGGCGCCGGCCGCGATTCTGTGGGCGGAGGCAGTCCTCAACCTCGCGCTCAGCCTGGTCCTCGGCCTGCTGTTCGGTCTCACCGGGGTCGCACTGGCAACGCTGATCGCCACGGCTGCGGTGAGCACTGCCGTCGGCGTTCCGTACCTCTGCCGCGCGTTCGGCATCCTGTCTCTTCGTTCGCCGTGTAGCCTGACCCGCGCCCACGCGCCCCCGATCGCGCGTCGCGGTTCTCACAGGCTGGATCGTGTCGCCCGGTGAGAACGCCGGCCTCGTCGTAGTGCTGGCCGCCGGGGCGCTCATCGCGGTCGCGTATCTCGGGACGTTGGTCTTCACGGGTCTCAGCCGCTCGGAGCGCCGCCGCATCTGGGCGATCGTTCGGCGAAGCGGCTCGCAAGCTGTGAGCCCCTCGTGAACGACGTCTCGGCGCAGCCGGAACGGAAGCGGCTCCTGATCACGGGCGCGCGCGGGCTGATCGGCGGGATTCTGCAGAAGGCGCTCGAGGCCGACTACGACGTCAGCGGTCTCGACTCGCGCCGGCGCGGGCTCTTTCGCGCGCGTGGCGAGGACATGACCAGCTCTTGCCTCTGTCGAAAGCCGATTCGCCGGCCAGGACGTCGTCATCGACCTCGCTGCCGACCCGCGCGCAGGCGCCCCGTGGGATGTCGTCTACGGCAACAACATGCTCGCGACGTTCAATGCATTCGAGGCAGCTCGGAGGGCAGGTGTGCGCAAGGTCGTCTTCGCCAGCTCGAACCACGTCACCGGTCTCTACGAGCGAGACGACCCGTATGCGGCGATCGTCGCCGGCCGTTACGCGGGCCTCCAGCCCGCTGCGATTCCCATGATCACCTCAGCGCACCCCATCCGGCCTGACGGCTACTACGGCGTGGGCAAGGCCGTGGGGGAGGCGCTGGGCCGTCTGTACGCGGAAGAGCACGGCCTCTCCGTCATCTGTCTGCGCATCGGCACGGTCAACACTGCGGATCGTCCTCGTGATCAACGGCATTTCTCAACGCTGCTCACGCATGCAGATCTCGTCCAACTTGTGCGCTGCGCGATCGAGGCGCCCGACGACGTGAGCTTCGCGGTCTTCTACGGGGTGTCGAGCAACACGTGGAGGTTCTGGGACATCGAAGAGGCCACCGCCGCGATCGGCTACTCACCCCGCGACAACGCGGAAACGTGGCGTTGAGGCGTGAGCGGATTCGCGCGTGCGCAGCTACTGACGCTCGAACGCGCCCAAGATCAGGGCCTTTCCCGCGGGGGCGTCTGTGGCCGAGAAAGTCGAGGGGCCTGCTGAGGGAAGGTGCCCCTCGGTCCAAGCGCGCTACTCGCGGGACCGAGGCGGAAATCCCCGGCGCCGCGGTCGAGGAAGCTGGCGGGCCAGAATAGGACAACGACTCCTCGATCCGCCCGTCAGGAAACCACGTCGGGCCGATCGCATTGCCGTGGAACAGATTGCTCACGAGCCGATTGTCCGACCCAGAAAGCTCGTGCTCGCGGAGCGCCGTACTCGCCGTTGAAGGCGAAGATGTTGTTCGCGATCACATTGTGCTCGCTGGATCCGGCGATGATCAGGCCCGAACTGTCCGTTGCCGCACGATCGTGTTGTGCAGCACGCGAGCGCCACGAGTGGTGTCGGGATAGATGTGGATGCCGTAGCCGATGTTGCCCTCGATGACGCTGTTCGCGATCAGCAGACGCCGAGGAAGCGCTCACGTAGACGCCGTGGTCCTGGCCGGGGTGCGCGCCGTTGTCGTGGATCCACGCAGCGAACGATGGTCAGGCCGTCAGCCTCGCGAAGGTAGACGCCGCTCATGTTGCCGTTCCGGACCTCGATGCCCACCAGGTCCACATCGTCGCCGCGGATCGTGATCGCCTCGGAGCCGCTGCAGCGGCCGTCAACGGTGCTGAAGGCGGCGTTGCGCTCGAAGATCAGCCCCGAAACGCGAAGGTGGTCGCCGCGCAAGTTGAGTTGCGTCCTGATCACCACCTTGCCCCGATCGCCCGGATAGCCCGCGAGGGTGATCGGCGCCCCGACCGCACCGGAGCGCGTCCAATCGAGCCGGTTGTGATGGCCGCCGCACGGTCCGGTGGTCGCTTCGGCGTACGTTCCAGCACGAAGATACGCCGTCTGTCCCTGCCGCAACGTATCGATGGCCTTGCGGATCGTCCGCCACGGACGCTCGATCGTGCCGGGATTCCGGTCGGAGCCGCTGGGTGCGACAAAACGCACGTCCGCCGGGGCCGGCGCTGAAAGTCGAGCGCCACCGGCGGTCGACGCGGCGGTTTCAGCCGAGCCGACGAGCGTGAGGAGCACGAGTACCCCGCCGAGCGCTGCAAACGCGTACGCCGATCGGCGCGTCAACGGTAATACGGGTAGGGAGCGTGCGACCCCTCGCCGATCACGAGCAGGCCCGTCGGCTCGACTCCAGCCCGGGTCAAGAGGTCGCGGGTGACCTCGGCGTGGACGCGCTTCGTCCACCGCAGCTTCGAGATCAGAATCACGTCGTCCGCCAGTTCGAGCAGCGTCAGGGCGTCACTCACCACCCCGAGCGGAGCGGTGTCGAGAATGACGTAATCGGCGCTGTTGCCGGCAGCCTTGACGACGTCCGCGAAGCGGGCCTGCGATTTCTCGTTCGTGCTGTCGAAGGCAAGCTCGTTGCCGTCGAGGAGTTGCAGGTTCGGGTGGCCCGGCACCGGGCGAAGGAGAGCGTTGAGCGACAATCGGGAGCCGCGTGTGGCGGTGGTCGACGCCCGTTGCGAAGGAGGCGGCGTCCGGCCAGGCGCCCGGCCCGAAAGCGCATGAAGGGGCGCCCGACGGACGTCGGTATCCACAAGGATCACCTTTGAGCCGGCTTCTGCCAGAGCGACGCCGAACGCGACGGCCGTCGTCGTCTTGCCGTCGCCCGGAGACGGGCTCGTCACCATCACGACCCGTCGCCGCTGGCCGCGCAGATTGAGCTGGACGTGCACTGTTCGCAGCGCCTCACGCATCGCAGGGCTGACCTGGAGCGATCCGAGCCTGCGTTGCCGACGTGGCAGTCGGGGCAGGCGGGCGAGCACCGGAATTGGGAGCAAATCGATCAATTCGTCCTCGGTGTCGACGGAACCGGGCGTCAGGGTGTCGATCAGCAAGGCCGCTCCGATGCCCAACACGGCTCCGGCGAGAAGGGCGAGCGCGATTACGACCGATGCAGGAGGGGCCAGCCCGACCGACGGCGGCGTTGCGACCTGTGAGACGGCGAGCGTTGGGTCGGGTCCGCGACTGAGCGCGACGAGGCGGTTCAGAAGTCGCTCTAGGTCGGCAGCGCCCGGTGAGCCCTGATCCATCGACCGCAGACGGGCACGCACGTCCGGAATCGCCTGTCGCGCCAGACGTTGGACGGTCCGCTTGCGGACGGCCAACGCCGAGCTGGCAAACGTGTTGGCAACTCGTGCAGCTAGCTCCGGGCTTCCCGCGACCGCCGAAACCTCGAGAATGTTGGTCTGACCCTGCGGCTTGACGGTGACGGCCCCTTCCACCCCTCCCTCCGTCCAGTTGCCGCCCAACTGACGCGCGGTCTCACGTGCCGCGGCGCTCGAGTCCACGAGCGCCGCGGCCGTCTGGATCGTGCGCGTCGGGTCTCCAGCGTCGCGGACGAGCGGTAGTCCGAGGAACGCCACCTCTTCCTGCGGGAGCGGGTTCACGAAGATCTCCGCGTCGGCGCGGTACTCCTCGCCGCGGGTCACGAGCCAAGAGACACTCGCCCCGAGCGCCACCAGGAGCACGACGATCACGAGTTGCTGGTGTGACCGAATCGAGTTGATGTACGCGGCGAGCGCGCTCTGCTCAGGACGGCTGGAAGGGGGAGGAGACCAAGCCGACGCAACGGTCTTCTGGGAAACATCCCTTTCCGCCCGCATGAGGGCGGTAACTCTAGCTGAGCAAACTCCCGGCGCCCGAACCGCGTGCGGCCGCCGGGGTAACCGACGAAGTGCCGGGTAGACTCGGAACCAGCTGACATGAGTCGCGCGACAACGCTCACGTATCTCGTTCCCGAGTCGAGCGAGCGCAACGATCGCCGTCGCGACCGTGCTGGCTGCGGCGCTGGCCGGCGTTGCGCTCGCTTCTGACGTGCCGCTCGGAATCGCCGTGCTCTGCGCTGCGTTCTACCTTCCGGTCGTCCTGCTGAACCTTCCTCTGGGAGTCGCGCTGTGGCTGCCGCTCGCGTTCCTCGAGGGGTTGCCGGCGTTCAACCTCGCCGGGAAGGCCGGCGGCCTGCTCCTCGTCGCCGGCTGGGTGGGCGCGCTTCGATCCGGTGTGGCCGACACCGCCGTGCTCACCCGCCATCGCCGGCTGATTCAGGTTCTGGTGCTCTTCCTCGTGTGGCTCTCACTCTCCCTGGTCTGGGCGCCCGACCTGCTCCAGGCCCGCGGCTACCTCTGGTACTGGTGGGCGCGTCGCCCTGCTGTTCCTCGTCGTTGCGACCGCGACGACGAGCGAGACCGCGCTCAAGCTCGTCACGCGCCAGCTTCGTCGTCGGCGCCGTCGGATCGGTGCTGGCGAGCTATCTCTACACCGGCGGCGGGGCGGCCCGCCTCGAGGTTGCGACAACCGGAAATCCGAATCTCCTGGCCGCGGGGCTGGTCCCCGCGATCGCGCTCGCCGCTGCGTTGACCGCCGTGGCCCGGGGGCCGGTCGCGCGCGGGCTGCTGTTCGTCACGATCGGCGTGTTGGCCGCCGGCCTCGTCGCAACCCAGTCCCGCGGGGGGTTCGTCGCCGCGTTCGCAGCAGGGGTTGCCGCGCTCGTCCTCCTGAAGCGCCGCCGGCGTCAGGTCGTTGCGGTCGGGCTCATTGCCGCTCGGCGTTGCCGCGATCTCCTTCATGCTCGACCCGTCCGCCTGGCAACGCGTGACGGAGCCGCCCGGCAGAGGCAGCGGCCGGATCGATCTGTGGACGGTTGCGTGGCGCATCACCGAGGAACATCCCGTGAACGGGATCGGGCTGAACAATTTCGGCGTTGTCGCAGCAGACTACGTTCGCGATGTGGGCCCGCTCGAACGCGTCGACCTCATCGCCGACAGACCGCACTCCGTTCACAACGCGTATCTTCAATTCCTCGCCGAAACCGGAGTCGTCGGTCTGCTGTTGTTTTCGATCTTTGCGGTGGGCTGTCTCTACGCCGGCTGGAGAGCTGCCGCGGTGTTTCGGTCGATCGGGAGACCCGACCTCGAGGCGATCGCACACGGCATCGTGATCGCGACGGTCGGCATGCTCGCGGGCGGCATTTTCGCCGACAACAGTGTCGACCGGCGTCTCTGGGTGCTGTTCGCACTCGGCCCGGCAGCGCTGGGCGTACGCGAGCAACCTCGCCGCCGGAAGGCGGAGCCCGACCCCGCAATGATCTGCGACTCCGGCTTGCGTTCGCATCGCGCTCGGCGACTGATGTGCCTCGGCTCCTCATCCTCACCCAGTACTTCCCGCCCGAGCTCGGTGCGCCGCAGGGCCGCCTCTCCGAGCTCGGAGAGCGGCTGATCGACCTCGGCTGGCACGTCGAGTCACTGACGGCGCTGCCGAACTACCCGACCGGGCGCGTGTTCGACGGCTACGCGCGGTTCCGAACGAGTGTCGAGATGACCGGCCGCATCCGGACGGCCCGCGTCCCGCTCCTCCCCGCTCGGGAAGGCTTCGCCAGGCGACTTGCCTGCTACTTCTCCTTCACCGCGTCGGCCGCCGCCTTCGGGCCGCGGCTGTGTGCGCGCCCCGACCTGATCTGGGTCGAATCGCCTCCACTCTTCATCGGCCTCGCTGCGCGGTGGTTGTCGGCTCGCTGGCGACGTCCGTACGTCTTCAACGTGAGCGACCTCTGGCCCGAGTCGGCGATTCAGCTTGGCATCATCGAGGCCGGACTGGCGGCTCGGTCGGCCGAGGCCCTGGAGCTCTCGTTGTACCGCCATGCAGCGGGCGTCACCGGCCAGACGGAGGAGATCGTGGCGAGTGTGCGCCGCCGGGTGCCCGGCACGCGAACCGAGATCGTCACGAACGGCGTCGATCCGCAGCGCTTCGGCCCACACCTCGCGGACGATGCGGCGAGGGATCTGCTCGGACGCGAACCGGGTCCCGTATACCTCTACGCCGGCCTGCTGGGGCTCGCACAGGGGCTCGACCAGCTTCTCGACGTGGCTTCACGCCTTCCCGACGCTGTCCCGGGCCGATTCGTCCTCGTTGGCGACGGGCCGGTGCGAGAGGAGCTGAGCCGGCGGGTCGCCGAGCGAGAGGCTTCGGCGCGTGCGCATCGTGCCGCCGGTGCCTCGCGACCGCGTCCCGGCGCTCCTCGCCGCAGCAGACGTCGCCGTGATCTCGCTCGGCCCTGAGATCCCCGGGGCCGTGCCGAGCAAGCTCTACGAGGGCATGGCGGCAGGCCTACCCATTCTGCTCGTGGCCGACGGAGAGGCGGCGAGGCGTGTCCAGGACGCGGGCGCCGGACTGACGGCGCTCACCGGGAGATCTCGAAGCGATCTGCAAGCACGTCGAGTCGCTCAGCCTCGACTCGCAACTCCGTCGACGTCTTGGAGCCGCAGGCCGACTCGCCGCCGAGGAGACCTACGATCGATCAGCCATCGCTCGACGCCTCGACTCGTTCCTTCGCGCGTCGCTGGACCGCGCTACCTAGACCGCGCCGACGAGCGCGGTGACGACCGCGTCGACCTGATCGTCACTCATCGACCCGAAGAGCGGGAGCGTCAGGAGGCGGCCCGCGACCGCATCGGTTTGCGGCAGCGGCCGGCCGTCGTAGCCGCGGTAGGCCGAGAAGCGGTGAATCGGTGGGTAGTGAACGCTCGTCTGGATGCGCGCAGCGGCGAGCCGTTCGCGAACTGCAGCCCGATCGGCGGTAGGCGGGAGGACCGCGACGGCGAGATGATGGGCGGACGATTCGCTGCCCAGACGATCGTGGAACGCAAGCTCGATGCCCCCGACCCCGTGCAGAGACTCGCGATAGGTACGCGCAATACGGCGCCGGGATGCGTTCTCAGCCTCGAGCCGACGCAACTGGACGAGGCCCAGCGCCGCCCGGATCTCGTCGAGCCGGTAGTTGAATCCGTGAACGACGACGTCATAGCTCGAGGCATGACCGCGGTGCCGGTCCCACGTGAGCGTCGTCATGCCGTGACTGCGGAGCAGCTGAAGCCGTTGCGCGATCTCGGCGTCGTCGGTGACGACCATCCCTGCTTCGCCGACGGGCAGGTTCTTGTTCGAGAAGAAGCTGAAGCACCCGATCTGCCCGATCGTCCCGCAGCTGCGTCCTCGCCAGGTCGAGCCGGGAGCGTGAGCGGCGTCCTCGATCACCACCAGGCCCCGGCGTTCGGCGAGCTCCAGCACGGCCTCCATGTCGCACGCGAAGCCGCCGTAATGGAGGACGATCAGCGCCTTCGTCGCCGGACCGACCGCGGCGGCAAGGTCATCCGGATCGAGATTGAGGTCGAAACCGCCCCGGACGTCGCAGAACACGGGTTGCGCTCCCGTCTGGACGACGGTGTTTCCGGCGGCGACGAAGTTGAGCGAAGGCAGGACGACCTCATCTCCCTCGCCGCACCCAGCCGCGAGCAGCGCGAGGTGGAGCGCGGCCGTCCCACTCGAGACTGCGACGGCGAAGCCGGCGCCGCACATTTCCGCGAAAGCCCGCTCGAACTCCTCCACGCGCGGCCCCATGCTCCACCAGCCTGACCGGACCGCCGCGTCCACCGCGGCCACATGTTCGTCGGAAACCGTCAGATCAGAGAGCGGTACTCGCCATTCGGCCAGGTCGGATCCAGCCATCTCAGCCAGGTTTGACAAATGCGCCAGCGTGATGACATATAGAGAGCAGGCTATCGACGGTCGCGAGACCGAGTCTAGGGGGAGGTTTAGGGGGATTTGCTTAGGGGACTCGTTTCCGCTCCCCGCGGAGGGGGAGCCGATCCGGCGACCTCACGGTTGAGGCGTTTCGGCCGGCGGGCCGATCGCGCGGCCATGCGGGTGCTCGACAGCGGCATCGCGTTGGGCTTGCTCGTCGTGGCGTTGCCCGTACTGGTCGCCGTGGCGGTCGTGATCAAGCTCGACAGCCCGGGACCGGCTCTCTACCGTTGCCGGCGTGCGGGGCTCGCGGGAAGCGAGTTCTTCATGCTCAAGTTCCGGAAGATGTTCGACGGCGCGAGCGGGGTGGCGCTCACGTCTCCCGAGGACGAGCGGTTCACGCGAATCGGCCGTGTCCTCGCGCGGACGAAGCTCGACGAGATACCGCAGCTCTGGAACGTGCTCAAGGGTGAGATGAGCCTGGTCGGCCCGCGGCCCGAAGACCCCGTCTTCGTGGAGCTGAACCGCGAGGAGCTCGAGCCGGTCCTGCGTGTCAAGCCGGGGATCACCGGGTTGTCGCAGCTCGCGTTCGCGAAGGAGGCCGAGATTCTCGACCCGTCCGACCGCGTCGAGCACTACGTGAGCCAGATCCTGCCGCAGAAGATCGGGATGGACACCCTGTATGCGGCGCAGCGGTCAACGCGTGCGAACCTGCGCATTCTCGGCTGGACGGCTGTCGTCCTCTTCCTGCGCCGCGACGTCGCCGTGAACCGGGCGACCGGGGAGCTCGGCGTGAGGCGTCGTCCTACACCGGCGCTCGCTCCGGTCCCCGTCGAGCAGACGACCCCTTGACCGCCTCCGCGCGGTGAGTACGTTTAGCTAGGTTACGCCGAGGGCCTCGGCCGGCAACGGGAACGAGGGGGAGAAGGGGGAAGTTCTGATCAAGACAAGGGCGGTCATCTTGGCCGGCGGACGGGGCACCCGCCTCGCCCCGTACACGTCGGTCCTACCCAAGCCGCTGATGCCGGTCGGGGAACGCGCGATCCTCGAGATCGTCGTCGAGCGGCTTGCCGCGGCCGGAATGGTGGATATCACGCTCTGCGTCGGCTACCTGTCGCACCTCATTCGCGCGGTGCTCGACGAGCGCGTGAACCGCGCCGTGAAGCTCAAGTACGTCCACGAAAGCCGCCCCTTGGGAACGGCCGCCCCGCTCAAGCTGGTCAACGGGCTGAATGACACGTTCCTCGTGATGAACGGCGACATCCTCACGACCCTCGATTTCGAAGACTTGCAGCGCCACCATCGAGAGTCGGGCGCCGTCCTTACCATCGCCACGCACCAGCGATCGATCATGATCGACTACGGGATCGTGCGAGCCGACGAGGCCAACCTGATCTTGGGCTTCGACGAGAAGCCGGAGATCCGAGCGGCGGTATCGATGGGCATCTACGTCATGGAGCCCGAAGCGCTCGACTACATGCCGGACGGCGACTACGTCGACTTTCCGGACCTCGTCCAAGCGCTGTTGGCAGCGGGAGCGCGCGTTTCGAGTTACCCGTACGACGGACTTTGGTTCGACATCGGGCGCGCCGACGATTTCCAGCAGGCAGTCGAGGCCTGGGCGGCGTACACCAGTGAGAACGGTCACGGCCCCTCGACGGTGGTCGATCTCCCGGCGCAACCGGCCCTGGACGATGACCTCAGGCGTCGCGCCAGCAGCGGCTGATCGCACCTCGTCTCGCGACGGCGCTCCACTAGCTCCGATCGTAGCGTCGCTCCGTCAGATCCGACAGAGCCTGCGCTGCGAGCGCTCGAGATCCGACGGAGAGGCTCACGTGTCGACGAGAACTCCCGCGCGCGGTCGCGTCCGTCGGCGCCACGCTCCAGCACCTGCTCGAGCTTCGCCGCCAGATCGGCCGGACTCGACGCTGCGACGAAGCAGCCCTCGATCCCCTCGAGTCGTTCGCGGACATCGCCGACGTCGACCGACACGACCGGCACGTTGCACGCAAGCGCCTCCTTGACGACGTTGGGCGAGCCCTCGTGGATCGACGTGATCAGTACGACGTCGGCCGCGTTCAGCCAGCTCGGCACCGCCTCGTGCGGCACGCCGTCCAGCACATGGAGCTGGACGCCGTCTCCGTCCAGGTCGAGCCGATCCACGGCGGCGCGCGCGAGGGCGAAGCGCTTCTCGGGCCGCCAAGGCTCGGCGCCGAAGAGCACGTGCTTCCGTGCCGGGCTCCAGCCCGTGCTCTGCAGACACGCCTGCCTGTCCAGGGGGCGGAATCGGTCGAGGTCGACGCCGTTGGGCAGGATCCACACCCGCGAAGGCGAGATCTGGCTTGGTAGCGCAGCGAGCAGATTTCGCGCCTTGACGACGATGCCGGCCGCGCGCAGGGCGGCCCGGCGAGAGGCGAGAACCCCGTACCTGTGCGACACGCGATCGACGACACCCCGTCCGCCGGTTCCGAGGACATCGGTCCCGCAGAAGGAGACGAGCACGGGCCGGTCGCGGATCTTGCGCGTCACCACGTCGGCCATCACGCCGCCGTACATGACGTGCACCAGGTCAGGTTCTGTCTCGTTGACCGCCTGCAGTACGTCGCGGGCGAGCGAGCGGTAGACGCGGCGGCCACCCGCAAACCGGTCGACGTGGAGGAGTTCGACCTCGACCCCGAGTTGCCGCAGGCTGTCGATCTGCGAGGCGACGAACGTGCCCGGGGCGGGTGAGGACTCCGTCGGGTACAGGTTCGTGACGGCGAGAACTCGCACTACGGCGTGACCAGCGAACCCGATCGCTCGCGCAGTGAGAGATCGAGGGCGAGCGCCATGACCACCCGCTGGAGCAACCCGCCACGCGAGACGCCGGCCGGCCGCTCGTCGCTGCAGAACGCATCCACCCACGGGCTCGTAGACGCGTCGATCGAGGTGGTCGGCGAGCGGGGTTCCCGGACCGAGCAACGCGTCGCGAAGCTGCTCTCGGAAGGTCGGGCCCGCCCACCTGTCGACAGGGATGGTGAAGCCCTGTTTCGGCCGATCGACGACCGCGCGGGGCAACTGCCTCCTGGCGACCTCACGGAGGACACGCTTGCCCGCTCGGCCGTCCACACGCAGCCGGTGAGGCAGCGTCAGGCCATACGCGACAAGGTCCTCGTCGAGCATCGGCACGCGGACCTCGAGGCCGTGCCGCATGCTCGCCGCGTCCACCTTGACGAGGAAGTCGTTGGCCAGCACGAGCCGAATATTCGCCTCGACTGCCAGCCCGCTGAGTCGCTCGACGCGCGAGCTGCCCGGCGCAAGGGCGTGGTGCCACTGCGGCTCGAACAGCCGGCGAGCGGGCTCGACGCCGTCGTAGCCTCCCAGCAGCCGCTCGTGTTCCCGGGGCCGGATCCACGAGAACAGCCCCTGCACGATGCCCACGTCGTCGGCGCCTGCGAAATCGTCGAGCCGCCGGGACGCCGCCGACAACCGCCGCCACGCGAGCCAAAGGCCTGCAGGACCGGCGACGCGGCACGCCAGACGGGAGCGCGGAAGCCGCTGGAGACCTGCGATCAGCCCGAGCTGCCAGTAGGCGTCGTACCCTCCGAAGCCCTCGTCGCCGCCGTCGCCCGAAAGCGCAACCGTGACGTGCTCGCGCATCGCGCTGCAAACCGCATCCACGGCGAAGATCGAGGTGTCGGCGAATGGTTGGCCGACCTGGCGGAGGACAGCGGTGACCACGTCCCAATCGGCCGCGCCCGACCGCAGCTGGAGCGTCCGGTGCTGTGAGCCGATCGACCGGGCCACCTCCTCCGCCGCCCAGGTCTCGTCGTATCCCGGGTCGGGCATCTGGACGTTGAAGGTGAGCAGCTCGGCGATGTGCCGATTGGCCGACGCGCTGACGAGCGACGAGTCGATTCCGCCGGAGAGCAGTGAACCGAGGGGAACGTCGCTCTCGAGCTGCGCGGCAACGGCCCGCTCGATCAGCACCTCGGCTTGACGCGTCGCCTCGGCGAGCCCCAACTCCGCGCGCGGCTCGATCGAGAAGGTGTGGAAGCGGTGGGTCCGGGTCCGCACCGCCCCGTCGGCCCGAGCTCGCAGTCCACGATTCGCCCGGCTCAAGCGCACGGATGCCGCGGTGGATGGTCAGCGGGGCCGGGACGTAGAGAACCGCCGCGAAGTCCGCGAGTGCCTGACGATCGATCGAGAGATCGATGCCGGGAACGAGGCGTAGCGCGTTGATCTCGCTGGCGAACGCGAGGAAGTCCGGGCGAGGCGCGTAGTACAAGCGGCTTGATCCCGAACCGGTCGCGCGCGAGGAGCAGCCGTCGCTGCGGCGATCGAGGATCGCGATGGCGAACATTCCGCGCAGGCGCGCGAACATCCCGTCACCGAGCTCCTCGTACAGGTGCGTCAGGACTTCGGTGTCGGAGCGCCCGCGGAACCGATGGCCCTTCGACTCCAGCTCTGTCCGCAGCTCGTGGTGGTTGTAGATCTCGCCGTTGAAGACCGTCCAGACGGAACCGTCCTCGTTGCCCATCGGCTGGTCGCCGGTCGGCGACAGGTCGATGATGCGCAGGCGCGTATGCAACAGCGTCGCTTCCGGCCAGTGCCTTCGTCGCTCGTCCATCGGGCCCACGATGGGCCAGCGCGGCAAGAATCGATTCGATCGTCTCGTCGTCAGCCTCGACGCGGCCCACCCAGCCGGCAATCCCGCACACCCGTCAGACTGTAGTGACAGGCGGCGGACCCGCCTCCGCCCGCAGGCCCGCGGGTGAACCCAAGGTTCCCCCGCGAACCCCCTCCTTCGCCGCTCGATCCAGCACAGCGCCCATGGCCTCCCGGCCGGCAAGCCGGCCTCCGGCCGCGAACGCCCGTTCACGTGTCAACGCCTCGAGCGCGCAGATGCCTGGCGCTACACTGGTCCGCCGCCCGGGCCGTTAGCTCAGCTGGTAGAGCAGGGGACTCTTAATCCCAAGGTCGAAGGTTCGAATCCTTCACGGCCCACCTTGTCGTTCCGTGAGGAGGGGCCCACGTCCTTCACGGCCCCGTGAGATGTGCCTTCAGCTCGTCACTCAACGGCACGCTCTCACCGCGCTCGTAGTCGTACGCGACGAGCACGCTCACGGCGTCGGCGACGAGGCGGCCGTCGCCGGCTCGGAGCTCGTGCTGGAGGTCGAAGCTCTTCGTGCCGATCCGCGAACAGCGTGAGCGGATCTCGATCTCTTCGCCCGGCCGCAGCTCGGCGCGGAAGTCGATCTCGACGCGGGCGAGGATGAATGGCTCGAGCCCGCCGAGCACCGCGATCCGGGCCTGCTCGAGGTACGTCGAGTACGCGGCGTTGTTGACGTGGCCCATCGGGTCGCAGTCGCTGAAGCGCACGTGCTCGCTGTGGAGGAAGGGGTACGCAACCACGCGGCGAGCATAGAACGGGGATCTAGGCTGGCGCGGTGAAGGTCCTTTCCGTCGTCGGAAACCGTCCGCAATTCATCAAGTCGGCGCCCCTGTCGGTCGCGCTGCGCGAGGCCTCGATCGAGGAGGTCGTGCTACACACCGGCCAGCACTGGGACCGCGAGCTCTCGCAGGTCTTCTTCGAGGAGCTCGGGCTCGAGGAGCCGCGCCACCGGCTCGAGTTGCACACGGCCGACCCGGACGTGATGCGGCCTCGGATCCAGGAGCTCGTCCGGGCGGAACAGCCCGACTGGGTGCTCGTCTACGGCGACACCAACTCGACGCTCGCGGGGGCCCGCGCGGCCGAGGCGGTGGGAGTGCCGCTCGCCCACGTCGAGGCGGGGCTGCGCAGCGGCGACCTGGCGATGCCCGAGGAGCGCAACCGAATCGAGGTCGACAAGCGGAGCGCACTCCTGTTCGCACCCGACGAACGGTCACGGGCGATCCTCGAACGAGAGGGCGTCAGCGGCGAGATCGCAGTCGTCGGCGACGTGATGGCCGACGCGAGCATGCGCTTCGCGCCGATCGCCCGCAGCCGTTTCGCCGTTGATCATGCGGGCGCGTACGTCGTGGCGACCGTCCACCGGGAGGCGAATGTCGTCCAGCCGCGGCTCGGTCGCATTGCAGCGGCGCTCGACCGGCTGCCCGACCGGGTCGTCTTCCCGGCGCACCCACGCACCCGCACGGCGCTCGAAGGCGAGGGAATCACGCTCGGGCCGCACGTCGAGGTTCGGGAGCCGCTCGGCTACCTCCCGTTCGCCGCGCTCGCAAGCCAGGCGCGCGTGATCCTGACCGACTCCGGCGGCCTCCAGAAGGAGGCGTACTGGTACGGCGTGCCCTGCGTGACGCTTCGTCCCTCGACCGAGTGGGTCGACACCGTGGAGGCCGGAGCGAACGTCCTCGTCGACGACGACCCGGACGCGATCGTCGCAGCCGTCGCAGCCGCACGCATGCCCGGCAGCGCCCGGCCCTCTACGGCGACGGGCACGCCTCGGAGCGGATCGCCGCGGCCCTGGCCGGTACGATCCCCGCCCGATGACCGCCCAGCAAGACGTGCCCGCGCCGGAGCTGCCGACCGCGCTCGAAGTCGGCGCGCGCGACGTCGCGATCGTCGGGGCCGGCTATGTCGGCATCCCGCTCGCTCTCGTGTTCTGCGACGCCGGCAAGTCCGTCGTGCTCGTTGACGTCGACGAGGCCCGGGTCGCACGACTGAACCGCGGCGAGAGCTACATCGAGGACGTGCCCGACGAAGTCCTCGCCCGGCTGGTCGACGACGGCCTCGTCGCAACGACCGATTACGACGCGCTTCGCGAAGCGGACGCGATCCTGATTGCGCTGCCGACCCCGCTCTCGCGCCAGCGCGAGCCCGACCTCTCGATCCTGCTCGGCGCCGCAGCTCAGATCGCCACGCGCCTACGCGCCGGCCAGCTCGTCGTGCTCGAGTCGACGACCTATCCGGGAACGACCACGCAGGATCTCCGGCCGGTGCTGGAACGTGGCAGCGGCCTGGTCGCGGGCACCGACTTCCACCTCGCCTTTTCTCCGGAGCGGGTCGATCCGGGCCGTACGGATTGGACAACGCAGAATGTGCCGAAGATCGTCGGCGGCGTGACCGAGGCCTGCGCCGATGCCGCCGCGGCCCTCTACGGCAGCGCTCTCGACACGGTCCACCGCGTCTCGTCCCCCGAGGCGGCCGAGCTGACCAAGCTGCTCGAAAACATCTTCCGCACGGTCAACATCGCCCTCGTCAACGAGCTCGCGCAGCTCTGCGACCGGATGGGAATCGACGTCTGGGAAGTGATCGACGCCGCTTCGACGAAGCCGTTCGGCTTCATGCGGTTCGAGCCGGGGCCCGGGCTCGGCGGGCATTGCATCCCGATCGATCCGTTCTACCTGACCTGGAAAGCGCGTGAGTACGACTTCACGACGCGCTTCATCGAGCTCGCGGGCGAGGTCAACCAGAACATGCCGTACTACTGCCGATCGGTCGTCTCCCAGGCGCTGAACCACGGGCTCGGCCGCTCGCTCAAGGACTCGCGCATCCTCGTCCTCGGCGTCGCGTACAAGGCGGACATCTCCGACGTGCGCGAGTCGCCCGCCGTCAAGCTGATCGAGCTCCTGCGAACTGCCGGAGCGGAGGTCGCCTACCACGATCCCTGGGTTCCCGAGCTGGACGAGGACGGGCTGCAGCTCTCGTCCGTCCCGCTCGACCCGTCCTCGCACCACGCCGTCGTCATCGTGACGGCGCACTCGGCGATCGACTACGCGAAGCTCGTCGACGACGCCCCGCTGGTCGTCGACCTGCGGAACGCGACCGGCCGCGCGGGAGTGACGAGCGACAAGGTCTGGAAGCTCTGATGCCTCTCAGGGTCGGCCTCGCCGGCCTGGGCTACTGGGGTCCGAACCTCGCCCGGAACTTCGACGACCTCGCCGAGCTGGCCTGGCTCTGCGACACCTCCGCCGAGGCGCGCGACCGCTTCACCGGCCGCTACCCCGGCGGGCGCACGACCGGCAACTTCGACGAAGTGCTCGCCGACGACTCGGTGCAGGCCGTTGTCGTGGCGACTCCCGTGCCAACCCATTACGAGCTCGCCCGCAAAGCGCTGGAGGCCGGGAAGCACGTCCTCGTCGAGAAGCCGCCCGCGATGCGCGCCGCAGAGATGGAGGAGCTCGTCGAGCTCGCCCGCGAGCGCGAGCTCGTGCTGATGCCGGGCCACCTGCTCCTCTACCACCCCGGCGTTCGCAAGCTGAAGGAGCTCGTCGACTCGGGCGACCTCGGCGACGTGCTCTGCGTGTACGGAAACCGCCAGAACCTGGGCGTGATCCGCTCGAACGAGAACGCGCTCTGGTCGCTCGGCGTGCACGACCTGTCGGTCATCCTTCGGCTGATCGGAGAGGAACCGGTCGAGGCTGTCGCGCACGGAAGCGCCTTCCTCCAGCCGGGCGTCGAGGACGTGGTCTTCTGCTACCTCCGCTTCCCCTCGGGCAAGGTCGCGCACATGCATCTCTCCTGGCTCGACCCGCACAAGATGCGGAAGATGACGGTCGTCGGGCGGGAGAAGATGGCCGTCTTCGACGACATGGAGCTGGAGCGGAAGATCACGGTCTACGACAAGGCTCCTTGGGAGCCGGCCGAGACCTACGGCGAATGGCGCACCCGCACCGGCGACATCTTCAGCCCCAAGATCGCGAACGACGAGCCGCTGCGGCTCGAGGTCGAGCACTTCCTCGCTCTCGTCGAGCGCGGGCCGGGCGACCACCGCGAGGCGCTCGACGGGCTCGCCGTCGTGCGGGCGCTCGACCGGCTGACGGAGTCCCTGCGTGGCTAAGGCATCCATCCACCCGACGGCCGTCGTCCACGAGGGCACGGTTATCGGCGAGGGCGTGAGGGTGCTCGAGCACGCAGTCGTGGGCAAGCAGCCGACGCTGTCGCCTCGCTCGACCGCCAAGCGCGAGCTCTTGCCGCCGACGGTGATCGGCGACGGCAGCGTCGTCTCCACCGGAGCGATCGTCTTTGCCGGAACGACGGTGGGTGCCCGGGTGATTCTGGGTGACCAGTCGTGCGTGCGGGAGCGGGTCACGATCGGCGACGACGTCGTGATCGGGCGCGGCTCGCTGGTGGAGAACGACACGACGATCGGCGCGATGACGAAGATCCAAGCCGAGGCCTACATCACCGCCCACTCGACCCTCGAGGAGCACGTCTTCATCGCCCCGTGCGTCGTGACGACGAACGACAACTTCATGGGCCGAACCGAGCGGCGGCACGAGCTGATCAAGGGACCGACGATCAGGCGCGGGGCCCGCATCGGCGGCGGCGCGATCCTGTGTCCCGGGATCGAGGTGGGCGAGGACGCATTCGTCGGCGCCGGCGCAGTGGTGACCAAGGACGTCCCTCCGCGGGTGGTCGTCGTCGGGAGCCCCGCGCGCGTCCTGCGCGAGGTTCCCGACGACGAACTGCTCACGCCGGACTGACGAGCGGTCAGCCCACGGGATAGCCCGCGATCGTCCCGAGCGGATCGATCCAGACGTCGTGGTCCTGCGGGCCCTCGGGCGAGGTGCCGAACGGCACCGTGCCCGGCCCCACGGGCGGCGGGATCCGGATGAACTGAGCTTCGCCCCAGGTACCCGGGAAGCGGAGCCAGCGCGGCGCGTTGTCGTGGATCCGCTCCACCGTCGTCGTTCCAGGACCGAGCACCCTTCCCGGCTGGACGAGAAAGTCGAGCGGAGTGATCCCGTTCGCCTGCAGGATCGCGCGAATCTGCGGCGGGTAGCACCCGAGCGAGATCGGATGGAGCCCGGGCGCGAACAGGTTCGCGTGCGAGCCCGTCGCCACGTAGACGACCGGGTGGGTCCCGCCCTGCTTCTGGACGCCGGCCCACGAACGCTTCTCGCCCGTGCAGTGCTGGCTGTACGCCGCCTCGACGGGGCTCTGCTCTGCGTCGAGAACGACGGTGACGACCTCCCAGTCGCCCTCGTGCGCCTGCCAGGCGAACCCGCTCGGCGGGTACTGCAGGCTCCAGAAGTTATGGTCGTAGAAGTACCAGTACTGGAGCACGATCGTGCCCGCGCGGACTTCGTGACGCCCGTAGACGACGCTCGGTCCAGCGGCCGCGGCGACGTAGCACGCGACCGAGGCGAGACCCCCGGCAGGAGAGCAGCCGCGATGGTCGAGCCGCCAGCCGTCGCCGTCGACGGGCAGGCCTGCCCGCGGCGGCGGCACCGAGTGGTACAGCCCGTCGCCGCCGAGCCGCTGCAGGTCGGCATCGCCGAGGAAGTCCTCGACGGACGTCGGCGCGAACGCCTCGGTCCGGTCGAGCACCGTGACCGGCTGGTAGAGGGCGAGCAAATCGACCGGCGAGAGCTCGTCGTCGGCACCCGCGGGCGCAACGAACGCGACAGCGGCGACGGCCGCCGCCAGAATCGCGAACAGGGAGATTCGAAGCCTCATCCTGGTTCCTCCTTTGCAAACGAGGTGACGGAATCCTGGGTTTCCGTCCTAACTGCTGCCTAACACGCGTCTATCCCGACGACGGTATGGCCGAGACGCTTCGCCGGTAACAGGTCACGCCCCGGTCTTCGCTCGGGGTTGTCCCGGAGACGACAAGGGGGCCTTCCCGGTGGCCGCGAGGGCGGCGCTGTGTGACGATTCGCGCGTGAGCCGGCGAGTTGTCATCGTGGACGACCATGCGCCGTTCCGGGCGTCGGCGCGGCGGCTGCTCGAGCTGGAAGGCTGGACCGTCGTCGGGGAGGCTGCCGACGGTGCCTCGGCCTACGAGACGGTCGAGCGGCTCCGGCCCGATCTCGTGCTGCTCGACGTCGCGCTCCCCGACACGAGTGGCTTCGACGTCGCCGAGCGGTTGGGCAAGAGCAACTCCCGGATCGTGCTCGTCTCGAGCCGCGACCCGGTCGACTTTGGCGCGCGGATCACTCGCAGCGGCGCCGTCGGGTTCATCCCAAAGGATGAGCTCTCCGGCGCAGCGCTTGCGTCCCTGCTCGGAGGGACGCGATGAGGCTGCTTCGAGCCGCGCTCGCGCTGGCCGCGATTCCGCTGGGCGTGCTCGCCTACCGGCTTCTGCACGAGGATCTCCACCAAACGGTCGTGCGCTCGTTGCCGACCGTTCTGATCGGGTGGACCGCGATCGCGTCCGGGCTGATCGCGTGGTGGCGGCGACCGGCGAACCGCATGGGCTTGCTCATGACCGCCTTCGGGTTCGCTGTGCTCGTTCGCCCCTGGCAGTACAGCTCCGAGCCGCTGCTGTTCGTACTCGGCTTCGGCCTCGGCGGCCTGGCGTTCGCACTGTACGGACACGTGGCGCTGGCGTACCCGAGTGGACGCGTCACCGAGCGGGCCGAGCGGCTGCTCGCGCAGGTCAGCTATGTGACCGTGCTCGCCTTCCCGCTCGCGATCCTGCTCTTCGCCGGCGAGGGCGCCCGGCTCAAGTATGCGCCGCTCGCCCCCGAGAGCCCTCTGCTGGTCGCCACCAACAACGAGCTCGCCCGCGCGATCGAGCGCGCTTACGTCATCGTCTTCTTCGGAATCCTCACGGCCTGGTTCATCGTCCTCGTGCTGCGGAAGTTCCTCCGGGCGACCAGGCGCTCGCGGCGAATCCTCGCGCCGCTGCTCCTGGCGGCGGTCGTGGCGGGGCTCCGGGCCTTCTACGAGTTCCTCTCGATCTTCGTCAGTCCCGTTCCTCTCCTTGCGGACTACGTCTACTGGTGGCAGGTCATCGGCGTGGTCGCCCTGCCGATCGCGTTCCTCTGGGGCCTCCTCCGCTCCAGGCTGGCCGCCGCTCACGTCGCCGACCTGATCCGCGACCTCGACCGGGTGCCGCCCGGCGAGCTTCGGGGGCGCTCGCCCGCGCGGTCGCCGACCCCTCGCTCGAGATCGCGTTCTGGCTTCCCGAGCGCGGCGCCTACGCGGACGCCGACGGCCGCCTGGTCGAACTGCCGGAGGACGACCCTCGCCGCGCTGTGACCAGGCTGGACCGCGACGGCGAGCCGATCGCCGCGCTCGTTCACGACCCCAGCCTGCTCGACGACCCGCGGCTGCTCGAGGCGGCCGGGATGGCCGCGAGGATGGCGCTCGAGAACGCACGCCTGGCCGCGGAACTCCGCGCGCAGCTCGGCAGGGTGCAGGAGTCGCGCCGGCGCATCGTCACCTCTGGCGACGAGCAACGGCAACGAATCGAGCGAGACATCCACGACGGTGCCCAGCAGCGTCTCGTCGCACTGGCACTCGAGCTTCGCGCCGCGCAGCTTCGCCTCGGAACCGACGTCGATCCCGCCGTGGAGGCCGTGCTCGGCCAGGCCGTGGACGAGCTTCAGCTGGCGGTCTCGGAGCTGCGCGAGCTCGCGCGCGGGGTCCACCCCGCCGTCCTGACCGAGGAGGGCCTGGCGGCGGCACTCGAGTCTCTGGCGGGGCGGACGCCGCTGCCGGTCAGCGTCGACGCTCCTGAGGAGCGGTACCCGCGCGAGATCGAGGCCGCCGCCTACTTCGTGGCGTGCGAGGCACTGGCCAACGCGGTCAAGCACAGCGGAGCCACGAGCGTCGAAATCCGTGCGCGTCGCCAGAACAGCCGGCTCGTGGTCGAGGTGGCTGACGACGGGCGCGGTGGCGCCGAGGCGTCCAACGGGTCGGGTCTGCGCGGCTTGGCCGACCGCGTCGAGGCGCACGGAGGCCGCCTGCGGGTGGAGAGCCCTCCCGGGGGCGGCACGCGAGTCGTCGGGGAGCTGCCATGCGCGTCGTGATCGCGGACGACTCCTTGCTCCTTCGGGAAGGACTCGCGCGCGTTCTCGCCGAGCACGGGCTGGAGGTCGTGGCGCAGGCCGGCGACGCGGGCGGGTTGCTCAGGGCGGTCGCGGGCGAGCACCCGGACGTCGCGATCGTCGACGTGCGCATGCCGCCGACCTTCACGGACGAGGGCACTCGCGCGGCGCTCGAGCTTCGCGAGCGCCACCCGGAGATCGGAGTGCTCGTCCTCTCGCAGATCGTGGAGGCCCGACACGCGCTCAGGCTCTTCCGTGACAGCCCGGAGGGGTTCGGCTACCTGCTCAAGGACCGCGTCGTCGCGGTGGAGGAGTTCGTCGAGGCCGTCCGCCGGGTCGGTCGCGGCGGCACCGCGATCGACCCCGATGTCGTCGCGCAGCTGCTCGGCCGGCACACGGGCGACGACCCGCTGGCGGAGCTCACACCGCGAGAGCGCGAGGTGCTCGGTCTGATCGCCGAGGGGCGTTCGAACAAGGCGATCTGCACAAAGCTGTTCCTCAGCCCCAAGACCGTCGAGACCCACGTCAACAGCATCTTCCTGAAGCTCGGGCTCGTGCAGGCGAGCGACGATCACCGCCGCGTGCTCGCGGTGTTGCGCTATCTCGAAGCCGCCTCGTAGGGGCGGTCTCGGCCCCTACGACGAGCGCTTCTTCACCACGGCCAAGCGGTATGCCCCGGCGCCCTGCGTCGGCAGCTTCACCTGCACGTAGTGCCAGCCCTCGCGCCTGGCGCGGTAGCCGATGAAGTCGTTCGGGCCGGCGCGACGGGAGACCTTCGCGCGGAGACCCTGCTTGCTCAGGTCGTCGACGTTGGTGGTCCCAGGGCGCCAGACGACGAGCACGGGGTCGGTCCCGCGTGGCCCGACGAGCGACGCGTAGACTCGCTCTCCCTTGCGCAGCCGGATGCGGTAGACGTCGTTCTGGTCGTCCCAGAAATCGAGGCTTGCTTCGACGCGCCGCTTCGGCCCCCACAGCGTGTACGCACCACGACCCGCGTCGTCGTTCGGCTCGAAGCGGTCGCGGGCAGGGATCGGGCCTTCCAGCTGGGCCAGCGCCGCTGCGATGTCGAGGCGCCCCCACCCCGTGTAGGCATCACGCCCGGGTGGGCACGCCCGACAGCCGTTCGCTGCCTTGGCGTCAACCGCGGTCCGCTCCAGGAGCGCGACGACCTGCTCGGCTCGCAGCGACGGATCGGTGCCGAGCAACGTCGCCGCAGCCGCGCTCACCTGCGGCGCCGCGAACGACGTCCCTTCGGCGAACCGGTACTCGTCGGGCCCGCAGAGCGAGTACCCCTGCTCTTCACAGGCGGGGCGCTTGGCCGTGAGCTTGCGGGGGAACGTGGAGACGATTTCCTGGCCCGGGGCCGCGATGTCGTTGTAGACCGCGTCCCGGTTCGAGAAAGCCGGCGAGGACCCGTCCCGGCCGAGTGCGCTGACGCCCAGCACATGCGGGAGCGCGGCCGGCCAGCTCGCGTAGCGCCACGGCTGCCGTGGAGCTTGGTCGGCGTTGCCGACCGCCGCGACCACGACAACGTTTCGCGTCACGGCGTAGGCGATCGCGTCGGCTTCGAGCCGGGAGAAGGTGTCACGCGACGGCTCCAGTGGATCACGTAGCCCGCCGAGCGACATGTTGATCACCTGAGCGCCCGACTGAACGGCCCAGCGGATCGCCCGGGCCTCGACGTCCACGGGAATCGTACGCTCGGCCGTGACCACCTTCGCCACCAGCAGCTCGGCGGCCGGGGACAGCCCGGCGATCCCCGTCTGGTTGTCAACCTCGGCCGCGATCAGGCCGGCGACGAACGTCCCGTGCCCCTGCTTGTCGACGCGGGCGCTGCCGCCGACGAAGCTGCGCGCGTCCACAATCCGCCGCGCCAGCTCCGGATGCCCGGCGTCGACACCCGAGTCGATCAGGGCGACACGAACGCCCGCGAGTGGCGGCAACTCGGTCCAGGCGTCGTAGGCGCGATTCTGCGCGAGGTACCACTGCTTCGGCACGAGCGGATCGTTGGGCACGAACGCGACGCGGCGGAGGGGAACACGCTCGACGTAGCGGACACCGACGAGCCCCTGCAGCGCGCGACGCGACGACGACTCGACGAGGAGGGCGGGAACGGGCGCGAGGCTCTCGACCCGACGGCCCGTCCGCCGCTCCAGCTCGGCCTGCAACGCATGCAAGTCGGCCCCGGCTTGCACTCCCACCGCAAAGCGGGCGGCCGCCGCGTGGCCCGTCCCGCTGAGCGCGAGCAACGTCAACGCGGAGACGGCGAGCAGGAAGCGCCTCAAGCGCCGCCCCCGGACACCGGCACCGTGAGCACGGGGCCCGCGAATCCGGACCCGGTGAGCCGGTAGCGGGTCGCACCCGGCCGGGCGGACCGTGGCTGTGAAGGTGCCGTCGGGCTGCGGCTTCGGCCGCGCGACCCGCGCCCACACGCCCGCTCGCAGTTCCTCGAGTGCCGGCTCCAGCACGCCACGGGCGATCCCGGTGAGTCGAATCGGCGTTCCGACCGGCTGGGCGCCTACGGGACGCTCGAGCCGCATCACGCCGAGCCGGAAGTTCGGCGACAGCAGTCCGAGCCGTGCGCGCATCTCGACGCCGTTCGTCTCGACGGCGCCTCCGCTCGCCGGCACGAGGACGACCCGGCCGGGCCGCTTCGACGGCGTCAGCTCAATCGAGACGTCGATGGGCACGGCGGCGAGTGCATACGCCTTCTTGATCGCGGCTCCCGTGAGCACGCGCGGCTGCCAGACGTGGTGTGGCGACTGCTCGTCCCACGGGTCTGCCACGGAGACGAGGTACGGAACCTCCACTCCGAAGACCTCCGCTCCGGTCGCAGTGCGCCCACCCGAGGAGGAGAAGAAGAACGTCGTCGCCATCTTGCCGTCGTAGAGCAGAACCTGGCGCGCGGTCGCCTGGACCGCCTGGGTCGCGCGAGGCGCCTCGGCCGGAACGCCGCCGTACACCTGGCTGCGCCAGTCGGCGTAGAGGTCGTAGGGCTTTCCCTTGAGCACACGGGCGAGCGCGTAGGAGCGCGCCGCCACGGCTTGTGCCTTCAGCGCCTCGAGCGGCCAGTCCTTCGGCATCTCCCTCGCCACGACCCCGCGCAGGTAGGCCTCGAGTGCGACCGAGTTGACCACCTGGACGGTCTTCGCCACCGCCGTGACATGCAACTCGCCCCGGTAGGCGATCCCGCCCAGCGAGAGTGGCGCGCCCTGCCCGGGCAGGAAGCGCAGCGGGCCTGTGAGCGGTGTCGGTGTTCCGTCGATCGCGACCTTCAGGCCGGGACCGACCTTCAACGTGCCCGGCGCCAGTTCCGCCTCGATGCCCGCGGCGTCGCGGACGCGGAACGCGACCGGCGACGAGACAACGGCGGTCTTCGCTGCCGTCACGAGCAGCACGCGAACCCGCGCTACGGGCGCGCCGCCGAAATCGGTGTGCGGGTAGTACCAGGCGAGGATCTCCCGGTGGCCGCGTCCCGCGAGCGCCTGGCCGTACGCCCCCCACTGGCTCAATCCGACGCCGTGGCCCCAGCCGCCGCCCGTGAGGACGAAGGTCGTGACGCCGACACGAGCCGGCTCGGCCTGCGTTGTACTGCCGGACGCTGCCGCGGCGAGCGTGAGTCCTGCGACGAGTGTTGCGAGGAGGCGCATGGAAGGGGTCAGGCTAACGGAGGCTCGTGAGCGTTCTGTTCAGGTTCGGGCTCCTACCCCATCCCTGGTGATCACGCACATCGAGGAGGCGCCAACGTCCCTGCAGACGTCCGCCTGCGGCGGCCGCAGCTCGTTGAATTCACCTCAAGCCCTGAGACGCGCTCCGTATTGCGCCTCGTAGTACTCCCGGTACGCGCCCGACTTGATTGGTTCCCACCAGGATCGATTCTCCGCGTACCACGTGACCGTGTCGCGCAGGCCGAGCTCACCGAAGGAGTGCGCCGGCGCCCACCCGAGCGCCCGTAGCTTCGCGTCGTCGAGGGCGTAGCGGCGGTCGTGCCCGGCCCGGTCCTCGACATGCTGGACAAGTGACTCGTCCGCCCCGGTCAACTCGAGGATCCGACGCGTGACCTCGATGTTCTCGAACTCTTCGCCGCCGATGTTGTAGACCTCGCCGCGGGCCGCCCGCCTCGAGCACCTGCTCGACCGCGGCACAGTGGTCGTCCGCGTGTAGCCACTCGCGGCGCTGGAGCCCGTCGCCGTACACCGGCAGCGGCAGCCCCTCGAGCGCGTTGGTGACGAAGAGCGGAATGAGCTTCTCCGGATACTGACGCGGCCCGAAGGTGTTCGCTCCCCGCGTGATCGACGCGTTGACTCCGTAGGTACGCACGTAGGCGAGCACCTGCAGGTCGCCGCCCGCCTTCGAGGCCGAATACGGGCTGGAGGGCAGCAGAGGATCCTCCTCGCGCGACCGCCCACCGCGTTCGAGATCGCCGTACACCTCGTCGGTCGAGACCTGGACGTAGCGGGCGCCTGTCGCCCGCGCCCACTCGAGCAGGGTCAGCGTTCCGAGCACATCCGTGTGGACGAAGTCACGGGGCGTCAGGATCGAACGATCGACGTGGGTCTCGGCGGCGAAGTTGACGACGGCCTCGCACCCGGCGCCGGCTGCCTCCACCGCTTCGGCGTCGGCGATGTCGCCGACGAAGAGCCTCGCGTCGACGCCCTCGAGATTCGCCGGATTGCCGGCGTAGGTCAGCTTGTCGAGGACGACGACCTCGTCGCCGCGGGCGACGAGACGGCGGACGAAGTGCGAGCCGATGAAGCCCGCGCCTCCCGTGACGAGCACGCGCACCGGCAGAGAGTAGCGGCGCCTTACGCGCTGTCGAGCACTACTAGGCGTACCGGCACTCCGTCGACGGTACGCGGAAGATCGCGCGTCGCCGCCTGCTCGACCACCCCTGCGCCGTCGTCCGGTCGAACGGCAACCACGACCTCGTCTGCGGGGAAGGTCGCCAGCGCGTCGCGAATCGCGAGCTCGACGTCCGCCTCACCGGCCCGAGCCTCGACGGCCTCGCCGGGAAGCTGGTCGGCCTGCCGCTCCGCCGCCTCCTGCGCCTCGCTGAAGGCCCGCTCGTCGTTGGCGAGCCAGTCGAGCACGCCCTGTCGAACAGCGGGCACGACGACCTCGATCTCGTCCACGTCACGCGGCAGGAGATCGCGCAGCGCTGCTTCCGCGCCACGCACGGTGGTCACGACGAGGACCCGGCGTCCCATCGGGACAAGCGTTCCCGCCGTCGCGAGTTCTAACCGTCCCGCTGCAGCCGCTCGAGGCACGCCCGCAGGCCCTCGCGCCAGTGGGGCAACTGCGGCGCACCAGGCCGCTCGCTACGGAGCACGGAGTACGCAGGGCGAGCTGCAGGGCGCACGAGCTCGCTGCTCGAGATCCGCCGCACCTGACAGTCCAGCCCCGCCTCCTCGAAGATCGCCTCCGCAAAGTCGGCCCAGGTGCAGTCGCCGTCGGCGGCAACGTGCCACAGTCCGCGCGCTCGATCTCCGTCGACCAGCTCTCGTGCAGCCTCGGCGAGGTGGCCCACGTAGGTCGGGCACCCGCGCTGGTCGTCGACCACGTCGACCTCGTCGCGCTCGGTGCCGAGACGGAGCATCGTCCGCACGAAGTTCCTGCCCGTCGGCCCAAAGAGCCACGAGGAACGGACGACCCAGGCGTCATTGCCGGCAGCCGCTTCCCCGTGGAGCTTGGTGCGCCCGTAGGCGGAGAGCGGGCTCGGCCCGTCGGACTCGACGTACGGCTCCCCCTTCCGCCCGTCGAAGACGTAGTCGGTCGAAAAGGCGACGAGCGGAGCGCCCAACGCAGCCGCATGCGCGGTCCCGGCGACGTTGACAGCGGCGGCGCCTTGCGGGTCGGCTTCGGCCCCGTCGACGTCCGTCCAGGCAGCTGCGTGCAGGACGAGGTCCGGGCGCGAAAGGCCCGGCGGCGGCGGGAACGTCACGTCCCAGTCGGCATGGCCGAGCGCAACGACGTCCTCGTCTGCGAACGCCTCCTGCAAGGCGCAGCCGAGTTGGCCGCCCGCGCCCGTTACGAGGACTCGGCGCACGCCTCGGCGTCGCGCGCCGAGATGATCGGGGTGTCGGTGCTCCACAGGTGCCTGATGCGGGGGTCGGCCCAGCAGATGCCGTGCTCGTCCGGATCCGCCGGGTCGTACTCCTCCGTCACGTGGTAGCAGAAGAGCAGATCGGTGAGCGCCTCGAAGCCGTGCGCGTGGCGGCCCGGGATGTAGAGGGCGACGGGATTCTCCTCGCCGATGTCCTCGGTGTACGTCGCGCCGCTCGCGCGGTCGAGCACCACGACCCGGGCCATGCCCTGCAGACAGGCGAAGAGGTCGTCCTGGCCACGCTCGTGGTAATGGAGGCCGCGGATCACGCCTCGGCGCGAGAACGAGAGGTTCGTCTGGGACGTCGGCCGCGGCAGCACGGCTGTCGCGGCGGAGCTCGAGGAACCAGCCGCGCTCGTCCTCGAACCGCCGTAACGGAATCCGCTGGATGCCGTCGATCACGGCGAGGTCTTGTTGACGCCCGTGTCTTCCACGACACGCCCGATTTCGGCGAGGTGCTGCCAGTGCTTGCCGGCGTCTTCCCACCAGCCGGCGACCTCGCGCACGTCGAGGCGGCGCTGCTGCGCGTAGTGGCGGTTCACGTCCGTGATCTCGAGCTCGCCGCGACTCGACGGCGCCAGCCCATCGATCACGTCGAAGACGTCCGCCGGGTAGCAATAGAGGCCGACGACGGCGTGGCTCGACGGCGGCTCCGTATAGCGGGTGTCGACGACGCCGGCCTTTTCGACGATGTCGGTCACGGCACCGGCCTCGTCGTAGACGACGACGCCGAAGTTCTCGGGGTCGGGCACCTCCTTGGCGAAGATGAGTGCCCCGTCCGCCTGCCGGCCCCACGCTCGGATGTGCTCGCTCTGGGCAAACTCGAAGACGTTGTCGCCCAGGACGACGACAAGCGGCTCACCGGCGGCGAAGTCGCGCGCCATGCCCACCACCTGCGCGATTCCGCCCGGCTGGGTCTGCACCTTGTAGGTGAGGTCGAGCTCGAACAGCGACTCCGGCTCCGTCGCGGCTCGAGACGCGCCCGTCGCCGAGCTGATCGATCATCTGCCCCGCGTGCTGCTTGCCGGTGACGACGAGCACTTCACGAATGCCGGCGAGCTGGAGCAGCTGCAGCGGGTAGTAGACCATCGGCCAGCGCCCGACGGGCAGCAAATGCTTGTTGGCGACGCGCGTGAGCTCGCCGAGCCGCGTTGCCTCGCCGCCCGCGCAGAGAAGGCCCTTCACGCGGCTGATGCTACTGGGGACTGATCCGCTGTGGCTGCGCATGTAAACCCCGAAGGCGTCCGCTTCGCGGCGCAGACCCTGCTTCCGGCGAAGCGCTCGACAAGCCCTGGCGCTCACTTCCCTGCAGGCCGCAAGTGCGGGCCGATGCTCTCCGAGCGGGGAAGGCGAGACGCGGATCACGCGGGCGAGACCCGCGGGCAGCCACCAGTTCCACTTGTCGAAGATCTTCATCGCGCTGGGGACGAGCAGGGCGCGCACGATCGTGACGTCGATCAGGATCGCCGCAGCCAGCCCGAAGCCGAACTGCTGCAGGCCCACGATCGAGCCCGCGACGAAGCCCATGAAGGCGGCGAACATGATCAGGCCTGCAGCTGTCACGAGCCGCCCCGTCTTCGTCAGCCCGGCGACGATCGCCTCCTCGTTCGTCGCCCCGTTGTCCCACTCCTCGCGCATGCGGCTGACGAGGAAGACCTCGTAGTCCATCGAGAGCCCGAAGAGCATCGCGAACAGCATCACCGGGATCCAGGCCTCGATCTGGTCGTAGGAGATCAGCCCCGCCCAGTCGCCCGCGCCCCAGGAGAACACGACGACGAGCAGGCCGTACGCGGCCCCGATCGAGAGCAGGTTGAGGACGATCGCCTTGAGCGGCAGGACGACGGAGCGGAACGCCCGCATGAGCAGGAAGAACGTCGCCACGAGGACACCGAGCACGAGGAACGGGAACCAGCTGTAGGTGAGGTCGATGAAGTCCTTGCCGCCCGGAGGCCCGCCGCCCGCGTAGACGGTCGCGTTCGGCGGGAAGCCTGAGCCGGGGATGATGTCGTCGCGCAGGCGCGTGACGAAATCGAGGCTTTCGGGCTTCCCGTAGTCGCTCTTGCCGACCACCTCGACGTTGAGATAGCGCCCGCTCGAATCGACGTGCTGCGGCGTGTCGTCGAAGCGCACTGCCGCCACCTGCGGGTCCGCCTCGAGCCGGCTGGACAGACTGGCCAAGGCAGTGCGGACGGCGGGTTCGCCGGCGCCGCCGGGCTGCTCGGTGTCGACGACGATGTTCGTCGGCGCCGTCGCGCCCGCGCCGACGGCCGCAGTGAGCACGTCGAGGCCTTGGATGGCAGGCAGGTTTCGGGGGATGCCCTCGTTCGCACCCGGCCCGAGCTGAAGCGTCAGCAGCGGCAGCGTGAGGAGGACGAGAAACCCAGCCGTGCTCGCAGCGATCAGCTTCGGGTGGCGCATGATCATGCGTGCGAGCCGCGGCCAGAAGCCCCGTTCCTGGTCGGAGCGGCGTTCGAGCCACCTGCGCGGCATCAGGGGCACGCGGTCCATCGGCATCCCGACCAGTGAGAGCACCACGGGCAGGAACGTCACCGCCGCGATCACGGAAACCGCCGGGATGATCAGCCCGCCGACGCCGAAGCCGCGGATGAACGGCAGCGGCATGAAGAGGAGCAGCGACAAACCAATCGCCACGGCCGAGCCGCTGAAGACGACGGCTCGACCCGCGGTCGCCATCGTCCTCACGATCGCGTCCTCCTTGGAGTCGTGTTTCTGCAACTCCTCGCGGAAGCGGTAGACGACGAGCAGCGAGTAGTCGATCGCGATCCCCAGCCCGATCAACGTGACGAGGTTCTGGAGGTATGTCGTCAGCTCCATGAAGTTGGCGAAGATCCAGATGATCCCGAGCGTGGTGGGGATGGTCACGAGGCAGAAGATGAACGGCAGCAGGAAGGCGAGCGTGCCGAAGGTGAAGACGAGGATGAGCAGCGCGATCGGGACGGCGATCAACTCTCCTCGCAACAGGTCCTTGGCGAAGACCGGGTCGAGGTCGTGCTCGATCGCCGCCTGGCCGGTGATGTACACCTCGGCGCCGGGAATCGACCCGGCAGCCTCGCGCATGTCGTCCGTGTGACCCTTGGAGTCCGCAGGCTCGAGGTCGGACACGATCTGCGCGCTGACCACGTCGTCCGTCAACGGCGTCACCGCGACGAGTTTCCCGGAGGGCAGCTCGCCGGCCGCGCGCTCCGCCGCGGTGCGAACCTGCGGCACGAGGACGCGTGCGTTGCCGTCGGACTTGACCACGAGCGTGAACGAGCCGGTCGAGCGCTGGCCGAAGTGCTGCTGCAGGATCTGCTCCGCGCGCTCGGAGTCCGTGCCCGGCAGCGTGAAGCGGTTGGTGAGCAGATCGGCCAGCCGCGACGAGGCGAACCCCGCCACGAGGAACACCACGAGCCAGGTTCCCAAGACCAGCCAGCGATGACGAAGAACGAAGCGCGTCCAACGTTCCATCTGGATCCACTCCTTCGGCGTGCGAGCTCCTCGATGCTATCGGCGTGCCAACGCCGGCCGGCCGGGAACTATTAGCTGCGCAGGTCGCGAATCCGCTAACGCGGATCCGCAACGCGCAACACCCTGAAGGCGTCCGCTTCGCGGCCGCTGTCCCTCTAATTCACATCAAGCCTCTATGTGCGCGAAGCCTCAGGAGCCGTAGCGTCTCGCGCGGAGCTCGGCCTTGCGGCGCTTCACCGCGGGGACCGCGCGCACGGCCGCGAACCAGATGTAGACGCGCCGCGGCCACGAGCACGCCGAGCCCCGCGAGAATCCGCTTGACGGGCGGCATCGACCCATCTTATGAGCTTGCGCGACTACCGAGCGTCGGAAGCGGGTAACTTGCGGGAACGTACGCAACGGAAAGGACGGCCCGGATGGCCAAGAGACGGAACGAGCTGATCAGCGGCACGGTCGACAACGTGCGCCCGTACTTCGAACGCGCGTTGACCGACGAGGACTTCCGCAGGGATCTGAGCGACGCGCTGTCGACCGCGCGATCGATCTACGGCGACCTGCAGAAGAAGAACGGCGGGATCAAGTCCGCGACCCGGTTCGCCACCGACAAGGACGTCCAGGAGCAGCTGCGCAGCGCCCTCGAAAACCTGAGCAGCGCCGGCGAGCGCCTGCAGGGCAAGAAGCAGTCCCACAAGGCGCGGAACACCCTTCTTCTGGCCGGCGTGATCGCGGGCGCCCTCTACAACCCGTGGACCGGCCCGCAGACGCGTGACTGGCTACTCGAGAAGCTGGCAGGCGGCTCCGACGACCTCGAGCCGCTCGACGCCTGGGAGACGCTGTCGAACGAGGCAGAGACGGCTGCAGCCGAGGCGGTCGGCGCCGAGTCGGAGGCTTAACGCTAGGTGCGCAAGTCGCGGATCCGCGAGGAAGCGGATCCGCGATTGCGCTGCTAGTCAGCGACCGGGAACAGCGAGCGTGGCAGCGCCGACCTTTCGGTCGGCGAGGGCGCGCTCGAGTGCGCCCGGCTCGAGACCGCTCGCACGCGAGATGTCGGAAGCCTGCAGAAGCACGGCACCGGCCGGAGGCGCCTGCGCCCCCCGGCGGCCGCGCTGCGGCAGATAGGCGCGCCCGGCGGCGAAGGAGACGTCCTCCGCACGACGCCAGGCGAGGAGGTAGGGATACGGGGCGATCACGCCGTCGTACCCGAGGTACAGCAGCGAGACCGGGTGGATCTCGAAATGCAGGTGCGGCGGCGAGAACTCCGCGTCGCCCGAGCGCCCCATGAAGCCCAGCACGTCGCCGGCGCGCACTTCCCGCCCGTTGACGGCGAGCGGCGAGTACGCCGAGAGGTGGGCGTAGTAGAACTGGTTGCCGCGACGGTCGCGCAACCAGACGCGCCAGCCGCCGATCTGGTTCCAGCCGACCGAGAACACCGTGCCGTCGGCGACGGCCAGGATCGGGGTGCCGAGCGGCGCGAAGAGATCCTCGCCGTGGTGCCAACCGCCCACCAGCGCTGAGCGTGGGCCGCCGAACGAGTCGCCGAACGACACCGGCCCGTAGACCGGGAAGACGTACCCGCCTCCCGACTCCCGCGGCAAAACGCCCTCGGGGACGTCACGGACGAGGTTGCCGGGAACTCCGGGGATCGACGTGCCCGGCTCCACGACCGGGCGCCCCGCAGCGAGGCCTCCGTCCGGTCGCTGCGGCCGCCGGGTCGCAGGCGGCGGGGAGACCGGTTCTGGAGCTGGAGGCGCAGGTGTCGCCTCCGCAAGAGCCTCGGTGGAGGCCAGCACGATTTCGCTCCCGGGCGGCAGTCCGCCGTGTGCGACGTTCACGCGCACCCGTAGTCCGGTGACCGCAGCTCGGGCGCGGCGGGGAGCGGTACTGGTCGACTCGGTCGTCCGCACGAGGATGTCGAGCACTCCCCAATCCGCGAGCGGGATCTGACTGCCCGGCGTTGCGGTGACCGGCTGCCCGAGCACGACGAGGCCCGTCACGGTCGAGCTGGCGACGTCGGCCGACGCGTTGGCGGTGCCGGCGGCGGCGGTCGCACGGGCGGCGACGGACTCCGCGGTGATCTCGCCGCCGAACAACGAGATCGAGAGCGCGTCAGCGATGCCCTGGGCGCTCGCCGAGGTTCCGGACTGAGCTGCGGCGCTCGCCGATCCCGTCTGCACCGACACGGCAGAGCCGTCCGCCGGGTAGAGGAACGCCGGTACCGGAGTCGATGCCGCGGGCGGTGCAGCCACCGCGCCCGCGGACACGGTGGGCTGGCCGGGAACGACGACCCGAACGGCGACGGCGCTCGCGCGCGTCGACGGCGCAGCCGAGCTTTCGCCGGCGACGGCGGCGACGAGGGCGCAGCCGAGCGCAAAGGCAAGCGCGAGGTGGAGCTGCTTCACGGCTTTCCAGGGTAGCCGCGGCGCTGGCCGAGCACACTCCAGGCGAGCTGGCCGGCCACGGCAACGAGGAGGAGCGCGAACAGGCGCCGCAACGTGTCCTCCGGCAAGGACGTCGCGATTCGAACGCCGCCCTCGACCCCCAGAATCGACGCGCAGCCAACGACGAGCGCCGCACGCCAGCGCACCGTGCCGAAGGCGTGGTGGCGCACGAGCGCAGCGCCGACGGTCGGCACGATCGCGAGCAGCGACGTGGCGGCCGCCTCGACCTGCCCCAGGCCGAGCGCGACGAGCGCGGGAACGAAGAGGATGCCGCCACCGACTCCGAAGATCCCGGCGAGCACGCCGGCCGTGAGGCCGAGCGCGACTGCCAGAAGAACCGTTGCCGTGCTCACGAAAGCAGCAACCAGACGGCGACCGCGAGGAGCAGGACGGCGAAAGCAAGCCGGATCGTGTTACCGGAGAGGCGGCTCTGCAACGACGAGCCAGCGAGCGCGCCGGCGACGGCAGGCAGTCCGACCAGCAGCGCGTACCCGACCTCGACCTCGCCCCGCAGCCCATAGGCGACGGCTCCTGCGAGCGCCGTCAGCCCGATCGCCCCGAGCGACGTGGCCGTCGCCTCATGGGCTGGAAACGACGCGAGAGGATCAGCAGCGGGACGACGATCAGGCCGCCGCCGACACCGAACAGCGAGCTGAAGAGGCCGGCGAGGAGGCCGATCGCCGCGAGCCGAACGAGCGGGGCCTCGGCGCGCACCGCCGTATCCTAGGGGCCGGCCATGACCGATTCCGCCGCCGGCTCGACGCTGCTCGGCCGCCTAGCGACCGAGCCGCTGCGCGCCGCCGTCCTGCTCGATGTCGACGGAACGCTGGCGCCGATCGTCGACGCGCCCGCTGACGCCGCAGTCCCGGACGTAGACCCGCGCCGAGCTACGTCGCCTGCACGGCCGCTACGGGCTCGTGGCATGCGTGAGTGGCCGGCCGAGTACCGCGGCCGCGGCAGTCGTCGGCGTTCCGGAGCTCGTCTACGTCGGCGAGCACGGGCTCGAGCTGGCAGCCGAGGCGCCGGCCTGGCGCGACCGCCTGCATGGCTTCGCCGCGACCGTCGCCTGGGACGACATCGAGCTGAAGCCCCTGAGCGTCAGCTTCCACTACCGCCGAACGGAGGACGAGGCCGAAGCCGTGCGCCTGCTCGAGGGCGTCGACCGCCGCGCCCGAGACGAGGGTTTCGTGCCCCGCTGGGGTCGCAAGGTCCTGGAGCTGCGCCCACCGCTCCGCGCGGACAAAGGCACGGCCGTACGGCAGCTGCTCCAGGAGCGCAACCTCCGGCGCGCGCTCTATGCCGGGGACGACACGACCGATCTCGACGCCTTCGCGGCGCTCGACGGCCTCGAGGTCGCCGTCCGCGTCGGCGTAGTGACGACGGAAGCGCCGCGACAACTGGCGGAGGCTGCCGACCTCACGGTCGGCAGCCCCGCCGAGTTGCTCGAAGTGTTGCGCGCCCTTTAGGCGGCGGCCTCGAAGGCCGGCTCGAGCACCGGCTCGTCCTGCGTTCGCAGATCGCGGCCCCTGACCATGAAGATGGAGACGAGGACGCCGGCGAACGCAATCGCTGCGCCTGCCCAGAAGGCGTTGACGAAACCGTCCGTGAGCGCGACCGGCACCGCCGTGCCCTCGGCAACGGCGTCCTCGGTCGTCGAGACCGCGATCGTCGAGAGCAGCGCAATGCCCACTGCGCCCCCAATTTGCTGCGAGGTGTTGATCAGGCCGGACGCGAGACCAGCCTCCTGAGGCTTCGTGCCCGCGAGAGCGGCGATCGTGATCGGAACGAACGCGAACGGGATCGCGATCCCGAGGATCAGGAAGCCGGGGAAGAGATCGGCCCAGTACGTGCCGTTGACGGACACCTGCGTGAAGTAGAGCAGGCCGACCGTGAGCAGCGACATCCCGAGGATCAGCGCCGGCTTGACGCCGACCCGGTTGACAGCGACCGCGGCGACGTTAGCCCAGATGACCGCAGTCCCCGCAACGGCGAGGTAGCCGATGCCGGTCTTCAGCGCCGAGAAGCCCAGCACCTGCTGCATGTAGAGCGTCAGCATCAGGAACATGGAGAACATGGCCGTGCCCATGATGAAGCCGGCCACGTTCGCCGCCGTCAGCGTCTGCAGGCGGAAGATGGAGAAGGGAACGAGCGGGTCACGCTGCCGCTGCTCCCAGAGCGCGAAGGCGGCGAGCAGCACGGCCGCGGCGACGAAGGCGGCGATCGTTCTCGCCGAGGTCCAGCCCCACCCGTGTCCCTGCGTGATGCCGAGGACGAGCAGGACGAGGCCGCTCGGTAACGAGGGCCGCACCGGGGATGTCGTGGGTCTGGCCGTGCGCGTCCCGGCTCTCGGAGAGCAGGATCGGAGAGAGGATCAAGGCTGCGATGCCGATGGGAACGTTGACGAAGAAGATCCACTCCCAGGAGAGGAGATCGGTGAGGATGCCGCCCATGAGGACGCCCGCAGCGGCGCCGAAACCGCCGACGGCGCCCCAGGCGCCGAGGGCGATGTTGCGCTCGCGGCCCTCACGGAAGGTCGTGGTCAGGATCGAGAGAGCGGACGGCGTGATCGTCGCCGCGCCGAGACCCTGGAGCGCCCGAGCAGCGATCAGCGACGTTTCGCTCCAGGCCAGGCCACAGAGCAGCGAGCCCACGGAGAAGATGACGATGCCGGTCATGAAGACGACTCGACGCCCGAGGATGTCCGCCAGCCGCCCGCCCAGCAGCAGGAAGCCGCCGAAGACGAGCGCGTAGGCGCTGATCACCCACTGCAGATTCTCCTGCGAGAAACCGAGGTCTTCCTGAATCGACGGCAACGCGACATTGACGATCGCGATGTCGAGAACAACGACGAACTGCGTGACGCAGAGAAGCGCCAAGTGCGAACCACTTGATGCGGGCGGATGCGACCATGCCTTTGATCCCCCTTGCAATCGCTCTCTTCAATCCGAGCTTGCGACCTTACAGCACATACTTGCGTTTTGCAAGTGTCAAGTTTGCAATTGGTAGTACGGCGTGTAGAATGTGAAGCGATGGCCAAGAGCTACAAGCGCTATTGCGCCGTTTCGCATGCGCTCGATCTCGTGGGAGAGCGCTGGTCACTCCTCGTCGCGACCGAGCTCCTCTACGGGCCGCTGCGCTATTCCGATCTCCTTGGTCGCCTCGGCTGTGGAACGAACATCCTCGCCGCGCGACTGAAGGAGCTCGAGGCGAACGGCATCGTGCTTCGGCGGAAGCTGCCGCCGCCGGCCGCCTCGTACGTCTACGAGCTCACGGAGTACGGCCGAGGCTTGCGGCCGGTCTTGCACGAGCTCGGACATTGGGGAGCCCGGTCGCTCGGCCCGCCGCCTTGGGATGCCGAGCTGCACACAGGCTGGCTGCCCAGCGCGCTCGAGTGCGCGCTCGCGCCGGCAGCAGCCGAGGGCCGGTTCGAGTTCCGCGTCGGCGACGAGGTGGCCGCGGTCGTCGACGGCGTCGTTACGGCTGGGTCGATCGACGAGCCAGATGTCGTCGTCGAGACGGATCCGCGCGGCTTCTACGGCCTCGTCGTCGATCGCGACATGGACGGCATCGGGCTGGAAGGCGACCGCGGCCGTGCTCGAGCGCTGCTCGGCAACCTCCCGGGCAACGTACCGTCGCCCCTCGCCGTGTAGCCTGAATGCAGGCCATGCGCCTGTTAGAGCTCTGGCGTCATCGCGCTGGTCGTCGCAGTCGCCTTCGCGGCCGCGCCGGCCGGCTCCACTCCGGTGCACAGCCCGAAGGGCACGTCGACCTACCTCAAGGTCCGCCCCGACATGCGGCTCTGCCCGAGCCCGATCTGCGGCGGCTGGTGGGCCGGTCGCGTCAACCGCGCCGACACCGTCTGCGGCTCAGGCCTCGCCTCGACCGAGTGCTACGCCGCGACACTCGATCTCTCCGCCCTCGAGCTGACCGACGAGCGGCGGACGGCCCTCGAGCAGTCGCTAGCAGGGGGCACCGCGCTGGTGCGGGGCCGGCTGGTCAGGGCCGCCTCCGGCGGGCCGCCCCGGCTCGACACTCTGGTGGTGACCGAGATCTGGCTCCGGCACGGGTTGGCGCGAGCGCGCGGAGTGATCCACCGCGTCGAGGACAACGGCATCCGTTGTGTCCGGGCGCCGTGTTTCTCGTGGCACGCGTCGGTGCTGAACACGACGCGCCACCAGAACGTCTCGACCGTCGATCTCGTGGCCTCGGGAGCCCCACCTGCCGTGATCGCTCGCGCCCGAGCCGCGCTGTCCCGCGCAGGGGTGCTCGCCGAGGGCCGGATTGTCGTCGCCGGCGAGGGCCGCTCCCTGCGCGCGTTCGCGTTCTGGCTCCGCGCCGCGTAGGGCTCAGACCGCCCCCGTCCGAAGTCCGACCCCTGCAGCCTCTCGGCGCAGGATTTCCCAGGCGAGGCGGACGTCGTCCTCCGTCGTCCGCGCGTTCCCGATCGCGAGCCGCAGGACGAAGCGGTCGCGCAGGCGCGTGTGCGAGATGAAGATCTCGCCCGTCGCGTTGACCCGCCGGAGGAGTTCCTCATTCGCCTCGTCAGGGGCGTCGAGCCGGAAGCAGACGAGGGAGAAGGGACGCGGCGCCTCGAGCGTCCAGCCCGGCTCTTCCCGTACCCAACCCTCGAACAACGCCGCGAGGCGGACATGCTCGCGGATCATCGCCTGCAGCCCTTCGCGTCCGTGACAGCGAAGAACGGCCCAGAGCTTGAGCGCGCGGAAGCGACGGCCGAGCGGGATCGCGTACTCGCTCAGGTTGGCGACCTCGTCATCCGAGCGCAGGAACTCCGGGACGAGGCTGAACGCGCGGCGTAGGTCGTCGGGGCGCCGGGTCCAGAAGGTCGAACAGTCCATCGGCACCAACATCCACTTATGCGGGTTGACGACGACCGAGTCGGCGCGCTCCCAGCCCGCGAACCGGTCACGCAGCTCCGGACAGACGGCGGCCGAGCCGGCGTAGGCGGCGTCCACGTGGAGCCAGACGCCCGCGTCCTCGCACGCGTCGGCGATCGCCGGGATCGGGTCGACCGAGCTCGTCGAGGTCGTCCCGATCGTCGCGTAGACGGCGCAGGCGCCGTCCAGGTCGAGCAGATCCGCGCGGAGCCGAAACTCGGCGTCGGCCGGCACCTTGCGCAGCTCGAGCTCGAGCAGCCGGGCTGCCTTGTCGACCGCCGAATGCGCGTGCTCGGACGCGAGGACGATCCGCGCGTCCGGACGCGCTGCTCGTGCGGCCGCGAGTGCGGTGACGGCGCCGGTCGAAGCCGTGTCCTCGATGTGCCCGTGCAGGCCGGAGGGGAGGCCGAGCAGCTGGGCGAGCCAGTCGAGCGTCACCTCCTCGAGCTCCTGCAGCGCGGGCGACGTGCGCCAGAGGATCCCGACCTGGTTGAGTCCGGCCGCGAGCAATTCGGCGAGGATCCCCGCTTCCGACCCCGTCGTCGCGAAGTAGGCGAAGAAGCGGGGGCTCTGCCAGTGCGTCAGTCCAGGCATCAGCACGGCGTCGAGGTCGCGGAGGACGTCGGCGAACGGCTCGGCTCGTTCCGGCGGCGAGGAGGGAAGCGCGCGGCGGACGTCGCCGGGCTGGACCTGTGCGAGCACGGGCAGGTCGGGCACCCGCTCGAGGTAGGCGGCGACCCACTCCAGCGCCTCGGCGCCGTCGTCGCGGAAGCTCACCCGCGCAGCTTCTCGATCTGGCGCCAGGACCGAGTGTTCAGGATCTGCGCCTTCGTCAGCCACGCCCGCCGCGCCTGGCCGATGCCGAGCTCCACGTAGCCGAGCGCCTTCACCGAGTGCGCGTCGGTCGAGACGGTGATCCGAGCTCCCGCCTCACCGGCTAGGCGGGCGTGGGCATCCCGCATGTCGAGACGGTCCGGCTGCGAGTTGATCTCGAGCGCCGTGCCCGTCTCCACGGCGCGCGCGACGATCCGCTCGAGATCGACGTCTGCGCCCGGCCGCCGGCTGATGCGCCGGCCGGTGAGGTGGCCGATGCAGTCGACGTGCGGATTGTCGAGCGTCGCGAGCAAGCGCTCGGTGGCATTCCGGTCGAGCGCATGGTGAAGCGAGGCGACGACCCAGTCGAGCCGCGCGAGCGTTTCGTCGGGGACGTCGAGAGTGGCGTCGGCCTTGATGTTGACCTCGACGCCGTGCAGGAGCCGGAAGGGCGCCAGCCGCGCGTTCAGCGACTCGAGCTCGACCGCCTGCTGCTCGAGCCGACCGTCGCGCAGGTAGTGCGAGTGGTCGGTGACGGCGAGGTACTCGTAACCGCGCTCGATCGCAGTGAGCGCCATCTCCTCCATCGTCGCCTTGCCGTCGGCGGACCAGGTCGTGTGTGAGTGCAGGTCACCGCGCAAGTCGCCGAGCTCGACGAGCGCCGGCAGCCGGCCGTTCCTGGCCGCCTCGAGCTCGCCGCCGTTCTCGCGCAGTTCCGGCGGGATGAAGGCGTAGCCGAGGAACTCGTAGAGATCGCTCCTCCTCGGTGAAGGTGTGCACCTCGCCGGTCTCGACGACCGTGACGCCGTACTCGGAGACCGAGAAGCCGCGCCGCACGGCGTCCTCGCGGAGGGCGACGTTGTGGTCCTTCGAGCCCGTGAAGTGCTGGAGCAGGCTGCCGTAGCTCTCGGGCGGCACGACCCGCAGGTCGACCCGGAAGCCCTGGGCCGTGACGACGGTCGCTTTCGTCTCCCCGTGAGCGACCACCTCGAGTGCCACGGGAAGCCCGACGAAATACGCCGTCAGCGCCGCCGGGTCCGAGGCGGTGGCGATCAGGTCGAGATCGCGGAAGCTCTCGCGCCGCCGTCGCACACTGCCCGCTTCGGAGACGCGATCTGCGGCCGGATGAGCGCGCAACTCTTCCACCAGCTCGCGCACGACGGGGAGTCCGGAGCCGAGCAGGCCACGCGCGGGCTCGCGATCGCCCGCGCCATCCTCCAGCGCCCGTAGCACCTTTTCCTCGGTCCTGGCACCGAACCCGGGAAGTACACGCAACTGCTGGGCCTCCGCCGCCTCGCGGAGGCCGGCGAGCGTGGTGATCCCGAGCTCCGACCAGATCCGCGCCGCCGTCTTCGGCCCCAGACCGGGCAGCCGCATGAACAGCGGGACGTCTCCCGGCACCCGCTCCCGCCGGCGGGCGAGGGCATGCATCTCGCCGTCCTCGACCACCTCGACGATCTTCTGCTCGATCGTGGCGCCGATCCCCGGCAGCTCCTTCGCCTTGCCCGCGACCGCGAGCTGGGCGACCGAGGCCGGGGTGTCGCGGATGCGGGTCGCCGCACGTCGGTAGGCAATGATGTTGAAGCCGGCTTCGCCGAGCAGCTCGGAGAGGTCGGCCAGCAAGTCGAGCTGGTCGGCGATCTCGGCGTTGCGGGGAAGCGCCTTGGCCACCGGTCGATCGTACGCGCGCATGGCAGGATCACGCGATGCGTGCGACCGTCTGCATCCCGACCTACAACGAGCGCGAGAACCTCGAGCGCATGGTTCGCGCCCTCGGCGAGGTGCTCGACACCGAGCGCGACCGCGTGCTCGTCGTCGACGACAGCTCCCCCGACGGAACGGGCGAGATCGCCGACGGCCTGGCCGCCGAGCTGCCCTGGGTCGGAGTCCTCCATCGCGAGCGCAAGGAAGGGATCGGCCGCGCATACCTCGACGCCTTCCGGCACGTTCTGCGAGGCGAGTCGGAGTACGTGCTCGAGATGGACTGCGACTTCTCGCACGACCCGGCGGACGTGCCGAGGCTGATCGCGTGCCTGCGACGACGGTGCCGACCTGGCGCTCGGCTCTCGCTACGTCGCCGGCGGCGGCACGCGCAACTGGAGCCTCCTCCGGCGCTTCATCTCGCGGGGCGGCTCACTCTATGCGCAGATACTCCTGAGCGTCGGCGTCCGTGACCTCACCGGAGGTTTCAAGTGTTTCCGCCGAACCGTGCTAGAGACGGTCGATCTCGATGCCGTGGCGGCAAACGGCTACGCCTTCCAGATCGAGCTCACCTATCGCACTCTGAAGCAGGGCTTCCGGGTCGTCGAGCTGCCGATCACATTCGTCGACCGCGAGGTGGGCGGCTCGAAGATGAGCCGCGCGATCGTCGCCGAGGCGATCTGGAAGGTGCCCGCGTTGCGGCTCCGGGCGCTGACCGGCCGTCTCTAGAGTTAATGCGATGCGTCTCTTGCCAGCCTCGCCGCGGCGCCGGCGGCACCTCACCTGGACAGCAGGCGCGGTCGGCGCGGTTGTCGCGGCAACCGTCGCGATCGTCCTCATGCCGCGCGGCGAGCCCGTTCCCCAGACGCCGCTACGGACGGCCGCTGAAGACACCGCTCCCGCACAGCCGCCGCTACGGCTGACGGACGCGAGGCGGCACGAGATCGACTCGGTCGTCCGCCGCTTCGCGGTCGAGGCGGCGACGAGGCGCGATCCGGCGGCAGCGTGGGACGACGCGTCGGCGACATTGCGAGCCGGCGTCAGCCGCTCCGCCTGGAACGCGGGCGACCTGCCCGGCATCGTCCCGTTCGACCCGGATGCTCTTGGCGACGTCTCGTGGAAGGTCGTGTATCGCGAGCCCGAGCGCGTCGCACTCGACGTCCTCCTCGTCGCCAAGCCTGGAACACGCCAGCGCTCGACCGTCTACGCGGCGGATCTCGTCCTCGAGCGAGGGCGGCTCGTCGTCGACGCCTGGGCGCCCCGGGCTACGCTCGCCGGGCCGTCCGCCGCGCCGGAGAAGGACGAGACGACGGCTGCTCAGCGGCCAAGCCTCAGGCGGCGCGCGGCAAGCTCGACACGCGCTGGCTGCTGATTCCAGCCGGAGTTCTGGCGCTCGCCGTCCTCGTTCCGCTCGGGTTGCTCGCCCGGAGCATCCTGCGCAACAGACGCGCCTACCGCCGGTACCAGCGTGTCGGCCGCTGAAGTCACCGACGCGACGTTCGCCGACGCGGTGCTCGCGGCGTCCGGACCCGTTGTCGTGGACTTTTGGGCGCCCTGGTGCCGTCCTTGCCGCGCGATCGAGCCGATCCTCGCCGAGCTCGTCGCCGCCTCCGGCGGGAGGCTCAGCCTCGCGCGCGTCGATGTCGACGCGAACCTCGCGGTGCCCTCGCGATACGGCGTCCTCTCGCTGCCGACCGTGATCCTCTTCGAGGGCGGTCGGCCGCGCGCCACGGTCGTCGGCGCGGCGCCGCGGCACCGCTTCGAGGCTGCGTTCGCCGATTGGCTCGGCTAGGAGCTGGCGGAGGCCGGAGCGGGACTGGAGCTGGACGACCCCGCCCCGGCGGCGGGCGCTCTTGGCCGCTCCTGCCGTGCCCGGCTCGACGAGGCGGATCCGCGGGTCGAGCACCGCGTAGAGCACGTCGACGATCAGGTTGAAGATGAGGATCGTGGTCGTCACGAGCAGAACGACGCCGAGGATGACCGGCATGTCGCGGCGCCCGAGCGCGTTGTAGAGCAGGTTGCCGACGCCCGGCAGGCCGAAAACGCGCTCGACGAAGACGGCTCCGGCAAAGGCGAGGCCGACGTCCATGCCGATCATCGTCACCACGGGGAGCATCGCGTTCCGCAGCGCGTGGCCCCGCACGGCCGGCCATCGGCCGAGACCCTTCGCCTCCGCCGTGCGAACGTAGTCCTCGTTCATCGTCTCCATCAGGCTCGCGCGGATCATCCGCGCGTAGAGGGCGGCAAAGCCGAAAGCGAAGGTCAACCAGGGCAGGAACATGTGATAGGCCCACTGCACGGGCCCGCCGCACGCCGTGACCGCGTAGAAGACGTCGCAATACCCGTTGATCGGGAACCAGCCGAGCTTGCGTCCGAAGAAGTACGAAAGGATGTAGCCGATCCAGAGCGGGTGAGCGGAGATCCCGATCAGCACGAAGACCATCCCCGCTCGGTCGATCAGCGACCGCGGCCGCAACGCCGAGATCACCCCGATCGGGAAGGCGATCAGGAGCCACATCACGAGCGCGCCGAAGACGAGCGACGCCGTGATGGGCATCGCCGTCCAGATGATCTCGGTCACCTCGCGGCGGCTGTAGAACGACTGCCCCAGGTCGCCGCGCACGATCTTGGAGAGGAACGTCCCGTACGCCTCGAAGAAGGAACCCTCGACGCCCATGCTGTCGGCCACGGTCGACGCCTCGCCCGTGTCGCCGCCGCCGCGCGCGCCGACCTGGATGCTGACCGGGCCGACGATGAAGAAGAGGACGTACGTGTAGAGCGTGACGACGAGGAAGAGGACGACCGCCCAGGCGAGCCGTCTGACGACAAAGCCCAGCACCCTCCCCCAGAGTGACGGATGGCTACTGAGCCGCGCAAGTCTGAGTTGTCCCGCAGTCTCGGATTCGCTAGCGCGAACCCGAGACGCGAAAACCCCTGAAGGCGTCCGCCTTTCGGCGGCCGCAGGCACCTAACACCAAGCCCCTCGGTCGTTCCCGCTTCCCTCGTTCCCGCTTGAATAGAGCCGTGGCGACCGTGCCCGAGACGGCGGCGTGGGACGACCTCGTCGAAGGCGAGGAGGTCGCCTACCGCGGGCGGGAGGCGGCGCGACGGGGCCGGGAGGAGCCGCTGCCCGACGGGCTCGACCCGCTGCTCGTGTCTGCACTCGTCGCGCAGGGAATCACCTCCGTCTGGCGCCACCAGGCGGAGACGTGGGAGGCGGCGGCACGCGGCGAGCACGTCGTCGTCGCCACCGGCACCGCGTCGGGCAAGTCGCTCGCCTTCAACCTGCCGGTGCTCAGCGCGATCGCAGCCGACCCGAAGACGCGCGCCCTCTACCTCTATCCGACGAAGGCGCTCGCACAGGATCAGGCCCGCGCGCTCGCGGAGCTGAGGCTGAAGGGGCTGCGCCCCGCGATCTACGACGGCGACACGGAGGTCGAGCGGCGGTGGCACGTCCGCCGCTTCGCCAACGCGGTCTTGACGAACCCGGACATGCTCCATGTCGGCGTCCTGCCGCACCACGACCGCTGGGCAGACGTCCTCCACAACCTCCGCTTCGTCGTGGTGGACGAGGCGCACGTCTACCGCGGGGTCTTCGGGTCACACGTCGCCAATGTTCTCCGCCGCCTCCGCCGACTCGCCCGCGTGTACGGCGCCGAGCCACAGTTCCTGCTCGCGTCGGCCACGATCGCGAACCCGGGCGAGCTCGCCCTCGCGCTCACGGGTGAGCACGCAACGGTCGTCGAGTCGGACGCGGCGCCGCACGCCGAGCGCGATGTCGTGCTCTGGAACCCGCCGCTCCTGGACGAAGAGCTGGGGCAACGCGCGAGCGCCCTCGGTGACGCGTCGCGGCTGCTCGCCGCGCTCGTCGAGCGCGGACTGCGGACGATCTGCTTCGCGAAGAGCCGCAAGGCGGCCGAGCTCGTCCACCGCTTCACGGCCGAGCGGGTCGGCCCCGAGACCGCGCGGCGGCTCGCGCCCTACCGGGCGGGCTACACGCCGCAGCAGCGCCGCGAGATCGAGCGCCGCCTCGTCGAGGGCGATCTGCTCGGCGTTTCGGCCACCGAGGCGCTCGAGCTCGGCATCGACATCGGGCTGCTCGACTGCGCGATCTCGGTCGGCTTCCCGGGGACGGTCGCCTCGCTCCGGCAGCAATGGGGGCGCGCCGGGCGCAAGGGCCGGGGGCTCGCCGTCCTCGTCGCCGGCGAGGACGCGCTCGACCAGTTCTTCATGCGCGAGCCCGACGCGCTGCTCTCGCGACGGGTCGAGGCAGCGATTCTCGACCACGCGAATCCGCGCATCCTCGACCCGCACGTGCTCGCCGCCGCGTTCGAGGGGCCGCTCGACGAGGACGACGCCGCAGACGCTCGGCGCCGCCGCGCTCGCGCGGGCGGCAGTGCTACCGGAGCTCGAGCACACGGCGGCGGGATGGACGTGGACCGGGCGGGACTACCCGGCCGGCGCGGGTCGGGCTGCGTTCCGGAGACGGCGAGGCGTTCACGGTCGTGGACGAGGGGACCGGCTCGGTGCTCGGCCTCGTCGAGCGGGAGCGCGCCTACTCGACGGTGCAGACCGGCGCCGTCTACCTCCATCTCGGCGAGCAGTACCTCGTGCAGGCCCTCGACCACGAGGCACGCACAGCGCTGGTGGTGCCGGCCGCAGTCGACTGGTACACGCAGGTGCGCAAGGAGACCGAGACCGCGATCGAGGAGACCCTGCGGACCGAGCCGCGCGCGGGTGTCGAGCTCCACTTCGGCCGAGTCTCGGTGACCGAGCAGGTGGTCGCCTACGCCCGCAAGGCGATCGCCGACGGCTCGACGCTCGAGCTGGTGCCGCTCGACCTGCCCGAGACGACCTTCGACACGGAGGCGATCTGGTTCTCACCCGAGGCCGAGCTCCTGTCCGGCCTGGAGGAGATGCCGACGCTGCTCTCGACGCTGCACGCGGCCGAGCATTCGCTGATCGCCCTTCTGCCGCTCTGGGCGATGTGCGATCGCTGGGACATCGGCGGCCTCTCCACGAACCTCCACTTCCAGACCGGCCTGCCGACCGTGTTCGTCTACGACGGCCACGCCGGCGGCGTCGGCATCACCGAGCGCGGGTTCGAGCGGTTCCAGGACTGGGTCGAAGACACGGCGCGCCTGCTCGACGGGTGCCCCTGCGCCTCGGGCTGCCCGTCGTGCGTGCAGAGCCCGAAGTGCGGCAACCTGAACGACATGCTCGACAAGGCCGGCGCCGCGACGCTGCTGCGCCGCATGGTGCAACGCGGGCGACGGTCGGCGTCGAAAACGGGCGTGGCTGATCGTCTTAGCTGCGTACCTGCTCGAGTCAGCGAAGGGAAGGAGGGCACGTGGAGTACATGGCACTGATCTACGCGGAGGAGGGAGGCTGGGACGCGCTCAGCGACGACGAGCGCCGGGCGGCCGTACGAGCGCTACGCCGCCTTCGCCGCCGACGCCCGCGCAGCCGGACGTGCTGGTCGGCGGCGACGAGCTCGCGGCCACGCACGACGCGACGACCGTCCGCATCCGCGACGAGCAGACCGTCGTCACCGACGGGCCGTACGCGGAGGTGAAGGAGGCGCTCGGCGGGTACTTCCTGCTCGACTGCGCCTCGATCGACGAAGCGGTCGACTGGGCCGCCCGCATCCCGGCCGCCGAGCACGGCGCCGTCGAGGTCCGGGCCGTCCACGTCGACGAGGAGGGATCATGAAGTACGCACTGCTCGTCTACGGCGACCAGGCTGCCTGGGAGACGCTGACCGATGAGGAGAAGGCGAAACGGCGAGCAGAGTCGATGCCGCAGCTGGCTCGCCGCCTTCGAGGAGCATCGGCAAGGCCGATCCGAACTACACCGGGCGGGAGCTGGCGGCCGCCGCGACGGCCAAGACGGTCCGGGTTCGCAACGGTGAGCGGATCGTCACGGACGGCCCGTTCGCCGAGACGAAGGAGCAGCTCGGCGGCGCGTTCTTCACCGATCTGGCCGACCTGGACGAGGCGATCCGCGTCGCGGCGCTCGTCCCGGCGGCTCGGAACGGCTCGATGGAGATCCGCCCAGTCGTCGTGTAGTGAACGGTCGACGACGTCTACCGCGAGGAATGGGGCCGTGCCGTCTCGATCCTCATCCGCGTCCTCGGCGACTTCGACCTCGCCGAGGACGCGGTGCAGGACGCCTTCGCCACCGCGCTCGAGCGCTGGCCGCGCGACGGCGTCCCCCGCAACCCGGGCGCCTGGATCGTCACGACCGCCCGCAATCGCGCCATCGACCGGATCCGGCGGGAGCAGACGTTCGCCCGCAAGGCGGAGTTGCTGGCGCGGCTCGAGGCGCTGCCGGCCGAGGAGGAGGACGTGACCTCGATCCCCGACGAGCGGCTGGCACTCGTCTTCACCTGCTGCCATCCCGCGCTCGCACCGGAGGCGCAGATCGCCCTCACGCTGCGCGAGGTGGCCGGGCTGACGACACCGGAGATCGCGCATGCCTTCCTCGTCGGCGAGGCGACGATGGCGCAGCGACTCGTCCGGGCGAAGCGGAAGATCCGTGCTGCCGGGATTCCGTTCCGGATACCGCCTGACCACCTGCTGCCCGACCGGGTCGACACCGTCCTGGCGGTGCTCTACCTCGTCTTCAACGAGGGCTACGCCGCCAGCGCGGGCGATGTCGCCGTCCGCCGTGACCTCTGCGACGAGGCGATCCGGCTCGGCAAGCTGCTGGCGGTCCTGATGCCGGACGAGCCCGAGGCGCTCGGCCTGCTCGCGCTCATGCTCCTCCACGACTCGCGGCGCGACACGCGACTCGCCGCGGACGGGAGCCTCGTGCTGCTCGAGGACCAGGACCGCTCGGCGTGGAACCACGCCCGGATCGCCGAGGGCCTGCGGGTGTTGGAACGTGCGCTCGCGCTCCGCCGGCCGGGGCCGTATCAGCTCCAGGCGGCGATCGCGGCCCTGCACGCGCAGGCGAAACGTCCCGACGACACCGATTGGAGCGGAGATCGCCCTTCTCTACGGGCGCCTTGCGGCCGTACGACCCTCGTCCGTGGTCGAGCTCAACCGGGCGGTCGCGGTCGCGATGGCGGAGGGGCCGGAGCGGGGGCTCGAGCTCCTCGACGAGCTCGACATTCCGGGCTACCACCTGCTCCACGCGGCCCGGGCCGACCTCCTGCGCCGGCTCGACCGGAGCGACGAGGCGGCTGCGGCGTACAGCGCCGCACTCGCCTGCGAGATGAACGCCGCCGACCGAGCGTACCTCGAAGGGCGCCTGGCGCAGGTCACGCAGTCGTAGCGGCCGGGCTACGCCCGGCCCGGGCGACCCTGAGGGTCGCCCCTACGAGAGCGCTGCCAGCGCAAGCTCGACCGCCTCGCGCGGCGTTGCCGCGACCGGCACTCCCTCGACGACGGGAGCTCCCGGGAGAGCTACGACTCGCCGCCCGAGACGGAGCGCGAACGCGATCTCGGCCAGCGTTCCCCAACTGCCGCCGACTGCGATCACCGCGTCACCGGAGGCCGCGACGGCAAGGTTGCGGGCGTGGCCGATTCCGGTCACGACGACGTGGTCGACCCACGGGTTCGCCTCGGCATGGGTCTCTCCGGGGACGATGCCGATCGTCGTCCCGCCCGCCGCCTTGGCGCCGCGGCACGCCGCCGCCATCACCTCGTCCAAGGCGCCGGTGACGACGACGCAACCGCGCTCGGCAAGCAGGCGGCCGACCTCTTCCGCGGTCGCCACGTGCTCGGCGCCGCTGCCGATCACCGACACTTGCGGAGCGCGCACGCTGCGATGCTAATGCCGTGGCTGCGAAACGAGAGGCAAGGGGCGGGACGCTGATCGTCGGCGGCGGCTTCGCGGGGAGCTATGTCGCGCGGCTGCTCGGCCGGTCAGGAGCGACGATCGTCAGCCCGGAGAACTTCATGCTGTTCACACCGCTGCTCCCGGAGGCAGCGTCGGGGACGATCGAGCCACGGCACTGCGTCGTACCGCTGCGCCAGATGTGCCCGCACGCCGAGCTCGTACTCGGGCGGGCCGATCGCACTCGACCACCACGCCCACGCGGTGGAGGTCGAGACCGAGAGCGCATCGCACACGATCGCCTACGAGCGGCTCGTCGTCGCGCTGGGCGCGGTTCCCCGCGTCCTGCCCATTCCGGGTCTCGCCGACCACGGCATCGGCTTCAAGGACCTGGCGGACGCGATCGCGTTACGCAACCACGTTCTCCGCCGCCTCGAAGCCGCCGCTGTTGCCGTCGACCGAGCGGAGCAGGAACGGCAGCTCGGGTTCGTCTTCGTCGGCGCCGGTTATGCCGGCGTCGAGGCGTTGGCCGAGCTGAGCGACCTCGCAACCAGCGCACTGCGCTATTACCCGACGCTGCGCGGCATCCCACAGCGCTGGGTGCTCGTCGATGCGGCGCCCGCGCATCCTCGCGGAGATACCGACCCGGCTCGGCGACTACGCGGCGCGCGAGCTCGGACGACGCGGCGTGGAGATCCGAACCGGGACGACACTCGAGTCGGTCGACGGAGAGGCCGCCGTCCTTTCCGACGGCGCGCGGATCCCGACGCGCACGGTGGTCTGGACCGCCGGCGTGCGCGCGCATCCGCTGCTCGGCGGCCTTCGGGCTGCCGCTCGACGACCGGGGGCGAGTGCGCGTCGATGCCCACCTACGGGTCGAAGGACACGAGCGCGTCTGGGCACTCGGCGACTGCGCGGCGGTACAGAATGCACGGACGCCCGGGCATCTCGACCCACCGACATCCCAGCACGCCCTTCGCCAGGCGCGCCGCCTGGCCGGGAACCTCACCGGCCCGCCGCAGCCGTACGGGTATCGCATGCTCGGCCAGGTGGCGACCCTTGGTCGCTACAAGGGCATCGCCGACGTCCTCGGCGTGCGGCTGCGCGGCTTCCCCGGCTGGTTCGTCACGCGCACCTATCACCTGTACCAACTTCCGCTTCTGACCCGGAAGCTCCGGGTCGTCGCCGACTGGACTCTGGCGCTGGCCTTCCGGCGCGACATCGTCGAGCTGTCGATGCTCGGCCACCCGCACAGGCTCGAATGACGGACGAATCCTTGCTCTCCGGCCTGCGGCTACACACGCCGCGGCTCGAGCTCCGACTGGGCTCCCGCGAGGAACTGTTGGAGCTTGGCCGGCTGGCCGAGCGTGGCGTCCATCCGCCCGAGGAGATGCCGTTCTCGGTCGCGTGGACCGACGGGATCGGGACGTCCGGCTTCCTGGACGGGTTCGTCGAGTTCCACGAGCAGTCGCTCGCCTCGTGGTCGCCGGAGAAATGGACGCTGAACCTGCTCGTCTGGGCGAACGGCACGCTTGTCGGCACGCAGGGAGTCGGCGCCGACCTGTTCGCCGAACGACGAGCGGTCGCCACCGGCTCATGGCTGGGGCAGGAGCATCAACGGCAGCGGAATCGGGACCGAGATGCGCGCCGCCGTGCTCGAGCTCGCCTTCCGCGGGCTCGGGGCCGACCTGGCAACCTCCGGCTGGCTGGAGGGGAACGATGCGTCGCGGCGAGTCTCGGAGAAGCTCGGCTACCGCGAGACTGGAGTCCGCACCGAGAGCCCGCGAGGCCGGTCGGTCGTTGCGCACGACGTCGTGATCGAGCGCTCCGCGTGGCGATCGCCGGTCGCTGTCCACCTCGAAGGGCTCGAGCCGTGCCTGGCCCTTTTCGGCGTCAGCGCTACGGCTTGATGAGACGTACGCCGGCGGCCGCCTTCAGGAATTCTGCGCTAGCCCAGCGCCTTGAGCGCCTTCGTCAGCGACTGCCGCCCGCGCAGCACCGGCTCGAAGAGATCGCCGTCGCGGGCGACCCGGTCGAGCACCGCGTCCATCGTGAACGCGGCCGGGTCGAGGCCCGCCTGCACCTCGTCCCAGCGCAGCGGCGTCGAGACCGGCGCACCCTCCCGTGGGCGGACAGAGTAGACCGAGGCGATCGTCTTCCCCGCTCCGTTCTGGTTTGCGTCGATCAGGACGCCGCGCCGCTTCTTCTTCGACCACTCCGTGGTGGCAAGCCCCGGGTTGGCCCGTGCAATTGCGCCCGCGACGACTTCCGCGAACCGGCGCGTGTCGTCGTACGTGTGTCTCCGGGCGACGGGGACGAGGACGTGGATCCCTCTGGAGCCGCTCGTCTTGGCGACGCAATCGACCTCGAGCAGCTCCAGCGCCTGGCGGACGAGCAACGCGACCTCGATCGTCTCGGGGAAGCCGACGTCGGGCGACGGGTCGAGGTCGAAGAGGACGAAATCGGGGCGATCGGGCTTGTCGATCCGCGAGTACCAGGCGTTCATGTCGACGCAGCCCATGTTGACCATCCAGAGCAGCGCGAGCTCGTCGTTGACGAGCGGGTAGGCGATCGTCTTCTTCTCCCCTTCCCTGGTGGAGGCCGGCAGCGGGACACTCGGAATCCAGTCCGGCATGTGGGAAGGCGCGTTCTTCTGGAAGAAGTGACCGCCCTGCCACCCGTCGGGGTAGCGCTTCATCGTGAACGGCCGGTTGCGCAGGTGGGGCACGAGCACCGGGGCCACACCGCGGTAGTAGGCGAGCAAGTCGCCCTTCGTAATCCCCTCTTCCGGCCAGAACAGCTTGTCGAGGTTCGACAACTTGAGCACGCGCCGGCCCTTCCGCACCTCGGCCGGCATCGGCGTGCGCTCGCGCCGCACATCAGCGGCGCGCTTGTCGTCCCGGAGGCCCAGGTAGACGGGCGCGCGCAACCGGCCTTCGCGTGTCCATTCCGCAAACGACACCTCGGCCAGGAGCACCGGCTCGACCCAGACGACGTCGCCGCGCTTCACTCTGGGCATCTTCGGCGGCTCCGGGAACGGCGGCATGTCCCGCTCCAACGGCCGCAGCCGCTCGAGCACGCGCTCGATCTCCGCCTCGGTGAATCCCGTGCCGACGTTCCCCGCCCAACGCAACTCGCCGCCCTCGTTGACTGCGAGCACGAGTGAGCCGAAGCCGGCAGCGCGGCGTCCCTGGCCTTTCGTGTAGCCGGCGACGACGAGCTCCTGCCGGTTCTTCACCTTCACCTTGCGCCAGTCTGGCGAGCGTCGGCCGGGCTGGTACCGCGAGTCGGCGCGCTTCGCGACGATTCCCTCGAGTTGCTGCGCCGAAGCGACGGTAAGCAGCGCCTCGCCGTCCTCGAACACGGGGGAGACCGACCACGCCGGGAACGCCAGGGTCGAGCAGCTGTTCGAGCCGCGAGCGGCGCTCGACCAGCGGTAGGTCGACCAGGGGCTCACCGTCGGCCTCGAGCACGTCGAACGCGACGTACGCCAGTCTCCCGGCGCCCTGTTGCAACAGCGAGAAGCTCGAGTGACCGTTCTCGTCCAGCGCGACGACCTCGCCGTCGAGCACGGCGTCCGGCGTTCGAACAGCTTGCGCGACGGCGCGGGCCGCAGGCCGGAACCGGCCGGTCAGGTCGTTCCCGTTCCGGCTCGTCAGGGTCGCTTCGCCCCCGCGGACGGTCGCAATCGCGCGAAAGCCGTCCCATTTCGGCTCGTACAGCCAGCCCTCGCCCTCGGGGATCGTGTCGGACGAGGCGGCCAGCATCGGTGCGTTGCGGGGCGAAGGCGATGTGTCGGCGGCCTCGGCGGCACCGTTCTTCCGGAGCAGCAGCCAGTTCTTCGGGTTGCCGTCGAGTCGCGCCGGGACAAGTGTCCAGACGCCATCCAGGCGCTTACCGTGCAGCCGCACGGTCAGCCCGCCGTTGCGCTTCTCCTCGAGGAGCTCGTAGGTGCCGCGGTCCCAGATCTCGACCGTTCCGGCGCCGTACTGTCCGGCCGGGATCTCGCCCTCGAAATCCGCGTAATCCAGCGGGTGATCCTCCACGTGGACAGCCAGGTGACGCTCGCCTCGCTCGAGCGGAATCCCCTTCGGCACGGCCCAGCTGGCGAGCGCGCCGTCCCGCTCGAGCCGGAAGTCGTAGTGCAGCCGCCGGGCAGCGTGGCGCTGGACGACGAAGATCGGTGAGCCACGCCCCTTTCGGCCTCCGAAAGGCTCCGGCGTGCGTTCGGGATCGCGTTTTTGGCGGTAGTCCGTGAGGCCCACACCGGAATCATGCCGTTGCTTAACATGTCACTCACATAGAGCGGCTTTTCCCTGCTCAGCCGCGATTTCGGTCGGTGGACAAGCCTGTGGATAGTGTGGAGACCTCTGTCAGGTCCCCCAGCCGGAAGTCGGGGCAGCACCCCTACGAAGGGTGGTGATGCCCCAGTCTTCTACGCGAGGACGCCCATGGCCCGGAACTTGGCGCGTCGGGCGCGGAGGAGGTCGTCGACCGGCTCCGCTGCGAGCTCCTCGAGGTGCGCAACGACGGTGTCCCGGAGGAGGAGCGCGGCGCCGTCATGATCCTCGTGCGCCCCGCCTTCGGGCTCGGGAACGATCCCGTCGACGACGCCGAGCTCGAGGCAGTGCGCCGCATCGGGCTTGAACGCGGAAGCCGCCTTCTGCGCCTCCGACGCGTCCCGCCAGAGGATCGCCGCGCAACCCTCGGGAGAGATCACCGAGTAGATCGCGTTCTCCTGCATGAGCACGCGGTCTGCGACGGCCAGCGCCACCGCGCCGCCGGAGCCGCCCTCGCCGATGACGACCGCGACGGTGGGTACGGCGAGCCGCACCATGGCGGCCTGCGAACGCGCGATCGCCCCGCCCTGCCCCGCCTGCTCGGCGGCGACTCCCGGGTACGCACCAGGGGTGTCGACGAGCGCGAGCAGGGGGAATCCGTGTCGCTCGGCCAGCTCCATGGCGCGCATCGCCTTGCGGTAGCCCTCCGGATAGGCCATGCCGAAGTTGCGATTCGTGCGCTCCTTGATGTCGCGACCCTTCTGGTGGCCGACGAGCACCACCGTCCGGCCGTCGAGCTTCCCCAGCCCGGCGACGACGCGCGTGGTCGTCCTTCCGCGCCCGGTCGCCGTGTAGCTCGAACCAGTCGTCGAGCATCCGTTCGACGTAGTCGAGCGTGTAGGGCCGGTCCTGATGCCGCGCGAGCTCGACCGAGCGCCAGATCTCCTCGTCGGTGGCGTCGGTGCGGAGGTGCTCGAGCTGGCGCTGGAGCCGCTCGAGCTCGGCTGAAAGCCGCGTCCCGCCGAGCAGCTTCACGCCGGCCAACTTGGCGAGGCGGTCGCGGAGGCGCAGCTCGGCATCGCGCGTCACGCGCCGTTCCCGAGCAGGCGAAGGAGCCGCGCGATCGTCGCTCGCAGCTCGGAGCGCGGGACGACAGCGTCGACGTGGCCGAAACGAAGGTTCGACTCAGCGCGGCCGAAGTCGTCCGGGAGCTTCTCCCGCGTCGTCTGCGCGACCACGCGCGGGCCGGCGAACGACATCAGCGCGCCCGGCTCGGCGATCACGACGTCGCCGAGGCTGGCGAAGCTCGCGAGCAGGCCGCCGGTGGTCGGATGCGCGACGACGGACACGAGCGCCCCGCCCGCATCGTGGAGATCGGCTACGGCGCACACGGTCTTGGGCAGCTGCATCAGCGCCAGGATCCCCTCCTGCATGCGAGCGCCGCCGGAGGCGGAGACCGAGACGACGCTCGTCCCGTCCGCCGCCGCCCGCTCACACGCGCGGGCGAACTTCTCTCCGACGACGCTGCCCATCGAGCCGCCCAGGAACGAGAAGTCCATCACCGCCAGCCGGCACGGCTGCGTCTCGATCAACGCCGCACCGGTCACGATCGCGTCGCCCAGGCCCGTCGCCATCTCGGCCTCGGCGAGACGCTCGGTGTAGGGGCGGAGGTCGAAGAAATGCAGCGGGTCGGCCGAGCGCAGATCGGCGTCGTCCTCGAGGAAGCTGCCCTCGTCCGCAAGCTGTGCGATCCGCTCCGGAGCGCGTACCGGATAGTGGTGGCCGCACTGCTCGCAGACGCGCAGGTTTCGCTCGAGCTCCTCGTCGCGGTAGTGCGAGCCGCACGACGGGCACGTGTTCGGGTGGTCCTTGCCGCCGGGCTCGTCGGGCTTCGCGTGCTTGTGCTCGATAGAGACGTCGATCCGAGGCGTCGCCGACATGCGGGGCATCTTAGAGCGTCTGACGCCGTGACCCAGCCGGCACGCTGCTCATGGTGTCAGGTGCTCTCTGACCAGACCCCGGCTGGTTCGAGGGCCGCCGCCGCCAGTCGCGCCAGCGTCGTGGCGTCGGCCGAGGGCAGAAAGGCCGTGATGCCGAGCCCCGCGATCTCGGCCTTTCCTGCGAGGTCGCGGAGTAGGACCTCGGCCTGCTCGACGCCGAGTCCGTCTGGCTCGGGCATGAAGGGCGTGAACTCTCCCGGATCGAGGACATCGGTATCGAGCGCCACGTAGACGGCGTCCGCGCCCGCGACAGCGCGGTCGACGTCGTCGCCGATCCCGCGCGCTCGCATGAACTCCAGCTCGGGCAGGTCGAGGTTGCGCGCGCCGACCAGGGCGACGTCGTCCGGCCGCACCCAGCCTCGATCGATCACCTCCCGTAATGGAGTGGCCCACGGGTTGCCCGAGGGCGACGACTCGACGGTGTTCAGGTCGCCGTGCGCATCGAGCCAGACGACCGCGAGCCGGCCGCCTCGTGCAGTCAGCCCGCGGATCGCGCCCGCGTGCGCGCAGCAGCAGCCGCCGATGACGAGGGGCCGTGCCGGCAGCGATCCGGCGAGGCGCTCCGTCTGTTCCGCGAGCGTGTCGCAGTCGACTGTCCCCGTATCCGGGTAGGGCAGCGAGACAGCGAGGGCAGCCTCGGCCATGGCCTCCCCGCCTCGGCCCCACGCACGCGGCACCCGTACGAGCCCGGCCACGAAGGTCCGGCCGCAGACATGGCACTCGTAGCCGCTGTCCAGCGCGACCGCGGTGAACGTTCGACATTCGGGACACCGCGCTCTGAGCCGGCTCACACGGAAACCAGCTCGTCGAGCACGTCCGGAAGTCGCGCGAGGTCGGCCAGCTCTCGAGTCGGCTCGGGTCCAGCCGGCTCATCGAGCCGGTTGATCCAGACGGAGCGGAGCCCGAGCTCGTTCGCCGGCGCAATGTCATGGAAGAGGCTCGCGGCAACATGGACATGACGGTCCCGGGAAGCACGGGTCGAGTCGAAGAACACGCGCCAGTGGGCGTGAGCGGGCTTGTAGGAGCCGATCTCGCCCGCCACGACGGCCACGTCGATACGCACGCCGAGCGAGGCGATCGAGGCGGCGATCAGGTCGCTGTCGCTGTTCGAGAGGATGGCGAGGCGCCAACCCCGGCGCCGGGCCTCGGCAAGCGCGTCGGGCACCTCGGGGAAGACGGGCCACGACGGCAGCGACCGCCCGAGCGCGTCGCGCTCCGAATCGGGCAGATCGCGATCCTGCTCCCGCGCGAGCGCCTCGAGCGCACGAGCCATCACTTCCCGGTAGGAGATCGCGCCGCCCCGCTGCAGCTCGGGCTCCAGCTCGTGGTAGCGCGACAGGAGCTCGCCGCGCCGTTCCTCGCCGAAGACGCGCGCCAGCTCCCCGCCGATACCGCTCTCCCAGTCGATGAGCGTCCCGTAGCAGTCGAAGGTCGCCCAGCGGGTCACGGCAGCTTCTCGTAGACGTCGTTGCGGCGGACGATGCGCATTCCGGCGCTCTCGTAGAGGCGAACGGCGACGTCGTTGTCTCCGTCGACTCCGAGGCCCGCCCGCGGCTTGCCGCGCGTGCGCAGCTCGTGGAGCGCGTGCAGCAGCAGCGCCCGCCCGAGGCCGCGGCGGCGCCACGGCGGCCGGACGCCGATCACGTGGATCCACCCGAGATCGAGATCGCCGCCACGCCGATCGCGGCAGATCGAGAGGCCCGCGAGCTCGGCGCCGTCCTCGACGACGGCGGCGAAGGCACGATCCTCCTGCTCATCGCCGAAGAGCCAAAACACCCATTCGTCGTACGGCACGACCCAGAATCGAGCGAGTCGGCGAACGCATCCGCGTACGCGTCGTAGGCTCGGCGGTCCTCGCCGGCCGCGAGCGGTCGCGCGACGAGCCCGTCCGGCCATGCCGGCCGAGCGGGTGCTTCGGCGCAACTCGATCTCAAAGCGGAAGCCGCTGACCGGACAGCCGCGTACCCGGCGGCGCGAAACACGTTCTGTGATCGGCGGCGTCGTCGGCATGGACGACCGCTTGCAGTCGCCGCGGCGGGCGCGCCGCGGCCGAGCGGCGTTCCGCTCCATCGCTCGAGCAGGGCTGCGGCAGCCTGGCTCACAGCGCCGGACGCACGCGGAGATCGATCCAGACGGGCCCGTCGACCTCGTCGCCCCCGCCGAGGTCGGCGTAGCCCACGAGCGTTCCGTCGGCTGCATACGCGACGCGCATGTCGCGCTCCGGGTCGAGTCCCGGCTCGTCGAACCAGTACGCGACGTCGTCGACCGTGACGTCCGGAGCGCCCGGTCAGCGTGAGGCTCTGTGCGTTCAGCACGCTCTGCGATCGCGGCCGCGTCGTCGCGGCGCGGCACCCTGAGCTCGATTCCCTCCATCGTCGGAGCGTAGCCTTGTCGCGTGGTGATCCGAGATCTCGACGAACGCGATTGGCCCGCCGTCGCCGCCATCTGGGCCGAGGGCATCGCGACCGGAAGCGCGACCTTCGAGACAGAGGTTCCATCGTGGGAGGAATTCGACCGGACACGCCTGCCGGGGCAGCGGCTGGTCGCGGTCGACGAGGGCGAGATCGTCGGCTTGGGCGGCGCTCTCGCCCACGTCGAGCCGCGAGTGCTACTCGGGCGTCGCCGAGAACAGCGTCTACGTGACCGCCGGCAGCGCGAGGCCGAGGCATCGGGCGGGCGCTCCTCGACGCTCTCGTCGCCCACGCCGACTCGGCCGGGATCTGGACGATCCAGACGAGTGTCTTCCCCGAGAACGAGGCCAGCGTCGCACTGCACGAGCGGGTCGGCTTCCGCGTCGTCGGCCGGCGGGAACGGATCGCGAAGCTCGACGGCGTCTGGCGGGACACGCTCTTCCTCGAGCGCCGCTCACCGACCGTCGGCTGACTCGACAGCTGAACGCTGCGGCCGCGCCAGCGGCGCTTGTGGATTCGCGCGAGCGGACCGAAGCGAAGCCAGGATCTGGATGCGGCGCGCGCACCCAGATCGCCGTCGCCGGAGGAACTCGCCGCGATTGTTCTTCATCACGCCCTCGATGACGTGGAACTCGTCCGGGGCGTGGAACGCAACCCGCGCCGGCGGCGGGCGCCGGGCGCGGCGGCGAGTCGGGCTTCGGGAAGCCGCCCTTGGGGATCAGGTCGAGCACGAGCCGCCGTCCTCGAGCCGGAAGCTCGAGCTCGTTCAGCGGCATCTCGTAACGGCCTGCGTACTCGGCGAGCGCGGATTCGGCGCCCAGCTCGACGCGTCTCCGGTGCCAGGGCGCGACGCCGAGCACGTCGTCGAAGCGCGCTCCAACACGCGACCGATCAGGGCGTGGCCGTGCTGATGGTTGGCGAGCACCGCGATCGCGAAGCCGCGCTCGGGCACGAGCGAAAGCCAGCGCACATTGTCCGTTCGTCGTCCCCCCGTGCTCGACGAAGCGCACGCCGCCGCGATCCTTGACGAACCACGCGAGGCCCATCCATTCGTCCGGCTGGATCGAGAGAATCGGCTCGCGCATGACGGCGAGTGACTCGTCCTCGAGATGCGCGCGGCGCGTAGTGCGACGAGCGAGCGGGCGGAGCAGAACGAGACCGCCCGCCGGCGCCGAGCTACAGCGGGACAGGCCACGGCTCGGCGGTTCGTACCTCGGTCGTCTTCGGTGACGTGGCCGACTGCGAAGCGGCGCAGCATCGCCTCCCAGGGAAAGAAGACCGCGTCCGGCGGGGCGCGTACTCCCGGACGACCTCCTCGTAGGAGCGTCCGCGACCACCTCGAGCACGCGCCCGGCGATCGCGAAGCCCTGCGTTGTTGTACGACCAGACCGCGCGCAGCGGCGTCAGCTGGGGCAGCCGCGCAACCCGCTCGACGTACCGCGAGAGCGCGTCGTCGCCCCAGCCGAAGTCCTCGAACCAGTCGCCGACGAAGCCGCCCGCCGTGGGAGAGCAGGTCGCGCATCGTGATCGCCGCGGCCACGTCCTCGTCGGCGAGGCGTCAGCTCCGGCAGGTAGCGCCGCACGGGTGCGTCGAGGTCGAGCTTGCCAGCCTGCGCAAGCCGGACCGCAGCCGTCGCCGTGAGCGTCTTCGTGATCGAGCCGGCCTGAAAGACCGTGTCCTCGTCGACAGGAAGCGGGTTGTCCACACTCGTGACCCCGAGCTGGAACCCGCCCTCCTCGCCGTCGGCCAGCAGCCAGAGCGACACTCCCGGCACGCCCAACTCGGCCATCGCCTCCTCGGCGACCGCGCGCAGCGGCGCCAGCGTCACGCTATTCGCCGTGCCAGCGCTTGAGGACGATGCAGGCATTGTGGCCGCCGAAGCCGAAGGAGTTCGAAACCGCGACCTCGGCCTGCTGCTCGCGCGCCTCGTTCGGGATGTAGTCGAGATCGCAGGAAGGGTCCGGCACCTCGTAGTTGATCGTCGGCGGCAGCACTCCGCGGTCGAGCGCCAGGATCGTGAAGATCGCCTCCACCGCCCCGGCCGCGCCGAGGCAGTGGCCGGTGGCACCCTTGGTCGAGGAGACGGGGGTCTGCAGGGCGTGCTCCTCCCCGAGCGCAAGCTTGAGCACGCGCGTCTCGGCAGTGTCACCCACCGGCGTCGAGGTGCCATGAGCGTTCACGTAGCCGACCTCGGATGGATCGACCGAGGCATCGGCAAAGGCCATCGTCATCGCCCGCGCCGGGCTGACGCCGGTCGGGTCGGGATCCGAGACGTGCGTCGCGTCCGACGACACGCCGTAGCCGAGCAACTCGGCGTAGATCCGAGCGCCGCGCGCCTGCGCCTGCTCGAGCTCCTCCAGCACGACCATCGCGCCCGCCTCCCCCATCACGAAGCCGTCCCGCTCGGCGTCGAACGGGCGCGACGCCCGCTTCGGATCGTCGTTGCGGCGGGAGATGGCCCGCATTGCGCCGAAGCCGGCGATGCCGACCCTGGAGATCGGTGCCTCCGTGCCGCCGCAGATCATCACGTCCGCGCGTCCGAGCCTGATCGCGTCGAGCCCGTCACCGATCGCCATGTTCGAGGCGGCGCACGCAGTGCACTCCGAGAGCAGCGGTCCCTTCGTGCCGAGTTCCATGGAAACCCAGCCGGCAGCCAGATTCGGGATGATCTGGACGATCGAGAACGGGTTGACACGGTCGGGCCCACGTGAGTTGAGCGTTTCGACGCACGCCTCGAACGACTTCAGCCCGCCGATGCCCGTCGCCACGGCCGCTCCGACGCGATCGGGCGTCTTCGCGATGTCGAGACCCGCGTCGGCCTCCGCTTGCCGCGCGGCCGCCAGCGCGAGGTGGGTGAACCTGTCCATCCGGCGCGCAGCCCTGTAGTCGATCCACTGCGCCGGGTCGAAGTCGGTCGCCTCGCAGGCGAAGGTGATCGGGAAATCGCTCGGGTCGAACTGCGTGATCGGTCCCGCGCCTGACTCCCCGGCGATCAGGTTGCTCCAGGTCGACTCGACGTCGTTGCCGAGCGGCGTCACGGCGCCCATGCCCGTGATCACCACCCGCCGTCTGCCGTTCTCGCTCCCCATCGCCACCTACATTCCCAGCCCGCCGTCGACGAGCAGCACGTCGCCCGTGATGAACGACGCCTCGTCGGAGCACAGGAACCGTACTGCGCGCGCCACGTCCTCGGGCTCGCCGAGCTTGCCCAGCGCCGTGTTCGCCAGCATCGCCTGCGTCGCCTCCTCCGGCAGAACGTCGGTGAGCTGGGTCTTCACGTAGCCGGGCGCAACCACGTTCGCACGCACGTTGCGGCTGCCAAGTTCCTTCGCCAGGGACTTGGTGAACCCGATGATCCCCGCCTTCGAGGCCGCGTAGTTCGTCTGTCCCCAGTTGCCGTGCACCCCGACGATCGAGGAGAGGTTCACGATCGAACCGCTGCGCTTGCGCATCATTCCGCGGGACGCGGCACGGCACGTGTAGAAGACCGAGGAGAGGTTGGTGTCGATCACCGTCCGCCAATCGTCGTCGCTCATGCGGGCGAGGACGCCGTCGCGGGTCAGACCGGCGTTGTTGACGAGGATGTCGAGGTCGCCTGCGTCCTCCACGAGCGCCCGCGCCGCCTCCGAATCGGAGACGTCCGCTTGCACAGCGCGTCCGCCGATCTCGGCGGCCACCGACTCCGCGTCGTCCTTACCCGAGCGGTAGCCGACCACCACCGACGCGCCCGCCTCCGCCAGTTCCACCGCGATCGCCCGGCCGATCCCTCGTGACGCGCCCGTCACGAGAGCCGTCCTCCCCTCGAGCGAGCAGAACCCGCCGCTCACGACGCGAGCGACTCCTCGACCTTCTCCAGGGTGGCGAGATTGTTGACGGAAATGGCCTTGGCGCCGCGGTCGATTCGCTTGACGAGGCCGGAGAGGACGTTGCCCGGGCCGACCTCGACGAATGTGGTCACACCGCCGCGCATCAACTCTCGCGCCGACTGCGTGAAGCGCACCGGGGCGGTCAGCTGATCGACGAGCAGCCCGGCAAGGCGCTGCGCAGGCTCGATCTTCGCCGTGACCGTGGACATGAAGGGGGCGACGGGCTCGGAGAAGCGAACGCGGTCGATCGCCGGCTTCAGACGGTCGGACGCGCGCGCGACGAGCGGGCTGTGGAATGCGCCCGACACCTTGAGTCTGATCGCTCGTCGGGCGCCGAGGCTCTCGGCCTCGGCGCAGCACTCCTCGACCGCCTCGTTCTCACCGGAGACGACGATCTGCCCGGGGCAGTTGTAGTTCGCGGGCCAGACGCCGAGGATCTTGCGGCAGAGCGTCTCCACCTGCTCGTCCTCGAGGCCGAGAATCGCCGCCATCGAGCCCGGGCGCTGTCGCGCCGCTTCGGCCATCGCCAGGCCGCGCTCACGAACGAGTCCGATCGCCTCGCCGATCCCGATCGCGCCCACCGAAGCGAGTGCTGCGAACTCGCCAACGGAGTGGCCGACCACCACGTCCGGCCGAATGCCGCGCTCGCGCAACGCAGCGAGGATGGCGAGGCTGGTAGCGACGAGTGCCGGCTGCTGCACCTCGGTTTCGACAAGCTCCTCGAACGGCGCCTCGAAGCAGAGGTGCTCGAGGTCGAGGCCGGAGGCCTCGCTGCCGACGCGGAAGACCTCCCGTGCGGCGGGAACCGCCTCCGCGATGTCCTTGCCCATGCCGGCCTCGAGCGAGCCCTGGCCCGGGAAGCAAAATGCGATCTTGCTCATTGTCGCGCTCCGTTTCGATTGCTCCACTCGAGCAGCGCCGAGCCCCAGGTGAGCCCGGCACCCATGCCCGTCATCAGGACGAGTGCTCCGTCGCGGAGCATCCCGGCCTCGCGCGCATCGGCGAGCGCGAGCGGGATCGAGCCTGACGAGGTGTTTCCGTACCTGTCCACGTTCACGACCGTCCTGTTTGCGGGGATGCCGAGCTTACCGGCCGCGTGGTCGATGATCCGCTTGTTCGCCTGGTGCGGGACGTACACGTCGACCTCGCCGACCGAGCGGCCGCACTCGTCGAGCACCTTGGAGGCGGACGAGACCAGAACCCGCGTGGCGAACTTGAAGACCTCGCGGCCGTTCATCTTGACGAAGCTGTCGGGGTCGTCGAAGTGCCTCGAGCCGCTCCCGGGCAGCCAGAGGTGCTCGCCGCCGGCCCCGTCGGCGCCGAGCTCGAAACCGAGAAAGCCGCCGTGCTCGACCGGCTCCATGACGACCGCGCCCGCGCCGTCGCCGAAGAGGACGAGCGTCGAGCGGTCGCTCCAGTCGAGGATCTTCGAGAGGACGTCGCCCCCGACGACGAGGGCCTTCCGGGAGAGCCCCGAGGCGATCATCGCGTAGGCCTGCGCGATCGCGTACATGAAGCCGGTGCATCCCGCGAGCAGGTCGTAGGCGCCGGCTTCCGTCGCGCCCAGGGAGTCCGCCAGCAGCGCGGAGCTGGTCGGGAACATCATGTCCGGCGTCACCGTCGCGCAGACGAGGAAGTCGATTCGGCCGCGTCGACGCGTGCATCGGCGAGCGCCGCCCGCGCGGCGGGCAGCGCGATATCCGTGAACGCCTCGTCGTCGGCGGCGATCCGCCGCTCCCGAATGCCCGTCCGCTCGACGATCCACTCGTCGGTCGTGTCGACGAGCCGCGACAGCTCCTCGTTGCCGAGCACGCGCTCCGGGACGTGGCACGCCGCAGGCCCGTGATCCCGACCCGCATCCCGTTGGCGGCCGCTGATCACCTGGCTCAGCAACTCGCCGCTCACCGCTCCACCGCGAAGGTGAGCGTCCCACGCGCTGCGAGCTCGTCCCCCACGTGCGCGGTCGCCTTCCCTCGCCCGATCGGGCCGCGAATCTGGTCGATCTCGCAGGTGAGCGTGAGCGTGTCGCCCGGCTCGACGATGCGCTTGAAGCGGCAGTCGTCGATGCCTGCGAAGAACGCAATCCGCCCGCGGTTCTCCTCCTCGACGAGGACGGCAACCGCGCCCGTCTGCGCCATCGCCTCGACGATCAGGACGCCGGGCATCACGGGCCGCTCCGGGAAGTGGCCCGGGAACCACCAGTCGCCGGCTCTCACGTCGCGTCGCGCAACGACCCGGCGCCCCGGCTCCAGCTCCGTCACCTCGTCCAGCGAGCAAGAACGGCTCGCGGTGCGGGAGGATCTGCTCGATCACGTCCCGCCCGAACGGGGTACGGAACGGCGGGGCCACGGCGGGATTCTAACGGCGGAGGGGGGCGCTCACGTTTCCGGCAGCGTCCCACGCTACGACGCGGACGCGCGTCCCCGGGGCAGCGGGCAGGGCGACCGCTCCGGCCGACGCGACCGCAAGCCGGGCGGGACGACCACCGATCCGCAGGACCAGGGTCGCGGGCTCGCTCACCCAGACCCGCACGTTCCTGCCCGGAAGGAAGCGCACGGCGGGCGGGCGAGTGTCGCTGGCGAAGGGCAGAGTCACCGACGAGGTGCCGAGTGGCGTCGGTGGCTTCGACGACGGCGGTGTACGAGCCGTCGAGCAGTCGCCCGAGGCGCTTCGAGCCGTCCCACGTGACGCCCCGCGGGCCGGGTGCAAGCGGACCGGCGAACGGCGTCGCGACCCAGGTCCCGTCGCGGAGGATCCGTACCTTCACCTCGGCCGCAGCGACAAGCCGGAAGCGAACCCTCAGCTCGTCCGCGCGACCATCCCCGTTGGGCGAGAAGAGCACCGGAGCCACCGCACCGAAGCCGAGCGTCCGCGTGACGAGGAGCGGGATGCTCGCGCCAATCTCGGTGCCGTCGTCGGCTCGTGCCGTCAACGCCACCGTGTAGGCGCCGTCCGGCAGAGCGCCTGGGGCAAAGGCCACGACGTGCTGGCCCGCAACCCGGCGGACCGGAGTAACGACGTCGAGCACCGGCGTCCCGATCGGGTCGTGGACGACGAGCGAGACTGTGGCGGGCGCCGTCAGCTCGTAGGTCAGCGTGGTCACGTCGGCCTGCCCGTCGTCGTTGGGGCTCACGGTCTCCGGGTCGGCCGAGAACGCCGTGATCGCGAGCGCGGGGAGGGCCGCGGCGCCGGCCAGCGTCCCGCTCGCCGCGGTCATGCCCGCGCCGCCGATGTGCCACCGGTAGGTACCCGGCACCGCGAGCGCTCGCGTCCCACGACCAGTCCACCGTCATCCCGGTGCCGCTGCCTGTGGCGACGACCGCGCCGGTCACATCGCGTACGGTCACCTGCCACGGGAGGAAGGCCGACAGGCGAGCGCGGAAGCGCACAAGGCCGCCGACCATGCCGGTCACGCGAGGCTCGTAGAGCTTCGGCAGGCCGATCGCCTCCGCAGCGCCCGCGATCGCGTTGAGCCGAGCGTAGAGCGCGTCGCCGGGGCACGCCGTGAAACCGGTGTCGCGGTGACCGGAGACACCGCGGAGGAAGACGGGGATTCCGGGCGGGAAGCGCGGGTTGCCGCCGGAGAGGACGTTCAGGGTCGTCAGCGGCTCCGCGTGAGCCAGGTCGAGCCGCCAGGCGAGAAGCCGTTCGAGTGCGTCCTCGGCCGCAGCCGGCGGCGCTCCCTGCTCGAACGTGCCGATCACGGCCACCCCGACCGAACCGGTGTTGAACCCTTGCGCGTGCGCGCCGACGACGTTGCGCTCGATCCCGCCGTAGCGGCCTTCGTAGACCGTCCCGAAGCGGTCGACGAGGAAGTTGTAGCCGATGTCGTTCCAGCCGTTCCCCTGCACGTGGAAGAGTTGGATTCCACGCACGATCGCCGCTGCCTCGGCGCGCGTGTAGTCGCTGCGGCCGGCGGTGTGGTGGACGACGGCGAAGCGGACGGACGACGCATACGACGGCTTCCCACGCCGGATCGATTCGTCGGCGTGCCAGGCCGCACGCGTGACGATCGGCGGCGCGCCGGCGGCGGCGAGCATTCGCGACGGCACGTGGATCGCCGGGCTCCAGACGGTGAACGCCCGCACCGCCGAGACGGTCCCGTGCACGCGCAACTCGATTCGGTCTGAAGGCCCGACCCACCACGGGTTGCCGACGTGCCAGTTCCCCCGCCGGCCGGCTTCGGCGCTGCCGGCGTCCGGCAGATCTTCGGCCTCCGGTGCAGCGGGGCGCCAGGCGGTCCATCGCCCGACGTTCAGCCGGGTCCGGAAGTGGACGCCGCCAGACCCACGCCAATGGAATCCGACCATCGTGAACGGCCGTCGGGCGGGAGCCGCAGCGAGCCCGCGGGCGTCGCGCAGCGGCACGTCGAACGACGCGATCGTGGCGGGCGGCTCGGCCTGCGCCGGAGCGGCGAGCGAGAGGCCCACGACGAGCGCTGCGGCGGCAGCGAGCGGATGGCGAAAGGTCACGGCGGCTCTCCCAGCGTTGCTGAGACCCCGTTCGCCGACAAGGGCGGCGTGCCCTGCCTGACCGAATCCTTACAAGCGGTCTCTCGCCCGAACACGTCCCGGAACGACAAGGACGCGTTGGTACAGTGATCTCGCTGTGAGCGCACAGCCCGTGCGGCGATTGCTCCTCGCGCTCGGCGTGGGCGCAGCCGCGCTCGTCGTGATCGCGTCCGCACCGGCGGCGACGCCGCGCGTCCTCGCGCTCGAGTTCGAGAACGACGTCAACCCGGTCACCCAGGACTACCTCGTCGGCGAGATGCGCCGCGCCGAGCGGGACGGGTACGAGGCGGTCGTGATCCTGATGGACACTCCGGGTGGCCTCGCGTCCTCGATGCGCCAGATCGTGAAGGAACTGCTCGACCTGAAGATCCCGGCGATCGTCTACGTTTCGCCGCCCGGCTCGAGCGCGGATTCGGCCGGCGCCGTGATCGGAGAGGCCGCCGACGTGCTCGCAATGGCGCCGCAGACGAACATCGGCTCGTCGACCCCGATCTCACTCGGCGGCGAGGACATCTCCAAGGACCTTCGCCGCAAGGTGATCAACGACGCGGCGGCCTACATCCGCGAGCTTGCCGTCGAGCATGGCCGCAACGGTGACGCGGCCGCGCGAATGGTCACCACGGCCGCGAACTACGGCGCCCGCGAGGCCCTCCGGCTCAACGTCGTCGACGTAGTCGCTCCGACGCTGCCGGCGCTGCTCGAGCAGATCGACGGGACGAAGACCGTGCCGAAGGGGCTCGTGCTCAACACGGCCGGCGCGACCGTCGAGCAGGTCGAGATGTCGTTCTGGAAGCGGATGCTCGACCTGCTGATCGACCCCAACATCGTCGCGCTGATGCTGTCGCTTGGCCTCCTCGGGATCGTCGTCGAGCTCTGGAACCCGGGAATGATCTTCCCGGGCACCGTCGGCGCGATCTCGCTGATCGTCGGCCTGTACGGCCTGCAGGTGCTTCCCGTCTCGGCTGCCGGCCTGCTGCTGATGCTGCTCGCAGCCGCCTTCTTCGTGGCCGAGGCGTTCGTCGTCAGCCACGGCGCGCTGACGGTCGCCGGCGCGGTCACGTTCGTGATCGGCTCGCTCATGCTCTTCGACCCCGCGGGTGAGACCTACCAGGTGTCGCTCTGGACCTCGCTTGCGATCGCCGGGACGCTCGCGCTCCTGCTCGGTGTCGCGCTCTCACGCGTGGTTCGGGTAGCGCGCCGCCCAGCCGAGGTGGGGCTGTCGCAGATCGTGGGTGACGAGGGCGAAGTCCGCCGGGACGGCTACGTGCTCGTCGCCGGCGAGCTCTGGCGCGCGCGTTCGGCCGACGGCCACCAGCTCACGCCCGGCGAGCGCGTGCGGGTCGAGTCCATCGAAGACGGCCTCGGGCTCGTCGTCGTAGGATCGACCAATCCGACCGAAAGAGGCCCGCAGTGAACCCAGCCCTGATCGCCGTCGCCGCCGTCGCCCTGATCGTCATCCTCTTCCTCTTCGCCGCGGTCAAGGTCGCGCGCGAGTACGAGCGCGGCGTCATCTTCCGGCTCGGCCGCCTGCTGCCCGAACCGAAGGGGCCGGGTCTCTTCCTGCTGATCCCGATCATCGACCGGATGGTCAAGGTCGACCTGCGGACGATCACGCTCAACGTGCCGCCGCAGGAAGTGATCACCAAGGACAACGTCCCGGTGCGCGTCAACGCCGTCGCCTACTTCCGCATCGTCGAGCCGAAGGCGGCAATCGTCCAGGTCGAGAACTTCATGGCGGCGACGTCGCAGATCGCCCAGACGACCCTGCGCTCGGTGCTCGGGCAGCACATGCTGGACGAGCTCCTCTCGGAGCGCGACAAGATCAACGCGATCCTCCAGTCCATCATCGACGAGGCCACGTCCCCCTGGGGCGTCAAGGTCTCGATCGTCGAGGTCAAGGACGTCGAGATCCCGACGGGCATGCAGCGGGCAATGGCGCGCCAGGCCGAGGCCGAGCGCGAACGGCGCGCGAAGGTGATCTCCGCCGAGGGCGAGTTCCAGGCCTCGGAGCGGCTGAAGGACGCAGCCGAGGTGATGACCGCCTCGCCGATGGCGCTGCAGCTCCGCTACCTGCAGACGCTGCTCGAGATCGGAGCGACGAACTCGACCACGATCGTCTTCCCAGCGCCCATCGACCTGATCCGGCCGTTCCTCGGCAAGGGCGGCGGCGAGGACGCCAGGGGAGAGAGCGCGAGCTGAGCTAGTCCGCCGCGTCGGCGGGCTCGTCCGAAACCGGCAGATCGGGAACCGGCAAGTCGGAGCATCGTCACCGTTCGCCTCGTCCGCCTCTGTGGCGGTCGTCAACGCGAGGCTCGACACTTGCTCGCCTTCGCGCAGGCGCATCACGATCACGCCCTGAGTCGCGCGGCCCGAGCGCTTGATTCCGTCGACCGGGATGCGGATCACGGTGCCGCCGTCGGAGATCAGCATCACCTGGATTCCCTCGCGGACGACGTAGGCGCCGGCGAGCTTGCCCTTGCGCTCGACGAGCTTCGCCGTCTGGACGCCGAGCCCGCCGCGGCCCTTGACCGGGTACTCGGAGACACGCGTCCGCTTGCCCCACCCGTTCTTCGTCACGACGAGCAGCTCGGCGTCGTCGCGCGCGATGTCGACCTCGATCACCTCGTCGTCCCCCCGCAGGCGCATACCCTGGACGCCGGACGCAGGACGGCCCATCGGGCGCACGTCCTGCTCGTGGAAGCGGATCGCCTGCCCGCCGCGCGAGACCATGAGCACGTCGTCGTCCCCGTTCGAGTGGCGGACGCCGACGAGCTCGTCGTCCTCGCGCAGCTTGATCGCGATGATCCCGTCGGCCTTCAGCGGCGTGTTGTACTCGGCGAACTCGGTCTTCTTGACGACGCCCTTGCGCGTCGCGAAGAGCAGGTACTTCGCCTCCTCGAAGTTCCGCGTCGCGATCACCGCGCGGACCTGCTCGTCCTGCCGAAACGGAAGCAGGTTGACGATCGCGCGGCCCTTCGCCTGCCGTGAGCCGAGCGGCAGCTCGTGCACCTTCAGCCGGTAGACCTTGCCCACACTCGTGAAGAAGAGGATGTAGTCGTGGGTGGAGGCGACGAACAGGTGCTGGATGTAGTCCTCTTCCTTCAGATCCATCCCCATCACGCCGATGCCGCCGCGGCGCTGCTCGCGGTACGCGCTGACGGGTAGCCGCTTGATGTAGCCGGAGCGCGTGATCGCGATCACCATGTCCTCCTCCGCGATCATGTCCTCGAGCTCGAGATCGGTCTCGCCGGCGACGATCTCGGTGCGCCGTTCGTCGTCGCGACCGTAGATCTGCTTCAGCTCGAGCAGCTCCTCGCGGATCAGGCCGTCGATCCGGGTCTGGTCGCCGAGGATGGTGCGCAGTTCCGCGATCCGCTCCTGGAGGTCGGAGTACTCGTCTTCGACGCGTTTCCGCTCCAGGCCGGTGAGGGCACGGAGGCGGAGATCGAGGATCGCCTGGGCCTGGATCTCGCGAGAGCTCGAACCGGGACTGAAGCCCGCGTCTCGCCTCGTCGGTGTCGTCGGCAGCGCGGATGAGCGCGATCACCTCGTCGAGGTTGTCGAGCGCGATCAGGTAGCCCTCGAGCACGTGGGCGCGGTCGACAGCCTTGCGGAGCTCGTACTTCGAGCGGCGGGTGACCACCTCGCGCTGGTAGTCGAGGTAGTGCGTGACGAGCTCGAGCAGCGAGAGCGTCCGCGGCACGCCGTCGACGAGCGCGACCGCGTTGTAGCCGAACGTCGACTGCAGCGCCGTGTGCTTGAACAGCTTGTTCAGCGCCACCTGCGGGATCGCCTCGCGCTTGAGGTCGATCTGGATCCGCATCCCCGACTTGTCGGAGTGATCCTTGACGTCGGAGATCTCCGTCAGGACCTTGTCGTTGACGAGGTCGGCGATCTTCTTGATCACGCCGGAGTCGCCGCCCTTCTTCACGCCGTACGGCAACTCAGTGACGATGATCGCGTTCTTGCCCCCGCGCAGCTCCTCGACATGCGCGCGGGCGCGCATGATGATCCGGCCGCGCCCGGTGCGATACGCGTCACGGACGCCGGAGCGGCCGACGACGATCGCGCCGGTCGGGAAGTCGGGCCCCCGCACGTGCTTCATCAGGTCCTCGACGTTCGAGTCGGGCTTGTCGATCAGCTGGACGATCGCGTCGGTCACCTCGCCGAGGCGGTGCGGCGGGATGTTCGTCGCCATGCCGACGGCGATCCCGGACGAGCCGTTGACGAGCAGGTTGGGGAAACGCGACGGGAGGGCACTCGGCTCACGGCGCGACTCGTCGTAGTTCGCGCGCGAAGTCGACCGTGTCCGCATCGATGTCGCGGAGCATCTCCGTCGCCAGACGCGTCAGCCGGCATTCCGTGTACCTCATCGCGGCAGCCGGGTAGTCGTCGATGTTGCCGAAGTTGCCCTGGCCGTCCACCAGCGGGTAGCGCAGGGAGAACGATTGCGCCATCCGTACGAGCGTGTCGTAGATCGCGGAGTCCCCGTGAGGATGGAAGCTCTTCATCACCTCGCCGACGACGGCCGCGCACTTGACGCGGGGCCTGTTCGGCTGCAGCCCGGTCTCGTGCATCGCGTAGAGGACGCGGCGGTGCACGGGCTTCAGCCCGTCCCGGACGTCCGGGAGGGCCCGCGACACGATCACGCTCATCGCGTAGTCGAGGAAGCTCGACCGCATCTCCTGCTCGAGCTCTCTCGACTCGATCCGGCCGGGACCGAGTGCGCCCGTGTCCAGCTCAGACATTCAAGAACCTCACAGCGTGCGGGAACCCGGTGGTTACACGTCAAGGAATTTCACGTCCTTCGCGTTCTGCTCGATGAACAGGCGCCGCGGCTCCACTTGATCGCCCATCAGCGTCGAGAAGACCTGGTCGGCGAGCGCGGCGTCCTCGACGTCCACCCGGATCAGCATCCGGTTGGCGGGGTCCATCGTCGTCTCGGCGAGCTCGTCGGCGTCCATCTCGCCGAGGCCCTTGAAGCGGCTGACCTGGACGCCCTCCTTCGCCAGCTCGAGCGCCACCTCGCGCAGGCCTGCAAACGTGTCGGCGCGCCGGCTCTTCTTCCCGGCGAGGATCGTGAACGGTGGGAGCCCGACGATCTCTCCCAACCGCGCGTACGTCTTGCGAACGTTCGCGTAGATCGGCGACTCGAGCAGGGCGGCCGGCACGATGACACTCCCGGCGGCGCCCGTCTCGCGCTCGACAACCTTGACCCGAGTTCCGTCGCCGTCGGCCTCGAGCACGGCGAACTCGAAGCCGTTCGGTTCGAGGCTGGCGAGAGCTCCTGCCACGTCCGCCGCGGCGTCAGCCTCGACGAGCCGATGGTCGACGACGAAGTTGGCCGCAGCCGGCCCGAAGTCCTCCCGGAGGCGGGATACCCACCCGTCGAACTCGTGGAGGATGCGGACGAAGCGTCCGTACCGGGCCTCGGTGAACTTCTGCGTCTCGCCCGAGCGGTCGGTGACGTCCATCTCCTTGACCCGCTCGCGAACGAGCAGGTCCTCGAACTGCGACTCCTTCTCGACGTAGAGCAGCTGGTTGCCGACCTTGACGCGGTACAGGGGCGGCACGGCGATGTAGATGTGGCCACGCTCGACGAGCTCCTGCATCTGCCGGTAGATGAACGTGAGGATCAGGGTCCGGATGTGCGAGCCGTCGACGTCTGCGTCTGTCATCACGATCACGCGGTGGTAGCGCAGCTTCGAGATGTCGAACTCGTCGCCGATGCCGGTCCCGACGGCAGTGACGATCGCCTGGATCTCCTCGTTCGAGAGCACCTTGTTGATCCGGTTCTTCTCGGCGTTGATCACCTTGCCGCGGAGCGGCAGGATCGCCTGATAGCTCCGGTCCCGGGCATCGACGGCGGAGCCGCCGGCCGAGTTGCCCTCGACGAGGAAGAGCTCCGCGACCTCGGGATCGTTGATCTGGCAGTCGGCCAGCTTCCCGGGCAGTGAGTTGCTCTCGAGGGCGCTCTTGCGCCTCGTGAGCTCACGGGCCTTGCGTGCCGCCTGGCGGGCGCGGGCCGACGAGATCGCCTTGTTGATCACCCTGCGGGCGTCACTCGGGTTCTCCTCGAGGAACCGCGCCAGCTTCTGGTTCACGGTCGTCTTGACCAGGCTCTCGACCGGCGGGTTGCCGAGCTTCGTCTTCGTCTGGCCCTCGAACTGTGGGTTGCGCAGCTTGACGGAGATGACCGCGGCGAGGCCCTCGCGCACGTCCTCACCCTCGAGGCTGTCTTCCTTCTCCTTCAGCAGTCCCTGGTCGCGCGCATACCGGTTGAGCGTGCTCGTGAGCGCCGCCCGGAAGCCCGAGAGATGCGTGCCGCCCTCGGTCGTGTTGATGTTGTTCGCAAACGAGAAGACCGACTCGACGTAGGACGAATTCCACTGCATCGCGACCTCGACCTGGCCGTCGTCGGACTCGCCCTCGAAGTAGATGACGTGCTTGTGCACGGCGTCTTTCGTCTCGTTCACGTGTGCGACGAAGTCGCGGATGCCGCCCTCGTAGTGGAACTCCTCGGTCTTGCCGCCGGCGCGCTCGTCGCGAAGGACGATCCGCAGCCCGGCCGTGAGAAACGCTGTCTCGCGGAGGCGCTGCGAGACCGTCGCAGCCGAGAACTCGGTCTCCTCGAAGATCTCGGCGTCGGGCAGGAACGAGATCGTCGTGCCGGTCGTCCCCTTCTCGGCCTTCCCCGATCACCTCCAACTCGCCCTGCGGCTCGCCGCGGGCGAACTCCTGCCGGTAGACCTTGCCGTCGCGGTGCACCTCGGCGATGAGCCATTCGGAGAGCGCGTTGACGATCGAGATGCCGACGCCGTGCAGGCCGCCGGAGACCTTGTAGCCGTCGCCGCCGAACTTTCCGCCCGCGTGGAGCTTCGTCATCACGACCGTGAGCGCGGACATGCCCTGATCCTCGATCACGTCCACCGGGATGCCCGCACCCGCGTCACGGACGGTGACGGAGTTGTCCGGGTGAATCGTGATGTCGACGAGGTCGTTGCGACCCGCCATGGCCTCGTCGACGGCGTTGTCGACCACCTCGTAGACGAGGTGGTGGAGGCCCCGCGCGCCCGTCGAGCCGATGTACATTCCAGGGCGCAGCCGGACGGGCTCGAGCCCCTCCAAAACGGTGATGTCTTTTGCGGTGTAGCTAGTCTCTGTCATCAAAAAAGCCCTGCAAATCGCGCTTTTGCGGGCTGCATACAGTCTATCAGACGTTCTGGTCGGCGGCGGCGAGCGCGAGGCTCGCCGCGGCCGCTCGCGCGACCAGCGCGCGGAGCTCCACGTCGTCGATCGCAGCGGCTGCTTCCGCGCCGGCGCGGCGCTCGTCAGGCCCCGGCCGCGGGGTGCGCGAGACCGGCGGCAGCGACGGTGCAGGGGGCTCGGGGACCGGGCCGGGAGCGAAGCGGAGCGCCGGCGGCGCAGCCCTCGCCCAGTGCCTCACGTAATCGCTCGAGCACCTCCGAGCCGAGCCGGTCGAGCTCGAAGGCCCAGGCCGACGACATCGTCGCAACGTGCAGCGTGCCGTCGCGCGCGATGCGCTGCGGCCAGGCGTTCTTCGCCACCGCTTCGCCTACGGCGGCGGGCCATGCGCCGACGATCGCAGCGAGAGCATCCGCGCGCGGGGCGCCGGCCGCAGCGAGCAAGCGCGTTGCGTCGTCGCCGAGGCGTTCCATCTCGCTGCCTAGCCCGCTTCCACGTGGCCAGGCCGCACGGCGCACAGCTGGGCGGGCTGGAGAGGCAGGGCATCGGCGCCGGTCGCGGTGACAATCGTCTGTCCGGTCGACGCGATTCGCTCGCCGAGCGCGCGCCGGCGATCTGCGTCGAGCTCGGAGAGAACGTCGTCGAGAAGCAGCAGTGGCGGCACACCGCGTCGCGCGGTCACGAGCTCGGCCTCCGCGAGCAGGAGCGAGAGCACGGCAAGGCGCTGCTCTCCCTGCGAGCCGAAGAACCGGAGGTCGCGGTCGCCCGAGCGGACGGCGACGTCATCCAGGTGCGGCCCGATCCCCGTCACGCCGCGCTCGAGGTCGCGCTCCAGCCGCGCTGCGAATGCCTCCGTCGTGGGCGGCTCCGCGTCGTAGGACAGGTGCGCCCCCTCGAGGCCAAGCTCGCCGGCGCGCTCGCCGAAGAGCGGCGAGAGCAGCTCCACGAGCTCGCTCCGGGCAGCGACGAGCGACGCGCCGAGTGAGGACACCCGCTCGGTCCAGGGCTCGACGGCGTCCCGGGCAGACAGGCCTGCGGCGACACGGCGGAGCGCCGCGTTCCGCTGGGCGACGGCAGCGCCGTACTCGACGGACAGGCCGGCGCGGGCCGGAAAGAGCCGCGCGAGCGAGCGGTCGAAATACGCCCTCCGCGCCGCCGGCCCTCCCTTGACGACGGCAAGGCGGTCCGGCGTGAACACGAGCGTCGCGATCTCGGCGCGGAGCGCCTCGGTCGATCGAAGCGGAGCGCCGTTCAGCCGCGCTCGCTTGCCCTCCGCGGGCGCAATGGCAACCTCGACGGCCGTCGGGACTCCGTCACGGTCGCCCGTCAGCGCAATCCGCGACGCCGGCGCTCCCCAGCGGACGAGCTGGGCGTCCGAGCGCGTTCGCGGCGAGAAGCCCTGCGTCCCCACGTGGAGGGCCTCGAGCAGGTTCGTCTTGCCGGCCCCGTTCGGCCCGGTAACCAGTACCAGGCCCGGCTCGAGCCGCAGCTCGAGGCGCTCGTACGACCGGAAGTCGCGAAGTGAGACGCTGTCGAGAATCAGTCTGTCGGGCCTTGCGGTTAACCGGCGAGGCGGATCGGCATGATCAGGTACCAGAAGGCGTCGCCCTCGGTGGTGATCAGCCCCGGCCGCAGCGGGTTGATGAGCTTGAGCCGCACGCTGTCCGCCTCTTGGCCAAACGAGTCGAGCCCGTCGCGCAGGAACTCGGCGTTGAACCCGATCTCGAGCGGCTCGCCGGTGTACGGAGCCGGAATCGACTCCCGCGTCTCGCCGACGTCCTGGCTCTGCGTCGAGACCGTCAGCTCGCCTTCGGCGAAGCTCAGCCGCAGCGGGCTGCGCTGGGCGAGCACCGCGGCGCGCCGGACGACGTCAAGGAGCTCGGTGCGGGGCAGTTCGACCTCCACCTCGAACGACTCCGGCAGGAGCTGCTTGATGTTCGGGAACTGCCCGTCGATGCGACGCGACGTCAGCCACGTGTCGGCGGAGCCGAAGACGACGTAGTTCTCGTGGGCGCCGAGCTGAATCGTCTCTGCATCCGCTCCGATCCTCGCCAGCTCGGCCAGCGCTCTCGCGGGGATGATCGCCTCGAGCTCCGGGCCGGCGGAGTCCAGCTGCGTTTCCTTCACCGACAACCGGTACGAATCGGTCGCCGCCATCGTCAGCGTTGTGCCCTCGAAACGAACGAGGATCCCCGTCAGCACCGGCCTCGACTCGTCGCGCGAAGAGGCGCGCGCGACGCGCTGGACGGTGTCGAGCAGCGACGCCCGGTCGATCTCGTGCAGCGGCACGTCGATCGAAGGCAGGCGCGGGAAGTCCTCGGCGCTGTAGATGTTGAGCCGTGAGGAGTAGCTCCCCGAAGTGATGTGCACGACACCCTCGTCCGCGCGCTGCTCGATCACCACCTCCGAGTCGGGCAGAAGGCGCGAGACGTCCGCGAGAAGCTTTCCCGGAACGACCACGGCGCCGTCGCCCTCCACCTCGGCGGGGATCGTGGTGCGCAGCGACATCTCCATGTCGGTCGCGGCGACCTCGAGTGCGTCGGCTTGCACGCTCAGGCGAACGCCGGCGAGAACCTGAACGGCGCTCCGCGTCGACACCGCGCGTGAAACGACTGCGACGCGTTGCACGAGCTCGTCGCGCTCACAGGTGATCTTCAAGCCCGTCCCCACAGCGGTGTCTATTTCCATTGTTCTCTTAAACCCTTTCGTAGAAGTACATAGGGAGTGTGGACGACGGGGAAGACGTGGCGCTGCCGCAGCGGCACGCGGTTTCCGCGGTGGGTCCCGTTTGGGGAGAACGCCGGCGGGTCCCACAGGCACGGGGCGTCAGTGCGTGTCACCGGTGGTGCTTGATCCTGGTTGTGAGTTCCTGGACGAGGTTGTACACAGACCTGTCCTCAGAGATCAAGCGCGTGATCTTCGAGGTTGCATGGATGACGGTCGTGTGGTCGCGACCCCCGAATTCCTTGCCGATCTTCGGCAGCGACGCGTCCGTCAGCTCGCGCGAGAGGTACATGGCAACCTGCCGCGGGTAGGCGACCGCCTGGGAGCGGCGTGGACTGCAGAGCTCGGGAACGGTGAGGCCGAAGCGGTCGGAGACGGCATCCTGAATCGTCTGGATCGTGACCTCGGGGGCCGCGTCGCCCTGTGGGAAGAGATCGCGAAGAACCTGCTCGGCAAGCTCGACCGTGAGTGGCAGTCCGGTGAGTGAGGAGAAGGCGACGACGCGTGTGAGCGCGCCCTCGAGCTCGCGGATGTTCGTCGAGACGCGGCCGGCGACGAACGTGAGCACCTCTGGATCGGCGACCGCGATCCGGTCCGTGTTCACCTTCTTGCGCAGGATCGCGATGCGTGTCTCGAGGTCGGGCGGCTGAATGTCCGTGATCAGCCCCCACTCGAAGCGCGAGCGCAGCCGCTCTTCCAAGGTCGCGATCTCCTTGGGCGGCCGGTCGGAGGAGATGACGATCTGCCGACCGGCTTCGTAGAGCGAGTTGAAGGTGTGGAAGAACTCCTCCTGGATCCGCTCCTTGCCCTCGAAGAACTGGATGTCGTCGACGAGGAGCACGTCGTAGGTGCGGTACCGCTGCTTGAAGCCCTCGATGCGTTTGTCGCGGAGCGAGTTGATGAAGTCGTTCATGAACGTCTCGCTCGTCACGTATCGCGTCGTCAGACCCTTGGAGTGGTCGCCGACGTACTGGCCGATCGCCTGCAGGAGATGGGTCTTGCCGAGGCCCGTGCCGCCGTAGATGAAGAGCGGGTTGTAGGCCTGTGCGGGCGCCTCCGCGACCGCGAGTGCCGCCGCGTGGGCGAAGCGGTTCGAGGAGCCGATCACGAAGCTGTCGAAGGTGTATTTGGCGTTCGCACCGACCTGGGCTCCCTGCGTCCGCGCAGGCTCGGGCGGCTCGTCGGGCGTCGCCGGCTCGCCGACGGCGAGCGTGACGCGCACGTCGCGGCCGAGTGTGTCGCGTGCCGCTGCCTTCACGAATCCGAGGAAGTGCCCCTCGATCCATTCGCGCGTGAAGTCGTTCGGGACGACGAGCGAGAACGTGTCGCCGTCGAGCTCGCCCGCCTGCGCGGAGGCGAACCACGTCTCGTAGGTCGTCTCGTTCAGGGCTTCGCGGAGCCGTGCCGAGATCGCCTGCCAGAGGGCTTCGGCGGAGGGCTCGGCGGCGTGTTCCGGGCGCGTCGGGGCGTCGTTCACGGAGGCCAGAGGGACGCGAGCATAGCAGCGTTCGGGCGGCCCCTCAATGTGCAAAAAATCGCCTGGACGAAGGTCCTGAAGCGCCTGTTTTGCAGGAAAAACACGAGTCTCCACACGAGTCTCCACACCTGTGGAGAACCGATTTTCGGGCCTTCGCCGGCTATGCCTGAGCAGCGATTTCCGACGCGCTTCAGGACGCCGGTCCTGTGGAAAACCCGGCCCGCCAAAGGCCTCGTCTATACTGCCCGCTCTCGCCGCGGCGTACCCCGCGGCCAGCCTTTCGGACAGTTCCCGTGAAACGCACCTACCAGCCCAACGTCCGCCGCCGGAAGCGCAAGCACGGCTTCCGTGCGCGCATGTCGACCCGCGCCGGCCGCGCCATCCTCAAGCGCCGCCGGGCCAAGGGTCGCACGCGGCTGTCCGCCTGAGCGGGCCCGTTCGTGCAGCGCCGGCAGCGTCTCTCTCGCTCGCGGGACTTCGATCTCGTCTATCGGCAGGGCCGGTCTGCGTCGACCCGACACCTTGTCCTGCACTGGTTCCCTCGCGAGGACGGCTCCGAGGAGCCTCGGCTCGGGCTCGCCGTGCCGCGGTCGGTCGGGAGCGCCGTGGTTCGGAACGGCGTGAAGCGGAAGCTGCGCGCGGTCTGGGGCGAGCTCGGCGAGCGCGTGCCGGCGGGCCGGGACTACGTCCTCGTCGCCCGCCCCGGCCTGGCGGAAGCCGCGCAGGCGCAGGGCCACGACTGGCTCGCCGAGCAGGTGGCCGACGTGCTCGGCAAGGCGGCGGCGTGAGGCTGCCTCGCTATCTCGGCATCGGCCTTGTCTACGCCTGGCGCTACACGCTCGGCCTACTGACGCCCGCGGGCACCTGCAAGTTCCATCCGAGCTGCTCGCAATACGCGATCGATGCCCTGCGCGCGCACGGGCTGGTCAAGGGCAGCGCGTTCGCCGCGTGGCGCGTGATGCGCTGCAACCCCTGGAGCCACGGCGGCGTCGACTATGCGGAGGACGCGACGTTCCGCGGCCGCCGGAGGCACGCATGATCGTCGCGCGGCATCCTCTACGCCGCTCGAGGACCTGCTCGCGAGCGTCCTCGAGTGGCTGCACGTGAGCGGCGGCCTGTCGTGGGCCTGGTCGATCGTGGCGCTGACGGTGATGGTGCGGATCCTGCTCGTCCCCCTGACCGTGCGCCAGATCCACTCGATGCAGAACCTGCAGGCACACGCGCCGGAGATGAAGGCGATCCAGCAGAAGTGGAAGCACGACCGCACAGCGGCAGAACGAGGAGCTGATGAAGTTCTACCGCGAGAACAAGATCAACCCGGCGGCGTCCTGCCTGCCCGTGATCGCGCAGATCCCGATCTTCATCTCGCTCTTCTTCGTCCTCCGCGGCTTCGAGAACGAGATCTTCCCGCAGTATCCGGCGTCGAGCCTCGAGTGGCTCGGGATCGTCAACATCACCGAGCCGACGAAGGACGGTTGGGGGCCGGTGCTGCTCGTCGTCTACGTGGCCAGCCAGCTCTCCTCGTCGTACCTGATGTCGGGGTCGATGCAGAAGGCCCAGCGCGTGCTCCTGATGGCGCTGCCGATCGTCTTCATTCCCTTCATCCTCAACTTCCCCGCCGGGCTGATGGTCTACTGGCTGACGACCAACCTGTGGACGACGGGACAGGGCCTCATCACCCGCAGGATGATCCCGAAGCCGGCGCCACCCGACAAGCGATCCTCGCGCGCGCCGGCGAAGGAGCCCGAGCCGGACGAGCCGCCGCCCCCGCGCCGAAGAAGAAGGCGGCCGCGACCGCCGACTGGAGGTCAGCGCGACGGAAAGCCCGTCGTGGCAGGGCCCGCCGCGCCGCGTCAAGCGCAAGAAGGGCGGCAGCGGAGGGCGACGGAGGTGAGCGACCAGGTTTCCGTCGAGGCGACGGGCGAGACCGTCGGTGAGGCGAAGTGGCAGGCCGTGCGCGAGCTCGAGCGGCTGGTGCCCGGCCTCGACCGCGAGCGCGTTCGCTTCGAGGTCGTCTCCGAGGGCGAGCGAGGGCTGCTCGGCGTCGGGTACTCACCGGCGCGTGTGGTGGCGGCGACCGACGCACCCGCTCCACCGGCGGCAGCGCCGGCTCCGGTCGACGAGTCCGCCGAAGCGGCGCTCGTGCGGGAGCTGCTCGGACTGGCCGCCGCTGCATTCGGCGTGCCGTGCACGATCCACGTCGACGAGCGCGCGGACGAGCTCGTGGCGACGCTCACGGGGTCCGATCTCGGAATCGTGATCGGTCGTCACGGCCAGACGATCGACGCGCTGCAATTCCTCGCGAACGCGCTCTCCCACAGGGCGCTCGGCCCAGAGCGGCGACCGATCACCGTCGACGCTGCCGGCTACCGCGCACGGCGCCTGGGCGCGCTGGAGTCGCTCGCTCGAGAGAGCGCCGAACGCGCCGCTGCGACAGGCAGTCGCGTCGAGCTGGAGCCGATGACCGCGGTCGAGCGCAAGATCGTCCACGAGCTGCTGAAGGACGACCCCGAGGTCGAGACGGCGAGCGAGGGCAGCGAGCCCAACCGGTACGTCGTCGTCCTCCCCGGCCAATCCGTCTAGCGCGGGGGAACCCATGGTTCCCCCGCGAGCCCCCTCCTTCTCCGCTGATTCAGCGAAGCACTCGTTCTTGGCCTCCCGCCGGGCGAAGCCCGGCTCCGGCCGCGTGACCGCGACCCACGGCAGGCACTCGGAGAACGCCGAGCGGCGCGCTTCTCGAGCGCTGGCTCGAGGCGGTCGTCACGACACCCGGGCTCACCGGCGCTGCGCGACCCGCTGGAGGCGCGGCGCGTACTCCTCGACGACGCGCTTCGCGGCGTTCCGCTGGTTGCGGCCACGCCCGGGCCGGTGGTCGACGTCGGCTCCGGCGGCGGGACGCCTGGGATTCCGCTCGCGGCTTCGCTTCGCGAGCGCGAGGTGACGCTGGTCGAAGCCGAGCGGCGCAAGTGCAGCTTTCTCGAGGGCTGGACGGCCGAGTTGCCGAATCTCCGTGTCGTCTGGGGTCGCGCCGAGGAACAGCCCCTCGAGGAGTTCGGTGTCGCCGTGGCGAAGGCACTCGCGGAGCCCGTCGTGGCGGCGGAATGGTGTCTGCCGCTCGTGCGCGAGGGCGGATCGGTCGTGCTCTGGGTCGGCCCGTCGGCCGAGCCGGACCGCGTGGCGACCGCCGCCGAGCGCGTCGGCGGAGCGCTTGTCGAGTCGCCGCGCGGCTTCCTCGTCCTGCGCAAGACGGGCCCTACGCCGGCCGGGCTTCCCGCGCCGGCCGGGGATCGCCAGGAAACGGCCGCTCGCGTAAGGGGAGAACGCCGCGCCGAGTCGCGAGGCGTCCGCCACGGCCGCGAGAATGCGACGGTGCCCGCCCGCGTCTACGCGATCGCGAACCAGAAGGGCGGCGTCGGGAAGACGACGACCGCCGTCAACCTCGCCGCCTGCCTCGCCGAGGCGGGCGAGCGCGCGCTGCTCGTCGACCTCGACCCCCAGGCGAACGCCACCTCGGGCCTCGGAGAGCGGGTCAACGGCGTCTCGACGCACGACCTGCTCGACGGGATCCCGCTCACGCGCCTGGCGCGACCGACCCGCTTCGACAACCTCGACATCGTTCCGGCGAAGCCCTCGCTCGCCGCGGCCGCAGTCGAGCTCTCGATTCGCGACGACGGCGAGCGCTACCTCGCCGACGCCCTCGCCGAGGCGACCGAGCGCTGGTCGTACGTGATCCTCGACTGCCCGCCGTCGTTCGGGCCACTCACCGTGAACGCCCTCGCCGCAGCCGACCGAGTGCTCGTTCCCGTCCAGGCCGAGTACTACGCGCTCGAGGGGCTGTCGCAGCTGCTCGGCTCGATCGACCTCGTCAAGCGGCGGCTGAACCCGCGGCTCGGCCTGGCCGGGATCCTCCTGACGATGGTGGACGGCCGCACGCGGCTTGCCGCCGATGTCGAGGCGGAGCTCAGGCAGCACTTCGGCGACCTCGTCTTCACGACCTCCGTGCCGCGCTCGGTGCGCCTTGCCGAGGCGCCCAGCCACGGCCTCCCCGCGATCGCCTACGACCGCCGCTCATCCGGCGCGCAGGCCTACTGGAAGGTGGCGATGGAGCTTGTCCAGCGTTCCTGAGAACCCCTCGTCCGCCCGGCGCGGCCTCGGCCGCGGTCTGGAGGTCCTCGTCGGCGGCGCCGGCGAGGCCGAGCTGCTCCACCTCCCCGTCGAGGCCGTCCACCCCAACCCGCGTCAGCCGCGCAAGCGCTTCGAGCCCGAGGCGACGGCCGGGCTGGCCGACTCGATTCGCCACCAGGGCGTGCTCCAGCCGGTTGTCGTGCGACCGCGGCGCGAGGGCGGCTACGAGCTGATTGCCGGCGAGCGCCGCTGGCGAGCCGCCCGCGAGGCGGGCGCCGCCACCGTGCCGGCCGTCGTGCGCGAGGCCGACGATCGCGACTCGCTCCTGCTCGGCTTGGTCGAGAACGTCGCCCGCGAGAACCTCTCGCCGCGTCGAAGAGGCGCGCGCGTACGCGGTTCTGGTGGACGAGTTCGGGCTTTCGCTCGGCGACGTTGCCGAGCGCGTCGGCCGCTCCAAGCCGGCTGTCTCGAACCGGCTTCGCCTGCTCGAGTTGCCCGAGGAGGCGCTCTGGATGCTCGCCCGCGGGGAGCTGACGGAGGGTCATGCGCGGGCGGTGCTCGCGCTGCCCGAGGACGAGGCCCGCCTGCGCCTCGCCCGGCGGATCGTGCGGCGGGGCCTGAGCGTGCGGGCGGCCGAGCTCGCCGCCCGGGACGGGGGCGCTCGGCGGCGGCCCCGCGCGGCCGCCCCCGATCCGGCGCTGGCCGACCGCGCGCGCGTCGCAGCGCAACGGCTGACCGGCCTCCCTGCTCGCGGTCACGGGCGGCCGGCTCGAGCTCCAGTTCGGCGACGATGTCCGTGCGCTCTGCGGCGAGCTCGTCGAGACGCTCGAGATGCGCGTCATGAGGTCCGAGCGCGCCGCTACACTTCCGACCCGCGGGCGATTAGCTCAGTCGGTTAGAGCGCCGCTCTGATAAGGCGGAGGTCCCTGGTTCGAGTCCAGGATCGCCCATGCTTTGCGCAAGGCGGGAATCCGCTCGCGCGCATTCCCGCCGCGCGAGAACCCCTGAAGGCGCCCGCCTTCGGCGGCCGCGGCGCATAGGGTTCCACGCTGGGCGTGGTGATTGCGCCCCGGCTATCGCGCGGGCCGCTGCTTGACCTTCCAGGCAGCGGGCTACACTGGCCGGAGAGTCGGATGCGGGAGATGACCGTCTACGGCGTCAGCTTCGACATGGTCGGCCGGCAGCCGATCGTGCTCTTGAAGACCGCCGACGGCAGCAAGTTCCTGCCGATCTGGATCGGCCACGCCGAGGCGGCCGCGATCCTGATGAAGCTGCAGGGCTCGGCGCCTGTCCGGCCGCTGACGCACGACCTGCTGACGAGCATCCTCGGCGAGCTCGAAGCGGAGGTGGTGCGGATCACCGTGACGGAGCTGCGAGAGAGCACGTTCTACGCCCGGATCACGCTCCGTCAGAACGGCCAGGAGCTCGAGATCGACTCCCGCCCTTCCGACGCGATCGCGATCGCCGTCCGCGCCGAGGCGAAGATCTTCGCCACCGACGAGGTGATCGAGGAGTCGGCGATCGAGTTCGAGGGTGACGACGAGGACAACGAGCGGCGGATCGCCCGCGTCTCCGGGCTCGCCGACCTCGATCCCGAGGAGTTTCGCCACTTCCTCGACACGGTCACGGCCGAGGACTTCGCGGCAGCCGAGGGCGAGGACGAGCCCGAGGCCCGCGATTAGCTGAGCGCAGGCGCTACAGCTTGTCGCCGAAGGCGATGCCGAGCGCGAGCGCGCTCGCGTTGAAGAGCGCGTGCAGAACGATCCCGGGGTAGACGCTCTCCGTCGCGCGGCGCAGCAGCGCCAGCGCGACGCCGAAGACGAGCAGGATCGGCAGTCCCAGCAGAAGCCCATGTGCCGCGGCGAACGCCGCGGCGCTGAGGACGACGGCTGCGGCTGCGCCAAGGTGCGCACGCACGGCCGAGTAGCCGAGGCCGCGGTAGAGGATCTCCTCCACGGCCGGTCCGACGAGCACCACAACGACGACGTTGGCTGCGAACGCGCCGGCGCGGTCCGGCTCCCACCGCTCCGGGATGAAGCCCTGTTCGTCGCCGGCGTTCAGGAATGGGGCCAGCGCGGCGCCGATCACCCAGATGCCGGCAAGCGCAGCGGCCGATTGCCAGACCGCGCGTCCGATCGAGCGTGGGCGCTGCAACGCGAGCGTCTCACGCACGTTCGTACCGCGGGCGATCAGCAGCGTGATCCCGAGCATGATCCCGTACTGGACGAAGGCCGCGATCGCGGTCGCGTACGAATAGAGGAGATTGCGCTCGTCCTCGCCCTCCGGAATCGCGTAGCGGGCGTAGTACGACAACGCAGCAAGCGCGCTGACGAAGCCGAGCCAGGCGACTAGCTTGCCCCGCGAGATTCCCGGGTCGCCGGTCGGCTCGTCCGGAAACGCTGGTGTTAGGCCACCCACTCCCACAGGGCCCATTTGACCACGGACACCGCGAGCCACGTTGCGCACACGGCGAGTGCGACGACGTGCACCCAGCGGCGGGCGGCCAGATCGGCGAGAGCGAGCACGGCAGGAAAGACGACCAACCCGAAGCGCGTGATCGAGAGTAGTGGCCGGCCGTCTGCGGGTGCTGCAAGCGGGAGCGCGAGCGCCGTGAGCGCGTACACGCCGTACGGGCTGCCAAAGCGGCGCCAGGCATGGACCGAAAGCGCCACCACGACGAGCAGGAAGACGCCCTCGGCGACCGCCGGGTCCTCGCTGCCTCCCAGAGCCCGCCGAGCGGGCCGAGCGGCGAGACGGTTCGGTGCCAGACGGTTTCCTGCGCGTCGAGGAAAGCGAGCGGCCGTTCGATCCACAGCCAGAGCGCGAGCGGGTAGAGAAGAAAGAGCGCGGGGGCGAGGGCCGTCCGCACGAGTGCACGCGCGCGTTGCGGCGAGTGCCAGGCGAAGAGCGCCAGCGCCGGCAGGAGGGCGAGCCCGGCAGGTCGCGTCAACAGAGCGAGCCCGGCTGCAGCGCCGGCCCAGCCGAAACGACTCCGCTCCGCGAGCGCGAATGTCGCGAGCGCAAGCAGGAGGAAGAGCGATTCGCTGTAGACAGCGCCGAGAAACAACGCCGTCGGGAAGAGCGCGAGGTAGAGGACGGCCCGGCGGGCTCCGTCCGCACCGAGCCGCGGCAGCGCGAGCCGGTAGAGAAGCACGAAGGCCCCCGCGCTCGCCGCGAGGGAAACGATGACCCCGGCGAGCAGGTAGTGGCCCGCCAGGATCCGGCCGACGCCGCCGACGAGGAGGGGGTAGAGAGGAAAGAACGCGGGTGTGCTCGAGGGCCACGAGTAGCCCTCCTCCGCGATTCTCAGGTACCAGTCGCTGTCCCAGCGGGCCCAGACGTCGACGACGCTGCCGAGCTCGTGGAGCCGGTGGCTGTCCCAGCGGGCACGCTCGGGGTTGAGCGCCGACTCGAATGCCAGCACTGTGACCGCGGCGATCGCCCAAAGCGCGAGGCGGCTCCAGAGGAAGATGCGGAGCGCCGGGACGGCGGAGCTTTGACTGCTGGGCACTACGACTTGCGCAGTCGCGAATCCGCATTTCGCGGCTCAGCCACGTGCAGAATCTCTGGAGACGTCCGCTTCGCGGCCGCTGGCGCAGCGTTCATGCGTACACCGTGCTTGCGGCCGGGAGCACTGGCCCGGGATCATAGCCCTGTGCCGGAGCGGCTCTTCACGCCGGAGGAGGCGAACGCCGCGCTCGCCCAGGTCGGACCGCTCGTCGAGCGGCTGGTCGAGCGTCGCGCGGATCTCCTCGCCGCGCAGGCACGGCTCGCCGAGCTCGTTGCGACGGTGGCGGGAAACGGCGGGGGCCTCGACCCTGCCCGGGCGCAGCTGCTGGTCACCGCAGTCGGAGAGGCCGAAGCGCTGCTCGCCGAGACACTGGCAAGCTTGGCCGAGGCGGGCGTCATCGTTCGCGACGCAGATGCCGGCCTCGTCGACTTCCCCGCCGTGCGCGAAGGGCTGCCGGTCTTTCTCTGCTGGCAGCTCGGTGAGGAGTCCGTCGCATGGTGGCATGATCCCGATGGCGGCTTCGCCGGGCGCAAGCCGCTCGAGTAGGCCGGTACCATCGCGCCATGACCCCGCCGCCGCGCGGCCGGTTGCCACACGATCCGGAGCTCGCAGCCGCCCGCCGCCGCCGGCGGCGTCGAGTTGCGCCGGCGCCGGCGCAGCGGCCTCGTTCTCGGTCTGGCCGCCATGGTCCTGGTCGGCGCGGGGGCCGTGGTAGGAAGTGGCGCGACAGTCCTAGCCTTCGGCTCCTCGTGCGACCTGTCCTCGCTGCGACCGTCGCCGATCGGCGAGAACTCGTTCGTCTACGCGGCCGACGGATCGCTTCTCGGCGCCATTCCTGCCGAGCGCAACCGCCAGCCGGTACCCCTTGCTCGCGTGAGTCCCTGGGTCTCCAGGGCGACGGTCGCGATCGAGGACCGGCGCTTCTACGAGCACGGCGGGCTCGACGCCGAAGGGATCGCTCGTGCGCTGTGGGCGAACGTCAAGGCGCGCGAGGTCGTCCAGGGAGGCTCGACGATCACCCAGCAACTCGTCCGCAACCTCTACATCTCGCGCGAGCGGACGGTCGAGCGGAAGCTGAAGGAGGCCTGCCTGGCGCTCAAGCTCAATCGCGCCTGGACCAAGGACCAGATTCTCGTCACGTATCTCAACCGTGTCTATTACGGCAACCTGGCGTACGGGATCGAGGCGGCGGCGCAGACGTACTTCTCGAAGCCGGCCGCCGCGCTGACGCTCCCCGAAGCGGCACTGCTCGCCGGGCTGACGCAGGCACCGTCCGCATACGACCCGATCCTCGAGCCCGGTCGGGCGCGGGTGCGCCGCGACGCTGTCCTCCGGGCAATGCTCGCGAACGGGTCGGTGACGCCGGTCCAGTACCGCTGGGCGGTCGGCCGGCGCTCGCTACGGCTTCAGCCGGGGCGGCTCTACCAGCAGATCCGAGAGCCCTACTTCTTCAGTTACGTGCGCGACCGATTGATCGCTGCGTACGGAGCCGAGACAGTGCGCTCCGGCGGCCTGAACGTCTACACGACGATCATCCCCCGCTTCCAACGCCACGCGCAAGCGGCGATTCGCGAGACGTTGACCGAGCCCACCGATCCTGCCGCCGCCCTCATCTCGATCGCGCCTGCCACCGGCGCAATCCGGGCGATGACGGCCGTCATCCCCGGGCAGCGTCGCAACGAGTTCAACCTGCTCTCCCAGGCCCGCCGGCAGCCGGGCTCGACCTTCAAGACGTTCGTCCTGGCCGCTGCCGTCGAACGCGGGATCAACCCGGCGTCGGCGTACTACGTGTCAGCGCCTTTCACCTACAGGCCCGTGGAGAACGGCAACTGCGATGACGGCTCGTGGTGGTGTGTGAAGACCTACGACTCGAGTTACGTCGGCTGGACGTCGGTCGAGCGTGCGACCATCCGCTCCGACAACGCGGTGTACGCCCAACTCACGCTCGACGTCGGCGCCGAGCGCGTGGCGGCCACTGCCCGGAAGATGGGGGTGCGCTCGCCGCTCGACGTCAAGGGCGCCTACGTGCCCTCGATGGGCCTGGGCTCGATCGCCGTCTCGCCGCTCGACCTCGCGTCCGGGTACGCAACGCTTGCAGCCGGCGGTGTCCACGCCGAACCGATGGCGATCCGCAAGGTCGTGCTGGCGAACGGCAAAGAGGACACGCAGGCCGGCTGGGGCGTTCCGCGCCGCAAGCGTGTTCTGAGCGACGGCGTCGCCGCCACCGTGACCGAGATCCTCGAGGACAACATGCGCTACGGCACCGGTACCCGAGCCGCGATTGGGCGCCCGGCCGCCGGGAAGACCGGGACCACGGACCACCACGCCGACGCCTGGTTCGCCGGCTACACGCCGGACCTGCAGACGACCGTCTGGGTTGGCTACACCCGGGGCGAGGTGCCGATGGAGAACGTTCACGGGATCAGCGTCGCGGGTGGAACGTTCCCGGCAGAGATCTGGCGCCGCTACATGGAACGGGCCGTCGCCGCGATGCCCGACCGCGACTTCCCCGAGCCGCGCAACCCACCTGTGTGGCAGTACTTCCAGCGTGGGCCCTACGCGCTCAGCTACGACCCGTACGCGGCGCCGGTCGAGGAGGAGAAGGAAACCGAGACGAAGCCGAAGCGGAAGCCGAAGCCGAAGCGCAAACCGGCCGCCACGGCATCCCAGCCGGGAGCCGCCGGCGCGGCGAACGATCCTCTGCTCGAGCCGTGAGCCGGGCGGCGGCGGCGCTCACGGCGGGCGCCGCCGTCCTTGTTCTCGTCGCGCTCGCGTCGATCCTGGCCTGGTTCGAGGGCCCGCCACTCGTACCCGAAGGAGGCGGCTCCGCGGACGGCGTCCGCCGCCTGGTTCCTCTGGCTGCTCGCCGCAGCCTTCGGCCTCTATGTCCTCGGGCTGTGGCTGCTCCGTCGCTCGAGCGGCCTGTCGTACGCGCGGGTTGCCGCGCTGGCCGTCGCGATCCAGCTCATCCCGCTCGCCGCGCCGCTCCTCGTCTCCACCGATGCCTGGACGTACTGGGACTACGGCTGGATTGCAGCGGTTGGCGACGGCAATCCGTACGCCGACCCTCCGAGCTCCTTCCCGGAGAGCCCGGCCTACCCGGTGATGGGCGAGGCGTGGCGCGAGACGACGTCCGTCTACGGACCTGCGTTCACGCTCGCCTCCGAGCCGGTGGCGCTGGCGGTGGGCGATTCGAGTGACGCTGCCGCCTGGGCCTTCAAGGCGCTGGCCGCCGCCGCCGCTGTGGCGGCCAGTCTCCTGGCCGGGCACGCTGGCTCGTCGCCGCTTGCTCGCGGTGGCGTTCGTCGGCTGGAATCCCCTGCTGGCGATACACCTGGCGGGAGGCGGGCACAACGATGCATGGGTCGCCGCCCTCGTCGCCGCGGCACTCGCGCTCGCGGCGGCGGCGAAGCCGCGGCAGGCCTTGGTGGGAGCTATGTGGGCGCTCGCCGTGGCCATCAAGTGGGTGCCGGCGGTCTTTCTCGGCCTCGTCCTGCTGGCGCGTGGCCGTGGCGGCCGCGGTCGGGTGGGCGCGGTGGGGCTGGCCGCCGCGGCGCTCGTGGTGGCGGGCTTGGCGACGCGGCAGTACGGGCTGCAGTGGGTCGGCGCTCCGCTGACCCTGGCCGGGAACGCCGCGCTGGAGACGACCTACTCACTGCCCTCGCGGCTCGAGCAGCTCGGGGTTCCCGACGCCCTGGCCGACGGTGCCTTCCTCTCGGCCTTCGTCGTCGGGTTGGCGCTGCTCGCGCGTGCGGCTGCTCGCGGCCGGCTGTACCTCGGGCGCGCGGCGGTGCTCGTGCTGGCGACGACGCCGTACCTCGCCGTCTGGTACCTCGCGTGGGCCGTGCCGCTGGCGGCCGCAGACGAGGACCGGTGGGCGAAGGCGGCGTGTCTCGCGCTCGGCGCGTACCTCCTACCGCAGGGAATCCCGGTCTAGCAGCGCTCGCTGTGCCGATCGCGCACGCAAGGAACTCGTTGCCAGGAGGTTTCGCCTGGGGCACCCCATCCCACCACCCACTTTCTATTCTATCGGCAGATTAGACAACGCACTGTCTCGAAAGTGGGCCGAGAAGGCAACAGCGCGAGACGTGCGGTCGGCTCTCCCGACAGGGCTTGATCGAATGAGGGGCCGTAGCCGCTACTCGTCGCGGCGAAGGATCAGGATCCCGTCCGCGTCGAACACGATCCGCCAGTGCCGTCCGCCAACAGCCGACGAAGTGCGGCCCGCGCTCGCTCCCCGCCGTCGACCGCGTCGAGGTAGCTGAGCCGGGTCGTGTCCACTGCGACCCAGTTCGCTTCGCGCACCAACGGGAAACTGAAGATTCGCGCCCGCTCGGACAGGTGCGCTCCGAGCGTGTTCGTCGCAGAGACGGCTGCCGTCGCCGGCACGAGTGTCAGTGCCTGCGCCGCCACACGATCGTGGGCCGTGACGACATGATCCCGGGCAGCCAGATCCTCGTCCGAGTGGCACATGGCTCCAGAGCGGATTCGGCCCGTAGGCGGCACTCGCCAGCAGCGCTACGACCACGAGCGCGCGCGGGACGGCTGCGGCATGCTTGCCGGCCCGCTGCCGCACTTTCGCGCCGCCGAAGATCGTTGCTACGACAAGCGCCGGGACTGCTCCAGCGGTGTAGTGGAAGTGGATCGACGTCTGCGTCTCCGTGTCCGAGAGCAGGTTTGCCGCCAGCTCGGGCAAAGCCACGAGCGCTGCGAGCGGGGCGAGCAACGGGAGTCCAGCGAGAGGGACCAGCAGGTCCAGCAGGTAACCGAGATCGCGGCCCTCGGTTGCCTCCCCGACGAGCGGCGCCGGGCTCGGTGACCGCCGTCTCGAGGATTCCGGCCGGCGTTCCACCGACCTTGTCGTAGCGCCCGGCGAACGGAGAGCCGCCACCGGGCGCGAAGTGTGGGACGACGACCGCCGTGGCGACGATCGCTACTGCGGTGGCCGTGACCGCGATCACCGCCCCTGCCCGCCGCCGGCCTCTCGCGAGCGCGTACCAGATGCCCAGCATCGCCACCACGAGACCGATGTGCTCCTTCGTCAGGCAGGCGGCACCGGCGGCCAGCGCGAATGAGACGAAGCGGCCCTCGTCGAGGAAGTCCCACGCTGCGAGCAGGAGGGGGGTCGCAAAGGCGACCGGATGGAAGTCGTCGAGGACGAGCCACTGCGTCGGGGGGTAGAGCAGGTAGACGAGCGCCAGCCCGAGCGCCGCGTGCGCCGAGCCGAGGTGGCGGCGGGCCAGCCGGAAGACGGGGATCGCGCCGAGCGCGACGGCGACGGCTTGCGCGACGAGCAGGACGCCCGGGTCGGGCCATGCCCACCAGAGCGGCACCAGCGCTGCCACGATCGGGTCGAAGTGCGCTCCGAGCCGGGAGATCTGACGACCGGCTAGATCGGTCACAGTCAAGAAGTCGCCGTGGGCGGTCGCCCACACGGCCTGCGTCAGGTTGCCGACGTCGAACCGGCCCGTCTCGAAGGCGCGATGCTGGAGGAGGGCGAGCGCCGCGAATCCGGCTGCGAACGCCGCGATTGCGGCGGCGAGCAGCACGCGCACATCCGTCAGCGCGTGAGCAACGACTCGAGCATCGCGCGCCATTGCCGGCCCAGCACCTCCTCGCTCGCGCGGGCCTCGTACGTGGCGCGGCCGCCGTCGCCGAGGCGACGCGCCAGGGCGGGATCGCCCGCGAGGCGACGGATCGCAGCGGCGAGAGCGCCGGCGTCGCCCGGCGGGACGAGGAGGGCGTCTTGCCCGTCGGTCAGGAGCTCGCGTGCCGCGGCCGTGTCGGAGGTCACCAGCGGCGTGCCACAGGCCAGGGCCTGGAACGCCTTGTTCGGAATCACCCGCCCCGCCTTGTCCGACGTTCCGAATACCCCGAGCGCGCAGCCCGCGGCCTGAATCGCCGCCGGGAGCTGCGCGTACTCGATCCAGGGAACCCATTCGACGTTCGTCGGCGGATCGACGAGGAGGGAGTCGAGCTGGCCGGAGCCGACGATCCGGAAGGGAATGTCGGGTAGCAGGCGGGCCGCGCCGAGAATCGTCTCCAGCCCGTGCAGTGGGATCAGCTTGCCGACGAAGAGCACCTCGAACACCTGCTGGAGCTGCCAGCCCGGTCGAAAGACCTGATCCTCCGCGCCTACGAGGGCCACCTCGATGCGGTCGCGCGGCAGCGCGAAGCACTCGGCGAAGAAGCGCGCGTTCTGTTCCGTATCCGCCACCACGAGATCTGCGCGCCGGAACGCGATCCGGTCGATCTGCCGCAGCACCCCTGCGGCGCGCGACCCGGGAGCGAACCGTTCCCGGTCGCCCACCAGCGTGTCCCAGAGCGAGACGAGCGGGTTGAAGACCAGCGGCCGGCGACCGGCGATGCGACGTGCGGTCGGCATGTCGAAGTGGCCGGGGTAGCCGACGATCATGACGTCGAACGCGCCCTTCCGGCCGACGAGCAGGCGGGTCTCCTTGACGGCAACGCGTGCCATCGCCCCCAGTCCGAGCGACCACTTGTGCTTGCGGCGCTCCCACAGGGTCGCGTGGCGCTCGACGACCTCGACTCCGGCGCCGCGTAGGCACGAGATCACCTGTGCGTTGCGCGGATAGTCCCGCTCGTAGGTGCCGAAGTAGAGAACGCGCACGGAATCCTGAGCCGGCTAGCGCAGAACCTCGTCGACGAGGCGATCCGCCCGCTGGCGTCTCCCCAGGCGCTCCTCGTGGTGGCTCGTGATCAGCTCCGACAGCAAGCCGAGCGAGAGGAACTGAATCCCGACCACGACGAGCAGGACGCCGAGGGTGAGGAGCGGCCGGTGGCCGATCGCGTGTCCGGTCACCTTGAGCACGGTCAGGTAGGCGAGAACCACGACGCCGATTGCCCCGAGGAGCAGTCCGACGCTGCCGAACAGATGCAGCGGCCGGTGGCGATAGCGGCCCATGAAGGTGACGGTGAGCAGGTCGAGGAACCCACGCACGTAGCGCTCCATGCCGTAGCGGGAGCGGCCGTGGCGGCGCGGACGGTGGTTGACCGGCACCTCGGCCACGCGATAGCCGCGGTAGTGGGCCAGCACCGGCAGGAAGCGGTGCAGCTCGCCGTAGAGGCGGATCTCTTGCAGCACATCGGCTCGCGCGGCCTTCAGCCCGCAGTTCATGTCGTGCAGGCGCAGGCCGGAGACACGCCCGGTGACGGCGTTGAAGACGCGTGAGACGACCCGCCGCGTGAACGGGTCCCGGCGGGTTGACTTCCAGCCGGCGACGAGGTCGTACCCCTCGTCGAGCTTCGCCAGCAGGCGGGGGATCTCGTGCGGGTCGTCCTGGCCGTCGCCGTCGATCGTGACGACCAGATCCCCCTCCGCCTCGGCGAAGCCCACGTCGAGGGCGGCCGCCTTGCCTGCGTTGCGCCGCAGCCGCACGACGTGCACCTGCGGCTGCTCGGCGTTGAGCCGCGCGAGCGTGTCGTACGTGCCGTCGGTCGAGCCGTCGTCGACGACGACGACCTCCCACCTGTCGCCGAGACCGTCGAGAACCTGGGCCAGCTCGTCGAGCAGCGGCTCGATGCTCGGCTCCTCGTTGTAGACCGGGACGACGACGGAGATCATCCTTCCGAGCCTAGCGTCGCCGCCCGCGCCGGGCAGCGTCGCTCGTGCAGCGAGCACGCGGTAGCGTTGCCGTCGTGACAGCGCTGATCGGCGTCGACGAAGCGATCGAGCGCGTGCTCGAGCACGCGCAGCCGCTTGCGGGCGAGCGCCTGCCGCTGGCCGCCGCCGCCGGCAGGGTCCTGACCGAGCCGGCCAGGGCCCGGACCGACGTGCCGCCGTTTGCCAGTTCGGCCATGGACGGATACGCCGTCCGCGCTGCAGACGCGCCGGGGCCACTCTCGGTTGTCGCACGCATCGCCGCCGGGAGGCCCGCGGGCGCCGTGCTCACTGCCGGGGAGGCGATGGCGATCGCCACGGGCGGGGCGGTTCCCGAAGGCGCCGACGCCGTCACTCCGATCGAAGTCGTTGTCCATCAAGACAACGGAACGATAGAGATACCTCCGGACGTTGCCCCGGGCGCGAACGTCAGGCCGCGCGGGGGCGACGTCCGGGCGGGCGACATCGTTCTTCCGGCCGGGACGCGGCTCGGCCCGGCTCAGCTGGGCGCATTGGCTGCCGTCGGACTCGACGCTGTCGACGTCGCCGCCCGTCCACGCGTCGTCGTGCTGACGACCGGCACGCGAACTTCGACCGCCTGGCGTCGAGCTCCGCTTCGGTGAGATCCACGAGTCGAACGGAGTCATGCTCGAGTCGCTGCTCGCGGTCGCAGGGGGTGTCGTCGCCGTTCTACCCTCTGTCGCCGATGACGAGCGGGCGCATCGCGATGCAATCGCCCGCGGCCTCGAGGCCGATGTGCTCGTCACCTCCGGCGGGGTGTCGGTCGGAGAGCATGACCTCGTTCGTCGCGTCGAAGCCGAGCTCGGTGTCGAGGAGGTCTTCTGGGGCGTCTCCGTCAAGCCCGGGAAGCCCGTGTCGTTCGGGGTCCGCGGGCGGACACTCGTGTTCGGCTTGCCCGGCAATCCCGTGTCGGCGCTGGTGGGCGCCCTCCTCTTCGTCCAGCCGGCTCTGCTCGCGCTCCAAGGGGCGGCCGACCCGCGGCCGCGTTTCGAGGGCGGCAGGCTGGCCTCGCCGCTTCGGCGCGATCCACGGCGGGAATCGCTCGCCCGCGCGACGAGCACGACGACGCCGGCAGGTGTGGAGCTGGTTCCGGTGGCCGGGCAGGAGTCGCACATGATCGTCCGAGCCGCGCGGGCCGATGCCCTCGTCCATGTCCCACCCGGGACCGGCGAGCTGCCCACCGGGGCATTCGTGCGCTACCTGCGCCTTGCCTGAGCAGCCAGCACGACTCGGCGGACGCCGTTGCGCACGGCGCCGCGCGGCGGCGTCGCGAGGCCCTCGGCGTACGGCGCGTAGCGGCCGACCACGAGCGACCCGATCTGGGCGGCCACTGCCGCCCAGGCGAGGAAGAGGACGACACGTGTCCAGGGGAGGTAGCCGACCGAGACGAGGCCGGTCACGTAGAGCACGGTGTCCACGCCGAGGTCGAACCGGGTCCCGAGCGAGACGAGCGCAAGCACCGGCCCGGCGAAGCCGATTCCGAAGAGAGCGTCCTTGGCCCAGCGGGGAGCGGTGGCGTGCAGTTGCACGAGCCAGAGCCAGGCGTAGAGCGACGGCAAGACGAAGAGGAGGGCGAGCGGGCTGGCGACTGCGGTGGCGGCGGCAATGGCCCCGAGCGCCCCCAGGCTGACGGCGTACCCCGCGAGCTCCTCGTCTCCGGTCGGGGGCTTGCGGCGGAGGAGCCGGGGACGCGCGACGAGCCAGCCAGCCAACACGAGGAGACCTGCCGCGACCAGCCCGACGAGCGGCCAGTCAGTTGCCGCCGAGCCCGTCGGCGGCAGCGGCCGGGGCACCCCTGTTGGGAGCACGCCCGTCAGGGCCGCGAGCCAGAGCACGAGCCCGCACCACAACGCGACGAGGAGACGGCTGCGCAGGCTCCGGAGCGCAGGCAGGAGCGCCAAGCCCCGACGCCGGCATCGCGCCACCAGATCCGTGACCACGACGAGGAACGGCACGATCGCGACAACGAAGAGGGTTCCGAGCGCCCAGCCGCGAACGAAGCGATCCTGAAGGACAAGAAACGCCGAGCTGCCGCGGACCAGCTCTGCGCCGCCGTCGAGCGATGCGAGTAGCGAGTGCGATGCACGCCCGAGCCGGGTGAACCGCACCTCGTCGAGCGCCTCGGGATCGTCGGTCGCGTCGCTCTTCCCGGTGTCGTCTGCCGTCGTCAGGCGGAGCGCGGAGATTCGCGCGCCGAGCAGCGGTCCCTGGTCGCCGTACCCGAACGGCAGAGCGAGGTCGACCAGCTGACGGAGCACGCTCGGCTGGGCGGGCTCGCGGCGGGTCTGCTCCGTAATCCGGGCTGCAGCGGTCTGCACCAAGGCCGGAGCCGGAGAGTGGCTGCCGTCGCCCGCCAGCTCGAGCCGCGGCCTGCGTGACCCTGCGAGGCCGTCGAGCACGACTGCGGCCAGGATCCGATTGCGAAAGCGCTCGCGACCGGCGAAGCGCGCCGCCCCGACACCGCCGAAAGCGCCGCCGTCGGCGGAGAGGAAGACCAGCGTGTGCTGCGGCCGCGCGCGGCCGGCAGCGGTCCCGGCGGCGGCGTAGCCTCGCGCGAGCTCGACCAGCGCGGCCGTCCCGGAGGCGTTGTCGTTCGCACCGGGGCCGCGGTCGGTCGTGTCGCGATGGGCGACGACGAGGACGGCGTCCCGAGTCCGGCCCGGCACGATCGCGGCGACGTTCGTCAGCTGCGTTTCGCCCAGATCGGGAAGCTCGGCCCGCCACCGATCGGTCTCGACGTCGAGGCCGTAGAGGGCGAGCTTCGCCTCCACCCACCGCGCCGCCGCGTCCGCTCCTGGGCTGCCGGGCACACGCCGGGGATGGTCGTTGGCGAGCTCGGTCGCCAGGTTGAGCGCGGTGTCACCGTCGAAGACGGGCGGCAACGCCGGCGCCGGCAGCGGCCCAGGCCGGGCGACCGTGAGGGTGACGAGCAGGAGCGGCACGAGGAGGAGGAGAGCCGAGGCCCGCGCGAGCCTCGTGTTCAGGGGGCGCGCGGACGAGCCGCGGCGCGGCCTCCGACTCGGGCTGCGAGGCCGGGCCGCCTCCATGGTGCGGGCTATAGTAGGTCGCCGCAGGCAACCCCGCGCCGAAGGTGCGTAGGCCGCAGGCATGCAGGACTCCTCGACCATCCTCCTCGTCGACGACGAGGACTCGATCCAGACGCTCCTCACGTACCCGCTCGAACGGGACGGCTACCGCGTCGTCCAGGCTCGTGACGGCGAAGAGGCGCTGCGTCGGTTCAGCGAGGAGTCGTTCGATCTCGTCGTGCTCGACATCATGCTGCCACGCGTCGACGGCCTCGAAGTGTGCCGGCGGCTCAGGGCCGAGAGCACCGTTCCGATCATCATGCTCACCGCGCGCGACGATGAGCTCGACAAGGTGCTCGGGCTCGAGCTCGGCGCGGACGACTACATCACCAAGCCGTTCTCGATTCGCGAGTTCCGGAGTCGCGTGCGGGCGTTGTTACGCCGGGCTGCGACGCCGCATCTGGCCGTCCGCCGCGACGAGGTGATCGAGCGCGACGGCGTTCGCGTCGATGTGCTGCGCCGAAAGGTCGAGGTGCGAGGCGAGCCCGTGCGGTTGACATTTGTGGAGTTCGAGCTGCTCGCGCTGCTCGCGTCGCAGCCCGGGGTCGTCTTTTCGCGTCGCCAGTTGCTCGAACGGCTGCGCGGCGGTTCCGACTATCGGGAGCCGCGGACGATCGACGTCCACGTCCGGCACCTGCGCGAGAAGATCGAGCGCGAGCCGGCCGCGCCCGAGCTGATTCGGACCGTCCGCGGCGTCGGCTACCGGTTCGGCGAGGCGTGAGCGGCCCCCGGGAGCGCTGAACCAATGGGCATCAGGCTGAAACTTGCGCTCGGACTGTTCCTCGTCGTCGGCGGCGCCCTGGCGGCTGCCTATGCGATCGTCGTCCCGCAGCTCGAGAACAGGCTTGTCGCGGCCAAGCTCTCCTCGATGGAGCGGGAGGCGGTCGGCGTCGCCGTCGGGCTGCCGGCCGATCCCTTCAGCTGGGACCTCTACGCCGAGACGGCGTCTGTTGCCACGGGCGCGCGCGTCGCCGTCTTCTCCGTCCTCAGCAACTCGCCGACGACGCTTGCCACGATCGGTGACTCGCGGGCCGACGCGTCCACCGACGTCGCGGACGATCCCGTCGCCCTGCTCGCCGCTTCGTCGAAGTCCGTCACCCGCGGCCGCGTCGAACGCGGCGGCCGCGAGTACGCCGAAGTCGCTGCGCCCGCGCTGCCCGACCGGGTCATCCTGCTCTCCACCTCGCTCGCCGATCAGCTGGCGACGGTGGAGCTCGTCCAGCGCCGCCTCTTCGAAGCGGCATTCGTCGCGCTCGCCCTCGCTGCCATCAGCGGCACGCTCGCGGCGGGCATGCACGCGCGGCGGATCCGCCGCCTCGAGCGGGCTGCGAACCGGATTGCCGCAGGGTCGTTCGACGAGCCCGTCGTCGACCGTTCGAGTGACGAGCTCGGTCAGCTGGCAATGGCCTTCGACCGTATGCGAGTCCAGCTCGCGCAACTCGACACCGCTCGCAAGGAGTTCGTCGCGAACGCGTCGCACGAGCTGCGGACGCCGCTCTTCTCGCTCAGCGGCTTCCTCGAGCTGCTCGCCGACGAGGACCTGGACGAGCCGACCCGCAATGCGCTTCGTGGCGACCATGCGCGAGCAGGTCGATCGCTTGGCGAAGCTCGCGACAGATCTGCTCGACCTGTCGCGCATCGATGCCGGCCGGCTCCGCGTCGAACGGGAAGACGTCGATCTCGCCGACGCGTGCCGGACGCTCGCCGACGAGCTGCACGGGCTGGCGGAGTCGCGCGGGCAGCGGCTCGAGGTCGAGGTCGAGGGGGACGTGTGGGCGCTCGCCGACGAGGCGCGTGTGCTCCAGATCGGTCGCGCGCTGGCAGGGAACGCGCTCGTGCACACCCCCGCGGGGACTCAGGTGACGCTGCGCGCGCGCCACGACGGCGGGCTGGCGCTGCTCGAGGTGGCCGACGACGGCCCAGGGATCCCCGCCGAGCAGCTCGCACGCATCTTCGACCGTTTTCACCGGATCGAGGGCGGGCTCGCGTCCGGCTCGGGTCTCGGGCTGGCGATCGCTCGGGAGCTCGTCGAGCGCATGGGCGGCGAGCTCGCCGTTCGCTCACGTCCGGGCAGCACGGTGTTCACTGCGTCGCTGCCCGCCGCCGCCCTGCGTGAGCGGACGACGACGCTCGTCTCGAGCTAAGGCTCGCTGTGACGAGGGCGCCGCGGCGGCGAAGCGGAAGCCTGCTGGAATGCTGGTGCGCCGGGTAGCGGCGCGTTTTCACGTGAAAACGAAACGGGAGGCCGAGACCGCGCGGCTACAGTGGCGGCATGCGCGCTGGCGCCGTCGCCGTTGCGGTCACCGCCGCTGCCGTCGCCGGCGGCGTGATCGCGCTCGTGCTGGGCAGCGCCACGGGACTGGGAGACAACGGTGGCAGCGAGACGGTGTACGTGTCGGTTCCGGCCGGCAACGGCGGCGGCCAGGCGACCTCGGCGCCCGAGGTGCCCGCGCTGGGGAACAGCTTCGATCCGGCGGCGATCTACGCGGCACGGGCCGGCGGCGTCGTCACGATCTACGCCGAGGTCGCAAGCAGTGGTATCTCGCAGGGCTCCGGCTTCGTCGTCGACGACGAGGGCACGATCCTCACGAACGCGCATGTGATCACGAATGTCGGTGAGGAGGCGGCGCCGGTTCGCGGGGCGGAGCGTGTCTACGTCGAGTTCAGAGACGGAGAGCGCCTTCCTGCCGCGATCATCGGCTACGACCTCTTTGCCGACATCGGCGTGATCCGCGTCGAGTCGGCCGGACATCGGCTCGCCCCGCTGCCGCTCGGCGACTCGTCAGCGGTCGTCGTGGGAACGCCGGTCGCCGCGATCGGAAGCCCCTTCGGCAACCAGAGCTCGCTGGCGGTGGGTGTCGTCGCCGCCACCAGGCGATCGATTCCCTCCCTGACGTCGCGCTACGCCGTCGCGGATGCAATCCAGACCGACGCGCCAATCAACCGTGGCAACTCGGGCGGGCCGCTGCTCGACGCACGCGGCCGGGTGATCGGCGTCAACGCGCAGATCCGCTCCAACTCGGGGAATGCCGAGGGTGTCGGATTCGCAATCCCGATCAACGTGGCGCGCCGCTCGCTCGAGCAACTGGTCGCGACAGGTCGCGTTGCCTATGCGTACATCGGCATCGAGTCACAAGACGTCACGCCGGGACTGGCGCGGCGCTTTCGGTTGGGCGCCCCCCGTGGCGCGCTCGTTACCCGTGTCAAGCCGGAAACGCCGGCCGCCCGCGCCGGGCTGCGTGGCGGGACCCGGGCCGCGGAGTTCAACGGCCTTCCCGTCCGGGTCGGCGGAGACGTGATCGTTCGCATCGGGAAGACGCCCGTTCGCGGGGCCGAGGACGTCTCGCGGATCGTGACCGACGAGTTACTGCCGGGCCAGACCGTCGGCGTGACGCTCGTCCGCGCCGGTCAGCGCCGAGTCGTGACGCTCACGTTGGGCGAGCGCCCGCTGAGCGAAACCGGCTAGCGTCACTTGGCCGTGAGCGGGCGACGCCGGCTCATCGTCGTCTCCAACCGCGGGCCGGTTGGCTACACGCGCGACGATGCGGGGCGTCGCACCGCGCGTCGTGGCGCGGGCGGTCTCGTCACGGCGCTGCGTCCGCTCGTCTCGCGGCACGACGTGACCTGGATCGCGAGCGCGATGACCGACGAGGAGGTCGCGCTTGCGGCCGAGGGCGGCCTCGAGGAAACCGGTGTGGACGGGTCGCCGTACCGACTTCGGTTCGTCGCTCACGACCGGCGCGCGTTCGAGCTGTTCTACGACGTCATGGCGAACCCGGTGCTGTGGTTCGTCCAGCACGGGCTCTGGGCATTGAAGCGCGATCCAGATGCCGACCTGACGAAGGCGTGGTCCGACGGCTACGTGGTCGTCAACGCGGGGTTCGCCGCCGCGGTGCTCGAGGAGCTGCGGGCCACGCCCGATGCGGCTGTCCTCTTCCAGGACTACCACCTCTACCTGGCGCCACGGCTTGTCCGCGAGCAGGCGCCGGAAGCGCTCCTGTCCCATTTCGTCCACATTCCGTGGCCATCGCCCGCGGAATGGGCTGTGTTGCCGGCCGCGATCCAGCATGGGATTCACGACGGCCTGCTCGCCAACGATCTCGTCGGCTTCCACACCGAGCGCTGGCGCAGCGCGTTCGCGGCCTCCACCGAAGCGGTGCTCGGCGCCGGATCCGGGTCGGGCACCCGTACGATCGCCGCGCCGATCTCGGTCGACGCGGAGGAGTTCGAGGCCCTGGCCGGGAGTCCCGCAGTGCTCGAGCGCGAGCGCGAGCTCGCCGACGGAAGGCCGGAGGCGCTCGTGCTCCGCGTCGACCGGGCCGATCCGGCCAAGAACGCCGTTCGCGGGTTTCTCGCGTTCGAGCGCCTGCTCGAGCGCCGGCCCGACCTGCATGGCCGCGTCGGGATGCTCGCGTTGCTCGACCCGTCGCGGGAGCGGATTCCCGAGTACCGCGATTGCCGCGCCGAGATCGAGGCCACGGCCCAACGAGTGAGCCGGCGCTTTGCAACGGCGGGCTGGCAGCCGCTCGTGCTCGACGTTCGCGACGATTTCCCGCTGTCCGTCGCCGCGTACAAACAGTACGACGTACTGCTCGTCAACCCGGTGCGCGACGGTCTCAACCTCGTCGCGAAGGAGGGGCCGCTCGTCAACACCCGCTGCGGCTCGCTGGTGCTCTCGCGTGAGGCCGGCGCCTTCGAGGAGCTCGGCGACTGGGCCGTGCCGATCGATCCCCAGGACGTCGAGGGACAGGCCGACGCGCTCGAGCAGGCACTCGACTTGCCGGAACCCGAGCGCCGCCGACGTCTCGAAGCGGTCCGCTCCTGGGTGCGGGAACACGACCTCGACGCGTGGTCGACGCGGCTGCTCGAAGCGCTCGAACAGGCCAGTACGATGCGGCGGTGACCGCGACGGAAGACACCGCCGCCGGCGAGTTGCGCCCGCTCAACCCGGCAACGCTCGAGCCGGTCGGCCGGGTCCCGCTGACGTCGCCGGCCGAGCTCGAAGAGGCCGTGGGCGAAGCGCGTGCCGCTCAGGCCGCATGGTGCCGCCGGAGCGTGTCGGAACGCGCTCGGCTGCTGCGCGACGTCATGGAGGCGCTGCTCGACGCTGCCGACGATGTCGCGGCGACGATCGTCGCCGAAACCGGAAAGCCCCGCGTCGAGGCGCTCACGGCCGAGGTGCTCGTCGCGATCGAGACGCTTGCCTGGCTCGTCGGCAGCGCGCCGCGCATCCTGCGCCCGGAGCGACTCCGTTTCTCGCAGCGGTACCTGGTCCACAAGCGGGCGTGGCTGCTCTACGAGCCGGTTGGCGTCGCCGGGATCGTGTCGCCTTGGAACTTCCCGTTCGGGATCGCCTTCTCGCAGGCTGCGACCGCCGTGGCAGCCGGCAATGCAGCCGTCGTCAAGCCGTCCGAGCTGACGCCGCAGGCGGGCCGGTGGGTCGAGGAGATATTTCGCCGTGCCGGTGCCCCGCCGGGCCTGATCCGCACCGTTCAGGGCCCTGGGGCGACCGTCGGCGACGCGCTCGTCGGGCATCGCGGCGTCGATCTGGTCGCCTTCACCGGGTCGACTGCGGTCGGTCGCCGCGTCGGTGCTCGGGCGGCCGAGCGCCTCGTGCCGGCCATCCTCGAGCTCGGCGGCAAGGATCCGATGGTCGTACTCGACGACGCCGATCTCGACCGCGCGGTGGCGGGCGCGCTCTGGGGAGCCTTCGCCAATTGCGGCCAGGTGTGCTCGGGCGTCGAGCGGATCTACGTGATGGCCCCGCTCTACGAGCGCTTCGTGGAGCGCCTCGCCGGGCGGGTGGCGTCGCTCCGGCTCGGCCGTGGCGAGGATCCCGAGGCCGAGCTGGGGCCGTTGATCAGCGAGCACCAGCGCGACCGTGTCGAGGGCCTCGTCGCAGACGCCGTGGAGCGCGGCGCCACGATCGTGTCGGGAGGCGCCCGCGCCGACATCGGCCTGCCCGGCTGGTTCTTCGCCCCGACCGTCCTGGCGGGCGAGCCTGTGGAGGCGCGTCTTGTGCGGGAGGAGATCTTCGGGCCGGTGGTCACCGTTGACAGAATAGCCAACGAGGCGGATGGAGTTCGCCGTGCCAACGCCTTGCGCTACGGCCTCGGCGCCAGCGTGTGGACGCGTGACCCGCGCCGCGCCCGCCGCGTGGCCGGGAACCTCCGTGCCGGGTCGGTCTGGATGAACGACTGCTCGTACTCCTACGGCACCGCCCAGGCGCCGTGGGGCGGCTGTGGCGACTCGGGGCACGGGCGAACGCACTCCAGGCACGGGTTGTACGCGCTGTCGCACCTGAAGTTCGTCGACACCGATTCCGGCCGGCTCGCACCACCCTGGTGGTTCCCCTACGACCGCAGGGTCACGGGAGGCCTCCGCGTTTCGCTCGACGTCCTCCACCGCAGCGGCGGCCGCGCCCGGGCGGCGGCTGCCTGGCAGGGCCGCCGCGGCTTGCTCGCGGTCGCCCAGCGTGCGGTTGGACGGCCATGAGCGGGGCCGACCGCGAGCGCAGCGACCTCTCCCACGTCGGTCCTGCCGGCGACGTGCGCATGGTCGACGTCGGCGGCAAGCCTCCACTGCGGCGCCGCGCGGTCGCCCGCGCGACAGTGCGCATGGGCGAAGGAACGGCCGAGCGCCTGCGGACACTGCCGAAGGGCGACGCGCTCGTCACCGCGCAGATCGCCGGCGTCCTCGCAGCGAAGCGGACGAGCGAGTTGATCCCCCTCTGCCATTCATTGCCGCTGTCGCACGTGGCCGTTCGGCTCGACGTGCACCCGTCGAGCGTCGAGATCGAAGCGGCTGCCGAAACCGTTGCGCAGACCGGGGTCGAAATGGAGGCGCTCGTCGCCGCGACCGTCGCCGCGCTCACCGTGTACGACATGGCGAAGGCGATCGACAAGACGATGTCGGTCGACGACGTTCGGCTGGTCGAGAAGACGAAGGAGGGGCCGGTGTGAGGGCGGCGGTCCTGACCGTCTCGGACGGCGTGCACGAGGGGTCTCGGCAGGACTCGAGCGGTGAGACGCTCGCCGGCCTCTTGGCGGTAGAGGGCTTCGACGTGGTCCGCGGCGTCGTTCCCGACGAGATCACCGAGATCGAGCGTGCCCTGCTCGAGCTGGCGGCTGAGGCTCGGCTTGTCCTCACCACCGGGGGCACCGGGTTCGCGCCGCGTGACGTCACGCCCGAGGCGACGCGCCGCGTGATCGAACGGGAGGCGCCCGGGCTGGCGGAGGCAATTCGTGCGGACGCGGCGGCCCGCACGCCGCATGCCCTGCTCTCGCGGGGCCTTGCCGGGCTCCGCGGGGCGACGCTGATCGTCAACCTTCCAGGCTCTCCGGGTGGCTGTCGCGACGGCTTCGCCGTCCTCCGGCCGGCGCTTGCACACGCACTCGAACTTGCAGCCGGTGACCGCGAGACCGCTCACAGGCAGACGTGACCGCCATCGCCGTTTCACTGCCGCGGCGACTGGCCTCCCTCGTCAAGCTCGAGCACACGGTGTTCGCCCTGCCGTTCGCCTACGTGGGCGCGTTCCTCGCGATCGACGGCTTTCCCGGCTGGGCCGAGCTCGGGTGGGTGACGGTCGCGATGGCCGCGGCGCGCACGCTCGCCATGGGCCTGAACCGCCTGATCGACGCCGAGCTCGACGCCCGCAACCCGCGCACCGCCGGGCGCGAGCTGCCGACAGGTGCGCTCAGCCGCGCTCAGGTCATCATTCTCTGCGCGGTTTCGCTCGCCGGGTTCCTCGCCGCCGTCTGGCAGCTGGACCCGGTCGTCCGCCGGCTCTGGCCGATCCCCGTCGTGCTCTTCGTCGTGTACCCGTACCTCAAGCGCGTCACGTGGCTCTGCCACCTTTGGCTCGGGGCCTGCCTCGGTCTGGCCCCGGTCGGCGCGTGGGTTGCGCTCACGGGTGAATTTCCGTGGCAGGCGTGGATGCTCGGCTGCGCCGTGGCGCTCTGGGTCGCCGGCTTCGATCTCTTCTACTCGCTGTTCGACCTCGAGCACGACCGGCACGAGGGGCTGCACTCGTGGGCGGTGCGCTTCGGGGAACGTGGTGTCTTTGCGGGGGCGCGGGCGATGCACGTCGGGACGGTGGCGCTGCTGGCGGCTGTCGGGGCAGGTTTGGACGTCGGCCTCGCCTACTGGCTCGGCGTCGTCGCGGTGGCGTCTCTCCTCGTCTACGAGCACGCCCTGGTCAGACCCGGCGACCTACGCCGCCTCGATGCCGCATTCTTCACCGTCAACGGGGTGATCAGCGTCGTTTTCCTCGTCTTCGTGGCGATCGACACGCTCGGCTGAGGTGCCGGACACACACTCGTGACGGAACCGGCACACATCCGGCGCGGGATTCGCGGTAGCGTGGTCCCAGGGGTCAAGTCGACCCCCCGGGGGCACGTGGGGACGGCTGCGACGCGGAGGTGGGCGCGGTGATCAGGGCGCGAGGGCTCGAGAAGCGGTACGGCCGGCGGCGGGTCCTCGCTGGGCTGTCGTTCGACCTTCCCGTCGACGGATTCCTCGTCGTCACCGGCGCCAACGGCTCGGGGAAGACGACGCTCCTGCGCATCGTCGCGGGGCTCGTGGCGCCCACGCGCGGGACGGTGGAGGTCGCCCTCGACCGCGGCGGGCTCGGATATCTCGGTCACGAGCCACTCGTCTACCGCGACCTCACCGCCGTCGAGAACCTCGACCTCTACGGGCGGCTCTACCGAGTGCCCGAGCGGCGCGAGCGGATCGGCATGCTTCTCGAGCGATTCGGCCTCTGGGAGGCGCGCGGCGACCGCGTCGGTGCCTACTCGCGAGGGATGGTGCAGCGGCTCGCGCTCTGCCGGGCGCTGCTTCACGATCCGGAGTTGCTGCTTCTCGACGAACCGTTCACCGCGCTCGACGAGGAGGGCGCGGCGCTCCTCGACGGCGAACTCGCGGCAGGCGCCCACCGCTGTGCAGTCGTCCTGGCCACACACGACCCACAACGCGTTTTGACCCTCGCCACCGAGACGCTGGCGCTCGCGTGACAGGTTTCGCCGCCGACGTCGCCGCGCTCGCGCACAAGGACCTGCGACTGGAGCTGCGCGCGCGCGAAACGCTGCCGGCCATGCTCCTCTTCGTCGTCGCGGCGCTCGTCGTCTTCCACTTCGCGTTGCCTGCGGGGACCGGTGACGACGCTGCCTACGGTCTGCTCTGGGTGGCGCTCGTGTTCACGGCCCTGCTCGGCCTCGCACGCGCGTGGGTTCCGGAGCGGGAGGCCGGTGCGCTCGACGGGCTGATCCTCGCGCCGTGTGACCGGAGCGCGATCTGGCTCGGCAAGACCTTTGCGACGCTTGCCTTCCTCATCGCGGCGGAGGTGGTCGCGTTGCCGGCCTTCGCGCTCTTCTTCGCCCCACTCGATGCTTCGGCGCTTGCCGGGGTCGCACTCGCAAACGTCGGCATCTGCGCCGTCGGTTCCCTACTCGCCGCAATGGCCGCTGCCAGTCGCACGCGCGAGCTCGTGCTGCCGCTCCTGTTTCTGCCGCTCGCGATTCCGATCGTCGTCGGGGGGGTCGGCGCAGCGATCTCACCCGACCCCGGCGCGTACCTGCTCTTTCTCGGTCTCTACGACGCCGTCTTCGCGATACTTTCCTGGGCCTCCTTTGAGTACGTCGTCACCGAATAGTCGCGTCCCGGCGCTCGCTCTTGGCGCGCTCGTCCTGATGGCGGCCGCGCTGGCGATGATCTTCTTCGTCGCCCCCGAGGACGCGGACCAGGGGATCTCGCAGAAGATCTTCTACTTCCACGTCCCGATCGCGCTCACCGCCTACGCCGCCTTCGGCGTCGGTGCCTGGAAGGCATTGCGGTTGCTCTGGACTGGAGAGGAGCGGTACGACCTCGAGAGCTACACGGCGGTGCACCAGGGGACGATCCTCGGCGCGCTGACGCTCGTCACGGGTGCGATCTGGGCCAAGGCCTCGTGGGGGGTCTGGTGGTCGTGGAGCTCGAACCAGCTCGTCCTCTTCCTCGTCCTCTTCCTCTTCTACTGCGCGTATTTCATGCTCCGCTTCTCGATCGAGCCAGGGCCTCGCCGGGAGCGGATCTCCGCGGTGTACTCGCTCTTCGGGGTCGCCCTCGTACCGGTCAGCTTCCTGGCGATTCGCCTCGCCAGCGACTTCATCCACCCGACCGTGTTCACGCGCGAGGGACCGCAGATGACGCGCTCGATGTTCGCCGCCTTCTGCGTCTCGTGGGCGGCGATCTCGCTCCTCTTCTACGTCATGTACCGGGTCGAGCTGCTCGGCAAGCGGATCGACGCCAGCCTGCGGGAACTGCGGGAGGCTTTGGCGTGAGCCCGGGTGAGAAGTACGTGGCAGCCGCGTATGCCGTTGTCTTCCTCGTCGTCCTCGTCTGGGTGGCGATCCTCGCGACCAAGCTCGCGCGCCTCGAGCGTGAGACGAGTGAGCTCGCGGCGCTCGCGCGCCGCCGTGCCGATGGCTGAGTTACTCGTCTTCCCCGCGCTGATCGCCTACGGCGAGGCTGCCGTCGCGTACGCGGGTGACCTCCGTGGTCCGGGGACGGCCGGACGGCTCGCGACCTGGGGCGTGCGCATCGGGTGGCTCGTCCAGACGGCGCTTCTCGTCGTTCAGGCGAGCCGCAGCGACGGCTTTCCTTGGGGTACCTGGGCCGGCGCGCTCAATCTGTTCGTCTGGCTCGTCGTCGGGACCTACCTGATCTGGGGCTGCCGCCCCGGCTATCGCTTGCTCGGACTCGGCGTCATGCCGCCTGCGGTCGCGCTGCTCGCGCTCGCCTGGGTCGGCGGAGGCGCCGAGATCGGCGGAGGAGACGACGCGGGCTTCCCGCTCGCGCTTCACGTCGGCCTGATGCTCGCGGCGTTTGCGGGGTTCACGCTCGCCGCCGGACTGGCGGCGCTCTACCTCTGGGAGGAACGCCGCTTGAAGCGCCGCGACGCGACGGTGCTGCGGCTGCGCATGCCGCCGCTCGAGGCTCTCGATCGTCTCTCGGCGCGTACGGCTGCGGTCGCGCTGGGCCTCCTCTCCGCCGGCATCGTCGCCGGCCTGGCGACGCCTCGACGGGACCGGAGTGGATGTCGCGATGGTCGTGTCGGTGGGCATCTGGGCGGTGTTTGCGGCTGTGCTCGTGCTGCGGCGTGGGTGCGGGCCTGCGCGGTCGGCGAGCCGCGCGCCTCGTGATCGCGGGCTTCGCCCTCGTCGCCGTCGTGCTTCCTCTCACCCATTTCGCCTCGTGACGGTGCTGGCGCAGGTACTCCCATGAGGCTCGCGCTCGTCGGCATCTCGCATCACCGCGCGCCCGTCGAGCTGCGCGAGCGAGTCGCGGTCGATGTGTCGGGCGCCGCGGCGCTCGCGCGCGTCCTCGCTGTCGGGCGCGAGGCCGTCGTGCTGTCGACCTGCAATCGCACCGAGGTGTACCTCGCCGCCGGCGAGGGCGGCGATCTCGAACAACGGGCGACGGAGGGCCTGCTCGACCTGGCCGGTCCCCACGCGGCGGAGCTCGCCCCGTTGCTCTACCGGCTCGGCGAGGAGTCGGCGGCCTTGCACCTCTTCCGGGTTGCCGCCGGCCTCGACTCGCTCGTGCCGGGCGAAGGCGAGATCCTCGGCCAGGTCCGTCAGGCCTATGAGGTTGGTGCGACCGGCCCGCTGCTCGACCGGCTGTTTCGGACAGCCCTGCACGCCGGACGGCGGGCCCGCGCAGAGACCGCGATCGCCGAGAGCCCGTCCTCCGTGCCCGCGGCGGCCGCCGCGCTGGCTCAGCAGGTGTTCGACGACCTGAAGGGCCGGCAGGTGCTGGTCGTGGGTGCGGGCAAGATGAGCGAGCTGACGGCGCGCAACCTCGTGTCCCGAGGCGCCGAGATCATGGCGGTCGCCAACCGCAGCGAGGATCGCGCCGCAGGCCTTGCCCGCGCGACTCGGCGCTCGCGCGCTCGGGCTGGGCGAGGTCGCCTCGGAGCTCCGCGCGGCCGACGTCGTCGTGTCGTCGACGTCGGCACGGGGCTTCGTCCTCCTGGCGGATGAGGTCGGCAGCGTGGTCAAGGCCCGGCGTGGCCGCCCGATTCTCTTCGTCGACCTTGCCGTGCCGCGGGACGTCGATCCGGCTCTCGCGGCCTTCGACGGGTGCTTCGTGTACGACATCGACGATCTCGAGGCGGTCGTCGAGGCCTCACTCGCCGGGCGCCGGGCGGAGGCCGTCCGCGCGGAGCGGGTCGTCACGGGGGAGGCCGAGCGCTTTCGCGAGTGGCAGGCGTCGCTTGCGGTCGTGCCCGCGATCACATCGTTGCGCGCGCTCGCAGAGGAGATTCGCACCCACGAGCTCGAACGGGCGCAAGGGCGGCTCGGCCGGCTGACGGAGACGCGACCGGCGCCTCGTCGAGTCGGTGACGGCGCAGATCGTGAACAAGCTCCTGCACGAGCCGACGATCCGCATGAAGGAGGCCGCCGTGACCGCCGATGGGGTGGTCTATGCTGAAGTCGTGCGCCACCTGTTCGGGTTGGGGGAGGAGGAGCGCAGGCCATGACGCGGCCGTGCCCGGTCGGTCGGCCGCTGCCCCTGCAGGCGCCGACTGCCTTCGTCCGCATCCGCCCCCGCTGGGCACGGCTCTGCGGGGAGAGCCGCACCGCCTCGCGGCGCCGTTGCCGTGCTGCTGCGCGTCGGGTCTCGCGGTAGCCGGCTCGCGCTGACGCAGGCCGAGCAGGCGGTCGAGCCGCTTCGCCGGCCCGGCGTCGAGCTCGCGCTCGTGCCGATGACCACCGCCGGCGACCGCGACCGGACGCGCCCATTCGGGCAGATCGGGTCCCGGGGCGTGTTCGTCAAGGAGCTCGAGGAGGCGCTTCTCGCCGGCAGGATCGACGTTGCCGTGCACTCCGCCAAAGACATGACGTCGACGGACGTCGACGGCCTGGTCGTCGGCGCGTACACATCGCGTGAGGATCCGCGTGACGCGCTGTGCGGCTCGGCTGCGCTGCGGCCCGGCATGAGGATCGGCACGGCGTCGGTTCGCCGGCGGGCGCTGCTGCTCGCGCTCGAGCCGGGACTCGCGATCGAGCCGCTGCGGGGAAACATCGACACGCGCCTGCGCAAGCGGGGAGAGCGCGGGCTCGACGCGGTTGTGCTGGCGGCGTGCGGGCTCGACAGACTCGGCCTCTCCGGCGAGATCGGCAAGCGCTTCGAGCCCGCCGAGCTTCTGCCGGAAGCGGGTCAGGGCGCGCTCGCGCTGCAAGTCCGGGAGGGCGACGAGCATCTTGTCGCGGCCGCGGACGATGCCGAGACGCGGCGGCGGGTGGAGGCGGAGCGGCGCTGCGTGGGGCTGATCGGAGGAGGCTGCCTGGCGCCCGTGGCAGCGCACCACGACGGCACGACGCTGGCAGCCCTGATCGCGGACGAGGACGGTCGCTGGGTCGAGCTTCGGCATGGTGACGACCCGGACGCAGTCGCCGCCGAGCTTGCGACCTTCCTCCCCGTCGGCCCGTGACCTCCGTTCCCCAATTGGCCCAGAATCGGCACAGGCGCGTCACTGTTGCCCACCTATCCTGCAGGTCCCCCAGGGTGGGTGGGGGGTGAGTGGGTGGGTGGCCCCCGCGCGCGTCCTCGTCACCAGGCCGCGCGGACAGGAGGGCGAGCTCATGCGTCGGCTGCGCGAGCGCGGCCTGGACGCCGTCCACATCCCGCTGATCGAGATCGAGCCGGCCGGGGACGAGCCGATCGACCTGGCCGGGTACGACTGGGTCGTCGTCACGAGCCCAAACGGTGCCCGGGAGCTCCGCCGCCGCGCCGCCGGGCCGCTTCCACGGGTGGCGGCGATCGGACCGGGGACGGCGGAGGCACTCGGCGGCGCCGACCTCGTGCCTGCGGTGTCGACACAGGAGGGATTGCTCGCGGCGTTGCCCCGGCCGGCCGGACGCGTGCTGTTCGTGGGCGCCGAGGGCGCCCGGACCCTGCTCGCGGACGAGCTCGGCGCAGATGTCCTCGTCCTCTATCGCACGCGGACCTCTCGTCCCGGACGAGAAGCTGCTGGGCGACCTCGTCGTCCTCGCTTCCGCTTCGGCCGCAAGCGCGCTGGGCTCCATTCAGGCAGGCATTCCTGCGGTTTCGATCGGACCGGAGACGACGCGCGCGGCGCGCTTGGCCGGGATCGACGTCGTCGCCGAAGCGGTCGCGCACGACCTGGACGGGCTCGTCGCCGCCGTCCAAGCGGGCGTCGCTGCAATCGCCGCGCTCCGGGCGGGTTAACCTCAGCTCGTGCCGCCGTTCGTCACGTTTCTCTCCGACTTCGGGCTGCAGGACGACTTCGTCGGGACGTGCCACGGCGTGATCAGGCGTATCGCGCCCGACGCGGCGGTGATCGACATCACGCATGGCATCCCGCCGCAAGCCGTGCTGCAGGGTGCGCTCGTGCTCGCGAACACGGTCCCGTACATGCCCGTCGGCGTGCATCTTGCCGTCGTCGACCCGGGCGTCGGCAGTTCGCGGCGCCCGCTCGCGTTGCGTGACACGGAGGGGCGCTTCTACGTCGGCCCGGACAACGGCTTGCTCCTGCCCGCAGTGCAGCGCGCGGGCATCGAGGACGCGCGCGAGCTCGCCAACCCGGCGTATGCGCTCGAACAGATCTCACGCACGTTTCACGGCCGCGATCTCTTCGCTCCCGCCGCAGCTCACCTGGCAACGGGCGTCCCGCTCGCCGAGCTCGGACCGCCCATCGACCCCGACGCGCTCGTCCAGCTCGACTTACCCGAGCCTGCGATCGGCGAGACGGGGATCGACGCAACGACGCTCTACGTCGACAACTTCGGCAACATCGCACTCAATCTCACGCGAGACGACGTCGAGCGCATCGGCATCGTGCCGGGCACGCGCGTCGAGCTCGACCTCGGCGGCGAGCAGTACTACGCCGTTGCGGCCCGCACGTTCGCCGACGCGCGACACGGCGACGTCATCCTCTACGAGGACAGCTACCGCAACATGTCCGTTGCGATTTCGAACGGCAGCGCGGGCTCCATGCTCCATGCGACTCCCGGGCTGCCGATCCGCATCCGGCTGCTTGGCCCGAGCGTGCCGATGCGTTAGGGTCGAGGCACAAGGAGAGACGTTCGCGACGCGGTCACACCGGTCCGGACGCCTCTCCTCTTTCACGGGGAGTGGCGAGGGCCGGACTTGAACCGGCGACACCACGGTTTTCAGCCGTGTGCTCTACCAACTGAGCTACCTCGCCGCGGCCGTCCAGTGTAGCGCCGCTGATCGGAGCCTTACGCGTCGCAAGTCGCGCTTGTGCTCGTGCGGTGGCGAGTCCGCTTGCCGTTGGCGGTGTCGTGGCATCGGCGGCCGGAGCCGGGCTTTGCCCGGCGGGAGGCCAGTCGCCGCTCAAGGACGGGACCGAGGAAGGAGGGGGTTCGCGGGGGAACCATGGGTTCCCCCGCGCCGTTAGGCTCCGGTGCCGTGCCCGGGAAGACGATCGCGATCATCGGCGCCGCCCTCGACCTCGGCCAGGGCCGGCGCGGCGTGGACATGGGCCCGTCGGCGATGCGCTATGCCGACCTCGAGGAGAGGCTCGTCTCGCTCGGCTACGCGGTTCAGGATCTCGGCAATGTCGAGACCGCCGTCCAGGAGGCGACCGAGCTGGGAGACGAGCGGGCCCGCTACCTGCCTGAGATCCTGGCCACCTGCGCGCAGGTCGCAGCCAAGGTGCGCGCTGCCGTCGGAGCCGGCTCGCACCCGCTCGTCCTCGGCGGCGACCATTCGGTCGCCCTCGGCACGCTCTGCGGTCTCGCCGCGGCGCACGGCCGCCCCGGCGGCGTTGTCTGGATCGACGCACACGGCGACCTCAACACGCCCGAGACGAGCCCCAGCGGCAACGTCCACGGGATGCCGCTCGCAGCTGCGCTCGGCCTCGCCGGCGAGGGCTTCGCCGACCCGTCGTGGACCCTGCCGGCGGTGGACGAGCGCCGCGTCGCGATCGTCGGCGGGCGCTCCTTCGACCCTGCCGAGCGGGAGCTGCTGCGGGCGCGCCCTGGCATCCGCGTGTTCACCATGAGCGAGATCGACCGGGTCGGCATCGAACGCGCGATGCGCGAGGCGCTCGATCACGTCGCCGGCCCGGGCTTCGTCCACGTCTCGCTCGACCTCGACGTCCTCGATCCCGAAGTCGCGCCCGGCGTCGGTACGCCCGTCCCGGGCGGCCTCACCTACCGGGAGGCACACCTCGCGCTCGAGCTCGTCGCCGAGTCGGGCCACGCCGGCTCGCTCGAGGTGGTCGAGGTGAACCCCATCCTCGACCGCGAGAACCGCACCGGCCGGACAGCCGTCGAGCTCGTCGCCAGCGCCCTCGGCAAGACGATCCTCTGAACGATCAGCGAGGTCGGCGTGCCAGCCCGACGCGCGTCAGCCCCGGAATGGCGAGCCCGGCAGCGTCGGCATACGGGGCGAGCGCAGCCCGGACGTCCTCGCGCACCTCGGCCGCCCCCGTCCTCGTCGAGCGACCCGAGCGCTGCGGCGAGCATGCGGGACAGATCGCGCGAGACATCCCAGAAGTCCTCGAAGCTGTCGTAGCGCCAGAGCACCGGTACGTCCTCGAGCACGTCGAGCTCGAGCCCGGCTCCTTCGACGAGCTCACGTACCCGATCCGGGTCGGCGAGCCGGAACGGGCCGGGTTCGTCCGGCCCGGGCCGCTCGATCACGCCACGCTCCAGCAGGACACGTCCGATCGACGATGCCCATTGGTTCTCCTCCGCGCTCGCCCACACGGCGAACGCGACGCGGCCGCCGGGCTTCAGGACGCGCCGGGTCTCGGCGAAAGCCCGGGCCGGCTCGTCGACGAGCATGTAGCCCCAGCGGCAGAGGACGCCGTCGACGCTCTCATCCGCGAGATCGAGCTTCTGCGCGTCCGCGGCCCGGAACTCCACGTTCTCCAACCCGAGCTCCGCCGCCCGTCGCCGCGCCGCGGCCAGCATCTCCGGCGCGATGTCGGTCGAGAGCAACCGACCTTCCGGCCCGAGCCGCGCCGCGGCCAGGAAGCCCGTGTCGCCCGGGCCGGCGGCGAGCTCGAGCACCGTCTCGCCCGGCTTGCGGGTCGAGCAGCGCGACGAGCCGCTCGGCTACGCCGCGCGATGCCTCCCAGACGAAGTCGCGCCGCTTCTCCCAGCCGGAGGCGACCTCGTTCCAGCTGGCGGGGGAATCGGGTGCGGTGGTCACGGTGAAAGCTGGCCGGTGGGCGAACGTCTGCGGCCGAAGGCCGGTTGTGACGGCCCGGAGGCTCGTGGTCATGGGTTCACGCTGCGCTACGCCGCTGAACTGCGGCATGATCTCGCGGCCATATGCGTCCAGCACAGCCTCCTGGCCCTCGGTCATGAGGTAGATGTTGTACTGGTCGACGCCGATCGACTCGAGCTCCTTCAGCTTCGCCGTCGCCTGCTCGGGCGTGCCGAGGACGCAGAAGCGGTCACAGATCTCGTCCGTGACGAACTCCCCGTGCTTCGCGCCGACGCGCGAATGCTCGTCGTAGTCGTAGAACTTGCGTGCCTCGACGTAGTCGGTGAGTACTTTCGGCACGACAGACCCGTCGGTGCCGTAGCGGTCGATCAGGTCCTGGACGTGGTTCGACACCATCGCCGGGAACCAGCGCACCTGGTCGCGAGCGTCGGCCATGTCGTCGGAGATGTGGCTTGGGGCGCTGACGATGCACTTCAGCGCCGCCGGGTCGCGTCCCGCCTCCTCGGCGGCCTTCCGCGCCGTGTCCATGATCCACTGGATGATGTCCGGGTCGGCGAGCTGGATGATGACGCCGTCGCCCTGGCGGCCGGCGACGGCGAGCGCCTTCGGGCCGTAGCCGGCGACGTGCATCTCGATCTCCGGCAGCTCCGGCCGCACCCACTTGAGCTGGAGCTGTTTGCCGTTCCAGGTCACCTCCTTGCCGTTCATGAACGGCTTGACCATCTGCAGTGCTTCCTCGAACTCGGCGACCTTCATCGGCTTGCGGCCCACGTAGCGCACCGACGAGTCGCCGCGGCCGACGCCCATGATCATGCGGCCGTTCGAGATGTCCTGGAGGGTCGCGTAGGCGCTCGCGAGCACCGTCGGGTCGCGGATGGCCGGGTTCGTGACCATGTGACCCAGCTTGATCTTCGACGTCTGATCGGCGGCGAGCGCCATCACAGGCATCGACTCCTGCCAGAGCACGTGCGAGTCGTAGGTCCAGGCGTACTCGAAGCCCTGCGCCTCGGCGAGCTGCATCAGCTCGATCAGGCGCTGGTACGGCGGGTCTGGCAGGACGGTGACGCCGAAGCTGAGGGCCATCGTGATCTCCTTCGATCGTTCGGAAGCTTCGATTATCCGGTTCCGCGCCTCCGCCGCCAAGCGGGAAGCGACTACAGATCCGCCCGGCGCGACGCGACTGCCGCCACCGCCCACAGCCCGGCGGCGGCGGCGAAGGCAAGGCGCCCTTCTCCCGGGAGCAGGAACGTGAGCCCGGCGAGCGGTGCGCCTACGACGATCGTGGCGACGGCGACGGCGTTGACGAACCCGATCGCGGCGCCGGGGGCGTCCGGGCGCAGCCGTTGCGTCGCGCTGAACACGGCCGCGAACGGCAGCCCGGCAGCCAGCCCGGCGACACCGCAGGCCACGCCGAGCACGGCGAGCGGCGCGGGGAGCGCCAGCACGAGCAGTGCCGCGCCGCCCGTGGCGAGCGACAGAACCACCGCCGGACGCGCCCATTCCGGCCGTCGCCGCACGGCGAAGCCGCCGAGCGGCCGCGTGACGATGCCGCCCAGCAGGAGCAGCGCGCCGAGCACGGCAGCCAGGCTCTGTTCGACCCCGTGGCGCGTCAGGAGGGTCACGACCCAGTTTGCGAGCACGACGGCGAGTCCGAACGTCGCAGCCTGCACGACCGCGAGGCGCAGCAGGTGCCGGTCGACGAGGACGCGACCGGCTTCCCTCCGCTCGCGCGCGTCGCGCGGCGAGACCGCGAGGAGCGCTCCCACCGCGACCGCGATCGCGAGCGCGCTCCAGTACGGCGCGCGCCAGCCGAGCGAGTCTTCGAGTTGCGGCACGATCGCGATCGCCAGGCCGCCGCCGGCCATCGTCGCGCCGCCGTACAGGCCTTGCAGGAGCGGCGACGCCGCGGCGAACCGTGCATAGTCGGCGCCGGCCACGAACCCCGCGCCGGAGCCGATGCCGACGACTGCCCGCCCCGCGATCGTGAGCCCCGGATCGGGCGTGAGCAGGCAGAGCACGTTGCCCGCCACGACCGCGGCGATTGCGACGAGGCCGACGTTTCTCGCCCCGACGCGGTCCGCGCCGCGTCCCGCCGGCAACTGCGCCAGCAGGTGCGTCACGAAAAGAGCGGTCGTGAAGAGGCCGACGATGCCGAGCGAGACGCCGTAGGCGCCGGCGAGGGGATCGGCGACCGCGCCGACGTTGGAGACGTTCCAGGTGACGCCCGCCCCGAGCGCGAGCGCCGCAACGGCGACCGCTCGTGCGCGCCCGCTCAGCGCCCGCCGCCGCGCGCGACCCAGTCGATCGTCTTCGTCGTCAGCCGGTCGAGCGCCTGCACGGCCAGCTCCAGATGCTCCGGCTTCGTGTCCTCCAGCTTCGTGTGCGAGAGGCCGCGCAAGGACTGCACGAACAGCATCACCGTGGGGATTCCCGCCCGCGACACCTCGGCCGCATCGTGGAGCGGGCCGGACGGGAGCCGGTGCGACGCGCTCGCCACGTCTCGGATCGCCTCGTCGCAGAAGCCGATCAGCGTCTCGTCGAAGAGGATCGGCTCGATCGACCAGATCCGCTCGAACTCGACCTCGATTCGCTCCTCCGCCGCAAAGCGCTCGCCGGCTTCCTGCGCCGCCGCGAGCATCGCGGCGAGCTTGCCGGCGTCGAGATGGCGCTGGTCGAGCAGCTGCTCCGCCGTCTCCACCACCGAGGTGACGATTCCCGGCTTGCAGACGACCCCTCCCGACGTGCACACGGCTCCGTCGCCTGTCTCGCGGGCAATGTCGCGAATGTGGAGCGCCAGCTTGGCAGCACCGGCCAGGGCGTCGCGCCGCTCGGCCATCGGCGTCGAGCCTGCGTGCGCCGCCTGCCCCCGCCAGGTGATCCGGTGGCGTTCGACCCCGAACGTCCCCAGCACCGCACCGAGCGGAAGGCCGAGTGACTCGAGGACCGGCCCCTGTTCGATGTGGAGCTCGAGATACGCGGCGGCGGAGTCGAGTTGTGAGCGGGCATCGAGCGCCCTGTCGAGATCGACGCCGTGTGCAGCCAGCGCGTCGGGCAGGGCGATGTCGTCGCGATCCCGCAGCTGGCGCAGCTCGTCCTGGTCGGCCATCGAGCCCGCCGCGGCGCTCGAGCCGAAGAGCGAGCGGCCGAAGCGCGCGCCTTCCTCGTCGGCCCAGTTGACGAGCCGAACGGTGACCGGCGGATCGACCTCATCCGCCACGCGGCGGAGCACCTCGACTGCGCCCATGACGTTGAGGCAGCCGTCGAGCCAGCCACCGTTCGGCACCGAGTCGATGTGCCCGCCGAGCAGCACGGCACGCTCCGAGCGGCCGCGCAGGGTGAACCACTGATTGCCGGCCTCGTCGATCTCCTCCTCGACCGGCAGGCCGCCGAGCTTCGAGCGCAACCACTCGCGGGCGCGTTCCCACGTGTCGGTCCAGGCGACGCGCTGGGCGCCGTTCTCGTCACCCGTCAGCTCCTGCAGCTCGTGCAGCTCGGCGACGGTGCGGGACGGCTGGAGCGGCACGCTGCGAGCTTAATGCCGTGGTTGAATCCGCGCATGGCGTCCGCCGCAGCCGCGACGTTGCCCGCTCGACCGGCCGCACCGAGGCCTCGCGGTGGCGCGCGCGGCCGGCAAGGTCGCCGTGCTCGTTCTCGTCCTTGCCGCTCTCTGGGGCCTGTGGGAGGCCTATCGCGCGACCTGGCTGCATTTCGGCTTCACGAGGCCGTTCGTCGTCGACCAGACGACGATGCCGCACATCCACGACATGGTCGGTGCGCTGTTCGAGCCGTCGCGGGCGAACGGCCCGCTGCTGATCGATCTCCTCCTCCACTCAGCGCTCTTCACGGCGAAGGAGGCGGCGGTCGGGTTCGCTCTCGGGACGACCATCGGCTTCGCGCTCGGCATCGTGCTGGCCCATTCCCGGCTGCTGTCGCGTGGCCTGATGCCGTATGTCGTCGCCTCGCAGACGATCCCGATCCTCGCCATCGCGCCGATGGTCGTGATCGGTCTCGGCTACGTCGACATCTTCGGCTGGACGCCCTCCGATTGGCAGCGTGTGTCGGTGATCGCCGCCTACCTCAGCTTCTTCCCGGTCACGATCAACACCGTGCGCGGGCTGCACTCGGCCGATCCGCGGGCGATCGAGCTGATGCGGTCCTATGCGGCCGGCGACTGGCGCATCCTCTGGAAGCTTCGCGTTCCCGCATCGCTGCCCTACGTGTTCACGGCGCTCAAGATCGCCGCGACGGCATGCGTCGTCGGCGCGATCGTCGGGGAGCTCCCGTCCTCGATCCAGTCGGGCCTCGGCGGCGCCATCCTCAACTTCAACCAGTACTACACGCTCGACCCCGAGAACCTCTGGGCGACCAACATCATCGCAGCGCTGCTCGGCATCTCGTTCTTCCTCGTCATCGTGATCGCCGAGAAGCTCGTGGTTCGCCGCGCCCCGGAGCACGTGGGATGACGCATGTGCGATGAGCGACAAGCCGGTGGTGTCGCTCGAGCAAGTGGCGAAGACGTTCGTCAAGGGGCAGGTGACGGCGCTCGAGGGGATCACCCTCGACCTCGGCGCCGGGGGAGTTCGTCTCGCTGATCGGCCCCTCGGGCTGCGGCAAGTCGACGCTGCTGCGCGTGATCGGCGACCTCGTCGAGCCCACGTCGGGCACCGTCACGGTCAACGGCAAAACGGCGCATCAGGCGCGGCTCGACCGCGACTACGGGATCGTCTTCCAGGACGCGGTCCTGTTCGACTGGCGGACGGTGGCGAAGAACATCGCGCTGCCGCTGGAGCTGCTCGGCTGGGACGGGCGCGGTGGGCCCCGCGGGTGCAGGAGCTGATAGAGCTCGTCGAGCTCGCCGGCTTCGAGAAGCACCATCCCTGGCAGCTCTCGGGCGGAATGCAGCAGCGCGTCGCGATCGCCCGCGCGCTGTCCTTCAACCCGTCGCTCCTGCTGATGGACGAGCCGTTCGGCGCCCTCGACGAGATGACCCGCGAGCGGCTCAACCTCGAGCTGCTCCGGATCTGGGAGGGCTTGGGCAGTACGGTCGTGTTCGTCACGCACTCGATCGCCGAGGCCGTGTTCCTGTCCACCCGGGTCGTCGTGATGTCACCGCGGCCGGGGCGAATCCGCGGGATCGTGCCGATCGACCTGCCGCAGCCGCGAACAGCGGAGACCCGCGAGCAGCCGCGGTTCTTCGAGCTCGTCACGCAGGTGCGTGAGCTGTTGCGCGGGATCGAGTCGGTCGAGGAAGAGGGCGCCCTCGAGCAAGAACTGCTCGTCGCCGAGGAGAACCTGTGACGACGATCGCCGAGCCTGTCTCGCGGCGCACGCTGTCGCAACGAGTCGGCGGACACCTGCGCGACTGGATTCCGGCCATCATCGTGTTCGGGCTCGGGCTGGCGGCATGGCAGTGGCTGCTTCCGGCACTCGGCGTCCAGCGCTTCCTCCTCCCACGCTTCTCCGCCGTCGCGGATTCCTTCTGGACGAGCAGGGATGCGCTCTGGAGCGCCGGCTGGTTCACCTTCAAGGAGGCGCTCGGCGGGTTCGTGATCGGATCGACGGCAGGGATCTTCGTCGCCGTCGTCATCGGACGGTTCAGGTTGCTCGGTGCGGCGCTGCTTCCGCTCGCGATCGCCGCCAACGCCGTCCCGATCATCGCCTTCGCCCCGATCACGAACGCGTGGTTCGGCACCTTCAACCCGGAGTCGAAGATGGCCGTCGCGGCGGTGCTCTGCTTCTTCCCCGTGATGGTGAACACGCTCCGCGGGCTGCAGAGCGTGCGACCGCAGCAGCTCGAGCTGATGCGCTCGTACGCCGCGTCCGAGCTGACGACGTTCCGCCGCGTCCGGGTTCCGACGGCGCTCCCGTTCACCTTCACGGCGCTCAAGGTCGCGACCGTCCTGGCGATGATCGGGGCGATCGTCGGCGACTACTTCGGCGGCTCGACGGAGGCGCTCGGGATCCAGATCCGCGCCTCGGTCGGCATCTCCCAGTTCGAGTACGCGTGGGCGGCGATCATCGTCGCGAGTCTGCTCGGGATCGCGTTCTACGCCGCCGTCGCAGCCGTCGAGCGCCTGGCCCTCGGGGGATGGCACGCGTCGACGCGGGGGGCCGCGGAGTGAGACGATAGGGAGACCACGGCAAAAGGAGGGCGAATGAAGAGGAGCAAGTGGTACCTGCTCGCGGCCGGCGTCGCGGTGGTGAGCCTCGCTGCCGCGAGCCTCGCGAGCGCGCTGCCGGAGAAGCAGCAGTTGACGAAGGTGACCTTCCAGAGCAAGTGGGTCGTCCAGGCCCAGTTCGCCGGCTACTACGCGGCGCTCGCGAAGGGCTACTACAAGCAGGCGGGCCTCGACGTGACGATCAGGGCGGGCGGCCCGGACATCATCCCCGAGCAGGTCGTGCTCGGCGGCCAGGCGCAGTTCGGCACCGACTGGCAGGGCAGCCTGCTCGCCACGCGGGACAAGGGCGGCGACATCGTCAACATCGGACAGGTCTTCCAGCGCAGCGGGACGACCGAGGTCGCCTGGCGCGACTCCGGCATCTCGAGCTTCTGCCAGTTCAAGGGCAAGAAGTTCGGTGTCTGGCTCGGCGGCAACGAGTTCGAGCAGTTCTCGGCGCTGCGGAAGTGCGGCATCGATCCCGCCAACAAGAGCCAGGTCTCGGTTGTCGCCCAGTCGTTCACGATGGACGAGTTCCTGAAGCGGCAGGTCGACGGCGCCTCGGCGATGACGTACAACGAGCTCGCGCAGGTGCTGGAGACGAAGAACCCGAAGACCGGCAAGCTGTACACGCTCGCCGACCTGCGAGTGTTCAAGTACCAGGCCCTCGGCACGGGAATGCTCCAGGACGCGATCTTCGTGCGGGGCGACTGGATCAAGAGCGCGGCGAACCAGGCGACGGCGAGGAAGTTCCTCGAGGCCTCGTTCAAGGGCTGGATCTGGTGCCGCGACCACTACCGCGACTGCGTCAACATCGTGCTCAAGAACGGGCCGACGCTCGGCCGCGGCCACCAGACGTGGCAGATGAACGAGATCAACCGGCTGATCTGGCCGTCCCCGCTCGGTGTCGGCGTCATGAACCCGGCTGCGGCGGCACGGACGGTGACGGTGGCGACGCAGGGCAAGCTGATCACGAAGAAGCCTTCGACCTGGTATCGGAGCGACCTCGCCAAGGCGGCGGTCGCGACGCTACGCAAGCAGGGCGTGAACGTGACCGGCAAGACCTGGAAGCCGGCCGTCGTCAAGATCACGGAAGGCGGCAAGTAACGAATCTCGTCGAACAAATGAGGGCAGGTCACTGACTTGCCCATGGTGATGGAGAACCCGCTAGCGGCCGCCGAAGGCGGACGCTCAGGGCCGCGCAGGCGGCCTGCTTCAGGGGTTTTCGCGTCTCGGGTTCGCGCGAGCGAATCCGAGACTGCGGAGACAGGTCAGGGGTGTTGCGCGTCGCGGATCCGCGAGGAAGCGGATCCGCGACTGCGCGGAAAGGAGGGAGGTCCGCGAAATGTCCATCCTGATCAAGGGAGGCCGCGTGATCACCGCGGCGGACGACTACGTCGGCGACGTGCTCGTCGACGGGGAGCGGATCTCCCTCATCGGCGAGTCGCTCGACGTCGAGGCCGACCGCGTGATCGACGCGTCGGGGAAGTACGTGCTGCCCGGCGCGGTCGACCCGCACACGCATCTCGACATGCCGTTCGGGGGCACGGTCACGATCGACGACGTCACGTCGGGCCAGACTGCGGCCGCGTTCGGCGGCACGACCTGTCACGTCGACTTCGTGATCCAGCCCCAGGGCGCGACGTTCGCCGCGGCGCTCGACGAGTGGCGCGGCAAGGCGAACGGCAAGCAGGTGATCGACATGGGCTACCACATGGCGATCACCGACCTGCGGGAGGGCGGCACGCTCGAGGAGCTCGCCTCGCTGCCCGACCAGGGCGTCACCTCGTACAAGCTCTTCATGGCCTACAAGGGCGCGCTCCAGGTCGACGACGAGACGCTGTTCAAGAGCATGGAGGTCGCGGCCGAGTCGGGCGCGCTCGTGATGGTGCACGCCGAGAACGGCGACGCGATCGACGTGCTCGTCAAGAAGGCGCTCGCCGAGGGTCACACCGAGCCGCACTGGCATGCGCTGACGCGACCTCCGGAGACCGAAGGCGAGGCCACGAACCGGGCGATCCAGCTCGCGCGGGTGGCCGGTTGCCCGCTGTACGTCGTCCACGTCTCGTGCCGCGAGGCTGTCGAGCCGATCGCGCTCGCGCGCGAGAAGGGGTGGGACGTGTGGGGCGAGACCTGCACCCAGTACTTCTTCGTCGACTACACCTTCCTCGAGCGGCCGAACTTCGAGGGCGCGAAGTACGTCTACACGCCGCCGCCGCGAGCGAAGGAGAACCAGGACGTGCTCTGGCACGCCGTCCGCAACGACGTTCTCTCCGTCGTCTCCACCGACCACTGCGCCTTCAGCTGGGGCGAGCAGAAGGCGATCGGCCGAGATGACTTCTCGAAGATCCCGAACGGCGGGCCGGGCCTGGAGAACCGGCTGCACATGATCCACCACTTCGGCGTTCGCGAGGGCCGGATCACGCTGAACCGGATGGTCGAGCTCCTCTGCACGAACCCGGCCAAGCTGTTCGGGCTCTATCCGCGCAAGGGGACGCTCGCCCCGGGCTCGGACGCCGACGTGGTGATCTTCGACCCCGACCGGCCGAAGACGATCACCGCCGCCGGCCAGCACTCGCGGTCGGACTACAACCTCTACGAGGGGACCGAGGTCGTCGGCGACGTCGACACCGTGCTGCTGCGCGGGCACGTGCTCGTCGAGGACGGCGAGCTGAGGGCGGAGCCGGGGATCGGGCAGTTCGTCGAGCGGGCCCGCTTCGGGCAGGAGTTGCGCACCGCCGCGCCGGCCTGAACGCCTCGGCAGTTCCCCCCGGCGAGGGATGGCACGGCACGTGCGGTCCGTAACGATCGCCGCGCCGTCAATCAACAAGGGGGAACAGATGCGTACGCATCTTCGCCGACTCGTGGTCGCGCTCGCGGCCGCGTGCGTCCTGGGCGCGCTTCTGGCCACGCCGGCCTTCGCCGCGCGGAGGCGACTGCAAGGGGAACGTCACCGCTGCGCTCGCCTCGTTCGGGCTGACGCCGAGCGCGATCGCGGCCAACGTGCCGGGGACGAAAACGTCGGACGTGACGAAGGCGATCGAAGCAGCGTGCGGCGTCAGCGCGTCCGAAGCGCAGGCCGCCGCGCAGACGCTCGTCGAGTTCGCCTTCGGCGTGGGTCAGATCACGACGGTGCTCGACGCCGTTTACGAGCTCACCGCCGCCGAGGCCGGTGCCGTCCTCCAGGCCGTCGGGTTCGCCGCCGACGCGATCCTGGAGGGGCTGAAGGAGGTTTATGACATCACGGCCGCGGCGGCCGGCGCCGTCCTGCAGGCGCTCGGGTACACCGCCGAGCAGATCATGGACGCGCTCAAGACCGTCTACGAGCTGACCGCGTTCGCAGCCGCGCAGATCCTGCAAGGGCTCGGCTACTCGCCGGGGTGATCGCCGACGCGCTCGACGTCGTCTACCAGGTGACGGCGTTTGTTGCCGGCCGAGATCCTGCAGGCGCTCGGGTACGCGGCCGGGATCATCGCGGACGCGCTCGAGTTCGCGTACCAGGTGACGGCGTATGTTGCCGGCCAGATCCTGCAGGCGCTCGGGTACGTGGCGGGGATCATCGCGGACGCGCTCAAGTTCGCCTACAACCTGGCCGCGGACGCGGTGGGGTTGATCCTGCAGGGGTTGGGCTACGTGGCGGGTGTGATCGCGGATGCGCTCAAGTTCGCCTACAACCTGGCCGCGGACGCGGTGGGGTCGATCCTGCAGGGTTGGGCAACGCGGCGGGTGTGATCGCGGATGCGCTCAAGTTCGCCTACAACCTGGCCGCGGACGCGGTGGGGTTGATCCTGCAGGGGTTGGGCTACGTGGCGGGTGTGATCGCGGATGCGCTCAAGTTCGCCTACAACCTGGCCGCGGACGCGGTGGGGTTGATCCTGCAGGGGTTGGGCTACGTGGCGGGTGTGATCGCGGATGCGCTCAAGTTCGCCTACAACCTGGCCGCGGAGGCGGTGGGGTTGATCCTGCAGGGGTTGGGCTACGTGGCGGGTGTGATCGCGGATGCGCTCAAGTTCGCCTACAACCTGGCGGCACAGGCCGTCGGGGTGATCCTGCAAGGGCTTGGGTATGCGATCGACGTGATCGCGGACGCACTCGCGACCGCATTCAACATCGGGCGGAAGCCGTCGCCGCCGTCCTGAAGGCAATGGGCTACGCGGTCGACGCGATCATCGGCGTCCTCGAGGACGTCTTCGGCATCGTCGGGGACGCAATCGGGGACATCCTCGACGCAATTGGCTACGGGTTGGACGTGATCTGCGACTTCTTCCCGTTCTTCCCGCCCTGCTTCTTCCTGGTCGTCGCTCCAGCGGACTCGGTCTCGGCGGCGATGCCGAGCAACCGTCGGGCGCGGCCGTTCGTCCAGCGCACGCGCTTCGCGCTCGCTCGGGCGTAGGCACGCACGAAGGGGGAGGGCCTGATTGGCCCTCCCCCTGCTCCGCCCAGTCGGCCAGGCGCAGCTGGCGCCCGGGTTCCAGCGCTCGCCGTCTACTCGCTCGAACGCGGCCTGCCGTAGGGCGGACCCGAGATGTTGTCGATCTTCCAGATCTCGCCGCCGAGCGTGACCACGTACGCGGTCGTACCGATGATCTCGAGCGAGGTTGGCTGGTTCAGCTCGTCCGCGAGCACCGTGAATGTCCCGTCGCCGTTGACCTTCACGAGCGCTCCGGTGTTCGGCAGCGCGGGCAGCCCGCGCACGCGGGATCGTCCCACGGGAAGTCACCCTGCGAGAGGGCGAAGAGCGTGCGACCGCGGCCGCGCGTCACGTCCACGAGGAGCGGAGCGCCAGACGCGACCACTGCGGCGGTGGACGAGCCCGGGCTGAGGGCCACGACCTTGCCGTCCGCGGGGTGGTGAGGAACGGGGCCGGCTTCCGCCATGTAGATCGTGTTGCCGAACACCTCGAGCCCGGTCGGGACGATGTTGCCGAACGTGATGAACTCGCTGACGTCACCGTCGAGCGTCACGCGGTACACGCGGTTGTGGTGCCCGTCGGTGACGAGGAACCCGCCACGGTAGGGCTCCATCGCGTACTGGACTCCGGTCGCGAGGAAGATGTTCGCGTTCGGCGGATTGGCGATGGCGAACGCTCCGATGTCGGCGACGACGGTGCAGCTGTCGGGGCCGTCCACGCGATAGATGCCGTCGACGTCGTCGTGGACCCCGATCGGTGGGAATGGGTCACTGACGAGCGTGACCAGCGCGTACGCGGTATTGCCGATGAACGCGACGTCCATCGCTCCGCCAAGTGGGATGACCTGCGTGGGCAGGCAGCTCGCGAACGTCGTGACCGCCCCGGTCTCCGGATCGACGCGCGAGATCTCGCCGCTCGCGGGCTCGGGAACGTAGAGCGCGCCGTCGGGGCCGACGGTGCTCCCGGAGCCTCCCTGCAGACCGGTGACCCAGCCGGGCGTGACGGTGGGTGCCGCAGCCGGAGTCGCGGCGCTCGCTGAGAGCGCCGCGAGCATCCCGGTCAACACCGGCAGCGTTACGGCGAACGCGATGAGAAATCGCTTGCGCATTCTGTTCTCCCCTCTCCTTAGGTCGCGATGTAAGCCGGGTCGGGCCGCACGATCACGGTGTCGGCCACCTTGACGATCTCGTCGACGGGCAGGTCGGCGCGGTCTGCGTGAAGCCGAATCGCCTCGGGGCTCGTCGCCTGGTAGATGCAGATCGTCCCCACCGTTCCGTCCGGCTCGGCCGTGACGTAGCTGCGGATCCAGGCCACGTCGTCGGGCATGCGGTCGCCCTCGACGGTCGAGCGCGCGGCCGCCTCGCGTAGGTCGTCCGGCGTGGCCCAGCCCCGCGGCGGAGGATGGCGTAGAGCTCCATCGGCTCCTCCTCGTCGATTGCAAGACGATACGAGGCGGGCGCCGGCCCGACATCGGTGGGATTGCCTAGTTTTGCGGGCGGAGCTAACGGTCTTCGAGCAGCGCGAGGCGCTCGGCCGCGGTCGACAGCCTGGCCGCGCCGCTGGACGCCGAGCTTGCGCAGGATCGCCGAGACGTGGTGGTCGACCGTACGCGGCGAGAGGAAGAGCCGCTCGGCGATCTCCGCGTTCCGGAGGCCCTCGACGAGAAGCGGAGCACGTCGAGCTCGCGGGCCGTCAGCCGGCGCGGGTTGCTCGTGTGGACGCCCGCGGGCCGCTCGCATGTCGCGTGCGCCCCGGTTCTCGTAGGCGGCGCGTGACCATCGTGGCGGCGGGCCGGGCGCCGAGCCGCTGCAGCTCGGCGAGTGCGCGGCGGAGGAGATCGACTTCATCGGCGTCGGCGAGTGCCAGGGCGGCCTCGTAGGGGCAACCCAGCGCCGTCCACAGATTGGCAGCAGTGACCGCGTCGCCGCGCATCTGCGCGGCGTAGGGCTCAGCCGCGAGCTCCGGGATTGGCTCGTCAGCACCCGCTCGCCGGCGCCAGCAGGCGAGCTCTCCGACTACCCACGGCGCCCGCCGACCCTCGGCGAGCGCGAGGGCGCTCCCGGTTTCCTGCCTGACCTCCTCGGCTCTCCCTGTGAGCCAGGCAGCCTCCGCCCGCGACGCAATGACCGGCCCGAGCCGAAGCAGCTCTCCGGTCGGTACCGCCAGCGCCAATGCCTCGTCCAGCGGTGCCCAGACGTCCGGATCTCCCCGCCGTGCGCGCACGAGTCCCAGCACCGCGAGGGCATAGGCACGGGGGAACGGAGCAGCGCGAGGATGTCGCAGGACGAGCTCGGCTGTCTCCACGGCTTCCGCCCAGCGTCCCTGGTCGAGCTCGAGGCGGGCTCGACAGCCGAGCAGGTAGACGCGCCACAGATCAAGGCCGCGCTCGGTGCAGTACTCGAGCCCCGCGGCGACGTAGCGGTTGGCCAAGCTGTACGACCGCTGCCAAAGGGGCCAGAGGACGAGTGACAGGAACGCGCGACCTGCATGTTCCTCGAGACCCGCTGCGCGAGCGAGCTCGAGGTCAGTTCGAGCTCGGCCGGGTCCTCGGTCGCAACGAAGCTCATCGCACCCAGGTTTGTGTGGGCGTAGACGACGATCTCCACGTCGTCGAGGCGCTGTCCCAGCTCGAGCGCCCGCGAGCCCCAGGCAACCGTCTCGGGCGCGTCGGCCGCGGCTGCATGGAGGTGCGAGAGGTTGTTGTACGCCATGCCTAGCTCGCGTCCCGGGGGAACGCTCTCGAGGAGGGCGACTGCCTGCCGCGCGGCGTCGAACGCCTCCACGGTCCGACCCACGAACCGCAGTAGCCGTGAGAGCGAGCGAAGCGCGTCTCCTTGCCGGCGTGGGTCGCCGAGCTGCTCGTGAGCCTCGAGCGCACGTTCCTGCGATTCGATCGCCTCGTCGAACTGATCCGTCACGTAGCACTCGTACGAACGGCGCTCGAGCAGATCTGCCCGCGCCGCGAGCGGAAGGCTGTCGGCACACCTGAGTGCGCGCGCGTACTGTGCGGCCGCTTCTCTGTGCGCCCCGAGCGCAGAGGCATGCTCTGCTGCGTGTTGCGCATGCTCGAGCACAGCGGCTGTGTCTCCTGCCCTGTCGGCATGGTGAGCGAGCCGCGCATGGTCTGGTGCTCCTGCGCCCGCGGTCGACAGCGCAGCCAGTAACGCTCGATGGAGTGACCGTCGATCCTGCGGCGGGATCGCCTCCTCGAAGGCCTGCCTCGCGAGCTCGTGGCGGAATGCGACACCGCCTCCCTGCTCCTGCAGCACTCCTGAGGAGAGGCATTCGGCGAGGCTCGTCAGCTCTCGGGGTACGGCGGTTTCGAGCAGCCAGAGCTCCGCGTGACCCGGCACCAACGCGACCACGTCGAGAAGGCGGCGCGCCTCAGGGCTGAGCCGGGCGGCCCGGGCAAGCACGGCATCGCGCACAGTGGCGGGGATCTCCTCGCCTCCCGCCGCGAGCACCTCAGTGACGAAGAAGGGGTTGCCGCCTGTACGGCGGTAGAGCGCCTGGGGATCGACGCCGCGCAGGACTGACAACACCCGCACGGCCGACAGCGAGAGGGGTGGCAAGGCCACCCTCCGGACGCCGGGGGCCGAGGCGAGGTCGCCGAGAGCAACGCGCACCGGATGCAACGGGTCGAGTTCGTCGTCGCGGAACGTGACGAGCGCGAGCGCCCGGGTCGATTCGATCCGCCGCCCGAGCAGGCGGAGCACGTCGAGCGTGGCCTCGTCAGCCCACTGGGCGTCCTCGATGACGAGCACGGCCGGGCGCTCGCTGAGCACTTCGAGCAGTGCACCGGCCACCTCATGCGGAGCTGCCGCGGCAGCGACGCGCTCCGCAAGTCGACCGCCCGTCTCGGCGGCGACGTCGGCGATCGGACCCAGCGGACGGGGTGTGAAGAGGGCGTCGCAGGCGCCCTCGAGCACCCGTGCTTGCGAACGGGCTTTCCCGCAGAAGACACGGACGAGCGCAGTCTTGCCGACGCCCGCCTCGCCGGCGATGAGGACGAGTCGTCCCTGGCCGGCGAGAGCGTGAGTCAGCTCAGCGTTGAGCTCGCGGAGGAAGGCTTCGCGCTCGAGGAGCGTGGGGGCTTCGAGCAACACTGGTCGCGTGGACATGTCCGCATCGTGACCGGGCTGAGGCGACCGCTCAAGCGTCGGCGCCGGGCGTCCGGGCGCTTGCGATTGCCTCTGACCGTGTTCGGACGCCAAGCTTGCGGAGGATCGCGGAGACGTGGTGGTCGATCGTGCGCGCCGAGAGGAAGAGCCGTTCAGCGATCTCGGCATTGCGGAGCCCGGCCGCGACGAGATCGAGAACCTCCAGCTCCCGGCTCGTCAGCTGCGCTGGGTTGGCGCGCGTTGTCGCGCGCGGGCCGCGGGGGACGTCACGGGCGCCCCGCTCCCGCAGGCGGCGCGCGACGATCGCTGCCGCCGGGCGCGCACCGAGGCGTTGGAGCTCCTCGTGTGCGTGGCGAAGCGCGTCCTCGTCGTCCGTCTCCATCAATGCGAGCGCAGCGTCGTACGGGCAGCCGAGGCGATCCCACGCTGCGGCCGCCGCCGCCCACTCACCCGCCAGCTCGAGCCGCTTCGGGCTGCGGGAACGCCGTCTGGAACGCGCATCCACAAGCCCGGCCCGCCGGCGCCATCGACCGAGCGCACCGATCATCGCCCTTCGCATTCAATTGCAGCGCCAGCGCGAACGCAGGGTCCGTGCAGCCGGGAATTCGTCCGGCCTGCCCGCGAGCCAGGCCACTTCGGCCCGGGCCGCCGCGACTGGAGCAATTCGGAGGAGCTCTCCCGACGGCTCCGCCAGGCCGAGTGCCTCCTGGAGCAGTGGCTCCGCGTCCGGGTCGCCGCGGCGAGCGCGAACGAGTGCGAGCACGACGAGCGACACGATGCGGGGCGTCGTGGAGACCGCACGCATGCGCAGGACCTGGGCGGCCGATTCAGCCGCTCGATCCCACAGTCCCTGATCGAGCTGTGCCTGCGCCTGCTCGGCCAGGAAGTAGCGCAGCATCAGATCGAATCCGTGGCGGACGCAGTGGTCGATCCCCGCGTCGACGTACCCGTACGCTCGCTCGTAGTCGCGCCGATGGCCGCGCCCGCAGCGCAAACCGAGGAGACAATTTGGGACGAGGTCCTCGAAGCCCTCTCGCCGGGCAAGCTCAAGCGCGCCCTCGATGGTTGCCCGGCGCTGAGGAGGGCCATCGGTGCGGATCTCGGCGTCTCCGAGCTCGTTGCGCAATTCCATCGGCCTTCGCGCTCCACTCGCGGGCCTCGTTGTGATCCAGCGACACGCGGCAGAGAAACGAGAGATTGGTGTACGCGAGATGCGAGCTCACGGCCCGCGTGGCTGCGTCTCGAGCAGCGCGACCGCGGCGAGGCCCTTGCGTCCGTGCTTCCGCGGATCGGCCCGGGCACCAGAGGATGTCGGACAGCGACCGCATCGTGTCGCCTTCGCTGCAGCGTGTCTCCGAGTACGGCGGTAGCACTCGATCGCGCTCTCCAGAGTGCGCTGATCGCGTCGTCCGACCCGGTCGGTGAGGTAACACTCGCGCGAGAAGCGCCGCAGGAGGTCGGCCCGCCGGGCCGGTCCGAGCGCGTCGGCGTAACGCAGAGCTTCCTCGTACAGCGCCGCGGCTTCGCGGTGCGCTCCGACCGACGAGGCGCGGTCGGCGGCGGCCGGCGCGAACTCGAGGACCGCCTCGGCGTCTCCGGCCGCCGCGGCGTGGTGGGCAAGGCGGGTCAGATCCAGGTCCCCGTGGGGCGGCGACCGCAGGGCCGCAAGTGCGCGCCGGTGGAGGCTGAGCCGCTGCCGGGGCTCGATCGAGCCCTCGACCGCGAGGCGGGCGAGCTCGTGGCGGAACTCGACGCCGTCGCGGCTGTACGTCAGCATCCCCGACCGGACGCATTCGTCGAGGCCGCTGGCTTCCTCACCGACGAGCGCCTCGAGCAGCCACTGCTCGGTGCGGGGGGATGCGATCGCCACGGCGTCGATCACCGTGCGCCCGCTTGGGCTCAACCGTGCGGTCCGGGCGAGCACCGCGTCAACCACCGTGTGTGGGATCGTGCCGTCTCCGGTGGCAAGGATCTCCGTGACGAAGAACGGGTTTCCGGCGGTCTTGAGGTAGAGCTCCCCGGCGTCGACGCCGGCCGGCGCGGCGAGCTCGGCGACGGCGGACTCGGAGAGTGGCGGGACAGGTACGCGCTCGACGGTCGCCCTCGTGGCGATCTCGCCCAGCGCGATCCGCAGCGGGTGGGCACGGTCGAGCTCATCTCTGTACGTCGCCACCACGAGTGTCCGCGCACGCTCGATCTTTCTCGCCAGGAGGCGAAACACGTCGAGCGTCGCCTCGTCAGCCCAGTGCAGGTCCTCGAGTACGAGCACGACCGGCGAGCCAGGCCGGTCCGTGGACGGCAGCGATTCGACGATCTCGTGCGCGCCCGCCCCACGCTTCACCGCCTGCTCGAGCGCTCCGCCCGTCTCCTGCGCGATATCGAGGAATGGTCCGAGCGGCCGCGGTGTCGACAGGGCGTCGCACGCGCCCCAGAAGGCGCGGTCCGGCCCATTCGCGTCGGCGCAGAATTGACGCACGAGCGCGGTCTTGCCCACACCCGCCTCGCCGTAGACGAGGACGAGGCGGCCCCGGCCTGCGGCCGCCTCCGCCAGGCTGCTCTGGAGGGTGGCTAGCTGCGCGGCCCGCTCGAGCAACGCCTGCGGTCCGGCAGTCGTCCCGAGCTCGACCGTGCGCATCCCGATATCGTCGTCCGGGAGGCGTTCGGCCGCAAGGGGCGGCCCGTCGGCCGCCGCGACGTCGATCAGCGCGTGAGGCCGGTCAGTTTGATCAGGGCGAGCCGAAACGTGGCCGGCAGGCGCGTGGTCTGGCGCGCCGCGAGCCGCAGCCTCCGGGGCTTCGCCGCGCGACGGGACGTCTGTGCCAGGCGCTCGAGCTCGACCCCGTGGTCCTGACCGAGCATGCGATAGGTCTCGAACATCGTGCCCAGACACTCGTCGAATCGTGCCCGGCCGGCATCGGGCGCACTGCCCAAGTTGCGGGCGGCGACCACCCATCTTTCGCGGCGACTACGATCGCGGCGAGCGAAGCGAAGGAGGATGCGAGATGGCACTCGTCGAGGCCGACCCGAATCTCGGCGCGCGGATCGTCGAGGACGCGAAGGAGTACGTCCTCTACTCCTGGTCGGTGCAGGACGCGATCAACCCGATCGCGGTCGCCGGCGCCGAAGGCCGTTACTTCTGGGACTACGAGGGCAAGCGCTACCTCGATTTCGCCTCGCAGCTCGTCAACGTCTCGATCGGTCACCAGCACCCGAAGGTGATCGCGGCGATCAAGGAGCAGGCCGATCGGCTCTGCACGATCGGGCCGCCGATGGCGACCGAGTCTCGCTCGCGGCTCGGCCGGCTGCTCGCCGAGATCATGCCCGGCGACCTCTGCATGTCCTTCTTCACCAACGGCGGCGCGGAGGCGAACGAGAACGCGATCAAGCTCGCCCGCTGGTACACGGGGCGGCACAAGATCGTCGCCCGCTACCGCTCCTACCACGGAGCGACTGCGGGAGCGATCTCACTCACCGGCGATCCGCGCCGCTGGGCGGCCGAGCCGGGACTGCCCGGCGTCGTGCGGATGCTCGACCCCTACACCTACCGCTGTCCGGCCGGACACCCGGACCCGTGCCCGGTGTGCTCCGGCGCTCCGCACCTGGAGGAGATCCTGGCCTACGAAGGCCCGCAGACGGTCGCGGCCGTGATCCTGGAGACCGTGACGGGGACGAACGGCGTGATCGTCCCTCCGGACGGCTATCTGCAGTCGATCCGCGAGGTGTGCGACCGGCACGGCATCCTGCTGATCGCCGATGAGGTGATGGCCGGCTTCGGCCGCACCGGCACGTGGCTCGCCGCGGAGCATTGGGACGTCGTCCCCGACATCGTCGCGGTCGCGAAGGGGATCAACTCCGGCTACGTGCCGCTCGGCGCGATGATCGTGCGGCGGCACGTCGCCGACTGGGTCCGGGACAAGTTCTTCGCCGGCGGTCTCACGTACAGCGGGCACCCGCTCGCCTGTGCCTCGGCGGTCGCCTCGATCGAGGCCTTCCAGGAGGAGGGAGTCCTGGAGAACGCGACCTCCGTCGGCGCCTACCTGGGGGATTCGCTGCGCGGTCTGGCCGACCGCCATCCTTCGATCGGAGACGTGCGCGGGCTCGGCTGCTTCTGGGGGCTCGAGCTGGTGAAGAACCGCGAGACGCGCGACGCGCTCGTGCCGTTCAACGCGTCCGGAGAGGCGGCCGCACCGGTGACGCGTGTCGCGAAGGCGGCGCTCGAGCGCGGCCTCTACCTGATGACCCACTGGAACGTGATCATGGTCGTGCCGCCGCTGACGATCACGCGTGACGAGGTCGACGAGGGCATCACGATCCTCGACGACGTGCTCGCGATCGCGGACGAGTACGTCGTTTCGTAGGGGCGAGCCTCCGGCTCGCCCGGGCCGGGCAGAGCCCGGCCCCTACGACGTGAGGAAGGACTCGACCGCGTCGAAGGTCTCGTCGAGCGCATCCCAGAGCACCGTGTGACCTCCCGGCACGCGAACCACCTGGAGCAGTTCACCGAGCGCGGCCACGTGCGCGTCGAGCAGGTGGTCGTACGGGATGTAGGAGTCCTCGCCGAGCACGAGCAGCGTCGGCACCCGGACGCGCTCGAACGGGGGCGGCGCGGACGCCATCTCGCCGTACGCGGCGACGACGGCAGCCTGCGAGTAGCGGTAGCGCCAGAGCCGTCGTCGGAAGCTACGAGGTGATCGCGGAGCTCCGCCTCCAGGAGCGCGCGCGGTGCGCGGTGGAGCTGGCTCTCCTCGAAACGCCGGTCGATCGCGTCCTCGAACGAGGTGTAGGCGCGCTCGCGGCGGGCGTTCTCCGCCGCGAGCAGCGCTGCGGGGGCGGCGATCAGGATCGCCGGATCGAGGAGGACGAGCTGCTCGACGGAGCCGGGGTGGCGTGCCGCCAGCTCGAATGCGACGCGGCCGCCGAACGAGTGTCCAATCCACGTCGCCGGCTCATCGCCCACCGAGTCCAGGACGGTCTCGACGTGCGCAGCGATGCTCCACGGCGGCTCGTACGGAGATCCGCCGTGGCCGAGCAGGTCCGGCGCCAGCACACGGAAGCCTGCGAGTCGTTCGGCCAGGCGCGCGAAGTGGCGGCCGTGGCTGGTAACGCCATGCAGGCAGACGATGCGCGGCGAGGACCGATCGCCCCAGGCGTGGAGCTCGAGCCGGCTCACCCAGTGTGTTCGAGCGTCTCGAGCGACTCGGGCACCATCTCGGTTCGCCGTTCGTCGTCCTTCACCAGCGACCAGATCACGGTGCCGGCCTTGTCGATCAGGAAGGTGCCGCGGATCGGCGCCCCGCTCTCCTCGTTGAAGACGCCGTAGGCCTTCGCGGCCGCGCCGTGCTGCCAGAAATCCGAAGCGAAGGTGTACTCCGCGCCCAGCTCCTGCTTCCACGCCTGGCGCGCCGCCGAGGTGTCACAGGAGACGAAGACGACTTCCGTCTGGGCATTGCGGAAGGAGTCGAGGTTCTCCTGCAGGTCACGTGCTTCCTCCTCGCAGACCGGGGTGAACGCGAAGGGGTGGAAGACCAGCAGAACGTTCCGGCGGCCCGCGAAATCGGACAGCCGGACGCGGCGGTCGCTCGTCTCCTCCAGGTCGAACTCGGGCGCACGGTCACCCGTCCGAATCGGCACGCTCGCTCTCCTCTCCGCTCCCCGAGGGGCGATAGTAACGCCGTCCACGCAACTCCTCCGGCAGGTACTCCAGTGCGAAGCCGGCCGGATCGTCGTGCGGATAGACATACCCCTCGCCGTGCCCACGGTCGCGGGCGCCGCGATACCCGGTCGAACGAAGCATCGCCGGCGGCAGCAGGTTGCCGTGCTCGCGGACGTCCTGCCGCGCCTCCCAGATCGCGAGGGCGGACGCGTTCGACTTCGGCGCCGCGGCCAGGTAGAGCGCCGCCTGCGCCAGGTTGAGCTGTGCCTCCGGCAGCCCGACGTGCTCCACCGCGTGCGCGGCGGCGACGGCGACGAGCAGCGCCCGCGGATCGGCGTTGCCGACGTCCTCGGAGGCGAGGATCACCATCCGGCGGGCGATGAAGCGCGGATCCTCGCCCGACTCGAGCATCACGGCCAGGTAGTAGACGGCTGCGTCGGCGTCGCCGCCCCGCATCGACTTGATGAAAGCCGAGGCGTAGTCGTAGTGCTTGTCGCCTGCCCGGTCGTAGCGGAGCGGTCTCGTGCGGGCCGCGTCCGCGACGTGCCGTTCATCGAGGGCGACGCCCTCGGCCTGCGCCGTCTCCCACGCGAGCTCGAGCGTCTGCAGCGCCGCCCGCCCGTCGCCGCCTGCACGGTGCGCGATCTCGGCCACGAGCTCGGCCGGGACGTCGGCCTCCAGCAGGGCTGCTCCTCGCCGCACGACCGCCGCCGTCTCCTCGTCGGAAAGCGCCTCCAGCTCGTAGACCGCGCAGCGGGAGAGGAGCGCCGAGTTGACCTCGAAGTACGGGTTCTCGGTCGTTGCTCCGATCAGCGTCACCAGGCCGTCCTCGACCGCGTGCAGGACCGAGTCCTGCTGCGCCTTGTTGAAGCGGTGGATCTCGTCGATGAAGAGGATCGTTCGCCGGCCCGTGCCGCCGAGGCTCTCCTCGGCGCGCCGGAACACCGCCCGCACGTCGTCGACGCGTGCCGAGACAGCCGAGAGCTCCTCGAACGCGGCGCCCGTGTGCTCGGCCACGATCCGAGCGATCGTCGTCTTCCCGCTGCCCGGCGGCCCGTAGAGGATCAGCGAGGGCACGCGATCCTGCTCGATCGCCAACCGTAGTGCTGAGCCCTCTCCGAGAACGTGCTCCTGGCCGACCAGCTCGTCGAGCGAGGCCGGCCGGGCGCGGTACGCGAGCGGCGCCGTCTCGTCCCGCCGCTCCCGCGCGGCGTCGGCAAAGAGGTCGCTCATGGCGCGGAGTATGCTCACCCCGCCATGGCCGAGCCCGCCGAGGAAAACCAGGCCGAGGACTTCTCGGAGCCGATCCTTCCAGGCGCAGCTGCCTCGGACTACGAGCGGTACCTGAACACGGAGGAGCTGCTCGCGCTGCAGAAGGGCCCGGACGAGTGGGTCCACCGTGACGAGCTGCTCTTCCAGACCGTCCACCAGTCGTCCGAGCTGTGGCTCCAGCTCGCCTGGAACGAGGTCGCCGAGGCCGCCGACCTCGTCACAGCGGGCGACCTCGCGGCTGCGCTCCGGCTGCTGCGCCGCCCGGTCCTCTGTCTGCGCTTCGTCACGTCGCAACTCGACATGCTGGAGCAGATGTCGCCCTGGGAGTACCAGGAGATCCGCAAGGTGCTCGGGCACGGCAGCGGCTTCGACTCTCCCGGCTTCCGCGAGCTGCGCCGGCAGCTGATCCGCCTCGGCGAGGCATTTCACCGTGTGCGCCGCACGGCCGGTCTCTCCCTGGCCGACCTGTACGTGCGCGGCCGCGAGCATGAGGAGCTCTACCAGCTCGCCGAGGCGTTGATCGAGCTCGACGAGTGGGCACAGACGTGGCGCATTCGCCATTACCGCGTGGTTGCGCGCGTGATCGGCGACAGCGTGATCGGCACGCAGGGGACGCCGGTGGAGGTGCTCGGGCGTTTGATCCACAAGGTCGCCTACCCGGAGCTCTGGGAGGTTCGGAACGAGCTGACCGCGCTGTCCAAATCCGGCGAATGAGCGTGCGCGACGAGGTAAGTGGGCTCCTGCAGGAGCTGATCCGGGTGGACACCGTGAACCCGCCCGGCAACGAGACACGCGCGGCGGACGTGCTCCGCCGCTACCTCGCGTCGAACGACATCCCCTGCGAGCTGATCGCGAAGGTGCCGGAGCGAGCGAACGTCGTCGCCCGGCTCCCGGGTGGGGACGGGCCCTCCCTGGCGTTCCTCTGCCACACCGACACCGTGCTCGCCGACCCCGACGAATGGCAGCGCGATCCATGGTCAGGCGACCTCGCCGAGGGCGAGATCTGGGGCCGGGGCGCCCTCGACATGAAGGACCAGGTGGCGGCAAACGCCGTCGCCTTCGCGTCGCTCTGGCGGGAAGGATTCCGGCCGCCCGGCGACCTTCTCTTCGTGGCCACCGCCGACGAGGAGGTCGGAGACGGCTTCGGGCTCGAGTGGCTCGTCAAGGAGCATCCCGACGCGGTCCGCTGCGACTTTGCGATCAACGAAGGCGGCGGCGAGCGGCTGGTCCTCGACGGGCGTGCCCTCTACCTCTGCGCGGTCGCCGAGAAGATGTCGGCTCCGTTTCTCCTTCGCGTGCACGGCCGCAGCGGCCATGCCTCGCAGCCGGGAATCGCCGACAACGCTCTCGTCAAGACGGCGCGCTACCTCGATGCACTGGGCGCCCTCGCTCCGGCGCCGGAGCTGATTCCCGAGGTGGAACGCTTCCTCGAGCTCATCCTCGGCGAGCTGCCTGCGCCCGAAGACGCGCTTGCCCGTGCGAGGGACGTACACCCGCTCGCCGCCGAACTGGTCGAGCCGCTGCTCTCCCTCACCGTCTCGCCGACGATGATCCAGGCCTCGCGGAAGCGAAACGTGATCCCGGCCGTGTGCGAGGTGACGGTCGATTGCCGCCTTCTGCCCGGCCGCACGCCGGAGGACGCCGAGCCGCTGATCCGGGCCGCCCTCGACGGCGGCGACTACGAGCTCGAATGGATCGAGCGCTTCGGCGGGACACGCTCGCCCCTCGATACTCCGCTCTGGCATGCGCTCGACGGCTTCGTGCAGGAGCTCGAGCCCGGTGCTCGGCTGGCGCCGCTCGCGTGCGCCGGCTTCACCGACAGCCACTGGCTGCGCGACGCCTTCGGGACGGTGGCGTATGGCTTTTTCCCGCTGCGGGCGATGGATCCCGAGCTCGCCGCGCGGCTGATCCACTCCGCGGACGAACGCGTGCGCGTCGACGACCTGGAGGACGGGGTCGAGGCGCTCCGCTACGCGGCCACCCACCTTGCGTGAGGAGCGCTCGCTCGAGCTGTCCGCGTGGGAGAACGCGTTCGGCCGGATCGAGGACTGGCTGCGCGGTCACGGCTTCTTCGCGCCGGGCGGCGAGGCGCTCGAGGCCGATCTGTACCTCGGCTACGGGCTCTCGCAGGCGATTCGGCGTGACCGCGCGCCCGCTCCGCCCGAGCCATGCCCGCTGCCGCTCGCAGCGTGCATCCTGCGCGAGCCGCCTCGTGTTGAATCAACGCCGGCTCCGGACTACCGCGTCGGCTAGTGGCGGAGGACCTGGGCGGAGGCCGAGCACGCGGCGGCGGTGGAGGAGGTGCAGCGAGCGATCGCGCGCGGGGACGTCTACCAGGTCAACCTCGTCCAACACCTCTCCGCGCCGTTCGAAGGCGATCCGAGCGCGCTCGCGGGACCGCTCCAGCGCTTCGCTCCGCTCGTGCCCGAGCCGTTCCGGGGCGACGGCTGGACGATCGTGTCGGCTTCGCCCGAGCTCTTCCTCGCCCGCCGCGGCCGCCGGGTCTGGACGAAGCCGATCAAGGGAACGCGCCCGGCGGGCCGCGGCGACGAGCTTCGCGAATCGGCCAAGGACACCGCGGAGCACGTGATGATCGTCGACCTCGAACGCAACGACCTCTCGCGCGTCTGCGAGCCCGGCAGCATCCGCTGGCCGCAGTTGATGGCGACGCGTCCGCTCGCCGGCGTCGAGCACATGGTCTCCACCGTCGAGGGGGAGCTGCGCGAGGGAGTTGGGCTCGCCGAGTTGCTCGAGGCGACGTTTCCGGGCGGCTCCGTAACGGGTGCGCCGAAGATCGCTGCAGTCGACCACATCGCGGCGCTCGAGCCGGTCGGGCGCGGCGCGTCGATGGGGGCGCTCGGCCGGGTCCGGGGAAACGGCGACCTCGAGCTCGCGTTGACGATCCGTACCTTCGCGGTAGCGGCGGGGCGGGTTCACCTGTGGGTCGGCGGCGGCATCGTCTGGGACTCCGACCCTGCCGGTGAGGTGGAGGAGTCGCTCGCGAAGGCGCGCCCGCTGCTCGACGCGATCGGGGCTCCTCTGTCCGAACCCGTGCTCGGCCGTGCGGTGCGGCAGTGAGCACCCGGCCGCTGGCGGTAGCTGTCTCGGGGCGCGGGCTGGTCGATCCTGCCGAGCCGGTTTTGGCCGCCGACGACGAGGGCTTCCTGCGCGGCCACGCGGCGTTCGAGACGCTACGCGTCTACGACGGGCGTCCCTTCCGACTCGCCCAGCACCTCGGTCGGCTGGCGCGCTCGGCCGCGAGCCTCGGCCTGCCGACGCCGGACAGCGCCGAGGTCGAGCGTCTCGCCAGGCTCGCGCTCGAGCGGGCCGGTGCGCCCGACTCCGTGCTCCGGCTCTACTGGACGCCGGGGCCGGCCGGAGCGGAGGAACCGCTGGCGCTGGCCCTCGTCTCCGCCGTCCCGGCGTGGATCGACGACCAGCGAGAGCGCGGGCAAGGGCTGGTTTCGCTTCTGTACCCGCGCCGTTCGACGCCCTGGCTGCTCGCCGGGACGAAATCCACGAGCTACGCGGTTCATCTCGCGGCGGAGGCCGAGGCAAGAAGGCGCGGTGCCGATGACGCGGTGTTCGTCGACGCTGACGGCGTCGTGCTCGAGGGGCCGGTGACGAACGTCTGGTGGCGGCGCGACAGGGTTCTCGTCACGCCGTCGCTCGACCTCGGCATCCTCGCCGGCGAAACGCGGGCAGCGCTCCTCGAGCTCGCGCCGGGGCTCGGGTACGACGTCGAGGAGGGCGCTTACCCGCTCGACGAGCTGCTTTCCGCCGACGAGGCGTTCACATCCTCGTCGGTGCGCGAGGTGCTGCCGGTCGCCGCCGTCGACGGACGCGTGCTCGGTCGCGGGCCTGCCGCAGACGAGCTGCAGGCGGCCCTGCGCCGCGCCGCTACCCTCTGAGCGATGGAGAAGCTTCGCCTCGGCGGGATGGCTCTTGCCAACGGAGTGCTCGTGCACGGACCGACGTCCTGGGGGTGCGCCGTGCGAGCGCCCGACGGCTCGATCCGCGTTGCGTCGGGCCCCAAGCCGCGCCTGGCCCCAGGCGTGCAGACGCCGTTCCTGCGCGGGCCGTTGCGTCTGGCCGAAGCCTTTGCGCTGCTGCCGGAGCTGCGCCGCCGGCTGCCCGAGGCCCGTTTCGCGTTCGAGCGGCCGGGAGTGCTGGCGGCGGTCGCGGTCGGCTCGACGATCGGAGCTGCGGCGCGCCGCTCGACCCTCTCGACCGGCGCGCGCGAGGCAGTCGTCGCGCTCGCCTCGCTCGTGCCTGCGGCGCTCGCCCTGCGTGGCGGCGAGCTGGCGGGCTATCACGGCGCCGAGCACGTCTCGATCGGGAGCTACGAGCAGGACGGCCCGGCGGCGAAGGAGCACGACCGCTGCGGCTCACACCTCGTCGGCCCGCTGCTCGTGCTGAGCGCGGCCGCCGCCACCCTCGCGGCGAAGGCTCCTCCCACCGCGCGACCGGCCGCCCGCCTGGCCGGAGCGCTCGGCGCCGTCGGCGCGTCGGTCGAGGTCTTCGGCTGGATGAGCCGCAACCCGCGGCATCCACTCGCGCGGGCGCTCTCCCGCCCCGGACACGAGCTGCAACGCCGTCTTTCGACGGAGGATCCCTCGGCCGCGCAGCTCGAGGTCGCCGAGGCTGCCCTTGCCGCCTGCCTCGAGCTGGAGGCCAAGGCAGCATGAGCGTCGCCGGCCTATGAGCGCTCCCGCGCGGGTTCGCGGCCGCCGGCTTCCTCCCGAGATCTTCGAGCTGCCGGTGGAGAAGATGCGCGACGGCCACTACACCGACGCGTACTTCAACCACACCCGGTCGGCCTTGCTCGCGGACGAGAAGCATCCACGCGTCGTGATGCAGGTCTTCCAGCGGCACGGCGCGATGCTCGGCGGCATGGACGAGTCGATCGCGGTCCTCAAGCTCTGCTCACACGGTTGGGACGAGCTCACCGTCCACGCGCTCCACGACGGAGACCGGATCGAGCCGTGGGAGACGGTGATGACGATCGAGGGCGACTACACGCTGTTCGCCCACCTCGAGACCGTGTACCTCGGCGTGCTCGCCCGTCGCACCCTGATCGCCACGAACGTCTCGCGCGTGCTCGAGGCGGCGAACGGCAAGCCGATCATCTTCATGGCCGCGAGGCACGACCACCACCGAGTGCAGACCGGGGACGGGTACGCGGCCTATGTCGCGGGCGCAATGCTCGGCGCGCCGGTCGGCGTCACGTCGGACGCGCAGGCGTCCTGGTGGGGCGGCCGGGGCGTCGGCACCGTGCCGCACGCGCTGATCGCCGCGTACGGCGGCAACACCGTGCTCGCGGCGACCAAGTTCGCCGAGTGGGCGACGGACGACTTCAACATCACGGTGCTCGTCGACTTCGAGAACGACTCGGTGCGAACCGCTCTCGAGGTCGCCCGTGCGCTCGGGCCGCGTCTCTGGGGCGTTCGGCTCGATACCTCCGGCCAGCTCGTCGACCGCTCGCTCTGGGGTGAGCTGGGCGACTTCGACCCGCGCGGCGTGAACGAGCGACTCGTCCGCAAGGTGCGCGACGCGCTCGACACGAACGGCTACGAGCGCGTGAAGATCGTCGCGTCGGGCGGGTTCACCGTCGAGAAGATTCAGGCGTTCGAGCAGCTAGGCGTCCCGGTCGACGCCTACGGCGTCGGATCCTCGTTGATCCGTGGCGAGAACGACTACACCGCCGACATCGTGCTGGTGGACGGGCACGATGCGGCGAAGGTCGGTCGCCGCTTCCGGCCGAATCCGCGGCTCGAGTCGAGGGGCGATCCGGCTGCGCAGACCGGATCCGCGCGCGGACTGCCTCTACGAGTCGCGGCTGCGGTTGCCGCCATCGCTCCGGGCCAGGAGGCCATCGGCTCGGTCGAGCGGACGACGTGGACGCCGGCCTCGGCGAAGCGGGCGAAGGCGGCGTCGGCGTCGTCCGTGTAGTCGACGGCACCGGGAACGACGACCGGTGAGGTGCAGTCCTCGAGCAGGTAGAGCCGTCCGAGCAGGCCGCGCTCTCGGACGGTCGGGTCGCGGATCAGGTCGTCGACCGTCCAGGCGACGCAATGGCTCTTCGCCTGACCGGCGACGATCACGGCGTCGTAGGTGAGCAGCCGCTCGATCAGGGCCGTGTTTCGCGTCCCGAGCGGCTCTCCCTCGGCGTCGGTGAGCACCTCGGGCCCGAGCGCCGAGTAGTGCTCCGTCAGGGCGTTCTGCGCCCTTCGTCTCGAACAGGGGCTGGCTGCGCCGAGCGGCCGTGTGGAAGAAGACCGCCTCCTCCACGGCGCTGACGAGCGCGTGCCCGATCCCGCCGAGCATGGCGTGGAACGGCCAGACGGTGAGGTCGTACTTTCCTCCCTCGGCAAGTGCGCGGGTGTAGGCGATGAGGTGCTCCTGCGCATACCCCGGATCGACACCGAGCGTCTCGGCCGCCAGTTCGTCGACCCGCCAGTGGCCCGACGTTACGTCCTCGGCGGAGACGAGCGTGAAGGGATCCGGATGCCGACCCTCCGGGTCGACCAGGAACGGGGCGTGGAAGATCTGGAACGCCTGGTGGGTGTCGAGCGTCGCGACGACCTGCGTCAGGGACGGCAGGTTCCTGTAGAGGAACTCGCACAGGCGCGTGTTGTCCTCGAGCGCGCCGGTGCCCGAGCGCCCGGCGACGAAGAGCTCGAAGCCGGGCGTGCAGAACGTGTTCTGCACGTCGACGAGCAGCAGGCAGGTCCTGAAGCGGTCTCGTGCTGCCGCCGCGACGCCGTGCTCCTCCGCCCAGGCGGTGCCTTCGGCGAACCGGGCTTCGTAGTCGACTCGCCACACCTCGGCGACGCGGTCGCCGGCGTAGTGGGCGGGCAGCGGCAGCTCGCGCAGCACGAGCGCAGGCTACCGCCGACGCTAGCTCAAGCGACCCGGTGCCGGGCCCTTTATCGCACGAAAGCGCCTACACCAAAGCGCCTACGACCACGACAGCGGCCGCCTCCAAGGGTGTCGACTTGCGCAGCTCGTTGCCCTTGATGTGTCATCGGTGCGGCGAGCGGCCGCTCCGCGGCCGCGCTTTAGGGGTGTCGCGCGACCGGAATCCGCATATGCGGATTCCGGTCTGCGCGGCCAGACAAGCCTTGCAGTTCCCCTGCGCCTGACGATAGTGAGTGCGTGGTCACGTACCCGCAGTCGCCGGACGACATCGCCCCCTTCATCCTCACGTGGCTCCCGATTCTCCTCTTCATCGTGATCGTCTTCCTGCTCTGGCGGACGATCCAGTACATGCCCCGCGTCAAGTCGGCGGCCGTCGACAGGGACGTGTCCGCCCCGGTCTCCTGGGCGGACGTGGCCGGTTTGGACGAGGCGAAGGAGGAGCTCATGGAGGTCGTCGAGTTCCTTCGCGACCGCAAGCGCTTCGAGCGGCTGGGGGCGCGAGTGCCCAAGGGCATCCTCCTGTACGGGCCACCGGGAACGGGGAAGACGCTGATCGCGAAGGCCGTTGCCTCCGAGTCGGGGGCGAACTTCTACTCCTCGAGCGCGTCCGCGTTCGTCGAGATGTTCGCGGGCCTCGGCGCGGCCCGCATCCGCAAGCTGTTCGACGAGGCCCGCAAGAACGCGCCCGCAATCGTGTTCATCGACGAGCTCGACGCGGTCGGCATGGCCCGCCAGGGCAGCGGCTTCAACCGTGAGCACGACCAGACGCTGAATCAGCTGCTCGTCGAGCTCGACGGCTTCGCGGGCGGCGACGACGTAGTCGTGATGGGCGCGTCCAACCGGCTGCAGGACCTCGACCCGGCGCTGCTCCGGCCGGGCCGCTTCGACCGGCAGGTGAACGTCACCGCGCCGGACCTCGCCGGCCGCGAGGAGATCTTCCGCGTGCACACGCGCTCCAAGCCGCTGGCCGCCGACGTCGATGTCACGCTGCTCGCCCGCCGCACCGCGGGCCTGACCGGCGCCGACCTGGCGAACATCTGCAACGAGGCGGCCATCGTCGCCGCGCGCCAGAACCAGCAGTACATCCGCCAGGTCGACTTCGAGGCCGCGATGGAGCGTGTCCTCACCGGGTTGCAGAAGCGCCGGATCGTGACCGAGAAGGAGAAGCGCATCCTCGCCTACCACGAGGGCGGGCACGCGCTGATGTCGCACCTGATGGGCGACCTGATGCCGATCCAGAAGGTGACGATCGTCGGTCGCGGCGACTCGCTCGGGCTCGCCTACTACCTGCCCACCGAGGACCGTTACCTCCACACGAAGGAGGAGCTCGTCGACGTGATGAAGGTCGCGCTCGCCGGGCGTGCGGCAGAGCAGATCGTCTTCGGGCGGGTCACGAACGGTGCTTCGAACGATCTCGAGAAGGTGACCGAGATCGCCCGCAAGATGGTGTTCGAGTTCGGCATGTCGGAGATCGCCCCCGCACGCACGATGCGCGCCGACAACTACGCGCTGTCCGAGGAGACGAAGCGCATGCGCGACAGCGAGCAGGCGCGCCTCACGGACCACGCCTTCGAAGAGGCGCAGCGGCTGCTGACGAAGCACCGCCGGGCGCTCGACCGCGTCGCCGCCGCCCTGCTCGAGAAGGAGACGATCGACGGCGACGAACTGAAAGCGCTCCTCTCCGATATCGACACCGAGTCGCGGGCCTCCGAGACCGTCGGAACGGTCCGCGCGCTCGAGCGCGCGGTCGAGTGAACCAGGGCCGGGCGGAGCCCGGCACCGACTAGCCCCGCAGTCTCGGATTCGCTTGCGCGAACCCGAGACGCGACAATCCCTGAAGGCGGCCGCTTCGCGGCCGCGGGCCTCTGCTGAAGCTCCAGCTCGATCGATCAGCGTCGCGCGGGCTTCGCGACGTGCCGGGAGAGCGCTTCGAGCCGTTCGTCCCACCGGCCGCCGATCCGCTCGATCCAACCGGCCGCATCCCCGAGCGGAGCGAGGTCGAGCTCGTAGCGCGTCTCCCTGCCGCGGCGTTCCGCGTGAACGAGGCCGGCCTGGCGCAGTGCGGCGAGGTGCTTGGTCACCGCCTGCCTGGTGACAGGCAGCTCGGCGGCGAGCTGCGTCGCCGTCGCCGCTCCTCGGCTCGCCAGCGTCTCGACGACGTAGCGCCGGTGCGGGTCCGCGAGCGCGGAGAAGAGCGGTCCTAGACGGTCGCGCACGCTGCCAGAGCGTAGAGCGACAGCGCCGCGCTCCACTCGGGCGACGTCTCCCTGACGACGACGCGCGTTCCCGCGTCGTCGTCCTCGAGGCGCAAGTCGACCCTCCCGTCGTCGTCCCAGCGCAGCACCAGCCGCTCCTCCGGCTCGACCGACTCGACCACGGCGCGCTTCTCCTCGCCGTTGTCCCACCGGAACAATCCACTGCCGCCCGGGCGCGGGTCCAGCTCGACCTCGTTCGCGAACCAGTCCTCGAGCCGCTCCGACTGCGTCAGCGCTTCCCAGACCTCGTCTCGCGGAGCCGGGAGCACGATCTCTCGTCTGATCTCCAACGCGCAACCTCCTGGTTGCGTATACTCAGGCAACCGATGGGTTGCACGTTAGCAGGCAGGCAGGAGGCCGCTGTGCCTCTGATTCCTACGGTGGTCGAAGCCGACGGGCGGCTGGAGCGCGCGTTCGACATCTACTCGCGCCTGCTCCGAGAGCGCATCGTCTTCCTCGGGCGGGAGATCGACGACGACATCGCCAACATCATCGTCGCGCAGCTGCTCTTCCTGGCGGCCGAGGATCCCGAGGCTGACATCAGCATCTACGTCAACTCTCCCGGCGGCTCGGTCTACGCCGGGCTCGCGATCTACGACGCGATGCAACACGTGCCGCCCGATGTGAGGACGATCTGCTTCGGCATGGGGATGTCGGCTGCCGCGATGATCGTCGCCGGCGGGGCGCAGGGAAAACGCTTCGTGCTGCCCAACGCCAAGCTGATGATCCATCAGGGATCGGCCGGCTTCCGGGGTGCACCCGCCGACGTGCAGATCGCTGCCCGCGAAGTGGCAGCGACCACGCGCCAGATGGCAGAGATCATCGCGCGGCACACGGGCCATTCCGAGGAGCAGGTGCTCCAAGACATCGACCGCGACCGCTTCATGACCCCGGAGGAGGCGGTGGCCTACGGTCTCGTCGACGAGGTGCTTGCACCGCAGCGCGCCGCGGCCGGGAAGTAGCATCGCCGGCGTGGAGTTGCGCGGGATCCACCACCTCGGTGTCGCCGTCACCGACCTCGACGAGGCAATCGCGACCTATGAGCGGCTGTTCGCCGCCCGGGTCGAGCACCGCGCGCGCGTCCTCGACCAGGGGGTCGAAGCGGCGGCGGTGCTCGTCGGCGAGAGCCGGGTCGAGCTCTTGTCTCCGACCGGAGACGACACGCCGGTCGGCCGCTTCCTCGCCAGGCGCGGACCCGGTATGCATCACGTCGCCTACGAGGTCGAGGACATCGCTGCCGCGGTTGGCGAGCTCGCCGCCGCGGGTGCCGAGCTCGTCGACGACGAGCCGAGGCCGGGCCTCTTCGGCCTGGAGGTTGCATTTGTCCATCCCGACGCCGTGCACGGCGTCCTCACGGAGGTGGTAGCGCATGGCTGACGTCGAGTGGGTCCGGGTCGAGCTCGCGTTCGACGGCGGCCAGATCCTCGCTGCCAATGTCCCGCCCGAGAACGCCGACGCGCTCGAGCGGGCGGTGGCGGCGACCTCGCAGGGCACCTTCCAGCTCGACACCGACGACGCACGCATCTCGGTCGTGCTGCCGCGGGTGCTGTACGTCAAGCGTTTCGCCCGCGACGCCAAGGTCGGCTTCGGCGCGACGTAGGAGGCACCGCCGGGCGCTACGAGAGGCCCGATGTGAAATCGTTGGGCCGGCTGTCGCGAAGCGGACGCCTTCAGGGCTCGTACACGTCGCGGATCGCGACGAGTGGATTCGCGACTGCGTCGCTGGAAGTAGCCTGCGGCGATGTCGCTCGAGGTCGGGATCGTCGGGCTGCCGAACGCCGGCAAGACGACACTCTTCAACGCACTCACGCGTGCCGGCGCGGAGATCACCGCGTACGCCTCCGTCACGGAGAAGCCGAACGTGGGGATGGCCGCGATACCTGACGAGCGGTTGGGGAAGGTCGCGCAGATCGTCAAGACGCGCAAGGTCACGCCTGCGGCGATCCGGGTCGTCGACGTGCCGGGCACCGGGCCGCAGCTCCTCGGCAACCTACGGCAGGTCGACGCGCTGCTCGCCGTCCTCGACGGCTTCTCGCCGGACGCCGATCCAAGCGACGCGCTCGAGACCCTTGCGCTCGAGCTGCTCGTCGCCGACCGCGACCACGTCGAGCGCCGGCTCGAACGCGTCGAGAAGCAGGCAAAGTCCGGCGACCCGCAGCTGCGCCGGGAGGTGGAGGCGCTCCAGGAGGTGCTCGCCCAGCTCGAGGCCGGCGAGTCGCTGGCCGGGTGGGCGCGAGAGCTGCCCGCTGAGCTCGAGCCGCTGACGACGATGCCGCTGCTCGCGATCGAAAACGGCCCGCGGGGGATCGACCTGGCACTCGAGACCGAGCTCGCCGAGCTTCCGGAGGAGGAGGCGGCCGCGTTTCGGGACGGCCTCTCCGCGCTCGACGAGGTTGTTCGGCGGCTGAAGGACGCTCTGGGGTTGATCACCTTCTTCACGGCCAGCGACAAGGAAACGCGCGCCTGGACGCTGCGGGACGGACAAACGGCGCTCGACGCGTCGGCCGAAATCCATTCCGACATCGCCCGCGGCTTCATCCGCTGCGAGGTCATTCGCTGGGACGACCTGGTCGAGGCGGGCTCGCACGCCGAGGCGGCGCGGAGGGGCCTCCAGCGCCTGGAGGGCAAGGGCTACGTCGTGCGCGACGGCGACGTGCTCAACGTGCGCTTCAACGTGTAGCGAGGGCCCCGAACGGGGCCCTCGCGGTGGTTCGGCTTTCTCGCGATGCCTCTACGGCGAGAACATCCGCTTGACGTTCGCCTTCTCGTCGAGGTCCTTGGCGCCCTTCGCGCCCTTGCTGTTCGGACCGTTCCCGTTCTTCACCGGCCCGATCACCGTCCACGTGCTGGGCTGCAGCACGTTGACCGGGACGCCGGCGAGCGCTGCGGCTGCCGCGACGTCCTCGTACGCAAGCCGCGCCTGGGTCAGCGCGGTCCCGTACTGGTGCGTCGCGAACGCCATCTGCGCCAACGAGATGTGCGAGTTGGCGGAGGTGATCTTGCCGCCGGGGTCACCCGGAACGGTGGCGGCCAGGTTGTTCGCGATCTTCGCGTAGCCGGCCGCGTGGTGCCGCGCCGAGTTGTCGCGGTCGAACTGGCTGAAGTCCCAGTTCAGGTCGATGTAGCTCATCATCGAGTTCGACTCGTCGCCGAGCCAGGCGTAGTAGAAGTCGCCGGTCGGCTCGAAGTCGACACCACTGGCAGCGTCGAGGCCGTCGTGCGGGTGGCTCATCGACGAGTGATGCCCGTACTCGTGGATCATCGTCGTCGTCAGCCCGTAGCCGGATGCGACCGCGGCCGGGTAGACGAAGCTGAAGATGCCGCTCTGGGTCCCGTTGAGCCAGTTGTCGTCGGCGAAGCCAAGGAAGCCAGGCGATTTCGGCGGCGCGCCGATCGACCAGTTGACGAGGGCTGCCTCGTAGGGAGCGTCGCCGTCGAGGAACGACCCCATGTTCCGCGCCGAAACGAGGAAGATGTTGACGAACCCGCCGAAGAGCTGGTAGACGGGATGGAGGTCGTTGTAGCAGACCTTGTCGGCGACGAACTGCTTGTAGCAGCGGTTCCAGTCACCGTCGAACTTGATGTCCTCGTACTCGGCCGTCAACGTCGACTCGAAGCCCGACGGCAGCTCCTTTTCCTCCTGCAGGAAGAGATCAGGCTTGATGAACGCGGCGGAGCCGTCGACCTGGTTCCACCCCTCGACCGTGTTCACGTCGAACTGCACCGAGCCCGGCAGCCTGTTCGGCTGTGAAGTACGGCGGATACAGCGGCGAGCGTCGTGAAGAGCAGGTCGAGCCCGACGTAGCGGACGACCTTCTTCAGGTCGTTCTCGAGCGTCTCCGAGCCGTAGCCCGGATGGTTGTACGCGAGCGGCGAGCCCGAGTACTCCCAGATGTTCGGGATCCGGTAGTCCTTGACCCCGTCCCCGTCGATGTCCTGATTCGTGACCTCGTAGCTGCCGGCCCAGGTCTCGGGCCCGGCAGAAAGGTCGTAGAACCAGACGCGGTGGGCGGTCGAGCCGCCGTAGCCGGTCTCCTCGTCGTCGGGCGTCGTGCCGCCCCACGCGACGATCTTGCGCGATTCGCGGACGAGCCCGAAGTCGTTCCCGGTGTCGGGATCCGGCTCCCCGAGCTTCGTGTAGACGTGGTCGATGAACGGGCTGGGCGCGGTACGACCCCACCAGTTGACGAAGAACATCGTCGGCTTGGTCGTGTCGACGCCGGCCGGCGGGTGGGCGATGAGCCATTTCTCGACCGACGGCGCGTCGATCCAGTGGTTCTGGCCGACGTCGCGTGCGCCTGCCTGGGCGTTGTACTGGTCCTGGAAGAGTGTCCGCGGCTTCGCCGTGGCGATGCTGGTCAGGTAGGCGAAGAACTGGTCCTCCCAGGGCGCCGCAGTGTCGTAGCTCGTGTAGGCGTAGTTGTAGGTGATTCCCAGCTGCGCCTCGCTGGTGAGCCCGTAGAAGAGCTTGCTGCGGGTCTTCGGTGACGAGCTGGCCGGCAGTCCGGCGAGGCTCGTCGGCGCCATCCCGACGAAGACGACGTTGACGTCGACGTTCTCGCTGAATGCCGGGGGCGGGCTGAGCGCAGCCCACGCAGGTGTCGCGGCCATCACGAGGGCCGCCGTTGCGGCGACGAGCGCCGCGAGCAGGAATCGCTTCATTCGCGTACCTCTCCCCGTGCCGCTGCGGCGGCACTGTCTCGACTCGAATGCCGCACGCTAGCCCGCATACCCCGGATTCCGGCTGGTCAACCCACAGCGACCAGGGCGGCGCCCCCGATCGCGGCCGCGCCGCCGAGGCGCTGAGACGCCGCCAGCCGCTCTCCCAGAACGAGTCGCGCGAGCACGACCGTGACGACCGGATAGAGCGAGGCGAGCACGGCGACGACGGCGAGCAAGTCTCGGGTGGAGGCGAGGCCGAAGAGCACGTTGGCACCGACGTCGGCGAGGCCGATCGCGACCAGCACGGGCAGCAGCCGCCGGGGCGGGCGCAGCGGCGCCGAGAGCCGCACCGCTGCCACGACGGCGATCGCCACCGAGGTCGCCCGTGCAACGGTCACCGCCCAGGGCACGCTCGCCTCCGCGGCCGCGTCGAGGAAGACGAAGTACGCGCCGAAGCCGGCGGCGGCGACGAGCGCGAGCCCCGCGCCGGCTGCCGTGCGGCGGGCCCCGGGCTCTCGCGAGAGCACCGTCACCCCGGCGAGCGCGACGGCGATCCCTGTGAGCTGCAGCGGCGAAGGGCGTTCGCCGCTCGCGATCCCGATCACCAGCGGCACGATCGGCGAGAGGGCCGAGATCGGGGCGACCACGCCCATCGCTCCGATCGCCATCCCGCGGTAGAGCGCAGCCAGGCCGATCGCGCCTCCGACGCCCGCGCCCACGGCCGGAGCGAGCTCGGCTGCGGCGGGCACGTTATCGCCGGAGAGCACCCCCCACGTGAGCACGGCGCCGAGCCCGACGAGCTGCGAGACGGCGAGCACCGTGAGGACGTGCAGGACGCGTGACGCCCGGCCACCGAGGAAGTCGCCTGCGCCCCAGGCGACACTGGCCCCGAGGGCGAGCAGGATCGGCATGGGCGTTTAGTCGTCGCCGACGGGCCTGGTCGCCGCCTGGGCGTCGAGCTGGTTCGCGTGGTAGAGGACGGCCGCCTCCGCCGTCCGTGCGGCCTGGCGGTCGTGATGGACCGCGACGGCGTGCAGCAGCTCGGCGCGAACGGCCGGCTCGAGCGCGCTGGCGCGCTCCTCGATCGCGCGGAGCCCGAGATGGACGTGGCCGAGGAGCCGCCCTTCCTCGGTGCGGCGGAACCCCGGGCCCGGCTCGAGCTCGTGCGTGCGGCCGACGTCGTGCAGGAGCGCAGCGGCGAGCAGCAGGTCGGCGCGCAGGCGCTGGTGGAGCTGGGCCGTCTCGCGGCAGAGCGTCGCGACTCCGACGGTGTGCTCGAGCAGTCCACCCGCATAGCCGTGGTGGCCGTCGGAACCCGCGGCAGGGAGGGCGCGGAACGCCGTCCGCAGGTCACTGTCGCCGAGCAGCGAGCCGACGACGCCGCCGAGGCCGGGGTGCGCGATCTCCGCCGCGAGGAACTCGAGGAAGCCGTCGAGCTCGTCGGCGTCGCGGCGCATGGCGGGCGCAAGCGCCGCCGGATCGGCGCCCGCCACCGGCTCGACGTCCCTGACCTGCACCTGCAGCTTCCCTCCGAATCGCTCGACGCGACCGAGGACGCGCACTGCGTCGCCCTCCGCGAAGCGCCGGTCGAGCAGGTCGACGTCGCTCCAGACGCGCGCCTCCACACTGCCGCTCGGGTCGACGAGCTCGAGCGCGAGGTACGGCGCACCTCCTCGCGTCTTCAGACGGCGCTTGCGCGCGACCCCGAAGACCGCATCGACCGTACGGTCGGCCTCGAGCTCGGAGATCGTCGTCACGGAGCCGAGTCTATTGCCCGGGCCTGGAGGCTTGATGCGTCGTTGCGCCAGCGGCCGCGAAGCGGACGCCTTCAGGGATTTTGGGCGTCGCGGATCCGCGGGGGAGCGGATCTGCGACTGCCCCAGCAAAGTACGCTCGCGCCATGGCCGACGTGGCTCCGTTTCGCGCGATCAGGTATGCGCGCCCGTCCGCCGACGTGGTCGCGCCACCGTACGACGTGGTCTCCGCGGAGGAGCGGACAGACGCTGCTGGAGCGTGACCCTCACAACGTGGCCCACCTGACCCTGGGCGAGTCGGAGCAGGAGGCGGGCAGGCGCTTTCGCACCTGGCTCGACGAGGGGGTGCTCGTCCGCGAGCAGGGGCCCGCGGTCTGGGCGCTCGAACAAGACTACGTCGGGCCCGACGGCGTCGCGCGGACGCGGTTCGGCATCGTCGGCTCGCTCCGTGCCGAGCCGTACGAAACCGGCGTCGTCCTGCCCCACGAGCGTACGCACGCCGCCCCGAAGGAGAGCCGGCTCCGGCTGCTGCGGGCTGCGCGTGCTCAGCTCGAGCCGATTTTCCTGCTCTACGACGGGGCTGCGCCGCTCCCCCGTCCCGCCCGCGATCCGGATCTCGCCGTGGAGGGCTCCCGCCTCTGGCGGGTTGACAATCCCGAAGGTGTGACGGAGTTCTTCGCCGAGCGCCAGCTTCTGATCGCCGACGGCCATCACCGCTACGAGACCGCGCTCGCCTTCCATCGCCGAGCAGGGGACGCCCGAGAGCGCCCGGCTGCTTGCGGTGTTGGTCTCGACCTCCGACCCCGGTCTCGAGATCTTCCCCACGCACCGGGTCTTCGCCCGCCGTCCCGAGCTGGACGTGGACGGGGAGGCTGCCGGCTCACTGGACGAGGCGCTGGCGCGGCTGGCCGCGCTTCCGTACGAGCGCTCCGCCGCGGTCGTCTACCGCGCCGGGCGGGCGGCACTGGTCGCCGGAGCAGCCGGAGAGCTCGACGTCGAGCTCGTCGACCGCTTCGGCCACGACGGGATCGGCTACACGCCGGACTCGGAGGAAGCCGTCGCGCGCGTCGACCGCGGCGAGGCGGAGATCGCCTTCCTGCTCCGGCCGACGCGCATCGAGGATGTCTTCACTCGTGCCCGTCGCGGCGAGGTACTGCCGCAGAAGACGACGTACTTCTTTCCCAAGCTGCTCTCGGGCCTCCTCTTCCTCGGGCTCGAACCGTGAAGCCCTGGCTCGAGCTGGCGCGTGCCTCCGTCGAGGACATCCGCGGCGTCCTCCGCGACCTGCCCACGCGCGTCGAGCGCGAGCCCGTCCTGCGGGCGGGCGAAGGCGGCGACGACACGACCGCGATCGACGCCGGCGCCGAGGCCGCCATCGTCGCGCGGCTGGAGCGGCTGACCGAGGGCTTCACGCTCGTCTCCGAGGAGCTCGGCGAGCGCGCGTTCGGCACAGGCGGCCCGTGGCGCGTCGTCGTCGATCCGATCGACGGCTCGGTCAACGCGAAGCGCGGCATTCCGTTCTTCTCGCTCTCGCTCGCCGTCGCCGACGGGCCGGCGATGGGTGATGTCGTCTTCGGCTACGTCTACGACTTCGGCACCGGCGAAGAGTGGACGGCAGAACGCGGGCGCGGTGCTCGGCTCAACGGCGAGCCGCTCGGCGGCGTCGGCCCGAAGGACCCGATCGAGATCCTCGCCTTCGAAGGGACGACGAGCGCGACGATCGCGGCCAGCATCGCCGCGGTCGAGCCGTTGGCGCAGCGGCTGCGCGTGATGGGGTCGCTCGCGCTCTCGCTCTGCCAGCTCGCGTCGGGACGCGTCGACGCGGTGTGCTCGCTGAAGGCGGCACGGTCGGTGGACATCGCGGCTGCGCAGCTGCTCGTGCGCGAGCAGGGTCTGGCGATCGAGCTGCCCGACGCACCCCCGTTCGACGCTGCCCCGCTCGACCTCGGTCAGCGCTCGCGGGTCGTCGCGGCTGCGACGGCCGAGCGCTGCGCCGAGCTCGCCGCGGCGCTGCGGCTCAGTGCGCCGCCTGACGCGTCCAGCTCGGCCACGAGCCGCTTCGGCGCGACGATCCGGTAGCTCTCCTCGACCCAGTCGCGGAGGAGATCGAGCGTCACACCGGGCGCGTCGCAGCGGGACGCGTCACCCAGCCGTGCGCGGCCGAGCCCGTAGCCGGTCGGCGCGCGCACCGTCGATCGAGAGCGCGTGTCCGTGGGACTCGTCGAGCTTCACGGTCACGAGCCGTCCGGCTTCGCCGCCGAAGAAGGCGAACACCTTCCCGCCCGCCTTCGCCACCTGTTCCCCCACGGATGGTCCTCGTATGCCTCCGGCAGGGAGAGCGCGAACGAGAGCAGCTCGGCACGGCGTGTCATTCGGCCAGAGTACGGCGGAGGAGCGGCTCTCGCCGCTCCTCCGTTCCTGCTCCGGGAGGTCGGAGCAACTTGTCGGTCGGTGTGGCCTCCCGTTAGCTGAACCCTCTGCTCAGCCGGCGGCCGGAGCCGCGGTCAGAGCATGGACTTCCTTCTCCTTGAACGCCCCGCCGAGGGCGGCGAAGGCGAGGATGAGGAGGCCGATGCCGGAGAGCAGCAGCGCGAACCCGACGACCAAGCCGAAGACTGCGAGGTTCTCGGCCATGTAGCTGATGTTGAGCGCGGTCGTGAGCGCAGTCTCTGTCACCCACGGGTTGCGGAAGGAGTTCGAGACGGGCTTGCCCGACTCGTCCTTCAGGGCCGCCGCCTCGTCGCTCGTCCCCGCAGCGTTCTGGGGTCGTCCGCTGCCAGGAAGCGGCCCATCTGCGCATACGTCAGGTGCTCCGGGTTCCACTCCCCGTTGAGGGTGTGGTACCGCATGATCAGCGCGAACGCGCGAGCCTGCTCACCCGTGGTGAGCTGCTGCCCGGCCCACTGGTCGGCGTACTTGGCGACGGCGGGATCGCTCGCGTCACCGAAGGTGATCTGCTCGTCCTTAAGGCTGTCGCGCACGGTGTCGTACCTGTTGCGCCCATCCAGATCGCGACGGTGCCAAAGACGATCAGGACTGCGCCGGCGATGAAGCCGCCGAACTCGAGGATCTTCCTGGTGTTCATTGCTCTACCTCCCGTGCCTAGCGTTTGACCCAGTGTGAGCCGAGGCGGTCGCTGCGGCATCAGCACTTCGGCGCCTGCCGAGGTGCGAAAAACGCTGAAACGCGTGCGGTGAACAACTGAGCGGTGGAAGGCTGAGGCAGCACGGAGCCGGTGCTACCCTCGGACCGACCGTGAGACCGGACCGCGACGACATCCTGAAGGCGCTCGAGCAGGTCATCGACCCCGAGCTCAAGCGGCCTGTCACCGAGCTCGACATGGTGCGCGACGTCCTCGTCGAGGACGACGGGCGCGTCGACGTCACGATCGCGCTCACCGTCGCCGGCTGCCCGCTGCGCAGCTCCTTCCAGGACCAGGTGCAGCGACACGTGGGCGCCGTCGCCGGCGTCACCGGCGTCGAGCTCCGCTTCGACGTGATGAGCCCCGAGGAGAAGGCGGCGCTCTCGACCCGCCTGCGCGGCGGCCGCGCGGAGCGCGAGATCTCGCTCGACCCGGGCACGCGCGTCGTCGCCGTCGCGTCCGGCAAGGGAGGCGTCGGCAAGTCGACGCTGACCGCGAACCTCGCCGCGTCGCTCGACGCGCGCGGCGAGCGGGTGGGCGTGCTCGACGCCGACGTCTACGGCCACTCGATCCCGCACATGCTCGGCGTGCACCAGCGGCCGATCGTCGTCGACCGGATGATCGTCCCGCCCGTACGCGGCGATCTGAAGCTGATGTCGATCGGCTTCTTCCTCGACGACAACAGCCCGGTGATGTGGCGCGGGCCGATGCTGCACAAGGCGCTCGAGCAGTTCCTCTCCGACGTCCACTGGGGCGAGCTCGACACGCTCGTCGTCGACATGCCGCCCGGCACCGGCGACGTCGCCATCTCGCTCGGGCAGCTGCTTCCCCACGCCGAGGTGCTTGTCGTCACGACGCCCCAGCCGGCGGCGCAGCAGGTGGCCGTCCGCGCGGCCGAGATGGCCCAACGGGTGGGGATGCGCTTGGTCGGCGTGATCGAGAACATGTCGTGGCTCGTCGGCTCCGGCCAGGAGATATTCGGCTCCGGCGGCGGCGAGCGGCTGGCCGCCGAGATCGGTGTGCCGCTGCTCGGCCAGGTGCCGTTCGATCCCGCTCTGCGCGAGGCGGCCGACGCCGGGATCCCGGGGCGCGAGGCTGCTCCGGACGCAGAGGGGGTCGTGGCGATCGACGCGCTCGCCGAGGCGCTCCAGGCCACGCGGCGCGGCACGATCCGCAAGGCACTCACCGTTCTGTGATCGAGGACGAGGCGCTCGAGCGCCTGCGCGCGCTCGGCCTCGACGACGCCTTCGGCTCGGACGCTGTTCGCTCACTTCGACGACGCCGAGCGCCGTGGCAAGTCCGGTCACGGGCACGCGCGCATCGCGTGGCTCGAGTCCCAGTCCTTCGATCCGGGCATTCGCCCCGAAAAGGTCGAGGCAGCCGAGGGGCTCGACCGCTGGGACGGCCGCGGGGCGCTCGGCTACCTCGTCCTGCAGGCGATCTGCGACGACCTGGTCGCGGCGCCTCCGGCCGGCGCCCGGGTGGTCGTCGCGCGCCGGTGTTTCCCCACCGGCATGCTCGGCTACTGGGTGCGGCAGCTGGCAGAGCGCGCCGAGCTCGTGGCGCTGTTGACGGCGACCTCACCTCGCCGCCTCGCCCACCCCGCTGGGGGCGAGCCGCTGACGAGCACGAGCCCGCTCGCGATCGCGATCCCGTCGAGCGACGGGCGCCCGGTGGTCACGGACGTCGCGATGAGCGCGGTCACCTGGGGAGAGGTGATCGCCGGCACCGCCCAACCCGAGGAGCTCATCCCCTTCGGCGGCGAGCAGGCGCACAAGGCGTTCGCGCTCGCGGTAGGACTCCAGCTCGTCGTCGACGCGCTGGCAGGCCCCGACCACGGCGCTGTTCTCGTCGTCGCCCGTCCCGGGTACGACCCGGTGCCCGGATTCCGCGAGCTGGCGGTCGGGCTACGCTTGCCCGGCGACGCCTGACAGAGCCGTCTCGGCGATCTCCTGGGCGGCAGCGTGGGTGGTGATCCCGCGCTCGCGGGCTCGCGCGAAGACGCCGTTCATGATCTCCGGGATCGTGCGGATGCGCGCCAACGCGACGGCCTCGTCGTAGCCGCCGGCGGACAGTTCGCAGCTCACGTTCATGATCCCGGCGGAGTTGACGACGTAGTCGGGCGCGTAGAGGATCCCGCGTTCCTGCAGTGCGGCTGCGTGGCGTTGCTCGTCGAGGAGCTGGTTGTTGGCGGCACCCGCCACGACGGCACAGCGCAGGCGCGGGATCGTCTCGTCGTTGAGGATGCCGCCCAGGGCGCACGGGGCGAAGATGTCGCAGGGGACGGCGTAGATACCGTCCGGGACGACTGCCGTCGCCCCGAGCAGCTCGGCTGCGCGCGCGACGTTGCGCTCGTCGATGTCGGCCACGAAGAGGCGCGCACCGGCGTCGGCGAGCCGGCGCGCGAGCCCGAAGCCGACGCTGCCTAGTCCCTGCACGGCGACGCTCCGGCCGGCGAAGTCGCTGCTGCCGGTCGCCTCCGCCAGGGCCGCTCCCAACGCCAGGAAGCAGCCGTACGCGGTGTACGGCCCGGGGTCGCCGCCGCCTCCTTCCTCGCGTGTGAGGCCAGCCACGAACGGCGTCGCGCGTCGCACGTGGCGGAGGTCGGGAACGCCGACGTTGACGTCCTGGGCCGTGATGTACCGCCCACCGAAGGTGTCCACGAAGCGGCCCATCGCCTCGAACAGCTGCGGCGACTTGTCCTGCCGGTCGGCGATCACGACCGACTTGCCGCCGCCGAGGCCCGTCTGCGCGACCGCCGATTTGTACGTCATCCCACGCGAGAGCCGGAGGACATCGGTCAACGCTTCCTCCTCCGTCGCGTACGGCCACAGGCGCATCCCGCCCATCGACGGCCCGAGCACCGTCGAGTGGATGCTGACGAAGGCGCGCAGTCCGCTCTGCTCGTCCTCCGCCCTGGCTACTCGCTCGTAGCCCTCGACCTCGACCTCGGTGATCTTCACGGTCGTGGGAAGGCGGGGTCGTCCCTGATCGACTCGAAGTCCGAGTCGTCCTGCGCCAACTCGGAGAAGCGGGGATCGAGCTCGGCCGCGCGCGCCAGGTGCTCGAGAGCGGCCTCACGCTCGCCCAGCCGGGCCTCGGCGCACGCGAGGTTGTAGATGAGTCCGCCGCCGTCGGGAAACTCGGCGATCGCGGCCTCGAGCCGCTCCTTCGCCTCCTCGAACCTGCCGTCTGCGAAGAGCGGGAAGATGTCGGCGTTCACTTCCCACGGCTGCGGCCGGTATGCCTCACCCTGCTTCGCCCCGACGGTCAGGATCCGCGTGCCGGGCTCCTCCGCGACGGCGCCACGGCGGAGGGCCGGGTCGCGGACGAACACGATCGTCCCGGGAACCGCCTCGAACGTGTCCTCACCGACGGTGAACGTGGCGCGGCCGTCGAGGACGAGGTACAGCTCCTCGTGGCCCGTGGGCACCTCGTCGTGGGCGCCGATGATCTCGGCACCGGCCTCGGTGGCGGTCCAGGCGTTGATTCCGAACGCTCCGACCCCGAGCTGCCGGCGCAGCGGCAGCCAGTTGCCGCTGGCGGGGACGTCCGACAGGCTCACGATCTCGTACGCGCTCACGTCTTGCTCCGGAGCTCTGCCAGCACGACCGGGTCGACAGCGTCCATCCCGTCGACCCGCTCCTCGAGATTCTCGACTCCCGCCCAGTCCTCCAGCCGCTCGTAGCCGAGCGTCGCCAGGCGCTGCTCGATCTCGGTCCGCAGCTCGGCGTCGACGGTGAGCCACTGCGAGCGTGGGGTGACGCCGAAGAGCGCCTGGTGCGCGGCGTAGAGCCTGCGCAGCTCGGCGACCGGCTGCTCGTGGTCGTCGATCCGAAGGTCGACGAGCGAGTCGGAGAGGCCCGCGTACCCGCCGTCGCGCTGGACGACGAGGAGCGCTGCCGACTGCTGTCCGCGCCGGTCACCGCCGGCCTCCTGCGCGGCCGCAAGACAGTCGAGCAGCCGCTCGGCGAGCGGCGCGGCCTCGGTCGCCTCGAAGGTCTCGGCGAGCGCATCCACGGTCGCCGCGGAGACGAGGATGTTCCCTTGCGCGGCGTAGCCGGTGCCGACCCGCCCGCCCGCCCACTCGTGGCACTCCTCGCCCGTGAACGAGGCCGCTCGGCCGAGGCCGTCCACGATCCCGACCTGACGGAGTGCGCGGTCGTCATCGGCCGCCGTCGAGCCGGTCGATCGCCTCGGCGGCTGAGAGCCCCTCCCGCAGCAGGGCGAGACCGTCCGGGCCGTAGCGCGGGTTGGCGTACGACTGGGTCGCGATCGCGCCCGACGTGCGGCTCCGCCCAGGGAACGACCGAGCCGACGGCCAGGAACTTCGACTGCGTCGCCACGCCCCACTGCCCGGCCTCCAGGTCGCAGGCGCAGATCGAGTACGTGGCGACCGGGGGGTCGTGCCGTAGGTCAGCTCGGGCAGGTCGAGGTCGAGCAGCGCCGGATCGCGCACGAGCACGGAGGCGACCTCCGGCCGGGCGAGCGCCCGGACGACCTCGTCCGCGCTCGACGGCCCGGACGACGATGGGCGTACCCCGATCGTGCGCCTCGCGCAGCGCGCTCTCGTCGGCGACGTCGTCGAGCACCAGCGCCCCTTCGAGCTCGACTGTCCCTTCGAGCGCGAGCTCGGGCACCTTGCGGCCGGTCGCGCCGAACCAGCGTTCGCGCTTCACAGTTCGACGGTTTCGCCGGGCTTGGGCGCGAGAATCTCGACACCGGCCGCGACGAGCTCGCGCAGCCGCTCTGGCGTGCCGTGGAGCAGCGGAAAGGTGCCGTAGTGACAGGGCACGACTCGCCGCACGCCGAGCAGCTCGACCGCGACGGCCGCCTCCCGCGGGCCCATCGTGTAATGGTCGCCGATCGGCAGGATCGCCACGTCGGGACGGTAGATGCGGGCGATCAGCGCCATGTCGCCGAACACATTCGTATCCCCCGCGAAGTAGAGCGTCAGGCCGTCCTCCAGCTCGAGCACGACCCCGGCCGGCTCGCCGAGGTACACGAACGAGCCGTCGACGAACGCGCTCGAGGAGTGGTTCGCGTCGGTCAGCGTGATCCGGACCCCGTCGACGTCTCGGGTGCCGCCCTTGTTCACCGCCTCGGTCATCTCCTCGGGCAGGCCCGCGCGTGGAGAGCCAGCCGCGCAGCTCGACCTGCGCGATCACCGGGCAGCCGAAGCGCTGGGCGATCGCGACCGCGTCGCCGACGTGGTCGTCGTGGCCGTGCGTGAGCACGATCAGATCGCAGCGCTCGGGCGCGAGCTCGCCGTCGGGGCACTTCGGGTTTCCGTTGAGAAAGGGATCGAGGTAGATCCGCTTGCCGCCGGGGCTGTCCAGGCGGAAAGCGGAGTGTCCGAGCCAGGTGAGTGGGGTCGCCATGGGCGCCGAGCGTACACCGGCCGGGGTTGACCGCGGCCACCGGCGCGAGCAGTCTTCGTGCCGGCAGGGAATCCGAGGACGAGGAGGAGAGGGAATGGCGCGCACGCCGCTGGCCAGCCTGTTGCAGGACGCCGTCGCCGAGGTTGCGCTGGAAGACGCACGGTCGCACGACCCGGCGCGACTTCCTGCGCCGCGGCGCCGTCGCCGGAGCCGGTCTCACTGCTCTCGGGCGATTTGCGCCCGCGGCGAGGGCGGCGGCCTCGGGGCCGAGGATCGTTGTCGTCGGCGCCGGCCTCGCCGGGCTCTCGTGCGCCTATCGGCTCCGGCAGGCGGGATACACCGCCCAGGTCTACGAGGCCTCGGATCGCGTCGGCGGGAGGTGCTGGACCGGACGTGGCGCGTTCGCGGACGGGCAGATCTACGAGCACGGCGGCGAGCTGATCGACCAGGGCCACAACCAGATTCGCAACCTCGCCCAGGGGCTGGGGCTGAAGCTCGACAGCCTGCTCCGCGCCGAGGTCAACGGCACCGAGCTGCTGGGCTACTTCGACGGGAAGCCGTACCACTACGCGCAGATCACCGACGACATCAAGCAGGTCTGGCAGAAGATCCACGCCGACACGTCCGCAGCGAGCTACCCGACGCTGTTCGACAGCTTCACCGAGCGCGGAGCGGAACTCGACAACCTCTCGATCGTCGACTGGATCGAGGAGTTCGGTGCCCGGCGGGATGAGCTCCCGGCTCGGGCAGTTGCTGGACGTCGCCTACACGATCGAGTACGGCGCCGACTCGGCGGAGCAGAGCTCACTCAACCTCCTCTACCTGCTCGGCTATTCCGGCCAGGGCCAGTTCCGCGTCTTCGGGAAGTCGAACGAGAAGTACCACGTCCGGGGCGGCAACGACCAGATCACCGACGGGCTGCGCGCGCGGCTCCCCGGCCAGATCACGCTCGGCGCGGAACTCGTCAAGGTGAAGGCAGCCGGGAGCGGCTACACGCTCACGTTCAAGCTCGGCTCGGGCCCCACGACGGTCGCGGCCGACAAGCTGGTGCTTGCGATCCCGTTCTCGATCCTCCGCCGCTCGGTCGATCTTTCACAGGCGAATTTCTCGGCGCTCAAGCTGCAGGCGATCGCGGAGCAGGGCATGGGAACCAACTCCAAGCTCCACCTCCAGTTCAAGCGGCGCCGCTGGAACGACCTCGGCTCGAACGGAGAGACGTTCGCCGACACCGGGTACCAGAACACGTGGGAGGTGTCCCGCGCCCAGGCGGGTGCGTCAGGAATCCTCGTCGAACTACACGGGCGGCACCGATCGGCGCGAGCTTCGGATCCGGGTCGCTGACGACGCGGGCGAAGCAGTTCCTGGGCCAGATCGAGCCCGTGCTCCCCGGGCTGAAGCAGCAGTGGAACGGGAAGGCGACGCTCGACTTCTGGCCCGGCTACGAGTGGGCGCGCGGTTCGTACTCGTACTGGAAGGTCGGGCAGTACACGACGTTCGCCGGGATCGAGGGCCGGCACGAGGGCAACGCGCACTTCTGCGGCGAGCACACGTCGATCGACTTCCAGGGCTACCTGAACGGCGCCGTCGAGACCGGGGAGCGTGCGGCCGGCGAAGTGATCGCCGACCTGGGCTAGACGCTCCGAACGAGGGCGACCCGGAGGGTCGCCCCTACGAGGCTCGTAGGGGCCGGGCTTTGCCCGGCCCTTCTCTCACCACGGCAGTGAGGCTGCCGCGTCCGAGGCGAGGTCGACGAGCGGCTGCACGAAGAAGAACGACGCCACCGTCACCGCGACCGCTGCAGCCACCGCGAGCCCGAGCGCCGGGTCGTGCGGGGGCGAGCCGCCCGCGACGACGACGGCCGGGCCCGGGCGCGGAACGCATGTACATCGCCTTCACGATTCCCAGGTAGTAGTAGAGGCTCACCGCAGTGGCGACGACGCCGATCACCACGAGCGACCACCAGCCGGCCTCGTAGGCCGCACTGAAGACGTAGAACTTGCCCAGGAAGCCGCCGGTGAAAGGCAGTCCCGCGAAGCTGAGGACGAACGCCCACATCGCCACGCCGTAGAGCGGCCGTTCCCAGCCGAAGCCGGCCAGGTCGTCGAGCGTCACGTCGCGTCCGAGCTCTCGCTCGCGCGTGGCGACGACGGCGAACGCGCCGAGCGACGCGGCGCCGTAGGGGACGAGGAAGTAGAGGAGCGAGCTCGCGGCGAGCGACGTGTCGGCGGCGACGGCGATCAGCATGAAGCCGGCCTGCGAGATCGAGGAGTAGGCGAGCAGCCGCTTCACGTCGCGCTGTGCGAGCGCGGCGAGGTTGCCGACCGCGAGCGATGCCACCGCGATTGCAGCCACGGCGACCGTCCAGATCTCGTCCTGTTCGGGGAACGCGGTGACCAGGATGCGCAGCGTGACGACGAGGGCCGCGGCCTTTGTCGCGGCCGACATGAAGGCCGTCACCGCGGTCGGGGCGCCCTGGTAGACGTCGGGCGTCCACATGTGGAACGGCGCCGCGGAGGCCTTGAACGCGAGTCCGGCGACGATCATCGCCAGGCCGACGACGAAGATCGGCTCGTCCGCCGCCGGCGCCTCGCGGATGGCGGTGAAGCCGAGCTCTCCGGTGGCGCCGTAGACGAGCGCCGAGCCGAAGAGCAGGATCGACGAGCCGAACGAGCCGACGATCAGGTACTTGAGCCCAGCCTCGAGCGAGTGCTCGCGGTGGGTGTCGAGTGCGCAGAGGACGTACAGCGCGATCGAAAACCACTCGAGCCCGAGGAAGAGCGTGAGCAGGCTTCCGGCCTGGACGAAGAAGAGCATCCCCGCGCCGGCGGCCGCGAGCAGCGTGTAGTACTCGCCCACGTGGCTGCGGCGCCCGTCGCCCCAGCTGACCAGCACGGCGAGCGCGCCGGCGCCGCAGAGCGACGAGCTGCGCGTAGAAGGCGAGCCGATCGCGTGTCATCGACTCGGCAATCAGCGTCTGCGCCTCGGGCGAGCGGTCGAAGGCGACCCCCGCCAGGATCCCTGCCGCGACGAAGCCGGCGCCGCAGACGACTGCGGAGAACACCCTGCGCGCCAGCCGCGGCACCAGCACTGCCCCGAGCAGGCAGAGCGCGGCGGCGGCCAGCAGCGCCAGCGAGGGCGCGAGCGCGAGCCAGTCGACGGTCGGTGTGTCGATCACGGCGCGGCCGCCTGGGCCTGGGTGGGCACGGGGAAGGCGTGGTCGCTCACGGCTGCCGGCCAGGCGGAGAGCGCGAGCAGGCAGGCGACGAGCGGGACGACGAGCGCGAGCTCGAGCGGACGCAGGTCGCGCGCGCTGTCGGGCACGGCCGTGCCGGTGCGCTCGTGCAGGATCGCCGAGATGAGCCGCAGCGCATACATGGCGGCGAAGACGATCGCCGCGGCGCCGACGGCGGCGTACCCCCAACCCTGGTCGAAGACTCCGGCGAGGATGAGGAACTCGCCGGCGAAGTTCGCCGACCCGGGCACGGCAAGGGTGAGGATGCCGACGACCATGATCAGCGTGGCCAGCGCCGGGCGGCCTTTGGCCATCCCGCCGAGCACCGCCACCTCGCCGCTGCCGGTCCGGCGTTCCACCATTCCCGCGAGCAGGAACAGCGCGGCCGAGACGAGGCCGTGGCTGACGGAGTGCAGAATCGCGCCGTTGACGCCGAGGCTGTTGGTGGAGAAGAGCCCGAGCGTGATCAGGCCCATCTGCGCGAGCGACGAGTACGCGATGATGCCGCGCACGTCCGGCTGGCGGAAGGCGAGCAGGGAGCCGTAGACGAGCCCCGCTGCGGCCAGAACGAGGATCAGGGTGCGGTAGTCGTCGACCGGCTCGGGAAACCGAGGCAGCACGATCATCACGAAGCCGAACACGGCAGCCTTCGAGACGACCCCCGAGAGCAGGCCGGCCACCTCCGGCGGCGACTCGGTGTACGCGGCCCGCAGCCAGCCGTGGAACGGGAACAGCGGCGCCTTCACGGCGAACGCGGCGAGGAAACCAAGGAAGATCCAGTCGTTCGCGCTCGTCTCTCCGGCCTGGAGCGAGAACGTCCCCTGCGAGATGCCGAAGGCGATGATCGAGGCGAGCATCAGCAGCGATCCCGCCATCGTGTAGATGACGAACGTGACGGTGGCACGGACGCGATCCGGCCCGCCCCAGACACCGACGAGCACGTAGAGCGGGACCAGCATCGCCTCGAAGAAGACGTAGAAGAGAAGCAGGTCCTGCGAGGCGAAGACGCCGACGACCGAGCCGGAGAGGAAAAGCATCAGTCCGAAGTAGGCACGCGCCCGCTCGCGGCCGGCCCAGAGCCCATAGCCGATCGCCGCCGCCGACAGGACGACGCCGAGGCCGGCGAGCCAGAGCGAGAAGCCGTAGAAGCCGACGTAGTAGGAGACACCGAGCTCCTCGAACCAGTCGTGTTGGGCCGAGAGCTCCAGTCCTGGTGCGCTGAAGTCGAACTCGACGAGAGCCGCGATCCAGAGCCCGACCTCGGCGAGCGCGGCCAGGAGTGCGAGCACGCCGGTCAGCTCCCGCGGCAGCGGCGCCGCCCAGACGACGAGCCCGGCGGCGAGCGGCAGGACGATGAGGAGGGTTGTGAGCATCAGACAGCCAGCTACGCACCGAGACGAAGACGATGGCGAGGACGACGACGGTGACGGTGATCGCGAGGGCATAGGTGCGCAGCAGCCCGGACTGGATGCGCGCGACCCCTGCGCCGGCCTCCGCCCCGGCGTGGCCGATCTCGACGAGCGAGCCCTCGACGTAGGGCGTCTCCACGTCGCTCCGCAGCCAGACGGCGAGAGCGGCGGCCGGCCGGTAGAACAGCGCGTCGTAGAGCTCGTCGAACCAGAGCTTGTGCTCGAGCGTCCGCTGCAGCGCGGGCCAGTGCGGCACCTCACGGCGGTGGGCCTCGTAGAGCAGGAAGGCGACGTAGGCGCCGGTCGCGCCGAGCGCCACGGCGGCGAGGCTCGTCAGCCAGTCGGCGGCGGCCGTCGGTTCGACGAGCGGCTCGGCCGTGTCGTTGCAGCCAGTCCGAGAACGGGTGCCAGACACCCGGGATCGTCAGCAGGCCGCCAACGGAGGACAGGACGGCCAGGATCCCCACCGGCCAGCCGAGCGCGACGGTGACGACTCGGTCCTCGTGCTGCGGGTGCTCGGCGGCGTCGTGCACCTCGTGCGACGGCTCCCCGTACCAGACGAGGAAGAACATGCGGAACGTGTAGAGGCCGGTGAGGAACGTGCCGGCCAGCGCGACGACGCCGAGCAGCGCCGTCGATGTGTCGTCGGTCAGCGCGGCCGCGATGATCGCGTCCTTCGACCAGAAGCCGGCGAAGGGCGGGAGCCCGACGAGCGCCAGCGAGCCGATGAGGAACGCGAGCCACGTCTTCGGCAGGTGGTCCTTGAGCCCGCCCATCTTGCGCATGTCCTGCTCGCCGGAGAGGTGATGGATCACGATCCCCGCCGCCATGAAGAGCAGCGCCTTGAAGAAGGCGTGTGTGACGAGGTGGAACATCGCAGCCGCATACGCGCCGACCCCGGCCGCGAGGAACATGTAGCCGATCTGCGACATCGTCGAGTAGGCGATCACGCGCTTGATGTCCGTCTGGACGAGCGCGACGAGACCCGCGACGAGCAGCGTCGCCGTTCCGAGCACTGCGGCGAGGCCTTGAATCGACGGCGCCGCTTCGAAGATCGGGTGCGTGCGGACGAGCAGGTAGACGCCGGCGGTGACCATCGTCGCCGCGTGGATCAGCGCGGAGACGGGCGTGGGACCCTCCATCGCGTCCGGCAACCAGGTCTGGAGCGGGATCTGCGCCGACTTGGCGACGGCGCCGCCGAGCAGCCCGAGCGCGACGAGGTTGACGGTCGTCGCCGACCAGCCGTCGGCCAACTCGAATGCCGGGCCGAACTGGAGCGTCCCCGTCTGCCAGACGATGACGAAGAGCGCGAGCGCCATCGTCGCGTCGCCGAAGGCGTTCATCACGAACGCCTTCTTCGCTGCCGCGACCGCCTCGCGCCGCTCGTGCCAGAAGCCGATCAGGAGGTAGGAGGCGAGGCCGACCAGGCCCCAGCCGACGAGCAGGAGCAGGAAGTTCCCCGCCTCGACGAGCATCAGCATGGCGAAGACGAACAGCGCCATGTAGGCGAAGTAGCGCCGCTCCTCGTCGTCGCCGTCCATGTAGCCGATCGAGTAGGCGACGATCAGCCCACCGACGCCCGAGACGACGAGCATCATCGCGACCGAGAGCGGGTCGACGAGGATCTCGAAGTTCACCTTGAAGCTGCCGGCCGCGAGCCACGTGTACGCCGTCGCCAGCTCCGTGCGCTCCTCCGCGCTGCGGCCGACCATGTCCAGGAAGGAGACGACCGCGCCGCCGAAGGCGACGAAGACCGACAGCGTCGCCAGGTAGCCCGCCGTGCGCCGCGAGATCGCGCCGCCGAGCAGCGTGATCGCGAGCGCGCCGGCGAGCGGCGCGACCAGGCAGACCCAGGCGCCCGAGACCACTAGCCGCGCAGCTCCCTCATCGTGTCGACGTCGAGGGTCAGGCGCCGGCGGGCGACGGCGACGATCAGGCCGAGGCCGACACAGACCTCGGCAGCGGCGACCGCCATCACCGAGATCGCGAAAACCTGTCCGTTGAGGTCACCGTGCAGTCGCGCGAAGGCGACAAAGGCGAGGTTGGCGCCGTTGAGCATGATCTCGAGCGAGAGCAGGACGATCAGCGGGCTGCGGCGCAGCATCACGCCGAGCGCGCCGATCGCGAAGAGGCCCGCCGAGACGGCGAGGTACCAGGGGATGCCCGGTCCGAGCATCAGTCGACTTCCTGCTCGGAGCGCGTCCCCAGGATGACGCCACCGACCGCGGCCACCAGCAGCACGACCGAGGTGATCTCGAAGGCGAGCAACTGGTCGGTGAGGAAGAGCTTCCCGATCTCCGCCGGGCTGCCGAACGCGCGGTCGATCTCGGCCTCGTCGGAGAGCTGGTCGCTCGCCTTCAGGCCGAGCGCGACCATCGTCTCCACGAGGAGGGCCGCTGCCGCGACCACCGCAGCCAGTTGCAGCCAGCGCGGCCCGCCCGCCCAGGGCGCGTCCGCCCGGCCGCCGAGGTAGGCGATCACGAAGAGGAACATCACCATCACCGCGCCCGCGTACACGAGCACCTGCGCGGCGGCGACGAACTCGGCCGCGGCGAGCAGATAGAGGACGGCGAGCGAGGAGAGGTTCCCGATCAGCGCGAGGGCGGAGTAGAACGGGTTGGCGAAGCTGACCACGGCGATGCCGGTGCCGAGGCACGCTCCGGCGGCAACCAGCCAGACGACCCAGACCAGGAAATTGCTCACGACTCGGTCTTGTAGGCGGGGATGGGGGTGTCGTAGAGCCCCGGGTCCGCCACCGGCACCCGCTTGATCGGCTCCGCCAGGAGCATGTCCTTCGTGTAGATCAGGTCGTCGCGCGAGTACTCGGAGATCTCGAACTCGTTGCCGAGCGTGATCGCGTCGAACGGACAGGCCAGCTCGCAGTAGCCGCAGAAGATACAGCGGCTCAGGTTGATCTCGTAGATGCGCGCGTACCGCTCGCCCGGCGAGACGCGGTTGTCCGGCGTGTTCTCGGCGGCGACGACCCGGATGCAGTCGGCCGGGCAGGCCGCGGCGCAGAGCGAGCAGCCGACGCACTTCTCCAGCCCGTTCGCGTACCGGTGCAACCGGTGGCGGCCGCGGAAACGAGGGTAGACAGGTCGCTTGAACTCCGGGTACTGCTGCGTGATCGGCTGCTTGAAGAGCTGGCGGAACGTGACCGCAAAGCCCTTGAGCGTCCCGAACGGCTGCGGGGTCACGGGCGCGCCTCCATCAGATCCACACCACCAGGACGGCGGTGACGATCGCGTTCAGTGTCGCCACGGGAAGAAGCAGCCTTCCAACCGAAGCGCATCAGCTGGTCGTAGCGCAGGCGCGGCAGCGTCGTCCTCATCCAGATGAAGACGAAGAGGAGGGCGAAGACCTTGAGCATGAACCAGACCGGCCCGAGCGACTCCCAGAAGAACCAGTGCCAACCGCCGAGGAACAGCGTCACGCAGAGGCCGGAGAGCGTGATCAGGTTGATGTACTCCGACATCGAGAAGAGGCCGAAGCGCATCCCGCCGTACTCCGTGTGGTAGCCGGCGACGAGCTCCTGCTCGGCCTCCGGCAGGTCGAACGGCGCCCGCGCCGTCTCGGCCGTGCCCGCCAGCAGGAAGACGAGGAACCCGACGAACTGCGGCAAGACGTACCAGACCTCGCCGTCCTGCGCCGCGACGATGTCGACCAGCGAGAGCGACTGCGCCATGATCACGACGCCGAGCACCGAGAGCGCGAGCGCCACCTCGTAGGAGACGAGCTGGGCGCAGGTTCGCATCGAGCCGAGCAGCGCGTACTTCGAGTCGGAAGCCCAGCCGCCGACGATGAAGCCGTAGATGCCCAGTGAGCCGATCGCAAAGATGAGGATCAGCGCGATCGGGACGTCGGCGACGTAGCCGGTGATCTCATAGCCGCGCGACCTCCCAGCCCGGCCCCCAGGGGATGACCGAGAAGGTCGCCAGTGCGGCGAAGGCGGCGACGAAGGGCGAGAAGATGTAGAGGACGTCGACGGCCGCCCCGGGGAAGAAGCTCTCCTTGCGGATCAGTTTGACCAGGTCGGCGATCGGCTGCAGCAGGCCGTACGGGCCTACGCGGTTCGGCCCGTAGCGAAGCTGCATCCGCCCCATCACCTTCCGCTCGGCGAGAGTGAGGTAGGCGAACGTGATCAGCACGACGTTGATCACCACGAAGGCCTTGATCGCCGAGATCCACCACGGCTCACCCGCGTTGCCGGCGGAGGCGAGTAATCCGCTCACGCTGCGGAGCACCTCGACGAGCTGATGCAGGTCGCCCGCGTGCTCGTCGGCGACGCGCGCGACGCCGGCCACGAGGCGCCGGTCGACGCGCGCGCGCAGCTCGACGGAGGTTCCGTTCGAGCGGACGAGGACGGTGTCGCCGGAGGAGATCGAGCGCCGCTCCGCGTCCTCCGGAGAGAGTGCAAGCTCCGGCTCGGGACGCTGGAACGCGAGCTCGGGGATCCGCTCCACGTGCGGCCCGGAGAAGAGCGGCCGGAAGCGAAGCAGCCGAAGCTCGCCGACGAAGTGCTCGCCGACCGTCCGCTCGACCGGGCCCGCGCGCCTCGGCGCCCGGCGTCGGGCGCGACGTACGCGGCCCGCGGCGGAAGTGCAGCGTGCGCGGCAAGCGCAGCCTTGTCGAGACCGGGGAAGATGCGCGGCGCGAGCTCGTCGAACACGATCGCCGTGTGCGGCGAAATGTCGACGCCGAAGCGGCTCGCCAGCTTCGAGATCCACGCGAGCTCGTCGGGGACGGGCGGCACGACCGTGCGCCGCTGCCGTTGCGGGCGCCCCTCGAGGTTGACCAGGGTGCCGTCGCGCTCGAGGTAGCTCGTCGCCGGCAGGACGAGGTCGGCCCAGCCCGTGGTCAGGCTCTGGTACAGCGTGATCGCAAGCACGGCCTCGGCCTGCTCCGCGAGCGCGCGGACAGCCGGGTCGGCTGCAGCGTCATCGCCGGACACGACGAGCAAGCCGATCGGCTCCGGGTTCTGCTCGTCGCCGTCGGCCGCGCAGGCCCAGGCTTCTGCGACGCCGCGCCCGTTCGGCGTGGCGGGTAGGTGGAAGGCGCCGCAGCCGGACTTGCCCGCGAAGCCCAGCTCGTGGGCCAGCTCGGCGAGGCGTGCGCCACCGCCTCCGCCCGGGCCTGACCAGATCAGCACCGCGCGCTCCGAGGAACGCAGCCTCCTGCCAAGCTTGCTCTTCGGCTCGGCAAGCTCGCGCAGCGCCGCAGCGGCGCCGCCGGGCGGTGCGGCGACCTCGCCCGCGGGACCGATCGTGATCACCTCGGCGCCGTTACGAACCGCCTGCTTCAGCCAGAGGTCGACGAGCGGCGCCCGGTCGGCGACCGCGTCGTCGCCGACGACGACCACCAGCTCCGCCTCGGCCAGTGCGGAAAGCGGCAGACGGAACGCGTCGAGCGCGGCCGACGTGGACTCGGCCAGCACGGCCGAGTGCGCGCCAAGCCCCTCGCGCAGGAGGCGGGCGAGGGCGTAGGCCTGCTCGACGGTCTCCGACCCGGAGAGCGCCGTCACGATCCGGCCCTGCGCCCCGCGCAGTAGTGCTTCGGCGCGGTCGAGCGCCACGTCCCAGGAGACGGGCTCGAACCCCTGCCGCCGCTCCCGCGCGAGGGGCTCGCGCACGCGGTCGGACGCATACAGGTGCGGGAACGAGAAGCGACCCTTGTCGCAGAGCCAGCCACCGTCGACCTCGGGGTGGTTGCGCGAGACGATCCGCTTCACCTTCCCCTCACGCGTGGTCGCGGACACGTTGCAGCCGACGGGGCAGAGCCCGCAGACGGTCGGGACGTTCTGGATCTCCCAGGGGCGGGCTTCGAAGCGGTACTGAGTCGAGGTGAGCGCGCCGACGGGGCAGAGCTCGATCACGTTGCCCGAGAAGGGAGCGCGGTAGGGCTCGTCCTCGAACGTCGCGATCAACGAGTGCGTGCCCCGGTTGATCGCCACGAGCTGCTCGTCCTCGGCCACGTTGCTCGAGAACCGCGTGCAGCGGTAGCAGAGGATGCAGCGCTCGCGGTCGAGCGCGATCGTCGGTGAGATCGGGATCGGCTTGTCGAAGGTCTGCTTCGGGAACGTCATCCGCGTGCGGCCGGGGCCGTAGCGGAAGGTGAGGTCCTGCAACGGGCACTCGCCGCCCTTGTCGCAGACGGGACAGTCGAGCGGGTGGTTGACGAGGATGAACTCGAGCGTTGCGTTCTGGCCCTCTGCCGCCTTCGCCGACGTCTCTGCGGTGCGGACGACCATCCCGTCCTGCGCCGTGAGCGTGCAGCCTGCCTGGAGCTTCGGCAGACCCTCCACCTCGACGAGGCACATGCGGCAGGCGCCTACCGCCGGCCCGAGGCGGGGCTCGTAGCAGAAGACCGGGATCTCGATCCCGGCCGCGGCGGCCGTCTCGACGAGGCCCATGCCCTTCACCACCTCGACCGGGCGACCGTCGATCGTGACCGTGACGACGTCGGTCACGCCGGGATCACCTTCAATTCGCGGTGAAGACGGTGCTCGTGCTGGACGACTGGGGCAAGCACGCCGTCGAGCGGCGAGTCGGGGAAGGGACAGCCGCCCTCGTCGATGTGCGCTTGGAACTCGTCGCGGAAGCGGTCGATGCAGCTCGCCACGACGAGCGCGTCCGAGTCGCCGAGCGGGCAGAGACATTTGCCGTTGACGCGGTCGCAGACGTCCAGCAGGAGGTCGAGGTCGCGCTGGGTGCCCTGGCCGGACTCGAGCTTCTCCAGGATCTGCGAGAGCCAGCGGGTGCCGACGCGGCACGGCGTGCACTTCCCGCACGATTCGTGCTCGTAGAAGCGCGAGGCCCGGAGCGCGTACTCGACCATGCAGCAGCGGTCGTCGAGGACGATCACGCCGGCCGACCCGATCGCAGTGCCGGCCTCGGCCAGCGACGTGATGTCGAGCGGCGTGTCCACCTGGTCGGCGGTGAGGAGCGGGGTCGAGAGCCCGCCCGGGCAGATCGCCTTCAGGCTGCGCCCTTCGGCGATCCCGCCGCCCAGCTCGTAGATCAGGTGGCGCAGCGTCGTCCCGGACTCGAGCTCGTAGTTGCCGCCGCGCACGACGTTGCCGGAGAGCGAGAAGACGCGCGTGCCGGTGGAGTTCGGGACGCCGAGCTTCGCGTACTCCGCTCCTCCGAGCTCGAGGATCGGCGGCACCGTCGCCAGCGACTCGACGTTGTTGACGACCGTCGGCGAGGCGTAGAGGCCGGCCACCGCGGGGAAGGGCGGTTTCGTCCGCGGTTGACCCCGCTCCCCCTCCAGCGATTCGAGCAGTGCCGTCTCCTCGCCGCAGATGTAGGCACCCGCGCCGCGATGGAGAACGAGCGTGATCCCGCCGAGCAGGTCGCGCCGCCGGCCCAGTTGTTCGAGCGCGGAGCGAAGCACCTCGTACGGCCCGTCGTACTCACCGCGCAGGTAGATGAAGACGTGGCCCGCCTCGTTCGCATACGCCGCGATCAAACAACCCTCGAGGAAGCGGAGCGGGACGCGCTCCATGATCTCGCGGTCCTTGAACGAGCCCGGCTCTGACTCGTCGGCGTTCACGACGAGGTAGTGGGGCTTCGGCAGCTGGTCGGGCTTGGGGACGAAGCTCCACTTGCGTCCGGTCGGGAAGGCGGCGCCGCCGCGGCCGCGCAGGTCGCTCGCCATCACCTCCTGGATCACCTCGTCCGGTGTCATCGCGCGCGCCCGCTCGAGCGCGCGGAAACCGCCGGCCGCGAGGTACGCGTCGAGGTCGGTGACCGCGCCGCCGTGAGTGCCGCCGAAGACGATCTCCGTGACCGGCTCAGCCGCCACGGAGCTCCTCCACGAGCGCCGGCACGTCCTCGGGGGAGACGCCGACTCGCTGCCGGTCGTCGATCGCGATCACCGTCGCCCAGCCGCAGCCGCCAAGGCACTCGATCGTCCCGAGCGCGAATGTCCCGTCGTCGCTCGTCTCGCCGGCTCGGATCCCGAGCTCGCGCTCGAACGCCTCGAGCACCTGCTGCGCTCCTCGCGCCGCGCAGGAGATGTTCGTGCAGACCTCGATCGTCGTGCCGGCCGCCGGCTCCAGGCGGAACATGTCGTAGAAGGACGCGATCGAGTGGCAGTAGGCCGGCGTCACGTCGAGCGCGTCGGCGACCTCGCGGAAAGCATCCGGTGGCAGCCAGCCGCCGTGCTCCTCCTGGGCCAGGTGCAGCGCGGGCAGGACCGCCGAGCGGCGGTCCGGGTAGAGCTTCCGCACGGCGCGGATGCGCTCGGCGAGCGAGGCTCCGTTCATCTGTCGACGTCTCCCATCACCGGGTCGAGCGAGCCCGCGATCGCGATCAGGTCGGCCACGGCCGCTCCCCGAACGCACGTGGCGGTGGCCTGCAGGGCGGCGAAACTGGGCGCCCGGAACTTGACGCGCCACGGCTTCGGGCCGCCGTCGGAGACGACGTAGCAGCCGGACTCTCCCCGCGCCGACTCGACGGTCACGTAGACCTCGCCCTCGGGAACGCGGTAGCCCTCAGTGACGATCTTGAAGTGGTGGATCAGCGACTCCATCGAGGTGTGGAGCTCATGCCGCGGCGGGAGCACGACCTTGCGGTCGTCCGCGATCCAAGGCTCTCCCTCCATCCGCTCGAGCCGGTCGAGGCACTGGCCGACGATGCGCGCCGACTGGCGCATCTCGTCCATGTGCACCTTGTAGCGCGCGTACACGTCTCCCTCGGGGTAGACAGGGACGACGAAGTCGACCTCGTCGTAGGCCAGGTAGGGCTCGTTCCGGCGGAGGTCCCAGTCGACCCCCGACGCGCGCAGCATCGGGCCGGACTGGCCGAGCGCGATCGCGTCGGCAGCGGAGAGGAGGCCGATCCCCTTGGTGCGCTTGAGCCAGATCTCGTTGTCGCTGAGGATTGCCTCGTACTCGTCGACTGCCCGCGGCATGCGCTCGACGAAGGCGCGGGCCTGCGGGAAGAAGCCCGGCGGGATGTCCTCGGCGAGCCCGCCCGCCTGGAAGTAGCGCGTGTGCATGCGGGCACCGGTGACGAGCTCGAACAGGTCGAGCACGAGATCGCGCTCGCGGAACGCGTACCAGAACATCGAGATCGCGCCCAGCTCGAGGCCGCCGGTGCCGAGCCAGACGAGGTGGGAGTGGATCCGGTTCAGCTCGGCCAGGAGCATGCGCATCCACGTCGCCTTGCGCGGGATCTCGATGCCGAGCAGCTTCTCGATCGCGAGCACGAAGACGAGCCCGTTCGACTGGAAGGCGAGGTAGTCGATCCGCTCCGGGTAGGTGATCGCCTTCCACCACGTCTTCGCCTCCATGTTCTTCTCGAAGCCCGTGTGGAGGTAGCCGATCACCGCGCTGATGCCCGCGACGTGCTCGCCGTCGAGGTCGACGATCAGGCGCAGGACGCCGTGCGTGGACGGGTGGTTCGGCCCGAAGTTGACGGTCAGGATGTCCTCGAGGTCGTGCTCGGCCGGATCGACCTGGAGCACGGTCGGAATCGGGCTCGGGATACGCGACCCCTCGTAGATCTGGGTGCGGGGGACGACAGCCATCGGCCCGCTGTTTACTCCTCTCCCGAGAAACGGACGGGCTCGCCGCCGAGGGGGTAGTCCTTGCGTAGCGGGTGCCCCTCCCAGTCGTCGTCCAGCAGGATCCGTTTCAGGTTCGGGTGGCCGCGGAAGCGGATCCCGAACAGGTCCCAGGCCTCGCGCTCGAACCAGTCGGCCGCCGGCCAGACGCCGACGACGGAGTCGATCTCCTCGTCGTCGTCGAGCCAGGCCTGAACGCGCACCCGCACCGGCTCGTCGGCGAGGCGGAGCAGGTGGTACGAGACGGAGAACCGCTTCGGCTTCGCCTCGGGCAGGTGCTGATACCCCTGCGTCATCGGCTGGTTGAGGTCGCGCCCGTCGCGCGTGCCGAGGTAGCCGGAGACACCCGCGTCGCCCCAGCCGAGGTAGTCGGCGGGAGAGATGTCCGAGAGGAAGTCGAAGCCCTCCTCGTCGCGGAGGTGGATACAGGCCTCGACGATCCGGGCGGGATCGACGACCAGCGTCGTCTCGCCGTGGGCGTCCCGCGTCTCGACCAGCCCGGGGACGGCGGCGTACAACGACGGCGGGACTGGCCCCGTCCCGACGGGCTCGTCTGGACTCATTCGGCGACCCCGCGCAGCTCGTACGCCGGTGGGATGCCGGCCCTGATCCGCTCGTGCAGCCGGACGATGCCCTCCATCAGCGCTTCCGGCCGGGGCGGGCAACCGGGCACGTACACGTCGACGGGAAGGATCTTGTCGACGCCCTGCAGCACTGCATAGTTGTTGAACATCCCCGCCGAGCTGGCGCAGGCGCCCATCGCGATCACCCACTTCGGCTCGAGCATCTGGTCGTAGACCTGGCGGGTCGGGCCCGCCATCTTGTGCGAGACGCGGCCGGAGATGATCAGCAGGTCGGCCTGGCGCGGCGAGGAGGAGAAGCGCTCCATCCCGAATCGGGCGATGTCGTGGCGGGCGGAGACGATCGACATCATCTCGATCGCGCAGCACGCGAGCCCGAACGTGTCGGGCCACATCGACGAGGTCTGCGCCCACGCGATCGCCTTCTCCACGGTCGTGAGGAGGAGGGCGTCCTCGACGTTCTCAACCTCCCTGCTCGAAGGCGCCGGGCCCCTTCGTCGGCCAGAGCACGCGCTCCGACTTCAACCCGGCCTGCGCCAGCGGCCGGTCGCTGATCAGCGGCAGCTGCCTTTTCAGCGCCATTCGAGCGCTCCCTTGCGCCAGATGTAGACGTACGCGACGAGGAGGACGCCGATGAAGCCGAGGAACTCGACGAGGCCGAACCAGCCGAGCGCGTTGAGTTGCACGGCGAGCGGGTAGAGGAAGACGATCTCGATGTCGAAGAGGATGAAGAGCATCGCCGTCAGGTAGAAGCTGACCGTGAAGCGGCGCTCCTGCGACGGCGGGCCCTGGGAGACCCCCGACTCGAAGGGCAGCATCCGCTGGCGGGTGCGGCTCGAAGGCCGGGTCGCGAAGAGGAAGGAGAACGCGATCATCGAAGCTGGGATCGCGGCGGCGAAGAACGCGTAGATGAGGATGGGCAGCCAGTCCGAGAGCACGCGAACCTTCCTTTGCGGCGAAACCTACCACCTTCCCTCCGCGTGACGAACATGAGCCGAAACCCGCTTTCCGAGAAGGATTCAGCTGTCACGAAGTCGGCTGATGGCGCCGGCCTACCGGTCGGCTACCATGAGTCCATGGCGACCGTCGAGCACACCGACCAGCTGCTCTCCCTGACGCCCGCTGGCAGCGGCCAAGATCCGCGGCCTGCTCGCCGAGGAGCCTGAGGGCGAGGCGTCGGTGCTCCGGGTGGCGATCCAGGGCGGCGGCTGTTCCGGCTTCCAGTACGGACTGGGCTTCGACGCCGGGGCCGTCGAGGGCGACGTCGAGCTCGAGCTCGAGGGCGTCCGGGTCGTCGTCGACCCCCATAGCGCGCCCTATCTGCGCGGCGTCACGATCGACTACCTCGAGGGGCTCCAGGAGTCCGGGTTCAAGATCGAGAACCCGAACGCCGTCTCCTCCTGCGGCTGCGGCCATTCCTTCCAGGTGGAGGACGCCGAGGCCGACCCGCATGCCGGTCACCGGCTGCGGCTCCGGCTGCGAGCGTCACTGGCGCGCCGGCCCCTTACGCTCTGGCGACCTCTGGCGCATCCTCCTGCGCCGGCCGCGCGTAGGTCGCGCGGCATAGCTACCGGGAGGACCGCAATGCGCGCCGTGTACCGGCTACTGGTCGATGCTCGTCTTCGTGGCCGTCGTCGTCCAGGTCGGTTTCGCCGGCTACGGCGCCTTCGCCGCGGCCGGCGACATCGAGGACAAGGGAGCAGTCGTCGACGAGGACATGTTCGTCGACAGATTCGACCCGCACATCGGCTTCGGCTACCTCGTCATCCTGCTCGGGCTGATCCTGCTGATCGCTCGCGCCGGTCGCGGGCAATGGCGGATCAAGCACTCGGCGATCCTGTTCGGGCTACTCGTCCTGCAGTTCTCCTCGCCTGGTTCGGCTTCGAGTCGCCGTACATCGGCTTCTTCCACCCGATCAACGCGCTCGTGCATCTTCGGCCTCTCCGGCTGGATCGCCATGACGGAGTGGCAGTGCGCAGCGGCGCACAGGCGAGCCGCCCAGCCGACGAGCCGCGGCGACCTGGCACCGACCGCAGCCTCGAACAGCTAGCTACTCCGAGCGTTGGTTGTGCGTCGGTGCGCCGCCCGACGCATGAACGGGCGTTGTGCACGCCCGCGAGTACACGACGTGCATCGTCAGTCCTTGGGCCGCGTGCGCGAGGTTGTGGCAGTGATCCATCCAGATGCCCGGGTTGTCCGCGCTGAAAGCGATCTCGTAGCGCTCGCCCGGGCTGCACGTTCAGCGTGTCGGTCCACCACGGGCTTCCCGTCGCGGGCACGCCGTCGCGGCTGAGAGCACGAGCGCGTGGTGGCCGTGGAGGTGCATCGGATGGACCGACGCCGGTGTCGTTGACGATCGTGACCTTGACGAGGTCGCCTTCGCGGACGACGAAGACCGGGACATCGGGGTAGATTCCGCCGTTGATCGTCCATTGGCGTCCGGGCCTCCCGTCGAGGAACCCGGGCTTGCGGCTGATCTCGAACGTGAAGTTGCGGTCGAATGGCTCGCGCGGTCGAACGGCGTCGGCGCCGGGCTGCCGTAGGCCAGCGGGTCGAAATCGGCTCGTCCTCCGCAGGTGGCGGGGCGCGCTCTCCGTCGGGGCCGAGACACGACTGCCGGCATCCGTGCCGGCAAGCGCAGCCGTGACGGGCGTCCGCGGGCATCGTGAAGCCGACGTCGTAGCGGCCGCCGGCTGCGAGCTCGAGGGATGGTGTCGGTCGAGCGGCGTCGGCTCGTGAGGTCGGTGCCGTCGATCGCGAGGACACGAAAAGACGTGCCGCTGACCGTGAACCGCCGCGGCGAGTTCTCGGCGTTGACCAGCCGCAGCCGCACAGGCGTGCCTGGTCGGGAACGGCGCCGCTGCCGGACCCCGTCGTTCCCGTCAAGGGTCGGGCGCCCACCGAGCTCGTGTGCGACGACGGCGAGGTCGAGCACGGCCGTCGGCGCCTCGCGCGGCTCGATCACGAGCGCCCCGAAGAGCCCTCGCCGCACCTGCTTCGAGGCGATCTGGTGGCTGTGGTACCAGAACGTCCCGACCTGGTCGGGGCGGAAGCGGTAGACGTGACGCTCTCCCGGCAGCACGGCGTCCTGCGTCACGCCGGCGACGCCGTCCTCGGCATTCGGCACGTCGACGCCCGTGCCAGTGGACCGTCACGCCCGTCTCGACGTCTTTGTTCACGAGGGTCACCTCGACCAGATCGCCTTCCTTGACACGCGGAGCTCAGGCCCGGGCACGCGGCCGTTGAAGGTCAAGGCGTCGACGCTCGACCGGAGGCGAGACGGACGGTGGCTTGCGCGCGACCAGCCGGTAGCGGACGTCGGGCGGGCCGGCCGGGCCCTGCAGCGACGCGAGGCTGACGCTGCCCGCTGTGGTGCCCGCCGGCGGTCACCGGCCCGCCGCCGTAGTCGGCGTCGTCCGTAGTCCATCACGTTGTACGTGTCCGGGAAGCAGGCTCGAGTACCACATCCAGCCCAGCCCAGCCCAGAGCCGAGGACCAGAAGGCCTGCGCCCACGGCGACCGCAACCCCGCGAAGCACGGCGGCACCGTAGCGGCTCCCGCGCCGGTGCCGACCGTACGATCGGCGCGTGACCGGACAGCCGCTGCGCGTCGCCGTCGTCGGCTCCGGGCCCTGCCGCGTTCTACGCCGCGGGCGCCCTGCTCGCCGCCGATCCGCCCGCCGAGGTCGACATGCTCGAGCGGCTGCCGACTCCCTGGGGCCTCGTCCGGCTCGGGGTCGCGCCCGACCACCCGAACATCAAGGCGGTCTCCCGCGCCTTCGAGAAGATCGCCCAGCGTCCCGGTTTTCGCTTCTTCGGGAACGTCGAGGTGGGCAGGGACGTGACGCACGACGAGCTCGTCCGGCTCTACGACGCTGTCGTCTACGCGGTCGGTGCGCAGACCGACCGCCGGCTCGGCATCCCGGGCGAGGATCTCCCCGGCTCGTGGGCGGCCACCGAGTTCGTCGCCTGGTACAACGCCCACCCCGACTTCCAGGAGCTCTCGTTCGACCTCAGCGGCGAGCGCGCCGTCGTGATCGGCAACGGGAACGTCGCCCTCGACGTCGCGCGCATGCTCGCGCTCACCCACGAGGAGCTGGCGGTCACCGACACCACCGACCCTGCGATCGAGGCGATCGCTGCCTCCGGGATCCGCGAGATCCTCGTGGTCGGCCGGCGCGGACCCGTCCAGGCCGCATGGACGGCGCCGGAGCTGCAGGAGCTCGGAGAGCTGGCCGGGGCTGACATCGTGGTCGACCCGGCCGAGCTCGAGCTCGACCCGGCGAGCGACGCAGAGCTCGAGGCCGCGACCCCGATCGTGCGGCGGAACGTCGAGATCCTGCGCGAGTTCGCCTCGCGGAAGCCGGAGGGGAAGCCGCGCAGGATCGTGCTGCGCTTCCGCGTCTCGCCGGACGCGATCCTGGGTGACGAGCGCGTCGAGGCGGTCGAGCTGGTGCGGAATCGGCTCGTCCCGGATGGGAAGGGAAGCGTTCGCGCGGAGCCGACAGACGAGCGCGAGACGATCCCCTGCAGCGTCGTCTTCCGCAGCGTGGGGTACCACGGCGTGCCTCTGGCCGACCTGCCCTTCGACGAGCGGCGCGGCACGCTGCCGAACGACGGCGGCAGGGTGCTCGGCGAGGAAGGGGCGCGGCTACCGGGGGTCTACTGCGCCGGCTGGATCAAGCGTGGCCCGACCGGCGTGATCGGGACGAACAAGAAGGATGCGACCGAGACAGTCGAGCTGTTGCTCGAGGACGCGCGTTCGGGCGGGCTGCCGGGCCGCGCCGAGTCGGCCGGGACGCTGGAGGAGCTACTCGCAGACCGTGGGGTGGACGCCGTGCTCTATGCAGGTTGGGAGGCGATCGACGCGGCCGAGCGCACCGCCGGCGAGCCCCACGGTCGCCCGAGGGTCAAGCTCCGCACCTGGGACGAGCTGCTCGCGGCCGCGCACGCGTAGCGGCTTGACGTGAACGACGCGACCGCGGCCGCGAAGCGGACGCCCACGGCCGCGCGCGCGGCCGGCTTCAGGGGGTGTTTGCGTCGCGGACTCGCGCGAGCGAGTCCGCGACTGCAGGCAAGGTCAGGGATTTCGCGCGACCGGAATCCGCGCGAGCGGATTCCGGTCTTGCGCTGCCAGGACAGCGTGTCCCTCGTCCGAGTGACGCGCGACGGCCCCGCGAGGTCGACATTCCAGGTCATGACTCGGTGCGTGGAATGCCTCTCGTGCGGGCTGCAGCGGATCGTCAGCGTTGACGCGGGCGAGTGCTCTCGCTGCGGCTACCTCGGCTGGGCGCCGATCGAGGCGGTCAGCGAGGAGTTGCGTCGCTCGCTGCGCGACATTCCGGTCGAGGCGCGTCGTCCAATGCGCCTGCGGTCGCCGGTGCTCTCGTTCCGCGCAGAGGTGTAGCTCCGAGCAACACCGCCGCGCAGGCGAGCGCCACGAGCGTCGTCACCGGCACCTCCCAGTCCCAGTCGATCCCGGCGTGGACGAGCCAGGCGAGGTAGGCCGCTGCGGGAGTAGCGGCCGGAGCCCACGCCCGGACACGCCAGAGCGCGACGAGCGGCAGGACAAGCGCCGTGACGAGGAACGCGAGCCCGATCGGGCCGAGCTCGGCCAGGATCTCCAGATAGAGGCTGTGGGCGTCGCGCACGTTCACGGGGAGCGTCCCGTGCGCGCGCCAGTAGTCGTCGAAGCTGCCGGCGCCCGATCCGAGCAGCGGAGCGTCCTGCGCGTCGTCCAGCGCCGCCCGCCAGTACGACGTCCTGTGCCCGTACGAGGCAAACGGCGCGGCCAGCGCGGCGGTCGCTGCCAGTCCGAGGGGCACCGCCCACGCGAACGGTCGCGGCGCCCGCAGCGCGACAAGGACGCCTGCGCCGCAGGCCAGCGCGAGCCACGCGCCGCGGCTCTCTGTCAACACGAGCGCGACGCCGGCGACTACCGCGGCGGAAGCGGCGAGCGCGCGCATGTGGCGCGGGCCTGGTTCGAGGGCCTTCCCCGCCCCGAGCAGAACCCCCATTGCGGCCACGATTCCGAGCGCGTTTGCGTAGCCGACGGGCTCGTGCAGCAGCGTGCCCTCGAACGGGTCGCGTTCGACGAAACCGCCCGCGGCGAGCGCCAGGGCGACGACGCAGACGGCGGCGATGCCGGCGAGGACGCCGGTGAGCAGGCCGGCCCACCCGCCGTCGCAGAGCACGAGCAGCGCGCTGAGCGCGATTGCATAGAACAGCGTCCGCTCCGCCTCGAAGCCGGCGGCAGTGCCGGCGATCCCCCACGTCGAGGACAGCAACGTCCAGAGGGCGAGCACTGCGAGCAGTGAGACCGTGGCGACTCCGAGGCGCGTCGGGTGCGGCCGGCCCAGCCACGCGACACGCAGCCCCGTCGCTGCGAGCAGGGCGAGGCCGGCCCAGCGACGCGTGTCGGCGAAGTAGCCACCCTCGTCGACTGCGAGGAGAAACACGACCACGAGCCCGGCCGTCGCGGCGAGACGATCTGCGGCGGTCGACAGCGCGTCCCCGATCGGACGACTCTAATTCAGCGACCCCATCTACACTCACCCCGGTGAGCGGCACGACCGAGAAGCGCGAGCTCTGGGGCGGTGAGACCGCGAAGGCGGTCGCCAACTTCCCCGTCTCGGGCGAGCCGATCCCCGCTCCCGTCGCGCATTGGCTCGGCCGGATCAAGGCCGCCGCTGCGCGGGTCAACGCCGAGCTCGGACTGCTCGACGCCGACATCGCGGAGCGCATCGCCGCGGCCGCCGACAGGGTCGCCGCAGGAGAGCTCGACGATCAGTTCCCGATCGACGTCTTCCAGACCGGCTCGGGGACGAGCTCGAACACGAACGCGAACGAGGTCATCGCTTCGCTCGCCGGCGAGGGAGTCCACCCGAACGACCATGTCAACATGGGCCAGTCCTCGAACGACGTCTTCCCCTCCGCGGTGCACCTCGCCGCGCTCGACCTCTGCGTCAACGACCTGCTCCCCGCGCTCGACGGGCTCGCCGCCTCGCTCGAGGGGAAAGCGCGCGAGTTCGACGACGTCGTCAAGTCGGGCCGTACTCACCTGATGGACGCGGTGCCGGTCACGCTCGGCCAGGAATTCGGGGGCTACGCGGCGCAGGTTCGGCAAGGGGCCCAGCGCGTGCGCGACGCTTTGCTACGGCTGGGCCAGATCCCGCTCGGCGGCACCGCCACCGGCACCGGCCTGAACACGCATCCCGAGTTCGCCGAGCGCGTTCGCGCGCTACTCCACGCCGACACGGGGCTGCCGATCTCCGGCCCCGCCGACCCGTTCGAGGCGCAGGCTGCTCGGGACGGGCTGGTGGAGCTGTCGGGGGCCCTGAAGGTCGTCGCCGTCTCGCTGACGAAGATCGCCAACGACCTCCGCCTGATGGGCTCCGGGCCGCGCGCGGGTCTCGGCGAGATCTTCCTGCCCGAGCTGCAGAAAGGCTCCTCGATCATGCCCGGGAAGGTCAACCCGGTCATCCCCGAGGTCGTGACCCAGGTTGCCGCGCAGGTGATCGGGAACGACACAGCGATCACCGTCGGGGGGATGCAGGGCCACTTCGAGCTGAACGTCTTCGTTCCGCTGATGGCGCGGAATCTGCTGCAGTCGATCGGCCTGCTGGCGAACGCATCGCGGTTGCTCGCCGAGAAGTGCGTGGACGGGATCGAGGCGAATCGCGAGCAGTGCGAACGCTACGCCGAGCTGACCCTGTCGGCCGCGACGGCGCTCAACCCGTACATCGGCTACGACAAGGCGACCGAGATCGTCCAGACGGCGGCGGCGTCAGGGCGCTCGCTGCGGGAGGTCGCGCGCGAGGCCGGCGTGGAGGAGAGCGTGCTCGACGAGGCGCTCGACTACCACGCGATGGCGAAGCCCCACAAATATTGCCGGCGCATCTCGGATTCGCTAGCGCGAACCCGAGAGGCGCAAACCCCTGAAGGCGTCCGCTTCGCGGCCGCGGGCTGTTGCGGCGGCAAACGCTCAGCCCGTCCTGCTCTACTCAGGCGAGCGGCGGCGGCGGCACGCAGTCGAGGCGAAGCGCGCGCGTCGCGCGTGAGCCGCGGCTCCCGACGGCGCTCAGCGAGCGGACCAGCGAGCACTGCGCCGGCGTCACCGTGAACCTGGCGGTGAACCCTCCCGCCGTGCCCGCCGCAACGTCCCGGTAGCGCCGCATTGTCGTCAGCGACAGAACTACCCTGACCTTCTCGCCGGCCTTGAAGCCGCTACCACGGATGACCAGCGGGCTCTGGTCGACGACGCGGAGCGTGGGAGGCGCTGGCACTGCCGCGGCGGTGGCGACGGCCACGAGGGCAAGCAAAAGCGCTGCGAGCAGGATTCTCACGTCTGCAGTGTGCCCGTTCTGAGGATTTCTACACCTCCGACCGATGGTGGTTGTAATCGGCTCCGTCCTGTGCCAATCTCCGTCCACTTGGACGGGGAGACCAAGCTGCACCGCCCGTTCCCGTGCTGCCGTCGTTTCGGCGACCGCGCGGGTTGGACGCTGCGCCTGGTTCGGCCCTGCCGCGTGCCACTGGCACGCGTGGAGTCACACGGATCAAGGGGAGTCGAATGACACGCAGACGCAGACATGGACTCGTCGCGGTCGTGCTCGTGCTCGTAGCCGCCGCAGCGGTCGCGACAGCCGTGACGCTCAGCGGCGCGATTCGCGGCGGTGAGGAGGAAGGCAGGGAGTACGAGTTTCCGACCGCCACCGGCACGCACATGGAGAAGCTGAAGGAAGCGATCCCGGGGAACGGCGGCGAGTCGCAGGAGGGCCCGGGCTCCGCCGACGAGGCGAAGTTCGCCGCGCTCGCGTATCCGGCGACCGATATCTCCGCCGCGAAGCTCGCCGCCTCGCTCGCCGCAGGCAACGCGATGAAGGGGAAGTTGCCGCGCGGGAAGGGGCGCCCAGGGCAATGGGTTTCGATCGGGCCGAGCCAGGCGCTCTACCCGGCGACGCCGCTCCGCAACTCGTCGAACTACGTCCCGAATGCGTACCTCGCGGCCAGCCGCATCACCGCGGTCGCGAT
>CAVTTF010000006.1:0-163545 GCA_963737565.1 uncultured Actinomycetes bacterium
CTCTTCCTGCCGCACTTGGTTCAGTTGATCTGCTCCTGGCCGCGCCTGGGTCAACGAACGGCATCGGCGTGATGCGGGTCGGGGGCAAGGCGGCCCCTCGCTGATCACCGAGGATGGTCAGCCGCCGGTGCGCAAGGGCCAGCCCAAGCGGACGCTGCCGGCAAACGCCGGTTCGCTCGAGGCCGGGCGAGCGGCCGCCGCGCGGCAGGCGTCGGGCGACATGTTCGCAGGCCAGGGTTCAGCGTCGCCGCGGGCGCGCGGGGTCCTACGACAATCCCGAAAGCCGGGGCGCGGCGAGCGCTGCCTGCATCGGCGTTCGGCCGCAGCGCCGGCCCGCCGATGCTCCCCGACGGCTGCTACAACAACAACTACCATTTCATGCAGACCAAGGACGCCGTCGCGATCGAGGTCGAGATGGTCCACGACGTGCGCATCGTCCGCGCTGAACGCCAAGCACCGCACCGACGGCGTGCGGCCCTGGCTCGGCGACTCGATCGGCTGGTGGGAGGGCGACACCCTGGTGGTCGAGACCACCAACTATCCCGCGCAGCCAGGCCTACAGCGGCTCGTCGGCAGCAACCTGAAGGTCACCGAGCGGTTCACCCGCGTCGGCGCCGAACCGCCTGCACTACCAGTTCACGGTCGACGACCCGACGACGTGGGACACCGCCCTGGGGCGGCGAGTACGAGTTCAGCGCCGCTGAACGGCCGATCTACGAGTACGCCTGCCACGAGGGCAACTACGCGCTGCGGAACATCCTGGCCGGGCCGGAGGAAGAGCGCAAGGCGGGCCTGGCCGCCAAGCCGGTGGCGTCGAAGTAGGGGCGCCCGCGCAGGAAAACGGCCGCCTTAGATCGAGGCGGTCGCTACCACTTCACCGGCGCACGGTCCGGCGCACGTCCCGCGGCCCGGTCTTCATCAGCTCTCGCCCCGGCGAGGATGTTCCATGCCGTAGTTGCCCTCGTGGCAGGCGTATTCGTAGACCTGGCCGTTGGCGCGCTGAACTCGTACTCGCCGCCCCAGGGCTGCGTCCCACGACGGTCGGGTCCTCGACCTTGAACTCGTAGAGCAGCCGGTCCGGGCCGACGCGGGTGAAGCGCTCGGTGACCTTCAGGTTCTTCCAGGCGCCCTGATAGGCCTGGCTGCGGGCGGGAAGTTGGTGGTCTCGACCACCAGGGTGTCGCCCTCCCACCAGCCGATGGAGTCGCCGCAACCAGGGGCGCACGTCGTCGGTGCGGTGGTTGGCGTTCAGCGCGGACGATCGCGCGCGTCGTGGACCATCTCGACCACGATCGCCACGTGCGTCCGCGGTCTGCACGATCTGGTAGTTGTTGTTGTAGAAGCCGTTGGGCAGCATCGGCGGGCCGCCGTTGCGGCCGAACGAGATGATGCAGCGCTCGCCGCGAGGCGCGCGGGCCTCGGGGTTGTCGTACTGGGACGGTTCGCTGGCGGCGCCGCCGGCGGCAGGGCCGCCGGGCGCGGCGTCGCGGCGGCGCGGCGTTCGCCTTGCGCGGCGGCGGACGGCCGTTCGGCGTGGTGATGATCGAGGTGCGGCGGCTCGCCGGTGACGTACATCACCTGTCGCCGGTCTCGGGCCAGCCGCGGTCGTAGCCGCCGACCGCGCCGCCGGCGGCGATGTAGGCCGGGCGGGTGCCGGCCGGTAGTGCTCCCCGCCCTTGGCGAAGGTGCCCTTGGGGTCGGTGGGCTCGTTGCCCTCCTCGATCTCCTTGGCGATCGCGCCTTCGAGGTCGGCGATCTCTGCGGCGGTCAGCCGCGTGCGCGTCCCCGCCTCGGACGAGCGCATCTCCGGGGTCAGGGTGGCGTTCCAGGTCGGCAACGCCGAGGTCGGGCTGGCCGATCGAGAGCCGGGGCGACTTGTAGGCGGCGGCCCGCGTCGGCGCGTGGGCGAAGGCCGGGGCGGGCCAGGGCGGCCGAGCAGACCGCGGCGGAAAGAGCAAAAAGACGGCGCGTTTCATGGGGTTTCCTCTGGCGTCCTTGTTATGGCCGCGCTCCAGCGCGCGGCGCTTGCGGCCAGCAACGGACGGTGGCGGATTGCCTCGCCATGAGCCAGTTCCTCCCCAGGCCCGCCGTCGCGTGAACCGCCCACGCCGCGGGACCACCCGGCGGGGAGAGTCGCGCAGACCGAGGACGGCGTAACCAGGGGTCGCAATCAGACTGACTTCCCGCTGCGAAGGGGAGTTTCAGACGAACCTGAGAGCATAGATCGGCGGCAGGTGGCCAGAGTCGGTCCAGGCCTCTGCCGCCGTCCTCGCTGAGCCAGAGGTTTCCGGTGGTCGAGCCCATGGCCAGGCGCTCGCCCGTTTCGTCGACCTCGAGGCCATGGCGGTAGATCAGGTCGTAGGAGGTCTCCTTGGGCAGGCCCTTGTCGATCAGCCGAAAGCTGGCGCCGCCGTCGGTGGTCTTGGCGACCACGAACCTGCCGTCGACGGGGTAGCGGAACTCGTCCTTCACCGCCGGGGCGAACCAGGCGGTATCCGGGTCCTGGGGGTGGACCGCGACCGGGAAGCCGAAGCTGGACTGGGGCAGGACCACGTCCGACCAGCGGCCGACGCCCTTGGTGGTGCGGAAGACGCCAAAAGCCGGTCTTGCCTGCCGGGATCACGGAGCTGTATTTCCCGCTCACAGGACAGCCGGCAGCGCCCTGGTCACCGGTGCTCTATGGCGCCGCGCGGGTTCAGTACTCGGACGCGAAACGCGGCATCGACGAAAGCGTCGAGGTGCAGGCCATCACTCCGTTCACTCAGAGCGCAGTCCCGGTTGACTGGGATCGCGGAAGCCACCGCGATTCGACCGCAGGACCTTGCCACCACTGCACCGGCGGGTGGGCCGGCGTCGCATACCGCTCCGCCAGCGCCGGCGCTCTCGCCCAAGTCGTACGCCGGATGGCAGAAGGATTTCGAGCAGTGGATCGCGCGCGCCCGTCCGCTGCAGCTCGTGTTCGCACCGACGCTGAAGCTCACGTCGAAGCCCGGGGAAAGCGAGCGCGACTTCCAGATTCGCCTGAACCAGTCCGCACGCGAGGCCCGGGATGCGGAGGTCGAGAAACTGCGGGCCCGCTACGCCCCGAAGCTGCAGCGGATCACCGCGAAGGTACGCTCATCGCAGGATTCGGTCGCCCGCGAACAGCAGCAGGCACAGCAGCAGACGCTGCAGTCGGCGGTGTCGATCGGATCGACGCTGCTCGGCGCCTTGATGGGACGCAAGGCGATATCCATGTCCACACTCGGACGGGCGACGACGGCGGCCCGCGGGGTCAGCCGATCGATGAAGGAATCACAGGATATCGCCGGGGCTGAGGAGCGCGTGCGCAGCGCAGAGGCCAGCTCGCCGCACTCGAAGCAGAGCTCGCGCGCCGAGATCGCTCAGATCGAGGCCACCGCATCAGCGGCGGTGCCGACCGAAACGCTGAACATCAAGCCGAAACGAGGCGGCATCGACGTCCGACTGTTCGCACTGGCGTGGAAGACACCCTGACAGAGTTCGAGGGTTCGAAGGTTCGAACCGTCGAACCGTTACGCGCGAGCACTCGCCGTCCATCACCTCGGGGTTGAACGCCTGGCTCTCGCCGAGGTCGATGAAGTCCTGCTCGGTCGTCTCGTTCGGCAGCAGCTGCGCCAGATCCTTCAGCGCGTCGGTCGCCACCGCCGGCGGCACGCGGCGGAAGAACGCGCCGAGCTCCTCGTCGCCGCTCGACGCTGCTCGCGATAGAGCGCAGCAGCCGATCGACGCGCGTCGGTCAGCCGGTGCACCGGCACCTTCGACACGACCTTGCCGAAGTGCGCGACGCCCGTCGTCCGCGCAGCCGCCGCCGACCAGCACGAAGTACTGCGGCACGGCGCGGCCGCCGACCTTGCGCACGCTGCCCTGGAACCCGATCGAGGCGATGTGATGCTGGCCGCAGCCGTTCGGGCAGCCGCTGATCTTGATGTTGCCCGACGGCACCAGTCGACGAGGTCCGGACGCGCGCTCAGGTACTCGGTGAGCGCCCGGCCGAGCCCGCGCGACTGCGTCACCGCCAGGCGGCAGCTCTCCGCGCCCGGGCAGCTGACGACGTCGCTCAGCGTGCCGGCGTCGGGCGCGCCGAGGCCCGCCGCGGCCAGCCGCTGGTAGAACGGCTCGACGGACTCCGTCTTCACCCAGCGGATAGAGCACGTTCTGCTCGACGGTCAGCCGCATCGTGCCGTCGCCGTAGGCCTCGGCGAGATCGGCGAGCACGCGCATCTGCCCGGCCGTGAAGTCGCCGAGCGGCAGCCGCACGGTCACGTGGCAGTAGCCGTCCTGCCGCTGCCGGCTGACGTTGCTGCGCATCCAGCGCACGTAGGTGTCGGGCAACGGCTGCAGCTTCACCGTGCCGGGCATGATGCCGGGGCCGATGACCGGCGTCGCCGCCGCCGCGGCCACGGCCTGCAGCGACGGCGCCGTGCGCCGGCGTCCAGTCGGGCGCGCTCTTCGGCTTCAGCCGCGTCGGCGGTCGAACGTCAGCGGCGCGCCGCCCTCGCGCCGGAACTCCGTCGAGCGCCTCCTCGAACCGTGGCGCGGAACGCCTCCCAGCCGAGCGCCTTGATCGATGAACTTCAGCCGGTTCCGCTGCCGGTGCTCGTAGTCGCCGAACCGGTGGAAGACGCGCACGCACCGCCTCGGCGACGTTCGAGCATCTCCTCGACCGGCAGGAACTCGTAGAGCACGTAGCCGCGAGACCGGCAGGATCGACGTGCCGCCGGCGACGGTCACGCGGAAGCCGCGCCGGCCGTCCTGACGATCCGCGCGCGCCAGCCGATGTCGTTGATCGACGCGAGCGCGTGATCCTCGGTGCAGCCCTCGAACGCGATCTTGAACTTGCGCGGCAGCACGCCGCCAGCGGATGCCGCAGGAAGTAGCGCGTCAGCGCCTCGGCGTACGGCGTCGACGTCGAAGATCTCGTCGTGCGACGTGCCCGCGTACGGGCAGCCGGTGATGTTGCGCACCGAGTTGCCGCACGCCTCGCGCGTGGTCAGCCCCTCGTCGGCCAGCTCGCGCATCGCGGCCTCGACATCCTTCAGCAGCACGAAGTGGAACTGGATGTTCTGCCGCGTCGTGACGTGGCAGAAGCCGCGCGAGTACCGCGACGCCACGCCGGCCAGCGCGCGCATCTGCGACGCCGGTCACGATGCCCTGCGGGATCTTGATGCGCAGCATCTGCACGTCGTCCTGACGCTGGCCGTAGGTGCCGCGCACGCAGGCGGAAGCGCCGCCAGTCGTCGGGCGCGATCTCGCCGCGCTCGAACTTGCCGAGCATGTCGACGAACTCGTCGATGTCGTGCTCGCTCGGCAAAGTCGAGGCGCGCGCGCCCGAGCGTCTTGGCGTCATCAATTACGGCCATACTTCACCTCGTCCGCTGCCGTCGGCTCCTGCCGGTCGTGCGCATCGGCCGCCGCCAGCGCTTCCCGAACCTGCACCACTTCGCCGACGACCAGCACGCCCGGCAACGCCGTCGGGCGGCGTCGCCTCGTCCGACATCCGCCAGCGCGGCCGGTCCACGTCCAGGCGTCCGGCGTCGACGCGCCGCAGACGATCGCCGCCGGCGTGTCGGCCGCCCAGCCGTGCGCCATCAGCCGTTCGCCGCGATCGCCGCGCGCCGGCCAGCGCCCATCATCACCACCAGCGTGACGCTGTTCGGCCGCACGGCCGTCCAGCGCGCCGTCGAGCGCCTCGCGCCGTGTGCCCGGCCAGCACCAGGAACCCCGACGCCACGCCGCGGTGCGTGACCGGAATGCCGGCCAGCTCCGGCGCCGCCACCGCCGTCGTCACGCCGGGCACGACCTCGAACGGGATGCCGGCCATCGCCAGCGCCAGCGCTTCCTCGGCGCCGCGGCCGAACACGAACGGGTCGCCGCCCTTCAGCCGCACGACGCGCTTGCCCTGCGCGCGCGGCGCGGATCATCAGCCGGTGGATCGTCTCCTGCTTGACGCTGGCGCGGCCGGCGCGCTTGCCGACGCAGAAGCACTGCGCCGTTGGTCAGCCGCCGCAGCGCGTCGGCGTCGACCAGCGCGTCGTAGAGCACCAGGTCGGCTTCCTGCACGCGCCGCACGCGCGCGCACGGTCCACAGCTCCGGGATCGCCCGGGCCCGGCGCCGACGAGCGACACGACGTGCCGCCAGCGCATCCCGAATCCACGCGTCACGGACTCCAAGTCGGACGTTGGCGTTCGGACTCGGCTGCTTCGTTCATACAGCCGGTTCAGCGTCTCGAGCAGCATGCGGCCGCCGCTGCTCCATCGGCACGCCGTCGCGCTTCCACGTCGCGCCGCGCCTCGTCCGCCGCCGCCATCCACGCGTCGAGGTCGTCCGGCAGCCACGCGTCGAGCGCCTCGCGCAGCAGCCCGGCCAGCGCCGGCGCGCGTCCGCCGGTCGAAATCGCGACCGTCACGCCGTCGCGCCGGACCACGCCGCCGAGATACGCGGTGGCGTGCGGCGGATCGTCCACGGCGTTCACGAACAGCTGGCGCGCTTCGGCCGCCGCCAGCACCTGCCGGTTCACCTCGGGCGGCGCCGCCGCCACCACCCACCACGCGCCGTCCAGATCGCGCGGCTCGAACGCCCGGCGGACGAAGCGTCACGCCCGGCGCGCTCGATCTCGGGCCGAATCGTCCGGCGCCACCACCGTGACCTGCGCGCCCGCCGCCAGCAGGCCGTCGAGCTTGCTCGCGGCCACCGGCCCGCCGCCGACGACCACGCACCGCGCCGGCCGTCAGCTTCAGGAAGACGGGATACATGGTCGCCACCCTGCTGCGCCGTCGCCTGACGCTGCGCGCCGCTGCGGCGCCGACCACCCGCTCGAAGTCCGCCAGGCTGCGGCCGATCTGCGATCGGCGCTGCGACGCGGTCGCGCATCACTTCGGCGGTCTTGTAGCCGTTGCCGGTGATGCAGATGACCACCGACTCGTTCGGCTTGATGACGCCGCGCTTGATCAGCGCGCGCGTCGCCGCCAGCGTCGTGCCGCCGGCCGGCTCGGTGAAGATGCCTTCGGTGCTCGCCAGCAGCTGGATGGCGTCGAGGATCTCCTCGTCGCTGACCATCGCGCCGCTGCCGCCGGTTTCCTTCACGACCTTGACGACCTGGAAGCCGTCGGCCGGGTTGCCGATCGCCAGCGACTTCGCAATGGTGTTCGGCTTCACCGGATCCGGGAACTCGAGGCCCGCCTCGAGCGCGCGGATCGACCGGCGCCGAGCCCGCCGGCTGCGCCGCGTGGATCTTCGGCAGCTGTGCCGTCCGACGAGGCCGACTTCCTTGAACTCGCGCAGGCCCTTGTAGATGCGCGGCAGCAGCGTGCCGCCGGCCACCGGCGACACGATGTGATCGGGATACCGCCAGCCAAGCTGCTCGGCGATCTCGAAGCCCATCGTCTTGGCGCCTTCGGCGTAGTAGCTGCGCAGGTTGATGTTGGCGAAGCCCCAGCCGTAGCGATCCGCGATCTGCGTGCACAGCCGGTTCACGTCGTCGTAGTTGCCTTCGACGGCGACGACCGTGCGGCTGGTAGATGGCGGCGCCCAGCACCTTGGCCGGCTCGAGGTCGTGCGGGATGAAGACGTAGCACGGCAGCCCGAGCCGCGCGGCGTGCGCGGCGACGCTGCCGGCCAGGTTGCCGGTCGACGCGCAGCCGAACACCGGGAACCCGAGCTCCACCGCGCGGGTGGCCGCCACCGAGACCACGCGGTCCTTGTAGGAGAACGTCGGATGGTTGACCGAGTCGTCCTTGATGTACAGCTCGGCGACGCCCAGCTCGTCGCGCCAGCCGCGTCGGCGCGCACGAGCGGCGTGAAGCCGGAGTTGAAGCCGGTCTTCGGCTCCTCGACCGGCAGCAGCTCCAGGTAGCGCCACAGCGAGTGCGGCCGCGACTCGATCAGCGTCGCGGCTGATCACGCTTGCGGATGGCGGCGTAGTCGTAGGTGCACTTCGAGCGGGCCGAGGCACTCGCTGCACACCCACGACGCCTCGGCTGGATACGCTTGCCCGCACAGATGACACGTCAGTCCCGCGACGAATTTCATACGGTTCTCCCGTGCAGCGGACGCACCGCGTCCGGCCATGACGTCCGGCGGCGTGGTGCACGCGCCAGCGTCCGAACCGTCGACCTGCGCACCCGGCGCGCTCGTACATCGATGCCAGCAGCTGCTCGAGCCGCGCGAACTCCCGCCGCGCGAGCACCGCAACCGACGGCCCGGCGCCCGACAGGAACGCCCCGAGCACGTCGGGATCCTCGAGCGCCAGCACTTCGCGCAGCAGCGGCACGAGCGCCGCGCGCGCCGGCTGATGCCAGCGATCCCGCACCGCCTCGCGCAGCCGCGTCGTAGTCCCGATCTGCAGCGCATGCACCAGCGACAGCACGCGCTGCAGGTTGAAGATCGCGTCCTGCGCGCGGCAGCGTGTCCGGCAGCGCCGCGCGCGCCTTCGCCGTCGCGAGACCCACCGCCGGCGTCGCCACCACCAGCCGCAGATCGTCGGGCCACGTCCAGCGCAGCGCGACCGGATCGCGCGCCGCTCGCTCGAGGACCGAGGTCAGCCCGCCGAACAGCGCCGGCGCCGCGTTGTCGGCGTGCCCCTCGAGCCTCGGTCGCCGCGCCAGCAGCACGTCGTCGGGCAGCGGCCCGGTCACCCGCTCGAAGACCCGCAGGCCCGGCCACCGTGGCCGCGGCGCTGCTGCCGAGCCCGGCCGCCATCGGAATGTCGCTCTCGACCTCGACGACGACGGTCGGCGCTCTGGTGCCCGGTCGCTGCGCGAGTAGGTCGAACGCCCGCTCGAGCGCGTTCTCTCCGGTGACCGGCGGCGTGCTCTCGCGCACCACCAGCTTGGTGCCGCCGTCGTCGCGCACGTCGATCGATCGCGGGCGCGCAGGTAGAGCTGAACCGCCACGCCAAGCGTGTCGAATCCGCCGCCGAGGTTGGCGACGGAGCCGGGAACGACGATTTCTTCGGCCAGAGCCGACTAGTGGACTGAGTCAACTGACCTGTCACGCCGGTCCGTAAGTGACACGAAACAAGAAAGATATCACGCCAACGCTACGGCTACGTCCCATCAGCATCGGCAGCGCGAGCGGCGGCTCGGCGTGCCAGTCGGCTCGCCGATATCGCGCCAGGGCCTCGCCGCAGGGCCGACCTCCTCACACGCCTCGACGGTAATCACGAACGGCAGCGCATCCTTCGGATATCCCGGCTCCTGCAGCACCGCGTCGAGATTGACGTCCTGCCTGGCCAGGGCGGCCGCAATCGCCGCCAGGATGCCCGGCCGATCCCGAACGACGAAGCGCAGGTAGTACGGCCGGGCGGGCGGCTGCACTCAGGCCGACCGGGCACCCATTCCTCGGCCTCCGGTGCCCGAACGCTGGGTCAGCGCCAGCAGGTCGGACACGACGGCCACCGCCGTCGCCGGACCACCGGCTCCCGCGCCGCTGAAGGTGCTCTCGCCGCCGTACGGCCGTAGATGCGTCACCACGTTGTTGGCGCCCATGTTCCGGCCGAAGCTCGAGCCGCCGGCACGAGCGCCGGGCCGACGAACGCGTGGAAGTGTCCGCGTGCCCGTGCATCTGCGAGATCTGCCGGATGGTGCAGCCCAGCCGCCGCGCGTAGCGGAAGTCGGCGCTGCGTGATCGGCCGGATCGACCGCTTCGGGATGTCGTCCAGTCTGCACGTGCCGCCGGAACGCGATGCCGGCCAGCACCACCAGCTTGGCGGCGGCATCGTACCCGTCGACGTCGGCCGTCGGGTCGGCCTCGGCGTAGCCGAGCTTCTGCGCATCCTCCAGGACGACGTCCATCGCTTCGTCGGTATCCGACATGCGGCTCAGGATGTAGTTGCAGGTGCCGTTGAGGATGCCGGCCACGCCCGTCAGCGTGTCGCCCGACAGGCCTTCGCGCACGCCGTGAATCAGCGGCACACCGCCGCCGACCGCCGCCTCGAACCGGATCTGCGCGCCGCGCTGTCGCCGGCGAGCCGCAGCAGCTCCGGACCGTGCGCCGCCAGCAGCATCTTGTTGGCGGTGACGACCGAGGCGCCCTGCTCGAGCGCCCGCCGCACGAGCGTGTAGGCGTCCTCGACGCCGCCCATGACCTCGACGACGACATCCGGCCGGGACGCCAGCGCATCGTCCACGCTCTGCGTCCAGCTGACCGACGCCGGCACCCAGTCCACCCGCTTGCGCGCGACGTCGCGATTGAAGACGTGCGTCAGCTGGATGCGGCCGCCGAGCTCGGTCCGCTCGGCCAGAATCCGCGCGACCGAGGCGCCAACCGTGCCGAACCCGAAGAGCGCCACCCGCAGTGGGCGACGGGACGCTGAAGCCTGGCTTGCGGCCAAATCGATCGACGTGTGCCGGTCATGGAGAGCGGTTCCTCGAGTGTAACGGACCTGGTCATTGTAGCCCTGTAGACTGTAGCTCGGGTCAGGTCTCGGACGCCAGGCACTCCGAGTGCCGACACGCGGGCCTGTGCCGGAAGCGCGGCGTGCTGGATGCCGGAGCTCGGCAATCGGCCTGGAGTCGACCGTAGACCGTGAGACCGGAGCGGCGACTGACGTGACACAGACTCCCTTCACCATCGGCATCATCCAGGATCACGCCGACGCCGAGCGCGCGGCGAATCTGGCCCGGGCCGAGCGGCTCGTGCGCGACGCGGCCGCCCGCGGCGCGCAGATCATCTGCCTGAAGGAGCTGTTCAACGCGCTCGTACTTCTGCAAGTCGCAGCAGTGCGAGCGCTTCGACCTGGCCGAGCCGATCCCGGGCCCGACGACCGACGCGATGCAGGCGCTGGCGCGCGAGCTCGCGGTCGTGCTCATCGTGCCGATCTTCGAGCGGCAGGCGGCCGGCGTCTACCGCAACTCGGCGGCGGTCATCGACGCCGACGGCAGCCCTGCTCGGCGTCTATCGCAAGATGCACATTCCCGACGATCCGCTGTTCAACGAGAAGTACTACTTCACGCCGGGCGACGGGCACCTGGACTACCACGGCGAGCAGCCGGGCGAAGCCAACGGCTTCAAGGTCTGGAAGACGCGCTACGCCACCATCGGCGTGCTGATCTGCTGGGACCAGTGGTATCCGGAGGCGGCGCGCATCACGCGCGCTGCTCGGCGCGGAGATGCTCTTCTATCCGACGGCGATCGGCTGGCACCCGGCGGAGAAGGACGAATGGGGACGCGCGCAGGTCGATGCGTGGCGCACGATCCAGCGCGCGCACGCCATCGCCAACGGCGTCTACGTCGCCTCGCCGAACCGCGTCGGCCACGAGGACGAGCCGGGCACCAACGGCATCACGTTCTTCGGCCACTCGTTCATCGCCGACCCGTTCGGCCGCGATCGTCGCCGAGGCCGGCGAGGGACGAGGAGATCCTGATCGCCCGGTGCGACCCGGCGCTCATCGAGACGGTGCGCCGCAACTGGCCGTTCCTCCGCGACCGGCGGGTCGACGCGTACGGGCCGATTCTGAATCGCTACATCGGATAGGGCTCGGGGCTCAGGCTCGGGCTCGCGGTCGAATCGTGGCCGGTGACGCGCCGCTCGGCGCGCGAACTGCGATCGAACCCCGAACCGAACTCGAACTCGAACTGCCGAGCCCGAACACGAACCGGAACCGACGAACTCGAACCCCGAACCGAGATCAGCGCGTGACGTCACCGTCTCCGAATGCCCGCCGAATGGGAGCCGCACCGCGCCACCTGGATCGCCTGGCCGCACCACGAGCCCGACTGGCCCGGCAAGCTCGGGCCGATCCCGTGGGTGTACGCGGAGATCGTCGCGCGTCCTCGCCGAGCACGAGCGGGTCGAGATCCTCTGTCACGTCCGAGACGTGCCGAGCGTCGCGCGCGCCAGGCACTCGAGGCGCACGGCGTCGCGCTGGATCGCGTCCGCCTGCACATCGTGCCGACCGATCGCGTCTGGCTGCGCGACTCGGCGCCGACCGGCGTGCATCGACGACGCCGGCAGCGTCCGTCTCGCTGGACTGGGGCTTCAACGCCTGGGCGAAGTACGACAACTGGCAGCGCGACGATCAGGTCGGCACGGCGATCGCCGCGCATCACCGGGCTGCCGCGCGTCGAGCCGACGCTGCCGGACGGCAGCGCGTCATCGTGCTCGAAGGCGGCGGCATCGAGGTCAACGGCGACGGCCTGCTGCTCGTGACCGAGGAATGGCTGCTCAGCGACGTCCAGGTGCGCAACCCGGGCCTGACCCGCGCGGACTACGAGCGCATCTTCCGCGAGTGGCTCGGCATCCGCGCACACGATCTGGCTCGGCGAAGGCTGCGTCGGCGACGACACGCACGGCCACGTCGACGACATCGCGCGCTTCGTGAGCGCGGACACGATCGTGCTCGCGGTCGAAGAGGATCCCGCGCGACGAGAATCACGCGCGCTCGATGGACAACCTGCGCCGGCTCGAGCGCGCATCGGCCGCAGCCGGGCATCGGCCCGCTCAGCGTCGTGCGGCTGCCGTTTCCGCGGCCGGTCGATGATGAACGGCGAGCGGCTGCCGGCCAGCTACGCGAACTTCTACATCGCCAACGGCGTCGTGATCGTGCCGACCTTCAACGACGCGAACGATCGCGTCGCGCTGAACACGCTCGCCGAGCTTTGCCCGACCATCGCGTCGTCGGCATCCACGCCGTCGATCTGGTCTGGGGACTCGGCACGCTGCACTGCCTGACGCAGCAGGAACCCGCCGCCGTGGGCGGCAGCGGCATCACCAACTGCCGTGGGCCGGGGCTCTTCGCGAGCCCCGGCCTACGTATCAATCCCGGTGTCACTACCAATCGCCAGCGACACCATCATCGCCGCGCCCGGCATCGGGACGCCGGCGACCTCGTGTACGCAGCGATCGAGAAGATTGGTGCCGTCGACGTACACATCCAGCAGCGATGACAGCCTCCGGCCGACGCGCACGTCGAGCAGCATGTAGTCCTCTTTGCCGGTCGATCGCGTTCGCCGCTTGATACTCGACGCGGGGCGCCACGCGAACGCGCCACGGCAGGACGACCGACGCCGGCGGCCACCAGCGAGTGCGGTGCGTAGTCGAGCGCGTACTTCGACAACTGCGTCACCTCTGACGCGTCGAGATCGAGCCCGGTGTAGTCGACGAGCAGGAAGCGCCGGTGCGCGAACCGGCGACGCACGCCGGTCTCGACGCCCACGGTGTCGATGTCGCGGATGTTGTACGTCTGCCACCGATCGGCTGGCGTCGGCCGCAGCCAGTCGATGACGTCGCGATCGGCGCGGCGGAACAGGGTGGCCTGGACGACCCAGCCGCCGGGCAGCGACGACATCGGCGCCGCCCTCCCCCGACCAGGCGTGCTCCGGGCCGGACATCGGCGCGCGCCAGGTTCGCCGGATCCGAGTAGTAGCGCTCGGTGAACGTCGGGCACACGGAAGGCGCGCCCGGCCGACGCGCGGAGCTCGCACGCGCGCGGCAGGCCCACCAGCCGAACGCCACGGACGGACTCCACGAGCGTGCCGAATGTCGAGTAGCGCATCGGCGCGGAGCGCACGCTCGACACCTGAGCCCGCGGCCGAGCGGCCCGCCGCCACTCGCGCGAAGCCGCTGACGCGCGCCAGCTCGTGATCGCCGAGGTTGGTCGAGCGAATCCAGTCGCCGCCCCCCTCGATCCCCAACGACACCAGATGCCGCCGCGACGATTCGCGCGTCGCCGCGAGCCGGCCGATCACGGCGTGCGTGCGGTGGCGGTTGTCGGACAGCGCGGGATTCACCTGATTGAAGACGAACCGATCGCCATGCGTGCGATAGGACGCGTCGATGGCGAGCGACCAGCCGGCCGGTCGCGCCCAGCCGATGGTCGGCGGCGACGAGCGTCTGGTTCGTCCACTCCCGCGACGGCGCGTTGCCGCCGTAGAAATTGTTGGCGCCGAACTCCTTGCGCAGAGCACGACACGGTCACGCCGGTGCGGTCGCCCAGCGCGGTTCGCGACCGTGCACCATCGCGTTGTTGAAGTCGCGGTCGTACATGAACCCGCCGGATCGCTCGAACGACGCCGGCCACTGTCTGCGCGACGCGATCGCCGCGCACGGCAACACGCGCCGCTGCCGCCGGCAGTGCCGAAGCTGCCGCCAGTCACTGCCAGCCGGGGCTGGCCTGTCTGCCCGCGCGTGATGACGTTGACCGTGCCGCCGAAGGCGTCGGCGCCGAAGAGCGACGAGCCCGGTCCGTGCAGCACCTCGATCCGCTCGACAGCGTCGAGCGGCACCGGGATGTCGCCGTTGTGGTGGCCCGGACTGCGCGTCGTTCAGCCGCACGCCGTCCACGAGCACGAGCATCTGCCCGAAGCCGGCGCCGCGGATCGCAAAGTCGCTCTGGACGCCGCGCACACCGCGCGCGCGCACGTCCACCGACGCCACCAGCCGCAGCACGTCGGCCACTGAGGACACCGGCAGCGCCGCAATCTCCTCGCGTGAGATGACGGTTACGGCCCGTGCCGTGCTGCCGAGCTCCACCGGGGTCGCGGCAGCAGTCACGACCACCGTCTGCCGATAAGCATCTTGAGCTGTCGCCGGCACGATGCCGGCAGGCCACAGCATCAGAGCGGCAACACAACAGAAGCGGCTGAAAGACAGTGTCTGCATCCGGTCGTCGTCGGTGGGGTGCACAGCGCGGCACACGGTGGCGTGAGCACTACCGGGCCGTGCACGTGTGCAGTTTCGCACAGGCGCACACCTGCGCGGCAGTCATCCACGCTCCGTGCCTCGATACCTGCCGCCCCTGCACCGACACCCATCAGCCATGCGTCGCTGCCAACGCCGGCCGTCTCATGAGTCGCGCGACCTTCCGCGCCGGCGCCATTGCCATCGCCGCCGGCCTCGCCGGTCTCGGCCTGCAGTCGATCGCGCTCAATTCGGTGCAGCAGATCTGGCCGGGCCGGATGATCACGCTTCCGGTCGCGATCCTGCTGGGCCCGGTGCCCGGCGTGGTGGCCGCGGCGATCGCCCTCTGCGACATCCTCGCCCGGTATCGTGGCCGCCGGCCTGCTGGAGGCGGTGGCCATCGGTTACGCGGCACGCCGCCGCTATTCGCCGCTCCTCGTCGGCGCGCTCTTCTGGCTGCTGAACGGAATCGGGCTCGCGCTGGCGCCGCAGGCCTATGGCACCGACCCTTCAGCCGTGGCCGGTCCGTTCGCCCTGCAGCAGACACTGAACGGACTCGTCGCCGTCGTCGTCGCCGACCTCCTGGCCACCGTGATCGCACGTCACCGGTTGAACGACGCGCGCCGCCCGCCGGTACGGCTCCGCTCGTACGCCTTCCACGCCTTCGTGCTCGTCGGCGTCGCGCCGGTCTTGATGCTCAGCGCCGTACTGGGCCGCGTCCTTGCGGATCGTCAGGAGGCCGAAGGCCAGACGCGCCTCCACGATATGGCGGTCTCGGCGCCGCGATCAGATCTCGACGTACCTGCGGCACAACACCCACAGCATCGAGACGCATCGCCGTGGCTCTCGCGGCCATCGACGACGACCGTGACCGCCGCGACACCTTGCTCGAAACGTACAGCACGCTCGACTCGAGCTTCCAGCACCTCACGCTGGTCGATACCGCAGGGCGCCTCATCACGACCACCGGCGATATTCCGGCCAATGCCGAACTGCGCCAGCGCGGCATCGCCGATCGTCCCTACTTCCAGCAGGCGCTCCGCTCCCGGAGCACGACGGTCTCGCCCGTCGTCATTTCGCGCAGCGGCGACTTCCGGCCGGTCATGGTGATCGTCACCCGTACATCAATCGTGCCGGCGACACGATCGGTGCCGTCTGCGGTGTGCTGCGGCTCGAAGCGCTCGAGGCGCTGGTCACGCGCAACGACGTGCTTCCCGATGCGCACGTCACCATCGTGGACGAGTTCGGCAAGGTCATTTACGCGTCGGCGCGTGGCGCGGCTCAGCCCCGGACGGACGCGAGGCACCGCTGCTCGCGGCCGCCGCGCAAACCACGGCTGACGCCTTCTCCTATCGAAGCGACGGCGCCGCTCACGACAGACAGGTGGTCGCCGTGGCCCGCGTGCCCGGAACGCGCTGGCGCGTCTTCGTCGAGCACTCAGTGGCCGACCTGCGTCTCCAGACGACGAGCTACTACGCGCTCACGCTGCTGCTGATCGGCGTGGCGCTCGGCGGCGCGCTGCTTGCGCGCGGGCCGGTTCTCGCCTCGGTCGCCGAGCCGCTCGAAGAACGTGGTGACGCTGGTCCGCAACATCTCGGTGCAGCGCGAATCGATGAGACCCGCCGGACGTCGCCGGCACGTCGGTCACCGAGATCCACGACCTGGTCGAGAACGTGCAGCGCATGCAGCGGCGGCTGGCCGACTCGTATCAGCAGCTGGCGCAGGCGCTCGAGCAGAAGGATCAGCTCAACAGCGAGCTGCAGGAGCTGACCGCCGATCTCGATCGAAAGGTCCGCGAGCGAACCGCGGAGCTCTCGGAGGCGAGCCGCATGGCCGACGAGGCCAGCCGGGCCAAGAGCGAGTTCCTGGCCAACATGAGCCACGAGATCCGCACGCCGATGAACGGCATCCTCGGCATGACCGACCTGGCGCTGCAGACCGAGCTCACGCCGGTCCAGCGCGACTACCTGCAGACCGTGCGTCAGTCGGCCGAAGCGCTGCTCGTCATCATCAACGACATCCTCGACTTCTCGAAGATCGAGGCGGGCAAGCTGGACATCGACGCCATCGACTTCTCGCTGCGCCAGATGCTCGACGAAACCATCCGGCCGCTGGCGCTGCGCGCGCACGAGAAGGAGCTCGAGCTGCTGATCGACGTCACGCCCGGACGTCCCGGACGCGCTCGATCGGCGATCCCAACCGCCTGCGCCAGATCCTGACCAACCTGGTCGGCAACGCCATCAAGTTCACCGAGCGCGGCGAGATCGTCGTCCGTGTCCGCCGCGAGCCGTCGATCGAGGACGGTGTCGGGCTGCACTTCACGCGTCGTCGACACCGGCATCGGCATCGCCGCCGACAAGCAGGCGGCCATCTTCCAGGCCTTCACCCAGGCCGACGGCTCGACGACGCGGAAGTTCGGCGGCACCGGGCTGGGCCTCACCATCTGCGCGCAGCTCGTCTCGCTGATGGGCGGCCGGATCTGGGTCGAGAGCACGCCCGGACACGGCAGCGCGTTCCAGTTCTCCCTGACGCTGCCGGACAGCCGCAAGCCGGTCGACGGCACGTCTGCTGCCGGGCATCGAGGAGCTGGCGGGCCTGGCGGCGCTCGTCGTGGACGACAACCCGACGAATCTGCGCATCGTCGTCGGAGATCCTCGTCGCAGCGCGGCATGCGCGTGGTCGAAGCGCGCTCGACGCGCGCGGCGGCTGTGCAGGCGGTCGAACGCCACCGATTCGCGCGTTCGCGATCGCGGTGATCGACATGGAGATGCCGGGGGCGAGCGGCGTCGACCTGGCGGCCGCGCTGCGCCGGCATCCGCGATGCGTCGTCGGCGCCGGTCATCATCCTGACGTCGGCCGATCGCTCGCAGGAAGCGCGCAGCGCCGCCGCCATTCCGGACGTGCGCTGGATGGTGAAGCCGGTGGGCCAGGCGGCGCTGCTCGAGACGATCCGTGCCGCCCTGAGCACGCGCAGCTCACGCGACGCGCAGCCGGCGGCACCGTCGGTGACGCCGACGCGGGCGGCGCGGCGGCTGCGCGTGCTGGTGGCCGAGGACAACGCCGTCAACCGGAAGCTGGCCGAGCACCTGCTGCAGCGCCGCGGCCACACGGCGCTGATGGTGACCAACGGACGCGAAGCCACCGAGGCGCTGCTCCGCGAGGACGTCGATCTCGTGCTCATGGACCTGCAGATGCCGGAGATGGACGGATTCGAGGCAACCGCCGCCATCCGCCAGCGCGAGCGGGCCTACCGGACGACGCACGCCCATCGTCGCGCTCACCGCCCACGCCATGGAAGGCGATCGTCAGCGGTGCCTCGACGCCGACATGGACGGCTACATCTCCAAGCCGGTCAAGGCCGTGGAGCTGTTCGAAGTCATCGATCGCGTGATGGCGGCGGCGCAGAAATCCGCCGCCTAGGATCACCACGGCTAGTGGTGCGTCTCCTTCTTGCCGCCTGCTTCAGCACGGCGGCGACCCGTCCATGCGCCACGACGGCATCGGGGAGATCCTGCAGCGCCGTGTGATACCGCTGCGCGTACGCCGTGCCTGAGGCGTCAGGCACGATGAGCGTGCGGGCCTGCCGGAGAATCGCCTCCACCTCGGCGCGCGGCTCGGGATGCTCCACGTCCAGCATCGTATCGATGCGCACGATCAGCTCTGACAACGGATGCAGCCACGCAAAGTGCGGATCGCGCATGACGATCGACAGCAACTCGCCGGGCGTCGTTCGTCCGTACTGCCGGTCGTAGGCCACGCGCTCCCAGTCGAGCAGCGTCTTGTGAAGATGCAAGAGCACGTGGCGCAGGTCTGTCAGCAACTGCCGTTCAGCGTCGTCCATCGTGACTATCCTCCGCGCCGTCATCCGCGCAAAAACAATGCTGGAGGTTTCGTGCAAGTTGGCGCAATATACTCGTGCTTAACCACCACGGCCATGTTGCTGCTTTTCCCGTCGCGGTTACCTGATCATGCCCGAGTCCGAGCCCGTCGTAGAGTCTGTTCGTGTGTCGCGCCCTCCCGTCGAACCATTCGAATCCGCTGAGGCTGAGACTCCTCGTCTCGCACCCGTTCGTGAAGGGTTGCCCTCTGGTTTCCGGATGCGCGCCGATGCGCATTACGTCGATCAGCTCGACGCACGCATGTCGAGCATCCCGGTCCGCCTGATCGACGCCAGCGCCATCGAATCAGGACCATCGCACAGCCGACGCCGTCTCGCCGGCGTTCGTCGATTCGATCAAGCGGCTCGGCGTCCTGCAGCCACTGCTGGTCGCCGCGCAAGGCGGCCGCTACCGGGTGATTGCCGGACGGCGCCGACTGGCTGCGGCATTGTCTGCCGGGCTGCGCGAGGTTCCCTGCCTCGTGCAGCACGTCGATGCCGAACACGCCGAGCAGATGGCGCTGGCGAGCAATCTGCCGGCCGCGCGTCCACGACCGGCATCGCCTGCCGATCAGCAGCGCGCCGGAGAAGCCGGGTGTGGCGTCGGAACTGACGAACATCGTCAGCGCACTCGTCTCGTGTGCGGAACTGCTGGCCAGCCCCTCGGCCCTGACCCAGTCGGTGGCTGCCGATCTCGTCAGAGCCGAAGCCGCGCGCGCCCTCGATGCACTGGTCGCCATTCGAGTGCTGCGTGACGAGATGCCGATTTCGCGGGCGCCGGTTGCCGTTCACACCCTGCTCGAACGGGTGGCAACAGCCGCGGCGCTGGAACGCCAGATCCGCGGCATCGTGCTCACCATCGACGCTCCCTCCGATGTCAGGAGCACGATGATCAAGGTCGACGTCCGGCTGGTCGTGACCGGCAGTGTCGGCGCTGGCCGTCGGCGACGGCGGCGCTCATCGATGCCACCGGCGGCGGCAACCGCGTCCACGGCGACTCGAAGGTCGCCTCCGCCATCCTGGTGCGCGTCACCCGCGAAGGCGAGCGTTTCATCCTGAGTGTGATGCAGAGCGCGGTGGAGTTGCCGGCAGCCTGGCTGGCCCGGCCCTTCGATATCGCCTGGCCGATTCGCGAAGGCGCCTCGGCCCTCAGTCAGTTGCAGGCGGCGCGCAAGATCGCGCAGAGCCACGGTGGCGACCTGGATGTGGACAGCGCCGAGGGCGGCACGGTCTTCACCCTGACGCTGCCCGTCGCCGTATCAGTCGCCTGACGTCCCGGTGCCGATCAGCGCCATCTGATCAGCAGGACGCCGATAAACAGAAGCACGACGCCGGCGACACGCATCGGCGACAGCCGGTGCGTCTCCACGCCAAGCCAGCCGTAGTGATCGATCAGCAGCGCGGCCACCGACTGGCCGACCACGACCGACGCCACCATCAGGGTCACGCCCAGAGGGCGCGTCGTGACGATCACGCTGAGCACGTACGCCGCGCCGATGGCACCGCCGGTCCAGGCCCACCAGGGAAGGCGGCCGGCACCGGCGAACGTCGGCATCGGCTCCCTGGCGATCGCCAGACACACCACCAGGAAAGCCAGTCCGACGAACACCTGAACAAACGAGGCCCACAGCGAACTGCCGAGCGCGGTGCTGAGCCTCGTGTTGATGACGGCTTGAAAGGCGAGTCCCACGCCGGCGGTCAGAGCAAGGAGCAGGTACAGGGAGTTGGACACAGCGCGTCGGTCGGACCGCTACTCTATCGCAGGTCAGCCACGCGTTTCAGCGCGTCCATCGTCACCATTCGATACCGGCTGCTCAGCGAGCGGTTCGGGACATCGCGCTCGTAGACGAACACCAGTGAGTAGGCGTCGAAGTTCCGGAACCACTCGTCCCACTCGATTGGACGGAAGCGGCCCACCCCCGGGAAGTTGAAACGGATGCCCGTTCCATCATCGTTCACCGTCGTCGTCGCCGGCCCGGACTCAGTGGCTTCACCAGTTGCCGGCTCAGCGCGACGACGCACCGCCCACTGACGGATCAGCTCGTGATCCTGGTCGCCACGACAGGAATGTCAGTGAATTGGCCTTCCGTGGCCGCATCGATCAGGCGCAATCGGCCCTTCGTCGGGAATCAGCGAACGGACTTCCATGCAGGGCTCCTCATCAACCTGCATCAAGATACGTACCGATGAGAAGTGGGCCGCTGGCGATGAGGATCGACGCGCATGATGAGAAACGAAAGGCTCACCTTCGTCGCATGTGGGTCGCCGATGTCCGGTTTCGCGTCACTGCTTACTGCCGGCCACCGGCAAATTCCTCGTACGTGCCCTTGAAGTCGTGGATGCGGCCGTCGTCGAAGTGCCACACGCGCGTGCCGACCTCCTCCATCAGGTCCTGATCGTGCGTCACCAGGAGGACCGTGCCTTCGAACTTCTGCAGCGCGACGTTCAGCGCGTTGATCGATTCGAGATCGAGATGGTTCGTCGGCTCGTCGAGCACGAGCACGTTCGGCTTCTGCAGCATGATGCGGCAGAAGAGCAGGCGCGCGGTTTCGCCGCCCGACAGCGCCTCGGTCGGCTTGAGGCCTTCTTCGCCGCTGAACAGCATCTGGCCGAGCAGGCCGTGGATGTCCTGGCGCGACGCGTCGGGATCGAACTGGTGCAGCCACTCGACCGCGGTCATGCCCTTCTCGATCGACGCCGGTGTGGTCCTGCGGGAAGTAGCCGATCGACACTTCGTGGCCCCAGCGACGCGTGCCGGCGTCGACGATCGCCCGGTGACGCGGCGACGCCGGCGCGTCGGCCAGCAGCGCCTTGAGCAGCGTCGTCTTGCCCGACGCCGTTGCGGCCGACGAGCACGATCTTCTCGCCGCGATTCACGATCGCGCTGAAGTCCGACGACCACCGGAGCGTCGCCGTAGCGCCTTGCTGACGCCTGCTGAATTCGAGCGCCATGCGGCCGGACGGCCGGTTCATCGGAACTTGATGTACGGACGCTGGATGTTCGAGCGCGCGAGCTCGGTCGTCTGCAGCCGCTCGACTTCCTTGCGCCGCGACTGCACCTGGCTCGAACGCGTGCCGGCGCGAGAACCGCGCGATGAAGTCGTTCAGCTGCGCGATCTTCTTCTCGCGCTGCGCGTTGTCGGCCTCGATGCGCGACGCGGATCTGCGTCTTGGCGACCACCATCTCGTCGTAGCCGCCGGTGTAGGTGATGATCGTCTCGTAGTCGATGTCGGCGATGTGCGTGCAGACGGCGTTCAGGAAGTGGCGGTCGTGCGAGATGACGATCAGCGTGCCGTCGTAGCGGATCGAGGAAATCCTCGAGCCAGTGGATCGAGTCGAGGTCGAGGTGGTTCGTCGGCTCGTCGAGCAGCAGCGCCTGCGGGTCGCCGAACAGCGCCTGCGCGAGCAGCACGCGCACCTTCTGCCCGCCCTGCAGCTCCGCCATCGTGCCGCTCGTGCAGCGCGTCCGGAATGTCGAGGCCCTGCAGCAGAATCGCGGCGTCGCTCTCGGCGGTGTAGCCGTCCTCTTCGCCGACGATGCCCTCGAGCTCGCCGAGCCGCATGCCGTCCTCGTCGGTCATGTCGGCCTTCGCGTACAGACGCTCGCGCTCCTCCAGCGCGCTCCACAGCCGCGCGTTGCCCATGATCACGGTGTCGATGACGCGGAACTGATCGAACGCGAACTGATCCTGCCGCAGGACGCCGAGCTTGGCCGGGCGCGACGACGGTGCCCTTCTGCGGCTGCAGCTCGCCGGTCAGCAGCTTCATGAACGTCGACTTGCCGGCGCCGTTGGGCCCGGTCAGGCCGTAGCGCCGGCCCGTCGAGAACGTCGTCGTCACGTCGTCGAAGAGCACCTTCGACCCGAACCGCATCGACACACTGTTGACTGAGATCATCAGGAATGTCGCAGGGGAAAACGGAGATGGGAATGAGAAAGCCGGGGACACGTGCAGGGTCCGCCACGGCGGACCCCACGTCAGGGCGGCGCCACCACCCAGCTCATAGTGAGTCGTACTTGACGGGCTGGCCGTTCCTGAGCGCCGGATGGAACTTCCAGGTCTTGGCCGGGCTGAGGAGCATCATGTCCGGCAACCGGACCGGACGCGACGTCATTCGCGCCTGCTGCACAATCGCCACTCTCGTCGATCAGCAGTTCCATCGTGTTCGTCCCCTGCCAATACGGATCGGCCGGAGGCACCGGCGGCAGCTTGGGCGAATAGATCACGGGGGGCTGCACGTCGAGCGAGGCGCTGGAATACACGAGCGGGATCGGCGGCGCGCACCACCGGGGCCGGAACAGGTGGCAAGAAGGGCGGCATTGCCAAGCCGCCTTCAGCAACGGTTCCAGGTTGAACCGGAAGCAGAATCAGCGGATCGAGCGGCGAAGCCTGCTCGCGTGGTAGCGTCGCGACGGCACTGGGATCTAGCCGAAGACCCGAGCGCGCGTGCGTCGCCGTTCACAACCAGACGCGCCTGCTGCGTCGGCCGCCGTGGTCTCCTGGTCGCCGCTGCGGGTTCCGCCGGCTCCGCTTCAACCTTGGCGTCCGCCGGCGACGGCGTCACGAGTTGCTGCGCCTTCTGCACGACGTTCGTGGCAGCCGCAGCGACGGCAGCGCCGAATCCGCGCACGGGCGCCAACAGTCGATCTTTCCTGATCCACGCAGGAAGATGAACGGAGCCAGCGCGAGTACGAGGAGCGCAGCCGCGACGGCAAGCCAGCGGGGGAACCGGCGCTTGAGCGCAGCCTTCTCCTCCGTCGGCACCGGTGGCGGCGGTACCTGCACGGCAACCGGAGGCACTTCCTGCCGGACGTCCGACACACTCTCCGAAGAGCTCAGGCAGCGCAGATACAGCGCCTGGATCAACTCGACCCTGTCTGGACGGCCGTAATAGGCAAGGCCTTCGGAAAACGCCTGCACCGAGCGGTACCTGTCGGAGCCGATCGAGTGGGCGACAAACAGTCGCAACGGAATCGGCGTGGTCACCGGATCGAGCAGCGCATTCAGCATCCGCCCGATCGCGTCGACGCCCTGAGTCTCGGCCGCGCCCAGTCGGATGAGCACAACCCCCTGCGCGGTAATGAGAATGCTTTCGGCTTCCGGAATCGCCCGCGGATCCCCGTCCACCGTCAGGTACACTACACAGTTCCTCGATGACGGCGACCGCCTCGGTCCAGTGGACGGGCACGCGCAGTGCGAGTACATCGGCGAGCGAAATGGGATTCGCCGCGGGCAACTGCGCTTCGCTCTCGAATTCGTCGAGCGGACTGTCTGACATGCAACTACCGTTCGGGCAACTACCTAACCGGCGCCGCGAGGGGTAGACCATGATACCCAGAACGACGCCGGGAGGAAGCTTTTCGAGCGGTATGGTCGAGTTTTCTGCGCAGGCGCAGACAGGCTCGCCGGCAGGCAGGGGTTATCGCGGAGGGGGCGTGAGTGCGCATGCGATACCGATAAATCACCGCGCGCCCCTCTTTCGTGGCCGGTCGTGAATTCAGGAACTTGGCCGGCTGCGTCATACTGCTGTCGGAGAACGTGGTCGTCCCCCCCAACAGCTTGGCCGACTGCACCACCCCACGGGCGTCAATCACCAGTTCGAGCGTCCTTTCGACCGGGCGCTCCGTGGGCGATGCCTGCGATGGCAGAAACAGCATCGGTGACAGCAGCACGGGTGGCTCAACGTCGAGATCAGCGGCTGAATATGTCGTGGAATCGACGACGGCTGCGGCCACCGGCGACGGCGGTGCCGGCGCTGGGACCGCCTCGGGTGCGATGATCACGGGCGCCGGTGGCGGAGGAATCGCGGCAGCTGCGGGGCGCGTGTCTGGCGTGCCCAATGGGGCCGACGGCGTCTGAGGCGGCGCCGACTGAGCAGGTGGCGCGGGCGAGGAGGGCGGCGGCACCTCGCGCGATGGACGCGGCGCAGGGCGGCTTGCCACTCGCGGCGCCGGTGTGGCCGACGCGACCTGCCGCGCACCGTCTACGAGAATGGGGCCCGGCGTCCAATCGCCGGTACGTTTCTGCGTGGAGGGCGCTCCTCCGTCGTTCGCCACTTTGCTGGCGCCTTCCGACGACAGTCCGGCAGTCCAGAGCCACACGCCCGCCAGCGCACTCGCAACGAGGCCCGCCGCGGCCGCGATCGTCCACGTCTTCAGCCGGTCGCGACTCGCCACAACAGGGCGCGGCGCCCGCTCCTGGCGCGCCAGCTGCTGGCGCGGCGCCACCACCGGAAGCACCGGCGTTCGCTCCATGGCGCGTTTATAGAGCGCCTGAATCAGCTGTGTTCGACCCGATGCGGTGGCGTAGTACGAGAGCGCGTCGGCAAACAAGCCCACTGACGCGTATCGCTCGGACGAAACGGCCGAGGTGACGAACAGACGCAACGGCAGCGGCGGACTGCTGCTTGCGAGCAACGATTGAAGGGTTCGGCCGAGCGCCGCAACATCCGTCTCGCCCGGCGCTCCCTGTTTGACGCCGACGGCGCCTGCCAGACGTGATGAAGATGTCGGCCAGATCGGTACCAGCACCCCGTCAGAGTTGCGCGCGTCCAGCGTCACGCACAACTCCTGCACTGTGGCGACCGCCTCCGGCCAGTGCACCGGCGTCTGGCGGCTCAGCACATCGCTCAACTGAAGGCTGTCGGACGCGTGTTTGACAGGACGACGCGGTGGCGCCGTCGGCAGCGACGGAATTGTTTCGCGTGTAGTTTCACGTGTGGCGACGGGCGGCACCGCGGCCTCGTCCACTGTGTCCGACCGCCGAAGCGCGTGCTCGTCGGCGTCGGGCGGCGTCTTCCAGATCGGCGCCGTTGGTGCGGAGGGCGCCTCCGGGAGAATGAGCGGCGATCTTTCGTCGGCGCTCGGCATGGGCGGAGGCGTCAGCGACGCCGCATCCTCACCGACAGTCCTGAAGATCGTCGGTGGCGCGATATCCGGAGCCGGTATCGGAGGCGCGACCGGAACGGGATAATTCGTACGAACGGCCGGCCGTAAAGCGTCTGGTGAATGGTGGCGCGCCGTCCCGAGGCGGCGCTGCGACTGGCTCGGGTTCGCTCGGAGTGACCTGGAAGCTGGCCGGCGTTGACTCGAGAAGTGGACCTGGATCCTGCGGGACAACAGATGTCGACGTCCGCGGCTCGTCTTCCGGCGAGCTGGTGATCGCTACGGCTGTGGGCGGAAGCTCGCCCGCAAATGAGCTCTCGCCGTCGCCAGGCAGTGACACGATGCTGACGCCTGGACGCGGCTCGCCTGCCTGCGCACTCGGATCCGACGTCGTCGAACGCGTATTTTGCAGCTGCTGCAGTTCGTCGGACGACTCCGAGAGGAACTCACTCCACGGATCGATATCGTCCGGACGCGTGGTGGCGTCTGCAGCCGAACGACTGTCGTGCGATGGGTCGATAGCCATCGTTCAGAAACTGCGCGTCAACTCCGTGGTGCAAGCTCACATGATACTGCATGGCCAGAGGCACAAAGCCTTTGGTGATCACTGTTTGCCGTGACAACCAGCCGCTCGCTCCGAGGGTCCGTGCGCATCGGTGCTGCCTTGCGACGTGCACGCCGTACTGTGCGAGTGTCGGCGGTGCACAGCTTTTCGCTCTAATCAACGCGATCTATTTCGGCGTCGATGAATAGCAGAGCTTCAAGACGATACATATACTCGCGCGCCATGCCGTTGAGAGACACGCTTCTCGTCGGGCTCGTCGCTGGAATACTGTGCTGGACCGGTCCCGCGTGGCGGGCGACGACAGCCCTTTTTCGCCGCGAGCGCGCCCGGCGGCGTACCAGAGCGCGCCTGTATGCCCTCGTCCGATCCTGAGGCCAGTCCTCGCGGCTAGTCAGTCGGACTAGCGAAAGATGCCGCCGTCCATCGAATGCAGCCGCATCACGCTGTTGCGGGCCTGTAATGCATCGGTCAGCGACGCCTTCCAGATCCCGAACAGGGCGGACGTCGGGACGAAATTGGCCCCCAGACCCTGAATGAGCCGCATCGCTTCGACGCTCACCGGCTCGCCCCGCCGATCGCTCAGCGCCTGATCGAAGCCGATGTTGGCGGCCATCACCACACGGTCTTTCTCGCCGGCCTCGTCCTGCAGCACCTTGAGGATTCGAGCGATGTGAGGCGATTTTCGGTCCAGACCCTGCCGTTCGGAGACAACATCGACGAGCAGCCGGCGACCGTCACTCAGATGGACGCGCAGATCGCACGTCGAGCCGTATTCGGCCAGTTCGGTTTCGAACCCGAGCGACATGAAGAGATCGGCGACCGCGGACGTCAAGGCCGACCCGGTCTGCCACAGCACAGCGGAAATTCCCTCGTAGGCGCGCGCCTGCTCCTTCAACCCGGCGATCTGCCGCGCGATCTCCGCATACTGCTCCGGCAGTTCCGGTGTCACCCAGTCTGGCGTCTGCGCGCCACTGCTCGCCATTGCTGCTGCCGGCACGCCTTTCGTCTCCATCTCCTGCGTCAGCTGCCATAGTGCTCCTCACCACTGCGAACTATCGGCTTCAGCAGCACCGGATGATAGACGCCCGGTCAGACGCGCTCGACCACGACCGCCGTCCCATACGCCAGGACCTCGGTGACGCCGCCCATGACCTCATTGGCGTCGTAGCGCATCGCAATCACCGCATTCGCCCCGCGCTCGCGCGCGTGCTGCACCATCCGTTCGTAGGCGTCCTCTCGAGTCCGTTCGCACAGACTCGTGAACAGCGTGATGTTGCCGCCGACCAGCGTCTGCAACGATGCGCCGAGCGTGCCGAACACACTGCGCGACCTGACGACAATGCCTCTCACCATGCCGAGGCTGTTGACGATGCGATACCCGGGAATCTCCAGGGCGGTGGTAACCAGCTTGGGATCAATCGCCATCGATAGATGCTCCTTTTCCTCACGGTTCTGCCGATAGCAATAGAGAGAAATATGAACAGCGAGTCTCCGCAGCATTCGACGACCGCTCAGTACGAGCGGTTCCTTTTCGGCAACGCCCTCGATGCAGAGCCGGCCGTCACCACCCCAACCGTCATCGACGCCATGCTGGCATCCGGGAAGGGCATCAGCGACTTGATTTTCTCCCCGGCTCGACCGCCGCAGGTCGAACAGCACGGCGAGCTCACACCGGTGGAGATCGCCGGTCTCTCGCCGCTGCAGCCAGCGGACATCTCCCGCATCGCGCGCGATCTGATTGGCGGAAACGAGCAGGCGCTCCGGACGCTCAAGGAGCAGGGCGCGTGTGACTTCGCCTACTCGCTGCCGCAGCGGTCCCGGTTCCGCGTCAACGTGTTCCGTCAGCGCAGTACCTATGCGGTGGTGATGCGGGTGATCGCCTCGAAGATTCCCACGCTCAAGGAACTCAACCTGCCACCCGTGCTGGCCGAGACCGCGAGCCTGAAGAACGGCATCGTCCTCGTCACCGGACCGACCGGATCGGGCAAGTCGTCCACGCTCGCGGCGGTGATCGACCTGATCAACGAGACGCGCGCCGAGCACATCCTGACGATCGAAGATCCGGTCGAGTTCCTGCACCTCCACAAGAAGGGCACCGTCCACCAGCGCGAGCTTCACAGCGATACGCCGACGTTCGCATTGGCGCTTCGTGCGGCGCTGCGTCAGGCGCCGAAGGTCATTCTCGTCGGCGAGAGCAAATGGTTTTTATGTCCTCTCCTTCGGTTCAGTTCTCGTATTGCTCGATGACGACCACCTCGTTGATCGGGTGGGTGTGGAGTGGAATTCGATCACCCGGGGCGATCTCTTCGATGATCAAGGTGATGTCGTTCACCTGCGCCCCGGAATCCCCACCGGGATCGACAAGCATGGCCCAGCGCGAGTTCGGACGGAAGTCATCCGGGTCGCTCTCGTCAAAGGGCGCGTAATCGAACCTCGCAATGATCGCCATCGATCGCCTCCTCGTCGTCGCCGGGTGCGATTGTCGCTGACCGAACAGTGCTTGCACGGGTTCGGGTGAGTAGCGTTGTCCGCGTGCTGACCCCGTGTGAACGCGAGTCTGTTCCGGCCTTTCCGGGCTGTCTGCGAGCGGCTGCGGGACCGTGCCAGCCGCCAGGCGGCGGGAGTGCTGTTCATGGTGACGGCCGAGGAGATCGCTGGAGTCACGATCTTCGCGGCCCTCGGCGCTGCCGAGCGTGAGCGGCTTTCCCGTGCAGCGGCCGACATCAGCCTCGTGCCGGGCGAGTACGCCGTGCACGAGGGCGGCGAGCGCGCGCTCTTCGCCTTGCTCGAGGGTCGCATCGAGGCGGTAAAGCTCGTCGACGGGATCGAGCGCGTCGTCGGCGAGCGACGCCCGGGCGACGTCTTCGGGGAAGTGCCGATCACGCTGGGTACGGTGTTCCCCGTCGGGTTTCGCGCCGCAGAGACGTCGCGCATCATGCGGCTCGAAGCTCACGACTACCACGCTGTCGCGGCCGCGGCTCCAGATGTCGGCAAGGAAGTCGGCAAGCTCGCAGCCAACCGGATTGGTGGATCGGCGGGGCTGCAGGGCATCGCAGCTCAGCCACCGCCGCCGCGCGCGATCGTGGTCGGCCATCGCTGGGATGCCGCCTGCGCGGAGGTCCGACGGTTCCTCGAGCGCAACCAGATCACGTTCAAATGGGTCACGCCAGACGCGCCCGACGCTGAGGAGCAGTGGGGCGGTCCCTCTGCCGGCCGAAGAAGATTGGCCGGTGATTCGCGTCATCGACGGCAAGACCGTAGTGCGCCCGCAGCTCCGCCGGGTTGCAGAGCTGCTGGGCCTCGGCACCGAGCCGGTCGCTGCGGAGTACGACGCGGTAATCGTCGGCGCCGGGCCTGCGGGGCTGGCCGCGGCCGTCTACGGCGCATCGGAGGGCCTGCGGTACGATCGTCGTCGAGCGGGAGGCGCCTGGCGGTCAGGCCGGCACATCGTCTCGGATCGAGAACTACCTCGGCTTCCCGTCCGGTGTTTCCGGTGACGAGCTGGCGAGCCGTGCGCTGCAGCAGGCGCGGAGGCTCGGCGCTGAGATCCTCGTCACCCGGTCGATCACGAGGATCGACCCTGCGACCCGTCAGGTGCATCTCGACGGTGGTGACGTCCTGCGGGCGCGGACGATCATCCTCGCCTGCGGAGTCTCATGGCGGCAGCGTGTCGATCGAGGGGTTCGACCGGCTTGCCGGGAAGGGCATCTTCTACGGCGCGGCACGCAGCGAGGCGGCGAACAGCCATGGCCTGGACATCCACATCGTGGGTGCGGGCAACTCGGCGGGGCAGGCGGCAATGTTCTTCTCAGCCCATGCGCGGAGCGTGACGATCCTCTGCCGCAGCGAGGGGCTCGAGAAGAGCATGTCGCGCTACCTCATCGACCAGCTCGCGTCTCGGTCGAACATCCGCGTGCTGTTCCGGACGGAGGTGGTGGCTGCACATGGCGAGGTTTCGCTCGAGGCGATCGACGTTCGCAACTCAGCGACAGCCGAGACGTCGCGGCTCGCGTCGGGTGGGCTGTTCCTCTTCATCGGAGCGGACGCCGAGACGGCGTGGCTGCCCCCGAGATCGCACTCGACCGCTCGCGGCTATGTGCTTACGGGGTCCGACGTGCGTGACGCGGGACGCTGGGCGCTCGAACGCGACCCGTACCTCCTCGAGACCAGCAGTCCGGGCATCTTTGCGTGCGGCGACGTGCGGTTCGCCCCGGTGAAGCGAGTCGCCGCTGCCGTCGGCGAGGGCAGCATGGCGATCGCCTTCGTGCACCAGTACCTCAGGGACGCCGAAGCTAGCCCCGGCCGTTAGATCTCGAGCGGACGGCCGTCACGGGTTCGCGTTCGTTAACGTCTCGATACCGTGGTCGCGCTTTGTCGCCTTGCCGCTGGCGGTGCTTGCAGTCCTCGCCGTCGAGCCTTCGCAGGCGAAGGTCGCGCCGTACCGCGCCGCGATCGAGCCGCTGCCGGCGCCGCTTCGCGACCCAGCTGAGCGGCAACGTTCTGGAGGCCCGGCTGCCCCGTCTCGCTGTCGCAGCTGCGGCTCCTCACCGTGTCCCACTGGGGCTTCGACGACCGCGTGCACGAGGGCCAGCTCGTCGTGAACCGTGACGTCGCGGCGCCGCTCGCGAAGGTCTTCCGAAAACTCTACGACCTGCGCTTCCCGATCCGGCACATGCGGTTCGCCGACGCATACGGTCCGGCGCGCGCCCGCCCGGCCGACGGCGACATCAGCGGGTCGTTCGAGTGCCGGCAGGCCGTGCCCTCGCCGTGCACGGGTGGGACGGCCAGCGGCTCGTGGTCGAACCACGCGTACGGCCACGCGATCGACCTCAATCCCGTCGAGAACCCGTACGTCGGCTGCGGCCGCACCCGCGATCGGGCGAGCGAGCGCTACATCGACCGCTCCCGATTGCGCCGGGGGATGGTGACGCCGGCAGTCGTTCGGGCGTTTCGCTCGATCGGCTGGGGTTGGGGCGGCGACTGGTCGGGTCGGACGAAGGACTACATGCACTTCTCCACCACGGGCCACTAATCCGCTCTACCCGCGACGCCGCCGCGCGCCCGCTGGTTCGGCCGCTGCGACGGGAGCGGAGCGCCCACCACTCGGCGGGCGCTCCGCTGAGACTGGCCTAGTCCCGCGTCTGAGCCATGCGGAAGTGGTTCCCCGACGGGTCGCGGAACCCAGCGTCGATGCCGTAGGGCTGCTCCGTCGGCTGCTGCGTGAACTCGACGCCACGGTCCTTCAGCTCCTCGTAGCTCGCCTTCACGTCGTCGGTGGCGAAGAAGAGCCCTCCTGCGGCGCCCTTCGCCAGCAGCGCCTGGATCTGCGCCCGCGTGTCATCGTCGAAGACGGGCGGCCCGGGTACGGCCATGAGCGTGATCGAGACGTCCGGCTGGCCCGGCACGCCGACGCTGAGCCAGCGGAAGTTGCCGAGCTCGGGCACGGTGACGTCCTCGCGGAGCTCCATCCCGAGCTTCTCGGTGTAGAACGCGAGCGCCTCGTCCTGGTCGTGGACCCAGATCTGCGTGTGCGTGAGCTGCTTGAGCATCGTTTCCTCCTGTGGTTTGAACGGTCGGCTACGACGCTATCCGCGCGCGGCGCGGGCGTCTTCTCCAAAGCTGCTGCTCTGCGGGCGGGCGTAGGCCTGGAGCACGCAGGTCGGCACTCGCACACGCGTGAGCGCGGGCGGGTGCGCGGCCCGATAGGCGGTCGGGCTCATCCCGAATGTTCGGCCGAAGCGCGTCGTGAACGAGCCGACGCTGCTCAGCCCGACGGTGAAGCACACGTCTGCGATCGACCGGTCGGTGTTGCGCAGGAGCTCCGCGGCACGTTCCAGCCGCCGGGTGAGGAGATACTGGTGCGGCGTCTCGCCGAATGCCCGACGAAACTCACGGCTGAAGTGCGCAGGGGAGAGGTGGGCGACGCGGGCAAGCGCCGGCACGTCGAGCGGCTCGCGGTACCCGGCGTCGATCACGTCCTTCGCGCGGAGCAGGTGGCGGACAGGATGGACGAGCGCCATCGCGCCCGAGTATCGCGGAGCGGGACCGGCGGGTCGGCAGCGAGTGGAAGAAATGTCTCGCGGGGTCGATTCACGCCGCCTCCACCAAGGAAGGTTCAAAAGGACGCCTCATCAGCCCGTCCGGGCTGGCCACACGTGGCACGCGGGCGGCTACCGTAAGAGCTTTGCTCCTACACATGAAAAATGTGATCGGCAAGCCCCACGATCAACGGCTTCGACGACTTGTCGTCATTGTCGGGATGCTCGCCGCCGCCGGTGTGATGACTCTGGGAACCAGGGCTGCCCCGGCGGCCGATCCGACGCTGGCAACAACCCTGAAGCAGGGTGGGCTCGTGCTCGTCCTGAGACATGCGGCGACGGACTTTTCGAAGCCCGACCAGGACCCGGTCGACCTCGCCGACTGCCGCACCCAGCGCAACCTCTCAGCGCAGGGTCGCGCCGACGCTCGCGCGATCGGAAGCGGCGTGCGACGCTTGAAGCTGCGGATCGGGGCCGTCCGCTCGAGCCCGTTCTGCCGGACGAAGGAGACCGCGCGGCTGGCGTTCGGTCGCTTCAGCGTCAGTACGGCGCTGCTCAACACCATCGTCGCTGAGCACGACGCGACGTGGCGGAGCCAGATTCGAGCGGCGCGGCGTCTTCTGGGCACGAGGCCAGCGCGGGGCACGCTTGCCGTCCTCGTTACGCACGGAAGCGTCGTCGGCGACACGACCGGCCATACGCTCGAGGAAGGGGAGACGCTCGTCTTCCGCCCGCTCGGCTCGAGCCGCTTCAGGCTTCTCGGGCGCATCCTCCCGCGCGAGTGGCGCACGCTCCGGCCAGCTTGATATCCAGCGGGCCGTCGGTGAGAGCGCGGATCGGCTCTTCCTCCAGGTCTGCGACGCACGAGCAAGTGGCGTAGGTTGCCGGGTGTGAGCTTCGCCGTCGCTGCCGATGCATACGACCGATTCATGGGGCGCTACTCCACGCGCCTTGCGCCCGGGTTCGCCGACTTCGCGGGCGTCGAGCGAGGGCAGCGAGCGCTCGACGTGGGTTGCGGGCCGGGCGCCTTGACCGGCGAGCTCGTAGCCAGGCTCGGCGCCGACGCGGTGGCGGCGGTCGAGCCATCGGAGTCATTCGTGATCGCCGCCCACGAGCGCTATCCCAGCGTCGACGTCCGGCGTGCGGCCGCGGAGGAGTTGCCATTTCCCGATGCCGAGTTCGACGTTGCCCTCGCGCAGCTGGTCGTCCATTTCATGGCGGATCCAATCGCCGGCGTGCGCGAGATGGCGCGGGTCACCCGTCCTGGCGGAATCGTTTGCGCGTGCGTCTGGGACCACGCCGGTGGGCGGGGTCCACTCAGCCTGTTCTGGACAGCGGTTCGCGAGCTCGATCCCGAGGCGCCCGACGAATCGGAGCTCCCGGGGACCGGCGAGGGCCAGCTTGCTGAGTTGTTCAAGGCCGCCGGCCTCCGCAACGTCATCGACACCGAACTGGCCGTCCGGATGGAGCACGGGAGTTTCGACGATTGGTGGGAGCCGTTTACGCTCGGGGTCGGTCCCGCGGGCGTATACGCGGCCGGGCTCGACGCAGACCGGCGCGAAGAGCTGAAAGAGCGCTGCAGGCAGCTTGTGCCGGTCGCGCCGTTCGCGCTCGAGGCAATCGCCTGGGCCGCGCGCGCACACGCGGGTCCCGCGACGAGGGCGCTGGCGGGAGGTCCGGGCCGCGCTCGCGATCCACGGAGCCCTCGAACTCCTCCTCGCACGCCGCCAACCTACGAGCGCACGGGCACCGTCACAGTTGCGGACGCGGTCGTCATGTTGCCGCAGGGGTCAGGTGCCTTGTAGGTGAGCGTGTAGACGCGCCCGGTGCCGTTCTCGTTGCGCTCGGCGCGGAGGCGGAACGACGTGTCGGTCAGCTTGACGATGTCGTTGGTCGTGTTCCCGTCGCCGCCACCGGGCGCGTTGTCGGGCTCGTTGCTCGTCGCCCTCACGAACTCGACGGTCGGGCTGGGCGCCCGAGTTGTCGGAGGTGCTGAAGGTCGTGATGACGGTGCGGTACATGTGGTTGGGCGGGAACAGCACGTTGGGGCTGGCCGTCACGGTGAGCGTCGGGGCGATGACGTCGGCGCAGAAGTGGGCGACGAGTGGGTCGTGGTCGGACGCCTGCTCGGCGAATTCGGCGTTGACGTGGACCGGGTCGAAGACTTCGAGGCTCGGCGGCGATGTGGCTCGAAGACGAGAATGTGGTCGAGTGCCTGCGAGTTGCCCTCGAAGACGTAGCGAGTAGCGCTCCGCAGGGGCGAGGGTGGAGTAGAGATTGCTGAGCACGCTCGGGCGAGCCTGCAGCTCGGCGAGCGGGGGCGAGAAGTCGAAGTCGTTGAGGTCCCCGAGGACGATCACGTTTGCGTTCGCGTCGGCGGCGAGGATCGAATCGACGAAGGTGTTGACAGCCTGCGCCTGCTGGATCCGCTGAGCCTCGCTGGACAGTATTGGCGGCTGGAAGTGTCCGAACAGGGGCTGGTCGCCGCCCTTTGAATTGAAGTGGTTGCCGATCACGAACAGGCGGGAGCCGTGGAACGTGAACTCGGCGGCAAGCGGCTTGCGGCTCGCGTTGAAGGCGGGGTTGGTCGGATCGATGCGGCCGGGGCTGAATTGCAGGTGCGGGCCACCGACGACGCTGTTCGCCGTGGTCGAGGTCGCGCCGGGTGCGTTGACAAAGGCAAGGCCTCGGTCGGTTCGATAGAGGAAGACCTGGCGGATGTTGCCGCCGGGCTCGCCGCCGTCCTGGTTGTTGTCGGGATTGATCTGGCTATAGCTGTAGGCGGGGCCGCCGGCCGTCTGGATCGCCGCGATCAGCTTCGCCATCGTCTGGGCCGGGTCGGTGGTGCCGTCGTTCACAGGCCCGTTGTCGTCCTGCACCTCCTCGAGCGAGAGCAGGTCGGGGGAGCGGAGGTTGGTCACGATCAGCTCGGCGAGCTCGTCGAATTGCGACGTGGAGTCGTTCGCATCGAGGTTCTCGACGTTGAAGGTGGCCACGGCGAGTTCGCCCGGGCCGGCCGCCACCGGTGTCACCTCGCGCGCGATCCCGCCGCGGTGGGGGCTGGCAGCGATGTCACTTCGAGCTTGAAGTTGCCGAACGCGTAGTCGAGAACACCCACGGTCGCGCCCGGGAACGAGTCGCCGACGTTCACCGACGGCAGCGTCGGACCGCCCGCCACGACGTCGTTGAGGGTTACCCGCTCGGGATTGGCGTCGGTCGCCCGCAGGATCACTCCGCCGCGGGGCGTCAGGAGTGCCGCGTTCGCGCCGTCGTCGCCGACGACCGGGACCTCGCGGTTGGCGCCGGAGCCGGTGCCGAAGCTCCGCAGGGGCCGACCACGGCTGCGTCGTTCAGCTGCACGCGCATCCCCTCGAGCGACTCGTAGAAGTCGATCCCGTCCGTTGCCGGGTCGAAGACGCCGGAAGTCTCGACGTCGCCGGTCGCGTCGTCCTCGATCGTCGTGCCCGGGGGAACGCGACCGCCCGTTCCGACCACGATCGCGGGTGGCAACGGGTTGCCGCTCGACTGGACGACGATCGTGGGGCTGGTGAGCTCGGTCGAAGGTCAGGCTTGTCGAGCTACCCGCGGAACTCCGCCACGGTGCCCATCACCGACAGCCCGTGCCCGACACTGACGGTTGGCGTCGAGCCGGTGAAGACGAAGATGCCCTCGGAGGTGGAGTCGTTCGCGTCCGGGCTCGGGTCCTGCATCCAGAAGCCGCTCGAGCGCGTCGCTGTCACGACGCCGTGCACGCCGATGACCGCGGTGCCGGCCAAGGTCGACAGGTGCGCTGCGCCTTGAATGTCGTGGATCGGCACAGGCGAGGTGACGTTCACCGTGAGCGTGCAGGCACCCGTGCGCGTGACGTCGTTCGTCGCCATGACGAGGACGGAGTAGCTGCCTATTGGAACCGCAGCGTCGACGTTCACATCCGCGGTTGCCGTGCCGCCGACCGCGCTCGCCGGGACCAGATTGCTCAGGCTGATCGTTCCGGGCGCCGGCGATGGGGTAACGCTTCTGATCGCGATGTCCACGACCGTCGCGTCCGGGTCGGTGGCGCTCACCTGCCGAGAGCCGCCCACACCCGCTTCGACCGCCAGCAGGCCGCCGCACGTGGCCACCGGGAGGAGGTGGGAGCCGAGACCACCGAACGTGTCGGTGGCGAAGCCGTTCCACTCGACCGATGGGTCGAACGCGTCGCCGCCGTTCGGATCGCCCGCCGAAACAGTTGCCTTGCGCCGGAGTGTGTTGTCGGCCGTGCTCGTCAGCCCGGAGCCCCATTCCGTACCAGGATCCACGCCGATCTGACCGATCACGTCGACGACGGTCGTGCCCTTGCGCAACACGACCGCGTCGTCGCCGTTGAACCAGCCGGAGCCGTTCGTCTGGTCCGCCTGCGCGAGGATCGTCGCGGTAGCCGTCGACTGGGCGACGACGTACACGTCCCCGGCCGCGACCGACCCGGTCAGGCTGATCGTCAGCGTCGCGACCGGGTTGCCGTTGAAGTGCATCTGCACGTTGTAGGACCCGGCTGCCAGGTCCACGGTTGCGCCGGTGCCGTTGTAGATCTCCAACGCCTTGTTGTTGCTCGTCCCCTCGATGTACTCGGAGAAGAACAGCTCGGTCGGAGCTGCCCCGCCGCTCGAGCTCGCTACACCCAGAACGACCACCACCGTTGCGACGACGGCCCAACGCAGACGCATCATCGGCCTCGCTTCCCCTGTCGGAATCAGCGCGATCCTAGCGCCGCGCGAACAGGGCGGTTCAAGTCATGCCCACTAGCGCCGGCGAACGGGCCGAGGCTCACCAGAAGCCCAGATGCACAGCCGCCGCCTCGTTTTCGAGAGCCGACCCGCTGACCTCGACTCGTCGCCCATCTGAGATCCTCGAAGCCGCCTACTCCCAGGGCAAGGTTCTCGAGCCGTCGGGCCGTTCCGGTTCCCAGTGCGGGAACGGTGCGTAGGCCTCGGCGGGCGAGCTCGTCTCGGTCTCGACCCCTGCGCCGTGCCGCCTCGCGAGGTCCGAGTGCGGATAGACGATGCTCTTCCCCCTGGTTCGTCCGCCGATCATGAAGATGGCGCACGGGCCGTCGCCGGCGCCGACGAAGACGTGTGCCGTGCCAGGCGGGCAGTGGACGAAGTCCCACGTCCGTAGCGGCCGCTCCTCGCCCTCGACGAGCAGCAGACACTCGCCGGCAAGAACAATGAAGTCCTCCTGGTTGGACTCTGCGTGGTACATCCCGCTCGGCTGTCCGGGCTGGAGCACCTGCAGGGTGAAGCCCACGTCGTCGAACCTTTGACCCCGGAGATCAGGGCGCCTGCGCAGCACTGGTCCGTCGCCCTCGAAGACGCAGCGCGCTCCGAAGGCGTCGTTCGTCAACCAGGCGGCCGCGTGGACGTTGACGACGAACCAGCCATCGGTCACCGGTGCCACACCAGACCCTACGGCTTCGAGGCGGGCTTCCTGAATCATGGCCAAGTATCGCACCACTCTTAGGAACTCCTTACGGCGATCACAGGCTGCTCTTAGCGTCGGCCGTGATCGTGGCGTTGCGTCCAGAAAGGACGTGACCCCGAGACGAAGGAGTGATCAGGATGGTGATGCAATCCTCGATTTCCCGGCTGGCCGTGATGGCAGCCGTGATCGCAGGAGTGGCGGCCGGCAGCTACGGGATCGCGAGCGCAGCGTCGGGCTCGGGCTCGAGCAGCTCCGGCCAGTCGTCGTCCGCGGCGCAGTCCCAGAGCGCGCAGCGCGGGTGGGGCGGGCAGCGGAGCGACGAGACGCTGTTGACCGGCGACACCGCGAGCAAGGTCCAAGCGGCAGCGCTCGCGAAGGTGAGCGGCGGCACGGTGGTCCGCGTCGAGACCGACGCGGACGGCAACGCCGCCTACGAGGCGCACATGACCAAGGCCGACGGGACGCCCGTGACCGTCTACGTCGACAAGTCGTTCAACGTGGTCAGCGTCGAGAGTCGCTGACAGACGGGGGCCGGCGCGAGACACCTCTCGCGCCGGCCCCCGTGGTGGGCCTGCCTGGCGTTGGCTCAGCAGCCCGGCAGCTTGAAGCTGGCGATCCGCGTCTGCCAGCCCGCGGCGGACGAAGCCTGGCCCGCCGCCGTGTAGTACTCGTTCACGTACCAGAACGTGCAGTCGTCGACCGGGTCGACGTTCATCGAGGTGTAGTCGCCCCAGCGCGAGTTCGTCGTCGTCTGCACGCCGGTGCCGTTGATGATCACGCCCTCGCCCTGCGGTCATCTGCCCGAGCGGGTCGCCGGCGAGGCGGCCCGTGTAGCGGATGCCTGGGAACACCGTCGTGCCGTTGACGACGCTGTAGCCGAGCGCCATGTTGCCGTTCTTGTCCTGCGCGATCGAGCCCATCCAGCGGTGGACGCCGTCGCCCGGCGCGTACGTGCCCTGCTGGTAGACGCGAGTAGGTCGCCGGCTCGTCGCGCCGGATCTCGTACCAGCGCACGCCGGCGACGCCCGGGAGCGCCTCGACGGACTGGTTGGTGACCAGCGCCTCGTAGTGCCTTGAAGTTCCGGTACGCGAGCCGCCAGGTCGGCCGCTGCCGGTAGGAGAGGATGTCGAGGTACTGGTCGGGTCGGTGATCCCCGGCTGCGGCAGGCAGTCGCGGGCGGTCGGCGCGCACGGGAAGATCGAGTCGAACGCGCGCCGCGGCAGCTGCGTCTTCAGGATCGAGCGACGCGTCGGGCGTCGAGCTGCCACTTCACGTACAGATCCCAGATGTTGAGCGCGTCGAACGTCGCGCCGTACCCGCCGCCGTCGTCCTGCGTGCCGACGATCGGGATCGCCGTCGTCGGTCTTCGGCTTCTGCTTGCCGTCGATGTCCGGCCGGCAGCAGGCCGTCGCCGACGAGCGGCAGCATGCCGGGTCGTTCCCGTCGAGGAAGAAGCTGACGACGCGGGCGTTCGGCTCGCCGTTGATCATCTTGTTCTTCTCGAGCGCGTAGACGCCGATGCCGTACTCGACCGGTCGGTCCCGAACTCGCGGGTGGTGATCACGTACGAGTCGGTCCAGACGCCGTACTTCGGGTAGTCGGGGAAGTTGAGGCCGGTGCGTGAAACGCGTAGCGGTAGTACGCGCCGGTCGGGTCGCCGGTCTGTCGAGATCGCGACGCAGTTGTAAACGGTCAGCTCGGGTCCGCCGCGCGTCGTGAACTGCGAGAGAATCCACCGGTCGGCGAGTCTGGTCGTAGACGACGATCGGGTCGCCCGACGGGTCGGTGCAGTCCTCGACCGCGAAGCCCGCCCAGAGGTGCCGAGTCGGATCGGGCCCGAGCAGGAGCGTCCCGGTCTTCGAGTAGACGGCGAAGACGAGGTTGATCATCTCGACGTAGTGGTTCGGTCCCACGTCGCCGACCGGGTCCGGCGGGTTGACGCGGAAGCCGAAGGCGTTGAAGTTGTCCTGGTTGCTCAGGCCCTCGAAGTTCGCGATCGGGGCGCCGATCGCCGCTGTCGCCTGTGCGGCAGTTGCGTTCTGCCGCATGCTCACTTGCGCCGCGGCTGTGCCGGACCCCTCGACGGCCGTGTAGCCGCCGTCGGGCGCCTGCCGGCGCGGGCTGCGGGCTTTGCTTCGGCGCCTTGCCGGTCTTCGGCAGGTCGCGAACGGCCTTCGACGTGTCGAACGCGACCGCCTCGCTGAACTTCGGGCCGCCCTTACCCGCAGCGGCCGAGCCTGTCTGTGTCGCCGCCGCGGCGACGAGGGCAGCAAGCCCCAGCGCCAGGCCGATGACTATCCCGATCAGCCGCAGCCGTCGGGACCTCCCCCTTGGAGTGCCGTGCATGAACTCCCCTCCTTCGCGAATTGATGACGCGGCAGATCGGGACGCTACTAGAGGGTCGGCGGCGCCGTTCCAATGGCGAATTCGGGTGTCGGTTGTTCGCCGGGGAGGAACGGGGGTACAGTGGAATCGTGAACCATGCGCGTCGTGGCAGTCACGCTCGCCGCGCTGGCGCTCGCGTCTGCCGGAGCGGCATCTCCTTCCAGCCTTGCCTCCGGGCTGCGTGGCGTCGTCATGCGCGGCCCAACGAGTCCGGTGTGCTTCGAGGGCGAGCCGTGCGAGGAGCCCGCGGCTGGGGTCACGCTCCGCTTCAGCCGCGCGGGCGCTCTCGTGGCCCGGGTCAAGACCGGCCCCGCCGGTGGCTACACGGTGAGGCTGCGCCCAGGGGTCTACACGGTCACAGTGCTGCCGTTTCGCGTCGGAATGGCGCTGACCCCACGCCGCGTGCGCGTCCCCGAGAGTCGCCTGGCGCGGATCGACTTCCACCTCGACACCGGCATCCAGTAACTCCCCGGGGCTGGCTGGTGGGTGGGTCGAAACGTCAGCGGCCGTGCACGATCCGAAGGGGGTCGCGTGCCGTCACCGCAGCTGTCGGGCCTGGCTCCACGCGTACGTCGTTCGTCGTCGCCGTGCGTAGGAACTCAGCAACGGACGCTGCGACAAGCGGGCGAGCGAACCAGTAGCCCTGGCCGAAATCGCAGCCTGCCGACAGCAGCAGGTCCGATTGGCGGCTCATCTCGACTCCCTCGGCCACTGACCCTATCCCCAGAGCGCGGCCCAACCGGAGGATCGCGTCGACGAACGTCGTGTCGGCCGGCTCAGCGGAGAGGCGGTCGACAAACGGCTTGGCGATCTTGAGCAGGTCGACAGGAAACTCGCCGAGGTTCTCGAGCGACGAGTGGCCCGTGCCGAAGTCGTCGAGCGCAAGGCGTATTCCGAGCGACCGCAGATCGCGCATGGTGCGGAGCGCGGCGGCCAGGTCCGCCATGGCGGCCGTCTCCGTGATCTCGAGTGTGAGACGTGTCGGGCGCAGCCCGCTCAGCTCGAGCGCCGATTCGACCTCGTGGACGAGGCGGGGGTTCTGCAGGTCCGACGGAGACAGGTTGACAGCCACGCCGATGCTTTGGCCGTCTTCGGGGTGCCTCGCAGAGTCCCACCGGCGCGCCTCGCTGCACGCCGAGCGAAGCACCCAGCGCGTGATCGGCAGCAGCACGCCGTTCTCCGCCGCGAGCGGCAGGAAGGCCCCCGGCGGGACGAAACCGTGCTGCGGGTGTCGCCAGCGCAGTAGTGCCTCGAAGGCAACGGTGCATCCGTCGCCGAGGCGCACGATCGGCTGGTAGCGGAGGCTCATGTCGGAACGTTCGAGGGCCCGGTCGAGGGCGGCACTGAGCTCGAGGCGACGGGCGACGCGTTCGTGCATCTCCCCGGTGTACACGGCGTGATTGCCCTTCCCGGTTCCCTTGGCGCTGTACATCGCGACGTCAGCGTTGCGGAGCAGCTCGTCGGCGCTCGACCCTCGTTCGGCGAGCGCGATACCGACTGACCCACGCACGAAGAGCTCACGTCCTGCGACGCCGAACGGCGCGCGCAGCGTTTCGACGAGCCGGTCGGCTATTTCTCCCGCGCGGGCTGCATCGACGTCGCTCACGAGGACGCCGAACTCGTCACCACCGAGCCGAGTCGGGAGATCGCCGGGGCGGATGGAGTTGCGGATGCGATCTGCAACCTGCACCAGCAGCTCGTCGCCGACTCCGTGGCCGAGCGTGTCGTTGACGGTCTTGAAGTCGTCGAGGTCGAGGAAGAGCAGCGCGACGCCTTGGCCATCTGTCTCGTTCAGCATCTGTTCGAGTGCGTCCGTCAGCTGCGCGCGGTTCGGCAGACCGGTCAGCGAGTCGTGGTACGCCTGATGCCGAAGCTCTTCCTGGAGCTGCCGGAGCCGGGACAACGTCTCCTCGAGACGGTCGTTCTCGAGCAGGACGCTCGCGTGGCCGGCGAAGGTGTCGAGCAGGCGGCCGTCGTCGGGCATGAAGGTGCTGACGTCCCCGGCGCGCGCGCCGACCATGAGCATTCCGACGACCCGCGTATCGCCCTTGAGGATCGAGATCATCCCGTCCTCGAGTCCCCGCGATACGAGTAGCTCGTCGATGTCGCCGGGTGGACGCCGCTTGGGCAGGATGACGGCGCCCCCGTTGGACGCGACGACTGCCATCGCGATCCGCTCCGCTTGCGTCAGATCCGTGGTCTGCATCATCGACTCCTCTGTTGCCGAGATGCGGCTGCGAACGGCCTGTTCGCTCGCGCTGCCTGGCAGGAGCACGAGCTCGGCGAACTCGGCGCGAAGCATTCGGCGCGCCGCGAGGAGGACTTCCCTCACGGCCGCGTCGAAGTCCTGCGCCGACTGCGTCGTGCGCATGGAGTCGTAGAGGAATTCGAGATGCTGGTGCCGCGCGTGTTGGCTCGTATAAGCCCGGAACGCGATCACGATTGCGGCGACCGGGATCAGCAGCAGGACGACTGCCGATGGGTTGAGGCGGATCAGCTCAACGGCGACGAGAGCGAGTCCGCCGTTGGCAAGTGACGTGATCACGGCGATCACCGTCAGCATGGGCAGCTCGTCGAGCTTCGACTCGCCTTCCGCAAGCGAGATCACGACGGTGACAAGGAGAACCCCGACGAACCCTGCGAGGATGACTGCGACCAACGCCGCGAGCCAGCTCCGCGGCTCGCCCATGCCCGCACCGCCTGCGAGCGCGTGAAACGCGCACACCGCGATTCCAGTCGAGAGCGTGAAGAGCGAAAGGTTGAACGCAATCTTGATCAGCCGCTGACGCCGCACTACGACGAGTGCGACCAACGCACCGAGTAGGTGTGCGACGACGAGCTGCGCCGGGCTGACCATGAACAGACCGAGCACGAGCGCGAGCTCCGTCATCGAGAACGTATGCGCCTCCTTGCGGAAGTGCACGTGCACCACGTACGCCTCCGTGACGAAGAACGCGGCTGCAAAGCCCAGCCACGGGACGTCGAGCTGTCCCTCGACCGGCGTCCAGGTGGAACACGACCATGGCGTAGAGCGCTGCCGATGCGAGGGCAATGACGGCCGTCAGCAGCCAACACGGGCAGTACCGCTGAGCCGCGGACGCCGCATGAAGCCGTCTTCAGCAGTACTGGAGATCGTCGTCACTGCTCTGTTTATCGGCTTCGGCGGTCTGAGCCCGATAGGCCGGTTGCGGCGGTCGAAACGATCCGAATCCGGCGTCACCCGCGTGCCGCGTCGAGCCCCCGTTCCACCGGGTGCTCCGGCTCGTCCGCTTGGGAGCTCAGTCCCAGGAGGCTCCGAGCCAGCCCGCGCTCGACCAGGAGCTCGAGCTCCAGGAGCTGCCGGACCAGGAGCTCGCGCTCCAGAGCTGCCGGACCAGGAGCTGCCGGACCACGAGCTGCCGGACCAGGAGCTCGCGCTCCACGAGCTGCCCGACCAGGAGCTGCCGCTCCACGACGAGCCGCTCCAGCTGCTGCCGTTCCAGATCCCGGCCGACCAGCTCGAGCCGGTCGCCTCCAGCAGCGCCATCGTCGCCGAGTTGAACGGCTTGCCGAAAATGTCCTTTTCGCCCTCGAGCACGACGCCGCCGTTCGCCACGTGCAACGAGCCACGGGACAGCTCGAGCGAGCCGAGCCCCGTCGAGGGAGGCGACGGCACCGACCAGTGCGGTGTCTGTCGGTTGAGGGCATTCGCGAGGTTGAGCTCGCCGTTCCCCTCGCTCGCCCGGGAGGCGCCCTTGAGGCTCGTCGCCGAGTTCATGAGCAGCTTCTTCAGCTCGTCCGGGGTGATCGTCGGCCGCTGCTGCAGGATGAGCGCGGCCGCGCCGGAGACCACGGAGGCTGCCTGGGACGTTCCGCTACCGCGGAAGAGGGCGCTGTTGACGTACCCCTCGGGGTAGTTCAGATCTGCGTACGAGCCCGGAGCACGCAGGCTCATGATGTGCGCGCCCGGGGCGACGAGGTCCGGAGACCTGGCCTTCATGCCGCCGCTCGAAACGGGGCCGACGCTCGAGAACGGCGCGACGAAGTCGTCATTCGTAGACAGCGTGCCGTTCGAGTCCGTCGCACCCACAGCGAGCGTGAACGGGTCGTACGCCGGGTTCACGAGCGTTCCAGCTTTGCTGAAGCCGGCGTTGCCGGTCGCCGCGACGACCACGATGCCGGCGCGGACGGCCTGCTCGGCGGCGTAGGCGAGCGGGTCAACGTCGTAGGGCTGGTCCGAGTCGGTGCCGTAGGAGATGTTGAGCACGCGGATGTTGAGCCCCGCGTCGTTGCGATGCTGCACGACCCAGTCGATCGCCGCAATCACCTGCGAAACGTCGGTCGCACCCTCGCTGTCACCGACCTTGACGTTGATGATCGTCGCGTCAGGCGCCATGCCGAGGAAGTTCGTCGTGTCACCCACGTAGCTGCTCGAGTCCGCGGCGTTCGCGCGGCCGGCGATGATGCCTGCCATGTGGGTGCCGTGCCCGTGGAGGTCGACGTAGCGCTTGTTCTGCGTCCTGCGAGTCGAACGAGAGATCGGGGCCGTTGACGACCTTCCCGCTCACGGTCAGCCCGTCTACCGGCGCGACGCCGGTGTCGATCACGGCAACGCCGACGCCCTTGCCCGTGTAGCCCGCCTTCCAGTACTCCTGCGCACCGGTCATCGTCGTCACGCCCACCATCGAGCCCACATCGCTGACTGCGTCGACGCCCGAGTAGTCGGCCGCCAGCGACCGAATCGCCGCGTTCGCGCTCACCGAGCGCACGAACGGCAGACCACGAAGCGCGTCCGACTTGCGCCGCAGGCAGCTTCGCCACGAAGCCGTTGATCGATCGAGAGCCGCATGCCCGTGCTGCCGCCGAGCCGAGCCACCGCAAGACGAGCCTTTCTCTCACCGCCGGGCTGCGCCTGCACGATCACCGACCGGAGATCCACGGTCTGCGGCCGGAAGTCGATCCCCAGCCCGCAGCCCGACTGGATCAGGCCACACGTGGACAGCGCCAGCACGAGCACGAGCCCGCCCAGCACCATGCTTCTCCGGTCTCGTGGTCGCTTCCTTCCGACCTCTGGGACCATGCTCACAGCCGACGCCATTGCCGACGTGCTCAAGCTCGTACCTCCTCCCCGCGCCAGAGCGGGGGCCGCATGGAGTTCGCCATCTGCCGCCGGGCCGCAGCGGCCAGGCACAGCCCACAGTACGAGGAGACGCCGGCATCCTCGCTCCCTCGCACGGGGGAACCCGATCCTCCGAACGAGGGAACGCTGGCCCCTCTGGCTCCTGCAGCGATGATTCCCACGTGAACCGCCCGGACGACGAGACAAAGCCGCCCACCGACCCGATGTCGCAGCGTCCGGCGGCCGGACGGGCGTTCTCGGTGCAGCGACGCATCCGCCTGTCGGACATGGACGCGGGCGGGCGGTTGCGGCTCGACGCCGTCGCCCGCTACCTGCAGGACGTCGCCACCGACGACGTGGCCGAGACGGGGTGGGGCGCCCCGGACCATCTCTGGGTCGTCCGGCGCTATCGGGTCGATGTGCTCGTGCCCTTCGTCGAGGATCGCGAGGTCGAGCTCGTCACGTGGGGGAGCGGCGTCGGGTCGGTGGCGGCGGGCCGGCGCACGTCACTCGCCGGCGACCGGGACGGCAGGATCGAGGCCGACAGCGTCTGGATCCACCTCGGTCCGGACGGGCGCCCAGCCCGGCTCGAGGATTTCGGCGTCTACGCAGCCTCGGCCGGCGGCCGCGAGGTGTCGACGAAGAAGATGCTTCCCGATCCTCCCGCGGACGCGCCGCGTACGCCGTGGCCGCTGCGCTCGACCGACGTCGACGTGCTCGGGCACGCGAACAATGCGGTGCACTGGCACGCCGTCGAGCACGCACTCCTGCCGGCGAGGCTCGACCCGCTGCGGCCGTTCAGCGCGGTGCTCGAGTACCGCCACGCGATCGACCTCGGCGACGAGATCGAGCTCGTCGAATTTGCCGACGGCAATGCCGTTGCGCTCGCCCTCGCAACTGCGAGCACGGTCAAGGCGGTTGGACGGTTCGAGCAGCTCTAGAAGCCCAAGCCCAGTGCGGCCTCTTCGATCTCGTCCTCGGAGACGAGCACGAGCCGGGCGGCGTCGCCTAGCGGGACGAACGAGTCCTCGGCGGCGACTCGCGCGAGGCGCCCGTCGAAGCCGGCGTCGACAAGCGCTGCCAGGACGCCCTCGGAGACGCCGCCCGTCCGCCGGGTCTCGTCCACGACGAGCACCCGTTCAGTAGCGGCCGCCTCGCGAAGGATGTCCTCGACCGGGAGGGGGGCCAGCCAGCGCAGGTCGAGGACGCGTGCGTGAATGCCCCGCGACGCGAGCCTGCGCGCGGCCCGAAGCGAGAGGTAGAGGCCGTTCCCCCAGGTCACGATCGTCAGGTCCGAGCCGTCGCCGTGCGTGCGTGCGGCGCCGATCGGGACATGCTCGTCGCCGGGCGGTGTGAGCCAGCCCTCGTCTCCTTCCGCGTGCAGGTCGCGCGCGTGGTAGAGCGCGATCGGCTCGAGGTACACGCACACGCTGCCGTCGACTTTCGCCGCCGCGATGCACGTGCGAAGCATCGCTGCGGCGTCGTCGGGCCGGGAGGGTGACGCGATCACGAGCCCGGGGATGTCGCGGAGGACGCCGACGGCGTTGTCGTTGTGGAAGTGGCCGCCGAAGCCCTTCTGGTACCCGTAACCGGCCACTCGGACGACCATTCCGTTGCGGTAGCGGCCCTGCGAGAAGAATGCGAGCGTGGCTGCCTCGCCGCGCAACTGGTCCTCGGCGTTGTGCAGGTAGGCGAGGTACTGGATCTCCGGAAGCGGCAACAGGCCGCTCACCGCCGCGCCCAGTGCGAGCCCGAGGATCGACGTCTCGTCGAGCAGCGTGTCGAAGACACGCGCAGCGCCGAAGCGCTGGTGCAGCCCCCGCGTCACCCCGTACACGCCGCCCTTGGCCGCGATGTCCTCGCCGAAGAGCAGCGCCTGTGGGTACTTCTCGAGCGCCTCCGCCAGCACCGAGTTGATTGCCTGCGCGAGCGTCACGGGCGGCAACGCCGCAGCCCCTCATTGCCTCTGTCGCCTGCGCGACAGCGAGTCGGCGACCGGAGTGCGAGCGGCCGCATCACGTCTGCTGCGGAGGCGAGCTGCGTGTGTGTCGCCGCCTCCTCGGCGAGCGCGAGCACGCGGGCTCGGCTCTCGAGGTACTCGTCGACGAGCTCCTCCGGCGTATGAACGCGCGCCGATACGAGCCAGGCGCCGGTGGCGAGAATCGGGTCGCGGTCGAGGTCGGCGCGCAACTCGGCCGGTGAGCGGTAGGCCGCCTCGACGTCCGCGCCGGCATGTCCGAGGTAGCGCACGGTGCTCAGGTGGAGGACGGCCGGCCGCCGCTCCGCACGCACCCACGTCACGAGTTCCCGCGCCCGATCGAGCAGCTCGGCGGGCCGGTCGCCGTCTGCGCGCACGTAGCGCAGGCCGGGGCGCGCCTGCAGTACGGCCTCCGTCCAGCCGCGCGGCGTTGGCACGCTGATCCCGATCCCGTTGTCTTCGCAGACGAACAGCAACGGCAGCGGCAACCCCTGGTGTGCCGTGTGGCCGGCAGTGTTGAGCCCGGCCAGGGCGGTCGCGTGATTCACCGAAGCGTCTCCGAAGGAGCAGACGGCGACGGCGTCCTGCGCCCAGTTGGAAGGGACGCCCAGCTTCTTCGCCCGCTCGATCGCGAACGCGACGCCGACGGCGCGGGGCGGATGCGAGGCGATGGTCGAGGTCTGCGGAATCACCGCCAAGTCGTGGTGTCCGAAGACCTTGTGCCTGCCCCCGGCGATCGGCTCGTCGCTCGCCGCCGTCACGCCGAGCAGGATGTCCGGCACGCCGTCGCGCCCGGCCTGGGCGGCGCGCGCGAGATAGAAGCCGCCCGAGCGATAGTGAAGCAGCGCCGGATCGGACGGCCGCAACGCGAGTGCGACGGCGGCGTTCGACTCGTGCCCAGCCGACCCGATCGTGTAGAAGCCGAGGCCGCGTCCCTGCAGCCAGCGCGCCGCCACGTCGCAGTGACGGCTGTCCACCTGCGCGCGCCAGAGGGCAGCCGCCTCGGGCGGCGCCGGCGTGTCCAAGGAGGGCGCCGGCGCGAGTCCCGCCAGCGCTTCGAGCAGATGGCGCTCGAGCGGTTCGAGATCGGGCGGCGCGGGCGACATCGCCCGCGACGCTATCGGTTTGCCCGCCTGCCTTCCCGCGGCACAGGCTCGTCCTACACGGCGACTACGACGAAACCGACGTCGGCCGGGTCGTTGCGGCCGATGACGTAGACGGAGACCTGGAAGGCGCCGCCCGCGACGGGTGAGATGGCCGCGGCGTGGCCGACCCCGGCGGACACGACGGCGGTCGGCGCGCTGTTGCCGGCGAACCGGACCTCGTAGACGCCAACGTTGACCCGCCGGACCTGCGTCGCGCCCCCCGCGCAGTTGAACGTCCTCGAGAAGAGAGCCCTGTTGGACGCGAACTTGTCGGGGATGTTGGCCATGCCGGCGCTCGGAAGGCCGGTCACGGCGGCGATCCCACGGACGGCGCCGGGCGCGCAGCGCGCCTGCGGCCTGACGGCGTCCGAGACGGCCAGTGCGGAACCGCCGAGAGCGACGAACAGTGCGGCACCCGCGACGACGAGCGACGGAGACGGACGGAGACGCATGGACGAACCTCCTTCGGGACGATGTGACCCGCATTGTGCGTCTCCGCTCGGGTGGCTGTTCGCAGGAAGAGAGACGTTGCGGTCAGATCACCCGTCAACGCGTCGAGACGACGACGAGCTTGTCCGTACCGGACTCGGCGCCCCAGACCTGGCCCGTCCGGCCAAGAAGCTGGCGCACGTTCGCGCCCGGGCTGGGCAGGGGGACGCGCGTGAACCTACTCGGTGGCCGGCTCGAAGCGGACGAGTGCATTGGCGCCGAAGTCGGTCAACCAAACGGCGTCGCGCTCGTCGACGAAGACCGCGTACGGCATCGGGCTCGGCCCGGGGAGGCGCCACTCGCGCCAGCGGCGAGACCTTGGATCGAACATGCCGAGCTTGCCGGAGTTCCACTCGCTGATCCAGATCCGGCCGCGGGAGTCGGACCACGCCCTGCGCGCGCCCTGGTTCTGCGTCGGCGGCTGAAGCACGCGCACGGTGCCGCCGATCACTTCGATGCGGCCGAGGTAGCCGCCGGCGAGCGACGCGTAGTAGACGTCCCCGGACGGCGTGGTGGTGATGCCGTACGGGCCCGCCCCGCGTGGAGCCGAGAACACGCGGAGCTTGGCCGTGCGCGGGTCGAGCCGACCGTAGATCCCGCTCTGCCCCGTGAACCAGAGGATGCCGCGGCGGTCGAACGTTGCCGTGTTCAGGTTCGCGTAGCCGCTCGACGCCGGCAGCGGGTAGCGGCGTACCCGGCGCGTTGCTGGATCAACCCGGACGATCGCGTTGAGACCGCCGTCGGTGATCCACGCCGCGCCGTCCGGCCCGACGATCACTCCGTGCGGCGCGGAGCCCGCTCCAAGCGGAATCATGCGGGTCTTGCCGGTTTTCGGGTCGAGCCAGCCGAGCTGCCCAGTCGCCTGCGCCGTGTACCAGATGCCGCCGTCCCGAGCGGGAGCCACGTCGTGCGGGTGCTGCCCACTCGGCACGCGGTACTCGCGCACTGTGAACGCGCGCTTGGTTGACGCGGCTTCACCGGCGTGCGGGACCGCTCCCGAGAACGCACCCGCGAGTACGGCCGCTCCGCTCGAGACGACAAGAGCGAGCCGGTGGCGCTTCAGAGCGCGCATCGACGATCCCCCGTCATCCGGCACCGGTCAGCGCTTGCGCTTGGACTTGCCCTTACCGCCGGCCGACCTACCGCCGCCGGGGAGGGCGCTTCGCTCCAGACGCCGGCGCTGCTGGCGGTTCGTCGTCTCGGGCGTCTCTGTCGTGTCGCCCGCGGCGGCGAGGTAGGCGCGCCGCTCGGACGGAGTCAGCAGGTTGAGCGCGCGCTGGGCCTGCTCGGGCGTGGTCGGTGTGCCGAACGTCTGCATCTTCTTCATCGCGCTCGCCAGCTCGGGGTTCGAACGCTCGAGCGCGGCGATCGACATCCTGCTGAAGATGCCGCGCAGGAACGGAACCCGCGTGACGATGGCCCTCAGGTAGCGGCCGCCTCGCCAACGCCCGAGCACGACCACCGTTCCCATCAGGAGCAGCAGAACGAGCAGGATCAGCAGGGGGATGAAGAAGTACCAGCTCACCGGGCGGCCATCGTACCGTGCGACATACGATCGACACATGCGAAGGAGTGGGGCCGCCTGCCTCGCCGCCGCGCTTGTCGGAGGGCTCGCATTGGCGGTCGCGGGGGCGCCGGCTGCGGACGCACTGCCACCGAGTGACGCCGTGCTTCTCGCCCGCCACGCGCCGCTGCTCGTCCTCCACCCGTTGGAGCGGTTCCCACCCTCTCCGGTCGAGCCGTTCCTCGCCGGGTCCGACCTGCTCGTCCGGGGACCCGACGGCAGCTGGGTGGCCGAGCCCGGCCTGCTCCCGACCGCCGGGCCTGCGGGCTCGCATCGCCTCGACGTGCGAGGCTGCTCGCCGCGGGACGTCGTCGCAGCCGTCGACTGCTACGCGCAGCTCACGGGCCGTCCGACCGCGTATGCGGCGGTTCACCGTCGCGCCGGCATGATCGTGCTCCAGTACTGGCTCTTCTACCCGTACAACCACTGGAGCCCGGTCGTCCCGCAGAGCCCGGAGTTCTGGCAGGTGCACGAGGGAGACTGGGAGGAGGTGTCGGTCCTGCTCGACACCCGTGCGCGCCCGCTCGGCGTCGGCGCGAGCCGCCACTGCGCTGGTGTCCGCCGGGCGTGGGCAGCAGTGCCGAAGCGCGGGGCGCGCCCGGTCGTCTACGTCTCGCTCGGATCACACGCGAACGGGTTCCGCTCCGGCACGAGCCTCGTCGATCCAAAATGCTGGCCGAAGGAGGGCGTCGCCGTCTACAAGGCATACGGGATCCCGATGCTCGATCACGCCAGCGCGGGGCGAATGGTCAGCCCGGCGCTCGTCCGGGTCACCGCTAAGGCGCCGGGATGGATGCGCTTCCCGGGCACATGGGGAGAGGACCAGTTCGCCGGCTTCCCGAACGTGGTCTTCCGCTTCGGTACGGGGCCTGCCGGTCCCGCCTTCCAAGCTGGCTGGCGCGACCCGCTGCACGGGCCGCTTCGCTGGCCGCAGGGTTAGCTCTCGCGTGCGAGCTCGGAGGGCGCTCCTCGGTCTTGCCGTCGCTCTCGCGCTGGCCGACGGCTCGATCGTCACGCTCGCGCTTCCGGACATCCTGGCGGAGTACGACGTCGAGATCCCGACCGTCGCCTGGGTCCTGACGTCCTACAACCTCGTGCTCGCGCTCGCCGCGGTCCCGGCGGCGCTCCTCGCGCGCCGTCGGCCGGCAACCGTCTGCGCCGTCGGCGCGGTCGTGTTCGCCGCCGCATCCGCTGCATGCGCCGTCGCGCCCGAATTCGATGTCCTCCTCGCCGCGCGGTGCGTGCAGGCAATCGGTGGCGCGGCGCTCGTGACCGCCTCGCTGGAACTGCTCGCGGCACAGGAGCGCTCCGACGAAGAGGCCGTCCGTACCTGGGTCAAGGCCGGTGTCATCGGCGCGGCGCTGGGCCCTGCTGCCGGGGGCATCATCACCCAGGTCCTCGGCTGGGAGTGGATCTTCGCGCTGCAGGTTCCACTCGCGCTCATCGCGCTCGCGGCGCTTCGCCGAGCGCCGTCGCGTCGCCCCGTCACGGATGGCTTCGAGCGCCCCGACCTGCCGATCAACGCCGCCCTCGTACTCCTCTCCGGAGCGCTCGCGGCGGCGCTCTTCCTGCTCGTTCTGCTACTCGTCAACGGGTGGCGTCTGGAGCCGGCGGTCGCCGGGCTCGTCGTCACCGTCATGCCCGCCTCCGCGGCGCTGGCGGCTCGCCACGGCGTCCCGGATCAACGGTGTCTTGCTGCGCGCCGCGACCGGGACGGTCCTGGTCTGCGGCGGGCTCGCCGCGCTCGGCCTCCTGCCGCACGCCGGCTGGGTCTGGACCGTGCCCCCGCAGATCCTGGTCGGCGCCGGTCTCGGCCTCGCGCTGTCGGCGCTCACGGAGCGCGCGCTCGCCGGCCGCGCCTCGCAGGTGCTGCACGGCGGCTGGACGATCGCGTCCCGCCACGCCGGGGTCGTCCTCGGCCTGCTCCTGCTCACGCCGCTCTTCACGACCGCGCTCGATCGGAACCAGGACGAGGCTCTCGCCGCCGGCACCGCGGCTGTGCTCGACAGCTCGATCCCGCCGCTGGACAAGCTGCGAGTGGCGCAGGACGTGCTCACCGAGGTCGAGCGCGCCGAAGGCCGAATGCCCGACGTCGCACCCGCGTTCGAGGGCCACGACCAGCCTGCGTACCGGTCGCTCGAAGCTGCACTCGTGGACCAGCTCGACCGGGCTGCCACCAACGCGTTCTCAGGCTCGTTCTTGCTCGGCGCGGCCCTGGCCCTCGCTGCGCTCGTGCCGATTGGGCTGGTCGCGGGGCGCAGGTGAGGAGAGCCGCTCCGTTGCTCGCCGCCGTTGCGGTGTCGCTCGCGCTCGCGGGCCTCTATGCGGGCCTGGGCGGTGCGTCCTACGAACCGACGAAGGTCGCCGACCCGTGCGCCGCCCGCTCTCGAGACTCCACCGACGGGGTCGCCGGAGGCATCGAGCGCGTCGTCCTGTCCGCGCTCGACGGCGCCGCGTGCACGCTCGGCGTCTCCCGTGAGGAGCTCGTGCTCGCCTTGCGGAGCACGGCTGCGCTGCACGCCTTCGCGCGAGCCAACGGATTGTCGGAGGACGAGGTCGACGATGCGGTGCGGGCCGGGATCCTCCGGGCGGTGGACGACGCCGAGCGCGAGGGCTCGATCGAGCCGCGCACGGCGAGCCTGCTGCGTACCGCTGCGGAGCGGCTGCCGATCGGCTTCGTCCTCGACCTGATTCGGGGCGTTTCGCGTTTCCTGCCGAGCTAACTGTTGTCAGTTCTGACGTTTTGCCCGCCCGTGGACCGGGTACTGGCCGGTTGTCTCAGTTATCGTCCGAACCTATCGGCTAGGCTCCCGCGCTTATGCGTTCGATGATCGCCGTCCTCGTCGGCGGCGCAGCACTCGCGGTTGCGGGCTCGCTGCCGGCGGCGAACTCTCCGATCGACTTCCTGGCCCCCCCTTCCGCCTGCCCCGGCTCCGTCCGCGTGTCGACCGGTGCGGCAGAGCGGCGCGCCCTCGTCTGCCTCGTGAACTGGGCCCGGCGGCGGGCCGGCCTCGCCCGACTCAGCGAGCACAACACACTTTCGCGCGCAGCGGGGGCGAAGGCGGCCACGATAGTCGCCTGCAACGACTTTGCGCACGCGCCGTGCGGGCGCAGCCCCACCGCATCGACTGCCGCCGCCGGATACCGGTACCGCTTCTGGGCCGAAAACCTCTACTGGGGTCAGCGCGGCCTGGATACACCGCGGGAAGCGATGCGCGCCTGGCTGCTGTCGGCGCCACACCGCGAGCATCTGTTCGTCCGCGCGACTCGCGATCTCGGCATCGGGCTTGTCACCGCAGAGACGTTCGCCGGAGTACACGGCGCCACCGTCTGGGTGCTTCTGGTCGGTCGCCGGCGCTAGCGGCGGCGATGAGCGAATGCCGCGAGGAGCTCGGTCGCGCGGCCGGCAAGAGGAGTCGGAGCGCACGGCGGTGAACGTCGCGGCGTGAGGGAGCAGAGCCACAAGGACGAGATGCGCGCGGCACTTCGGGGCGACTTCGCCCGTCTCCGCGAGCGCCAGGAGCATGGCTTGCCGCCTCCCGACCTGCGGGTCGATCCGCCGCAGCCGATGCCTGGCCCGTCGCCGGATCCGCCGGTCACGCCGACTCCGGAGCCGTCGCCGCAACCCGCGCCCGAGCCGTCGCCGCTACCGGAGCCGGTGCCCTCGCCGCCCTCGCCGGAGCCGGTGCCTTCGCCGGAGCCGATCGAGCCCGAGCCTGGTCTGAGGACGCCGCGAACTCGATCCCGCGGCCCGAGCGGCTTCGCGTCGACGGCTTCGCTCGCATGTTCTCGCCGCCGATTAGCATGCGTCGCCGTGACTGCCGCGGCCGACCCGCCGCGCCCCGCGCGCTCCGGTCGCCGCGTGCTCTTCGGCGTCGCCGGGCTCGCGCTCGTCGTCCTCACCTTCGCGTTCCTCCTTCCGCGCATCGCGGACTACCGCGACGTCTGGGACGTGATCAAGACGCTCTCGTGGGCCTGGGCCGCGGTGCTCGCCGCCGCGACCGTGCTCAACATCCTCACGTTCGCTCCGCCGTGGATGGTGGTGCTGCCGGGGCTCGGGCTGCGCAGAGCGCTCGCATTGACGCAGGCCTCGACGGCCCTGACGTACGTCGTCCCGGGTGGAGCCGCGGTCGGCGTCGCAGGCTCGTTCGCCCTGCTCCGGAGCTGGGGTTTTCAGAGTGGGGAGGTCGGCAGGGCTGTGACGCTGACCGGGATCTGGAACCAGTTCGCCAACTTCACGTTCCCGATGGTCGCCCTCTTCCTACTCACGGTCACGGGACAGCCGGGCGGGTTGCTGATCACGGCCGCATTCGTCGGCGCAGCAGTCCTCGGCATCGCCGTCGCCGCGCTCGTCCTCGCCCTCTGGAGCGCGAAGCTCGCCCACGACCTGGGCGTCGCGGCTTCGAGCGCAGCGAGCTGGATGCGCCGGAAGGTTCGGCGGGGAGCAGTTGGCCCGTGGGGGGATGCGTTTGCCAGGTTCCGGGGCGACACCGTCGGACTGCTCAGCCGCCGCTGGCACGCGCTGACGCTCGCCACGCTCGCAGGTCAGCTGGCGGTCTTCCTCGTCCTCGTCCTTTGCCTGCGCGCGTTCGGCGTCCCTGCCTCCGACGTGACGGTGATCGAGGCATTCGCCGCCTGGGCGCTCGCGCGCCTGCTCGCGATCGTCCCGCTCACGCCCGGCGGGCTTGGTGTGGTCGAGCTCGGGCTCACCGGGGCGCTCGTCGGCTTCGGTGGCGCGAACGCGCCCGTCGTCGCGGCGGTGCTCGTCTACCGCTTTCTCACGATCGTCCCGACGCTCGCACTCGGTCTGCTCGCGGTCGCCACCTGGCGCCGCCACCGGCTGCATCCGTAGGGGCCGGGCTCCGCCCGGCCCGGGCGACCCGGAGGGTCGCCCCTACTAGGATGCCCTCGTGGGGGTCGTTCGCCGTCTCGCGCGCCTGATCTGGGGCGCCGAAGTCGACCGAGCCCTGCGGCCGGTGCTCGCAATCGCGCTCGTCGCTGCGATCGCCGGCTCGACGCTCTGGAGCTTCATGGGCATCTGGGCGATCGACGAGCTCGGTGCGGAGCCCGGCCAGCTCGGAATCGCGTATCTCGTGGCGGCGGCGTTCGCCGGGATCTCCGGCTATGTCGGCGGGCACCTGTCCGATCACCTCGGCCGCCGGCGCATGATCCTGATCGGCGAGGGCGGCTTCGCCTGCTACGTGCTCGCCTTCCCATTCCTCGGCGACGACGTCCTCGTCGGCCTCGGCTACCTCTCGCTCGCCGGTGCGATCGGCTCGCTCGGAGGCTCGGTCACGCAGGCGCTGGTTGCCGATCTCGTGCCGAAGGAGAAGCACGAGGAGGCCTACGCCGCCCAGCGGGTCGCCGCGAACCTGGGCGTGACGCTCGGCCCGCCGCTGGGCGGTCTGTTCCTGCTGCTCGGCGGCTGGAAGGCGCTCTTCGTCGGGGGCTCGGTGCTCGCCTGGATCGCATTCGCGATCGGGTTCCGCTTCGTCCCCCGGCGCGGCCGCTACACGCCCGATCAGCCGCCCGAGCGCGGCTCGCTGGGCGTGATCGTGCGCGACTACGCCTTCCTCCTCTTCCTCGCCTCGGGGATCTTCGCCTGGCTCGTGTATGTCTCGTTCGAGGTCGTCCTGCCCGTCTCGCTGGTCAACACCTACGGTTTTGCGCCGGCGGCCTGGGGGTTCCTCGTCGTCGTCAACCCTCTTGCAGTGACGCTTCTCCAGCTCCGCCTGACACGACGGGTCGAGCACATTCCGGCTGCCCCGAAACTCGTCGTGGCGATGCTGATGATGGGACTGCCGTTCCTGCTCCTGACCGTCAGTGCCACCGTTCCGGTCGTGGTGCTCGTGATTGCGATCTTCGTCGTCGGGGAGATGCTCTGGGTACCGACGTCGCAGTCGATCGTCGCGGGCCTGGCCCCCGCCGACCTGCGCGGCGCGTATATGGGCGCGTTCGGCTCGACCGCCGCGATCGGCTTCGCGCTCGCGCCGTTCTTCGGGCTCCAGGCCGGCGAGCGCTACGGCGATACGGCGATGTGGGGGATGTTCGCGGGGCTCGCCGTCGTGGGCGCCGTGCTCGGTGCGATCGCCTGCCGCGGTACGGCGCGAGCGCTGCGCTCGTCTGCTGTACTCGACGCGTGAAGCGCAAAGAGCGCGAGCGATTCATGAAGCAGGGCGTTGTCGCGCCGGTGACGCCGCGCGAGCGCCGGGAGCTGTCCGGGCTCGCGGCGGATCTCGAGGGCAGTCCCCTCGCAGGGCGGCCGCTGCACCTGCGGTTGCGGATGTTCCGCCCCTCCGCGGAGGGGTACCTGGCCTCGCTGGGAGGCCCGCTGCCGTACATGGTGCGGCTGCGTGAGATCGCGACGAGGACTGCCGGCCACGAGGAGGCGCTCGGGCAGGCACGGGCCGATCTCGCCGCCGAGTGTGACGGCGACGCTGCCGACTTCGCGCGCCGCTGGCGGCGGGCGGCATCGACCTGGAACTTCGACGAGGTCAACGATCTGATCGAGCGGCACAACCGCTGGTACCCGGTGGAGTCGCGGCTGCCGATGGACCCGAAGCGCGGCGACTACGCGCTCGTCAACGGCGAGGACTACCGGAAGCGTCCGCTCGACGCTGCCTGGGTACTCGAGCGTTACCCACCTGAGCTCGGTCGCGCGTGACTCTCACCGAGCTCGCCGTCACGATCGCGCTGCTGGGCGCGCTCGGTCTGGTTGCGGGCCGCTTCGGACTCTCAGCCATTCCGGCCTACCTCCTGGCCGGGCTCCTCCTCGGCCCGAACGAGCCGGAGCAACTCGCGCTGATCCGACCGTCCGAGGTGACCGATTTCGTCGCCGAGCTGGGTCTCGTCTTCCTGCTCTTCTTCCTCGGACTCGAGTTCAGCCTCGAGCGGCTGACCCGTACGAGCCGGCACTTCGGCCTGGGCGGTGCGCTCGACTTCGTGCTGAATGCCGGTCTGGGGCTCGCGGTCGGATTGGTCGTCTTCGGCCCGACGCTCGCCGGGCTCGTCCTCGCAGCCTGCATCTACGTCTCGTCGAGCGCGATCGCGGTGAAAGGGTTGATCGACTTCCGCAGGCTCGCCGACGACGAAACCGACCTCGTGCTCGCGATCCTCGTCTTCGAGGATCTCGCGATCGCGCTGATGCTCGGCTTCGCAGCCGCGGGCGGCGGCGGGCCGTCGGAGTCGCTCGTCCTCGTCGGCACCGCGCTCGCGTTCGTCACAGCGGGGCTCGCAGCATCGCGCTGGCTCTCGCGCCCGCTCGACCGCGCGCTCGATCGCCTGCCGCTCGAATTCTTCCTGCTCGCGGTCTTCGGCTTCCTCGTCGGCATGGCGGCGGTCGCCAGGGAGCTCGGCCTGTCGGAGGCCATCGGCGCCTTGATGGCAGGGATCGTGCTCTCGGAGACGTCGGTGCGCGAGCAGATCGAGGAACGCTTCTTCGCGTTTCGCGACATCTTCGCCGCGTTGTTCTTCTTCGTCTTCGGCTTGTCGATCGACCTGTCGGCGATCGGCGAGGTCGGGTGGATCGTCGCGTGTGCGGTCGTCGTGACTGTCGTCGGCAAGCTCGGCGCGGGGTGGGCTGCCGGGCGGCTCGGTGGATTCACGAGCCGGCAGGGTTTCAACGCCGGGACGGCGCTCATCGCGCACGGAGAGTTCACCGTCATCCTCGCCACCCTCGCATCGGGCAACTCGCTGATCGCCGCCGCCGACCGCGGTGACCTGCTCGCGTTCGCGGGCCTCTACGTGCTCGCCACCGCGACGATCGGAATCGTGCTCATGAAAGAGTCGAAGCGTCTCGGCCGCGCGCTCTTCAGGATGGGTCCCGGGACTACACTGCCGCGCGAGAGCTGATGCCTGTCGACCTTCAGGAAACCCGTCTTCCCGGTGTCGGTGTGAAGTACGCCTTCCCGCTCGCGCAGGGAGGCCGGATCGCCGTGATCCTCCACAACGACGGGCAGCGCGAGGTCTACTACTACCGCCGCTCGGGGGATGACACGCCGACGGCGGTGATCGAGCTCCACGACGACGAGGCGCGCCAGCTGGGCGCGGTGCTCGGCGGCGCCTACGAGCGGCCGAAGATCGTCGAGGAGCTGGAGATGGCACTCGGCGAGCTCAGCATCGAGTGGGTGCCGGTACCGGACGACAGCCCGGCCATCGGCAAGACGCTCGCCGAGTGCGCCTTCCGCGCGCGCACCGGCGTGACCGTGATCGCGATTCTCCGTGAGCCCGAGCCCGTCAGCGGGGCCCAGCCGGGCGACACGGTGCAGCGAGGCGACACCCTCGTCGCCGTCGGCAAGGCAGGTCAGTTCAGCGCCTTCCGCAAGCTGCTCGCCGCAGGTCCGTTCGACGAAGGTTGATCTGCAACAGGAGTGCCGCGGCCGCGAAGCGGACGCGTCACGTAAATCTGTGCGCTCGAACGAGCGCGTCGATTGCCGGACGGTCGGCGCCTTCGACCGGGCGCAGCACGCGCTCTGCCTTCACGACGTCGAGCCCGGGGAGCTCCGCGGCCACATCCTCCGGTGTGAGCAACACGGCCGGATCGCTCGGGCCGCCGTGGCCGTGCTCGAGGTTCGTCAGGTCATGGCCGACGAGGAGAAACGCGCCGCCTGACGCAACCGCGCCCGCGGCCCGCTCGAGAATGCGCCGGCGCTCGGCGGCAGGCAGCTGGAGGTAGAGGACGCAGACGAGGTCGAATGCACGCTGCTCCGGCGCGTAGTCGAGGAGATCGGAGTTGACGAGATCGACGGCGACGCCGCGCTCGGCTGCGAGCTCAGCGGCCTTCGCCAGAGCCGCGTCCGAGTAGTCCACTCCGACGACGTTCCAGCCGCGCTCGGCGAGCCAGACGGCGTTCCGGCCCTCGCCGCAAGCGAGGTCGAGCGCCCGCCCGGGAGCAAGCTCGTTCACCTCGGAGACGAGGAAACGGTTGGGCGCGGCGCTCCACAGCAGACCGGGCTCCGCGTAGCGGCGGTTCCAGTCCTCGCGCTTCATGCCTCTGCACCCGCCATGCGCGGGCGGCCGCGGGCGACCCACTGCGCGGCCAGCAGGGTCAGGAGGCAGAGGACGCCGCCGAGCGCATACGGCACCGCGTCGCCGAAACGCTCGGCCAGGGCGCCGCCGGCCGCGGGCCCCGTGACGTTGCCGAGCGCCCACGCCGTGTTCATGACGCCGAAAGCAAGGGCCTGGGCGAGACCAGCGGCCTCGGCCCGGTCGGAGACGAGCGCCATGCCCGGCGTGTAGAAGCCGCCGAACGCGATGGCCGCGGCGCAGACGAGCAAAGCGATCGCTGCCCGTGCGTCGGCGAACGCGAGCGCGGTGGAGACGACCACTGCCGCGCCGAGTGCGAAGCGGATCGGGAGGAGGCGGCCGACGCGGTCGGAGTAACGGCCGAGCACCGGGTTCACCACGACTTCCACAAGGCCGGCGGTCAGAAAGACGAGCCCGATCGCGAGCGGACTGAACCCACCATCCGCCAGCGCGAGCGGTGCCAGCACGACGAGCGTTCCGAACAGAAGCGCGGGCAGAGCGTTCAGCCAGAGTCCACCGAGGAAGCGGACGTCGTGGAGCGCGACGGCGAGCGCACCCGGCGGCTGAGGCTCCGCGTGCGAGGTCGGGCCGGTCCCCGCCCACGCCGCGAGCATGAGGGCGCCCACGCCGACTGCAGCGAACGCAGCAGTGACGCCGACGGCGTCGGCCCCGGCGCCGAACATCGGCCCCAGGATGGCGCCGAAGACGGCGGCTCCGAAGGCCGTCCCGATCGTCTCACCCCGACGGCCAGGCGGCGTCTCGACGGTCAGCCAGGCGAGAGCGCCGGCCCAGGTGGTCGTGCTCGAGATTCCCTGAGCGAAGCGGGCGAGGCCGAGCGTCCAGGCTTCGTCCGCGACGGCGAAGGCGAAGCTCGCGGCGGCGAGCAGGCAGAGGCCGAAGATCACCGTGCGCTTCGGGCCGATGTGGAGCGCAGCGATCCCTCCCGGGATGCCGCCGAGGAGCGCGCCCGCGCCGAAGGCCGCCACGAGCAGTCCCGCGCCCGTCTTCGAGAGACCGAACTCGTCGGCGTAGCCGGGGATCAGCGGCGTGAGCGCGCCGAACAGCAGGGCGTCGACGAAGATGATCGAGCTGACGAGTACGAGCAGCCGGCGCACGAGAGCGAGACTACTCAGGAGGCGGGGTCAGACCCCGGAGGGATCTGACCACGAAGACGCCGGGTGGTTCCCCACGCAAAAAAATACACCGAGCCGGTGACGCCTTCGTCCGGTCTTCCGAGCAACCCCTGCCGAAGCAAGTGCCGCTTGGGAGGCCATCAACCTAGGGCGCTCCGTTCTCGGTGCACACGGGAATCTAGTCGGCGGCAAAGGGGCCGTCAAGCACGCGTCGACGAAATTTGTCGCAAATTGCGCCTTTCGCTATTTCCGTCGCAATTCACCGCAGAATTTCCGGGACCACGAAGAAATGCACCGAGTCGGTGTCGCCCTCGTCCGGCTCCTCGACTGACCGCCGCCGAAGCGACTGCCTATCGGGGAGCCATCAACCTTGGACGCTCCGTGCTCGGTGCAATTGCGACCTTAGGGGGTGAGTGCGGGTCCGTCAAGTGGGTTCGGATCGAAAAAGATGCTGTTTGCGAACTTTTCTGCATGAGCAGGTCGAACTTGGCGATCTCGCCACGTGCTCTAGCGTCCTGAGAAAGAGCGGGACGGGCCCGAGGGCCCGTCCCAGAGAATTCGCCGAGCCGGGTGCGCTTTCGTCCACCACGCCGGGTGACCTTCCGCTTTCGCGTACCGCCTCCCGGTGAGGCTTCGTCCTAGTCGCGTCCCGTGCTCGGCGCAGGAGGGAATCTATGCTGCGCCGGCCGCGCGGATCAAGGGGCCGCAAGCACGAAGTTCACGCAAATTGCGAACGTCCGGAGAGCACCTGGCGGAGCCGTGGCGTTCGTTGACGTGATCGAGCGCTCCGCCGCGGCGACGACCCGCAACGCTCGCATAACCTTTGGCGCCGTGGGGGTTCGGCCTCTGATCGGCATCACGTCGTACGCTCAGCAGGCGCGCTGGGGCGCGTGGGACACGCCGGCGGCGCTCGTGCCGCTCGCGTACGTCGACGCTGTCGAGCGGTCCGGAGGGCGAGCACTGCTCGTCCCTCCGAGTGAGGACGGGGCGGGGGAGATCCTCGAGGTGCTGGACGGGATCGTGTTCTCGGGCGGCAGCGATGTCGATCCACGCTCCTACGGCGCCGACCCGCATCCCGAGACCGACACTCCGCATGAGCGGCGTGACCGAGGGGAGCTCGCGCTTCTCGAGGCCGCGCTCGCACGTGACATGCCCGTGCTCGCCGTCTGCCGCGGCTCGCAGCTCCTGAATGTCGTCCGCGGTGGAGACCTCGTGCAGCACCTGCCCGAGGAGCTCGACAGCGACGTGCACAAAGAAGTGCCGGGCACGTTCTCGCAGCACGGCGTGAACGTCCGGGACGGGACCCGGCTGGCGGCGATCGTCGGGGAGCGAGGGGACGTGATGTCCCATCACCACCAAGGGTTCGGGCGCGTCGGCTCCGGGCTTGTCGAGACGGCTTGGGCGGACGATGGGACGGTCGAGGGTCTCGAGGACCCATCCCTGCGGTTCGCGCTCGGCGTCCTCTGGCATCCGGAGGCCGGTGGTGACGAGGCCCTCTTCCGGGCGCTGGTCGATGAAGCTCGCGCCTACCGGGCGGACCGCCCTCGGTCGATCAGCTAGCCACGCTTCACAAGACCCATCCCTACCGCGTGGCCTCAGCCGGCGCGGAGCCGCGGTTTGCGTCTCATGTTCGGGCCGAGCTCAAGGTTTCGGTTTCTCCGGCCGAGAATGTGGCCTAGAGGGCAAGACATGACCACGTGCATCCGCTGCGGTAGCGAGGAAGCGCACGACGCGCAGGCGTACTGCGCGCAATGCGCGATCGCCTCGCGCGTCGAAGTCCTCTCGGGGATGCGCCGTCTCGGCGATTATCTTGCGGCCTGGGCCGCGTTCGACGAGTGGCTCCGCGCTCGCGGCACCGGCCCGACCGCGGCGTAAGTCCTCAGCTGCCGACGACCTGGACGAGCCAGCGCCGGTCGCGCTCGCGGTCGAGCTCGAGAAAGAGCACCCGCTGCCAGGTGCCGAGGCAGAGCTCACCCTCGCGGACCGGAATCGACTCTCCTGCCGGGCCGAGCAGCATCGACATGCAGTGGGAGTGGCCGTTGGAGGCGGTCATGTCCTCCGGGCAGATGTTCTCGGTGCGCCGGTCCCAGTCGTCGTGCGCGTAGTAGTGCTCTGTCGGGACGAGCCGGCGCAGCATGACCGCGAAGTCCTCGAGGAAGCCGCGTTCCCACTCGTTCACCCGAACCGAGCAGGTCGTGTGCGGGGAGTACACGCAGCAGATGCCGTCGCGGACGCCGCTCTCGTGGACGGCCTCCTGCACCTCGTCGGTGATATCGGTCACCGTCAGCCCGCCGGCAGTGCGGAGCTGGATCTCGCGGCCGAACGTCTTCACCGCTCGACATTGTGACAGTCGCGGGCCTGCAGGCGACGAGGCAACTGGAGGAGGGCGGCCCAAGGCTCGCCCCTACGCGGCGACATCCTTCGGGCTAGGCTCAGCGAAGTCGGGCCCGTAGCTCAGCTGGTTAGAGCAGCGGACTCATAATCCGAAGGTCCCAGGTTCGAGTCCTGGCGGGCCCATTCTTCTGCGCAAGGCGGGAATCCGCTCGCGCAGATTCCCACTGCGCCAACACCCCTGAAGGCGGCCGCTGTCGCGGCCGCGGCTCGCAGTGTCGGGCGCTGGCGGAAGCCCAACGAACGGTCGCTGCAAGACTTGACCCCGGTGTCCGCGTCTGAGCAGATCGAGATCCGCCGGCTTGACGTGACCGAGGTGCGCGCGCAGCTCGACGGGCTCGCGGCCGTGCTGGTCGACTGCGTCGCCGGAGGCGCGTCTGTCAGCTACCTGGCGCCGTTCTCACATGAGCAGGCGCGCGGCGCATTCGAAGCCGTTGCGGTCGAGGTCGAGCAGGGTCGCCGGTTGCTGCTTGGCGCGTTCGCCGAGGGCCGGCTGGTCGGAACGGTTCAGGTGATTCTCGCGCTGCCGCCGAATCAGCCGCACCGTGCGGAGATCGCAAAGCTCCTCGTCCACCGCTCAGCGCGCAAGCGCGGCATCGCGCAACGTCTCATGGAGCACGCCGAGTCCGAAGCTCGGGCGGAAGGCAAGACCCTGCTGGTGCTGGACACGGTGACCGGTGACGACGCCGAGCGTCTGTACGCCCGACTCGGGTGGACGAGGGTCGGCGTGATCCCCGGCTACGCCCTCTACCCGGACGGGCGGCCCTGCGACACGACCGTCTTCTGGAAGGCGCTCTAGTTGTTGCCGATGCTGCGGCGCCGCAGGCCCCGGCTGCAAGCGCCGTAGGGCGAGCGTTGCCCTCGCCTCGTGTGGTCGGGCCCAGCGAGGTCAGCGGCGGGGGCCCGGTGGGTTTGGGCCCCCGCCGGAGCGGCGCAACCTCGGGGCCAGGCGGGGCCTTTCCGCCTGCGGGGAGAGGAGTCGCGCCGAGTCCCTTGTATCTGTCTCACATCGCAGTCAGGATTGCGAGGTCTGCGACCCCACGCCGAAAGGAAAACTCCGCAAAATGGACAAGCTCTCTGAGCTTTCGCACGGCGCCAAGGTCGTCCTGGGCGCCGCGATCGCATTTCTCATCTTCTCCTTCTTCGAGTGGTTCGAGGTTGGGGGCCAGCTCGGCGAGGCGGCTGAGGCGCTCGGCGCCGACAACGGCATCAGCATGTGGCACGGCATCGGCTTCCTGGCTGGCTTGCTGGCGATCGCCCTGATCGTCTGGCAGGCAATCCGCCTGGCCAACATCGAGATCGAGATCGGGGTCGGGCCGGCGATGGTGACCGCCGCGCTCTCGATCCTGCTCCTCATCTTCACCTTCATCCGGTTCATCGACAAGCCGTCAGCCTTCGATCGCACGATCTGGGCGTGGCTGGGGATGATTCTGGCAATCGTCATCGTTGCCGGCGCCTGGCTGAACATGAAGGCGACCGGGGAATCGGTCCAAGGGATGATGGACCGCTTCGGCTCGAAGGAACCGGCGGCGGCAGCTCCGGCTGCTCCCGCACCACCGGCGCCGCCGCCCCCGGCTCCCATGCCCGAGCAGCAGGCCGAGCCGATGTCGGTGGAGCCCGAAGCGGCTCCCCCCGACGACGAGCACAGACACGGCTAGGCCGGTCTCGTGACCAACCGCTGCGCGCCCCGTCTCTCGGGGCGCGCAGCCGCGCCGATAGACTTTCGCCGTGGCCGAGTACGGAACCATGCGGGTCAAGAGCGGTCTTGCCGAGATGCTCAAGGGCGGCGTGATCATGGACGTCGTCGACGCGGAGCAGGCTCGGATCGCGGAGGACGCCGGTGCCGTCGCCGTGATGGCGCTCGAACGCGTCCCCGCCGACATTCGCGTCCAAGGTGGGGTCGCGCGCATGTCGGATCCGGAGAAGATCCGGGAGATCCAGGCCTCGGTGACGATCCCCGTGATGGCGAAGTGCCGGATCGGGCATTTCGTCGAGGCGCAGATCCTGCAGGCGCAGGAGGTCGACTACATCGACGAGTCGGAGGTCCTGACGCCCGCCGATCTCGAGCACCACGTGGACAAGTGGCAGTTCACCGTGCCGTTCGTGTGCGGCGCCACCAACCTCGGCGAGGCGCTCAGGCGGCTCGCCGAAGGCGCGGCGATGATCCGGACGAAGGGCGAGGCCGGGACCGGCGACATCGTCAATGCCGTGACGCACATGCGCGCCGTCTTCGGGGGGATGCGGCGGCTCCAGTCACTGCGCGAGGAGGAGCTGTACGCCGAGGCGAAGGAGCTCCGCGCTCCGTACGAGCTCGTCCGCTGGGTCGCGGAAAACGGTCGCCTGCCGGTCGTGACGTTCACCGCGGGAGGCATCGCGACGCCCGCGGACGCGGCGCTCTGCATGCAACTCGGCGCCGACGGGGTATTCGTCGGCTCGGGCATCTTCAAGTCCGGCGACCCCGAGCTTCGAGCGAAGGCGATCGTCGAGGCGACGACGCACTTCAACGACCCGAAGATCCTGGCGGACGTGTCCGCCGGCCTCGGCGAGCCGATGGTCGGGATCTCGGCCGCGTCGCTGCTCGAGACCGAGCGGCTCGAAGCGCGCGGCTGGTAGCGGCTCGCCGCGGAGGCGAGCCGCCAACAACCGATTTCCTACGGCAGAATCCCGCGCGCCTGGAACGCGGCCAGCACGGCGTTCCGCTCGGAGACGCCGTACAGGGCCAGTGCCTTGGCGACCGTGTTCGCGGCCAGCTGAGGCATCGTCGGGTCCTTCATCCCGAAGTGCGCCTCGAGGATGATCGTGTCGGCCTTCACATGGCCGAGTGCGTTGCGGATGTCCCACAGCGCCCGCGACCAGATCTGGCCGTCGTGGTGGACCCGTCCGTCGAGGTCCTGCGGGTAGTGGAGATTGCGGTCGACCCGCCGGAGGCAGTGTGGCGTCGTCGAGGTGTACGAGACCGAGTCCCAGTCCGCGACGCACGCAGGATCGGGCGTCGGCGAGACGACGTCCGCGACCGTCACGGCCCAGTAGTCGGCGAAGCCCTCGCCGATCGATCCTGACTCGACGGTGGCGCCGAAGCCGAACGGATCCTGCTGCGAGTCCTGGATCGCGTGGCCGTACTCGTGAAGGATCACCTCGGCGTCCTCGGCGTCGTCGACCCCGCCCTTGCCGAAGCGGACGACGTCGTGCTTGTCCCAGGAGTACGAGTTGTCGATCCCGAGCTGGTTGATCCGGATGTCCTGCGACTCCTTGTTGACGCCGCGGCGAGTCGTCCCGAACCCGAGGCTCTGGATGTACTTCTGTGCCTCGGTGATCCAGTAGTAGGCCATCACTTGCTCGAACCGGTCGTCGCTGCGGCCGTACAGGAATTCGTTCTCGGTCGAGTAGGCCGCGTTGCCGGTCTCGCCGCGGATGTTCGCCCAGTCGCCCTGCAGGTAGCCGCTGCCGTCGAGGTTCGTCAGCGTCGACCGTGTGGTAGGCGGGCTGGAGCGCGGCGTAGTCCGCGTCCTTCTGGTCGGTCAGGCTCTGGTCCTGCAGCTCGGCGACCGGGTTGGGCAGGAACACCCGCCCGTGACCGGTCGTCGAGTTCGAGCCGGGCTTGGTCGCGAGCGCCGATGCCGTGACCGACAGTGCCAGCACCGCCACCAGTGCGATCGAAACGCGCTTCACGGTTCTCCCCCTGTCCGGATGACGAAGCGACCGGCACGCTACCCTTTCGCTCGATCGCCCGTCCCTAGAATTGCCCTGGTGAACGAGAGGCCACGTATCGGGGTTCTCGCCGTGCAGGGGGCGTTCCGCGAGCACGCGCGCGTGCTGAGGGGGCTCGGCGCAGACGTGGTCGAGGTGCGCCTGCCCGAGCAGCTCGACGGCCTCGACGGGCTGGTGATCCCCGGCGGCGAGTCCACCGCGATCATGCGGCTGGTCCGGCTGTACGGGCTCGAGGAGGCGATCCGCCGCTTCGAGCGTCCGGTCTTCGGCACGTGTGCGGGGATGATCGTCCTCGACCGCAACCACCTCGGGCTGGTCGACCTCGAGGTCGAGCGGAACGCGTACGGGCGGCAGGTGGCCAGCTTCGAGGCGAACCTCGAGCTCGACGGTGAGCCGCGGCCGCTGCACGGGGTCTTCATTCGAGCGCCGCGGGTGCGCGAGGTCGGGCCCGCTGTGGAGGTTCTCGCGGCCCACGATGGAGAGCCGGTGCTCGTCCGCGACGGCCGCTTCCTGCTCGCGTCGTTCCACCCCGAGCTGACCGACGACACGCGCGTACACGAGCGGTTCCTCGACCTCGTGCGGGAGGAGCAGCGTGTCGGGGCATAGCAAGTGGTCGTCGATCAAGCACAAGAAGGGCGCGGCCGACGCGAAGCGCGGCAAGCTCTTCTCGAAGCTCTCGCGCGCGATCATCGTCGCGGCCAAGGAGGGAGGCCCGGATCCGGCCGGCAACCTTGCTCTTCAGAACGCGGTCGAGAAGGCGCGCTCCTACTCGATGCCGAAGGACACGATCGAGCGTGCGATCGCGAAGGGAGCGGGGGAGGGCAGCGACGCGGCAGCGTTCGAGACCGTCGTCTACGAGGGCTACGGCCCCGAAGGTGTCGCTGTCCTCGTCGAGGCGCTGACCGACAACCGCAACCGGACCGCCGCCGAGGTGCGACACCTGTTCTCGAAGCACGGCGGCAACCTCGGCGCCAGCGGGGTGGTCGCGTGGCAGTTCGAGCGGCGCGGAGTGGTGCTCGTCGCCGCGGAGGGCGTGGACGAGGACGAACTGGTGCTCGCTGCGGCAGAGGGCGGAGCCGACGACGTCGAGCTCGACGGATCCAGCTTCCAGGTCTTGTCCGGGCCCGAGGCGCTGTCGTCCGTACGCCAGGCGGTCGAGGCGGCAGGTTTCACGGTCGAGGCGGCCGAGCTGTCGATGGTGCCGAAGCTGACCGTCGCGATCGACGAGGAGTCGACCGCGAAGCGGATCGTCCACCTCGTCGAGGGCCTCGAGGAGAACGAGGACGTACAGGAGGTCTACGCCAACTTCGACATCCCGGAACGCGTTCTCGAAGCCGTGGCCACGTGACCGGAGATCGGAAGCCCTAGACCGAAGACTGAAACGCGGCTTCGAGGCGGTCCGCGATCAGGCACATCGGCTCGTACACGTGTGCGGCCGCCAAGTCGGTCTGCGCCCCGGCGAGGTCCCCGCGGGCGTGACGCGCGAGCCCACGCAATGCGTGCGTACAGCAATCCAAGGGCGTCCGCGTGAGGACACGCGTTGCGCCTGTCTCGACATCGTCGAGATCGCCCGCCGCGTACGCCGCCCACGCCGCGGCGTACCACGCGCGGGGATCCGCGTCGTTTCGCGCGAGCGCCTCTGCTGCAGCGGAGCGCGCGGCCCTTTCGAGACCCGCGAGCGCGGAGCTCTCTGCGAGTTGGACGAGAGCGCCGGTGTCCTGAGGGGTGAGCTTGACTGCGGCATCGGCAGCCGCCACCGCCTTCGCCTGCTCGCCGACCGCGCTCTCGAGCTTTGCAAGTTGCTGGTAGAGGCGCTTGTCGGAGCAGCTGCCGGACGCGTCGCGCGCAGCTCGAACGGCCATGTCGAGGCGGCCCAGCCTCCAGAGCGCGTTCGTCCGTTCGAACAGCGCTTCGACGTCGGTCGGCCGCCCGCGGAGCGTCTCCTCGGCGTCGGCGAGCCGGGTCTCGATTTCGCGCGTGCTCAGCCGCTCGGCCTCGGCGCGTTGCCCGGTCGCTCGCAGTGCGACCCACCGGTTCCAGGTCGCCTGCTGGTGCGAGCCGTCGAGCTCGAGAGCACGCTCGAAGTGCGCCAGCGCCTCGCCGCCCCGACCCGACTGGAGCAGGAGCCACCCGAGGTTGTTGTGCCATTGAGGCTCACTTGCTTCGAGCTCGATAGCTCGCTGCAATCGCCTGCCCGGCCTCCTCGAACCGGCCGAGCGTCTCAGCGACCCACCCCTTGGCGAACCAGGCATACGGGGCATCCGGGAAGAGCTCGACAGCGCGATTGGCCGCGCGCTCGGCCTCCACTTCGTCCCACGCCGCGCCCGCATACCAGGCGGCGTCGCCGAGCACGCGGAGATCGGCGGGGTCGAGTGCGAGTGCGTCAAGCATTGCCGCTGCGGCCTCGTCCACGCGCTCCAATCGCCACAGGCTGTGAGCGCGCAGGCGGTGGCCCCAGGTGAGGTGCGGATCGAGCGAACACGCATACGCCGCGGGCTCGATCGCGTCCGAGGGTCGCCCCCGCTCGAGCTCGGTCGCGGCCAGGTACGCCCACGCTGTCGCGTCTTCGGGCACCCGCTCCAGCCCGAGGCGGAACAGCACCGCCGCTTGGTCCCATTCGCCTGCCTCCCACGCCACGACCCCGGCGGCGAGGTCGGGATCGTCGAACCGCGGACGCTCAGCCTCGGCGTCGATCACGAGGTTGGCGGGCAGGCGAGCGTCGACGGCGCGAACGATCTCATCGCCGTTGCGCCAAATTGCCGGATCGATCCAGATGAAGAAGCCGTCTCGTGACCACAATCCGCGGCACTCGTCGACGCGCTCACAGGCGACACAGGAGTCGAACATGACCGTGCGGGCGTAGTCCTCCCCGTACAACGTGACGCCGTCCTTCCCAAGGACGAGCTCGCGTTCGGTGTTGTCGCGCTGCCGGAACGGAAGACCGCGGCGCCGGAACCGACGACCTTCGACTCGCTGGGGTGAGTCGACCGGGTACATCGTGAACCGGCCGGCGAGCGCTGTCGCGGTCCCTGGCATCACGACAAGCAGCGAGTCGAAGATCTCCCGCGCGGCCTTGGCGATGTCGTCACTCCGAAGCGCGGACCGTAGTGCGATTGCCTCCTCGCGCGGCTCGACTCGGTGGCCGACCAGCTCGGAGGCGGCGTGGTAATACAGCAGGCCGGGAAGAGAGAGCGGGTCGACTGTCCTGCGGCGGAAGCTCGCCGAGCTCTCGTCCAGTTCGTGGGCGGTGGGGCCGCTCGCCGCAAGTTCGTCGAGCGCGGCGAGCGTTCCGCCCCGCACCGCGTCGACGTTGACGCCGAGGCAGTCGGTCCAGATCGCGACGTGGGCGAGGTCGGCGGTGAGTGGGTCGTACCACGATTCGACCTCGTAGCTCACGCCGGCCCGCTCGCGAAGATGTTGCTTGATCCGACGCTCGAGGATCCAGAGCGTCGCCATCGTCTCGTGCGTCCTGGGTGCGAGATAGGCCACGCCGACCCCGCCTTCCGGGCCGTACGGATACACCGATGGATACGAGATATACGGGATCGGACCGACGGCGACCGGGGCGTGGCGACGGCCAGTGCCGAGGGGAAGAACCACGTCGTCGGCGGGAGGTGCGGTCATGTAGGCGGCCACGGACGCCCGCGTGAAACGCTCGGTTGCCCACGCTGAGACATCAGTTGGTCCGACCCAGTCGAGTGCGAGCTCGTCGTAGAAACCCAGTCCGTGGCCGCCGGCACCGAATCGAAGCGAGAGGGCATGGGTGACGTGACTCGAACCCCGCTGGCCCGCTTCGGCTTGCAGGATTTGGCGCTCTCGCTGCAGCCGATGCAGCGGCAAGTCGCTGAGCATCCGACAGGTTTCGGTGAGGAGCCGGAGCACCTCCGGCCGGTCGCCCGAGAACCAGAAATCCGTCGTCGTGTCGTCGACCGCGCCGTTGAAATCGACGGAGGACGATGCCGAGGTCGGGAGGGCGAGGTGCTCGACGATGTGTGTCAGGCCGCGTGTGCGAAGCGTCTCGTCCGACCATCCGACCCGAAAGACGAGGCCGGCAAGAAGCGGCACGCCCGGAATGCCTTGCGCCCAGAACACCGGGATGCCGTCAATGTCGGCGCGGTGAGCCTCGACGGCGGCGATCACAGGGCGGCCAGAGTACCTGTCCCGACTCGCCGATCACGACCGCGCAATGACACCCGGCACGAACGGAACGTCCGGTCCGCTCCGTACCCTCCGCCCGTGAAAGTCCTCGGCATCGACCCAGGGACGGCTGCGTGCGGGTACGGGATCGTGCACGAAAGCGGCGGGCGCATCAGGCGCCTCGTGGGCGGGTGCTGGCGCACGTCGCCGCGCGACCGCCCGGAGGCACGCCTCAGGACGATCTTCGACGGAGTACAGGGGCTCATTGCGGAGCACGCGCCGGACGCCGTCGCGCTCGAGGAGTCCTTCGTCGGAGCCGACGCCCGCATCGCGCTCTTCGTCGGCCAGGCGCGCGGCGCCGCACTCGTCGCGGCCGCGTCCGCCGGTGTCGAATGCTCTGAATACGCGCCCGCGCGCGTGAAACAGGCGGTCTGCGGCTACGGCCGCGCCGAGAAGGGACAGGTGGGGAGGATGGTGCGCGTGATCCTCGCGCTCGACGCTGAGCCCCGGACGAGCCACGAGGCTGACGCCCTGGCGGTCGCGATCTGCCATGCACTCAGCCCGCCTCTGGCGAGGCTCGCGGGATGATCTCGCGCCTCCGTGGTCGTCCCGTGTCCCGCTCGCCCGAGGGACTCGTCCTCGATGTCGGAGGCGTCGGCTATCTGGTCGCCGCGACGCCGTCCGTGCTCAGAGCGGCGCAAGGTACGTCGGAGGTGACGGTCGAGACCTACCTCCACGTACGCGAGGACGCACTTCAGCTCTACGGGTTCGCCGATGCGGCCGAGCGAGAGCTCTTCATCGCGCTGCTCGGCGTCAGCGGTGTCGGGCCGAAGGTTGCGCTTGCCGTCGTCTCCGGCTCGCCGCATCAGGAGCTGCGGCGGGCGATCGTGCTCGGCGACGCCGCCCGCTTCCAGGTCATTCCCGGGATCGGCAAGAAGACGGCGGAGCGGATCGTGCTCGAGCTGAAGGACAAGCTCGGCGCCGACGACATCGTGCCCGCCGTCGGGGCAGCGGCCGCTCCCTCGCACGCGGTCGCCCGCGAGGCGCTCGTCGAGCTCGGGTACTCGCCGGCCGAGGCGGAGCACGCTCTCGCCTCGACCGATCCGGAGCTCCCGGCCGAGGAGCGCGTGCGCCTGGCGCTGAGGAGCGCGGCGTGAGCCAGTTCTTGGCACCGGTGCTGCAACCCGAGGAAGAGGAGGCTGAGCGCTCGCTGCGCCCGCGCCGGCTGGCGGACTTCGTCGGCCAGGAACGGGTCAAGGAGCAGCTCGGCATCGCCCTCGCGGCCGCCACGGCGCGTGGAGAGGCGCTCGACCACGTGCTGCTGGTCGGGCCACCCGGCCTGGGCAAGACGACGCTTGCCCAGATCGTTCGCGAAGAGCTCGGCGTCGGGCTCCGCACCGTCGCCGGGCCGGCTCTCGAGCGCAAGGGCGACATGGCCGCGATCCTCACCTCGCTCGAATCGCGGGATGTGCTCTTCGTCGACGAGATCCACCGGATCAACCGGTCGATCGAGGAGATCCTCTACCCGGCGCTCGAGGACTTCCGGCTCGACATCATCGTGGGGCAGGGGCCGGCGGCGCGCACACTGACGCTCGACCTGCCCGCTTTCACGCTCGTCGGCGCCACGACCCGTACCGGGCTCCTGACCACGCCGCTGCGCGATCGCTTCGGGATGACCTTCCGCCTCGGTCTCTACGAGCCCGCGGAGCTGGCGGCGATCGTCCGGCGCTCCGCGCGCATCCTGGCCGTCGAGCTCGAAGACGACGCCGCCGAGGAGATCGCGCGCCGCTCTCGCGGTACTCCCCGGGTCGCCAACCGGATTCTCAGGCGCGTTCGCGACGTCGCTGAGGTGCGCCACGAAGGCGCAATCACGACCGGTGTCGCCCGCGAGGCGCTCGAGCTGCTCGAGGTGGACGAGCAGGGGCTCGAGCGCACCGATCGTGAGCTGCTCGGGGCCGTCGTGCACAAGTTCGGGGGCGGCCCGGTCGGGCTGTCGACGCTCGCAGTCGCGCTCGGCGAGGAGCCCGACACGATCGAAGACGTCTACGAGCCGTACCTGCTGCGGCTCGGCTTCCTCCAGCGGACGCCGCGCGGCCGCGTCGTCACCGAGCTCGGCCGTGAGCACATCGGTGCGGCCCCTCCCGCCGGCGGGCTGTTCTGAGCACTGCGGCGATCTGGACGCCCGGCACCGCCGGGCCGCTCGACGAGCTCGTCTCCCGGATCCGCCGCGCCGTCGAAGCGTTTGCGCAGGAGCACGGGCTCGAGCAAGCGGAGGTCCGGTTCGAGCTTTACGACGGTCGCGAGCTCGTCGTCGCCTCGATCTCGCCGGAGCCGGGGTTCGGCTTCCTCACGCTTCAACCGCACCAGGACGACGGTGGCGAGCCGAGCCGAGTGATCGTCCCGATCGGCGCGGTGAAGCTCGTGGAGATCTCGACCGCGGACCCCGAGCGCCCCTTCGGGTTCGCCGTCGGCAAGGCGTCGTAGTGCCAGGCCCGACCGGCCCTAGCGCCTGAACTGCAGTTCCTGCCAGCTGGGCACGGGCGCCAGCTCGAGCAGCGGCCGCCCGCCTTCGGCGTCGGCATAGCCGAAATCGTTCGCCACGTCGTCCCAGGCGACGTCGAGCAGGCCCTCCTTGACCCGGTGGTCGAGGTAGGCGCTGCGGAAGACGAGCCGGCGCAGCCAGTAGACGAGCGACTCGCCGTCGACGAGCGCGATGCGCTCCCAGTGGCGGACGAGATAGTGGCCGAGCCCGCTGCGCACCTCGGCGATCCGGCCATCGGCGGCGAGCTCGACGAGGTCGGCGACCTCCTCGGGCCCGAGGTCGTTCGACTCGATCAGGCGGAGGCGTACGGCCGCGGCGGTGACGCGTTCCTCGAAGTCCTCGGCGCCGAAGCTGAAGCGATAGTCGAGGAACTCGAGGACGAAGTCGTCCCCGGACGTGTAATTCACCTCGCCGGGCACGTGTCCAAGGGTAGTCAGACTCCTTTGCGCAAGTCGCGGATCCGCTCGCGCGGATCCGCGACGCGCCAACACCCTCATTTTGCCCGCAGTCTCGGATTCGCTCTCGCGAACCCGAGACGCGAGAACCCCTGAAGCCGGCCGCAGGCGCGGCCGTGGGCGTCCGCCTTCGGCGGCCGCGCCGCTCTGTCGCACACCGAGCTGCACTCGCTTGCGCAAGTCGCGGATCCGCTCACGGGGCCGCCGCTACTCTGCGCGCGTGAACTGGCGGCTCGCGTTGCCGATGGTGTTCGTCGTCCTCGCCGTCTGGCTCGTCGGGACGGCGGTGACGAAGTACTCGCTCGAGCAGATGGCGTTCTACACCCCGATCGCCATCCTCGTCCTCGGCGCGACGGTCGGGCTCGTGCTGCTCTGGGTGAAGGTCGTGCTCGAGTCGTTGCGGGCTCGACGCGAACGCCGCGCAGCCGAGACGACCGAGCGTCCCCGAGCGCATCGGGTGACGCCGGCATCGCCCCAGCGGCCGCGAAGCGGCCGCCTTTAGGGGTGTTGCGCGTCGCGGATCCGCGAGGAAGCGGATCCGCGGCTGCGCGGCCAGTAACGTCCGGCGTGCTTCGTAGCCTCGGAGCACGATGCAGGCAGGGAGCTGGACGATCCGCACGTGCTCCTGGGACGACGTGCGTGCGCTCGCCTCGGAGCTGGGCGTGAGCGAGGTCACCGCCGCGGTCCTCGTGCGGCGGGGCTACGGTGACGCCGACTCTGCGCGGGCGTTCCTCGCAGGCGAGTTGCCCGGTCACGATCCGCTGCTCCTCGGCGACACGGGCGCCGCCGTCGAGCGGATCCTGGCGGCGGTCGCGGCGGGCGAGCGGATCTGTGTGCACGGCGACTACGACGTCGACGGCATTTGCGCCACCGCGCTCGCCGTGCTGACCCTGCGCGAGCTCGGCGCCGACGTCGGCTGGCACCTGCCGAGCCGGTTCGAGGAGGGCTACGGCGTCTCGCGCGACACGATCGGCCGGCTAGCGGAGGACGGGGTCTCGCTCGTTCTGACGGTGGACTGCGGGATCACGGCCGTCGAGGAGATCGCGGAGGCCCGCGCCCTCGGGCTCGACGTGATCGTGACAGACCACCATCGCCCGGGTGAGACGCTCCCCGACTGTCCGATCGTCGCGACGAGGCCGTCGTCATACCCGTTCCCCGAGCTGTGCGGCACCGGAGTCGTGCACAAGCTCGCGCAGGCGCTGCTCGGCCCGGACCACCCGGCACTCGCCCGTCATCTCGATCTCGTCGCGCTCGCGACGATCGCCGACGTCGTCCCACTCGTGGACGAGAACCGCACGCTCGCGACAGCCGGCCTGCGGACGCTGGCGCGCACGCAGAAGGTAGGGCTCCGCGCGCTGATGCGCGCCGCGCACGTCGATCCGGCCGCAGTCGATGCGGGCCAGGTCGGGTTTCGCCTCGCGCCGCGGATCAACGCCGCCGGGCGGCTCTGCCGGCCCGACGTCGCGCTCGAGTTGATCCTCACCGAGGACGCCGCCGAGGCAAAGCGTCTGGCCGACGAGCTGGAGACGCTCAACCGAGAGCGGCAGGCGGTGGAGGACAGGATCCTGCGACAGGCGGTCGCGCTGGTCGAGTCCTGGCCCGAGGCGAAGCGCCGGCGCCGGGGCTACGTGCTCTGGGGCGAGGACTGGCATGAAGGCGTCAACGGCATCGTCGCCTCTCGGCTCACGGAGCGCTTCCACCGGCCCGTCGTGATGATCGCCGGGCAGGGGGAGGAATGGAAGGGCTCGGGCCGCTCGATCTCGGCCTTCGACCTGCACGCGGCGCTCGCAGCATGTGCCACGCATCTCGAGCGCTTCGGCGGCCATCGTGCCGCGGCCGGGCTGGCGGTTCGGCCGGACGCCGTCGAAGAATTCGCCGAGGCCTTCGCCGCGCACGCGGACGCCGTGCTCACCGAGGACGACCTCCGCTCGCGTCACGGTCGTCGACGCCGTCGTACCCGGCTCGGCACTCACGCTCGAGCTCGCCCAGGAGCTGGACCGGCTGGCTCCCTTCGGGCTCGGCAATCCCGATGTCACGCTGCTCGTCGCCGGCTGCGAGGCGGTCGAGCCGACGACGGTGGGCGAGGGGAAGCACCTGCGCTTCCGCATCCGCCAGCACGAGCGCGACGCCGGCAGTGCGATCGCCTTCGGCCTGGGGGCGCAGCTCGAGCGGCTGCGCGGCGACGGCCGGTATGACCTCGTCTTCCGCCTCAAGGAGAATCGCTGGAACGGGACCGTCGCGCCACAGCTCGTCGTCCGCCGCCTCTTCGACGCACCCGACTCGTACCAGGACGTGCGCGACGTGCTCGCCCGGCTCTGGCGCGAGCGGGAGGAGGCCTGGACACCGGAGGCGAGGCGGGTGTTCGCCGAGCTCGGGCTGACCAGCGGCGGCCGGCGGGAGCTCTACGAGTCCGAGGCGTTTCGGGCTCTGCTCGAGCCCGAGGCGCTGCCGCGCGCGGCCTGAGCGTCCTACGCGCGACGGTGCGAGGGAGCCAGGAGCGACGCCCGCAACGGACGATCACACCTGGCGGCGCGGTCGAGCTCCACCAGGAGGCGACGGATGCGCCTGCGCTCGACGATGCGGCGGATGAGCTGCATGGGATGGTCACGTTCGGCGGGCATTCCGCCGATCCTTTCCCTGAAACCCGCCCCAGTACACTGAATCCATGACGGTCGTCGATGCGGAACGGCACCACGAAGGGCTCGTCAACGAGCTGATCGCCAGCGTGGAGTCGTACAACCCGGGTCTGGACCGCGAGCTGATCCGGCGGGCATTCGACTTCGCCGAGCGGGCCCACCGCGGCCAGTCGCGCCGCTCGGGCGAGGACTTCATTCACCACCCGTGGGCAGTCGCGCAGATCTGCGCCGAGCTCCACCTCGACGAGCAGACGATCGCCGCCGCGCTCCTCCACGACGTCGTCGAGGACACGGAGACCGAGCTCGACGAGCTGCGCGCCGAGTTCGGAGCGGAGATCGCGATCCTCGTAGAGGGCGTCACGAAGCTGACCCGGACGTCGTTCCAGAGTCGCGAGCAGGCCGAGGCGGAGAACTACCGGAAGATGGTCGTCGCGATGGCGCAGGACGTCCGCGTCATCCTGATCAAGCTCGCCGACAGGCTCCACAACCTGCGCACGATCGAGTATCTCGGCAAGCAGAAGCAGGTGCAGAAGGCGAAGGAGGCGCTCGAGGTCTACGCACCGCTCGCGCACCGACTGGGCATCCACAAGCTCAAGTGGGAGCTCGAGGACCTCTCCTTCCAGATTCTGCACCCGCGAAAGTTCGCGGAGATCGAGGCGATGGTGGCCGACCGGCGCGATGCGCGGGAGGCCCGGGTCGAGAAGGCCTCCGAAATGCTCGCGGCGGAGCTGGAGAAGGTCGACATCCCCGCCGACATCGCCGGTCGCGCAAAGCACTTCTACTCGATCTACGACAAGATGGCCAAGAAGGGTCGCGAGTTCAACGAGATCTACGACCTGACGGCGATGCGCGTGATCGTCGAACGCTCCGGCGAGGAAGGGACGCGCGACTGCTACGGCGCTCTCGGCCTGATCCACTCGCTCTGGAAGCCGATGCCGGGCAGGTTCAAGGACTTCGTCGCGATGCCGAAGCTGAACCGCTACCGGTCGCTGCACACGACCGTCATCGGTCCGGAGGGGACGCCACTCGAGATCCAGCTGCGCACTCGGGACATGCACGAGGAGGCGGAGTACGGGATCGCCGCGCACTGGCTCTACAAGCGCTCGAAGCGCGGCAAGGGCGACGACGAGTGGGTCACGTGGGTCAAGACGCTGATGGACTGGCAGGCAGACGAGGCCGATCCGTCCGAGTACATGCGCACGCTGCGCACCGACCTCTTCTCCGACGAGGTCTACGTCTTCACGCCCAAGGGCGAGGTGAAGACACTTCCGTCCGGCGCGACGCCGATCGACTTCGCCTACGCCGTCCACACGGATGTCGGCCATCGCACCGTCGGCGCGAAGGTGAACGGCCGCATCGTCCCGCTGCACTATCGACTTCAGAGCGGCGACTTCGTCGAAATCCTCACCTCGAAGTCGGGGCGCGGCCCGTCACGCGACTGGCTGACGCTCGCGGCGTCGTCACGCGCCCGCAACAAGATCCGGCAGTGGTTCACGCGCGAGAGCCGGGGTGAGCTCGAGCAGAAGGGCCGCGACGCCCTCGACCAGGCGCTGAAGGCGCAGGGGCTCCCGTATCGGAAGCTGCAGGGCTCGAGCGTCCTGGCGCAGGTGATCCGCGAGACCGGGTTCAAGAAGGCCGAGGACTTCTACATCGCGCTCGGCTCGGGCAAGCTCGGCACGGGGCAGATCGTGAACAAGGTGCTCCAGCGCCTGAAGACCGGCGAGGTCGCGGCGGAGCCCGCGGTCACGTTGAAGCCGGGGAAGGCGAAGTCGACCGTCACGGGCGACCAGTTCGGGATCACCGTGCCGGGCGTCTCCGACGTACTCGTCCGGCTCGCCAAGTGCTGCACGCCGGTGCCGGGCGACCCGATCGTCGGCTACATCTCGCTCGGCCGCGGGATCACGATTCACCGGGAGGACTGCCCGAACGTGCGCTCGCTCCGCCGGAGCCCGGAGCGGTTCACGCCGGTCGAGTGGGACGGCTCGGCGTCGACGAGCTTCCGCATCCAGATCGCCGTGGACGCATGGGACCGCGCGCGACTGCTCGAGGACGTCGCGCGAACCTTCGCCGAGTACGGCGCGAACATCGTCTCCTACGGCGGCACGGTCGACGACGGGATGGCGCGAAACTGGTACACGGCCGAGGTGGGCGACGTGAAGAACCTCCGGTCGCTCCTGATCGCGCTCCGCAACCTCGAAGCCGTTTTCGACGCATATCGCGTAACGCCGTCGTAGACGTCGAGATCGCCGTAGCAGTTCGGCTTCGCCGCCGGTACCCTGGCGTCGGTCGGAGTGCGCTGGCTGCTCCTCATACTCGTCCTCTTGCCGCTGGCCTTGCCTCAGGCGGCGCCGGCCGATTCGATCCGCGTCGACACCACGATCGACGGTGAGTTCGGCTTGATTCCGTGCTCCGAGGGCGGCGCGTCGGCGCTCTGCTTCCTCGTCGAGGAGAGCGGCCCCTGGCCCGGCCTCGGGATCGTCCACCTTCGCGAACTGGTGATCCAGTCGGGCCTCACGGACATCGAGCTTTGCGAACCGCAGACGCGCCGGGGGACGCTGACCAACCGGTTCGGCAGCATCTCGTACGAGGCGCACGGGATCGACTGCCCGGCGACTCGCCAGCTCCTGTGGGGGTATCGAGCGGTCGTCGCTACCTGGACCGTGACGGGTGGGACCGGCCGCTACGCCGGCGCGACCGGGACCGGGAATCAGAACGTGAGGCCCGAGGACGAGGGCGACGAGGTCAACACCCACTACACGGGCTCGATCGCTGTGCCCGGCGTTGCCTTCGACACCGTCAAGCCGGTGTTCCGAGGCGTGCGGAGGCTCGTCACGGTGCGCTCCTCCAAAGCCGTCGCCGTGCGCTATGCGATGCCGGCCGCGGTTGACGCCGTCGACGGCCCGCTGCCGGTGACGTGCCTGCCGCGAAGTGGCGCACGCTTCCCGCTCGGGCGCACCTCGGTCCGCTGTGTCGCGCTCGACTCGAACGGGAACGAGGCTGCCGTCATCTTTACCGTGCAGGTCAGGCGCCGATGAGGCGGCGGACGCTGTTGGTCGTGCTGGTCGTCGTCGTGGCCGCACTCGGCATCGGCGCCGGCGTCTGGGCCACTCGAGGCGACGACTGCGAGACCACCGTCCTCTCGGTGACCGACCCGGACTCGCCGCGGACGATGAAGGTCAACCGCGGCTGTTAGCTCCCCTCGCCGTCGCGGAATTCGCGTGCGGGAAGGATGCACGCGCCAGAGTGGCCGGAAGCGGCCACGAGCGGCCGCCGAAGGCGGACGCCTCAGGGGTGTTGAGCGTCGCGGGTTCCGCGCGAGCGGAAGCCGCGACTGCGGGATAGCAAAAGGCCGACGGCGCGCCCGCTGCGCGCCCGTCCACGATGACGGTGGAACGGGCGCGACAGCGGACTCCCCTCCCCCTTTACCCGTTGTAGTCACCTGTTCGGGGGGCGCAATCCCTCATTCGAGTTACCCCCTCGAACGAGGGATCGTCCCTCAAAAGGGGGATGCGCCTAGATCCGAACCGCGAAGCCGCGCGTCACGGAGTTGCCGACGGCGTCGGTAGCGGTCACCTTCCCGGTGATGGGCGTGCCGGCCGGCGGAGAGGGAACGAGGAGCGTAAGCGTGCCCGTCGGCAACGCTTTCACACTGGCCTTCGTCTTCCCCACGACGGCGCGGAGTGAGACTGGACGGCTCGCGTCGCGAACGCTGTAGCCGATGCGCAAGCGCAACTTGGACCCGATCCGGGCTGCCGTGCGGTTCGTGAGGGTGAACGACGGAGCCGCAAGGTCGAACGTCGTCTCCGGCGCGACGAGCGTTGCCTCCCAGAAGGCCGTTGGACTCTGGGTCAGCGAGTTGATCACAGTGCCACCGCCGGTCGCGCCGGCGAGCCGACCCGTTCCGCCCGAGAACGTGAAGTCGAACTTGTTGCTGCCCGGATATGCGCTGTTGTCGCCGGCAAACAAGAGCTCTCCGAGGCCCGGCACAGCAAATGTGCCGGACGCTTTCACTCGGTAGCCGCCCACCTGGTCGATGATGCTCCGCTGTGTGACGGTGACCCGACCGAGTCCCTTGACGAGCGTGGTCGACGTGACGTAGCGGCAGACGGTTGACGCGGCCGGATACTCGGGTGGACACGCATCGATGCGGTCTCGGAGATCGAACGAGGTCTGAAACCGGAGGGTCCCAGCCGCGGCGGTGGCGACGCTGAAGGCCAGGAGAATTGCGAGGGCGGTGACGAAACGGATTGTGCGCATGCGTCGAGGGTAGGCAGCGCATCGTTCGGTCGAATCGGGCGTTTCCCTGAACCGCGCAGACTTCATACGATTTGAGCCATGCTGGTGGGGCGGAGGGCGGAGCAGGAGCGGATCGACGCGCTGCTCGACGCCGCGCGTTCAGGTCGAAGCGGCACGCTCGTTCTCCGCGGAACGGCCGGGATCGGCAAGACCGTCCTCCTGGACGCTGCCGTTGCCGCCGCGTCCGACATGACCGTGCTAACGGCGCGAGGGGTGGAGCAAGAGTCGGAGATCGGCTTCTCGGGGCTGCTGGAGCTGCTTCGGCCCGCGCTCGGGCACGAGGGCGCGTTGCCCCCATTCCAGAGGCGAGCCCTCGAGGGCGCCCTCTCGTTCGAGCGGCGCGAGGACGAGAACCGCTTCGCCGTCTACGCCGCCACGCTGGCGCTCCTCGCAGCGACAGCTGAAGACGGGCCGGTGCTCGTCTGCGTCGACGACATTCACTGGCTCGATCTCGCGTCGACCGACGCGCTCGCGTTCGCCGCGCGAAGGCTGGACAGCGAAGGGATCGCCATGCTCTGGGCGACGCGCGACGACGGCGACGTCCCGGCCCTGGAAGGGTTCGACGAGCTGTGGGTCAGCGGGCTGGCCGTTGATGAAAGCGTCAGCCTCGTCCTCTCCATCGACCCGACGGTGCCGCCGGCCGTCGCTGCGGCGCTTGGCGAAGTGACGCAGGGCAACCCGCTTGCGCTCGTCGAGCTCCCTTCGTTGCTGACGGCGCCGCAGCGAAGCGGAGCACAGGCGCTCGATCACCCCCTTCCGGCCGGCCCCGCGCTCCTGCGCGCGTTCGGCCGCCGCGTCGAAGCGCTGCCCGACGCGACTCGCACAGCACTCGTCGTGGTCGCCGCGAGCGACATCGTCGACATCCGAACGATGGATCGCGCGTTGATGACGCTGTCGCTCGAGCTCGCGGCACTCGAGCCGGCGGAGCGCGAGGGCCTCGTCGAGATCGTCGAAGACGCCGTGCACTTTCGGCACCCGCTCGTGCGCGCGGCCGTGTACTCCGGCGCCGATCCCGTCGCGCGCCGTCACGCGCATCGGGCGTTGGCAACTGCGCTGGTCGACTCGCCGACGCTCGACCGCCGTGCCTGGCACCGGGCGCTGGCAGCCGTGGGGCCCGATGACCAAGTTGCCGCAGAGCTCGAGCAGGCTGCTCGGCGCGCGCGCAGCCGGAGCCCGCAGGCCGCGGCACTCGCGTGGGAGCGGGCCGCGAGGCTCACCGTCGAGGACGGGGCGAGGGCGCAGCGGCTACTCGAGGCCGCGCGCGACGCGGTGAGCGCCGGGCAGTTCGCAGAGGCGGACGCGGCCGTCACCGATGCGCTCGTACGCACGGAGGACCCGCTCGTGCGGGCCGACCTCGAGCACGTACGGGCTCGCGTGATGACGGCAAACGGCGCGTTCAGCGCCGCAGCCGAGCTGCTCGAGGCCGCGGGGAACGCGATCGCCGACACCGACCCCGAGCGCGGGGCGCTGCTCCTGGCCGACGCTTCGCTGCCCCTGGTGCAGGCCGCCGAGTGGGACCGCGCGGCGGAAGTCGCAGCGAGGGCGTGGAGGCTCCCATGGCGCCGAGGCGGCGTGACCGAGCTGACCGTGGGTGTCGCGTACGCAGACGCCCTCGGCCGTCGCGGCGAGACGCGAGCGGCGATCGAGCTCTGGCGCCGTGCCGGCGGAATTCCGACCGGGGACGATCCCAAGACGACGCAGCTCGCCGGCGAAGCGCTCTACAGCGCCGGCGACGAGCGTGCACACGACGTCCTCGTGCGCGCCGTTGCGCTCTGCCGCGACCGCGCCTTGCTCGACCTCCTACCGGTGTCGCTGACGCTTCTCGGGCTGCTCGAGGCCCGTGCCGGACGTCTCCGTGAGGCCCAGGAAGCGCTCACGGAGTCGTACGAGCTCGCGCGCTCGCTCGGCGACCTGAGCGAGCTCGCGGTCTCGGCAGGCCGGATCGCGTGGGTGGAGGGCCTGCTGGGGGACGAGGAGGCGTGCCGCGAGCACACCCTGGAAGGCCATCGACTGCTCGAGCGGAGCGGCATACCCCGCCCCTGGGGTCAGACCGGGATGGGGCTGCTGGAGTTGAGCAGGGGTAACCACGAGCTCACGATCGATCTGCTCGAGGAGGTCGTGCGCGTGCGCGGCGGCAACGTCGCCGGTGAGGTGCTCACGCCGAGGCCGATCTTCTCCAGCCTGGGCGAGGCATACGCTCGAGCCGGGCGGGGCGACGAAATTCGCGAGCGTCACGCGATGTACCTCGACGAGGCGCGGCGAAGTGGTCGCGCCGACGCGCTCGCCCCTGCGCTCAGGGTCCAGGGGCTGCTCGACGCCGACGAGACGTGCTTCGACGAGGCGTTCGCCTGGCACGAGGTATGGGGCAACGCGTTCGAGGAAGGGCTGACGCAGTTCGCCTATGGCGAGCTGCTACGACGCCGCAAGCGGCGCGCGGACGCGCGGATCCGGCTCCAGGCGGCGCTCGACGCGTTCGAAGGCGTCGGTGCGGTGCTGTGGGCGGAGCGCGCCCGGAACGAGCTACGCGCCACGGGAGCGCGAGCCAGGCGCCGGACGCCGGACACGCGCGACGACCTCACCCCGCAGGAGCGCCGCGTCGCAGCGCTGGTCGCCGAGGGGCTGACCAACCGAGAGGTTGCGGCTCGGCTCTTCCTCAGCCCGAAGACGATCGAGACGCACCTGGGCAACGTCTACCGGAAGCTCGGCGTCCGCTCGCGCCTACAGCTCGCCCACGCGCTCGCCGCGGGTCAGGGCTTTCAGACCTCGCCGCAGGTATCCGAGCCGAGCGGCGTGTAGGGCGATGGTTGTCATTCGCTCAGATCTGTGCCCTCGAACGCCCGGACGGGCTCGCGGAACTCCTCGGGAACGGGCCGCGGCCGCCGTTGCTCGAGGTCGACGAGCACGAGTGTCTGCTGCGCGGTGACCATCAGCGCGTCGTCGGGATGACGGTAGGCGGCGCATTCGTAGGTGACGCTGGACGTTCCGATCCTCGTGACTCGCACGAAGCACTCGAGCAGCTCGTCGAAGCGGGCCGGCGCGTGGTACTCGACCTGGGAGGCGCGCATCACGAACTCGGCGCTCCCTCGATCCGGATCCAGCCGACGTGGCGGTGGTACTCGGTGCGCGCGTGGTCGAAATACGGGAGATAGCGGCCGTAGTAGACGACACCTTGCGCGTCGGTATCCGAGAACCAGACGCGGGTGAGCGCCGAGTACTTGAACGGCGGGCGCCGGTCCGTCACCCGGCCCAGCTCGAGCGGATCTGCGCTCATGACCCGATCTTACGAGGCAGCGCGCCTGACCGCGGCCGCGCGCGGTTGAAAGGGCTACGAGCGAATCAGCGCCAGTACCTCGTCACGCTTCGCGATCATCGTCTCCTCGGAGAGTGCCTCGAGGTTCAGCCGCAGCAAGCGGCTCGGTGTTCGAGGGGCGCACGTTGAAGTGCCAGTCGTCGAAGTCGACGGACAGGCCGTCGAGGTGTGAGATCCGGCCGCCCTCGGCTGCGTATCGCTCCTTCAGCTCCTGCAGCTTGAGTGGCACGTCGTCGACGGGGGTGTTGATCTCGCCCGTCAGGAAGTACCGCTCACGGAACGGGCGCAGGATCTCCGAGAGCTTCTGCTCCTTGCGCGAGATCAGCTCCAGCATCAGCAGGAAGGGCACGACGCCCGTGTCGGCCTGGGTGAAGTCCCGGAAGTAGTAGTGCGCCGAGACCTCGCCGGCGAAGAGCGCGTCCTCCTTTCTCATGCGGTGCTTGATGTACGCGTGGCCGACGCGGTTGACGAGCGGGATGCCGCCTGCGGCCTCGATCGTTCGCGGCACCGCCCAGCTCGCCCGCACGTCGTAGATGACCTTCGCTCCCGGTTCCTTTCCGAGCATCAGCTCGGCAAGCAGGGCCGTGGCGAAGTCGCCGGGCACGAACTCGCCGGTGTCGTCGACGAAGAAGCAGCGGTCCGCGTCGCCGTCGTACGCGACACCGAGATCGGCGCCTTCCTCGCGCGTCGTCCTCACGACGAACTCGCGGTTCTCGGGCAGCAGGGGATTCGGCTCGTGGTGCGGGAACGTCCCGTCCGGCTCGAAGTAACAGCGGACGGCCTCGACGTGCGGCAGGCGGTCGAGGATCGGGGGCAGCATCGCCCCGGCCATGCCGTTCGCGGCGTCGACGACCACCCGTAACGGTCGGAGCGCCTCGACGTCGACGAACGAAAGGCACTTTTCGACAAAGCCCGGCCAGACGTCCTCCTGGCGCACGTCACCGCGCCGCCGAACCTCACCGAAGCCTGCAAACGCTCGGTCGCGGACGTCGAAGAGGCCGGACTCGCCCCCGACGGGCAGTGCGCCGCGCCGGACGATCTTCATCCCCGTGTACTCCTTCGGGTTGTGCGAGGCGGTGACGCAGATGCCGCCCTCGAGACCCAGCTCGCCGACCGCGTAGTAGACCATCTCGGTGCCGACGAGCCCGAGGTCGACGACGTCGGCGCCGCCGTCCGCAGCCCCTTCGATCACCGACGTGGCCATGGTCGGCGACGACAGCCTCATGTCCCTCCCGACGGCGATCGACCGAGGCTCGAAGTGCTCTGCGTAGGCGCGGCCGATCGCGTACGCGCCCTCCTCGTCGAGATCGCCGCCGTAGACGCCCCGAACGTCGTACGCCTTGAACACAGACGGGTCGAGCACGGCCGCATGGTACGGAACCGGTGCCTGGCAAGCGTGCCCCGGGTCGGCCTCGGCATCCCGTAAAGAAGCCCCGATGGCCCGACGCCGACGCCGGGGCCTCGCCGACTCGTAGACTTGGCTGGGTGGAGCGGAAGCTCGCCACCGTCCTCTTCGTCGACCTCGTCGAGTCGACCCGCCTCGTCGCGAGCGCAGACGCGGAGGTCGTGCGCCGGCGCGTCAACCGCTTCTTCGACCAGGTCTCGCACTGCGTCGAGTCCCACGGCGGCGTGGTCGAGAAGTTCGCCGGGGACTCCGTCATGGCCGCCTTCGGCGTCCCGCGCGCGCACGAGGACGATGCCGAGCGCGGCGTGAGGGCGGCGCTCGCAATCCGCGAAGCCGTGGCCGAGCTCGGCCTCGAAGTGCGGATGGGGCTCGAATCGGGGGAAGTCGTCGCCGAGGAGTCGGATTCGACGTTCGCGACGGGCGAGCCGGTGAACGTCGCGGCCCGCCTGCAGCAGGCGGCCGGCGTGGGAGAGATCCTGCTCGGTCCCGGAGTGCACGGGCTCGTTCGGGGGTTGGTCGACTGCCAGGAGATCGAGCCGATCGAGGTTCGCGGCCTGGGCCGTAGCGTTCGCGGCGTGGCGCCTGCTCGGCGTGGCGGAGGGGCTAGGCCGGGTGTTGCGCGTCTCGGCGCCGTTCGTCGGGCGAGAAGCCGACGTCGAGCTGCTGCACAACACCTACGAGCGCGCGCTCCGCGACAAGCGTGCCCAGCTCGTCACGGTCTACGGATACCCCGGCGTGGGCAAGAGCCGCCTCGCGCGCGAGTTCGTCGCGGGACTCGAAGGCTCGACCATCCTTGCCGGCCGCTGCCTTCCCTACGGCGAGGGAATCACGTACTGGCCGCTGGCCGAGATGGTGAAGGCTGCGGCCGGAATCGCCGACGACGACCCGACCGCAGAGGCAATCGAGAAGCTTCGCGCCTGCTGCGGCGACGACGCGGTCGCCGACCTGCTCGGTCTTGCCTCCGGTGTCCTCGACGCCGTTGCCGGCGACCGAAGCGCGCAGGAGATCGCCTGGGCCGCGCACGAATGGGCGACAGAGCTCGCCGACGCGCAACCCATGGTGCTCGTGTTCGAGGACATCCACTGGGCCGAGGAGCCGCTGCTCGACCTGATCGAGCAGCTCGCGGAGCGGATTCGCGACGTCCCGGTCCTCTTGCTCTGCCTCGCACGGCCCGAGCTGTTCGATCTACGGCCCGAATGGGGTGGCGGACGGCTGCGGGCGGTCGCGATCGAGCTCGAGCCGCTGCCTCCCGAGGAGAGCGAGCAGCTCGTCGACGCCCTGCTCGAAGAGCGCCTCGACCCCCGTCGGCGGGCCGCCGTGCTGGCGAAGACCGAGGGCAACCCGCTCTTCCTGGAGGAAACCGTGCGGATGCTCGCGGAGCAAGGCGCGGACGGGTCCGATGGGCGGATCCCCGACACCGTCCAGGCGCTCATCGCCGCCCGCATCGATCGTCTACCCGCGCGCGAGAAGGCGCTGTTGCGGCGCGCGTCCGTGATCGGCCGCGTCTTCTGGGCCGGAGCGCTCGGCGCGCTGGCGGGCGACGGCGAGGACCTCGAGGGTGCACTCGACGAGCTCGCCGCGCGCGAGTTCGTCACACCCGAGGCCCGCTCGACGATCTCCGGCGAAAGCGCGTTCCGGTTCAAGCATGTCCTGATCCGCGAGGTCTCCTATGCCGGGCTGGCCAAAGGTCAGCGGGCCGAGCTGCACGAGCGGTTTGCCGGCTGGCTGCAGGAGCGAGGCGCGGACGAGCTCGTCGAGATCCGCGCCTTCCATCTCGGTCGCGCCGCGTCGCTGCACACCGAGCTGGACGGCAGCGCTCCGTCCGCGCTGGCGGCCGTGGCAGCCGAAGCGCTCCAGCTCGCCGGGAAGCGAGCCCTGTCACGCGAAGCCCTCACGTCGGCGCGGAAGCTGCTCCTGCAGGCACTCGAGCTCGAGCCCACGCTCGAGCGTCGCTACCTCGCTGCCAAGGCTGCATCGCGCATGGGCGATCTGCCCGCGGTCTCGGTGGAGATGGAGCAGACATTGCGCGAGGCCGAGGCGGCCGGCGACCGGCGCCTGGAGGGAAGGGCGCTGACGGCGCTGGCCCAGAACATTCTGCACCGGGATGCTGATCTCCCTCGGGCCCGCGAGCTCGGCCAGCGTGCGGTCGATGCCGTCGGCGGCGACGAGGACATCGCCTCGTACGAGGCGCTCGACCTGCTCAGCACGATCGCCTGGTGGGAGGGCGATCTGACGGTCGCCGAACGTCTCGCAGACGAGAAGCTCGCGATCGCGGAGCGGACCGAGCGAATCGATCTCCAGAGCTCCGTCCTGGCGGAGCTCGCCGCGATCCACAACGTCCGGCTGGACGCTGAGCCGGTCGAGCCGCTGATCGAGAGAGCGCTCGAGCTCGCCGAGCTGAGCGGCAGCATCCTCGCCCGGGGCTGGGCGCTACGCGAGCGCGGGGAACAGCATGTGAACCGCAAGGAGCTCGAGGCGGCCGAGGAGGATCTCGCCGCCGCGCACGCGCTCTTCGAGGAGGCGGGAGCGGCCGTGCACACCGCCAAGACGCTGAACTGGCTGGCGCACGTCGCCTGCATGAAGGGCGATCCGCGGCGCGCCGAGCGCTTTCTGCGCGACGCGATCCGGATTCTGAAGCCGCTCGGCGACCGGGGGACGCTGGTCGAGACGCAGCGGCAACTCGCGGAGGTTCTGCTCGACCAGGGCCGGATCGACGAGGCGGAGCGGTATGCGCTGCAGGCGCGCGAGACCGTAGGCCCTGAAGACGCGAGCTCGCGCGCGACGACCCGCGGCGCGCTCGGGCTCGTTCGCGCGGCCCAGGGGCGCGACGAGGAGGCGGAGAGGCTCTTGCGCGAGGGTGTGGAGATCCTCGAGCCGACCGATTTCCGGCGCTGGGAGCAGCGCCAGCGGAGACTGCTCGCTCAGTTCCTTCGTGAACGCGGCCGTGACGACGAGGCCGATGCGGTGGCCACTCCGGAAGAGCCCGCCGCCGAGAGCGCCGCGCGGATCGCCTGAGTCGACGCCTCGTCGGGCGACTCCGAGATAACGGTCGCCGGCCGGTCGAACCTGCTCAGCGCCTCGGCCAGCGGCTCGGCACGAAGCGTCCCCTCGCCGTAGGAGAGATGCTTCGTCTCGTTCCGGTTGGCGTAGGCGATGTCCGAGAAGTGGATGTGAAAGGGAGCGTCGTGCGCCAGGACTGCGTCCGCGGCCGCGAGCGCCTCGACGAAGAGGCCCGGCTCGAGGTAGGCGCCGTCACTCGTCGCGTGCATGTGAGCGAAGTCGAGCACGGGCCGGACCCAGCCGGTGCGCCTGGAGATCTCGACGACATCGGCGAGCGAGCCGAGGTCGCGCACGCGGCCCATCACCTCGACGCCGAACGCCACCGCGCGGCCCTTTCCCTCGAGCCGCTCGCGCAGGCCGCCGAGCTGTTCGACGACGGCGTCCAGCGCAGCCTCCCGGCTTCGGCCGAGCAGGAACCCGGGATGGAAGACGACCGGCGCCGCGCCGCACGCGGCCGCGATGCCCGCGCTCCGGTCGAGTGCGCCCACCGCCGAGGAGAACTTGCGACCCGACGCTTCCAGGTGCCCCATGAAGCCGAAGAGCGGCGCGTGCACGGAGAGCGCCACGTCGTGCTCGCGCGCGACCTCCCCGAGCCGCTCGGCCCACGGGTAGTCCATCCAGAAGCCCGACTCGAAGTCGATTTCGCAGGCGTCGTAGCCGTGCTCGAGCAGGAGCTCGACCGCCGCCTCGGGGCTCTCCCGCGACGGAATCCGCGCCGGGCCGAGGCGAAGTCGGGCCACGGCGCTGAACCTACTACTTGCCGGCGCAGACCGGAATCCGCTCGCGCGGATTCCAGTCGCGCAAGATCCCTGAAGGCGTCCGCTTCGCGGCCGCTGGGGCTTCTCGATTGCACAGCCGGCCTCTGACTGATGCCGTCTACTTGCCGGCGGACCTGAAGGCGTCCGCTGTCGCGGCCGCAGGCGTGGGGATCAATTCGTCGGATGCGGTCCGTCCGACGCGCCTTTTACCTTGAGGCGCGTGAAGCGACCATCCCGGATCGACCTGCTCGAGCTCGACATCGACCTGCGGCTCGCCGACCTCTGGCGCGAGGCGGCCGAGATCTCCGAGTGGAACCTCGACGTCGTCGCCGCGTTCATGCGGGCCGCGTACGGCAAGGGCTACTGCGACGCATTCACCGAGGACCTGCCGGGCTCGCTCTGCTCGGACCACGGTTATGAGGTCCCAGCACGCCCCACGGCGCGCACGCGTCAGCGCGACGCCGTCTGACGGAAGGCGTTCGCAAGCAAATCCGGCTTCTCTCGCCGGCGCGAGTATCGTCACGGCCTGATGGAGGCGGTGATCGTCGGCGCCGGAACGTTCGGTGCGTCGCTGGCTTGGTGGCTCGCACGCGCCGGGCAGCGAGTGACCCTGGTCGACCAGTTCGAGCCCGGCGACGTGCGTGCGAGCTCGGGCGGCGAAACGCGGCTCTACCGCTGCGCGCACGGCTCAGAAGCCGAGTACACCGTCATGGCGCGCCGAGCGCGGACGCTCTGGCGCGAGCTCGAGGAGGAGTCCGGCGAGCACCTGCTCTTGGAGTGTGGCCTCGCCTGGTTTGCCCACCGCGAGGACGGGTGGGAGGCGGCGTCGCAGCACACCCTGGAGGCGCACGGCATTCCTGTCGAGCGCCTCGACCCGGCGAGTGCGGCGCGTTTGTATCCGAGTTTTCGCGGCGACGATCTCGCGTTCGTGCTGCTGGAGCCGGAGGGCGGCGTGCTCCGCGCGCAGCGTGCTGTGCGGGCGCTCGCGGCGCAGGCGGCCGCGCACGGCGCCCAGATCCTGCGCGGACGGGCACGGCCCGATGGCGCCGCCGTGATGCTCGAAGGTTCGTCGCGACTGGAGGGTGACGTCGTCATCTGGGCCTGTGGCCCGTGGCTCGCGGACCTGTTCGCCGAGCTCGTGTCGCTCAAGGTGACCCGCCAGGAGCTGCTCTTCTTCGACGGCGGCCCGGCCTGGCGCGAGCCCACCCTGCCGGGTTGGTGCGACTACGACCGTGCGAGATACGGCACTGCGGACATCGACGCGCTGGGCGTCAAAGCGGCGATCGACAATGAGGGACCACGGCTCGACCCGGATGGAGAGCTCACCGCCGATGCGACCACCGAGCCGCAGGTTCGGGCCTATCTGCGCGACCGGTTTCCCGCACTCGAGCACGCGCCGCTGCTCGCGGCGCGCTCCTGCCGCTACGAGTTGACTCCCGACACGAACTTCATAGCGGATCGGCATCCTGCGCATCCGAACGTCTGGCTGGTGGGCGGGGGCTCCGGCCATGGTTTCAAGCACGGGCCGGCCATGGCGGAGCAACTCGCAGACGCGCTGCGAGGCGGGGCGCCGTTACCGGGGCGCTTCGCGCTTGGCGAGCGCCGGCCGTCGAGCAGCCTGCGAACGGCGGGTTCCGGCGCTCCGTCCAGCTACTAGCCCGCAAGTCTCGGATTGCTCAAGCGAACCCGAGACGCGCAAGATCCCTGAACCTTCCCGCAGCCTCGAATTCGCTCGCGCGAATCCGAGACGCGAAAACCCCTGAAGCGGGCCGCTTGCGCGGCCCTGGGCGTCCGCCTCCGGCGGCCGCGGGCGCTCGAGAGGTTCACATCATGCCTCTGGTCGGTTGCGGACGCGTGGCGACCGGCGGCGCCGGAAGCCGGGCTAGACTTCTGATCGTGGCTCGGAGGCGCTCCCCGGCGCGGCTCGTGATCGCGCTTTCCGTGGCGGCGATCCTGGCCGTGTTCCTCCTCTATACGTCGATCGCCGGCGGCGGGACGCCGTCGATCGCGCCGAGTGAGCTCGACGGCCGCGCCGAGCAGGTCTCGCTGACAGGTGTCGCCGTGGGGCCTGTCACGGGCGACCCGCACGCCGGAGGGATGCGTTTCCGGCTGCGCGACATCGAGGGCGGCAGCAAGGAGACGGTGACCGTCCTCTACAGAGGTTCGGTGCCCGATCAGTTCAAGGTCGAGCGCCACCTGGTCGTCGACGGGAGCCTCCGGAACCAGACGTTCGTCGCCGTCCCCGGGTCGATGGTGACGAAGTGCCCGTCGAAGTACACGGACAAGCCCGCCGAGTAGGGCGCGCCGATGCCCGAGCTCGGTAGGGCTGCGCTCGCCGTCACCTTCGGCCTCGTCCTCTACGCGCTCGTCGCGGGCGCTGTCGCGGCCGCGCTCCGCCGCCGGCGGTTGGCACAGTCGGCGCAGAATGCGCTCGTCGCGTCGTTCTTCACGACGCTCGTCGCCTCGGCGGTGCTCGTCGCAGCGCTTCTTCGCCACGACTTCTCGTTCGACTACGTCGCGCGCCTGACGAGCAACGAGCTGCCGACCGCGTACACGCTGTCCGCCTTCTGGGGCGGGCAGGAAGGGTCGCTTCTGCTCTGGCTGCAGGTACTGACGGGGTACGCCGCCCTCGCCGTCCTGCGGAACCGCCGCGCGCGCGCGCGACGTGATTGCCTGGACCGTGCCCGTGCTGGCCGGCGTCGCCGTGTTCTTTGCCTGGCTGCTCGTCGGAGTGGCGAGCCCCTTCGTGACGCAGGTGGCTCCCGCCGACGGTGCCGGCCTCAACCCGAGCCTGCAGAACCCGTACATGGTCGCGCACCCGCCGCTCCTGTACCTCGGCTACGTCGGTCTGACCGTGCCGTTCGCGTTCGCGATGGGAGCGCTGCTCGCGGGGAGGGCGGACGAGCGCTGGATCGTCGCCACGCGTCGGTGGACGCTCGTCGCCTGGACCGCGCTCGGCGTCGGTCAGCTGCTGGGTGCCCACTGGGCGTACGTCGAAGTCGGCTGGGGCGGCTACTACGCGTGGGACCCGGTCGAGAACGCTGCGCTGATGCCGTGGCTCGTCGCCACCGCCTTCCTGCACAGCGTGATGATCCAGGAGAAGCGAGGGATGCTGAAGGTCTGGAACGTGACCCTTGTGAGCCTCATGTTCGCGCTCTCGCTCTTCGGGACGTTCCTCACCCGCTCGGGCGTCGTCTCGTCGATCCACTCCTTCACGCAGAGCTCGATCGGCCCCTGGTTCCTCGGCTTCATCGTGGTCGTCGTCGCGTTCGCGATCGCGATGATCTTCTACCGTCTCCCGCTGCTCCGGACGAAGACGCGGCTCGAGTCGCTCGTCTCGCGCGAGGCGACGTTCCTCTACAACAACCTGCTGCTCATCGCGCTCTGCCTGACCATCCTCTGGGGCGTCGCGTGGCCGCTCCTTTCAGAGGCGGTACGGGGCGAAGCTGTCGTCGTCGGGCGTCCCTACTACGACTTCTTCCTGCGCGTCTTCGGGCTCCCGCTTCTCCTCTTGATGGGGATCGGGCCGCTCGTAGCCTGGCGGCGGGCGTCGCTGCGCGGGCTGGCACGGACGTTCACGCTGCCTGCGTCAGTCGCGCTCGTGACCGGCGGCGTGCTCGTCCTGGCGGGCGCCGGCTCGTCGATCCCGGGGCTGATCGCCTACACCTTCGCCGCGTTCGTGCTGACGACGATCGTGGTCGAGTTCTCCCGCGGCACATCGGCACGCCGGGCGCTCTCGGGAGAGCCCTGGCCGCGGGCGCTCTCGTCGCTCGTCGGGCGCAACCGGCGCCGCTACGGGGGGTACATCGTGCACGCGGCAATCGTGCTGCTCGCGATCGGCGTCGCCGGCTCGAGCGCGTACGACACGGTTCGCGAGGGAAAGCTCGCGCCGGGCCAGACGCTGCACGTGGCCGGCTATGCGCTCACCTTCCGCGGCCTCGAGGAGCGCGAGGCGGCGAACGCGACCGAGGTGCGCGCGCGTCTCGACGTCCGGCGCGGCGACCGGAACCTCGGCACCGTCGAGGCGGGCAAGAACGCCTATACCGCTGAGCAGCAGGTCTCGAACGAGGTCGGAATCCGCAGCGATCCGCTGACGGGAGAGGACTTGTTCGTGATCGCCGAGCAGGTCAACGCCGACGGCACCGTGTTCCTGCGCGTCTTCGTCAAGCCGCTCGTCAACCTGATCTGGATCGCCGGGCTCCTCTTCCTGCTCGGCTCGCTCGTCACCCTCTGGCCCGACCCGCGCGAGGAGCGTCGCCTCGCCACGCGCTACGACGAGGCCGGAGTTGCCGTCTCCTCGTGACGGTGGCGCTGGTCCTCGCCGCGCTGCTCGCCGTTGCTTGCGTCGTCGCGGTGGCATTGCCCTTTCTGCGTGAGCCGGCTCCGGCGCCTGGCGCCGATCTGCTCGACGAGCCCGACGCCGAACGCTTACGCCGCCTCGAGCTCGCAGAGAACCGCGACCGTGCGCTGTCGGCGCTGAAAGAGCTGGAGCAGGATCACCGGGCGGGGAAGGTCTCCGACGAGGACTACCGGACGCTGGTAGGCCCTCTGCGACGGGAGGCAGCCGAGGCGCTGCGGGCCCTCGACGCCGGAAAGACGTGATAGCGGAATCCATGCGCGACTGAAATCCGCGCTAGCGGATTTCGGTCTTGGGCATCAGCCGGGCGATTCGACGACGCGAGGCGAGGGCCGCGAAGCGGCCCGCTTTAGGGGTGTTTGCGCGACCGAAATCCGCGCGAGCGGATTTCGGTCTTGCGCACAGAAGCAGGGTCGTCCGGCCGGCTAGCGAACCTGTCCTCACGCGAATGCGCCTGCACGCACTGTCTTTGCTGCCGCTGCTTGCCGCGCTGCTCCTGGTCGTGGCTCCCGCCTCCGGGGACCCCGGCACGCAGAAGCAGCAGGTCGATGCCAAGATCGACCACCTGGAGGACCAGATCGCGCGCGCCGAGAGCGTTTCGGGCACGCTGACGAGCGAGATCTCGGCCGCGACCGCGGTCATCCGCGCCGTCGAGGACGACGTCTCCGCTGAGGAGGCTCGGCTCGACGTGCTCGAGGCGGAGCTGGCGGGCACGCAGGCCGAGCTCGACCGGCTGACCGAGCTCCTCGCCGATCAGACCAGCCGTCTCGAGAGGTTGCGCGGCGAGCACGCGGCGGCAGTACGACGACTCGGAGTCGCGCGTGCGCGAGATCTACCTCGAGGACACGCCGGACGCGCTGTCTTTCGTCTTCGAGTCGGTGTCCTTCTCGGATCTGCTCGACAACGTCGAGTTCCTCAACAGCATCGGCAGACAGGACGAGCGAATCGCGGCCCGCGTCGGCCGGGCGAAGGCGGAGATGGCGCAGACGCGCGCCGCGACGGTGCGCACACGCGCCGGAGTGTCCGAAGCGGCGAGGGTGATCGCCGCCCGTACCGCCGAGCAGCGAGGCATCCGGGACAGGCTGGTGGCCAGTCGCGACGCGCTCGCCGCGGCCCGCAGCGACAAGCAATCGACCCTCGCCGGCATTCGCGAGGATCGAGCGGAGTTCATCGCCGAGGTCGAGGCCCTGCAGCGGGAGAGTGCGGCGCTTGCGGCGAGGATCCGCAGCGCGCAGACCGGCTCCGGCGGCTCGACCGGCTCGGGCGTCTCCTCGAGCGGGCTGATCTGGCCCGTCCACGGCCCGGTGACGAGCGGCTTCGGCTGGCGCTGGGGCCGCATGCACGAAGGCATCGACATCGCCGTGCCGTCGGGAACCCCGGTCGTCGCGTCCGCCGCGGGGACCGTGATCCACGCCGGCTGGCTGGGCGGGTACGGGAACCTCGTGGTCGTCGACCACGGCAACGGCCTCGCGACGGCGTACGCGCACAACTCCGGCTTCGCCGCCGGCGTGGGACAGGGCGTGGCGCAGGGACAGGTGATCGCCTACTCGGGGAACACCGGGAACTCGTCCGGCCCGCACGTCCACTTCGAGGTGCGGATCAACGGGGCTGCCGTCGACCCGCTGGGCTATCTGTAGGGGCCGGGCTTGCCCGGCCCCGGGCGACCCGGAGGTCGCCCCTACGCGGCTTCGGTGGCGGCGGCCGGGAGCTCGGCTGTGGCGACGACGTGCAGGTCCGGGAGCGCGCGCCAGCGCTCCTCGAGCCCGAGCCCGTAGCCGGCGAACAGCTCGTCGGGGACGGTGAAGCCGACGTAGCGCAGCGGCAGGTCGTCGACGAGCCTCCGGTACGGCCGGTCGAGCAGCGTTACCGCCGCGAGACTCGCCGGCGTGCGCAGCTGGAGCGTCCGCGCCAGGAAGTGCAGGGTCAGCCCCGTGTCGACGACGTCCTCGACGACGAGGACGTGCCGGTCGACGAGCGCCGTGTCGACGTCCTTCAGCAGGCGGACGCCGCCGCCGCGGCCGCCCGCGTAGGCGGCCAGCTCGACGACGTCGATCTCGTGATGGACGTGGAGCGCGCGCGAGAGGTCGACGAGGAACACGGTGCTCGACTTGAGCGGCGCCACGAGCACGGGCTCGAGCCCGTCGTAGTCCGCGGCGAGGAGCTCTCCGAGCTCGCGCCACGCGTGTCGCGATCTCGTCCCGCGAGAGGTAGACGTCGCCGAGCGCGGCGGGGTCGCTCACGACGCGAGCCTGAGGCGGTAGCGCTGCGCGAGGCGCTCGATGTCGCGGCGGTAGAAGAGCTTCACGCTTACGTCCGGGTACAGCTCGCGGAGCTGGCGTAGCTTGCGGTTCTTGCGCGTGACGAGCGGCTGCCGCATCACCGTCACCTCGACGTAGAGATCCTGCTCGGGGAGGTAGAAGTCGGGCGTGAAGGCGCTCGTGATGCGCCCGTCGGCATCGCGCTCGAGCACGAAGGAACGGGGCTCGTACTCCCACGGAACGCCGTACCAGTCGAGGATCTTCGCGCACTCGACCTCGACTCGGTTGGCGAAGCGAGGAGGGTCGGAGCCGCGATATGCCTGGAAATCGCTCTGTTTCCGACCCCACCGCGACGAGGCTAGCAACGAGCCCGGACGGCCTTCGTTGCGGGCATAGACTGGGCGCATGGCCGCTGGACGAGACGGCCGCGCGTTCGTGATCGCCCACATCTCGGACCTGCACTGCGGCGGTCCGTACTTCGAGCCGAACCTGCTGGAGCGCGCGATCAGCGAGGTCAATGACCTGCAGCCGGACATCGTCGTCTGCTCCGGCGACCTGACGACGTTCGGCTTCAAGCACGAGTACCAGCTCGCGCGCCGGTACATCTGGACAAGCTCGAGTGCGACTCGATCGTGGTCATCCCCGGCAACCACGACTCGCGCAACGTCGGCTACGTCCACTTCGAGGATCTGTTCGGCGACCGCAGTCGGTGCTGCACAAGGGTGGCGTCGCGGTCGTGGCGGTCGACTCGACCGAGCCGGACCTCGACCACGGCCAGATCGGGCGTGGGCGCTACCGCTGGATCGAGGAAGCGTTCGCCGCGCAGCCTGCCGATCTCCGGATCTTCGTCCTCCACCATCACCTGCTGCCGGTGCCCGGCACGGGGCGCGAGCGCAACGTCGTCTACGACGCCGGCGACGCGCTCGAGTGCCTGCAGCGCGCCGGCGTCCACCTCGTCCTTTCCGGCCACAAGCACGTGCCGTACGCGTGGCGGCTCGAGAATCTCTTCGTCGTCAACACGGGGACCGTCTCGTCGCTTCGCCTGCGCGGGAACACGCGGCCCTGTTACAACGTCGTCGAGTTCGCGGGCCAGCACGTCTCGATCTGGCGGCGCCATCCGTTCCACGGGCAGGAGCGGATCATCCAGTTCTCCACCTCGACGTTCGAGTACGAGAAGTACACGGGCAGGATCGAGCGCGAGGTCACGACCCGCGGATGACGCGCGTCGTCGCGCTGATCGACGGTGAGCACTACGCGCCCGTCGTGCGGGACGCGTTGGCCGCGATGCCGCACGACGTCGTCGCGGCAGTGCTCGTCGGCGGCAGCGAGAAGCTGCGCGGCGGCGAGGACTACGGCGTGCCGCTCGCCGGCGGGATCGACGAGGCGATCGCCGCGTACGCGCCCGAGCTCGTGCTCGACCTGTCGGACGACCCGGTGCTCGGGCCGGTCGAGCGGATGGCGCTCGCCAGCCGCGTCCTCGTCCACGGGCTGCCGTACGAGGGGGCCGATTTCCGCTTCGACGCTCCGTCGTTCGCGCCCGTGGACGTTCCCGCGCTCGCCGTCGTGGGTACGGGGAAGCGGGTGGGGAAGACAGCGGTGACCGGGCACGTCGCGCGCCTGCTGTCGTCCGATCGGCACGTCGTCGTCGTCGCGATGGGGCGGGGAGGGCCGCCCGAGCCGGAAGTCGTGCACGTGCCGCCGACGGTGGACGCGCTCGTCGAGCTGTCGCGTGCCGGACGCCATGCGGCGTCCGACCACCTCGAGACCGCGGCGCTCACAGGTGTCGAGACGGTCGGCTGTCGCCGCTGCGGCGGCGGGCTCGCCGGTGCGGTCTCGATCTCGAACGTGCATGAGGGGGCGCGCGTGGCCGCCGGCCTGGACCCTGACCTGGTCGTCTTCGACGGCAGCGGCGCCGCGCTGCCGCCGGTCGCCGTCGCCCGCCGGGTACTTGTCATGGGCGCGCACCAGGATCCCGCCGTGGCCGCCGGCTACCTGAACGGCTACCGGCTCCTGTTGGCGGATCTCGTCGTGGTGACGATGGCCGAGGCAGGAGCTCGGCACGAAGAGCTGCGGCGAGGCGGCTGCGCGGACGGCGCGGGCGGGTGCGTGTCATCGCGACGGTGCTCCGGCCGCGCCCGCCGAGCCGGTCGACGGGCGTACCGTCGCCTTCTTCTGTACCGCGCCGGCAGAGGCGCACCCCGTGATCGCCCAGCACCTTCGCGACGAGCACGGCGCCGATGTCGTGCACGTGTCGGGCGCGTTGGGAGACCGGCAGGCACTCGCGGCGGAGCTGCCCGGGATCGACGCGGACGTGTTCCTTGTCGAGCTGAAGGCCGCCGCGGTCGACGTGGTCGCCGAGGAAGCGCTGTCGCGCGGCGTCGGAGGTAGTGCTCGCCTCGAACGACGTCGTCCCGCTGCCCGGCGAGCCGGATCTCGACGCCGAGTTGCGCCGGCTCGCAGCCGAGGCCGTCGCGACCGCGTGAGCGAGCGGCGATATCTCGCTCCGTTGCCGCTCGGCGGCGACGACTGGCCGCCGTTCTCGAAGGGCCTGATGGCGCGCGCGCTGGCCGCCACCGGGCTGGCGCTGACGCGGGCCTACGAGCTGGCCCGGCGCGCGGACGCCGACCTCCAGGAGCGGCAGCGCGACGGGTCTCGATCTCGACCGGCTCAGCGAGCTCGCGGTCGAGGTGCTCGGCGAGCCCGACGCGAGCCGTACGATGCGCCGGCTGCGCCGGCTGCAGGCGCTACAGCAACTCGATTCGCCGGTCGTGCTGCTCGTCGGCGGCGCCACGGGTACCGGAAAGTCGACACTCGCGACGGAGGCGGCGCACCGACTCGGGATCACGCGGGTCACGTCGACGGACTTCATCCGGCAGACGATGCGCGCCTTCTTCTCGCAAGGAGTTCATGCCCGTCCGTCCACTACTCGAGCTTCGAGGCGAAGCTGGCCTTGACGAAAGCCGAGGAAGAGGAGGCCGGTGACCCGGTCCTGCTCGGGTTCCTCGACCAGACGCGGAACGTCCTCGTCGGCGTCGAGGCGGCCGTCGAGCGCGCGCTCGCCGAGGGCTGGTCGACGGTGCTCGAGGGCGTCCACCTCGTTCCCGGCATGCTGCGCACCGACTACGAGAACGCGCTCGTCGTGCACTGCGTGGTCGCAATCTCGGACGAGGAGCTTCACCGCAGCCACTTCTGGGTGCGCGACCATGCCACCGACGGGCTGCGGCCGCTCGAGAAGTACATCGAGGGACTGCCGGAGATCCGGCTCGTGCAGGACGCGATCCTCGAGCGCGCCTACCGCTGCGACGTGCCCGTGATCGAGAATGTCGCCTTCGACCAGGCCATCGGTGCGATCATGGATCTCGTGCTGACGAGCGCCGAGCGGCTGGTGCGCGCGTCGTGAGCTGCCTCTGTACCCAGTACGCCAGGGCGACGGAATGGGCGGCACTCGCGGGCGCTCGCTGGCTCGGCCGGGCGGACGAGGACGCGGCCGAGGAGGCGGCGTCGTCGAGCATGAAGGCGGCGCTCGACGAGATGCAGATCGAGGGCGACGTCGTCATCGGGGGTCGCGTCACCGAGGAGCTTGCCCCCGGGGGCTCGGTCGGGCCGGCGGCGAGCCCGTCGACCTGGCCGTCGACCCGCTCGAGGGCGGCGGGGTCGTTGCTCGCGGCGGCACGGGCGCGATGGCGATGATCGCCGTCGCGCCGGCCGGATCGCTGCGCCGCCTCCCCGACATGTACATCCGCACGATGGCGGTGGGGCCGCGCGCGAAGGATGCGATCGACCTGCGCCGGCCGATCGACGAGAACATCCAGGCGATCGCCGAGAGCTTCGGGCGTCAGGTCGGCGACATCACCACGATCGTCCTCGACCGGCCGCGACACCACGACCTGATCGAGGACATCCGCGCTTCCGGCGCGCGCATCAAGCTGATTCCCGACGGGACGGTGACGGCCTCGATCACCGCCGCGATTCGCGGCACGAACGACCACCTCGCGATCGGGATCGGCGGCACCCGCCAGGCAGTGCTCTCTGCCGCCGCGCTCCGCTGCCTGGGCGGAGGGTTGCAGGGCCAGCTCTGGCCGACGACGCGGGGCCAGATCGAGGAGGCGAAGGAGAACGGGATCGAGGACGTCGCGCACGTCTTCCACGAGGAGGAGCTGGCTCCCGGCGACCTGATCGTCGTTGCGACCGGGGTGTCGAACGGCGATCTCCTCCGCGGCGTCCGCTTCCTGGCCGACAGCGCGAGGACGCATTCGCTCGTCATGTGCATGCACTGCAACTGGGTTCGCTTCGCCGACGGCATCCACTTCTTCTCCCGCGAGCGCAAGGAGGAAGTCCGGCTGCTGATCTGAGCAACGTGGGGGAACCCATGGTTCCCCGACGAGCCCCCTCGTTCATCGCGGCTCATTGGAGGAAGCGCGCCGGGGCTCCCGCCGGGCAAAGCCCGGCTTCGCCCGTGACGCTCGGTGCATTGCAGGAACCGTGACGGTCGCTGATTTGCAGGAACCGACCGACAGCGAGTCCCGACAGACGCGAGGGCGCTGCGGGACGCCGCGACCCGGCTACACTCGCCGCATGGTCACGAAGGAAGACGTCTTCACGGCGCTGCACGATGTCGAGGATCCCGAGCTCGGAATGGACATCGTCGAGATCGGGCTCGTCTACGACGCCGAGATCGAAGGCTCGAGCGTGAAGGTCCTGCACAGCCTCACGTCGATGGGTTGCCCAGCCGGACCGATGATCCAGGAGGGGATCCACGACGCCGTCGCCGGCCTTCCGGGCGTCGACAAGGTGGACGTCGAGTTGACGTTCGACCCGCCCTGGACGCCCGACCGCATGTCGGACGACGCGAAGTTCATCCTCGGCTTCGGCTAGCCGTTTCCGGCCCGCCCTTGGCAGGCGGGTACAACCTAGGAGAGCACGCGGCGAGGACCGGGCCTGAGCCCTCAGCCGGCAGTCCGCCCGGCAGTCCGGCCCGATCAGGGAATCGAGAGGACGATCTTGCCGAGCTGCTGTCCGGCCTCGAGACGCTCGTGGGCGGCGCGGATCTCGGACAGCGGAAAGACCGAGTCGACGTGAACCCGGGCGCGGCCCGAGCGGACGAGCTCGTAGGCGCCGAGGAAGTCCTCGCGCGACCCCATCGTCGAGCCGAGCACGTCGAGCTGCTTCCACCAGAAGCGGTGGAGCTGCGCCGGTGGGTTCGGGCCGCTCGTTGCGCCGCAGACGACGACTCGCCCTTGTGGCCGCACGGCGGCAAGCGTGCGGGCCCAGGTCGCCTCGCCGACGGTCTCGATTACCAGATCGGCGCCGCCGTCGGTCGCTTCGCGCACTGCGGCGACGACGTCACCGTTCGCGTGGTTGACAGCGACGTCGGCGCCCCATTCGCGTGCGCGTTCGAGCTTCTCGTCCGAGCCCGACGTGACCACGGTGCGCGCACCGAGCGCGCGCGCCAGTTCGAACGCCGCAGTCGCGACTCCCCCGCCGATGCCCCACACGAGTACCCACTCGCCCTCGCGTAGCCGGCCGCGAGTGACGAGCATCCGGTAGGCGGTCTCGTAGACGAGTGGAAACGCCGCCGCTGCTTCGAACGACAGCCGCTCATCCAGCTCGAAGACCTGCTCGGCGGGTAACGCGATCAGCTCGCAGTGCGTGCCGTCCGTGTGCTCGCCGACGACCGTGATCATCGGCCCGTGCTCGAGACCCGGGTTGATCACGACCCGGTCACCGGGCGCGAAGCCGCCGACCCCCTCGCCGAGAGCCTCGACGACGCCCGCGCCGTCGGCGCCCAGGATGCGCGGCTTCGGGACTGACGGCAGCCCCCTGCGCACCCAGACGTCGAGGTGGTTGAGCGACGCGGCGCGCAGCCGGATCAGCACCTCGCCGGGGCCCGGCTCAGGGTCGGGGACGTCCTCGTAGCGGAGCACCTCGGGGCCTCCGTCCTCGTGGATGCGCACCGCCTTCATGGCACGATCCTCTCATGACCGCCGCGGAGCTCGCCCGGCTCGGCGAGGAGCTGGGCATCGACGCGATCGGCGCGGCGCCCGCCGTGCCGTACGAGGACACGGAGCGCCACATCAGCGAGCGCCGCGCGCGAGGCCTCTTCGCCGACCTGCGCTTCACGATGGCGCAGCCGGAGGTGTCGTGCCATCCGGAGTCACTGCTTCCGGGAGCGCGCACCGTCGTGGCCGCGGCGCTCTCCTACTACGTTCCCGGGCCCGAGCCGGGGCCGGGGGAGGGGCGCCTGCCGCGCTACGCGTGGCGCGACCACTACGCCGAGCTCCGCGAGAAGCTCGACCTGCTCGGACGGCGCCTGGGCGGCTCCTACCGCGTGCTGGTCGACGCGAACCAGCACGTCGACCGCGAGGGCGCACGGCGGGCGGGGCTCGGCTTCTACGGCAAGAACACGCTGCTGATCACGCCACGGCACGGCTCTTGGGTCGTGCTCGGCGCCCTCGTCACCGACGTCGCGGTCGAGGCGTCGCCTCCGCTCGATCTCGACTGCGGCTCCTGCCGGCTCTGTATCGACGCCTGCCCGACGGGAGCGCTCGACGATCCGGGCGTGCTCGACACGAACCGCTGTCTCTCCTACTGGACGCAGGCTCCACACCCGATTCCCGAGCCGTACCGCGAGGAACTCGGGGCGTCGGTCTACGGCTGCGACATCTGCCAGGACGTCTGCCCCTGGAACCGCGGCGTCGAGAAGCGGCGGGCGGCAACCGCCCCGGCCGGCGACGCCGCACCGACCGTCTCCCTCGTCGAGTGGCTGGAGCGAGACGGAGGGGAGCTCGTCGCCGAGCTCGACCGGCTCTACGTGCCGCGCAACGACCCGCGCTGGCTTCGCCGGAACGCGCTCGTCGCGCTCGGCAACACGGGCGGGCCGGAGCATGCGCCGGCAGCCGAGCGCTGGCGAGAGAGCGACGACGAGATGCTCCGCGAGACCGCGTCGTGGGCGCTGGAGCGCCTCGCAGAACGGGTCGCGGTGATGGAGGACCGCCTCGCCCTGCTCCTCCACGAGCTGCGCAGCCCCGTGGCCGCATTGATCGCGATCGCCGAGCTGCTCACCGAGCCCCACGTCCGGCCGCCTCCCGACGACACGCGACGCCTGCTCGAGCTCGCCGTGGCCGCCGGACGCGACGTCGAGCGGATCGTGCTCGATGCGACTCCTACCTCGCTGCGTCTCGAGCGCGTCGATCCGGCCGGCCTCGTCGCGGGTGTGGCAGCGGCGGCCACGCTCTCGGGCGGCATCGTCCGCGCCGAGGCGGAACCGGGGCTGCCCTGGCTCGAGGCAGACCCGGTGCGGCTGCGGCAGGCGCTCGCGAACCTCGTCGCCAACGCGGTCGCGCATTCTCGGGGCGAGGTGGTCGTCTCCGCCTACCGCCATCCCGACGGCGTCACGTTGGCCGTGACCGACAGCGGAGACGGGATCGCGCCGGCCCACCAGGCAGCTGTCTTCGAGGCCGGCGTCCGCTTCGCGGAGCGGCCGGGCGACGGTCTCGGCCTCGCGGTCGTGCGGGCGGTCGCCGAGGCGCACGGCGGGCGGGTCGAACTGGAGTCGGAGCCGGGCCGCGGCTCGACGTTCAGGCTGGTTCTGCCGCCGGCCGACGCCGGCCGCTGACGCCCAGCTCGCGCGCAAGCTCGCCGGCGCGGCGCGCAACGAGCCGCCGCACCCCCGCGGGCTCGAGCACCACGGTCTCTCCGGCGTCGGCGAGCACCTCCGACAGGAGCCACTCCTCCGTCTTGTACGCCAGCTCGGCAACGGCGGCGCCGTCGGTGAGCGGGCGTGCGCCGCGCTCGACCTTCCAGCGGGCGATCTCAGGGGAGTGCCAGACGCGTGCAATCCGCGGCTCGCTCAGGTAGTTCGGGTCGAAGCCCTCGCGCGGCTCGAAACGCTCGCTCGTCAGCTTCGCGGAGCGCATCCGGTCAAGGCGGTAGGTACGGGCGCCGTCGGCGGTTCGATCCCAGGTGTGCACTCGCCAGACTGGGAGCTCCCGCTCGAAGCTGTAGGGCTCGACCTCCCTGACGGACGGCTGGTCATCGCCCTCCTTCAGGTACTCGATCTCGACCACGCGCCGCTTCTCCGCGCCGTCGCTCAGGACCCGCACGAGCTTCTCCTCGTCGGTCGCGATGCGCGGCTGCGGCGTCTGTGCAAGCTCGAACTGGCCGAACGTCTCCTCCAGCTTCTTGCGCACCCGATCGAGTGGCGTGTGTGCCTCGGCCGCGATCGTCGGGTCCGACGTAGTCGATCGCGAGACGGATCGCGCGGGCCTCGAGCGGGGTCAGCTTCGGGCGGCCCGCGAAAAACGTCGCCGTACAGCTCCTTGTCGACCCGTACGCGTCCGGTCTCCTCGTCCACCTCGGCGTACACCGTGTAGCAGCCGCCGCCGAAGTTGACGAGGTTGAGGAGGGAGAGGTGGGCCTGCAGTTCCTCGCGTGGGATCCGGAAACGCTCGGCCAGCTCGTCCGCGTCGAGCTCGGTCTGGCGGTCGTCCCCGCATGCCGCGAGCAGGTGCGCGAGCAGGGCCTGGAGCACGCCGAAGCGCTCGGGCGCGACTGGCCCCACCGGCCGGTCGACGTGCAGCCGAGCTCGATCGGTGCGCCGTTCCCGCGCCAGCTCCGGGGGATCGCCGGTGTGCCGCTCGCGCAGCGTGCGGAGTGCGGCTGCGACGGCGTCCCGCAGCTCGTCCGGCTCGAGCGGCACGGCACGACCGTTCTGGCGCAGAACCCAGCCGGCGAGTGGCTCGACCCGGGAGTACGACGTCTCGAAGACGCCCTCGTCGAGCTTGCCGGCATCTGAGAGCGTGCGGTGCACCCACCAGGCCGTGTCCCCCTGGACAGCGACGCGGCCGCGACCCGCCGCCTCCCCGATCTGCCAGGGCCGCGGCACCCGGTGCGCGTCGACGTCGAAATCGGGTGGAAGCCGGAAGTCTCGCTCGCGGCGGGTGGCGAAGCGGATGTCCGAGCGGATCCGCGAGACGCGGAAGGTCCGGATCGCATCGCGGCCGAGGTCGCGGCCGACGACGTACCAGACGCCCTCGTCCAGTCGCAGCGCGTACGGGTTGAGCGTGCGCTCCGAGACGCGGTCGCGCTGCGGCGACCAGTAGCTGAACTTCACCGTCCGCTGCTTCGAGATCGCCGACTCGAGCTTCGAGAGCCGACCGGCCAGCTCGGGGGAGTAGTCGGGAGCCGTCACGCGCACGCGCTCGGCAGTGCTCGTGGGCGCGTCGTCGAACCCTGGGCGCCCCAAGGCGAGGTTCTGGAGTGCCAGGCGCAGCGGCTCGGCGTAGGCGAACTTCCCCTCGAGGTAGTAGAGCGCGGTCTGCAGCGCGGCGAGCTCATCGTCGTCCAGCTCGAGCCGGTCGAGGAAGTAGTGCTCCGAGCGAAGGGTGTAGAGCTCCTCGCCGGTGAACTCGTCCCGCTGCGAGTGGAGCGGCACTCCCAGGGCGGTCAGCTCGGCCCGATCGGAGTAGAAGCGGCGGGCGAAAGCCTCGTCCGACATCTCGGAGTACCCCTCGACGTTCCCCTTCACGTCGCGCGCGGTGAGCGGCCGGCGCTCCGCCATCAGGAAGGCAACGAGCGAGAGCTGACGGATCAGCTTGTCGGCGTCATGCGACATGCGGCAACCGAGCTTAACCGCAGTGAGCCTGCGCGGCTGTGATGGAAGACGGGCGCCGCGGCCGCGAAGCGGACGCCTTCAGGGGTGTTGGCGCGACCGGTGTCCGCGCTAGCGGATTCCGGTCTTGCGCAGGAAAGCAGCTAGGCGGCGGCGACGCGGTGCTCGAGATGCTGGTGCGACGGGCAGTAGTCGCGGCTCGGCAGCGGCGTCCGCTGGCAGGCCTTGCCCTTGCGTGTGGTTGCGCGGCAGCGCGCGACCCCGCCGTCGTAGGCGCCGGCTTCCACCTGCGCCTCGATGAACGACACGGCGGCGGCGACGCCCTCGCGCACTGTCCAGGCCACCTGAGCCTGTGCCGTGATCGGGAAGTAGCGGCGAACGTCCTGGAACAGCGTCCGGTCGGGCCGGGCGAAGTAATGCGGATCGCCGGCGAGCCGCGCCATCGTCTGCTCACATTCGTCGAGGAGCGCCCGCCGGTACTCGAGGCGCGTCTGCTCGTCTGCGTACGGGTCGATCAGATCCTTGACCGAGCGATAGATGGCCCGTGAGTACTGATACATGCAGGACTGCAACTGAGCGACGTGTTCGTCCATTCGCGTCGTCTCGCTCTCCTCGGAGTGGCTTTACAACGGTAAAGGGAGCGCCGGGGGGACGTCCGGAGTGGGAGTGTACCGCGTTCGCGCTCGTGTTACAAACTCGGCACAAATAGTGCCCGCTGAGGCAACGTCAGGTCGTCATCCGCCGTGTCGCGGCGGTGCGCACGACGGCCCGCGCGCGCAGGAGCTGGCTCGTTGCCTCCGGCTCGGAGTCGTAGATGCCGGTGAAGACGACCCAGTAGCCGGGGTGGAGGCTGACGATCGAGCCGGAATCCGAGATGCCGACGCGCGGCAGGCCACGGGCGCGAGCCTGCTGCGCGCGTGCGAGCGCCGCGTCGCGGCCGCCCTTGCCCTTCGGGATCGACGCGAGGACGACCGTCCAGCCGTCGCGTCCCCGGGGCCAGCCGGCGAAGGCTGCAGCGGCTGAGCGGGGCGCCGTCACGGTGAGGTTGCCGCCGGTCGCTGTGATCACGGCCTCGCCGGCGCCGCCCTCCCACGTAAGGGCGACGGCGACCGCCGCCCCGGCAACGGCGAGTGCGAGTGTCCCGAGCACCGGCGCGCGCAAGCTTCGCTCCTCACCGGGCGCCGGCCCGAGCCGTCGCACCGGCTGGCGGAGGCCGCACTCGAGGCAATACTCCTGGGCTGCGACGACCGCCCCGCCGCAGCGAGGGCAGGCGGCGGCGTTCACGCCACCGTCTCTTCCGAGATCTCCGCGGGTGCCTCCTCGGCCGGGAACGTCGACGACTGCGAGCGAGCGGCCGCAGCTGGGGCAGAAGCGGGCGCCGATCAAGATCGGAGCCCCGCAGGAGCAGATCGCGTCTGCGCGGCGCCGCAGCCCTCGGGCGGCGGCGAGGTGCGCGTCGATCTCGCTGACGCGCGTCTCGATCGCAACCAGCTCCGCGCAGCGCTCGACCACGAGCTGCTCGTTGAAGTGGTCCCGCCGGTACATCTCCAGGGTGAGCCCGCCGAGCTCGCGCATGCGTTCCTCGCGCAAGAGGAGCAAGGCCCGCCGCTCGCGGCGGAGGTCCCCAGCGGTCGGGGCGGCGGGGCCTCGCGTGAACAATCCCACGGCAGCTCGAGGATACCCCGGGGGACAGATGCCGGAGGCGTCTGTCCCCGAACCGCGACTTCGCGGCCCGGATCGGCCTCGCTACAGCTGGACGACGACGAGTCGTTCCTCGGTCAGCTCGCGGACGGCCCAGGCAGGCCCTTCGCGCGTGTTGCCCGAGTCCTTGACGCCGCCGTAGGGCATCTGGTCGGCGCGGAAGGTGGGAGCTTCGTTGATCGTCACGCCGCCGAACTCGAGCTCGCCCGCCGCGCAGAGGGCGCTTGCGAGGGCGCTGGTGAAGATCCCTGCCTGGAGGCCGTACCGCGTGCCGTTGGCGAGCTCGATCGCCTCCTCGAGCGTCTCGTACGGCGCGAGCGTGCAGACGGGGCCGAACGCCTCCTCGCAGGAGAGCTTCGATTCGGCCGGAGCGCCTTCGACGACGGTAGGCCGAAGGAGCTCTCCGTCGAGCTGTCCGCCGGCGAGGATCGCCGCGCCACCGGCTCGCGCCTCCTCGATCCACGACAGCACGCGTTCGCGCTCGGAGTTGGAGATGAGCGGCCCGACATCGGTGTCCTCGTCCGCGGGGTCGCCCACGACGAGCGCTTCCACCAGCGGCAGGAAGCGAGCCTTGAAGTCCTCGTAGACGTCGCGTTGCACGTAGACACGCTGGATCGAGATGCAGCTCTGCCCGGCGAAGGAGAACGCGTTCGCGGCCACCTTGGCCGCGGCCGTCTCGAGGTCGGCGTCCGCTTCGACGATGACCGGCGTCGAGTTGCCGAGCTCGAGGTTGACCCGCTTTCGCGGCGCGCGCTCCCGCAGCTTCCAGCCGACGCCGCTCGGAGCCGGTGAACGTGATCAGGCGGACCCGCTCGTCCTCCACGAGGACGTTGCCGATCTCCGCCGCGGGGCCGACGAGGACGTTGAGCCAGCCCGGCGGGAGCCCGGCGTCCGTCTCGAGCTCGGCGAGCAGGAGCGCCGAGAGCGGCGTCTGCGAGGCCGGCTTGAGGACGACGGCACAGCCGGCTGCGAGAGCCGGCGCGATCTTGTGGGCAACGAGGTTGAGCGGAAAGTTGAACGGCGAGATCGCGCCCACCACGCCGACGGGGACGCGGATCGTCATCGCGAGCTTGCCCTCGCCCGCCTGCGAGGCGTCCATCGGAACGACCTCGCCCGCCAGCTTGCGGGCCTCGACGGCCGCCATCGTGTACGTGGACATCGCGCGTGCCACCTCGACCCTGGCCGCCTTCATCGGCTTTCCGGCCTCGGCGCTGATCAGCCGCGCGGCCTCGTCGGCGCGCCGACCGAGGCCACCGGCAACCCGGACGAGGATCTCGGCGCGCTTGTGTGCCGGGAGCGGCTCACGCATCGCCCGTTCGGCGGCGTCTACCGCGCGGCTCGCCTCGGCGGCGCCTGCCTGCGCCACCCGCCCCACCACGGAGCCGTCGTACGGCGAGCGCACCTCGAGCCACTCACCGGTCTCGATCCACTCGCCGTCGAGTAGCAGCTTTCGCTCGGTCGCCGTCGCCGCCATCACTGAAGTCTAAGTGGACGCGGCCGTAAGTTGATTCGTGTCTGGCGGGTCGCAGACCGAGCAGGCCTAGGACGCAGGGAGCCCCGATACCGCTGGTATCGGGGCGACTGGGACGACGGCATGCGAAGGTCTGCGCCGCGCGAACACACTGACTGCGGCCGCGTCACTAGGTTCCGGCATGGACCGGCGTCAGCTGCTCGAGCAGACGGGCCGGTACGCGCTCGCCGTCGGCACGGTGCCGTGGTGGCGGGTCCTGTCGACGGCGGCGTCCGCCGACCCGCGGGTACGCGCCCTCGCGCGTGAGCTGCGCGGCGACGTGGTCGGTCGTGACGACACGGGCTACGACGTCGCCCGGCTGCTGACGAGTACTCGCTTCGACTCGATCAAGCCGCTCGCGGTGGCGTACTGCGAGACAGCCGACGACGTCTCGCGCTGCGTGCGCTGGTCGCAGCGACACGGGCTGCCGCTCCGGGCACGGAGCGGCGGGCACAGCTATGGAGGGTGGTCGACCGTGCAGGGCGGCCTGGTCGTGGACGTCGGCCGGCTGGGCGCGGTGACCGTCGACGCGCCGGCGAAGACGGCCCGCGTCGGCGCAGGCACGCGCCTGATCGACGTCTACGAGGCGTTGTGGCGTCGCAGGCGAACGATCCCGGCGGGCTCGTGCCCGACGGTCGGGATCGCAGGGCTCGCCCTCGGCGGTGGGATCGGCTTCTCCGCCCGTCGGCACGGGCTCACCTGCGACAACATGCTCGAGGTTCGCCTCGTCGACGCACGGGGTGAGCTCCTCGTCTGCGACGCGCGGCATCACGACGATCTCTTCTGGGCCTGCCGCGGCGGAGGAGGGGGTAGCTTCGGCATCGTCACGTCCTTCCGCTTCCGCGTCCACCCGGCCGGGCGCGTCACGACGTTCGTGGTCGAATGGCCGTGGGCCCAGGCCGCCCAGGTGATCTCGACCTGGCTGCGTTGGGCGCCACGCGCGCCGGACGCGGTGTTCTCGGTGCTGAGCGTCTCGACCGGAGGGTCCGGTCCGCGCGTGGCCGTCGCCGGCCAGTTCGATGGGCGGGAGACGGGCTTGAACGCGATTCTCGCGCCCCTTCTCGTGGGCGCGCCGACTCGGGTCGCCTCGACGGAGCGCGACGTGATGGACGCGAACCTCATGTGGGCCGGGTGCGGCAGCGGCTTCGAGGAGTGCCATGCGCCGCCGCGCGGCTCGCTCGGCCGGTCGACGTTTGCCGCCAAGTCCGACTACCTGACGCGCCCGCTGTCGGCGAGTGGCACGAGGGCGCTCTTGCAAGCGATCGAGGCGCGGCAGGCTTCGGGCGGGACGGGGACGGTGCTGCTCGACTCCTACGGCGGCGCGATCGGTCGCGTGCCGCGGAGTGCGACCGCCTTCGCCCACCGCGCCGCGCTCTGCTCGCTGCAGGAGATCGTCTCGTGGCCGACCGGGGCGAGCCCGGCCTCTTCGCTCGCGTGGCTCCGCGCCCTCCACGCCGCGCTTCGCCCGCACGTCTCCGGCGGCGCCTACGTCAACTACGCCGATCCCGAGCTGTCCGCCTGGGGTACCGCGTATTACGGCAAGAACTACGCCCGTCTGCGCGCGGTGAAGAAGCGCTACGACCCCCGCAACGTCTTCCGCTTCCCCCAAAGCGTGCGCTAGCCTGAGTTCGTGGCTGCCGACGCCCTGATCGTCGACGCCGTCCGCAGCCCGATCGGGCGGCGGAACGGCTCTCTCGCGGGTATCCGCGCGGACGAGCTCGCGGCGCAGGTGCTGAACGGCCTCGTCAACCGCGTCGACGTCGATCCAGGCGAGATCGAGGACGTCCAGATGGGCTGCGTCACACAGGTGGGCGAGCAGGCGCTCAACGTCGGCCGTGTCGCTCTCCTCGTCGCCGGCTGGCCCGAGACCGTCGCGGCCAGCACCGTCGACCGACAATGCGGCTCCTCGCTGCAGGCCGCGTTCAACGGCGCGTCCGCGATCTCGGCGGGGCACCTGGACGTCGTCGTTGCCGCGGGAATCGAGTCGATGTCGCGCGTTCCGATGGGCTCGAATCTCGGCCCCGAGGGCTGGGGCGCCATCAACGAGAAGATCGGCGAGCGTTGGCCGATCGTGCCGCAAGGGATCTCCGCCGAGGTGATCGCCGAGGAGTGGGGCCTCTCGCGGGAGCAGCTCGACGCCTACTCGTTCGAATCGCACCGGCGAGCTCTCGCCGCGATCGACGAGGGCCGGTTCGACAGCGAGATCGTTCCCATCGAGGTCGGTGGCACCGGGGCCGCCGTGCTCTTCGGCGTGGACGAGACGCCACGCCGCGATACCTCGCCGGAGAAGCTGGCCTCGCTTTCGCCCGCGTTCAAGCCGGACGGCGTCGTGACCGCGGGGAGCTCGAGCCAGATCTGCGACGGCTCCGCCGCGATGCTCTTGACGAGCGAGCGCGCGGCCGATCGCCTCGGCCTCGAGCCGCGCGGGCGCTTCGTCTCGTTCGGCCTCTCCGGGGTCGATCCGTACCGGATGCTGCACGGCAACCCGCAGGCGTGCGAGCGTGCCCTCGAGCGGGCGGGCCTCGGCTGGGACGACATCGCGGTGATCGAGGTGAACGAGGCGTTCGCCTCCGTCGTGCTCCAGTTCCTCGCCGACACCGGACTGCACGAGCGCTGGGAGGCGGGCGACGTGAACCCGAACGGCGGCGGGATCTCGCTCGGCCACCCGCTGGGCGCGACGGGCGCCAGGATCACCGCAACGCTGCTCGCCGAGCTGGACCGGCGCGACGCCCGCTACGGGGTCGCGACGATGTGCATCGGCCAGGGCCAGGCGATCGCGGCCGTGATCGAGCGAATCTAGGTTCGAACCAGGGCCGGGCAAAGCCCGGCCCCTACGAGGCTCGTAGGGGCGACCCTTTGGGTCGCCCTCGTCCTACGGTTCTGGCAGTTCGCGCTCGACCTCGGCGCCGACCTCGATCGCGATCTCGACGAAGGTGCGCGCCGCCGGCGAGCGATGCCGGTCGCGGTGCCAGACGACCGAGATGTCGCGGCGGGGGACCGGAGGGTCGAGGCGGAGCACCCTGATGCGGTCGTCGCCCGGCGACACTGCGAGCAGGGGCATCAACGCAACGCCGAAGCCGGCGGCGGCCATGCCCTGCAGCGTGCTGTTGTCGTCGGAGCGGAAGGCGTACTCGATGTCGAGCCCGTGCTCGGTGAGCACGGCTTCGCACGCCAGGCCGCTGGAGCACTGATTCGAGCCGAGTAGCCGCTCGCCGTCGATGTCAGTGAGGTTCGCGGCGCGTCGCCGAGCCAGCGGCCCGTCCGCGGGCACGACGAGGACCCACGGGTCGCTCATCAGGGTTTGCGCTTCGAACGGCCCGTCTGGAAGCGGCGGGCTCCCGAAGGCCAGATCGACGGTGCCGTTCTCGATGCCTTCGTAGAGCTCCTCGTCGGTCGTGGACTCGGAGAGGCTGATCTCGATCCCGGGCCAGTCACAGAGGAAGCGGCGCATCACTGCCGGGAGCACGCGGGCGCCGACGCTCTGGAAGGTGCCGATGCGGAGCGTTCCCGTCTCGCCGGCGTGCAACGCCGCCATGTCCGCCTGAGCCGCATCAAAACGGGCGACGATTGCCTCGGCATGGCGGCGGAGCAACTCGCCCGCCTCGGTCAGGGAAACACGCCGTGGCCCGCCGGGACGCTCGACGAGGCGCTCGCCGACGAGGCGCTCGAGCGTGGCGATCTGCTGGCTGATCGCGGACTGCGTGTAGCCGAGCACGTCGGCCGCCCGGCCGAAGGAGCCCGCCTGGGCGACGGCGTCGAGGGCGGCCAGGTGCCGCAATTCGACGCCCAACCATCTATCAGGTGCAGTGATGGTATTCATGAAAAGCTAGACTTGCTCTAATAGTAGCGGTCCAGGCACGATGTGTCCATGGAAATCGCAGTCATCATCTTCATCGTCGCAGTTGGCCTTCTCGCCTACCTGTTTGGTGCGGATTCGCGGATCGACGAGGTCGACCGCGCACGGCGCCACCTGGTGTGAGCAGGCTGCCGGCATCGCTCGCCCGCGAGATCGGCGCGCGCGACTCGATCACGATCCGCCCGTCCCACACGGACGACGCAGACCGGCTCGAGCAGCTCGCCGAGCTCGCGGAGCGAGCCTTTGCCGGCCGCACCGTTCTTGATCGCCGAGAGCGACAGCGACGTGATCGCCGCGGTCTCGGTCGTGACGGGCGATGCGATCACCGACCCCTTCCACGTCACGACCGACCTCGTCGCGCTGCTTCGTTTTCGGGCCGACCAGCTCGAGCAGATCGCCGCGTAGCGACTGGGTAGGCTCCGCCGCGTGGCGGAGGTGCGCACGATCGGGGTGGTCGGGCTCGGTGCGATGGGCGCCGGCATTGCGCAGCTCGCGATCGAGGCCGGGCTACGAGACGGTGGGCCGCGAGGTGGAGGCGGAGCTCGGCGACAAGGCGCGCGAACGCATCGAGCACTTTCTGACCCGGAAGGTCGAGAAGGGCACGATCGGCGCCGAGGAGCGGGACGCGGCGGCCGGTCGACTACGGCTGACGACCGAGCTCGGCGAGCTGGCCGGCTGCGACCTCGTGATCGAGGCGATCGTCGAAGATCTCGACGCCAAGCTGGAGCTGTTCGCGGAGCTCGAGCGGATCGTGCGGCCCGACGCCGTGCTCGCCACGAACACCTCCGCGCTGTCGGTGACCGAGATCGCCGCGGCCGTCTCCACACCCGAGCGCGTCGTCGGGATGCATTTCTTCAACCCGGCGCCGCTGATGCCGCTCGTCGAGATCGTGCGGGCTCTGCTCTCCTCGGATGACGCGATCGACACGGCCTACGCGGTGGGGCAGCGAATGGGGAAGTCTCCGATCCGCTGCCACGACACACCGGGCTTCGTCGTCAATCGGATTCTGATTCCGCTGCTCAACGACTGCATCCGCGTCCTCGACGAGGCGCGGGTCACCCCTGAGGATCTGGACTCGGCGATGAAGCACGGCGCGGGCTGGCCGATGGGGCCGTGCGAGCTCGTCGACCTCGTCGGGATCGACGTGCACGTGCACGCCTCCGAGGCGCTGTACGAGAAGCTGCGCGAGCCGCGGATAGCGGCGCCGCCACGCCTCGTGGCGATGCGGAACGCCGGCCTGCTGGGACGGAAGTCCGGCCGCGGCTTCTATAGCTACGACTGAGGGCTACGCGCCCGCCGAAAATTCGGCGGACGGCGGGCTCGCTCGCGTCGTCGCAGTAGACGCGGACGACGTCGCCTGCGCGGAGCCCGGTCGCACCGCTCAGGACGAGCTTCTCACCGTCACGGTCGACAGCGCTGACCCACGCCCGTTCGGCGAGCGGCAGCTGACCGACGGTCCGGCCGTCGGCGAAGGCGCCAGGCGCGACCACGACGCGCCGGCCTTCGATCGTGTCGGGCTCGACCTGCCGCATGGGCACGCGCAGCCGGGTCGCCACGAAGGGCAGGCCCGTCCCCTGGACGAGCACGGAGACGAGGACGACGACAAACACGATGCCGTAGATCTCGTCCGCCCCCTCGGTACCGGCGACCACGGCGAGCGAGGCGAGCAGGATTGGCACCGCGCCCTTCAGGCCGCTCCAGACGACGAATCCGCGCTCCCCCCAGGAAAGCCGCACGGGGAGGAGCAGGCCGCCGACGACGAGCGGCCGGGCGACCACCGCGAGGACCACTGCGACGACCAGCCCGTCGAGCCAGAGGTTCTCGTCGAAGATGAAACCGAGATCCACGGTCAAGCCGAGGGCGACGAACGCTGCGATCTCGGCCAGGCTCGCGAGCGCCGTGTGGAAGCGCTCGACCTCGCCCTTGTGCGGCGCGGCGGCGTCTCCGATCATGATCGCCGTAACGAAGACGGCGAGGAAGCCCGAGCCGTGGAGCGCGGCTGCCACGCCGTACACGACGCCGGCAAAGAGGAGGACACGGAGCGGGTAGAGGGCGCTGTCGGGCAGCGCCAGCCGGCGCATCAGCCAGAGCAATGCAAACCCGCCGGCGACGCCGACGACGAGCCCGACTGAGAGCTCGAGCAGGACCTCCCAGACCACCGACGCGACACCGGCGTCGTCGGACGTGGCGAACTCGACCATTCCGATCATCAGCGCGATGCCGACGGGATCGTTGAAGCCCGATTCGCCCTCGAGGATCGTCCCGGCCCGGCCACGGATCTGGCGCTTGCCGAGGACGGCGAACGTCACTGCCGGGTCGGTCGGCGCCACCGCCGCTCCGATCAGGCCGGCGACCGTCCAGGAAACGTCGAGCAGCTCGTGCACCGCGACCGCGACGACCCCCGTGGTCGCGATGGTGCCGATCACTCCGAGCGAGAGGATCGGAACTGCGGCAGCGCGAAACCGCCGCATGCCCATGTGCATGCCGCCGTCGAGCAGGATCACGATCAGCGCGACCGTCGTCAGGCGCTGGACGTCGGCGATCGAGAGGGCGTCGTGGAGGCCGGTGAAGATGTCCGACAGCGCTGCGGCGGCCACGAGCAGGAGCGCCGCTGCGGGCACGGCCCAGCGGTCGGAGAGCACACGCAGGGCGATGGCGAGCGAGCCGGCGACCGAGACGAGCAGAATCACCCGGCTGAAGTCGGTCAGCTCCTCCACGCGAGGACTGTATTAGCCCGCAGCCTGGGATTCGCTGAAAGCGAATCCCAGGCGCGAGAATCCCTGAAGGCGTCCGCCTTCGGCGGCCGCTGGGGCAGCGCCGTCGCGGGCCGGCGGGTCGCCCGGCCCGCAGCTTCGGATTCGCTCGCGCGAACCCGAGGCGCGGAGATCCCTGAAGGCGTCCGCCTGCGGCGGCCGCTGGGGCGGCGCCGTCGCCGGCCGGCGGGTCATCCGCCGCCCTCGCGCTTACACTTTCCTTACCGGCACCTGACGCTGGTCACACGTGCAGTCTCGATACTTCGTCCTGCCGATGCGCAACACGGCCCTCCCACTCCTGCTCGCAGCCGCTCTGGTGGCGCCTCTGGCCGCGTTCGCGGCCGAGAAGCCCAACCGCGCCGGGACGCTCTCGGTCGAGCGGGCGAACGGCGTGCTCAAGATCGCCGCGCGCGGCGGCGTGCTGGGTCGAATCGATGCCGGCTCGATCCAGTTCATCGACCTGACCCCGAATGACCGGTGGTTTCCGGTCGTGAACGGGATCGGACGCGGCATTGCCGTCACGCATCGCGGCGAAAACATCACCTTCCGTCTCCTGGGCGGGCAGTACCGGCTGACCGTTCGCGGCCGCGGCATCTCGATTTCGGCGCGCGGACACGGCTCCGCCCTGCTCGACGGCGAGCCGGACCAGACGGGCGACACAGGAATCTGGGCAGTTGGCGGCGATGCCGACTGCCGGCGCGCTCCGGAGCTGTGCGCGCGCCTGCCCGAGGTTGCGCGCCGAGTGTTCTTCGGCTCGGCCGGGCCGCCGCCCACCCCGAACCCCTCGCTGCAGCCGTGAGTGCTCCGCAGACGATCCTCGTCGTCGAGGACGAGCCGTCGATCGCCTCGTTCATCTCCCTCTACCTGAAGAACGCCGGCTACAACGTGCGCGCCGTGACGGCGGGTGGCGCCGCGCTGACGAGCGTCGTAGCGGAGACCCCGTCACTGGTCATTCTCGACCTCAACCTGCCCGACATCGACGGCATCGAGGTCTGCCGCCGCATCCGGAAGAGCTCGGATGTCCCGATCCTGATGCTCACGGCCCGCGACGAGGACGTGGACAAGATCATCGGTCTCGAGGTTGGCGCCGACGACTACCTGACCAAGCCGTTCAACCCGCGCGAGCTCGTGGCGCGGGTCAAGAGCGTGCTGCGGCGGTCGGTGCCCGACCGGCGGCGCGACGAGTCGCGCGAGATCACTCACGGCGATCTCGTCATCAACGTCGGGCGGCGCGAGGTGCTCGTCGGCGAGGACGAGATCCAGCTCGCGCCGAAGGAGTTCGACCTGCTCTGGGAGCTGCTCGACCACCGCGGGCTGGTGCTCACCCGCGACCAGCTGCTCGAGCGGGTCTGGGGCTACACGTTCGCCGGCGACACCCGGACGGTGGACGTCCACGTGCGCCAGATCCGGCGCAAGCTCGGTGACGCATCGCCGATCGTCACCGTGTGGGGCGTGGGCTACAAGGTCGCAACGGAGAAGTCCTCCGCGGCGACCGCCTAGCCACCTACCCTTACGAGGCCATGCTCGGGTCGCTCCGCTTCCGGTTGCCGGCCCTCTTCCTGCTCGGGATCGCGCTGGCGGGCATCCTCGCGGCGCTGATCGCGTTGCGTCTGTTCCAGGACTACACGCACGACCAAACCGTGATCGAGCTTCGGCGCGAGGCGTCCGGCCTGGCGCAGCTCTACGCCGAGTCCGCGCTGCAGGCCGCCGACGAGGGCGCGAACGCTCCAGACTTCGCCGCTGCGACGCTCGAGAAGGCGACCGGTGACACCCTCTTCTACGTCGGGACGTCGGTCTTTCCCGGGCAGGACTCGGGGCTGACGCGCCTTCCCGCGGAGGCGGTCGACGATCGCCTGCACGAGTTGAGGGGCTTGCTGTCGTTCGAGTTCACGCTGGCAGGCAGGCGCTACCTCGCCGCCGCCGAGCCGCTGCGGCTCGAGCCCGGAGCCGCCCCGTTCGGCGCGCTCGTCGTCGCGAAGCGGCGGACCGAGCTACGCGACCAGTGGGTGCCGCTCGTGCAGCGGCTGGCGCTGGCGTTCCTCGTCGGGATCGTGGTCGCAGGTGCGCTGTCGTGGTACCTCTCGCGCCGGATCACCGGCCCCGTTCTCGCCCTCTCCGACGCCGCCGACGAGATCGCTGAGGGCAACTACGCCGTCCGCGTCGACGCGCGAGGCGGTGGCGAGATCGCGCACCTCGCGGAGCGCTTCAACGAGATGGCCGCTCGGCTCGCGGAGTCGGAGGAGCGGGAGCGCCAGTTCCTGATGTCGGTCTCCCACGAGCTGCGCACGCCGCTCACCGCGATCAAGGGCCACGTCGACGCGCTGCGCGACGGCGTCGTCGACGATCCCGAGTCGATCGCAGCTTCGCTCGACGTCGTCGCCGCGGAGTCGCTCCGGCTCGAGCGCCTGGTCGGCGACGTCCTCGATCTGGCGAAGCTGAACGCGCGACCGCTTCACGGTGCACCACGAGGAGGTCGACATGGGCCGGCTCGTCGAGCAGGCCTACACGGCGTTCGGCGAGGAGGCGCGCCGGCGGGAGATCGAGTACGAGCTACGCGAGGTCGAGCAGCCGCCGACGATCTGGAGCGACGGCGACCGCGTCCTGCAGGTCATCTCCAATCTGCTCTCCAACGCGTTTCGCTGGACACCCGACGGCGGCCGGATCGAGCTTTCGCTCGTGAGCGAGAACGGCGTCGTCCGCGTCGACGTCGCCGACTCGGGGCCTGGCATCGCCCCGGAGCAGCGCGAGCGGATCTTCCGCCCCTTCGTCTCGCAGGACATGGACGGAACGGGCCTGGGCCTCCCATCGCCCGCGAGCTCGCGCACGCTCTCGGCGGCCGGATCGAGCTCGACACGGCGGTCGGCCGCGGCAGCCGTTTCCGGCTCGTCCTGCCGACGCGGCGCTCGTGACGCACCGGCGCCGGAGCCGCGGCCCGCTACGCGGTCGCCCGGGCCGGGCGAAGCCCGGCCCTACGCGGCCGCGTTCTTCTGCAGCTGTACGACCTTGCCGCCGGCGGTCGACTCCTCGAGCCGCCCGAGTCGCGCATCCACGCCCTGCCAGCCCGACGCGACGAGGTCGACCAGAAGCGCCAGGTCGTCGACGCGCGCGTGCCGCTCGGCGAGCAGTTCCTGCTCGAGCCGCTCGAGACGGCCGTTCGCCTGGTTGAGCAGCCCGCGGATCTCGGCGAGGCTGCGTCCGACCGGAACGACCTCGCGGCGCAGGCCCTCCTGCACGGCCGCGCCGATCCGGTCGGGCAGGCCTGCCGCGAGCTCTTCCGCGGCGCGTGCGACAGCCTCGACCTGCTCGCGCGATCGGTCGAGCGCCGCCTCGAAACGCACGGTGTCGGCGCGCCCGGTGCGACCCTCCGCGATGCGGCGTCTCGCCCGTTCCAGGGCCTGCTCGTCCATCGGGCGCAAGGCTACTGTGGCCGTCGGATGAGATCGGCCGAGCTCGACTACGACCTGCCCGAGGAGCTGATCGCCCAGCGGCCGCTCGACCAGCGCGACGCGTCGCGACTCCTGGTCTACCTGCGCGCGACCGGCGAGGTGCGCCACCAGACCTTTGCCGACTTGCCGGACGAGCTCTCCGGCGAGCTCGTGGTCGTCAACGACACGCGAGTCGTGCCCGCCCGCCTGCGCCTGCGCCGGCCGGGCGGGGGAGAGGCAGAGGTACTGCTCCTGGAGCCCGAGGGCGACGGCGTGTGGGAGGCGCTCGCGCGGCCGTCGCGGCGTTTGCGAGCCGGGCAGCGCCTCGGCTCCGTCGAGCTGCTCGAGCCGCTCGGCGAGGGGCGCTGGCGCGTCCGGCTGGAGGGTGAGCCCGACGGCGAGGCGCCTCTGCCGCCCTACATCCGGCAACCGCTGGCCGATCCGTCGCGGTACCAGACGGTCTATGCGGACGAGACGGGTTCCGCTGCGGCGCCGACCGCGGGTCTCCACTTCACGCCTGAGCTGCTCGGGCGGCTCGATGTCGCGCGAGTGACCCTCCACGTCGGCCTGGACACGTTCCGGCCGCTCGCAGCGGAGACGCTCGAGGAGCACGAGCTGCACGGCGAGCGTTACCACGTCGACCCCGAGGCGTGGGCCCGGATCGCCGCCGCCGAGCGCGTCCTTGCCGTCGGCACGACGACAGTCCGGGTGCTGGAGACGGTGGCGCGCAGCGGCGAGCTCGAGGGCCGGACGACGCTCTTCGTCAAGCCGCCCTTCGCCTTTCGCCGCGTCGACGCGCTGCTGACGAACTTCCACCTGCCCCGCTCGACGCTGCTCGCGCTCGTGATGGCCTTCGCCGGCATCGACGAGACCCGCGCGCTCTACCGGACCGCGATCGTCGAGGGGTACCGCTTCTACTCGTTCGGCGATGCGATGCTCGTCCTGTGAACAGCTTCTCCCTCGCGGCCCGCGACGGCGCTGCGCGCGCGGGAGTCCTGCGCACCGCCCACGGCGAGATCCCGACCCCGGCGTTCATGCCGGTGGGGACGAAGGCGTCCGTGAAGAGCCTCCATCCGGACGAGGTGCGCGCACTCGGTGCCCACGTCGTGCTCGGCAACACCTACCACCTGCATTTCCGGCCCGGCGAGGACGTGATCGAGGAGCTCGGCGGCCTGCATGCCTTCTGCGGGTGGGACGGGCCGATCCTCACCGACTCGGGCGGCTTCCAGGTCTTCTCGCTGCGCGACACGCTGCTGGCGGTGGACGAGGACGGTGTCACGTTCCGCTCGGTCTACGACGGCACGCCCGAGCGCTTCACTCCGGAGGGAACGGCGGAGATCCAGCGGCGCCTCGGCTCGGACATAACGATGTGCCTCGACGTCTGCCCTCCGGCGGGAATTCCGACTGCGGAGCTCGAGCGCGCGGTCGCCCTCACAACGGCCTGGGCCCGGCGCCAGGCGGAGGCGCCGCGGGCGCCGGGACAGCTGCGCTTCGGGATCACCCAGGGTGGGGCCGACGGTGAGCTGCGCCGGCGCTCGATCGACGAGGTCAGCTCCCTGCCGTTCGACGGCTTCGCGCTGGGTGGTCTCGCAGTGGGCGAGGACTGGGAGGAGATGCTCGACGCCGTGAGCTGGTCGGCACCGCTCCTCCCGGAAGCGAAGCCGCGGTACTTCATGGGGATCGGCGACGCCGAGGGAATCCTGGAGGTGATCGCCCGCGGCGTCGACATGTTCGACTGCGTGCTGCCGACACGCACGGCGCGGACAGGATCAGCGCTGACGGCGGTCGGCCGGCTCAACCTACGCAACGCCCGCTTCGCGCGCGATCCCCGTCCGCTGGAGGAGGGCTGCGGCTGCCCGGCCTGCCTCCGTTTCACGCGCGCCTACGTGCGCCACCTCGTCAACCAGCACGAGCTGCTCGGACTGCGGCTGCTCAGCCTGCATAATCTGTGGTTCGTACTGACGCTGACCGCGGGCGCGCGGACGGCGATCGAGCGAGGAGACTTCGAGGCCTATCGGGCCGGGGCGCTCGCGCGGCTCGCAGCCGGCGCCGAGGAGGAATGAGAGAAAAGTGGCATCACTGATCCTGATCGTCGCCATGTTCGCTCTGCTGTGGGTGCTCCTGATCCGGCCCCAGCGGCAGCGGACGGCGAACCAGCAGCGCCTGATCGAGAGCATCGAGCCGGGCGACGAGATCCTCACCGTCGGGGGCATCTACGGCATCGTCGAGGAGATCGACGAGGAGGACGACCTCGTCGTCGAGATCGCCGAGGGCATCCAGGTGCGTGTCTCGCGGCGCGCCGTCGCCGCCGTCGTCAAGCCCGAAGAGGACGAGGACGACGAGGAGGACGACGAGGAGCCCGACGAGGAGGCCGACGATGGGGCCGAAACCGAGTCGGAGGAGGCCTTCGACGAGCCCGACGGCGTAGGCGCCGTTAACGATCGTGAGGACGAGGTAAGGGACGAGGCCGCCGCGGATCCAACTGCGGCGCCCCGCAGCTAACCTGGCGGCCGCTAGTGAACCGTCGCGCTGCCGTAATCGTCGTCGCGTTCATCGTCGCCGCGCTCGTCGCGGTGGCGGCGCTTGCCGTGCCCGCGTCGCCGATCCACGACGAGCCGACGCTCGGCCTCGACCTCCAGGGTGGCCTCGAGGTCACCCTGCAGGCGATTCCGCCCAAGAACCGCGATCTGACCGAGGACGACCTCAACCGGTCGGTCTCGATCATGCGCGACCGCGTCGACAAGCTGGGCACGACCGAGCCCGAGATCCGTACGCAGGGCGACGACCAGATCGTGATCCAGCTCCCGGGCGTCAAGGACCCGAAGCGCGCGGCCGAGGTGATCGGCAAGACCGCCCAGCTCGAGCTCTTCGACCTCGAGGCGAACCTCGTGCCGCCGTCGATCGACTCTGCCACGCGAAGAGCGATCGCGACCGACAGCCTGTTTGCGCTGCTCTCCCGTCAGCAGTCGCTCGTCGGCGACAGCTCGGAGCAGTGGTACCTCTTCGACGCCAAGAAGAAGCTCGTGGCCGGCCCGGTCGGGTCGAAAGCGGTCGCGCTGCGCAAGCACGACGGCAAGCTGCCGAAGGGCTACAGGCTCTTCGGCGTCCCCGCCAAGACGGTCGTGATCTCGTGTGCGCCCGGCGACCTCTGCCCTTCGACCGAGGGCGGCACGGTCTCCCCGAAGCGGCTGTGGTATCTGATGCGCTTCGAGCCGCCGAAGGTGCCGGAGATGACGGGCGCCGACCTGCGCCTCCGCGGCACCCGCCAGGACTTCGACCCGCAGACGGCGCAGCCGATCGTCCTCATCGATTTCACCGGCAAGGGCGAGGACAAGTTCCGCGACATCACCCGGGCCGAGGCCCAGCGCGGGAAGCTCCTCTACAACACCCAGGGCGGCGCCGGCGCTGACCCCGACGCGTTCAACCAGCACTTCGCGATCGTCCTCGACCGCGAGATCAAGTCGTGGCCGTCGATCGACTTCAACGACTATCCGAACGGGATCTCGGGTGGGAACGGCGCCCAGATCACGGGTGACTTCACGATCAACGAAGCGCGCGATCTCGCGCTCGTGCTGCAGACGGGTGCCCTGCCGGTCAAGTTCGTCTCGCTCGACCAGACCGAGATCTCGGCGACGTTGGGTCAGGACTCGCTGCAGGAGGCCAAGATCGCCTTCATTGCCGGCCTGCTCGCGGTCGCGCTGTTCCTGCTCATCTTCTACCGCTTCCTCGGCCTGATCGCGGTCTTCGGACTGGCGCTCTACGCGGCGCTCCTGTACGCGGCGATCCTGCTCTTCGACGTCACGCTGACGCTGCCCGGAATCGCAGGGCTCGTCCTCACGCTCGGCGTCGCGGCCGACGCGAACGTCGTCATCTTCGAACGCATCAAGGAAGAGGCGCGCGCAGGCCGCAGCATGCGCGCGGCCATCAACCAGGGGTACACGAAGGGCTTCCACACGATCGTCGACGCGAACGCGGTCACGGCGATCACGGCGCTCGTCCTCTTCGCCGTCGCCACCGCCAGCGTCCGCGGGTTCGCCCTGATGCTTCTGATCGGCACCGCGATCTCGATGCTCACCGCCGTCCTCGCGACGCGCGCGTTCCTGGCGCTGCTCGCAGGCTTCGGCTTCCTGGACAGCCCACGGCTGATCGGCTCGTCGGGCCGCGGCATTCCGAGCTGGCTGAAGATCGACTACATCGGACGGCGGCGGCTCTGGTTCGCTATTTCCGGAGTGGTCATCGCGATCTCGATCGTCGCGATCCTCTTCAAGGGGCTCAACCTCGGCATCGACTTCGAGGGTGGTACCCAGCTCTCGTTCAAGACTCCTGCACCGGTCGCGCTCGAGGACGTGCGTGCAGAAGCGGAGCGGATCGGCCAGGGCAAAGCGGTCATCCAGGGGCGCGGCGCCGAGCAGGCCGGCGGCTACACGAACTTCCAGATCCGGACCGAGTCGCTCACGCAAAACGAGTCGGCGCGGCTGCAGACCTCGCTGGAGGAGGCGGTCGACGCCACCGCCTTCGGGGCGAAGAACGTGTCCGAGAGCTTCGGCAGGCAGATCGCGAACTCGGCGCTGCTCGCGATCGTCGTCTCGCTGCTCCTGATCGTCGCGTACATCTCGCTGCGCTTCCAATGGAAGTTCGCGCTGCCGGTGATCATCGCCCTCGTCCACGACATCGTCATCACCGTAGGCATCTACGCCCTGGTCGGCCGGGAGGTGTCGACGTCGACGGTCGCGGCGATCCTCACCGTTCTGGGCTACTCGATCTACGACACGATCATCATCTTCGACCGCATGCGCGAGAACATCCCGCTGATGAAGCGGTCCTCGTTCCGAGTGATCGGCAACGTCTCGCTCTGGGAGACGATCCCGCGGTCACTCGCGACGACGTTCATCACCCTGCTGCCGATCGCGTCGCTCTTCCTCTTCGGCGGCGACACGCTCAAGGACTTCGCGTTCGCGCTGCTGATCGGCATCGGCTCGGGCGCGTACTCGTCGATCTTCGTCGCTGCGCCGCTCCTCGCGATGTTCAAGGAGCGCGAGCCTGAGTACGCCCGCCGGCGGGACGACGAGGCCAGCCTGGCGGGTGACCTGTCGGTCGGAGGCGCGCTCGCCGTGGCGGCGGCGGAGGTCACCAAGCCCGACCCGGAGCCGGAACTCGCAACGGCGTCGGCTCCCGCGCCGGCAGCGGCGCCAGCTCCAAGCGCGAGCGGCGCCGGCAGCGGCGCTCGACACGCCCACACGGGCGAGCGAGGTAGGCCTCCGGTGTCAGATGCTCCTGGCGTCGACGACACGACGCCCGAGCGAGGGCTCGTCGAGCAGCTGCTGTTTGCCGGGATCGGCTGGGCCTCGCTCACCGCGGAGACGGCTGACCACCTCGCCGACGACCTGGCACGGCGCGTCGGCGTCGAACGTGACGAGATGCGCAGCGCGGTGCGCGACGCGCTCACGAGCTGGCGGCGCGAGGCCGGACGGCTGGGCGTTCGCCGGGGGGAGGCGCTCGACCACGCGCTCGCCCGACTCGGCCTCGTCCGCCGCGAGGAGCACGACGACCTGGTGCTACGCGTCGCCCAGCTCGAGCACCGCCTGAAGCTCCTCGAACGCGAGCTGTAGGGGCGAGGCTGTGCCTCGCCCTCGCTCGGGCGCCTGATCGACGAGGGCCGGGCGGAGCCCGGCCCTACGAAGCGTCCGCCTTCGGCGGCCGCTGGCGCTTCCTGTCACGTCAAGCGCCCGTCGGCCGTTCCGCGGCCCGATTCCTCGCCGTCGCGTAGATGATGCACACTGCGCGGGTGGAAGCGGCCTCGCAGCAGCGCAGCCTGGGCCGGCTGTCCGAGATCGGTCGGGTGGCGACCCGGCACGGCTTCGGCTACGTGCTCGAGCGGCGCCGCACGCCGCCGGACGAGCCGCCCGCCGAGCGCGGCCGGCGCCTGCGGGAGATGCTGGACGAGCTCGGGCCGACGTTCGTCAAGTTCGGGCAGCTCCTCTCGACGCGCCCCGACATCGTCCCGCCGGACATCGTCGTCGAGCTGCGCAAGCTCCAGGACGACGTCTCTCCCGTTCCGTTCGACCAGATCGAGGCCGTGATCAACGCCGAGCTGGGGCTGACGGTGGAGCAGGCGTTCCTTCGCTTCGACGAGCGCCCGATCGCGGCGGCCTCGATCGGCCAGGTGCACCGTGCCATCCTCCCGACGGGGGACGAGGTGGTCGTGAAGGTGCAGCGGCCACTCGCGCCGCGGCAGATCGAGTCGGACCTCGCCCTCATGCGCTCCGCCGCCCGCTTCGTGCGGGACCGGGTGCGGTCGTTCGACTTCATCGACGCCGAGGGGCTCGTCGACGAGTTCGGCCGGTCGATCCGCCAGGAGCTCGACTACCTCCACGAGGCGCGGAACGCCGAGACGTTCCGGCGCAACTTCGGCGATTCCGAGCAGGTTGTGATCCCGAAGGTGTGGTGGCGGTACACGACGCAGCGTGTGGTCACGCTCGAGTACCTGGACGGGATCCAGATTCGCGACGTGGACGTTGCGGCCCGTCCTCCGGCCGATCGGCGCGCCCTCGCGTACCGGATGACGGACGCGTGGATGACGATGATCTTCCGGCACGGGTTCTTCCACGGCGACCCGCACCCGGCAAACATTCTCGTGCTCGAAGGCGACCGCATCGGTCTGGTCGACTTCGGCCTCGCCGGCTCGCTGAGCGACGAAGACATGAGCCGGCTGACGCGCCTCTTCATCGATGCCGCGACCGAGAACGTCGCCGCCCTGCCGCGCCGGCTCGCCGACCTCGGCGTTCGCTACCCGAAGGAGCGGGAAGGCGAGCTGCGCAGCGCAATCGAGGAGCTCTACTACCGCTACTACGGCGCGCGGCTGTCGGACATCGACCCGATCGAGGTGATCCGTGAGGCGCTCTCGCTCATCTACAGCTTCAACCTGAGGCTGCCCACGCGGTTCGTCATCCTCGACAAGGCGATCGCGACACTCGGGGCGGTGAGTATCGAGCTCTACCCGGACTTCAACGTCTTCGACGTGGCGAAGCCCTACGCGCGCGGGCTGATGGCGGAACGCTTCTCACCGCGGCGAATCTCGATCCGCGCCCAGCGGGAGGCGCGCGAGCTCGCCCGTGTCGCCCGCGACATCCCGTACCAGGTCCACGACATCCTCGACGAGCTCCGCGACGGCGAGCTCAAGGTGAAGATCTCGAACCCGGGGATCGACGACCTTGCGCACCACATCGACGTCTCGGTCAACCGGATCGCCGTCTCGCTCGTCATCCTCGGCGGGCTCGTCGGGTCGTCGCTGATCGGCGTCCTCGCCCAGAACGGCCCGCACGTGATCGGGCTGCACCTGCTCTCGGTCGCCGGGTTCGTCCTCTCGGGCGTCTTCGGCGTCTGGTTGCTCTGGGGCATCTTCAAGCACGGACGCCTCTGACGCTCCTGGCCGGCGCCGGCTCCCGCCGGGCGGAGCCCGGCTCCGCCGTCGCCTCGCGCCGCTGAGCGCACGCTGCCTTCCGGGGCCGTATTCGCATACTGTCCCCTCCGGCCGCGTACGCTCAGCGACACGCCAGGAGCGCCAGAGGAGCACTGCCTGGTCAGGATGGCTCAAGGAACGGCGAGCGACTCGACCGCCCCGGAGACGGTCAGGCCGGGACGGGGGCCGCCCGCGACTGCCCAGATCCGGCCGCCGAGGGCCACGACGCCGAGGCCGTGCCGCGGCGTGGGCAGGTCGGGTAGGCGCGACCAGCGCCGGGCGCGCACGTCGTAGGCCCACACGTCGGCGATCGTGCCGCGCGGCTCCTCGCCGCCGACCGAGACGATCCGGCCCGCGATCGCAGCCGCTCCGGTGCCGCCGCGAGAGGTGGGAACCGAGGGCAACTTGCTCCAGCGCCGGGTGCGGGGGTCGAGCACCTCGAGGGTGCGGAGATTCGTGTCGATCCCGGCCAGCCGCCCCGCGATCGCGTAGACCCGTCCTCCGAGTGCGGTCGCCGCAAGATGCTCGCGCGGCGTCGTGCCGGCCAGCCGCGACCAGCGCTGTGTCCTGAAGGTCGAGGACAAGGGTGGTGACGGCAAGCCCGCTAGCCGATCTTCCTCCCACGACGTAGAGCTTCCCCGCGGCGGTGATCGCAGCAGCCGCAGCCGCGCGCGCTTCCGGCGGGTCGGGCAGCCGCCGCCACGAGCGTCCGTCGAAGACGAAGGCGGCGCGCAGCGGCCGACGATCGGCTCCGTAGCCGCCGACGACATAGAGCCTGCCCCGATACGACGCGCCGGCAGCATGGTCGACCGCCAGCGGCAGGTCGGGTAGACGGCGCCAGACGTCGCGCTTCGGCGAGTACGCGTCGGTGCGACCGGTGTTCGACCCGTCGCCGCGGAAGCCGCCGACGACGACGAGCTCACCTCGCAACGGCGCAGCCGCCACCTCGGTGCGCGGCTCCGCCAACGGTGTGCCTGATGTCCAGGCAGCGGCGACCACGAGCACGGCAACGAGCCTCGTCACGTTCGGGACCTCCTCCGAGAGGACGGCTGAGGAACGAATGGTGCACTTTTGCCCGCAGCGGACATCTGGTCGGGCGTCGGTCCCGGGGCTAGCCTCGAAGAATGGTTCGGAGCGCGCTCCTCCTCGCGGAGACGGAGCCCGAGACGCGGGCCTTCCTCGAGCGCCATCTGAGCGGGGACGGCTTCGACGTGATCGAGGCGTCGCGGTCGTGGGAGGCGCTCGACCTTGCCGAGCAGCAGCGGCCGGCGCTCGTTCTCGCCGACGATCCCGACCTCTGCCGCCGCCTGCGCGAGGGAGCGCCCGGACGGCGCTGGGATCGCGACGTTCCGGTGATCGTCCTCGCGCGCGAGCACGCAGACTCCGTCGAGCGGGTACGCGCATTCGAGGGCGGGGCAGACGACGTCGTCGAGCGGCCCGTCGTCTACCTCGAGCTGCGTGCGCGGATCCGGGTGCTGCTCCGCCGCCGGCGGCCGGACGGGCCGGAGGTTCTCGACGCCGGCGACATCGTCGTCGACCGGCGCACACGGCAGGCGCTCGTGCGGGATGTGTCCGTCCCGCTGCCGGGGAAGGAATTCGAGCTCGCCGTTGCGCTCGCAGCCGAGCCGAACCGCGTCTTCACGAAGGCCGAGTTGCTGCGTGACGTCTGGGGCTACCCCGGCGCAGCTCGGACGCGAACGGTCGACTCCCATGCGTCGCGGTTGCGCCGGAAGCTTCAGATCGCCCCCGGCGACCGCTTCGTCGTCAATGTCTGGGGCGTCGGCTACCGGCTCCTCGAGTGAGACGCGCTCACAGCAGAGCGCCCTCGAGGCGCAGGAGCTGCTCCTTGCGCTCGAGCCCGCCGCCGTAGCCGACGAGGCTGCCCGAGGCGCCGACGACGCGGTGGCAGGGGAGGACGATCGGAACCGGGTTGCGGTTCATCACCGTTCCCACGGCGCGGGCTGCGCGAGGATGCCCGACCAGCTCGGCGAGACGGCCGTATGTCGACGTCTGGCCGTAAGGGACGCGGGCGAGCTCCTCGAGCACCTGGACGGTGAACGGGGCTGCGCCGCGTAGGTCGATCCGCAGGTCGAACGAGCGGCGCCGGCCGGTGAAGTACTCGTCGAGCTCCCTGCGGGCCTCGTCCACGCGGCGCGGAGCGCGCAGGACACGTGGCCCGGCGACGCGGGCGAGCCCCTCGAGGTGCCGCTCTGGATCGGGGTCGAAGAAGACGCGCAGCAAGCCGCGGTCGGTCGTCGCGACGAGCAGCGGGCCTACTGGCGAGTCGACGATGTCATACCCGGCGTCGAGCAGCTCGGTGCGCGCGGCCGCGTCGCGGAAGCGCCGGTCGAGGTCGGTTGGAACGGTCATGGGTCCCTCCTCGTCCGCAGGCGGCGAACGCCCGACGAGGCCGCTTGCCTTGCGGCATCGGGGCTCGAGTCGAGCACCGCTGCGATCTGGTCGTAGGTGAGGTCGTAGCCGTAGCGCAGCACGACGGCCGCGCGCTCTTTCGGCGGCAGCCCGTTCGTGAGGTCGCCCAGATCTGCGTACGCCGGCCGGTGGTCGTCGGCGGCCTGGTCGGGCAGTTCGCCCTCGGGTTTGGCTCGGCGGTGAGCGTCGATCGCCACTCTGCTCGCGATCGTCAGCACCCAGGCACGCAGGTGGTCGCCGTGGTCGAGCCGGTCGTATGCCGCGCAGCGCCCGGAGAAACGTCTCCTGGAAGGCGTCTTCCGCTCGCTGCCGCCCGAGTCGGCGCCGCAGCAGCCCGAGCACCTCATCCTGGTGCTCGAGATAGAAGCTCTCGAAGGGAGGGACCTGCACTTCGGCCATCATGGCTTCTAACGCCGCGGCGGGACGATCTGTGAGACTCAAGCCCGATGCGAGTCGCCGTCGTCGGGCACCTCGAGTGGATCCGGTTCGCGCGAGTCGAACGCGTTCCGGCGACCGGAGAGATCGCGCACTCCACCGAGGACTGGGAGGAGGTCGGCGGCGGCGGAGCCGTCGCGGCGATCCAGCTCGCGCAGCTTGCCGGCGAGGCGTCGCTCTTCACCGCGATCGGCGACGACGAGCTGGGCCGGCGCTCCTTCGAGGAGCTCACGGCCCGCGGAGTGAAGGTGCACGCGGAGATCGTCGGCGGCAAGCCGCAACGGTGGGCGCTGACACACGTGGACGACACACGCGAGCGGACAATCACGACGGTGGGGGAGAAGCTGAAGCCGCGCGGCCACGACGAATCCCTGCCCTGGCACGAGTTGTCCGGTGCCGACGCGGTGTTCTTCGTCGCCGGTGACGTGGACGCGCTCGTTCGGGCACGCCGCGCTCGCGTCCTGACGGCTACGACAAGGGAGCTGGCGACGCTGCGACGCGGTTCCCTGGTACTCGACGCGCTGATCGGGAGCGGGGAGGACGAGAACGAGCGCTACCGCCCGGGCGAGCTCGATCCGCCGCCACGGCTCGTCGTCTCGACGTCCGGAGCGCTCGGCGGCTGGGCGCAGCCCGGCGGCCCGTACTCGGCCGCTGCTCCTGCAGGCCCCGTGGAGGACGCGTACGGCGCCGGCGACTGTTTCGCGGCGGGGTTGACCTTTGCGCTGGCGAGCCGACTCGGCCCGGCCGAGGCGGTCGCCTTCGCCGCGCGCTGCGGCGCTGCGGCGCTGACGGGCCGCGGCGTCTCGCCGCAGCGCGTCGAGCTCGACGGCTGAGCCGCCGCCTGTAACGGACACGGCCGCCAGCCTCTGAGGCTGGACGTGTCTCGGCCGGCGCGAAGGTCACAGCCAGGCGCTCGAAGTCCCCGCGGAACGCGTCCGAAACGCCGCACTGACAGGTCCCGGGCAGCATGTCGCTCGCAGGGGCTTGCGCAGTGGGAGAAAGTGGTTTAAAGTGGGGCACCGTGGGAGCCACCCGGAAGGGTTCGCGATGTTCTTCGGCGAGTACGAGCACACGATCGACGACAAGAGCCGACTCACCCTCCCGGCGCGGTTCCGCGAGCAGCTGGCCGGGGGCGTCGTGCTCGCCAAGGGGCTCGACGGCTACGTCGCGGTCTACCCCCGTGCCGCTTGGCAGGAGACGATCGAAGCCCGGCTGGCTGCACTCGACCCACTCACCCGGGAGGCGCGCGAGTTGAGGCGGTTCTTCTTCGCCGGGGCCGCCGACGCGGAGCTCGACAAGAACGGCCGCGTGCTCGTTCCACTCGCCCTCGCCCGGCATGCACGGCTCAACCGCGACGTCGTCGTCGCGGGCGTCTACGACCACCTCGAGATCTGGGACCGCTCCGTCTGGGTGGAGCACCTGCGCGCGGTCGAAGGGAGCGCGGATCATGTTGCCGAACGTCTTGCAGAGAAGCGGATCTGACCCCCACGTCCCGGTCCTCGCCGACGAGGTGCGCGAGCTCCTCGCCGTGCAGCCGGGCGATACGGTCGTCGACGCCACCTTCGGAGCCGGAGGTCACGCCCGGCTGCTGGCCGAAGACCTGAACGGCCGAGGCAAGCTGGTCGCAATCGACCGCGACCCGACCGTCAAGCCGCACGTCGATCGCTTTCGCGCGCAGACCGGCGTCGACGTGCGCTTCCTGCGCGGCGACTTTGCCGTCGTGCTCTCCCAACTCGCGGCGAACGACGTCGGCGCTGACGCGATCCTGCTGGATCTCGGCGTCTCGTCGATGCAGATCGACCAGGTCGAGCGCGGTTTTTCGTACGCGACCGATGCGCCGCTCGACATGCGCATGGATCCCGCCTCGGAGCCGTCTGCCCGCGACGTCGTCAACACCTGGGACGAGCGCGAGCTCGTCACGATCTTCCGCAACTACGGAGAGGAGCGGTACGCGCGACCGATCGCACGGGCGATCCTGCGGCGCCGGGTCGAGCGTCCGTTCGAGCGGACGGGCGAGCTCGTGGACACGATCAAGGCCGCGATCCCGACACCCGCTCGCTTCGGCGAGGGGCACCCGGCCAAGCGCGTCTTCCAGGCGCTGCGGATCGCCGTCAACGACGAGCTGGGCGCGTTGGAGGCGGCACTTCCGGCCGCCGTCTCGATGCTCCGCCCCGGCGGCCGCATTGCGGTGATCAGCTTCCACTCACTCGAAGACCGGATCGTCAAGCGCTTCTTCGTCGCCCAGGCGAAGGGCTGCACCTGTCCGCCCGAGTTTCCCATCTGCATCTGCGGCAAGGAACCCGAGCTACGGTTGCTCACACGCAAGCCCGCACGGCCGTCGGCCGCCGAGACCGCCGAGAATCCGCGTGCGGCGTCGGCTCGCCTACGGGCCGCGGCGAAGGTCGCGTGATGTCGGCGCTTGCGCAAGGTGCAAGGGTCGGCGCGTCCCGCCGCGCTCGCAAGACCGCGGCGCGGCGGCCGGTCACGGGCGGCGTCCTCTGGATCGTCGTCCTTGCCGCGCTGCTGGCCGGCATCGTCGCGGTGAACGTGCTCGTGCTCCAGCTCAACGTCAGCCTCGACGGGCTCGCACGCGAACGGACGGAGCTTCGCGCCGACAACGCCAAGCTCCGCGCGCAGCTCTCCAGCTCGGCCGCGAACGCGCGCATCGCGCGGGATTCGCAGCGGGAGCTGGGGCTGCAGGCCGCGGATCCCACGACGACGACGTACGTGCGGCTGATGCCATGAGTGAACGCGCGGCGAACCGGCGCATCCGTCTGCTGCTCGCCGTCTTCCTCGTCGTGTTCTTCGTCGCGATCGCGCGGGCCGTGTGGATCCAGGCCCTGCACGGGCCGGAATACGAGGCGATCGCGTCGCGGCAGCATCGTGAGACGATCGCGTTGCCCGCCCCACGGGGCACGATCTTCGACCGCACGGGCGCGCCGCTGGCGATCGGAGAGCAGACGACGACGGTCTTCGCCGACCCGCGGCTCGTCAAGGATGCGAAAGCCGCGGCCGTCGCCGCGGGGAAGGCGCTCGGGCTCGACCCGGACGAGCTCTATCCGCGGCTCGCCGACCGCTCCACCCGCTTCGTCTACGTCCTCCGCAAGGCCGACCCGCTGAAGGCGGCGGAGTTGGAGAAGCGCGAGATTCCCGGCTTCGGCTTCTACGTCGAGGAGCGGCGGACCTATCCGCAGGGCGGCGTCGCGGCGCACGTGCTCGGTTACGCCGGCGTCGACAACAAGGGGCTCGAGGGGCTCGAGCGGTCGCTCGACGAGACACTCGCCGGCCGGCCCGGGAGCGAAACGATCGTCCGCGACCCCTTCGGGCGCGCGATCGAGATCGTCGCGTCCCGGCCCGAACGGCCCGGCCGCAACGTCACGCTCTCGATCGACCACCAGATTCAGGCCAGCGCAGAGGCCGTGCTGGGAGAAACAGTCCGCTCATGGGGCGCGAAGGGGGCGACGGCCGTCGTCCTCGATGTCCGCACGGGTGCCGTCCTCGCAATGGCGAACGCGCCGGCGTTCGACGCCAACCGCTTCGCGGCGACGACTCGCCGAGCGCCGGCGCAACCGCGCCGTCACCGACGTCTACGAGCCCGGCTCGACCTTCAAGCTGGTCACCATCGCCGCCGCGCTCGAGGACGGGGTCGTCGCCCCGACGACGCCGTTCGTGCTGCCGCCGCAGATCCAGGTCGCCGACCGCTGGATCCACGAGGCGCACAGCCGAGGCACTGAGCGGATGACGGTGAGGCAGATTCTCTCGAACTCGTCGAACGTCGGCACCGTGACGATCGCGGAGCAGCTGGGCGCGGGGGCCCTTGCCTCCTGGGTCTCACGGTTCGGCTTCGGCCGCCCGACCAAGATCGACTTTCCCGGTGAGAGCCCGGGCATGGCGCTTCAGCTCGAGGACTGGTCGGGCTCCACGATCGGGACGGTCCCGATCGGCCAGGGCATTGCGGTCACACCGGTGCAAATGGCGGCGGCGTACGCCGCGATCGGGAATCACGGCCTGATGCGCCGGCCGTACATCGTCGAGCGCGTCGGCCCGAAGCAGGTCGGCCGCACGAAGGCCCGCCGTGTCGTCTCCCGGGCGACCGCCGCGCGCGTGATGGCGATGCTCCGGAGCGTCGTCGTCGAGGGCACCGGGGGCGAGGCGGCGATCCCGGGGTACACCGTCGCGGGCAAGACCGGGACGGCGGCCAAGCCTGAGAACGGGCGATATGTCGCGAAGTACGTCGCCTCGTTCGTCGGGCTCGTGCCTGCCGCCAAGCCGCGCTTCGCCATCCTCGTCGCAGTCGACGAGCCGCACGGCGCCATCTGGGGCGGCGTCGTCGCGGCCCCCGCCTTCGCGCGGATCGCCCAGTTCACGCTCCAGTATCTCGAGGTGCCGCCCGACGCGCCCGAGACGAAGGACGGTGCGGCGACGATCGCCGCGGCCGCGAGCTCGACCGACTGACGAAACGCCGGGTCCAGACCCCGTCTCGCGTAGCCTTCCGGCGTGGAGCTCGAGGCGCTGATCCGCGCGCTCGCCCCGGGCGCGGTGATCGGGCGCTCGGACGTCGAGATCGGCGACCTCGCCTACGACGCGCGGCAGGTTGCGCCCGGAGCTCTCTTCTTCTGCGTTCCCGGGACGAGAACGGACGGCCACGATCATGCGGCCGAAGCCGTCTCTGCCGGCGCCGCCGCCCTCGTCGCCGAGCGGCCGCTGGACGTGGCCGTGACGCAACTGGTCGTCGCCGACTCGCGCGCCGCGATGCCGATCGCGGCGGATGCCTTCTTCGGCGAGCCGACGCGCGAGCTGGAGCTCGCCGGAGTGACGGGCACGAACGGGAAGACGACGACCACGTTCCTGCTCCACGCTGTCCTGGCGGCGGCCGGGCGGCGGCCGGGGCTTGTCGGCACGGTGCGCTGGGTCGTGGGCGGCCAGGAGCGCCCGGCTCCGTTCACCACACCCGAGTCGATCGACCTGCAGCGCCTCTTCCGTGAGATGCTGGACGGCGGCGATCGCAGCGCGGCGGTGGAGGCGTCGTCGCACGGCTCGGCGTTGCGGCGGCTCGACCGTGTGCGCTTCGACGCTCTTGTCTTCACGAACCTGAGCCAGGATCACCTCGACTTGCACGGGACGATGGAGGACTACTACGCCGCGAAGCGGAGGCTCTTCACGGGCTCGGCGCCCAGTCCGGCAGCCGTCAACGTCGGCGACCAGTGGGGTCGCGATCTCGCAGACGAGCTGCGCGGCCTCCATCGCGCGCCGCTCGTCACGTTCGGGCTCGCCGACGAGGCGGAGGTGCGACCGGAAGGACTCGAGCTGACGCCCGACGGGAGCAGCTTCCGCGCCGCAGGCATCGACCTGGAGACGCGGCTCCGCGGCCTGTTCAACGTCGAGAACGTGCTCGGCGCCGTCGCGGCGGCACTGCTGCTCGACGTCGAGCCGGACGAGATCGCCGCCGGAGTCGCCGCCGTGAGCGGCGTGCCGGGTCGTTTCGAGGCGGTTGACGAGGGTCAGAACTTCACCGTCCTCGTCGACTACGCGCACACCCCGGATTCGCTCGAGACGGCGCTGCGCTCAGCGCGCGCGCTCGGGGAGGGGCGGCTGATCGTCGTCTTCGGCGCGGGCGGCGACCGCGACCGCGGCAAGCGGCCGCTCATGGGCAAGGTCGCGGTCGAGCTTGCGGACGTGGCCATCGTCACCTCGGACAACCCGCGCAGCGAGGAACCGCTCGCGATCATCCAGGACGTGCTCCAGGGCGCCGGCCTCGACGCGGAAATCGATCCCGACCGGCGCTCGGCGATCCGCAGCGCCATCGGGCGGGCCGAGCCCGGGGATGTTGTCGTGATCGCCGGCAAGGGGCACGAGCAGGGCCAGGAGATCGCGGGCGTCGTGCATCCGTTCGACGATCGCGACGTCGCGCGCGAAGCGATCCACGAGCTCCAGCGCGCGTGATCCCGCTCGCCTTCGACGAGATCGCCGAGCTCGAGCTGGGGCGGCTCGAGGGCGAGCCGCCCGACGGGACCGTCGTCCGCATCCATGCCGACTCCCGTGTCGCCCGGCCGGGCGATCTCTTCGTCGCCCTCAACACCGGCGTCCGCTATGCCGACGAGGCGCGCGCGCCGCGGAGCGGTGACGCTCGTCCCCGGCGACCAGCACGCCGCGCTCGCGAGCGCTCGCGTCGCCTCGTGCGCTCGCGCTCGGCGGCGCGCGTCGTCGCCGTCGTCGGCTCGACCGGCAAGACGACGACGAAGGACATCCTGGGGGCGCTCTGCGCCGCGGTCGTGCCGACCGTGTTCGCGGAGCAGAGCCAGAACAACGAGATCGGGCTGCCGCTCACCGTGCTGCGGCTCGAGCCCGAGACCGCGGTGCTGGTGGTCGAGATGGGCATGCGCGGGCTCGGCCAGATCGCCGAGCTCTGTGCGGTCGCTCGTCCGCACCTCGCGCTCGTCACGCAGATCGGCCCGGAGCACCTCGAGCTCGTCGGCTCCGTCGAGAACGTCGCGCGCGCGAACGCGGAGGCGCTCGCCGCGCTCCCGTCGGGCGGCATCGCCGTCGTCCCGGCAGGTGCGGACGAGCTGCGAGCCGTTCAACCGGGACGACCTCGACGTGCGGCGGTTCGACCCCGCCGACGTCGAGCGCGCCAACGGCGGCTGGCGCTTTCGTGTCGGCGGCCGCGAGCTCGTCCTCGAGCTGCCCTTCGCGCAGCGACACCTGGCCGAGAACGCCCTCGCCGCGTTGACGGCCTACGACGCGCTCGGACTGCCGCTCGAGCGGGCGCACGAGGGAGCCGCCCAGGTCGTCCTCTCGCGCTGGCGCGGCGAGGAGCTGCCGCTGCCCGGCGGCGGGTTCGTCGTCAACGACGCCTACAACGCCAACCCCGCCTCGATGCGAGCGGCCCTGCTCGACCTGAAGGAGCGTTCGGGCGGGCGCCGCAGCGTGGCCATCCTCGGCGAGATGGCCGAGCTCGGCGCCGAGTCGGAGCGCTACCACCGCGAGATCGGCGCGCTCCTCGCCGAGCTCGGCGTGGAGGCGCTGGTCGCCGTCGGTGAACCTGCGCGCGCATACATGACACCCGGCGTGCCCGAGATGCGCTGGGTCGCCCGTCCCGACGGGTTCGAGGAGATGCTCCAGCCGGGTGACGCGGTGCTCGTCAAGGCGTCCCGGGCAGTGGGCCTGGAAGGCGTCCCCGCGCGGATAGCGAACGTGGCCGAGGCATGGTCCGAGTCCTGATCGCCGGCCTGATCGCGATGGTGATCGCCGTCGTGATCGGGCCCAAGTTCATCGAGGCGCTCCGCGCTCGGGGGGTCGGTCAGCAGATCCGGGCGGAAGGCCCGGCGGGCCACATCGTCAAGCAGGGAACGCCGACCATGGGCGGGCTGCTGATCCTCATCGCCGCGGTGCTGCCGTTCCTCGCGCTCTCCGTCTACACGCTGTCCTGGCCTGACAGTGCTCTTCGCCACGCTCGGCTGCGGCCTGATCGGCTTCCTCGACGACTACCTCAAGGTCCGGCACCGGCGCTCGCTCGGGCTCTCGGGCCGCTGGAAGCTGCTGCTGCTGGCAGCGGTGACGGCGGGCGTGGGCTTCACCGTGCACGAGATCGGCTACCTCGACACGGAGATCTATTTCCCCGTCGTCGACGTCAACATCGACCTCGGCTGGTTCTTCTATCCGTTCCTCTTCGTCGTCATCGCCGGCACCGCCAACGGCGTCAACCTGACCGACGGGCTCGACGGGCTCGCGGCCGGCACGGCGATCATCTCGCTGCTGACGCTGCTCGCGATCGCGGCGATCTCGTGGATCCGCTCCGGCCCCGTGGGCGAGCGGAGCGACAACTACCTCGACCTCGCGATCGTCGGCTGCGGCGCTGATCGGCGGCGACGATCGGCTTCCTCTGGTTCAACGCCCACCCGGCCGAGCGTGTTCATGGGCGACACGGGCTCGATGGCGCTCGGCGGGGCGATCGCCGGGCTCGCGATCATGACCGAGACCGAGGTGCTGCTCGTCTTCATCGGCGGCATCTTCGTGATCGAGGCGCTCTCGGTGATGATTCAGGTGGCGAGCTTCAAGCGCACCGGGCAAGCGGGTCTTCCTGATGGCCCCGATCCACCACCACTTCGAGATGAAGGCCTGGTCCGAGACGAAGATCATGGTGCGCTTCTGGATCGTGGGCGCGATCCTCTGCGCGCTCGGCTTCGTTCTCTACTACCGCTACTACCTGCGCTTCCAGCTGTGAGCGCGTCAGCTCTGCCGGCGCGCGCCTTGGTGCTCGGGCTCGCGCGCTCCGGGCGCGCGGCCGCACTTGCGCTCCGCGGGCACGGCGTCTCGGTGGTCGGGCACGACCGCTCCAGGGAGATCGAGATCGGAAGGCTCGTGGACGCGGGCGTCGAAGTTCACCTCGGCGAGAAGAAGGAGGAGGAGACGCTGCTACGGGGGGTCGACGTCGTCGTCAAGAGCCCGGGAATCCCGGGCGAGTCGCTCCTGCCCGCGGCGGCGCGCGCGAACGGCCTCCCGATCTGGAGCGAGATCGAGGTGGGCGCTCGCCTGCTGCCGAACCCGATCCTCGGCGTCACCGGCACGAACGGCAAGACGACCACCTCGGCGCTCCTCGGCGAGATCTTCCGCGCGGGCGGCCATCGCGCCGAGGTGGCGGGGAACATCGGGCGGCCGCTGACGGCGCTCGTGGGGGCGATGCCGGCGGAGGACTGGATCGTCTGCGAGCTTTCGTCCTTCCAGCTCGAGGACACGGAGTCGCTTCGGCCGCGCGTTGCCGTGCTCCTGAACCTGGAGCCCGACCACATCGACCGGCACCGCAGCTTCGAGTCGTACGCCGCCGCGAAGCTACGCCTCTTCAGACTCCAGGAGCTCGAGGACGTCGCCATCGTTCCCGCCGGCTTCGGCGCGGTCCCGGGTGAGGGCCGGCGCATCGAGTTCGCGGGCGACGATCCGTTGCCGGCGGAGCCCTCGATCCGCGGCCTGCACAACCGCGAGAACGCAGCAGCAGCGACCGCCGCAGCGCGCGCCGCAGGGGTCACCGACGAGGCGATCGCGCTCGGGCTTGCGTCGTTCGAGGGGGTCGAGCATCGTCTCGAGCCCGTGGCGACGGTGCGGGGCGTGCTCTGGATCAACGACTCGAAGGCGACGAACGTGGCCGCGGCACGCCGTGCGCTCGCCGCCTACCGCGACACACGCCTGCACGTGATCCTGGGCGGGCTCGGCAAGCAGCGAGAGCTACCGCAACCTGGCAGCAGACCTCAAGCTCGGCGACCGCGCCTACCTGATCGGTGACGCTGCTACGCAGATCGCCGGTGCGCTCGACACAGCGCACGTTCCCTACCTGCACTGCGGCGACCTCGCCGCCGCCGTTCGCGAGGCGGGTGCGGCCGCCGTGCCGGGAGAGGTCGTCCTCCTCTCGCCGGCCTGCGCGAGCTTCGACCAGTTCGACGACTTCGAGGCGCGCGGAGAGGCGTTCCGCCGGCTCGTGCTGGAGCTGCGTCTGATGAAGGGACAGCTCGAGCAGCGGGTGCTCGTCCTCGTCACGCTGGGCCTCGTCGCGTTCGGGCTCGTGATGGTCTTCAGCGCGACCTCGGCCGCGGCCGCCCTCGGCGAGGGCGACCCGATGCGCTTCCTCGTCAAGCAGGGCGGCTACGCGCTCGTCGGAGCCGTCCTCCTCACCGTCTTCGCACGGCTCGACTACCACCGCCTCCGCCTGCTCGCCCCGAGCCTGCTCGTCGCCGCGCTCGCGCTGTGCGTCCTCGTCCTGGCAGTCGCTCCCGCCGTCAACGGCGCGCGCCGCTGGTTTCTCTTCGGCCCGGTGAGCTTCCAGCCATCCGAGCTCGCGAAGCTCGCGCTCTGCGTCTGGGTCTGCGCCTACCTCGCTCGACGTCCGGTGCCGCTGACGCTCGGCGAGCTGATGAAGCCGATCGGTCTCGTCGTCATGCTCTTCGGCGGGCTGATCCTCGTGCAGCCGGACCTGGGCACGACGATCTCCCTCTTCCTCATGGTCGCGGGCGTCCTCGTCGTCTCGGGTGTCCCGCTCCGCGTCCTGGCGACTGCCGGCTGTGCCGACGCTCGCGCTCGGCGCCGCCGCGATCTGGATCGAGCCGTATCGGCGCGCGCGCGTCTTCGCCTTCCTCGATCCGACCCAAGACTCGCAGGGCGCCGGCTACCAGACGCTGCAGGCGGTGATCGGGATCGGCTCGGGAGGGATCACCGGCAACGGGCTGGGGGAGGGCGTCCAGAAGATCAACTTCCTCCCGGAGGCCCACACCGACATGATCTATGCCGTCATCGGCGAGGAGCTCGGCCTCGTGGGGTCGACCGCGGTCGTGGTGGCCTTCCTCGCGTTCGCGTGGGCGGGTTTCCGCATCGCGCTGCGCTGCCGCGATCCGTTCGGCAAGCGGCTCGCGGTGGGGATCACGACGCTCGTGTGCGGGCAGGCGGCAGTCAACCTGGCCGCCGTGCTCGGCATCGCTCCACTCACCGGAATCCCGCTGCCGTTCGTCTCCTACGGCGGCTCGTCGCTCGTCATGCTCCTCGCCGGGGTGGGCGTGCTCCTTAACATCGCGGTCAATGACCGCGTCGTCAAAGCCCGTGTGCCTGATCGCAGCAGGCGGGACCGCCGGGCACGTGCGGCCGGCGCTCGCCGTCGCGGACGCCCTGCGCGCCCGCGGGGCTCGCGTGACGTTCGCCGGGTCGCCGGACCGCGTCGAGTCGCGGCTGGTTCCTGAAGCAGGCTACGAGCTCGACACGTTCCGCGTCTCGGGCCTGCCGCGCAGGCCTGGCCTGCACCAACTGCGGGCGGTTGCGCGGGCTGTGCGCGCTCCCTTCGCCGCGCTGGGCATCCTCGGCCGTCGCAGGCCGGACGTCGTCCTCGGCGCCGGCGGGTACGTCGGTGGGCCGATGGTGCTCGCCGCTCGGCTGCGGCGCATCCCGGCCGCGCTGACGGAGGCCGACGCGCACATCGGGCTGGCGAACCGGCTTGCCGCTCCCTTCGCCGACCGGGTCTTCCTCGCGTATCCGATCGAAGGGCGGGACGGCTCGAAGTATCGCGTCGTCGGGCGTCCGATCCCCGCCGCCCACGTGGGGGGCTCGCGTGACGAGGCGCGGCGGCACTTCGGCCTGCCGGCCCACGGACCGGTCGTGATCGTGCTGGGCGGGCTCGCCGGCGCGCAGACGCTCAACGAGCTCGCCGTCTCGACCTGGGGGCCGGCCGGTCCGGCCGTGCTGCACATCTCCGGCGAGCGCGACTACACCTCTCTTCGCCCGCGCGTGTCCCGGCCCGACTACGTGCTGCTGGCACACACCGATCGCTTCGGCGACGCCCTCGCTGCCGCCGATCTCGCCGTCTCGCGCGCGGGCGGGACAGTGTGGGAGCTCGCGGTCGCCGGCCTGCCTGCCGTCCTGGTGCCGTACCCGTACGCGACGGCCGACCACCAGACCCTGAACGCGCGCTGGTTCGAGCGCGGCGGCGGTGCCCTGGTCGTCCCCGACGCCGAGGCCCCGGCCCGTGTACCCGGGCTCGTCGCGGAGCTGCTCGCCGACGGCGCGCGGCTGGCGCGCGATGGCCGAGGCGATGCGCGCGCTCGCCCGGCCACACGCCGCCGACGAGATCGCAGAGGAGCTGATCCGCCTTGCCGCCCGCTGAGCTCGGCGGCCGGCGGCTCTACTTCGTCGGGATCGGCGGCTCCGGCCTCTCCGCCTACGCCAACATCTCTCTGGCCTGGGGCGCCGAGGTGCGCGGTTGGGAAGCGCGGGAGACGCTCTTCCTGGAGACGCTGACGGGCGTCGAGGTCGATCTCGGCGGCGAGCCCCGGCCTCCCGACGGGTGGGAGGTCGTCGTCTCCGCAGCCCACACGCACCGCGCCGAGGGCCGGTCGCGGGCCGACTTCCTGGCGGAGCTCGTCGGCCTGCGGCAGGCGATCGTCGTCGGCGGCGCGCACGGGAAGACGACGACCGCGGCGATGATCGCCTGGGCGCTGCGGGAGTCCGGCCGGGATCCGGCCTGGATCGTCGGCGGCGTGGTCCCGCAGCTCGGCGGGAACGCAGGGGCGGGGACAGGGTTGCTCGTCGTCGAGGGAGACGAGTCCGACCGGTCGATCTTCGCGCTTCGTCCCGAGATCGCCGTCGTCACGAACATCGAGCTGGACCACCACGCCGCCTACGCCTCGGCGGCCGAGCTCGCCGACTGCTTCGAGGAGTGGCTCGTGGCCGCGCCGCACGCCGTGCGGACGTGGGAGCTCGAGCCCGTCTCCTTCCCGCTCGCTGTGCCCGGCGAGCACAACCGGTGGAACGCGGCCGCCGCACTGGCGGCGCTCGCACTCGCGGGGGTCGCGGCCGACGAGGCGCAACCGGCGGTGGCGTCGTTCACCGGGGTTGGCCGGCGCTTCGAGCTCGTCGGCGAGCGCGCCGGAGTCTCGGTCTACGACGACTACGGGCACAACCCGACGGAGCTGGCGGCCACCCTGCGCACGGCGCGCGAGCGAACGGAAGGACGTCTGATCGCCGTCTACCAGCCTCACGTCTACGAGCGGACGCGGCAGCTCGCCTGGGAGCTCGGGCAGGCGCTCGGGCTCGCCGACATGGCCGTCGTCACAGAGGTGCTCGGCGCGCGCGACGAGCCGCGCGACGGCGTGGGGGGCAAGCACGTCCTCGACCGGATCCCGGCGCACGTGCGAGCGGGGTGGGCGCCGTCGCTGGACGATGCGGCGAAGATCGCCCTGACCTGGGCGCGGCCGGGCGACACCGTGGTCACGTTCGGCGTCGGCGAGCCCTGGCGGGCGGCTCGTGCGATCGTCGCAGGGTTACCGGCGTGAAGCTCGAGGAGGGCGTCGAGCTCTCACGCCTGACCACGATCGGCACCGGGGGCCCGGCGCAGGCGCTCGCGCGGCCGGGCACATTGGCGGAGCTCGAGAACGCGCTGCGCTGGGCGGCGGAGCGGGAATTGGGAGTCGTCACGGTAGGGCTCGGCTCCAACCTGCTCGCGCCCGACGCGGGCCTCGACGCGCTCGTCGTCAAGCTCGCAGGAGAGCTGGCGGAGGCCGGGGTGGCCGACGGCGTGCTGGCGGCGGGCGGCGGCGCCGCCAACGCCGTGTGCCTCCACCGGGCGCGTGCGGCCGGCCTCGGGGGCTTCGAGTTCGCCTGCGCGATCCCCGGCACGGCGGGCGGCGGAGTCTGGATGAACGCAGGGGCGTACGGGCGCGACTGGGCGGCGGTCCTGGTGCGGGCGCTCGTCGCGACCGCCGACGGGACCGGCTGGCTGACACCGGACGAGCTCGGCCTCTCCTACCGGCATTCCGGATTGCGTCACGGGCAGGTCGTCGCCCGCGTCGAGTACCGGCTGGAGCCGCGTCCCGAGGCCGAGATCAAGGCGGAGGTCGCCGACCTCGTCGCGCGCCGGAAGGCGACGCAGCCGACGAACAAGCGCACCTTCGGGTCGGTCTTCAAGAACCCGCCGGGGGAGGTGGGTGCCGGGCGGCTGCTCGAGCGCTGTGGGCTCAAGGGCTTTCGAGTCGGCGGAGCGCTCGTATCCCCGAAGCACGCGAACTTCATCGAGAACGCCGGCGGGGCGACGACGGCCGACTGCCTTGCCGTGATGGCGGAGTGCCGGCGCCGCGCGTGGGACGAGCACGGCATCGCGCTCGAGCACGAGGTCGTGCTGCTCGGCGGGCTGCGATGGCCCGCTACCTAAAGGCTGGCGTGAACCGGAGCGGCGACGGCTGCGAGCGGCCGGCTTCAGGGTTGCGCGTCGCGGATCCGCGCAGCGGATCGCGACCTGCGCGTAGGACGAGCCGCCGCGCCGAACTCCGCGACATGGCCGGCGGGGGACGAGGTGAGCGGCGTCGCGCCCGCGTGCGCGCGCGGCGAGCGTCGTCGTCCCGTTCACGCGCCCGCGAACAGGCGGCCGCCTCGACGCTGCTCAGCTCGTCCCCTCTGGCCGCTCGCTCGCGCTCGCCTTCGCCGTGCTCGCGGGGGCGCTCGCCGCGTGGTTTCTCGCGCGCGAGACCTCGGTCTTCGCCCTGCGCGAGCTCCAGGTCACCGGCACCAGACCAGGGATCGCTCGGCAGGTTCGCACGGCGCTGCGGAGCGAGCTCGGAACGAGCCTCCTGCAGCTCGACGCCGCGCGCGCCGAGCGCAGGGTCGAGGCGCTGCCCACGGTTCTGTCTGCGACGCTCGACCGGGCCTTCCCGCACGCGCTCCGGGTGGTCGTCGTACCCGAGCGCGCTGTCGCCGTCGTCCGGCAGGGCGGCGATTCCTGGCTCGTCTCTGCTCGCGGGCGGGTGATGGGGAGGATCGAGCGGGGCACGAAGGCGGCGCTCCCGCGGATCTGGGTCCGCCGCGACGTCCGAATCGAGGTGGGTGCGATGCTCGGCGGCGATCTGGCGGCAGCGGTCACCGCCGTCAGCCCGTTGGCCGCCGCGCGGCTCCCGCGCGTGGCGACGGTGCGCACCGGGCCGGAGGAACTTTCACTGGCGCTGCGCTCCGGGCTGCTGCTGCGCCTCGGCGAGCCGACCAACGTTCGCCTCAAGCTGGCGATCGCCGCCCGTATCCTCCCGCTGCTCGCCGCCGACACGGTGTATCTCGACGTGAGCGTTCCCGACCGTCCGGTCTCCGGGACAAGTCTCAAGTCTCAGGTAGAGGTAGAGAGTGCGACCTCGACTACGACTTGAGATATGCGTTGACAATGCCGAAGAGGAGTCCGTACCCTGCGCGCGAAAGCGGTCGCGGCGCCATCCATAGCTCGACGAGAGCTTTACGGTCAGGCAGGTCGAGATGAGCACACAGCGAGAGCGGCAACTACCTCGCGATGATCAAGGTTGTCGGTGTCGGCGGCGGCGGCACGAACGCCGTCAACCGCATGGTCGAGGCCGGCCTGTCCGGCGTCGAGTTTGTCGCGGTCAACACCGACGCCCAGGCACTGCTGATGACGGATGCCGACGTCAAGCTCCACATCGGCGCGAAGGTCACGCGCGGCCTGGGTGCGGGAGCAGACCCGGCCATCGGACTGGCCGCCGCCCAGGAGAGCCGCGACGAGCTGAAGGAGGCGCTGAAGGGCGCCGACATGATCTTCGTCACCGCCGGCGAGGGAGGCGGGACGGGTACGGGCGGAGCGCCCGTCGTCGCCGAGCTGGGACGTGAGCTCGAGGCGCTCACCGTGGGCGTCGTCACGCGACCGTTCGCCTTTGAGGGCCGCCGCCGGTCCGAACAGGCCGAGGTCGGCATCCAGAGCCTCCGCGAGCGCGTGGACACGCTGATCGTGATCGAGAACGACCGGCTGCTGCAGGTCGTCGAGAAGCGCACGCCCGTGACCGAGGCGTTCCGGATGGCCGACGACATCCTCCGCCAGGGAGTGCAGGGCATCACCGACCTGATCACCGTCCCCGGCCTCGTCAACCTCGACTTCGCCGACGTTCGCACGATCATGCGCGACGCAGGCTCGGCGCTGATGGGAATCGGCACGGCGACCGGCGAGAAGCGGGCCGCCGAGGCCGCCACCGCCGCCGTTTCCTCGCCGCTGCTCGAAACGACGCTCGACGGCGCCACCGGCGTGCTGCTCAACATCACCGGCCCGCCCGACATCGGCCTCTTCGAGGTGAACGAGGCGGCGGAGGTCGTAACCAGCCACGCCGACCCGAACGCGAACGTGATCTTCGGCGCCGTCATCGACGAGTCGCTGAAGGACGAGGTGCGCGTGACGGTCATCGCCACCGGCTTCGGCGCCCGTGGCCGCCGGCGGCGCGAGCCTGCCGTCGCCGCTGTCGCGGGGGGCCGCCGGATCGAAGCCCCGAGCGTCGCCGACGTCGAGATCGACATCCCCTCCTTCCTCAAGGACGAGTAGTCCTCCGCAAGTCTCGGATTCGCTCGCGCGAATCCGAGACGCGAAGCGACGCCTTCGCAGCGTGCGATAGCGGCCGCCGAAGGCGTCGACGCCTTCGCGGCCGGTCCGCATCTCATCGCACGCGAATCCCAGGCGCGCCTGGCGGCCGCTTCGGCTCGCGTCGACGCGCGAGCGAATCCGCGACTTGCGCGAGTGGTTAGAGTCGCGGCGTGCAGACGCTCCTGCGCACGCCGCTGTACGAGCGCCACGTCGGCGCGGGCGCGCGCATGGTTCCCTTTGCCGGCTGGGAGATGCCCGTGCAGTACGAGGGCGTGATCCCCGAGCACCGTGCGGTACGCACGGACTGGGGCGTCTTCGACGTCTCGCACATGGGGCAGATCCACGTCGAAGGCCCGACCGCTCGCGATCTGCTGCAGGGCCTGCTCTCCAACGACCTCGACCGCGTCGAGGACGGCGGAGCCCAGTACACCTTGCTGACGAACGAGCGGGGCGGGATCATCGACGACCTGATCGCGTACCGGCTGAATGCGGCGCGCTTCCTGCTCGTCGTCAACGCGTCGAACCGCGAGCCGGCGTACACGTGGCTGAAGGACGCCGAGCAGCGCGGCTCGGAGGTGACGGACGTCTCGGACGAGTACGCGCTCCTTGCGGTGCAAGGCCCGCGCTCGATCGCGAAGCTCGGCCTGCCCGACGCGCCGGCGTTCACGCACGCGATGGGCGAGGTGGACGGCATCGAGGTCATGGTCGGCCGCACCGGCTACACGGGCGAGGCGGGAGTCGAGCTGATGTGCCCGGTCGAGGACGCGGTGGCGCTCTGGGATGCGGTCACCGGCCGTGGCGCCACGCCGTGCGGGCTCGGCGCCCGCGACACGCTCCGCCTCGAGGTGTGCTACCCGCTGCACGGGAACGACATCACGCCCGACACGGACGCGATCTCCGCCGGCCTCGGCTGGGCCTGCGCGCTGGACAAGGACTTCACCGGAGCGGAGGAGCTCCGGCGGATCAAGGCGGACGGGCCGGCGCGGCGACTCGTCCCGTTCGTGATGGAGGAGAAGGCCGTACCCGGCAGGGCATGACGATCGAGGGCGGCGGCGAGGTGACCTCCGGCACGCACTCGCCGATGCTCGACCAGGGCATCGGGATGGGCTACGTGCCCACGGCGCAGGCCGCGACGAACACAGAGCTGACGATCGACGTCCGCGGTCGCCCGCGGCGGGCACGTGTCGTGACGAAGCCGATCTACAAGCGAGAGGAGACCTAGTGGCCGCCGAAAGCTACCCCGACGACCTTCGCTACCACCCCGAGCATGACTGGGCGCGTGTCGAGGGCGACGAGGCGGTGCTGGGAATCACCTGGTTCGCACAGGATGCCCTCGGCGAGCTCGTGCACTTCGAGGCCCCGGAGGCCGGCTCGACGGTCACGAAGGACAAGGCCTACGGCGAGGTCGAGTCCGTCAAGGCGGTCTCGGACGTGATCGCGCCGCTCTCGGGCGAGATCCTGGAGGTGAACGCGAAGGCGACCGAGGAGCCGGAGGTCGTGAACGAGGATCCGTACGGAGACGGCTGGCTGATCCGGATCCGGCTCTCCGACGCGGGCGAGCTCGACGCACTGATCGACGCCGAGGCCTACCGCGCGCTCCTGACGGAGCAGTGAGCTACCTCTCGCTCACGGACGCGGACCGCGAGGCGATGCTCGCGGCGATCGGCGTAGCCTCGGTCGACGACCTGTTCGAGCAGGTGCCGCCGGGCGTGCGCTTCGAGCGCGAGCTGGACGTGCCGCCCGAACTGGCCGAGGTGGACCTCATGCGGCACCTCGAGGAGCTCGCCGCACGCAACGCGCACAACGGGGTCGAGCTCTCGTTCCTCGGGGCCGGCATCTACGACCACTACGTCCCGGCCGTCGTCGACGTGCTGCTGTCACGCGGGGAGTTCCTGACCGCGTACACGCCCTACCAGCCCGAGATGAGCCAGGGCGTGCTGCAGGCCATCTTCGAGTACCAGACCGCGATCTGCGAGCTCACCGGCATGGACGTCTCGAACGCCTCGGGCTACGACGGCACGACGGTCGCCGCCGACGCGTGCTTCGTGGCGAAGCATGCGAGCGACCGGTCGAAGGTCGTGCTCGCGGAGACGCTGAACCCGCAGGTGCGCCAGGTGGTCAAGACGTACGCGCGCGGGTTCGGCCTGGAGGTGGTCGAGGTTCCGCACGACGGGGGGACGATCGACCCCGACCGCCTCGCAGCCGCCTCGACCGATGCGGCGGCCGTGCGTCTTCCAGCAGCCGAACTTCTTCGGCTGCCTCGAGCCCGCCCCTGATCTCGCCGCCGCCGCGGCCGAGGCCGGCGCCCATCGCGATCGCGCACGTCGATCTCGTCTCACTCGGGCTGCTCGAGGCGCCGGGCGCGTACGGCTGCGCGATGGCGATCGGTGAGGGGCAGAGCGTCGGCTGCCCACCGCTCTACGGCGGGCCCCACTACGGCTTCTTCGCCGCTCGCCAGGAGTTCATCCGGCGCATGCCCGGCCGCATCGTCGGCGAGACGGTGGACGCCGACGGCGAGCGCGGCTACGTGCTCACGCTCCAGACCCGCGAGCAGCACATCCGCAGGGAGAAGGCGACGTCGAACATGACGACCAACCAGACCCTGCTCGCGCTCGCAGGACTCGTGACGCTGTCCTGGCTCGGGCCCCGAGGGACTGCGCGAGCTCGGCGAGACGTGCGTCGCCCTGGCCGAGTACGCGAAGGAGCGCGTCGGCCTCCCGGTCGCGTTCGAGCGGCCCACCTTCAAGGAGGTCGCGTTCCGGCTGCCGCGCCCGGCCCGTGACGTGATCCGGGATGCGAGGGCGCTCGGCGTCCATCCGGGCTACGCGCTGGGCCGCGACTATCCGGGGCTCGACGACGTCCTGCTCGTCGCGGTCACCGAGAAGCGAACGCCGGCGGACATCGACCGGCTCGCCTCCGTGCTCGGGCAGGTGTGCGGATGAAGCTGATTTTCGAGCAGAGTCGCTCCGGGCCGCCGCGCGGGCCACGTGCCCGACCACGGCCTGCCGAAGCCCGAGCTGCCGGCCGAGCTCCGCCGCGCGCGGCCGCCGCGGCTCCCCGAGGTCTCGGAGCCCGAGCTCGTGCGCCACATCACGGCGCTCGCCGACCGCAACTTCGGCATCGACACCGGCTTCTACCCGCTCGGCAGCTGCACGATGAAGCACAACCCGCGGGTCAACGAGCGCGCGGGCCGGCTGCCGGGCTTCCGCGACCTGCACCCGCATCAGGAGGACGAAGGGGCGCAGGGGGCGCTGGAGCTGCAGTGGCACCTGCAGGAGATCCTGAAGGAGGTCGCGGGGCTGCCCGCGATCACGCTGCAGCCTGCCGCCGGCTCGCAGGGCGAGCTGACCGGCCTGATGCTGATGCGCGCCTACTTCGCCGAGCGGGGCGAGGACGAGCAGCGCGACACGATCATCACCGCCGACACCGCCCACGGCACGAATCCGGCGAGCGTGACGATGGCGGGCTACCAGCTCGAGAAGGTGGCGACGACCGAGCGCGGCAACCTCGACCTCGACGACCTGCGCGCAAAGGTGAGCGAGCGGACGGCGGGGCTGATGCTGACGAACCCTTCCACGCTCGGCCTCTTCGACGAGGGAATCGAGGAGGTTGCGCGCATCTTCCACGAGGCCGGCGCGCTCCTCTACTACGACGGCGCGAACCTCAACGCCGTCGTCGGCAGGTCGCGGCCAGGCGACATGGGCTTCGACATCGTCCACTTCAACCTGCACAAGACGTTCTCGCAGCCGCACGGCGGCGGCGGGCCGGGTGGCGGCCCGGTCGCGGTGCGCGAGAGCATCGCGCCGTACCTGCCGGCGCCGCTGGTGGTGCGCGACGGCAGCGCCTTTCGGCTCGACTACGACCGGCCGAAGTCGATCGGACGAGTGCGCGGATTCGCAGGGCCGTTCGGCGTCTTCGTCCGCTCGTACGCGTTCATGCGGGCGTACGGGCCGGGGCTCCGCGAGATGTCCGACGTCGCGGTGCTGAACGCGAACTACCTGCTCGCTCGGCTCAAGGACGTCTACGAGCTGCCGTACGACCGGCACTGCATGCACGAGTTCGTCCTCTCGGCGCGCAGGCTGAAGCGCGACCACGGGATCACGGCGCTCGACGTCGCCAAGCGCCTGATGGACTTCGGCATCCACCCGCCGACGATCTACTTCCCGCTCGTCGTCCCCGAGGCGCTGATGATCGAGCCGACCGAGACTGAGCCGAAGGAGCGCCTCGACGAGTTCGTCGAGGCGATGCGGCAGATCGCGCAGGAGGCGGCCGAGGAGCCGGAGACGCTGCGCGAGGCGCCGCACCACCGGCCGGTGCGCCGGCTCGACGAGGTGCGCGCGGCCAAACAGCCCGTCGTCCGCTACGCCTTCGAAGAGCACGTCGGGAGCGCGGAGTACGATCGGACTCACGTTCAGTCGGCGACGGAGGGCGCAGAATGATCGGAACGGTCGAGCACGAGCTGGTGGGGCTGTCGCACGAGCTCGTGCGGGCGGTGCAGGAGCACGACCGGAAACGGCTCGACGAGCTGCTCGGGGCGGAGTTCTCGCTCCAGGGCGCCGCGGGTGAGCTCGACCGGGATGCATTCCTCGAGGCCGCCTCGGGACCGTACGAGATCGAGGACTACGCCTACGACGAGATCGACCCCGAGGTGTACGGCAACACCGCCGTGCTCGTCTCGCGCTACCGGCAGCGGGCGAGCCTCGACGGCCGCGATCTCACACACGAGCTGCGTGTGACGGACGTCTGGGTGCGCCGCCACGGCCGCTGGCAGATCGTCCGCCGCCACGCGACGCGCACTGCACGCGGTAGACGACGTCCGTGCAGCTCCGACTCCTGGGCTGACCAGCCGGCTGCGCTGCCGGCGGGACCGCGACACTGGACACGCGTGGAGCTGATCGTCCGGCGACCGGCGGTCGTCGAGCGGGAGCAGCCGTCGAGGCGGCGAACTCGGGCCTCGAGCTGCGGGCCGGCTAGGTGACAACTGGAGCACCTTGGACGCTTCGGCTGACGTCACGGCCTGCACCGACCGCCCATGTCAACGTCACGATCGCGCCGCGGCGCTCGCGGCACGCGGCAGCTGACCATGCCGCTCGCCGCGACCAGCTCGACGTCGACCTCGATCCTCTCCGTCGAGAACCTTCCGCCTGGCCGCGCTTGGCGGTGAGCGCTCGTACACGAGTCACCGACGAGCCGCTCATTGGCTGTCGCGAGTTCCGGGCTCTTCTCGGTGTCGCGACGCTCCTGTTCGTCAACTCGCGCCGCAGGGCGAGCGCTCAGCCGCGCTGGTACTCCAACACGCGACGACGCCACCCGCGAGTCGGGCGAGCTCGGCTCGCCGTGCGCACGCGTCTACCGGCGCGTGACGCGCTCGCGGGGCGATGCGCGCGAGCTGGCCGCAGGCCGCTGCGATGTCCCGCCCGCGCGTGAGTCGCACCGTCGACGGCAGCCGCGCGCGGTCGAGCACGGCCTTGAAGGCGGAGATCGCATCGCGCGACGAGCCGTCGTACATCCCCGTCGGGTTGTAGGGGATGAGATTGACCTTGAACGCCTTCGGGTCGAGCAGGCCGGCGAGCCGCCGGGCGGCAGCAGGGGAGTCGTTGACGCCGGCGAGCAGCACGTACTCGACGAACACCTTGCGCCGCCGCAGCTCGACGTAGCGGAGGCACTCGGCGATGACGTCCGCGAGCGGATAGCGGTCGTTCACCGGCATCAGGCTCGAGCGCAGCTCGGGGTCGGCGGCGTGCAGCGACAGCGCAAGCCGGACCGGCTCCTCGACCTCGTCCACGAAGCGGCGCAGCCCGGGCAGCCAGCCGACCGTCGAGACGGTCGTGCGGCGATGCGTGACGCCGATGTCGGGAAGGCGTCGCGCCGCCTCGACGACCGCGTCGACGTTGAGGAACGGCTCGCCCATCCCCATGAAGACGAGGTGGTCGACCGGCTCCAGCCGGCGGAAGTGGAGGGCCTGGTCGAGGATCTCCGACGCGGTCAGGTTGCGCCCGAAGCGCATCTGGCCGGTGGCGCAGAACGTACAGGTGAGCGGGCATCCCGACTGGGACGAGACGCAGACGGAGCGGCGGCCGTCGCGATAGCGCATGAGAACCGCTTCGACCGGGTGCCCATCGTGCGTGCGAAAGAGCGTCTTGACCGTTCCGTCGCGTGCCTGCGCCTCGTCGACCACCGTGAGTGTCGAGAACGGGACCTCCTCGTGCAGAGCTCCACGCAGACGCGCCGGTACGTTGGTCATCGCCTCATACCCAGGCGCTCCGCGCGCCGCCCACGCCCAGATCTGGCCGGCGCGGAAGGCCGGCTCGTCGCGCTCCGCGAGCGCAGTCTCGAGGAGCGCGAGGTCCACGCGAACCACGGTAGCGTGTCGCCCGTGATCGACCTTCGCTCCGACACGGCGACACGGCCTTCCGCGGGGATGCGCGAGGCGATCGCCGGCGCGCTCGTCGGCGACGAGCAGCGCCGTGAGGACCCCAGCGTGACCGCGCTGCAGGAGCGCGTCGCAGCTCTCGTCGGCCAGGAGGCGGCCGTCTTCCTGCCGACGGCGACCATGGCGAATCAGATCGCGCTCAAGCTGCACGGCCGGCCTGGTGACGTCCTGCTCGCCGAAGCGACCTCGCACGTCGTCATCTACGAGTACGGCGGGCCGGCGGCCCATGCCGGGCTGATGACGGTGGGGCTGCCCGGCCGGGCGGGGACGAGTGACGCCGGAGCAGGTACGGGGGGCCTCCGAGCCGAGCACGAAGGCGGCGGATCAGGCGGCCGTAGTCCTCTCGCTCGAGGACACCCACAACTCCGCGGGAGGACGCGTCTGGCCGCTGGGGGAGCTCGACGAGGTGGTCGCGACGGCACGCGAGCTGGGTCTCGCCGTGCACCTCGACGGGGCGCGGCTCCTCAACGCTGCCGTCGCGCAAGAGGTGCCTCCCGCGCGGATCGCCTCGCAGTTCGACACGGTGACGCTCTGCCTCTCGAAGGGGCTCGGGTGTCCGCTCGGTGCGCTGCTCGCCGGCTCGGCCGACCTGATCGGCCGGGCCTGGCGGGAGAAGCACCTCTTCGGCGGCGCGATGCGCCAGGCGGGCATCGTCGCCGCGGCGGGGCTGTACGCGCTCGACCACAACCTCGACCGGCTTGCGGAGGACCACGCCCGCGCGCGCCGCCTCGCCGAGGCCTGGCTGACCGAAGGGCTCCCCGTCGACCTCGAGCAGGTGGAGACGAACTTCGTCCAGCTCGACGTCGGCCGGTTGGCCGTCTCGCGCGACGAGGCGCTCACCGCCCTGCGCGAGGCCGGCGTCGGCCTTTCCTCGACCATCCACCCAACCGTGATCCGCGCCGTCACGCACCTCGACCTGACCGACGGGGACGTCGAGGCCGCCTGCGAGCTCGTCCCGGCGGCATTGAGTGCCCGTGTCGGAGCCTGACGCGCTCCGCCACGAGCTCGACGCATCGCTCGCGGCCGCGCAGGCCGAGCAGCGGCTGCCCGCCGTGTCGGCGGGCGTCTTCCGCGGAAGTGACCTGCTCTGGCAGCGAGCGCTCGGCCTCGCGGATGTCGAGCGCGGAGAGGCAGCGACGCCGGAGCACTCCTATCGGATCGGCTCGATCACGAAGACGTTCACGGCCGTCCTCGTCCTCCAACTGCGCGAGGAGGGCTCCATTCGGCTCGACGACGAGCTGCGCGAGCACGTCTCGGAGGTGCCGCCCGGGCCGACCGTTCGCCACGCGCTCGCGCACCTGTCTGGGATCCAGCGGGAGCCGCCGGGGGAGATCTGGGAGACGCTGCGACCGCCGAGCCGCGACGAGCTGCTGGCCGGTCTCGCGGAGGCCGAGCAGGTGCTCACTCCCGGTCAGCGCTGGCACTACTCCAATCTCGCCTACGGCCTCCTCGGCGAGGTCGTGGCTCGGCTGCGGGGCGCGCCCTACCGCGACGTCCTCCAGGAGCGCGTTCTCGATCCGCTCGGGCTCGCGCGAACCGGGCTCGAGCCGGTCGCCCCTGCGGCGACCGGATACTTCGTCGACCCGTGGTCCGATGCCGCGAGCGTCGAGCCCGAGATCGAGATGACGCGAGGCGACGGCCGCGCTAGGCCAGCTGTGGTCGACCTCCGGTGACCTCGCACGTTTCGGTGCGTTCCTGGCAGCCGGCGACGAACGTGTCCTGGCCAAGCCCGTGCTGGACGAGATGGCGCGCGTGGCGGTGATGGCCGACGAGGAGACGTGGACCGTCGGCTGGGGGCTGGGCCTGGGGCTCTACCGCCGGGGCGACCGCGTGTACGCCGGACACGGTGGCGCAATGCCGGGGTTCCTCGCTTCACTGGTCGTCTGTCGGCTCGACGGCACGGGCGCGGTCGTGCTGACGAACTCGGGTGCAGGGCCGAAGGTGGAGAAGCTGGCGCTCGACCTCGCCGAGGCGACGGATCGGGCGCTGCCCGTGCCCGACGACGCCTGGGTCCCGGATGCGGGTGCGCCGGACGAGGTCCGACCGCTCCTCGGCACATGGTGGACGGAGGGCAGCGAGCTGCTCCTCACCTGGCGCAGCGGGCGCCTCCGCGCGGAGCTGCTCGCCGGGTCACCTGGAACCGGCACTCGGCCTTCGAGCCCGAAGGTCCCGACCGCTGGCGCTGCGTCGAGGGGCGCGAGCGGGGCGAGCTCCTCCGCGTCGTCCGCGACGACGCGGGCGAGCCGGTGAAGCTCTACTTCGCCACGTACCCCTGCACGCGGAACCCGTCCACGTTCGGGGTTGACTCAGACCGACGTGCGCTCTGTATGGAGATGGGCGTGTGGGGAGGGGGCTGGTGGCGCGTTTTGCGCGGGAGCGCTTAGACTTTTGGCGTGCAGACATGCCCGCGATGCGGCGCGGACAACGAGGAGAGCGCACGTTTCTGCTGGTCCTGCGGCGCCGAGCTCGACGTACGGCAGCGCGCCGGTGAAGAGCGAAAGGTCGTCTCGGTGCTTTTCGTCGACCTCGTCGGCTTCACCGCCGCTCGGAGGGGGCCGATCCCGAAGACGTCCGGGCGCGGCTCCGCCCGTACCACGCGCGCGTGAAGCGGGAGATCGAGCGTTCGGCGGCACCGTCGAGAAGTTCATCGGCGACGCGGTCATGGCGGTGTTCGGCGCGCCGGTCGCGCACGAGGACGATCCCGAGCGCGCGGTCAGCGCGGCGCTCCGGATCATCGCGGCGATCGAGGAGCTGAACGCGGAGCAGCCCGGGCCTCGACGCTGGCGGTGCGCGCCGCGGTCGACTACCGGCGAGGCGGTCGTCACGCTCGGCGCACGGCCCGCGCAGGGTGAGGGGATGGTCGCCGGCGACGTCGTCAACACTGCAGCGCGGCTGCAGCAACATGCGCCGGTCGGGGGCGTCGTCGTCGGCGAGGCGACGTACCGCGCCACGCGCAGACCTGTTCGAATACGAGCGCGCTCGAGCCGGTCGCCGGCGAAGGGGAAGGCCGAGCCCGTCGCATCTGGCACGCCGACGAGCGCGCAGCCGCCGCTTCGGCGTCGACGTCGAGCCGGTCGCACGGACACCGCTGCATCGGTCGCGACGACGACCTCGCGCTGCTGCAGTCGACGTACGCACGGACGCTGCGCGAGTCCGCTCGACGCAGCTGGTGACGATCGACAGGCGAGCCCGGCGTCGGCAAGACGCGGCTGACTGACGGAGTTCCGGCGGTGGGTCGACGACCAGCCGGAGATCGTCTTCTGGCGCCAGGGCCGCTCCCTGCCCTACGGGGAGGGCATCACGTACTGGGCGCTCGGCGAGATGGTCAAGGCGCAGGCGGGGATCCTCGAGTCCGACCGCCCGGAGCGAGGCGCGCGACAAAGCTCGCGGTCGCGGTCGGCGAGTCGTCGGCGACGACGAACCGAGCGCGAGTGGCTCAGGAACGAGCCTCGCGCCGCTCGTCGGCGCCGGCGGCGACGCCGCAGCGTCGGCGGAACGAGACGGAGTCGTTCACGGCATGGCGGCGCTTCCTCGAGGCGATGGCGCCGCCGAGCGACCGCTCGTCGCTGGTCTTCGAGGACCTGCACTGGGCGAGACCGGCAACTGCTCGAGTTCGTCGAGCACCTCGTCGACTGGTCGACCGGCGTACCTCTGCTCGTCCTCTGCACTGCCCGGCCGGAGCTGTACGAGCGACGCGTCCGGCTGGGGCGGGGGCAAGCGGAACTCGACGACGATCTCCGCTGTCGCCTCTCGGCGCCCGAGGACACCGCGCGACTGTTGTCGGCGCTGCTCGACGCAAGGCCGTGCTTCCCGCCGAGACGCAGACGCTGCTTCTCGAGCAGGCCGGCGGCAATCCCCTCTACGCGGAGGAGTTCGTGCGCATGCTGACCGACCAGGGCATCCTCGAGCGCACGAGGTCGAGTCTGCTCGAATCGCGGCCAACATACGTGATCGCGGTCCCCGAGACGGTGCAGGCGTCTGATCGCCGCACGGCTCGACACGCTCGCGCCGGAGCGCAAGGCCCTTGCTCCACGACGCGGCCGTCGTCGGCAAGGTGTTCTGGACGGGTGCAGTCTCCATCATGGGCGGAAGGGAGGCGTCCGAGGTCGAGGAGGGGCTGCACGACCTCGCGCAGAGGGAGCTCGTCCGGCCGGCACGCAACTCGTCGGTGAAGGATCAGACCGAATACTCGTTCTGGCACGCCCTCGTCAGAGACGTCGCGTACGCGCAGATCCCGCGAGCAGCGCGGGCGCGCAAGCACAGCTCCGCCGCCGAGTGGATCGAAGGTGTGGCCGGCGAGCGCGTCGGTGATCGCGCCGAGATGCTCGCGTACCACTACGTTCAGGCCCTCGAGCTCGCCCGGGCCGCGGGTGATGCCGGTGACGTTGACGAGCTTCGCGGTTCCGCGGGGCGCTTCCTGGCGCTGGCGGGAGACCGGGCGCTCGAGCTCGACGTCGCCCGGGCGGAGAATTACTACCGCCAGGCGCTCGAGCTCGTCGACGAGGCCGACCCGGAGCGGGCTCGCCTGCTCGTGAAGCTGGCGCAGGCCGCGGCCTGGCTCGCAGGGCGACTGCCGAAGCCGAGCGCGGCTACGAAGAGGCAATTGCCGAGCTGCGCCGCCAGGGCGACGTCCTCGCCGCCGGAGAGGCCATGGTCGCGCTCGTCGCATCGCTGCGCGATCGCGGCGAGACGCAGCGGTCGCACGAGCTACTCGGCCGCGCGATCGAGCTGCTCGAGCAGGAGCCGCCGGGAAGGGAGTTGGCGATCGCCTACGTGTACGCGGCCCGGGACCACGCACTGGCCGGTCGTGAGCAGCAGACGCGCGAGTGGTCGACCAAGGCGTTCGAGCTCTCGCGGCGGCTCGGCCTGGAGGACCACGCATCGAGAGCGCTCAGTTCCGCGGCATGGCCCGGTTCATGGCCGGCGACCTCGGAGGCCTCGACGACATGCGCGAGGCCTTGCGCAGAAGCCTCGACCTGGGTCTCGGCTACTACACGGTCAACGCGTACGGGAACCTCGCGGAGCAAGTCTGGCTGACCGAGGGCCCAGCACCCGCGCTCGACCTCTACCGCGCGGGAATCGAAGTCGGCGAGCACCGCGGCATCGTGTTCAAGGCGAGATGGATCGAGGCGGAGAGCCTCTGGTCGCTCTACGACGCAGGCGCCTGGGACCAGCTCGTCGCCACCACCGACAGCCTCGTGCGCTGGGACGACTCGTACGGAGGCAGCCAGATCGGGGTAATCGCGCTCTCCTACAAGGCGCGGGTGCTGATGTGGCGGGACGAGGTCGCCGAGGCCGCCGCGGCGGCCGAGCAGTTCCTCCGCGTGCGAGAACGATTCGAGGATCCGCAGGTGCTTGTGCCCGCGCTCGCGATCGGCGCGCTGATCGCTTCCGCCCGCGGAGACGCACCGACCGCCCTTGCGCTGGTCGAGGAGTTCGAGCGGACGACACGGGTCGAGCCCCGGCTACCGCGCCAACCAGCTCGAAGACGTGTTGCGGGTCTGCGCATCGGCCGGTGCGATCGAGCTCGGCGCCGGGTTGCTCGAGGGTGTCGACGTGGCCGCAGCGCGGTACCGGCACAGCGTACTTGCCGCCCGGGCCGTTCTCGCCCGAGAGCCGCGGGAGCCTCGAAGAGGCCCTGGGTCTCTATGCCGAGGTCGCGCAGCGCTCGGGCGGAGTACGGCTTCGTTCTCGGCCAGGGCCAGGCGCTGCTCGGCGAAAGCCGCTGCCTGATCGGCCTGGGCCGAGCAGGGGAGGTCAGCGACAAGCTGGCGACCACGCGCACCCTGTTCGGGAAGCTCGGCGCCCGCCCGCTGCTCGCAGACGTGGATGCGCTGATCGGGCGCGCGACAATGCTGAGCGCCTAACTGCGCGCGTAGCGGACTGGCGCCGGCTCGCCGTAGGGGAGCGCCGGCGGCGGGACGAGCTTGCCGGAGCGCTTCGCGGCCCAGGCGGCCCAGTCCTCCCACCAGCCTCGCCCCCTCTTCCCAGCCTGGAGCCACGCGTCCGGGTCCGGGGGTGCAGTCGTGACGGCGCTGATGACCGAGGCGTCGGTGCAGGCCGCCCGGCGCGCAGAGAAGCTCGTCGCCGTGGAGTGGTTAAAGGCTTCGCTCGCCGGCCAAGTAGAACGCGTAGGCGACGAGCGCATACGCGGCAAGGAGCGCGAACCCGCCGCAGCCGCGAGGAACGGCCGCCCAGAGTACGAAGGCCGTGAACACGACCGACCCAGCGAGCGCTGCGATCTCGACGGGGCGGAACGAGAGCGCGAGCGGCTCGATCAGCCAGGAGAGGAGCGCGACCGCCGGGATCAGGAACACGGCGACCTGGCGCTGCGGACGAGAGCGCGATCTCGGCCGCGAGCTTGATCTTGCCCCGGTACGCGACGAGGACCGCCCCGCCGTGCTCGGCGGCGTTGCCGACGATCGCGACGATCACGGCGGCGACGAAGAAGTCGGAGAGACCGACCTGCTCGGCGAACACCTCCAGCGAGCCGACCAGGACCTCCGCAACGAGGGCGGTGGCCACGGTGGCGATGCCCAGTACGGCGAGCGAGCGGCGGAACGACCAGGCCTCGATGTCCTCATCGCTCGCGACGTGGAGCATCCGATGGCGGCGGAGGGAGTGGATCGTGACGACGACGTAGACGAGCAGGAGTGCGATGGAGACGGGTACGGACAGGACTGCGAGGTCGTGCCGGTCGGGATCACCCTCCCAGCCAGGGACGGAGGGGATGAGGAAGAGGAGCGTCGCGAGCGCGACGCCGCGATCGCGACGAAGCTCGAGAAGCGGTCGAGCTCGCCGCGCCCGCCGAGCGACGAGCGAGAAGCCGAGCACGAGGAGCAGGTTCCCGATCACGCTCCCTGTGAGCGACCCGCGAACGACTTCGGTGAGCCCCTCGTTGACCGCGATCAGAGCGATGATCAGCTCGGGGGCGTTGCCGAAGGTCGCGTTGAGGAAGCCGCCGATACCGGGGCCCGTGTGCTCGGCGGCGTGATCCGTTGCCTCTCCGATCAGCCAGGCAAGCGGGATGAGCGAGAGCGCGGCGAGCACGAACTCCGTTATCTCGTCGGGGTCGGCGAGGTAGTGGAGCGCGATCGTGATCGGCGCGAGCGCGAGCGTAGCGAAGAGGAGCCGACGGGCCACGGGGGCCAAGCCCTACCCGGGCGTAGCGGCGTCCGGGGCTCGACCGCCTGCGCCGGTCGCACGCTTGCCGGGAAGCACTTGCGGCGGCGCGATGTCAAGTCTTGCGCACCGAGGCTCCGCGGTGCCACATCCGGTCATGAACGGCAGCAGCAGCCGACCTTCCGCTCCGTCCCCAGGACGAGGTGGAGTGCCGACGCTGCGAGGTCCACTGCGACAAGGTCGTGTACCCGGGCGCGTGCATCGAGCATGCGTGTCCGTTCGTGTACGCGTACGAGGCCTCGGGCCACACGTACATGGGCTGCATGCAGAAGGTGTTCGAGGTCGAGATCGATCTCGACCTGCTGCGCGAGGCGGAGCGCGGCCGCGAGGGGTTCGGCGGTGTGCGGGCCAGGCGCGCGCCCCTGCCGATGTGCACGGTCGAGATCTCCTCCTGCTACGAGCACCGCCAGCGACGAGGCGGGTTGCCGCAATCCCGAGTTCTTCGAGGTTCCGCGGGCGAGCCCGAGCTACCGCGTCTTCGCCGTGCTCGACGACGTACGCGGCTAGGCATCAGGCGGCCTGGCGGCCGGCGCGCAGGCTGAGCTAGCCTTCCGGGGCCCGTGCGAACCAGCCGCGTCGCCACGCTCCTCCTTGCCGCCGGGCTGGCCGGAGCCGTGGCCGCGGCGGCGCCCGCGACCGAGCGCCGTGTCGCTCCACGCACGGCGACCGTCGTTTCGGCGGTCGCGGGCGGCGCGCTCGACGTCAGGCTGGCCGGCGGGGCTCGGGAGCGGATCCGGTTGATCGGAATCGTCGCACCGCGCGTGGGCGACTGCGGTGCCGGCCGTGGGATCGCAGAGACGCGCCGGTTGGCCGCAGGCAAGCGAGTCACCCTCGTCGGGGATCCTGCTGGCGCCGCGGGGTCGTCCTACGTCGTGCTTCCCGGCGGCCGCGATCTCGGCCGGGTGCTCGTGGCGTCGGGCTACGGCCAGGTTGACGTGCGCAACCAGGGGTTCGCTCGGTTCACCGCCTACGTCCCTGCCCAGCGCGCGGCCGAGAACGGACGGCACGGGATCTGGGGCGCCTGCGCGGCGGACGTTCGGGTCACGCTCGACGGGCCGGACATGGCGGTCGTCGTGGGCGACCTGGCCCAGTACACCGCGACGGTGCGCAACGCCGGCCCGCTCGCCGCTCGCAACGTGACGCTCGAGCTGCGAGCGCCTGACGGTTCGGCCCTGGTCGCCGCCGACTCGCGGGCGGGTGCCTGCCGGGCACGCGGATGGGTCGTGACGTGCTCGTTCGCGGCGGTCCCCGCCGGTGGCCAGGTCACCGCCGCGATCACGCTGAAAACGGACAAGCCCGGTCTCGTGCCGGTTCGCGCCTGGGCCTCGTTCCTCGGCTGCACGGACGCGCATTGCGGCCTGCGTCCTCTGCATGACCCGGACCTCGTCAACGACCGCACGGCAGCCCTCACGACCGTGCTGGCGACGCCGCCCGCCGCCTCCTCCGCCCGGGGATCCGCCTCCGCCGCCCCCTACAGGGACGGGTGCGAGCCCAGCTACCCGACGGTGTGCATCCCGCCGCCGCCGCCGGACCTCCAGTGCCAGGAGCATCCCCTTCCGCGCCTTCTCGGTCAGCTACGCGCTGCCGGGGGCCGATCCGCACGAGCTCGACGGAGACGACGACGGCTACGGCTGTGAGGCGGACGATTACTGATGCTGACGCTGGGCGACTGCTCGTGCTGTTCGCCGCCGGCCTCGCCGCGGTCGTCGCGACTGCGACCGTGACGGCAGCTCGGTCGGCCGGTGCCGCCGGCGGGGACCTCGCAGCTCTCGAGGGTGTGGAGTTCGTCGTCGTCTGCACGTTCAGCCACCGGGCGCCGGACGACCCGATCGTCTTCCCGGGCAAGCCCGGCCTCTCGCACGGGCACACGTTCTTCGGCAACACCGCGACGGACGCATCGTCGACGCCGTACAGGCTGCGCGCCGGGGCTACGACGTGCGACCGCGCGGACGACCTCGGCGCGTACTGGATCCCGACGCTGCTCGTCGAGGATCGCGCTGTCGTTCCGCTCGACGCGAAGATCTACTACCGGCGGGCCACCCTCGCCAGGGTGCGCGCGTTCCCGCCGGGCCTCGCGATGATCGGCGGCAATGCCGCGTCGACGTCGCCGCAGAGCCTGCGGATCACGTCCTGGGACTGCGGCGACCAGGGCGGCGTCGCGCCGGCGAGCAGCGTGCCGACCTGCCCGGACGACCGCTCGCGCGGCCTGCGGCTCTCGGTCAGGTTCCCCGATTGCTGGGAAGGCAAGCACACGGACAGCGCCGACCACCGTTCACACATGGCCTATTCGTCGGCTGGCACGTGTCCGAAGACGCATCCCGTCGCGGTGCCGTCGATGACGCTCGTCGCGCAGTATCCAGTGACGGGCGCGGGTCGCGTCGAGCTCGCCTCGCAGGGCCAGTTCTCCGGCCACGGCGACTTCGTCAACGCCTGGCGGCAGACCCGGCTCGCAGCGCTCGTCGAGTACTGCCTGAACGCGCTGCGCCGCTGCTCCTAGCGCTGCGAGCTAGTTCACGGCTGGTACTCGTCCATCGTGCGGCAGGCGGTCGTCACCTGGGTCGGCTCGCAGACCGCCGTCACGGCAGTCGTCGTGCCACTGTCTTCCGACCCCGTCGACGACCGCACGCCGCGACGAGGCCGGCGAGGAAGACGACGATGGCCGCCGTAGCCGTCCGAATGCGCACGGCGTCAGCGTAGCCCCGCCCGCCGGGCGCGGCGGAGCCCGTTGCGGTGGAGCGCTCTGAGCCGATTGATGTCGTCGGCTTTCGGCGCACCTCCGCTCCGGCCGGTCTCCACGATTGCGGGCAAATCCTGGAAGGCCGGGTGGCCGAGGAAGGGCCGAGCCCGGAGCCGAGCAGCCCTCGCCCACGCCTGCGTGCCGGTCGCGGTTCGAGCCCAGCGCGGTCTGCGAGTCGTTGACGTGCAGGCGCGCAGCCGGTCGAGGCCGATCGCGCGTCGACCTCCTCCCGAGCGCGTCCACGAGAGCCGTCGCGTCGCTGACGTCGATGCCGGAGGCGAAGCAGTGCGCGCAGTCGAGGCAGAGACCAAGCTGCGGGTGCGTCGAGGCGCCGAAGAGCCCGGCCAGCTCCTCGACCGTGCGTCCCATCGTGCCGCCGGCGCCGGCCGTGTTCTCGAGCAGGAGCCAGACGTCGTCCGGCCACCGGCTCGAGCGCTCGCGGAGCGCCTGACGGCCCGTCGCGATGCCGGTCTCGATATCCGCGCCGAGGTGCGAGCCGACGTGGAAGACGACACCGTCCGCGTCGGCGCCCACGCGCGTCGGCCACGGAGGCCAGCTCGCAGCGCGCGACGGACTTCGTCACATCGCGTCGTCCGGGGTCGCCAGGTTGACAGGTAGGGCGCGTGGCAGATCGTCGTCGATGTCGGCCTCGGTCCGGCCAGCTCGCGGAAGCGCGCGCAAGCCTCGTCGGCGTGCGCCGTCGGCTGCCACATGCGCGGGCTCTGCGGTGAACACCTGGACCGCATCGCAGCCCATCTGCTCGACGCCCGGTCGATCGCCTTGTCGATGCCTCCGGCGGTCGAGACGTGGGCGCCGTAGAGCACGTGCGTACGCTACTCCGCGATGTCCGTGCCGCTTCGCGACCGGCTCGGCGCGCTCTCGGAGCGCAACTTCCGCCTGCTCTTCTCGGCGACGACGATCACGACGATCGGCGACCGGCTGGCAAGCGTCGCTCTTGCCTTCGCGGTGCTCGACTTCGGCACGGCCACCGACCTCGGGCTCGTTCTGGGCGCCCGAAGCGTGTGCGAGGCGAGCCTGCTCGTCTTCGGCGGCGTCTGGTCCGACCGCCTCCCGCGCAACCTCGTCCTCACCGGGGCATCGGTCGTGATGGCGACAGCGCAGGCTGCGACGGCGACGCTCGTGTTGACCGGTTCAGCGACCGTCGGCCTCGTGATCGCATTGCAGGCGCTGTACGGCATCGGCACCGGATTCGTCGTCCCGGCAGAGGTCGGACTCGTACCCCAGACGGTGAGCCCGGCGCGCCTGCAGGAGGCGAATGCGCTGCAGGGCATGTCTCGCAACATCGTCGGCGTGCTAGGCCCTGCACTCGGCGGCGTGCTCGTCGTCGCGGGGAGCCCCGGGGTTGCCCTCGCCGCCGATGCTGCGTCGTTTGTCGTCGCCGGCGCTCTGCTTTTCCGGATTCGGGTCCACCCGCGCCCGGAGGGCGAGGAGCGGGCGTCCTTCCTGAGCGAGCTCCGTGAAGGCTGGCACGAGTTCACCTCACGGACCTGGCTGTGGGCGACCGTGCTGCTCTTCGGCCTCGGGAACCTCGTGTTCGCGGCCACGCAGGTGCTCGGTCCGGCGATCGCGAAAGCCGACCTGGGCGGGGCGGGTGCGTGGGCGACGATCCTCGCCGCGGGCGGTGTCGGCGCGGTCATCGGCGGGGTTGCCGCGCTTCGCATTCGCCCTTCCCGGCCCTTGCTCGCCGCGTGCGCGGCACCCTTTCCGGTCGTGTTCCCGCCGCTCCTGCTCGCGGCGCATGCTCCCGTGTGGGCGATCGCCGCCGCGAGCTTCGTCGCCGGCGCCGGCCTCTCCGTCCACCTCACGCTCTGGTTCACGGTCTTCCAGCGGGAGGTGCCCGAGCGGGCGCAGTCGCGGGTCAGCTCCTATGACGCGCTGGGCTCGTTCGTCTTCCTGCCGCTTGGTTTCGCGATCGTCGGTCCACTGGCGGGTGCAATCGGGACGGAGGAGACGCTCGTGGCAGCGGCGCTCCTGGAGATCGCCTGCCTGACGACGATCCTCGCGATCCCGGCGGTCTGGTCGATCCGCGCGCCCGAACCGGAGCCCACCGCTGCCTGACTACGATCCTGGCGATGCCTGTCCGAGTCCGCATGGCCCCCAGCCCGACGGGGCTCCTCCACATCGGAGGTGTTCGGACGTTCCTCTTCAACTGGCTCTACGCGCGCGGGCGCGGCGGCGAGTGTCTCCTGCGGATCGAGAACACGGACACGAGCCGCGAGGTCGCCGATGCGACCGAGCAGATCCAGCGCTCGCTCTCGTGGCTCGGGATCGACTGGGACGGGCCGGTCACGTTTCAGCTCGACGCAATGGATCGCTGCCGCGAGCTCGCCGCCCGTCTCGTCGCGGAGGGAAAGGCGTATGAGGACGAGGGTGCGATCCGCTTCCGGATGCCCGACGAGGGCGTCACAGGCTGGGACGACGCGGTCCTGGGCCGGATCGAGTTCCCGAACGAGCAGCTCGAGGATCTCGTGATCGTCCGCTAGCAATGGTTGTCCTCTACTGGTTCAGTTGGCGTCTTGTTACGTCGATGCCGGCGG
>CAVTTF010000007.1:0-78535 GCA_963737565.1 uncultured Actinomycetes bacterium
CGAGACTCGGGCGCAGTCTTTCGGGGGGCTGGAACGAGATCCGCAGGCCGCTAGACTGGTCAGCCGCTCGGGCCGTTAGCTCAGCTGGTAGAGCAGGGGACTCTTAATCCCAAGGTCGAAGGTTCGAATCCTTCACGGCCCACTTTCGAATGCCCTGGAAACGCGGCACTTTCGATTGCCGCTCAGGAACGAGGGCTTTGGCCGGGGCAACACACGGGGCAACGGGAGGGGTTTCAGACCGCCGCCCATGAGCCGCGGATGCTTAAAAACTCGACTGCTACCGCGGGGGTGGGGGTTGTTTGACCATCGCACTCCGTGTCGCTGGGTGATCCAGGCCGCGGGATCGTGCTTGTGCTGCGTCGAGACGCCTGCCTGATGCGGTCGTCGGTCGACTGTTACGCGATAAGTGCTACGCGCGGCTGCTCGCCGCCGACGCTGCCAGGTCAGCCACCACATGCCGATCCCAGCGAGGAGGCAGATCAACCCGACGACGATGCCGACGAGCCCAAGGAACGCCATGAGGAGGATCCCCACGACGATGACGTGGGCGAGGCCGATGATGTTGGGTGTCATGCGGCAGGTATTCGCCCGCCCGCCGTTGACTCCTCTGCGTCCTGCGAGAGCGCGAAGTCGCGGACTCAGTAGTCGGCGCTCGCCGAAAGCCCGTGCTCCATACAGGATGCCCCCGGTTGCTCCTGAACGGGCGCGAGACCGAGGGCGTTTTCGTAGAAGTCCTGTGCGCGTTGCAAATCGCTCACCGCGATCGTGGCTGCGGCGTCCTTGCCTCCCAACGTGCAAGCCCCTTCCTCGTTGGACACTCCGAGTTTTTGCACCGAGGCTCGCTTGTAGGCGAACCCGCGCCCCAGAAGATAGTCGTTTTCAGCAGCGTCTATCTCGCCACGCGGTTAGCGGCCGATGAGGGAAGTGTTGACCGCCGTCGTACAGTCGTAGCGATGAGGCGCGTGTGGATTGCCGTGGTGCTCGCGACGCTCGCCTGCGCCTGCGCGGCCCTCGATGCACAGGCCGGGAGCCGGCCGACGCTTCCGCCCGAGACGCTGCGCGGGCCCGCCTACGACCTCGAGCAGTACGCATCGCCTTCTCTGGCGACGCCTGCGCAGCGGGTGGCCGCGACGCGCTTCTGGGCGAAGCTGAAGCGGGCCGCCGCGCGCTGGCGTGACCCGCGCGCAGCGGCGCGGGCAGGGTTCGACACGCACCCGGCGCGGCGCCCGCCTGCCCGCGTCGGCTACCTCCACGCTGAACACCGGCGCTACAGCCACGACGGGCGCTTCCTCGACCCGCGGCGACCCGAGACGCTCGTCTACGCCAACGTGCCCGGGCGAAAGCTGGTGCTGATCGGTGTCATGTTCAGCATGCCGCGGGGAAAGCACGGCCCGACGCCGGGAGGGCCGATCACCCGCTGGCACTTCCATCGCGTCTGCGCGGACGGTGACCGGCGCGGACTCACGCCGCGACCCGACGGCTCCTGCCCTCCCGGCTCGAGGAGGCGCCCGGGGAGCGAGATGATGCACGTCTGGTTCACGGGCGACCTGCGCAGCAGGTTCGCCATCCACGCGCCTGAGCCGGAGCTGTGCCGGGCAGGGCTGCTGCCCGCCGCGACCTGCTATCAGCTCCTCTGCGACGTGCCGCAGTAGCGGTGTGGCCGTGAGGGCACGCTTCCGCCCGTGATGCCGGTGGCCCGGGTGGCCGACCGGCACCACCCGGGCCCGAGGGGGTGAGGTTGATCAGCCGCCCTGCGCGCAGTGCCGCAGCGCGTTCAGGCAGGAGTCGACGAGCCGCTGCAGCGCGTTCTGGTTCCACGCGTTGAAGAAGTCGCCGTGGCCGGAGTAGACGCCGCCGGAGGCGAGCGGGCCGCCGGGCCGCCGAGCGTCGGGTAGCGGTAGATGAGCGAGATCGCCGGCAGCGCGACGGGGTACCTCGATGGGCAGCGGCCGCGCTCCGGGTACGCGACGTGGCTCTTGTGGTTCGTCGCTGTCGAGGTTCCTGCCGTCCCAGCAGCTCGGGAAGTTGACATGCAGCCGGAGCATGTGCCGCGCCCGTCGGGACACGAGGGCGGCGTGCTCTGCGGCCGGATTCCACCTGAGCGCCGCAGTTCCAGAACGTGACGCTCAGCGGCTGCGGCCGTCGTCGCGGTTGCGTCGCCCGCGATCATCCGGAATCCCGGCGGGAACGCCTGCACGTGGCGCATCGACTTCCGCCGGTAGTAGATCGTCGCGCCCAGCGGAGCGACTGCCTGCGAGCCCACGTAGAGGGTCGGCATCCAGTAGCCGGCCGTGTCGCCGGGCCGGTTGCGGCACGTCGTCTGGCCGGCAAGGAGCGAGCCGAGCGTCGACGAGGCGTTCGTCGTCCTGTTGCCGACGAAAGAGTGGTCGTGCGACGCGCCTGGCCGTCCCGGGAAGACGATCGGATCGTCGGGGGCGCGGTGGCTGAAGCCGCAGGAGCTGATGAAGTTCACGCCTTGCAGGCGCTGTCGCGGCATTTTGCGCTTGCCGTCACCGTCGCCGGCGAGCGCTCCGGTGACGAGGACGGCCGTTGCGAGCGGCGCGAGGAGAGCGAGGACGAGGACCCGGAGACGCATGCGGTGTGACCTCCCGTGCGACGTTGTCAGCCTGGATCGAACCACCTCCGTGTTTGGTTTCCGTGTGCGTTTCGTAAAACCGCATCGCGCCGACGGCGTAGCGCAGGTAGGCCGTCTACGTGCGCGCGGCCGCCGAAGCGGCCGCCTTCAGGGGTGTTGCGCGTCACGGATCTGCGACGAAGCAGATCCGTGACTGCGCGGCCAAGACCTGATGTAGGCTCGCACCCGGTGCGCAGAGGATCGATCGTTCGCATGATCGCGATCGGCGTCGTCGTGGGCGTCCTGGTCTCGCTCGTCGCGGTGCTGATCCAGTGGCTGCCGACGTCGGCCTCGGAGGAGATGGACCGGATCACCTTCGTCTACTGGTTCGCGACCGTCATCTGCATCGCCATCTTCGCGCTCGTCTCCGCCGTGATCGTCTATTCGGTCCGGACGTTTCGCGCGCAGCCCGAGGACGACTCGGACGGGCCGCCGATCCACGGGCACACCGGGCTGGAGATCGTCTGGACGATCATCCCGGCCGTGCTCGTCACCGCGATCGCGATCGTGAGCGCGATCGTGCTGGCGCGCAACGGCGAAGCGGGCACCAACCCGCTCAAGGTCAACGTGTTCGCGCAGCAGTTTGTCTGGCGGTTCGAGTACCCGCAGTACGAGAACCTCCGCACCGGTCGGCTCGTCCTGCCCCTCGGCCGCGGCGTCGAGCTCGACATCCAAGCGGCGGACGTGCTCCATTCGTTCTGGGTGCCGCAGATGGGCCAGAAGCAGGACGCGGTTCCCGGCATCCACACCTCGCTCGTGATCACGCCGAACCGGATCGGCACCTTCCCGGTCGTCTGCACCGAGCTCTGCGGCCTCGGCCACGCGACGATGCGCACGTCCGTGCGCGTCGTCACGCCGGCGGCGTTCGAGGACTGGCTGCAGGAACAGCGGCCGGGCGCCGGTGGTGGCGCTGGCGCTGGCGGTGGCGCGGCGCTGGCGGAGAGCAGGGAGCCAAGCTCTTCGCCTCCGAGGGCTGCGGCGGGTGCCATACGTTCAAACCCGCAGGCACCGACGCGCAGGTCGGGCCCTCCCTCGACGACCTAGCCGCAGAAGCCCAGAAAGCCGGCATGCCGCTGGACGACTACGTCCGCCAATCGATCGTCGAGCCGGATGCGTTCGTCGTCTCCGGGTATCAACCCGGCGTGATGCCCAAGACCTTCGGGGAGTCGCTCTCCGACGCGGAGATCGACGCCCTGGTCGCGTATCTGACCGGAGCGAAGAGTTGACGACCGCGACGCAGCACGAGCCGGCCGATTCCGCGCACGGGCACGGCCCCGCGCTCGACGAGCGCAACATCTTCATGCGCCCGAACCTGCTGCGGGCCGCCTGGGTCGCGGCCGTCTTCTTCTGGATCGGCATGTACATCGTCGTCGGCGTGCGCTGGCTGGCCGGCTGGGACCCGGTCTACGACTGGACGATCATCGTCCTCGTCGGCGGCCTCGTCACCGCGCCGATCGGCTTCCTGCTCGGCCTCGGAGCGTTCGACTACTGGCTCTACTACATCTCCGGCCGTCCCACCGTGCCCGAGGACCACTCCGGGCACGGCGCGTACAGCTGGCGCGATTACTTCCGTGTCAACACGGACCACAAGGTGATCGGCGTCCAGTACGTCGCCACGACGCTCGTCTTCTTCGTCATCGGCGGGCTGATGGCGATGCTCTTCCGCGCCGAGCTCGCGCAGCCGGGGCTGCAGTTCATGGACTCGCAGACCTTCAACGGCCTGGTCTCGATGCACGCCACGCTGATGATCTTCCTCTTCATCATCCCGGCGTTCGCCGGGCTCGCGAACTTCGTCGTGCCGCTGATGCTCGGCGCCCCGGACATGGCGTTCCCGCGTCTGAACGCGCTTTCGTACTGGCTGCTGCCGATCGCCGGGATGATGTTCCTGGCGAGCTTCCTGGCGCCGGGCGGCGCATTCGCCGCCGGCTGGACCGGCTACGCCCCGCTCTCCAGCGACTCGCCGGTCGGGAGCATGTTCTTCAACATGGGCGTCCAGTGGGCGGGCGCGTCGTCGATCCTGACCGCGCTCAACTTCCTCGTCACGATCATCACCATGCGCGCGCCGGGGATGACGTTCTGGCGCATGCCGTTGCTCGTCTGGGCGAACTTCACGACCTCACTGCTGGTCGTGATCGCGACGCCGTTCATCGCCGGCTCGCAGTTCTTCGTCATGTTCGACCGGGTCATGCACACGAGCTTCTTCGTCCCGGACAACGGCGGCTACGTGATCGGCTACCAGCACATCTTCTGGTTCTACAGCCACCCGGCCGTCTACATCATGATGCTGCCCGGCTTCGGAATCGTCTCCGAGGTGATCGCGACGATGACCCGCAAGCCGATCTTCGGCTACCGCCTGATGGCGCTCTCGCTGATGGGCATCCTCGTGCTCGGCTTCTCGGTGTGGGCGCACCACATGTTCGTGGCCGGCATGGCCGACTGGCTCCGCGTGCCGATGATGGTCACGACGCTGCTGATCGCCGTGCCGACCGGGATCAAGGTCTTCTCCTGGCTGGCGACGCTCTGGGAGGGGAAGATCCACCTGAACACGCCCATGCTCTGGGCGCTCGGGTTCGTCTCGATGTTCGTGATCGGCGGTCTCTCCGGCATCTACCTCGGCTCGGTCCCGATCGACATCCACGCCTCGGACACGTATTTCATCGTCGCCCACATCCACTACGTGCTCTTCGGCGGCTCCGTCTTCACGATCTTCGCCGGCATCTACTACTGGTTCCCGAAGATGACCGGCCGGATGTACAACGAGCGGCTCGGCAAGGCTCCATTTCTGGCTCACGTTCGTCAGCTTCAACGTGACCTTCTTCCCGATGCACTGGGTCGGGCTGCGCGGGATGCCGCGCCGCGTCTTCGACTACTCGGAGGAGTTCGGCGACCTCAACCTCATCATCTCGATCGCCTCGTTCGTGCTCGGGGCGTCGGTCGTGATCTTCCTCTACAACATGATCACGAGCTGGGCGCGCGGACCCATCGCCGGCTCCAATCCGTGGGGCGCGATGACGCTCGAGTGGCAGGTCACCTCACCGCCGCCGGTGTTCAACTTCGACGAGATCCCGCAGGTCGTCGCCGGGCCCTACGAGTACGGCGTGCCCGGCGCCCGGCACGCCGTGCTCACGGCGGCGCGCTGCAGGAGGTAAAGGCGTGACCGACGAGGCGCGCGTCCTGGTGGTCGCGAACGAGACGCTTGTCGGGCAGGAGCTCGTCGACGCGGTCAAGCGCCGGGCCGAGCGCGGACCGATCCGAGTCACCGTCGTCGCGCCCGTGAACGAGCCGAGCGCCGGCTACGTCGTCTACGAGGACTCGCGGCGCGCCGCCGCAGGTCGACGGCTCGAGCGGACGCTCGAGGCGCTGCGTGCGGCGGGATCCCGCGCACGGGCATGTCTTCGACGGCGATCCGCTCTCGGCCGTGAAGGACATCGTCGCCCAGGAGCAGTACGACGAGCTGATCGTCTCGACGCATCCGGAGACGAAGTCGGGCTGGCTGCGCCGCGATCTGGTCGAGGAGATTCGCCGCGTCGCGGCACCGCTTCCGGTCGAGCACGTGGTCTCGACCGGGGCCGCCCAGTCCGGTGCGAACGTTCTCGTCGTCGCCAACGAGACGGTCCTCGGTGAGCCGCTGCTCGAGCGGATTCGTCAGCGCGCCCGTGAGGGCAGCGCAAGCTTCCTGATCGTCTCCCCGCAGAGCGACCCGAAGCGAAGCGAGCATCCCGAGGCCGAGCGACGCCTGCGCCATGCGCTCGCGACCCTCCGCTCCGAGGGGATCGACGCGCACGGACAGGTCGCGCATCCCGATCCGTACACCGCGGCAATGGAGTCGATCCGGGACGAACGGACGGACGAGATCATCGTCTCCACGTTCCCGGGCGAGCGCTCTGGTTGGCTCCGCCGTGACCTGGTCGGGCGGCTCCGCGACGACAGCGGGCTGCCGGTCGAGCACGTCGTCGTCGATCCCGTGCAGGTTGGGGTTCCGGCATGACCAGCCACGCCGACGCCGCCGCGCACACCCACCACGGGCCGCCGATCGCCAACCAAAGCTCGCGCATCGACGCGCCGACGCTCGGCATGTTTCTCTTCATCGCCTCGGAGGCGATGCTCTTCGGCTCGTTCTTCGCCGTCTACTTCTTCGACCGTGTGGTCAACCCCGACGCGGGCGCCTGGCCGCCGCCGCCGTACGAGTTCCCCGTCTTCGTCGCGGGGGTCAACACGGCAATCCTCGTCACATCCAGTTTCACGATGCATTGGGCGGTGCAGTCGATCCGGCGCGGGCATCGCACCGGTCTCAAGGCTGGGCTCGTGCTGACGATCCTGCTCGGGCTCGCCTTCCTGCTCACGCAGATGCTCGAGTACGCGCACGTCGGCTTCAACACGTCCGACGGGGCGTTCGCCTCGGTCTTCTTCGGGCTCACCGGCCTGCACGGCGCTCACGTCTTCGTCGGCCTGTCGTTGCTGACGATGTCCGCCGTACGCGCCTTCCGCGGCCATTTCTCGCCGGAGCACTACCACGGTGTCGAGATTCCCGGGATCTACTGGCACTTTGTCGACGTAATGTGGATTGTCGTGTACACAGCCATCTACCTGCTCTGAGCGTCGGATCGTGCGGAACCCGTTCCGGTCGGAAGCGGAGGCGTTTCGGCTCGTGTGGTTGTCGCTGGTCTACTTCGGACTGATCGTCGTCGCGGCGGCGATCGCCGCCTGGCTCGGCCTCGTCGTCTTCGTCGTCCTCACGGGCATCGCCGTCTGGTTGATCCGCGGCGGCCGGCGCGAGCCGCCCGAGCGCGTGCATGTCGAGCGGGGCGGAGCCGAGGGGGAGCGCCGCATCCTCGTCGTCGCCAACGAGACCGTCGGCGGCGAGGAGCTCCGCGAGTTGCTTCGGAAGCTGAGCGAAGGCGTCCGCGAGGAGATCCTGGTCGTCTGCCCCGCTCTCAATTCACGGGTGCGCCACTGGGCCTCCGACGAGGATCCCGCACGGGCCGCTGCTCAAGGACGGCTCCACGCGAGCATCGCCAGGCTCGCCGAGGACGGCATTCACGCGCGCGGCGAGATCGGCGACGCCGATCCGCTGCAGGCGATGGAGGACACGCTGCGCACGTTCGGGGCCGACGAGATCGTCATCTCCACCCACCCGCCCGGTCGCTCGCACTGGCTGGAGCAGGGGATCGTCGAAGGTGCCCGCGCGCGCTTCGACGTGCCTGTGAGCCACGTGGTCGTGGATCTCGGCGCGCAGGCGGATTAGGTCAGGGCGACCCAAAGGGTCGCCCCTACGAGCCTCGTAGGGGCCGGGCTTCGCCCGGCCCTCGTCAGCGTCCGCCGGCGACGCTGGAGACGTACTTCGCGACCGCCGCGATCTGAGCGGTCGTGAGCTGACCCTTGAAGGAGGGCATCGCGCCGCGGCCGTTCGTCACGCGCTGGACAACGAGTGCCTGCGAAGGCTTGGCGGTATCGAGGTTGGGTCCGACTGTGCCAGTCGAGCCCGCGTCCGCCAGCGTGTGGCAGGTGCTGCAGCCGGCGCTGGCGAAGATCGCCTTGCCGTCGTTTCCACCGGCCCCGGGCTTGGCGCCGCCCGGCTTCTCCTCGGTGACTCCGGCGACGCTGGCGACGTAGGCGGCGACGGCGTCGGCAGCCTCGTCCTGATCTTCCACGCATCCCTTCTGCGTGTCACCGCCGCACTCAGGCAGCGTCTTGTCGATGCCGGGCATCCCCGGCACGCCCGTCGAGGTGACTTCGATCGGATACTGGATCTGGTCGCGCACGACCTGGCGTACCGTGCCTTCGGTCATCCCGTCGAGGTGCGCCTGGCGGAACGCGTCATCGAGATTCGGGCCGATCACGCCCTTGGTCCCGGCGGCGCCAAGGGTGTGGCATTGCCCACACTGCGAGACGAACAGCTTCTCGCCGCGTGCCTTGTCGGCCGACCCCTCCGTGTAGCCGACGCCGCCGCAGCCAGCTGCGACGAGGACGCCGGCGATGAGCGCCGCCGTGAGGGCTGCGTGTCCCCGATGACGCACTGCCGGCGAGTCTAACCCGACCCGGCGGCGCCCGACCCCGTGAGTTGCTTCAGTTGCTGGCGGACGATCGAGGCGTTCGGGTCGTCCGGTGCAAGCTGAAGGAAAGCCGTATACGCGGCGATTGCGGTCACTCGGTCACCGGCCTGCTCGGCGGCTTGGGCGAGCTCGAGCTGGACGTTCGGATCCTTCGGCGCGACGGCCACGAGCTGGCGATATGTGCTGACGGCGTCGGCGTATGCGGCCTGTGCGTCGGCGAGGGCCGCCTGCACCGATTCGTTCGAGCGCGACTGGATCGCCTGCGCGATCGGGTCGGTGACAAGCGGTCGGCCGTCGGCGGCGGTCGGAGCCAGGATCGTGTCGGCACCTCCGGCGGCAAAGCTGGCCCGGTACTGCTCGAGTTGCGCCTTTTCCTGCTTCGTCCGCGCCTGAGCCAGGTACAGCCCGCCCAGCTCGCGCAGCCCTTCGGCGTTCTTGGGCTTCAGGTCGGCGTAGCGCGAGAGCGCCACGATCGCTTCGTCTGTGTCGCCCTCGGTCTGCAGGGCCGTCGAGAGCTCTCGCCAGGCCTCGGCGTCTTTCGGGTTTTCCTCCGTCGCCTTGCGAGCGCTGGCGACCGAAGGTGCGCCGTCCCCTCCTCCCCCGCTGCCGCGGAAGACGTCGCCGAGACCCGTGCCGCCGGCGCCGATGCCGAAGAGGACGAAGCCAAAGCCGAAGACGAGGGCGAGGAAGACGAACATCCACTTCGCGTGGCGGCGGAGCCGGGCGAAGAAGAGAGCGTCTTCCCAGGACTCGCTTTGGCTCGACCGGCGCTGCGCGCTTACCGCAGCATGCGGTCTCGCGCGTTTCGCGCTGCGTCTGTCAGCTCGCGCCATTCACTCTGTCCTTTCCGATAACGGTCCTCGCCGGAAACGAGAGTAGCCGTCACGCGCTCAGGTGAGCCGCCGAGAACGGCGGCGACGGCCGGGTCCTCGACAGGGAGGAAGGGAGACCCGGCGAGAGCAAGGACGACGAGATCTGCCTGCTTCCCCGGTACGAGCGATCCGATCTCGGCATCCAGGCCGAGGGCCCTGGCGCCCCCGAGCGTCGCCAGTTCGAGTGCCTCCGCCGCGCCGAGAGCCTCCGGGCGCCGCTCGCGGGCTCGCGCGGCGAAGACCGCCGCACGAAGCTCCTCGAACATGTCGAACGAAGGCGTTGATGCCGGGCTGTCGGTCGCGATCGCGACGCGCAGCCCGGCTGCCAACAGCTCCGTCAGCGGGGCGACGCCGCAGCCGAGCAAGGCGTTCGACCGCGGGCAATGCGCCACGGCGACGCCATGCTCCGCGAGCAGCGCGATCTCGTCCGGCCGGACCTGGACGCAATGCGCTGCGAGAACGCCGGGGCCGAGGACGCCGGCGTCGGCAAGCGCCTCGATTGCGCTGCGCTCGTACGGCTCGACGAGGAGTTCCGAGAACGAGGCCCACGGCCCTCCCGCGCCGGCGAGGTACTCCACCTCGGCCTCGCTCTCCGAGAGGTGCGTAGCGAGCGGCAGCCCGAGCTGGGCGCAGGCGCGATACAGCTCGATTCCGCATGTGTATGGCGCGTGCGGCGACACGCCCAGCTGCACTCGCTCGGAAAACGAGTCCGCAACCTGCACGCGGTTCGCTTCGAAGCGATCGAGCCCGGCGGCGTCACGCCCGAATACCTCGAGGTAGACGATCGCCCGCAGGCCCAGGTCCGCGCACGCAACTGCCGCAGCGCCGGAGAACGAGCAGTCTCCGACCGTGGTGATGCCGGATTGGAGGCAGGCCGCCGCCCCCGCGCGGGCCATCGCCTCCATCGCTTCGCGATCGAGCTTGCTCTTGCGCGCGACGTGGATGCCGATCCAGGGCGCGAACGGCAGCCCGTCGCCGAAGCCGGCATAGGCGGCGTACTCGAGGTGGGAGTGGGCATTCACGAAGCCCGGCAGGATCACGGAGTCCGGAAAGCGCTCGCCCTCGCCCAGCTCCGCCGCGGGGCCGACGGCGGCGATCCGACCGTCGTCGGAGATCGCGACCGCGCCGTCCTCGAGCGGGGGTCCCTCGACGGGGACGACCCAGTCCGCCGAGACGACTCTCACGTCTCGAGCGGCTCGCGGTAGGCCCGCTCCCACCGGCGCTCCATGAGCACCGACAACCAGATCGAGGCCTCGAAGAGGAGGAGCAGGGGCAGCACCTCGAACGCGAGCGACACGGGGTCGATGGTGGGGAGGAGGATCGCGAAGGCCACCATCGCCACGATCCCAATCCGCCGGTTGCGCCGTAGCTGGGCTGAGGTGAGCACCCCGAGGCGGACGAGTGCGAGGATGAAGATCGGCATCTCGAACGCCAGGCCGACTGCGAGCAGCATCAGCGACACGAAGGACAGGTAGTAGCTCGCGCGGATTTGCTCGTCGTAGAGCGCGGAGTCGTAGCCGACCAGGAAATCGAGCGCGGCAGGCAGGATGACGAAGTACGCGAAGAGAACGCCTGTGGCGAACAGGAGCGTCCCGAAGAGGACGAAGACGGCGATCACACGCTGCGTCGCCTCGTCGAGCGCCGGCGCGAGGAACGCCCAGATCTGCCAGAGCAGCACCGGCAGAGCGATCGCGAGCGCCGCGTAGAAGCTGACCTTGATCCCCGTGAGGAACGGCTCGGTGACGCTGAGGGTGACGAGCGGCGTACCCGCCGGAAGCAGATCCTTGAGCCACCCGATCAGGTGCTCGTGGAACGCGTAGGCGAGCGCGAACGCGGGTACGAGCGCCAGCAGGACGATGACGAGCCGCGTGCGCAGCTCGCCCAGATGCTCGACGAGGGTCGCCTCCTCGCCGTGGCTCAGACGGCGCGGCAGCAGCCGGCGCGGCATCTACTTGCCGCGCAGCCGCGGCCGCTGGGGCACGGTCACCCCAAGCCCCTAGTGGACGGCGTCGCGCTCGCGCGCTTGCGCGTCAGCAGGGTCGGTCTCCGCCGGCGGCAGCTCTGCCGAGAACTCCTTGGGCTCGGGCTCGTCCTTGCCCGCGATCGAGTCCTTGAACTCGCGCATCCCCTTGCCCAGCTGCCTGCCCATCTCGGGCAGCCGCTTCGGGCCGAACACGAGGAGCAGCACGAGCAGCAGAATCAGGACTTCCCAGATGCCGATGCCGAAGGGCACGAACATGACGATACCACCGCGATGGCTGCGCACCGGACCGCCGCCGACTTGCGCGGCGAGAGGCCGCGATGGAAACAACTCCGCCAGCGGCCGCGAAGCGGACGCCTTCAGGGGTTTTGCGCGTCGCGGATCCGCGCGAGCGGATTCGCGACTTGCGCGGCAAGAGACAGCCTCCGGCTACCATGGCTGCTAGGCGTCGCCTCCGCTGCGCCTGAAGGCCTCTTTCTGCAAGGAAGCCCGTTCTAATGGCATTGCTCGAGATCAACAACCTGCACGTCGCGCTCGAGGACGGCACCGAGATCGTCAAGGGTGTCGACCTTTCCGCGGACCTGAACCAGAAGCACGCGATCATGGGCCCGAACGGCTCGGGCAAGTCGACTTTCGCCTACGCGCTGATGGGTCACCCGGCCTACCAGATCACCGAGGGCGAGATCCTGCTCGACGGCCAGGATGTGGTCGAGCTCGAGGCGGACGAACGGGCTCAGCGCGGCCTCTTCCTCGCCTTCCAGTACCCCCACGCGATCCCGGGCGTCACGGTGACGAGCTTCCTGCGCAGCGCGATCAACGCGCTCCGGAAGGGTCGCGCCGGCGGGGAGGACGACCCGATCCCGATCCCCGAGTTCCGCACCGAGCTGCTCGCCGCGATGGAGCGGCTGAAGGTCCCCCGCGAGCTCGCCTCGCGGTACCTGAACGACGGTTTCTCGGGTGGCGAGAAGAAGCGCGTCGAGATCCTGCAGATGGCGCTCCTCAAGCCGCGCATCGCGATCCTCGACGAGACCGACTCGGGCCTCGACATCGATGCTCTGCGCATCGTCGCCGGGGGCATCAACGATCTGGTCAGCCCCGAGATGGGCGCGATCGTGATCACGCACTACCAGCGAATCCTCAATTACGTGACGCCCGACTTCGTGCACGTGTTCGTCGACGGGCGTATCGTGGCTGAGGGCGGGCCCGAGCTCGCCGAGCAGCTCGAGGCCGAGGGATACGACCCGTTCATCCCCGCCGGCGTGGGAGGTGAGAGCGCGTGAGCCAGAGCGAAACCGACATCATCCGCGACATCCGCTCGGACTACGAGCACGGCTTCTCCGTCAAGGAGGACTACTTCTTCAAGTCGGGGCGGGGCCTCTCGCACGAGCTCGTCGAGGCGATCTCCGAGCACAAGTCGGAGCCCGACTGGATGCGGAAGTTCCGGCACAAGAGCCTGGACTACTTCCTCGCCCGGCCGATGCCCTCGTGGGGCGCCGACCTCTCCGGCATCGATTTCGAGAACATCTACTACTACATCCGCCCGACCGAGAAGCAGGCCGACAAGTGGGAGGACCTGCCGGCCGAGATCCTCGACACCTGGGATCGCCTCGGCATTCCGGAGGCCGAGAAGAAGTACCTGGCGGGCGTCGGCGCGCAGTACGAGTCCGAAGTCGTCTACCACAAGCTCCAGGAGGATTTGGAGCGCCAGGGCGTGATCTTCCTCGACATGGACTCAGGCCTGCGCGAGCACGAGGAGCTCGTCAAGCAGTACTTCGGCACGATCATCCCGCAGAACGACAACAAGTTCGCGGCGCTCAACTCGGCCGTCTGGTCGGGCGGGTCGTTCATCTACGTGCCGCCGGGCGTGCGCATCGAGATGCCGCTGCAGGCCTACTTCCGCATCAACGCCGAGAACATGGGCCAGTTCGAGCGGACGATGATCATCGTCGACGAGGGCGCCTACGTGCACTACGTCGAGGGCTGCACCGCGCCGATCTACTCGTCCGACTCGCTGCACTCGGCGGTCGTCGAGATCATCGTCAAGAAGGATGCTCGCGCTCGCTACACCACGATCCAGAACTGGTCGAACAACGTCTACAACCTCGTCACCAAGCGCGCGGTGGCCTACGAGGGCGCGACGATGGAGTGGGTCGACGGGAACCTCGGCTCGAAGGTGACGATGAAGTACCCCGCCATCTGGCTGATGGGCGAGCACGCCCACGGCGAAGTGCTCTCGATCGCGTTCGCGGGCAAGGGCCAGCATCAGGACGCGGGCGGCAAGGTCGTCCACGTCGCGCCGCACACGACCTCGGTGATCACCTCCAAGTCGATCTCCAAGAACGGCGGCAGGGCGGGGTACCGCGGGCTGCTCGAGGTGGCGAAGGGCGCGGTCGGCTCGAAGTCGAAGGTGGTCTGCGACGCGCTGATTCTCGACGAGGAGTCGCGCTCCGACACCTATCCCTACATCCAGGTGGACGAGAACGACGTCGACCTCGGCCACGAAGCGACGGTGTCCAAGATCGGCGAGGAGCAGCTCTTCTACCTGATGAGCCGCGGCCTCTCCGAGGCAGAGGCGAGCGCGATGATCGTTTCCGGCTTCGTGGAGCCGATCACGAAGGAGCTGCCGCTCGAGTACGCCGTCGAGATGAACCGACTGATCCAGCTGCAGATGGAAGGTTCCGTCGGTTGATCGAAGTCGAGCGGACGGACTTCGTCAACGTCGCCACGCAGGACCTTCTGCTCCACCGCCGCTACGCGACCCGCGACGACTGATGCACGTCGAACGCGTCGATTTCGTCGATGTGCCCGTTCGCGACCTCGACCGGGCGGTCGCGTTCTACCGCGACGTGCTGGAACTGCCGCAGAACCCGCGGGAGCCGACCGAGTTCGAGGCTGCCAACGTCACGCTCGCGCTCTGGCGCCCGGAGGAGCAGGGCGTCGAGTTCTCGAGCGGCGCGAGCCACGGCATCGCGTTGCGCGTCGCCGATGTGGCGGCGGCGCGGGTGGAGCTCGAGGCCAAGGGCGTGGACTTCATCGGGGAGAGGGACTCCGGGGTCTGCAAGATGGCGTTCTTCAACGATCCCGACGGCAACTCGCTGATCCTGCACCGGAGGTACGCGCCGTGAACAGGCCCGAACTGCTCGAGCGCTACCGGTCGCTGCCGCTGCCGACGACGAAGGACGAGCACTGGCGCTTCACAGACCTCCGCGGCTTCGACCCGGACGGGTGGACCGCGGCGGGAGCGAAGGAGGGCGAGGCAAGCCTCGCCCCTACAGCCGCCGATTCCATGCTCGACCTGGAGGTCTCCGGGCTCGCGCGCGTCGGTGAGGCCGGCATCGAGATCGAGCGCGCGCCTGACGGTGTGCGCTTCGAGGCACTCACGCAGGACCATCCGCTGCTGCATTCGCTGGTCGGCTGGGACGAGAAGTTCGCGGCGCACAACGCGGCGCTCTGGCAACACGGCTTGCTGGTGCACGTTTCGAAAGGCGTCGTGCTCGAGCAGCCGCTGTACGTACGGATCGCGAACGCGGTCGAGGGCGGTTCGCTCTTCTGGCGCCTGCTGGTCGTCGCCGAGCCGGAGAGCCGCTTCAGCGTGATCGAGGAGTACGTGTCGAGAGCTCCGGATCTGTCCGGGTACTCAAACGCGGCCGTCGAGATCGTCGTCCAGCAGGCGGCGAAGGTCGAGTACGTCTCGATCCAGAACCTCTCCCGCTCGACCTGGCACTTCGCCTCGCACCACGCCCGCGTGGAGCGCGATGCCGAGCTCGACTGGGTGACGGCCGGCCTCGGCTCCGCGCGCGGCAAGGTCCGGATCCAGAACGATCTCGCCGGCCCGGGAGCAACGTCGCGCGTCACGGGCGCCTACTTCGCCGACGGGACACAGCACCTCGACTACGACACCTTCCAGGAGCACATCGCGCCCGACACGACCTCCGACTTCGCCTTCAAGGGCGCGCTCCGCGACACCGCCCGCGCGGTCTGGCGCGGGATGATCCGGGTCGAGGAGAACGCGCAGAAGACAAACGCCTACCAGGAGAACCGCAACCTGCTCCTCTCGAAGACGGCCCACGCGGACTCGATTCCGGGCCTCGAGATCCTTGCCAACGACGTGCGCTGCACGCACGGCGCAACGCTCGGCCAGGTCGACCGCGAGCAGCTCTTCTACCTGATGGCGCGCGGGCTTCCCCGTGCCGAGGCGGAGCGGCTGATCGTGCGCGGCTTCTTCCAGGACGTGCTCGACCGCGTCGAGCTCGAGCCGGTGCGCACGGCTCTCGGTGACGCCCTCGAGGCGCGCATCCCGCAGGCGTAGCCTGCATGCGGCACAATCTGCCGATGGAGGCAGTCGACCGCCCCCGTCTACGAGGCGTCTTCCACTTCTACGCGTTCTTCGCCGCGCTGGTCGCCGGGACTGCGCTGGTCGTGCTCGCGGACGGAATGCGCGAGCGGTTCGCCGCCTGGGTCTACGCGGCGGCGCTCGCCGCGATGTTCGGTGCCAGCGCGCTCTACCACCGCTTCCCTTGGCGTAGCGCAGCCCGGCGCGTGTGGGCCAGGCGGGTCGACCACGCCATGATCTTCGTCTTCATCGCCGGCACGTACACGCCGTTCGCGCTGCTCGCCTTCTCCGGGCGGCTGTCTGCGGCGGTGCTCGTCGCGGTCTGGGCCGGGGCGGTGCTCGGGCTCGTCCTCAACCTGGTCTGGATCGACGCGCCACGGTGGATCTCGGCGGTCGCCTACCTCGCGGTCGGCTGGGTCGGAGTGATCATGATCCCGCAGCTCTTCGCCGCCGGGATCGCGCCGGGCGTCCTGGTCGCCGTCGGCGGTCTGCTGTACACGCTCGGCGCGCTCGCCTACGCGACCACGTGGCCGAACCCGTTCCCGGCCTGGTTCGGGTTCCACGAGGTGTTCCACCTCCTCGTGATCGCGGCTGCACTGATGCAGTTCGTCGCAGTCTCGCTCGTCGTCCTCTGACGTCAGACACTCGTCAGGACGTGTAACCGCGGAGAACGCCCGGGTCGCTACGCTCGAGGCATGAACTCACGAATGCAGTTGACGGATGCGGAATGGCGCGAGCGCCTGACGCCGCAGCAGTACGAGATCCTGCGCCGGAAGGGCACGGAGCGGGCTTTCACCGGCTCTTACTGGGAGGAGCACGCGCCCGGCGTCTACCGCTGCGCCGGCTGCGGCACTGAGCTCTTCCGGTCGGAGGCGAAGTTCGACTCGGGCACCGGCTGGCCCAGCTTCGTCGAGCCCACCTCGCTCGACAGCGTCGTCACCGAGACCGACACGAGCTACGGGATGGCGCGAACGGAGGTCATGTGCGCGACGTGTGGAGGGCATCTCGGCCACGTCTTTCCGGACGGCCCGGGGCCGACGGGGCTGCGCTACTGCATCAACTCCTGCGCGCTCGACCTCGACCAGGCCGGCTCGTAGCCGACTCGGCGCCCTACCGCCGGACCAGCGGTTTGTAGCGGATGCGGTGCGGCTCGAGCGCCTCGGGGCCGCGCGTCTCGCGCACCCAGTCGGCGTACTCCTGCCAGGAGCCCTCGAACCAGGTCGCCTGCGAATCACCCTCGAAGGCGAGGATGTGGGTCGCGACGCGGTCGAGGAACCAGCGGTCGTGCGAGACGACGACCGCGCAACCCGCGAAGCCGAGCAGCGCCTCCTCGAGTGCCCGCAGCGTGTCGACGTCGAGGTCGTTCGTCGGCTCGTCGAGGAGGAGGACGTTGCCGCCGGAGCGCAGCAGCTTCGCCAGGTGCAGCCGGTTCCGCTCGCCGCCCGACAGATCCTTCGTCCGCTTCTGCTGGTCGGTGCCCTTGAACCCGAACCAGGAGACATATTGGCGCGAGTTGACCTCGCGCGCGCCCAGCTCGATCGTGTCGTGGCCGCCCGAGATCTCCTTCCAGACACTCGCATCCGGGTCGAGGCCGGCGCGGGCCTGGTCGACGTACGCGAGCTCGACCGTCTCGCCGACGCGGAGCTCGCCGCCGTCCGGCTCTTCCTCGCCGACGATCAGCCGCAGGAGCGTCGTCTTGCCCGCGCCGTTCGGGCCGACCACGCCGACGATGCCTCCGGGCGGCAGCGAGAAGGTCAACCCCTCGAAGAGCAGGCGGTCGCCGAAGCCCTTGAGCACGTCCTGGGCCTCGACGACCGTAGTCCCCGAGCCGCGGCCCGGCCGGAATGTGGATCTCGACTCGATCGAGCCTGACATCCCGCTCCTCGGCGAACAGGCGCTCGTAGGCGCCGAGGCGGGCTTTCGACTTCGCGTGCCGCGCCCTCGGGCTCGAGCGCACCCACTCCAGCTCGCGGGCGAGCGTCCTGCGGCGTGCCGACTCCTGCTTCTCTTCCGCCGCCAGGCGGACCTGTTTCTGCTCGAGCCAGGACGAGTAGTTGCCCTGGAAGGGAATCCCGCGGCCACGGTCGAGCTCGAGGATCCAGCCCGCGACGTTGTCGAGGAAGTAACGGTCATGCGTCACCGCCACGACCGTGCCGGCGTATTCGGCGAGGAACCGCTCGAGCCAGGCGACCGACTCCGCGTCGAGATGGTTCGTCGGCTCGTCCAGCAGGAGCAGGTCGGGCGAGCGGAGGAGGAGGCGGCAGAGTGCGACCCGCCGCCGTTCGCCGCCCGACAGCGTGGTCACGTCGCGGTCGCCTTCGGGCAGGCGCAGCGCGTCCATCGCCCGGTCGAGCGTGGCGTCCAGCGTCCACAGATCCTTGCGGTCGATCTCGTCCTGGACGAGCGCCTGCTCGGCGAGCAGGGCGTCGAAGTCCGCATCGGGCTCGGTGAAGCCGGCAGAGATCGCGTTGAAACGGTCGAGCAGCTCGCGCAGCGGGCGGACGCCGTCCTCGACGTTTTCGCGCACGTCCTTGTCGGGATCGAGCTCGGGCTCCTGCTCCAGGAGGCCGACCGTCGCGCCTGGCGCGAGTTGCGCCACGCCCGAGGAGGGCTCCTCGCGACCGGCCATGATCCGAAGCAGCGTCGACTTGCCGGCGCCGTTCGGGCCGAGCACGCCGATCTTCGCTCCGGGCAGGAAGCTCAGCGAGATGTTCGCCAGCACCTGCCGGTCCGGGCCGTAGAACTTGTCGGCCCGGAACATCGTGTAGACGTAGTCACTCACGGGCGGCCACGATACCCTGGGCCGGGACGAAGGCCTGATGTGACTGCGCCGCTAGCTCCATGGACTGCTGTGCCGGTAGCGCGTCCTGCGCCGAGTTCTTCGGCGAGCGTGTCGCGCGGCGGGCGCTCAGGCGCTATCGGAAGAAGGGGCTCGACGCCGACGCCGGACACATGGTCGCGTGGGCCTCCGCCGGCGGGTTTGGCCGGCGCGACCGTGCTCGAGGTCGGCGGCGGGATCGGAGCGGTCGCTGCCGCGCTGCTCGAGCGCGGCGCGGAGCGCGCGGTCAACCTCGAAGTCGTGCCCGGCTGGGAGTCCTGCTGCGCGTGAGCTCGCGGCCGAGGCGGGGATCGAGGGACGGAGCGAGTTTCGCGTCGGTGACCTGCTGGAGCATCCCGACGCCGCGGAGCCGGCCGATGTCGTCGTCCTCCAGCGGGTGGTCTGCTGCAACCCCGAAGGCGTGCGCCTGGCAGGCCTCGCCGCCGCGCTCGCGCGCCGCAGGCTCGTTCTCAGCTACCCACGTGACGCGCGTCTGGACGAGGTTGTTCGTGCGCGTTGCGAACGGCGTCGAACGGCTGCGGCGGCCACTCGTTTCGGGCGTTCGTCCACCCTCCGGATGCGATTCTCGCGGCGGCCGAGCAGCAGGGGCTGGTGCTCGAGCACCGCGAGCGCGGGCTCGTCTGGGAGGTCGCTGCGCTCCGCCGGGCGTAGAGGCTTGCTGTGAGGAGCGCCAGCGGCCGCGAGCGATTGCGCGTCGAGGATCCAGCGCAGCGGATCCGCGACTGCGCGCCAGTAATAGTCTTCGGAGCATGGCCGAAATCGGGCTCTTTCCGCTCGGAATCGTCCTGCTGCCGACCGAGCAGGTCCCGCTCCACATCTTCGAGGACCGGTACAAGGAGCTGATCGGCGAGTGCCTGGACGAGGAGCGCGAGTTCGGGCTCGTGTACGCCGACGACGACGGCCTGCGCCAGGTGGGAACGCTCGCGGCGGTGACCGAAGTGCTGGAGCGCTTCGACGACGGTCGGCTGAACGTCGTCGTGGAAGGCAGGGATCGGTTCCGGCTCGTCGAGCTGACCACCGGCCGCAGCTTCGACACGGCCGAGGTCGAGCCGCTGCTGGACGAGCCGGACGGCGCCAGCGAGCGGGACGTCGAGCGGGCCCTGGCGCTCTTCCACCGGCTCGTCGAGTTGACCGGGACGGAGGTCGAGGAGCCCGATCCCGCCGCGCCCGAGCTCTCGTACTCGCTCGCCGCGCGGTTCGACTTCGCGGCGCCGCTCAAGCAGGAGCTCCTGCAGGAGACGTCGGAGCGGGTGCGCATGCGCCGGTTGCGCGATTTGCTTGCGTCCGCCGCCGAGGCAATCGAGCGTCAGCAGGAGATCGCCGAGCGCGCGCAGACGAACGGCAAGGTGGAGCCGCGTCCTGACTGAGCTTGTCCGCAGTCTCGGATTCGCTCGCGCGAACCCGAGACGCGAACACCCCTGAGCTTGCCCCGCAGTCTCGGATTCGCTCGCGCGAACCCGAGACGCGAACACCCCTGAAGCGGGCCGCATTCGCGGCCCTGGGCGGCCGCTACCGAGCATCACGCACGAGCCGCCAGATGCGCCTGACGCGTACGATGATCCCGTGAGCACGACGACCGTGACTGCACTGGACGCACAGCGCCTGCGCGCCGATTTTCCCATCTTCGAGCAGCAGTTCCACGGCAAGCCGTTGGCGTTCCTCGACTCCGCCGCGAGCTCGCAGAAGCCGCGGCAGATGCTCGAGGCGATGCAGGAGTTCTACGAGACGTCGTACGCCAACGTGCACCGCGGCGTCTACCAGCTCGCCGAACGGGCCACGGAAGCGCTCGAGTCGTCGCGGGAAAAGGTGCGCGCGCTGCTGAATGCTCCCTCCGCCCGGGAGGTGATCTTCGTCCGCAACGCGACGGAGGCGATCAACCTCGTTGCCTACGCCCACGGTCTGACGACGCTCGGCCCCGGCGACCTCGTCGTCGTCACGGAGCTCGAGCACCACTCCAACTACGTCCCCTGGCAGTACATCGCGCGCCGGACGGGCGCCAGCTTCCGCATGATCCCACTCGACGACAACGGCGAGCTCCGGCTCGACGAGCTCGACGCGATCGCCCGCGAAGGGAGCGTCAAGGTCGTCGCCGTCGGCGTCGTCTCGAACTCGCTCGGCACGGTCAACCCGGTCGAGAAGGTCGCTGCGTGGGCCCACGAGCAGGGCGCCGTGATGATCGCCGACGCGGCTCAGGCTGCGCCGCACCGGAGGGTGGACGTGCAGGCGCTCGGCTGCGACTTCGCCGCCGTGTCGGCCCACAAGATGTGCGGGCCGAGCGGCGTGGGGGCGCTCTGGGGCCGCGCCGAGCTGCTCGAGGCGATGGAGCCGTTTCTCACCGGGGGGCACATGATCCGGTCGGTCGAAGCGGACGAGAGCACGTGGGGCGAGCTGCCGCACAAGTTCGAGGCCGGTACCGCACCGATGGCGGAGGCAGTCGGCTTCGGGGCTGCGATCGACTACCTCGAGGCAATCGGCTTCGAGGCGATCGAGCGTCACGAGCACGAGCTCGCCGAGATGGCGCTCGCACGACTCGCGGAGCTGCCCTGGGTGACGACGTACGGCCCGCCGGCGGATCGTCGTGCGGGGATCGTCTCGTTCAACGTCGAGGGCGTGCATCCCCACGACGTCGCCCAGGTGCTGGACTTCGAAGGTGTCGCCATCCGCGCCGGGCACCATTGCTGCCAGCCGCTGATGCGCAAGCTGGGCGTTGCCGCGACCAACCGCGCCAGCTTCTACCTCTACACCATCCCCGAGGAGCTCGACCGCCTGATCGCCGGCCTCCACCGCGTGAAAAAGGTGTTCGGGTGAGGCGGGTGCGCGGGACCGTCCCCCGAAGGGACTGTCCCGAGAGGGCGACGGGATGAACGAGTTCGAGCAGATGTATCGAGAGGTGATTCTCGACCACTACCGCAGCCCGCGGAATCACGGCCTCCTCGAGGCGCCCGACGCGGTCGCGGAAGGGCACAACCCGCTCTGCGGCGACGAAGTGACGGTCACCGTCCGGCTCGGCGACGGCGACGTGATCGAGGACGTCGGCTTCGAGGGGCGTGGGTGCGCAATCAGCCAGGCCGCGACCTCGATGCTGACCGATCTCGTCAAAGGCCGCACCGCGGCCGAGGTGGCGGCAATGCCGAAGGAGGAGCTGCTCGACGAGGTCGGCATCCCGCTCACGCCGGTGCGCCTCAAGTGCGCGATTCTCGGTCTCGGCGTGCTCAAGGTCGCGCTGCACCGCGCGAAGGGGACGCCACTGCCCGAGGAGTGGGGAACATCGGCCGCAGAGATCAAGCTCGCCTAGCGGGGAGCGCGGTGGAGATCGAGGTCTGTCCGCTCGCCGAGCTTCCACCCGGGACGATGAAGCTCGTCTCCGCGGGGCCGATCGATATCGGCGTCTACAACTGCGGCGGCAACCTGTACGCGCTCGAGGACCGCTGCTCGCACGACGATGGGCCGCTCTGCGAAGGCGACTGGGAAGCGGACGAGTGCATCGTCGTCTGTCCCCGCCACGGCTCCCGGTTCGAGATCGCCTCCGGCCGGCCGCTGACGCTGCCCGCGTACCTTCCGGTCGAGACGTATCCGGTCACGCTGCGGGACGGGATCGTCGTCGTCGAGGTCCCGTAGGTCGAGGTGCCGAAGGGCCACTAGGCTGCCCCTGTGCCCTCGATAGAGCCCGCGGCCGCGAAGCGGCCGCCTTCAGGGGTCTTGCGCGTCTCGGGTTCGCGCGAGCGAATCCGAGACTTGCGCCGGCTGGAGTAGGGCGCGCGGCGTGCTCGACGGCCGCGTCCGCGCCGTGCTCGCCCGTCTCGAGGAGGAGGACGCTCGCGAACGCGCCGAAGGTGTCCCGCGCGAGCAGCGAGCTCGTCAGGTCGCTCCGACGACCGGGCGCTTCCTCTTCTCGCTGGTCGCGGCCAACGCCGGCTGCGAGGTGCTCGAGCTCGGCGGCTCGCGTGGCTACTCGACGATCTGGCTTGCGGCCGGGGTACGGATCCTCGGCGGGCGAGTGGTCTCGCTCGAGCAGGATCCGGAGAAGTGCGCCGCTTGGCGGCGGAACCTGGCCGAGGCCGGTCTCGAGGAGTGGGCGGAGCTCTACGAAGGCGACGCGTTCACGACGCTCGAGGCGCTCGACGAGCCCTTCGACATCGTCTTTCTCGACGCCGAGAAGGAGGACTACGAGCGGCTCTTCGGCCTCGTGCGCGCTCGCCTCGAGCCCGGTGCCGTCGTGGTCGCCGACAACGTGCTCTCGCACGCCGACACGCTCGCCGCGTACTCGGCGGCGCGTCAGGCCGATCCGGCGCTCGTCAGCGTCACCGTTCCCCTCGATCGCGGTCTCGAGGTCAGCGCCGTCCTGGCCTGACGATATACACTCGGATTACCGCGGAAAGGAGGTGGTCCGGACGTGACAGATTCGAGCAGTACCGGCAGTGGAGGTACCAGCGGGTAGAGGCGTGTCCCCGGGACCCACTGGGGAATCGCCATAGCCACGCGTAGGGGACTCGCGTTTCCGCGCCGCCCGGCCACCTCTGGTCAGGCAGGAAGCGCCTCTACCAATCCAACGTTGGTTACCGCAGCCGAAGGGCCGCCCGTTCCGGGCGGCCCTTCGTCGTTCTCGAGGTTCGGAGTGGGAGGCTCAGGCAGCAGCCGCGACGGCGGGCACGGCGGCCTCGGCCAGCGCTGTCAGGTGGTCGTGGAGCCGTGCGGCGAGGGCGTCGTCGACGAGGCGGCCGGCGGCGTCGAAGCGCTCGTGCGCCTTCGCCACCGGCAGTTCACCCTCGATCACGCGTGCGCCGGCGATGCCGAGCACGCGCCGCAGGTCGTTCTGCGCCCAGAGGGCGCCGTACGAGCCCGTCGACGCTCCCGCGATCGCGGTCGTCTTGCCCCAGAGGGCGGAGCGCGCGATGCGGCCGCGAGGCCCAGTCGATCGCGTTCTTGAGCAATCCCGGGATCGACCCGTTGTACTCCGGAGTCACGACCAGCAACGCGTCGGCCTCGGCGATTCGTCGCCGCAGGTCGCGCACGCTGGCGGGCGCATCCTCACCGTCCACGTCGGCGTCGTAGTGGGGCAACTCGCCGAGCCCCTCGTAGAGCTCGACGCTGACGCCGTACGGCGCGTACTCGGCCGCGGCGCGCGCGAGCGCGACGTTGTAGGAGCCTTCCCTCAGGCTGCCGGGGATGGCGAGGACCCGCATTGGTCAGGCCGCCTTGACCGCCGAGAAGCTCGCGCTCAGGTCGACGCGGTCGGGAAGCAGGAAGCCGCCGCCTGGGAGCGGAGCGTTCCAGCTGACCCCGAACTCGTTCCGGTCGATCGTCCCGGCGAGGTCGATGCCGATGCGCTCGTTGCCCCACGGATCCGTGGCCGGGCCGTGAAGCGCACCGGTGAGCGAAACGGGCCTCGTCACGCCCTTGATCGTCAGCTCGCCGTCGACGACCAACTCGTCGCCGTGCGCCGCGATCGCGGTGGAGACGAAGCGCAACTCGGGGTACCGGTCGTGCGTCGAAGAAGTCCGGCGACAAGAGGTGCTCGTCGCGGGTCTCATCGAAGGTGGTCACGCTCGTCACCGGGACGGTGCCCTCGATCCTCGGTGCGACTCCGCCCGTGATCGTGCCGGCGACCTCGGTCGCGCGACCCTTGATGGTCGCCACGTCAAGGTGGCGGATTGCGAACTCGACCGTCGAGTGGGCGGGGTCGATGCTCCACGTGCCCGCCGGCAGGATGGCGGTGGCGGTGTCGGTTGGGGTGAGAACGGACATGGCGTTACTCCTTTGCGTTCGCTATCATTGAGTGCTCAAGCAATAGTACAGGGAGAAACATGAGTAGTCAAGTATTGACCGATCAAGCAATGGGGTGCGCGCATTCGTCGCGCTGGTGCAGGCGCATGCCGGGACGACGCGATCGCTCAATTCGCAGTTACTGGTCGACCACGGGCTGACGATCAACGACTACGAAGTGCTTCTGCGTCTGGCGCGCGCGTCCGACCGGCGGATGCGCCGCGTCGACCTCGCGAATGAGGTGCTGCTGACCGCGTCGGGGGTCACGCGACTCCTGGACGGGCTCGAACGGGCCGGCCTCGTCGAGCGGGCGTCCTGCGACAGCGACCGCCGGGTCGTCTACGCAGTGATCACCGAAGCAGGGCTCGAGAAGCTCGCGAGCTGCGTCCGACACGCACGTCGCCCAGATCGAGGCACTCTTCAGCCTCGCGGCTGGATGCCGGCCAACTCGAGACGATCGCCGCGCTTCTCGAAAGCCTGGGCGGCCAGGGTGTGGACGAAGACCTTTGCGAAGCGGACGTCGCCTAGGACGAATCGACGTCTTCGACGACGACGGCGCGGCGGAGCTGCTCGTCGAGCGATACGAGCTCGAGTTCGGTTCGAACCTCGAGGAGTCGTTCGGCTCGGCGACGTTGTCGCCTCCCGCCAGCATGGTCAGCTGATCGCGGGTCAGCGGCGGGTTCGGAAGCCGCTCGAGCACGAACGCCTGCGGGCGCATGAACCAGAAGGGCAGGTGGAGGGCCGGCCGCCGGGTGCCGAGCACTGCCTTGAGCCGGTCCCAGAACTCGTTCCAGTCGACGATCTCGGGACCGCCGAACTGCAGCAGCCCGCTCTCTGCGCCCTCGGCGCACCGCGCGACGATCTCGGCCACGTCGTCGACCCAGATCGGCTGCAGGCGCTGAGTGCCGGAGCCGATGATCGGCGTCACCGGAGCGAGCCGCGCGATCCGGGCGAAACGTGGCAGCGCGCCGCCGTCGGGTCCGAAGACGAAGCTCGGACGGAGGATCACGTGCGGCAGGCCCGAGGCCCGCACCGCCTCCTCGGCCTCCCACTTGGCGCGGTAGTAGGGCACGAGGTCTTTCGTCTCGCGGCTCGTCCCGAGGGCGCTCATCTGCACCCAGCGGGTGGCGCCGGCTGCCTGAGCCGCCGAGAGCAGCTCGCGCGTCCCCTGTGCGATCACCCGCTCGAACGCACTCGGCTTGCCGGCGATGATTGCGACCAGGTTGACGACCGTGTCGCACCCTGCCACCGCCGCGCGCAGGGTCTCCGGCTCGGTCACATCGCCACGCGCGCAGCTCGCACTCGACACCGGCCAGTGCGTCGGCACCCTTCAGGTCGCGCACCATCGCCCGCACCCGCGCACCACGCCCCGCCAGCGTCCGCACGACATGGCCCCCGATGAAGCCGTTCGCGCCGGTGACCAGGATCACTCGGTCGAAGTTCTTGTAGTACCGGCTCGGCGTCGGGCCGCGCTGGCCCTGGTACTTGGAGCCGATTCCCTCGGAGCCGTACGGGCGCTCCGCGGGCTCGGAGAGCTGTACGAACGACAGCTGGCCGATCTTCATCGTCGGGTAGATCGTGATCGGCAGGTTGGCGACGTTCGAGAGCTCGAGCGTGACGTGCCCGTCCCAGCCCGGATCGATGAACCCGGCCGTCGAATGGATCAGCAGCCCGAGCCTGCCCAAACTCGACTTTCCCTCCAGTCGGGCTACGAGATCGTCGGGCAGCGTCACCCGCTCGAGCGTCGAGCCGAGCACGAATTCACCCGGGTGCAGGATGAACGGCTCTCCGTCGTCGACCTCGACGAGCTCGGTCAGCTCGTCCTGCGCCTGCGTGACGTCGATGTACGGGTAGCGGGAGTTGCGGAAGACGCGGAAGAAGCGATCGGCCCGAACGTCGAGGCTCGAGGGCTGCATCAGCGCGGGGTCGTACGGGTCGATCCCGATCCGGCCCGCCTCGATCAGCCGACGGATGGCGCCGTCGGAGAGAACCACGAGGCGATCATACGTACGTACGCGGGCGGTCGTGACGCCGCCGATCCGGTAGGGTCCCGACCCGGTGTCGATGCTCTACGGTCCGATGGACCCGAACGAGCGCTTTCGCGCTCGACGGTCCTCAACGCGCAGGCGCCGGCGCCGGCGTCGCGCCGCCGTGCTCGCCGTCGGTCTCGTGGCCGTGCTTGCGCTCGGGGCCGGCATGCAGCTTGCGACGGGCCAGGGCAAGCCCGCTGCGAAGGCAAAGACGCAGGCGGCAGCGGGCGCCGCAACCTCAGCGGCGGCCACCGCCCCGCGGCCGCTGCCGATCGAGGTGCGGGGAATCCACGTCACGGCCGCCCTCGCCTCGCTGCCGGGCAAGCTCGATGAGTACGTCGGCTACACGAAGCACGGGCTGAACACGATCGAGCTCGACGTGAAGGACGAGGGCGGCGAGATCGGCTTCGTTCCTTCGGCCGTGCCGCTCGCCATCGCCGCCGGCGCGGGCCGCTCGTACTATCGCCCGCGCGAGGCGGCGCGGATCGCCCACCGTGGCGACGTGTACCTGATCGGCCGCGTCGTCTGCTTCCAGGACCCGCTGCTCGCCGCCGCGAGACCGGACCTCGCGGTCAAGCGTCCTGACGGCTCCGTCTGGCGCACGAGCGCCGGCCTTGCCTGGGTGAACCCGTATGACCGACGCGTCTGGGATTACGTCGTCTCCGTCGCCGAGGTCGCCGCGCGCGCCGGCTTCGACGAGATCATGCTCGACTACGTTCGCTTCCCCTCCGACGGCGACGTCGGTGCGGCGGTCTATCCGGGCCGGACGAGCGAGCCGCGTGGGCGCGTGATCGCGGACTTCGTCGCCTACGCAGAGCGCCGGCTGAAGCCGCTCGGCGTGCGGGTGTCGAGCGCGCTGTTCGGCCTCTCCGCCACGCGCGACCTGCGCATCGGGCAGGTGCCCCGGTGGATCTCGGAGCACGTCGACACCGTCTCGCCCATGGCGTACCCGTCGCTCTACTCCGACGGCGAGCTCGGCATCGAGGAGCCGTACGCCGCGCCGGGGGAGACCGTCTTCCGCACGCTCTCTGACTTCCGGCGTCAGCTCAAGGGCCGGCAGGTGCACCTGATCCCCTGGGTGCAGGACTTCTCGGGCTACGGCATCGAGGAAGTGCGCGCCCAGATCGAGGGCGCGCGCCTGCAGGGAGCCAAGGGCTTCCTGCTCTGGAACCCCGAGGGCCGCTACACCGTCAAGGCCCTCGCACCGGCGTAGGCCGGTCTCGACCGGCCCTCCCTACGGTTGGAGCCGCGTGGTGCGCCAGCCGTCGCCTCCGAGGTCGTAGCGCACGCGGTCGTGCAGGCGGTTCTCGCGGTGTTCCCAGAGCTCGACCACGTCGGGTACGACCCGGTAGCCGCCCCAGAAGTCCGGTAGCGGCACGTCCTCCTCCGGGAATCGCGCGTCTGCGTCTGTCCAGCGCGCCTCGAGCGCTGCCCGGCTTCCGACCGGGCGCGACTGGTCGGAGGCCCAGGCGGCGATGCGGCTTCCACGCGGGCGCGTCCGCCAGTAGACGTCGACCTCAGCTCGCGGCAGCTGCTCGACGCGCCCTTCCACCCGGATCTGGCGCCCGAGGCCGTGCCAGTAGAGGACGAGCGCCGCGCGCGGGTTGGCGGCGAGCTCGTCGCCCTTCCGGCTGCCGAGATTGGTGAAGAAGACGAGGCCGCGCGCGTCGGCGCCCTTCAGCAGCACCATCCGCGCAGACGGGCGACCGTCGGGAGTCGCCGTCGCCAACGCGGCGGCGTCGGGCTGCGCAACCCCTGCAGCCTCAGCCTCCGCGTACCAGGCTGCGACCGTGGTCAGTGGATCGGGCTCGACGTCGGCCAAGGCGCTGCGCCAGCCTAACCACGCGGCGTGGGCTCCAGGAACCGGCAGGTGGCTCGGGTACGCTCCCGCCGTGGCCACGACGCGCTCGATCGAGCTCCGCACGGAGATCCCCGGGCCCCGCTCGCAGGAGATCCTCGAGCGGAAGTCGCGGGCCGTCGCCGACCCGCTGACCGTCTACCTTCCCGTCGTCGCGTACGAGGCGCACGGCGCGCTCCTCACCGACGTCGACGGAAACACGTTCGTCGACTTCACCGGCGGCGTAGGCGTCCTCAACGTGGGCCACTCGCATCCGCGGGTGCTCGACGCGATGAGGGAGCAGCTCGATCGCTTCGTCCACACCGATTTCACGGTGATCGCCTACGAGCCGTACATCGAGCTCGCGGAGCGGCTCGGCGCGCTCGCGCCGATCTCCGGCCCCGTCAAGGCCGGCTTCTTCAACTCGGGCGCGGAGGCGGTCGAGAACGCGGTCAAATGGGCGCGCCTCTCTACGCGCCGTCCGTCGGTGATCGCATTCGAGGGCGCGTTCCACGGCCGGACCTTCATGGCGCTGACGCTGACCTCGAAGCCCCATCCCTACAAGACGGGCCTGAGCCCCCTCGTCCCCGAGGTCTACCGGGCCCCGTACCCGAACGCGTACCGCGGGCCGGACGCGGAGACGGCGCTGGCCGGCCTCGAGCGGCTGTTCTCGACGCAGGTCGCTCCCACGCAGGTCGCCGCGATCATTTTCGAGCCGCAGCAGGGCGAGGGCGGCTTCATCCCGGCCGCGCCCGAGTTCGTGCGCGGGCTGCGCCGGATCTGCGACGAGCACGGGATCGTCCTGATCGCCGACGAGGTGCAAACCGCCTTCGGCCGGACCGGCCGGATGTTCGCGATGGAGCACTTCGACGTCGAGCCCGACCTCGTCGTCGTCGCCAAGTCGATCGCCGCCGGGCTGCCGCTCTCCGGCGTGCTCGGCCGGGCGGAAATCATGGACGCACCGCACGAGGCCGCCGTCGGCGGTACGTACGTCGGCAACCCGGTCGCGCAGGCTGCTGCCCTCGCCGTGCTGGACGTGATCGAGGATGAAGGTCTCGTCGAGCGTGCCGAGGCGATCGGCGAGGTCCTGCGCGCCCGCATGCTGCGCTGGCAGGAGACGTTCCCCCAGATCGGGGACGTGCGCGGGCTCGGCGCCATGCTCGCGATCGAGCTCGTCCGCGACCGTTCGACGAAGGTTCCTGCCCCCGAGCTGGCCACCGCGGTCGTCGACGATGCCGCCCGCCGCGGCCTGCTTCTGCTCAAGGCCGGGATCGAGGGCAACTGCATCAGGGTGCTTTGCCCGCTCGTGATCTCGGATGCCGAGCTCGAAGAGGCGCTCGCCGTCTGGGAAACGTCCCTGGGCGCCGTCCTCGGCTAGAGCTCCGCGCGCCGCTTCGTCAGACTCTCGACATGCCAAGCGAGCAGGTCGTGGAACGCAAGCTCGTCACGGTCCTCTTCGCCGACCTCGTCGGCTCGACCGCCCTGGCGGACGACGAGGATCCCGAGCGTGTCCGCGCCCGGCTCGACCTGTTCTACAGCGCGATGGCGGAGGAGATCGCCCGTGCCGGCGGCACGGTCGAGAAGTTCGCCGGCGATGCGGTGATGGCGGTGTTCGGGGCGCCCGCCGCACAGGAGGACCACGCAGAGCGGGCTCTGCACGCGGCGCTGGCCATGCAGCACCGGCTCGGTGAACTGTTCGGAGACGAGCTTGCTCTGCGGATCGGCGTCAACACGGGCGAGGTCGTCGTCGGGGCGGCCCGCGAAGGCAGTTCGTTCGTGACCGGCGACGCCGTCAACGTCGCTGCCCGGCTCGAGCAGGCGGCCGGGGCAGGCGAGATCCTCGCGGGAGAGCGAACGGCGGCGGCAGTCCGCGGCGCGTTCGAGCTCGACGAGCCGCGCGCCCTCACTGCCAAGGGAAAGGCGGCGCCTGTCCAGGCCCGCGCGGTGTTGCGCGCGCTCACGCTCGTGCGGCCGCGTGGCGTCGGCGGTCTGGCGCAGGTGTTCGTCGGGCGCGAGACCGAGATCGAGCTGCTTCGGGCCACGTTCCACCGGGTCGTCAGCGGCGGCGAGCCGCATCTGGTCACGATCATGGGAGATGCAGGCGTCGGCAAGACGCGACTCGTCCGCGAGCTGTGGGACGTCCTGGGCAGTGAGTCGCCCGAGCCGCTACGGCGGACGGGGCGTTGCCTCCCTTACGGCCGCGGGATTACGTACTGGCCCCTCGGCGAGATCCTGAAGGAGCACTTCGGGCTGCTCGAGAGCGACAGTCCGGAGGAGATCGTCGACCGGCTCGCCGGCGAGGAAGGCGCTCGGGCTTGCACTGGGCTTGGACGTCGTCGGGAGAGGCACATCCGCTTGCGGCGCGCGAGAGCCTGAACGAGGCCTTCGTCGACCTCTTCTCCGAGCTTGCGTCATCGCGGGCCACGGTCGTGCTGATGGAGGACCTGCACTGGGCAGAGGACGATCTGCTCGACTTGCTCGAGCGAGTCCACGGTGAAGCCCATGGGCCGCTCCTGCTGCTCGGCACGGCCCGGCCCGAACTCCTCGAGCGGCGCCCACGTTGGGGCGGGGGCCGCCGCAACACGGCAGCGATCTGGCTCGAGCCGCTCCTCGCAACTCAGACGCACAGGTTGTTGGAAGACCTCCTCGCCGGCGTGCTTCCGGACGGGCTGCGCGACGCCGTCGCTGCCCGAGCCGAGGGCAATCCGTTCTTCGTCGAGGAGCTCGTCCGCGGTCTGATCGACGGCGGCGTGCTGTGGCGCGAAGCCGGGCGCTGGACGGCTCGGGACGACAACCCGGACGTCGCGGTGCCGGACTCCGTCCAGGCCGTCCTCGCCTCCCGCATCGACCTGCTGCCGCCGCTCGAGAAGGAGGCCCTCCAGGCCGCCGCTGTGATCGGGCGCGTCTTCTGGCACGGCCCGCTCGTCCATCTCCTCGGCGGTGCCGAGCCCGATCTCGGGCTGCTCGAGGAACGTGATTTCGTCCGGCGCCGGGTCGGGTCGTCGCTCGCGCGCGACGACGAGTATGGGATCAAGCACGCGCTCACGCGCGAGGTCGCGTACGCGACGATCCCGAAGGCGCGCCGCGCCAGGCTTCACGCCGCGATGGCGGGCTGGCTCGAACGCGAAGCGGCCAGTCCGGACGAGGTTGCTCCGCTCCTGGCGCATCACTATGCGGAGGCGGCGCGACCCGAGGACTCAGACCTGGCCTGGGCGGGCGACCCCGGCGAGCTCGTCCGGCTTCGCGACCGCGCCTGTGCGTGGTTGAGCCGCGCTGCCGAGCTGGCGCAGAAGCGATACGAGATGGTCGACGTGCTCGTGCTGCTCACTCGTGCCCTCGAGTTGACGGAGAGCGAGCGCGAGCGCGCCCTGCTCTGGCGCCGGATCGGAATGGCCCACGCGCTGCGTTTTGACGGCGAGGCTTTCTGGACGGCGATGCTGAGCTCACTCGAGGGAGGCGGCCTCTCGGCTGACGAGCAGGCCGACGTGTACAGCCTGCTCGCCTTCCAGACGTCGATTCGCTCCGGCATGTGGACGCAGCGGCCGGCGCGGGCTCTGGTCGACGGCTGGATCGACCGGGCGCTCGAGCTCGCTCCGCCCGACAGCCCTGCGCGCGTGCGGGCCCTCGTCGCGCGGGCCGGCTGGGCGATCGATCTGCGCAGGGGACAGGCGGCGGCGGCCGAGGCGGAGGACCTCGCAGCGCGGTTCGGCGACGTCGAGCTGCAGTCGTACGCGCTCGGCGGCCGCGCCGGGAGCGTGTTCGACGACTTCCGCTATGCGGACGCGGCTCGCATGGATTGAACAACGGCTCGAGTTGAGGCCGCGGATCGACGATCTCGACCATCTGACCGAGATCTACGAGTCGGCCGCGCCGATCGTCCTCGCGCTCGGGAGGTTCGAGGAGGCCCGCGGTTACGCCGCCGAGCACATGAAGATCAGCGGCTCGCTCTCGCCGCATCACCGCGTCCACGGCCTCTCGCTCTCGCTCGAGGTCGACGAGGGCGCAGGAGCATGGGAAGCAATCGTCGCCAAGACCGACGCCATGGCCGACGCCACGAAGGCGAATCTCGCCACGCCGTGCATCCGAAACGGGCGGAGCCTGCTCGTCTGCGCGCTCGCCCATGCCGCCCTCGACGACGAGGCGCGCGCGGGCGAGTTGGAGCGTGAAGCCACGCGCCTGGCCGGTCAAGGGCATGAGTTCACGTTCGTCGGGCTGCGCATCCGGCTCGCGCTGCTGCGCGGCGACCTCGGCGCCGCCGGCGTGTTGGCCGAAACAGATCCCGAGCGATCGCGGGGGTTCGGCCCCTCGACGGTCGCCGCGCGGCTCGACGCCCTGGCCGCTACCGGAAAGGTGGATCGTGTCGAGCGCCTGGCCGCGCGGTTGCTGCAGGAGGGCACGTACGTCGAGCCGTTCGCGCTGCGGGCCCTCGGGATCGTGCGCCAGGACGACGAGCTGCTGGCTCGTGCGCACGAACGGTTCGCCGCGCTCGGCCTCGTCTGGCACGCCGCGCAGACGGAGACGCTCACCGGCCGTTAGGAGGCGCCTCGACGCGGGAAGGCTAACGTGGCACTGTGGTAGGCAACCTTCTCGCCGGTCGGTACGAGATCGAGCGCGTCGTCGGCAGGGGCGGCATGGCGACCGTCTTTCGCGCCTTCGACTCGGTGCTCGAGCGCCCCGTCGCGCTCAAGGTCCTCGACGAAGACCAGACGGGAGACGAGGAGTCGCTCGAGCGCTTCTCGCACGAGGCCCGGGCGGCGGCTCAGTTGGCTCACCCGAACATCGTCGCCGTGCTCGACCGCGGCCAGCAGGACGGCCGCCAGTTCATCGTCTTCGAGCACGTCGAGGGCGAGACGCTGAAGGAGCGCGTTGCCCGTCAGGGCCCGTTACCGCTCCGGGACGTTGCCGAGATCGGGGCCGCGATCGCGAGCGCGCTCGCGTGCGCACACGCGAACGGTGTCGTCCACCGCGACGTCAAGCCGCAGAACGTTCTGCTCACGGCAGACGGCGTCCCGAAGGTGACCGACTTCGGCATCGCCCGCTCGTCGGCCTCGGCGGGCAGCACCGACCCGGGGACGGTTCTGGGGACGAGCTCGTACATCGCACCCGAACAGGCTCGCGGTGAGCGCGTTGGCCCTGCCACCGACGTGTACTCGCTCGGCTGCGTCCTCTTCGAGCTGCTGACGGGACGGCCGCCGTACGAGGGGCCGACGTTTTACGCGGTCGCGGTGAGGCACGTGCGCGAGCCGGTGCCGGACGTTCGCAGCGCCCGCTCCGACTGCTCGCCGGAGCTCGCGTCACTCGTCGAACGCTGCCTCGCCAAGGCACCGGAGGAGCGTCCCGCGGCCGGCGAGGCTGCCGCCGAGCTGGCCGACGCTTGCCGAGGCGCCCGCCTCGCCGCCGCCGGACGAGCGAACGCTCGTCATCAGCAGGCATCGCGCGCGTGCCGCTCGCCGCCGCCGGCGCGGCCCGCTCGCGGCTGTGGTGGTCCTCCTGCTGGCGGCTGCCGCGCTCGGCGCGTTCGTGCTCCTCACCGGCTGGGGGACGACTGCGGATGGTGGGAGCCCCGTGCGCGTCGCGGCTGCAGCCACGTATGACCCGGAGGGCGGGGACGGTGAGCACGACGAGACGCTCGCCGGCGCCACGGACGGCGATCCTTCGACCTACTGGACGTCGGAGGGATACGGCGACTTCCTCGGCACGAAGAACGGGCGTCGGTCTCGTGCTCGACGCCGGCTCCGCAGGGGGCTTGAGCTCGCTCACGGTGACGAGCGACCTGCCGGGCTGGACGGGGGAGATCAAGGCGGGCGACTCACCGGACGACTTCTCGCAAGCGCGAACCGTTGGCGAGGCGAAGGTCGCAGGGGAGACGACGACCTGGCAGCTCGACCGCGCCGACGCGCGCTACTACCTGATCTGGATCACGGCGATGGAGCGCGATTCAGCGGGGAAGGAGCGCGTCCACGTCAACGAGGTGACGGCGCGCTCGTAGGGGCGAGCCTCCGGCTCGCCCTGGGCCGGGCGGAGCCCGGCCCCTACAGGTTCGTGTCGCCTCAGTACGCGAGTTGGGAACGCCGCTCGTGGCGCTCGAGGGCGAGCGCGATCAAGCGGTCGAGGATCTCGGCATACGGCACGCCGGACGCCTCGAACAGCCGGGTGTAGAAGCTCGTCGCGGTGAAGCCCGGGATCGTGTTCAGCTCGTTCATCACGATCTCCCCGTCCGGCTCGCGCACGAAGAAGTCGACGCGGGCCATCCCCTCGCAGTCCGTGGCGACGAACGCCTGGACGGCGACCTGTTGCGCTCGCTCGATCTGGGCCTCCGAGAGACCGGGCGGCGGAACGACGAGCTCCGAGCCGCCCTCGTCGTACTTCGACGCGTAGTCGTACCAGTCCGCCAGATACGAGACGACCTGGCCGGGGAGGGATGCCTCGGGGCGCCGGTTGTCGCCCAGGAGCGCCACCTCGATCTCCGTCCCAGGGACGAACTCCTCGACGAGCACCTTGTCGTCGTGGCGGCGCGCCAGCTCCACCGCCTCGGCGAGCTCGTCCTCCGAGCGAACCTTCGAGATCCCGACCGAGGAGCCGAGCCGCGCCGGCTTGACGAAGACCGGGTAGCCGAACGGATTGTGCACGGCGTCTCCCGGGCGCAGCGCGACGTGCTCCGCCACGGGGATCTGCTGGGCGCGCATGACCTGCTTGAAGATGTCCTTGTCCATGCAGAGCGCCGACGCGAGGACGCCTGGGCCGACGTACGCCACGCCTGCCAGCTCGAGCAGGCCCTGCACCGTGCCGTCCTCGCCGAACGGCCCGTGCAGGATGGGCAGGACGACGTCGACCTGCTCGAGCACCATCGCGGGTGCCGAATCTGCAACGACAGGCAGTGTTTCCGCAGACGAGCTCGCTTTCGGGGTCAGACTCTGCGGAGGCCTGACCCCGGAAGGCAGCGCCCAGCGGCCGTCCCTGGCGATCTCGAGCGCGACGACCTCGTAGCGCTCGGGGTCGAGCGCGTCGACGACCGATCGTGCCGACGCGAGGGAGATGTCGTGCTCGCTCGAGCGGCCGCCGGCGAGCACGGCGACGCGGATGCGGCTCACGGCACCGGCGTCGTCGGGACCGTCTCGGTCTCCGTCGCAGGCGGCGGCTGGACGAAGCGGCCCACGAAGATCGTCACGGTCGCCCCCGGCTTGGCCTGGGATGCACCTGTCGGCTCCTGGGAGATGACAATGCCCTCGAGCGTGGGGTCGTCGGTGTCCTGGTCGACGACCTTGACCTTGAAGCCCGAGGCCTCGAGCGTCGACCGCGCGGTCGCCTCGTCGGACGAGGTCACGTCCGGAATCGACGTCGTGGTGGGGCCCTTCGAGACCGTGAGCGTGACGGTGGAGCCCTTGGCGGCGAGCGAGTTGCCGTTCGGATCCTGGCCGACGACGACGTCCTTCGGCTGGTCGTTGTCGACGTCGCGGCGCGCGACGGCGAAGCCGGCACCCTGGAGCTGCGACGCAGCCTGGTCGTAGAGGAGCCCGACCACGGACGGCACCGCCACCGGCTTCGGGCCCTTCGAGACGTTGATGCGAACGGTCGAGCCTTCGATCACCACGGTGCCACCCTTGGGCGCCTGTGCGGTGACCATCCCGGGGTCTTCGTCCGAGGAGACCTCGACGACGTTCGGGTCGAGCCCTGCGTTCGTCAGCGCCTCGACCGCGTCGTCGCGGCGCGCGCCGACGACGTCGGGCACTTTCACCTTTGCCTTTCCGGTGGAGACGAGGACGGTCACGATCGACCCCTTCGTGAGGCGCGTACCCGCCCCCGGCTCCTGCTCGTAGACGACGCCGACCGGCACCTCGCCGTTGGCCAGGCGCCGGACCTTCGGCTCGAAGCCGTCCTCGACGATCAGGTTGACCGCGTTCGACTCCTGCAGCCCCTCGTAGTCGCCGACCGCGACGGGCTCCGACGCGGCGAGCTGGTCCTGAATGTTGTCGTAGAGGAAGTAGCCGGCGACGATGAGCGCGAGGACAGCGCCGAGGCCGAGTAGCCACGGCCACCAGGCGCGCTCTCGCCTCACCGCCGCGTCGTAGGCGCGGTATCGCTCGTCGCCGCCGTACTGCACTGCGGCGGGCGACCCGGGTCGCCGTCGTCGGCTCGAGCGCGCCCGCGCCTGCAAGAACCACGGTGGCGGCGCTCTCGGTCTCCTTCCCGACCGGCTCACCTCGCGCGACGAGCTCGAGGTCGTGGTCCATCTCCGCCGCGGTGCGGTACCGGTCGGCAGGCTCCTTGGCGAGCGCGCGCAGGACGACGAGGTCGAGGTCGTGTGGCACCTCGGGCCGCAGAGCAGAAGGCGGCTCTGGTGCTTGTGAAAGGTGCTTCATCGCGATCTCGACCGGGCTCTCGCCCGTGAACGGGACGGCGCCGGTGAGCAGCTCGAACAGGACGATGCCGGTGGAGTAGAGGTCGGAGCTCTCGTCCACCGGGGCGCCGCGCGCCTGTTCGGGCGAGAGGTACTGCGCGGTGCCGATGATCGAGCCGGCCTCCGTCATCTGGCTCGTCCCTGCCCGCGCGATGCCGAAGTCGGCCACGTTGACCCGGCCCTCGCGGTCGACGATCACATTGTGCGGCTTGATGTCGCGGTGGATGATCCCGTTACGGTGCGCGTAGCGCAGCGCGGCGAGGATCTGGCGGGTGTACGAAATCGCCACCGGCACCGGGCAGGTCCCCCGCGAGACGATCAGCTCCTTGAGCGTGCGCCCCTCGACGTACTCCATGACGATGAAGTAGGAGCCGTTCGCCTCGCCGCGGTCGAAGATGGAGACGATGTTCTGATGCGAGAGGCCGGCGGCATGTGTCGCCTCGCGCCGGAACCGTTCGACGAACTGCTCGTCGCTCGCGTAGCGCTCGTGCAGGATCTTGACCGCCACGCGGCGCCCGAGATCGGTGTCCTCCGCCAGCCAGACGTCCGCCATGCCGCCCGAGCCGAGCTTGCGCTCGAGCCGGTAGCGGCCGGCGAAGAGTGTGCCTTGGGTCTGGTCGGTCGTTGACATTCGGCTGAACGTTAGAGCTTGATCTGGCCGGCGGGCGGCCCGGCCGCGAAGGCGGCCGGCTTGTCGGGGCCGGGCTTGCCCGGCCCGCTCGTGCGGACTGGTTCACTCATTCGCCGTCTTGCGTAGCAGTGCCTCCATGACGGCCTTCGCGATCGGGGCGGAGACGCGGCCGCCCGTACCGTGGGGCTGGTTCTCGACCACGACCGCGATCGCGAGCCGCGGCTTCTCGCCCGGCAGGCCGGCGTAGGCGATGAACCAGGTGTGGTTGATGCCCGGCACGCCGGTCTCGGCCGTGCCCGTCTTGCCGCCGACGACGTAGCCCGGGATTTGCGCAGCGGTGCCGGTGCCGCGCTGCACGGCAGCGACCATCATCGCCCCCACGTCCCGGGCCGTCGCCGGTGTGACTGCCCGCCCGAGCTTGGTCGCGGTGCCGCGGGCGACGATCTTTCCCTTCGGCGAGACGATCCGGTCGACGACGTGCGGCTCCATCAGGATGCCGCCGTTTCCGATCGTTCCCGCAACCATCGCCATCTGCAGCGGGCTGACGAGCAGGCGCTCCTGGCCGAAGGCCATTCGGCCGGCGTCCACATCCGAGTCGCGGGCCGGGTCGAACAGCTTGCCGTTCTGGTACAGCCCGCTCGCGCGCCGCTCCGACGCCGGCGTCTCGAGTGGCGGGAGCTCGTAGAAGCCGAACCGCTTGGCGGTGCGCAGGATCTTGCGCGCGCCCATGGTCTGGCCGATGTTGCAGAACACCGAGTTGACGGAATGGACGAGCGCGTCGAAGAGGGCGATGCGGCCGAAGGGGCTGGACGTGTCGAAGTTGTTGACCCGCTTGCCATACGCGATGCAATAGCCGGGGTCGTAGAACCTCGTCTCGGGCTTTGCCACTCCCGCGTCGAGTGCCGCCGAGGCGGTGACGACCTTGAAGATGGAACCGGGCGGGTAGAGGCCCCAGCTGCCGCGGTTGACGAGCGGAGCCGCCGGTCGGCAGTCGGCCGTCACGCGAGAGATCGAGCCGAAGTTGTTCTCGACGCGATTCGGGTCGTAGCTCGGCGACGAGTAGAGGACGCTGACGCGGCCCGAGCGCGGGTCGAGCGCGGCAACTGCGCCGCAGCGGCTGCCGAGCTGCTCGCGCGCCACCTGCTGGGCGACGAGGTCGAGTGAAAGGCGGACGTCGTTCCCTTGCACGGGTTTCCCGCCGAGCCGGTCGAGCGACGTCTCGACGAGTGAGGAGAGGCTGCCCGTCGAGCCCGTCAAGTAATCGTTGAGCGAGCGCTCGAGCCCTGCGCGCGATCGCGAGACGGTCGAATAGCCCACGACGTGGGCGGTGATCGGGCCCAGCGGATAGCGGCGGAAGTAGAGCGTGCGCCCCTCCTTCTTCACGGGCCTGTTGCGCGCGAGCAGGCGCCCGCGGGAGGAGATGTCTCCCCGCTCGACCGTGAACTCGACCACGCGCTGCACCGCGTTGTCCTGTCGGTCGGCGAGCGCGGGCCGCGCCCAGGTCTGCCAGTACGTCGTGGCGACGACAAGTGAGGCGAGCAGGACCATCGCGGCGACCGCGAGCCTGACGATGTGCTCGTTCACGCCGATCGCCCTGTCGCGTTGGCTCGGTTCGAAACGAGCAGAAGGAGCGCGAGCATGACGAAGTTGGCGAGGATGCTCGAGCCGCCGTAGGAGACGAACGGCAGCGTGATGCCGGTCAACGGGACGACGCGCAGAACGCCGCCGACGATGATGAACGTCTGTAGGGCGAAGCCGAAGGTGAGCCCGGCGGCGAGGAGCTTCGAGAAGCCGTCCTGCGCGACGAGAGCGACGCGCATGCCCCGGGCGACGAAGACCATGAAGAGGCAGAGCAACGCCGCGGAGCCGATGAGCCCGAGCTCCTGCGCGAGCGCCGAGTAGACGAAGTCGGTGTTGAGGTGCGGGATGATCTCGCTTCCGTCGACCGTCGTGAAGGTGCCGCGCCCGAGGCCCGTCCCGCCGTACCCGCCGTTCGCGATCGAGTAGAGGCTCTTGACGAGCTGGTACGAGTCGCAGTTCTGACGGAAATCAACGCCGCCGCTGACCATGCACGGCACCCGCTCGTCCGTCCATGGGTGGAGCCAGACCAGCACGCGTTGCTGCACGCGGTCGAGCGCGTTGTAGAGCGCCGCGGCGCCGGCGAAGAACAGAACGAGCCCGGCGGCGACGTACAGCGCGCGGCCGGTCGCCGCATAGAGCATGCCGAGGAAGATTCCGAAGGTGAGCAGGGCGGAGCCGAGGTCGCTCGTCTGCACGAGCACGAGCATCGCCGCACCCCAGATTGCGAGCAGCGGCCCGAAGTCCTTGATCCGCCCCTGCGCGAGCACCTCGCGCTTGTCGCGCAAGTACGCGGCGAGGAAGACGATCAGGAAGATTTTCGCCAGCTCGCCGGGCTGGAACTGCAGCGGCCCGGCCTTCACCCAGAGCTGGACGCCGTTCACCTCGTGCCCGAGCCCGGGCATCGACGGCAGCAGCAGGAGCACGATGGCGGTGACTCCGAAGACGTACTTGTAGCGCTCGAGCGCGCGGTAGTCCCAGCGCAGCCAGACGAGCGTCGCGGCGAAGACTCCCAGGCCGACCGCGACCCACGCGACCTGTCGCCGGGCGTCCTCGGGGTTGAGGCGGTAGATGATCGTCAGGCCGACGGCGGTGAGCAGGCCGGCAATCGGCAGCAGAGTCGGGTCGGCAAAGGGGACCGTCCGGCGCACGACGACGTGCGCGACCAGGTAGAGCCCCGCGAGTACTCCGGCCCACGCCAGCGCCGGTGGCAGGAGCACATCGGTCAGAGCGATCGAGGTCGCCGCGAAGGCGGCGAAGGCGACCAGGCCGGCGAAGACGAGGTTGAACAGCTCCCGGTTCCGCGCGTTCATCGGCCAGCCTCTTGGCCGATGAACAGTGGAGGGGGTGTGGGGGAACCGGGAGGTTCCCCCACACAAGATGGGAAGAAGGGGGCTCGTGGGGGAAACATGGTTTCCCCCGCGGGAGCAAGCCGAAGGCGCGCGACGTTCACCCGGCGATCCCCCACCAGAGCAGAAACGCAGCCGCGGCGAGCGCGAGCAGGATGGCGGCGAGCGCCAGCAGCCGCCCGCCCTTGCCCGCCCCGTGACGCTTGACCGGTGCCTCCGAAACGGGTGCGATTGCCGGCTCGTCGACGGCCGGCAGATGCTCTGCCGTTTCGTCGGCAGGCTGCACCGTCCCGGTGGGCTCCTCCCCTTCGACGAGCTCGAACGCGACGACGGTGATGTTGTCGTCGCCGCCCGCCTCGTTGGCCGCATCGACGAGCGTGCGAGCGGCGAGTTCGGGGTCACGGCCGGCGGCGTCGACGATCTGGAGAATGTCCTCGTCGCGGAGCATCGAGGTCAGCCCGTCGGAGCAGATGAGGAAGAGGTCGCCCGGCTCGGCTTCGACCGTGAGCGTGTCCACGTCGACGTCGGGGTCGGTGCCGAGCACGCGTGTGATCACGAAGCGCTGAGGGTGATTGTCCGCTTCCTCCTGGGTCAGGCGGCCGCTGCGGACGAGCTCGGCGACGAGCGAGTGGTCGGCGGTCAGCTGCTCCAGTTCCTCGCCGCGCACCAGATAGGCGCGCGAGTCGCCGACGTGGGCGAGCGCGACGGCGCCGGCGGCGCCGTCGACCAGCGCAGCCGTCATCGTCGTGCCCATCCCGGCCGCGGCCGGATCCTCGACCGCGCGCCGGTAGATCCGGGCGTTTGCCTCCTGCACCAGACCGGCGGCGACCTCCTCGCCGCCCTGGCCGGGTGGAAGCTCCTCGAGCGAGGCGGCTGCGAGCCGCGAGGCGAGCTCACCGGCCTGCGCCCCGCCCATTCCGTCGGCGACGGCGAACAACGGCGGCGCGCACACGAACGCGTCCTCGTTGCGCAGCCGGCGTCGCCCGGTGTCGCTGCGAACGGCGGTGCGGCCGACCCTCACGCCGCCACCTGTAAATCCGTCTGGCCGATGCGGACGACGTCACCCGACTGGAGCAGCCGCGCCGTCGTCACGCGGGCGCCGTTGACGTAGGTGCCGTTCGTCGAGCCGACGTCCTCCACCCACAGGCCGTCCGGCCGCGGGTCGAGGCGGGCGTGACGGCTCGAGACGAAGTCGTCGTCGTCGAGTCGCAGGCCGTTCTCGGCGCCCCTGCCGACGTGCGTCGGCACCACGATCTCGACGGTCGCGCCCTGCTGGAGCGCGGGGCTGGCGAGGACGACCAGGCGCACGGAGCGGGGCGCGATCTCTGCGCGCAGACGTGCCGCCTCGTCGGGCCCGAGGATGATGCTCTCCTGCGGCGCCACCTTCAGGTCGCGCGTCGCGGAGCGAACGATCAGCCAGATGAAGAGGTAGAGCAGCACGAGAAACGCGACCTTCAGCGCGAGCAGCGCCTCGTCGACCTCGATCGCGTCCGTCACGGCAGCGAGCGCCCGAAGACGACATCGGTCGACCCGATCGTGATGCGGTCGCCGTCGGAGAGCTTCTCCCGCTCCACCCGGCGCCCATTCACCTCCGTCCCGTTGGTCGAGCCGAGGTCGACGACCCAGTGCGTCGCGCCCTCCTGACGCACCTCCGCGTGCCGCCGCGAGACGTTCGCGTCCGCGACCCGGATGTCGCATTCGCGGGAGCGTCCGAGCACGACCTGGCGTGCCGTGACGGGGTACGAGCGCCCGTCGACGGTAAGCGTCACGACCTCACGCTCGACCGCCGCCGGCGGCTGCTCGACGGCCTCGGGCACGATCGGGGCGCGCGGCCGGTAGATCATCGTTGCCGCCGGCTCGGCGCTTGCCGCCGCTGCAGCCTTCGGCAACGGCACCGCGGGCTGGACGACGCGGGTGGCGATGCCGAACTCGCCGGTGGCGAGGTCCTCGTCGGTCGTGATCAGCACCTGCGGCGGCGTCAACAGGGCGTACGCCTCGCGGCGTGCATGCTCTGCGAGGTATTCCTGCAGCTCGCCGACGAGCGAGCCCTCGTACGAGGCGAATTGCTGCCGGTCACCGGGGGACAGATAGACGGTGTACTCGTTCGGCACGTAGACCCGGGAGACCGAGACGGAACGGTGCTCGTCCATCTCCTTGGCCAGCTTGCGGGCAAGCTCGACGGGCTGCACGTGTGTCCTGAACGCCCGCCCGAAGACTCCCTCGAAGAGGCCCTCGATCTTGCTCTCGATGCTGCGCAGGACGCTCATAGTCCGGGGAGGCCCCCTCCGGGGGGCCAGTCTACCGAGCGGTTCTAAGACCTCATTTCAGAATGACGCTTCGCCGGCGGGGCTCGCTCAGAGCGGTTCCGGCGGCACCAGGCTTCAGCTTGAAATGAGGTCTAAGGGCCAGTGCCGCGCAGAGGGCGCAGGTGCCGAGCGCGAGCGAGAGCCAGGCAGAGGAGGGTGCCGTGGCGAGCAGCGCCGCCACCTGCGCGACTCCGAGGGCCGCGATCCACCGGGGGCCGCGGCTTCGCGCGAAGGGGAGGAGGATCGAGGAGACGGCGAGGACCAGCGCAACGGCGACCAGGTCCCGGTTGTGCGCCAGGACCGTCGATCAGCGCGGCGCCGACCTCTGCGGGCTGCTCGCTGGCGGCGATGCCGAGGTCGTCCACCGTCGCGCCCGTGAGCGGGAGCGAGTCAGCGCGAAGGCCTGCGACGGCAGCGGCCGCGAGGACGCCGACGGCCGCATGGGCCGCGTGGCGAACGGGGCCGCGGGCGGGCTGCACCGCGAGCGGGAGCAGCGCCAGGCCGCCGAACGGCGCCAACAGCGGCCCGGCGCAGAAGGCAAGTCCGGCACGGGGGTCGCGCCATGAGAGCGCGAGCCAGCCCAGCGCGAGCGCGCCGTAGACCGCCGCCGCCGCGGCCGCCACGTTGCCGAGCGGGAAGACCGGTACGAAGAGCGCGATCGCCAGCCCCAGCCGCGGGAAGCGCAGAGTGGTCAGCGCGGCTGCGGCTGCGAGGGCTATGACCAGGCCGGGGGGCCAGAATGGAAGCAGCAGCGCCCCCGCGAGGGCTGCCACGCCGGCGAGCGCAGCGGGGACGACGCGCGCCTCGAGCGGCACCGCCCTCGCCGGTGCCGGAGCCGGCGCTTCGCTCCGCGGGCGCTTGGGCGGCTTGCGGGCGCGCCGCTCTGCCGACCGTGCGACACGGAGGTCGTCGGCGAGCGCCGCGGCGCGGGGCCGTCGGCCTGGAGTGGGGTCGAGCGCGCGCGAGACTGCCGCGAGCAGCGGCTTGGGCAGATCGGGGCGCTCGCGCGTGAGCGGCGGCGCACCCGACTCGATCGCCGCCGCGACCTGAGGCAGCGGCACTCCCCAGAACGGGTGCGTGCCGGCAAGCGCCTCCCAGAGCATCACTCCGACGGCCCAGACGTCGGTCGCCTCGGTCGCGTCTCCGCCGGTGAGGCGCTCGGGTGCGATGTACGCGAGCGTGCCGGGAACATCGCCTACGGCGGTCAGCGTGTCGGCCTCGTCGAGCTGGGCCAGTCCGAAGTCGAGCAAACGGACCGATACCGGCTCGCCGGGCTCGAGGAGCACGTTCGACGGCTTGACGTCGCGGTGGACGATGCCGTTTGCGTGTGCGTGAGCGAGGCCGTCGAGCACCTGCGCGGCAGCCTCGATCGCCTGCGCGTCGGTGAGCTCGCCCGCGCGAAGTGCCTCCCGCAAGGTCTTTCCCTGTACGTACTCGTACGCGATGTACACGTGCCCGGCGTCGCTGCCGAAGTCGTAGGCGCGAACGCAGCGCGGATGGCGCAAACGGGCCGCAGCTTCGGCTTCGCGGGCCGCACGCGCCTCTCGTTTCCCCTCGCGGGTGACGATCTTGAGCGCGACGTCGAGTCCGGTCCGCTCGTCGCGTGCCAGCCAGACCGAGCCGGAGGCGCCGCGACCGAGCGGCCGCAGTGGGCGATAACGGTCGAGGACCAGGCCGAGCTCTGCGGCGTGAGCGGACGACGACATCAGCCTCCGCCTCTTCGCCACAGGCCGAAAGGGTCCTCCGGAGCGCTCGTAGGGGCCGGGCTTTCGCCCGGCCCGGGCGACCCGGAGGGTCGCCCCTACAGCCGACCGATCCCGTAGAGTGGCGGCGCAGGCGAGGCGCGGATGACCACGCACGACGACGACATCCTCGACTTCGACTTCTTCGACGAGGGAGCGACCCGGGAGGCGCCCGCCCGCGAGGAGACCAGCCGCCGACCCTCGGGAGAGGGGCCGCGCGGGCCGCGTCTGCGCTCGGGCGGGCTGACGCCCCTCCTGCGCCTGATCGGCCTGATCGCGTTCGCGATTCTGCTCGTGGTGCTCGTCGTCGTCTGGGCGCAGGGGTGCGCCAGCGACCGCCAGCGCGGCGCCTACGACGACTACATGAGTGACTTGCGTCCGATCGCGACCGACTCGGGCCAGATCGGCCAGGAGCTGGCCGAGCTGCTCACGACGCCGGGGCTGAAGCAGGACGAGCTCGAGACCAGCCTCACCGGCCTGATCGAGCGCCAGCAACTCGACGTCACGCGTGCGGGCGACCTCGATCCGCCGGGACCGGTCACCCCCGAGAGCGAGTACGCGAACGACTCGCTCGAGATGCGCGTCATCGGGCTCCAGGGCATGCTCAACGTGTTCAAGTCGACGAAGGCCTCGAAGGACGCGACCGCCGCGGGGCAACTGCTGTCGGAGCAGGGCCTGCGGCTGACCTCGAGCGACGTCGTCTGGGACGACTTCTTCCGCAAGCCGGCGGAACTCGTTCTGGAGGACGCACGACATCGACGGCGTCTCCGTCCCCGATTCCAACTTCGTCGAGAACGCCGAGCTCTACAGCGCCCGCTCGATGAGCGCGATCTGGCAGCGAATCCACGGTGCCTCGACGGGCGGCACCCAGACGGGCGCCCACGGCTCGAGCCTGGCCTACGTCCGGGCACAGCCGAGCGGCCAGACGCTGTCGCTCACCACTGAGACGACGATCCAGGTCTCGACCGACCTCGGCTTCGAGGTCGGAGTCACCAACTCCGGTGACTTCCAGGAAGTTTCGGTCAAGGTGACGCTCACGATCCCGAAGGAGCCCTCGCCGATCGCCAAGACGGCGACGATCGACCTGATCGACCCGGGAACGACGAAGACGGTGATTTTCCGCGACTTCGGCGAGGTTCCGATCGGTGAGCCGGTGAAGATTCAGGTTGCCGTGCTGCCCGTTCAGGGCGAGACGAACAAGGCGAACAACAGCGCCGAGTTCCCGGTGATCTTCTCGCTCGCGGCGCCGTGAGCCTCGCCCTCGGGGTCGCACTCGCCGCGTGCGCCGTGGCCGTTCTCGCGCTCGCGGCGGTCGCCCTGCTGTGGATCCGCCTGCGCCGGCTGCGGGCCGCGCAGAACGTGCTGCTCGGAGGGCGCACGCAAGATCTCGTCGACTTCGCCGTCTCGCTGCAAGGCCGGATCGACGACCTCCACCGGGCCGTGGACGAGGTTGCCGCGGGCCTGTCGCGCGTCGACCGGCGCGTGGACGGGGCGATCACCAACACGTCGGTCATCCGCTACGACGCCTACGAGGACACGGGCGGCCAGCAGTCGGCGTCCTACGCATTCCTCGATGCGACGCGCACCGGTACGGTCGTCACGGCGATCCAGGGACGCGACTACGCGCGTATCTACGTCAAGGAGCTCGACCGGGGAACGGCCTCGGTGCCGCTCTCGCCCGAGGAGCAGGAAGCAGTCGAGCGGGCGATGGCGCGCTAGCTACCGGCGCAGTCGCGAATCCGCTCATCCGCGGATCCGCGACGCGCAAACCCCTGAAGCGGGCCGCGTTCGCGGCCCTCGCCGCTTCGTCGCCGCAAGCCGCTGCGAGAAGCTCGCTACCAGCGTCTTTTCCGGCTGGTGCTCCCCCGTTCGAGGGATGGCCCCCGCACAGTGCAATCGTCAGCATGGCGACATGCTCCGGGCGCCTGCGGCGTGGGAGCGGCAGGACTTCGGCCGCGCCCGCCACGACCCCTACCGTCGCATCCCCGGGCTCGTCTACGAGCTGCTCGTGGCCGACGGGCCCGAGCGCGTACGCGACCGGATTCCGGCGCTGCTGCGCCTCGTCGTGCCCTTCGACGACGTCGAGCTCGACGAGGCAGACCCCGAAGCCCTCCGCGCCGCGCTGGCGGGTGAGGCCGAGCTGCTGCCTCGCGGCGGCCCGTCGGCCGGTCGCTGGCTCGTGCGCCTGCCGCTCGTCGCCCATCGGATCGAGCTCGGCTCGCTCACCGTGCTCCGTCGGGACGGCCCGCCCTTCGACCGCGACGAGACCGATGCGCTCGCCACGTTCGCCGGGCTGGCGGCCGTGGCACTGCACGGAGCGCACATCCGCACGGAGTTGCGCCGGCTCGCGTACACCGATTCGCTGACGGGGCTGGGCAACCGGCGGGCGCTCGAGGACGAGTTGGAGCGCGTCGACGGGATGTTGCCGCTCTCCCTGTTGCTCCTCGACTTCGACGGTCTCAAGGCCGCGAACGACGTTCTCGGCTACGCCGCCGGCGACCGTCTGATCGTCGAATCCGCGCGGGCACTGGCAGCCCACGTCGCCGCCGGGGAGCTGGCGGCGCGGCTCGGCGGGGACGAGTTCGTCGCCGTTCTTCCCGGTGTCGCGGAGGCCGACGCGCCTCGAGCGCGGCGCGCAGATCGCGGCTGCCGTCGACGCGGTGCCGTTCCCACCCGACCTGGCCGCTCTCTTCCAGGGCGCGAGCTACGGCGCCGTCGGCGCGCGACCCGGCGAGCGGCCGGCCGAGCTGCTGCTGCGCGCCGCCCGCGACATGCACCGCCGCAAAGCGGATCGAAAGGCCGCCCGCGCGTAGAGCTCGCTGTGAACGCGCGCGCCGCGGCCGCGAAGCGGACGCCTTCAGGGGTGTTCGCGTCGCGGATCCGCGCGAGCGCGTCCAGCTGCGCGGCTGCAGCGGATTCTGCGCCTGGGATTCGCGTTTCAGCGAATTCCAGGCTGCGGGCCAGCTGGTACGCTTGCCGCGACTTGGAGCAGGTACTCGTCCTGAATGCGAGCTACGAGCCGCTCAACGTGTGCTCGGTCAGACGCGCGCACGTCCTCGTCTGGAAGGGCAAGGCCGAGGTGCTCGAGAGCCTCGACCGGCCGCTCACTGCGGCAACCACCACCTATCGTCTGGCCGCACGTGATCCGGCTACGGGTGTACGTCCGCGTTCCCCGGGCGGTCAAGCGGCGGATCTCGCGGCGGGCGCTGTTCGCCCGCGACGGCTTCCGCTGCGTCTACTGCGGCGACTCATCGCATCGGCTCACGCTCGACCACGTGGTGCCGCGCTCGCGCGGCGGGGATTCCGTCTGGGAGAACGTCGTCACCGCCTGCGCGCCGTGCAACCTGCGCAAAGGTGACCGGTTGCTCGAGGAGGCGTCGATGACGCTTGCGCGCCAGCCCAAGCCTCCGGCCCCCGTGCTCTTCATCCGGCTGGCGGCGCACCGCGTGCCGGAGACGTGGCGGCGTTACCTGCCGTCGCTCGAGGCGCACGAAGCCGCGACCAACGCGGCGTAGGAGCGACCCTTCTGGGTCGCCCGGGCCGGGCGGAGCCCGGCCCCTACGGGGAAACCCGCCCGCGCGGTAGACGCGTCCCGGTAGGTCACGCCCGAGGACGCGGGCGAGCCATTCCGCGACGGCGATCAGCGCGTCGAGGTCGACCCCCGTGTCGACGCCTTCTCGTTCGAGCAGGTAGACGAGATCCTCGGTTGCGACGTTTCCGGTCGCGCGTGGCGCGAACGGACAGCCCCCGACCCCGCCCACCGAGCCGTCGAGCACCGTTGCGCCGGCTTCCACGGCGGCCCAGGCGCAGGCGACAGCCGTGTTACGCGTGTCATGTAGGTGCACGCCGACCGGAATGCCGTTTGCGAGCGCGCCGGCGACGAGCGCGCGCGCCTGGCGCGGGCACGCCGACGCCGATCGTGTCGGCAAGGAGGACCTCGTCTGCGCCCGCTGCGGCCGCGCGGCCGGCGAGGTCGAGGACGCGACCCGCGTCCACCTCGCCCTCGAACGGGCAGCCGAACGCCGTGCCGATCGTCACGGTCGCGCGGCGGCCGTCCTCGTGGGCGCGGCGCGACGATCAGCGCTGCGCCCTCGAGTCCTTGCTCGACGGAGGAACCGGCGTTGCGTTGCTGGAAGGTCTCGGTCGCCGCGAAGGAGACGTGCACCTCCTGGAGGGGCGTCTCCCGCAGCCGCTCGTAGCCGCGTTCGTTGAGCACGAGGCCGGCGAAGACCGTCGGGCCGTTCGGCGTCAGCGCGGCGGCGACCTCTTCGGCGCCTTCCATTTGGGGCACGAGGTCGTCGCGGACGAAGCTCGCCGCCTCGACGCGCGGCAGGCCGGTCGCGGCGAGCCGGTTGGCGAGCTCCGCGCGCGTTGCGGGGGCCAGGATGTCGGCCTCGTTCTGAAGGCCGTCGCGCGGGCCGACGTCGCACAGCACCACACGCGTCACGGCTCGCCCCGCTCGATCGGGTAGCCCTCGCGCCGGCACCACTCGCTGAACGAGCCGGGATAGAGGCGGGCGTCCTCGCGTCCGGCGAGGACGAGGCGTTGCACCTGCACCGCGGCGGTGACTCCCGATCCGCAGTAGACGGCGACCTCGGGCGGATGGATCGACCCGGCGGGCAGCGGCTCCTCGAAGAAGGCGTTGCGCGCGCCCGGGATTCGTCCTGCGACGGGGTCGAGCGGCTCCTCGTCACCGCGCCAGCGCGGCCGGGAGCGGGCATCGAGCAGGACGAGTGACGAGTCCTCGAGCCGGGCGAGGATCTCCTCCGCCTCGATCACGTCGTCGGTGCGGACGCGGGGCAGAAAGCCCGGCGGACTGTCCCTGCAACGGGACTCTCTCCGGCTTCCAGCGGCCCGCGATAGGAGCGGAGATCGAACGTTCCGGCCGCGGCGTGCCCCAGGTGGCGCAGCAGCCACCAGCAGCGCGCAGCCCACCCTGTGCCCTCGTCGTAGGCGAGGACGAAGGTCTCCGGGTCGATTCCGGCGCGCCCGAACGCCGCAGCAAGATCGCTCGTCTCGGGGAGCGGATGGCGCCCGCGGGAGGCGTCTCCGATCTCGCCGGTCAGGTCGCGCTCGGGGTCGAGGTGAGCGGCGCCCGGGATGTGACCGGCGAGGTATGCGTCGCGCGCGCGCGTGTCGACGAGCCTGATGTGCATGCGTGACGAAGCCTAATCGGCACCACATCTGCATATCGAGCATTCTTCAGGCATACTATGCAGATGGCTTCGGTCAGCATCGTCGGCGGCTCCGGGTACACGGGCCAGGAGACCCTCGATCGCGTGCTCGGGCATCCCGAGCTCCAGCTGCACGCCGTCGGGTCGGATTCGCTCGCCGGATGCGACGCGACCGCGCTCGACCCCCGTCTCAACCGCAACGGCGGTCGCCGGGTGCCGCGCTTCATCACCAACGACGCGGCGCTCGCCTGCGGCGCGGACGTGACCTTTCTCTGCCTGCCGCACGAGCAGGCCGCGGCGATCGAGCCGCCTGCGCGCGGCGTCGTCGTCGACCTCTCGGGCGCGCACCGCTTCCTCGACCCGGTCGTGTACGAGGACTGGTACGGCTTCGCGCACCCGCGGCCGGCTGAGCTCTCGCGCTGGTGCTACGGGTTGCCCGAGCTCGGGGCGCCCACGGGCGACCTCGTCGCCAACCCGGGCTGCTACGCGACTGCGACGCTGCTCGCGCTCTGGCCGTTGCGCGAGGACGTCGACCCCGACTCGGTCGTCGTCGATGCGAAGTCGGGGATGACCGGGGCGGGCAGGTCGCTCACACCGAACGCACACGCCGGCTTCGTGCTCGAGAACGTGTCGCCGTACAACGTCGGCGAGCACCGGCACGCGCCCGAGATTGCCTCTCGGCTCGGCTTTCCGGTCGCCTTCGTCCCTCATCTGCTGCCCGTCCGCCGCGGCTTGATCGCCACCTGCTACGTCCGCTCGAAGGGAGCCGACCTGCGCGAGCTCCTGCTCGACGCGTACGCCGAGAGCCATCTCGTCACGGTCCTCCCCGAAGGGACGGTTCCCGAGCTTGCACGGGTTCAGCACACGGACGGGGCGGAGATCGGCGTCTTCGACGATCGGCTGACGGGCCGGACCGTCGTCATCTGCGCGATCGACAACCTCGGCAAAGGCGCGGCGGGCCAGGCGGTGCAGAACGTCAACGCGCTGTTCGGCTTCGCCGAGACCGCGGGGCTACGACTGTCCGGGGTCCTGGTGTGAGCGTCACCACTGCGACGGGGTTCCTTGCCTCCGGCGTCCACGCCGGTATCCGGCGCGCCCGGCCGGACGTGGCCCTCGTGCGCTCCTACCGCTCCTGCCGTGGGCGGCGCGATGTGGACCGTGAACCGCGTGCTGGCAGCTCCGGTGCTCGTCTCGAAGCGGCATCTCGAGACGGCCGAGCCGCAGGCGGTGGTGATCAACGCCGGCGTCGCCAACGCGGGCACCGGCGCGCAAGGAATCGCCGACGCGGAGCAGACTGCAGCCGCCGCCGGGGGCGCGCTTGGTCTCGCTCCGGAAGAAGTCATGGTGCTCTCGACCGGCGTGATCGGCGTCCACCTGCCGATGGACGTTCTCGTGCCCGGCGTATTGGCCGCCGCAGACGCGCTCGCGCCGGACGGCGGCGACGACGCGGCCGAGGCGATCCTGACCACGGACTCGGGGCCGAAGCTCGCGGTGGCGCACGCGCGACGGCTTCGCGGTCGGCGGGATGGCGAAGGGCGCCGGGATGATCCACCCCTGCCTCGCCACGATGCTCGCCGTGCTGACGACGGACTATCCGCTCGAGCCGGGCGAGCCGCTCGCGTTCCTGCGCCCGGCGGTGGAGACCTCGTTCAACCGGATCTCGGTCGACGGGGAGTGCTCGACCAACGACGCCGTCGTCCTGCTCGCCAACGGCGCGAGCGGGGCGAGCCGGAGCCCAGCGCAGGACGAAGCGTTCGCGGAGGCGCTGGGAGAGGTCTGCGCGGCGCTGTCGCGGCAGATCGTCGAGGACGGCGAGGGGTCGACCGTGCTGCTGGAGGTCGCCGTCTCAGGGGCTTCCTCCGAGGCCGAGGCGCTCGCCGTCGCGCGTCGGGTCGCCACGTCGCCGCTGGTCAAGACTGCCGCTTTCGGGCGTGACCCGAACTGGGGCCGCGTGCTCGCGGCGGCGGGGTCGGCCCCGTTCAACGGCGGTTTTGCCCAGCTCGACCCGGATCTGCTGCAACTCACCTTCGACGGCACGACGGTGTTCGCGGACGGCGCACCCACCGGCCGGCAGGCGCCGCCTACCGGGGCCGTCTGCCGCATCGAGCTCGGTCTCGGCCTCGGCAAGGGCAGCGCGTCGTACCTCGCCTCCGACCTCTCTCACGACTACGTCAGCCTGAACTCGAGGTACACGACGTGACGCGGGTCGTGCTCAAGCTCGGCGGCCGTGTCGCGGCCGAGGCCGCCTGGCGTGCGCTCGAGCTGCATGCCAACGGTCACGAGGTCGTCGTCGTGCACGGCGCAGGGCCGCAGATCACAGCGGCGATGGAGCGGCGCGGAATCCCCGTCCGGTTCGTGGCGGGTCGCCGCGTGACGACCGTGGCGGGCCTCGAGGTCGTCCGCGAGTCGCTCGCTGCCGTGAACGCGGAGGTGTGCGCGGCGATCGGCCGGCCGGCCGTGCCGCTCGCCGGCGACGAGATCGGCCTGCTCGCCACGCGTGCAGCCGGGCTCGGCCTCGTCGGCAATCCGTTGCCGTGTGCCCCACCGGCTGTTCTCGACGCGCTCGCCGCCGGCGGTATTCCGGTGGTGCTGCCGCTCGCCGCAGGACCGCTGAACGTGAATGCGGACGAGGCTGCTGCCGCCCTCGCGGTCGGCCTCGGGGCTTCCCGCATCGTCTTCGCCAGTGACGTGCCGGGTGTTCTCGTCGACGGCGATGTCGCCGAGGAGCTGGCGGCGGCCGCGGCACTGCGGCTGATCCGCGAAGGCGTGCTGGAAGGCGGCATCGTGCCCAAGCTGCTGGCGGCGGTCGGCTCGACGACTCACGGGATCCGGGCCGAGATCGGTCGAACGGCCGTGACTGCATAAAGTGCTACGCTTATGCATATGAGCCGGCGAGAACGGCAGGCGGCGATCGTGCGGCTCGTGCGTGAGCAGGCTATCTCGACGCAGGGCGAGCTGGCAGAAGCCCTGCACGAGGCCGGTTTCGACGTCGTGCAGACAACGGTGTCGCGAGACGTTGCCGAGCTCGGCCTCGTCAAGGTGCGCGCTCCGTCCGGGCGGCTCGTCTATGCATCCTCAGGGGCGAGCGACGCGGATCGTCTGCGCGCGCTGGCCGCTGCCATGCGCCGCTACGGCACCGCCGTGGAGGCCGCCGGAACGCTGGTGGTGATCACGACGCCGTCGGGATACGCCAGCGCGCTCGCGCAGGCGATCGACGAGGGCATGCATCCCGGCGTCGCGGGCACCGTGGCGGGCGACAACACGATCTTCGTCGCCGCGCGGAACGGGACCTCGGCCGTCGCGCTGCGCGACGAGCTGCTCGGACATCTGCTCGAAGGAGCCGCGTAGTGGGACGTACGGCAGTGGTCGCCTATAGCGGCGGCCTCGACACGAGTTGCATCGTCGCCTGGCTGAAAGAGGACCTGTACGGCTTCGACGAAGTGGTTGCCGTCCTCGTCGACGTCGGCCAGGAGTTCGACCTCGACGAGTCGATCGCGCGCGGCCGAGCCGCGGGTGCGGACGACGTCGTGCTGGTCGACCGGCGAGCCGCCTTCGCCGAGGAGCAGTGCGCACGCGCGATCAAGACGAACGCGCTGTACGAGGGGAAATACCCGCTCGTCTCGGCGCTCTCACGCCCCGTGATCGCTCAGGCGGTCGCCGAGCTGGCGGTCGAGCTGGGAGCCGAGGCGGTTGTCCACGGCTGCACCGGCAAGGGCAACGACCAGCTCCGCTTCGAGCTTGCGTTCAAGGCCCACTATCCGGGTGTCACGGTGATCGCTCCGCTGCGCGACCGCGTCTGGACGCGCGACGAGGAGATCGCCTACGCGCTCGAGCAGGGGATCCCCGTCCAGGCGACCCAGGCCTCCCCGTATTCGATCGACGAGAACCTGTTCGGGCGAGCGATCGAGGCCGGCGTGCTCGAGGATCCGTGGGCGGCGCCCCCGGAGGAGCCGTACGCGTTGACGGGTGATCCGTCGGGAGCGCCGGCGCCGGTCGACGTGATCGTCGGTTTCGAGCGCGGTGTCCCCGTCTCGCTCGACGGCGAGGAGCTGCCGCTGCCCGAGCTGATCGCGCAGCTGAACGCGCTCGCGGGTGCCTACGGGATCGGGCGGATCGACATGATCGAGAACCGCGCCGTCGGCATCAAGAGTCGCGAGGTCTACGAGGCGCCCGCGGCGATCGCGCTGATCGCAGCCCACTCCGCCCTCGAGGACGTCGTGCTGACGAAGGACGAAGCACGACTGAAGCGGCCGCTCGAGCAGCGTTGGACGGAGCTCGTCTACGAGGGCCAGTGGTTCAGCCCGGCGCGCGAGGCGATCGACGCGTTCGTCGACGCGACGCAGGAGCTCGTCACCGGCGAGGTGCGGCTCGAGCTGCGCCCGAACGCGGCAGTCGTCACCGGGCGCCGCTCCGAGCACATGCTCTACGCCGAGCAGCTCGCCTCCTACGGCAGCGGCGAGACATTCCCCCACCAGGCGGCCGAGGGCTTCATCCGCATCGCCGCGCTCGAGACGGAGTTGGCAGCAGCGCGCGCGCGCGCGAAGATGCGCGCGTGAGTCTCTGGGCAGGACGGGTTGGCGCCGGGAGCAAGCTCGACCCGGCGGTGTGGGAGTTCCTGCGCGCCGACGACGCCGAGCTCCTGTTCTACGACTGCGAGGCGACGGCCGAGCATGCACGGCGGCTGCACGCGGCCGGCATCCTGACCGCCGAGGAGCTCGACGAGGCCGAGACCGCCCTCGCCCGGATCGCCGTCGACGGAGGTCTCGACCCCGCCGATGAGGACGTCCACACGGCGATCGAGCGGCTGCTCGGCGACGTCGGCCGCAAGATCCACGCCGGCCGCTCCCGCAACGACCAGGTTGCCGCGGCGCTCCGCCTGTACGTGCTCGATGCCTGCGCCGAGGCGCGCGAGGAGATCGACTCCCTGGCGCGCGTCGTTCTCTCCTTCGCAGAGGCCGAGGCCGACACGGTGATGCCCGGCTATACGCACCTGCAACGGGCGCAGCCCTTGACCCTGGGCCATCACCTGCTCGCCTGGGTGGAGATGCTCGACCGCGACCGGACGCGCTTCGCCGCCGCGGCGGAGGTGGCCGCGGAGAGCCCGCTCGGCGCGGGCGCTGTCGCCGGCTCGACGCTCGATCTGCCCGCTCCGCCGAACCAGATGCGGAACTCGGTCGACGCGGTCGCCGACCGCGACTTCGCCCTCGACTTCCTCTACGCGGCCGCCGTCCTCTTCACCCACCTCTCCCGGATGGGGGAGGAGATCGTCCTCTGGGCGTCCTCCGAGTTCGGTTTCGCCCGCCTCCCCGAAAGCGCGGCGACCGGCTCTTCGATGATGCCGCAGAAGCTGAACCCGGATGTCGCCGAGCTCGTCCGTGGCAAGGCCGGCACGCAGATCGGCCGGCTCACAGGCCTGTTGGCGACGCTCAAGGGGCTGCCGCTCGCGTACGACCGCGACCTGCAGGAGGACAAGCCGCCGGTCTTCGCGACACGGCGCGACGTCCGCCTCGCGCTGCGCGCTCTGACGGTGCTCGTCAGCGGGCTCGAAGTCGACCGCGAGCGCCTTGCCGCGGCAGCTGCCGATCCCCTTCTGCGGGCGACCGACGCCGCGGAGGGCCTCGTGCGGGAGGGCATGCCGTTCCGCGACGCGCACGAGCAGGTCGCCGCAAGCGTCCGCGACGGGTCCTTCGAGCCGCCGCCCGAGAGCCTGCCCCGCCTCGGACCGGGCCCCGGCGGCGTGCACGAGGCGATCCGCACCGCGCGCGAGCGGTTCATGGACGTGTGACGCGGCGCCCGTCGGCGGCGTATCTGGGTCGACATCGACCTCGGAGGTCCCCGATGAAGCGCCTCGTCCTCGCCGCCGCAGCCCTGCTCGCGCTTGCCGCCCTTGCGGGCGTCATCGGCCGTCCCGAAGGGGCCGGCGCCGCGGATCCGCCCGCGACCGACCGGACGGTGACGGTGACCGGTGTCGGCGCGGTTCGCTCGACACCCGACCGGGCGGAGATGTCGTTCGGCGTCGAGAGCCATGCGCCGACCGCCCAGGCCGCACTTGCGGCGAACGCCGCGGCGATGCGGCGCCTGCTCGATGCGCTTCGCGACGCCGGCGTCGGCGAGCTCCAGACGCAGAGCGTCTCGGTCTGGCCCCGTTGGGCCGAGCAGGGTCGAATCGACGGCTACGTGGCCACGAACACGGTGAGCGGTGTCACGGCCGTGGGCCGGGCGGGTGCCGCGATCGACGCCGCGGTGGGAGCGGGCGCAAACCAGATCTACGGCCCTTCGCTCACCTCGGACGACGCTCGGAAGCTCTACGAGCAGGCGCTCGAGGCGGCCGTGAAGGACGCTCGGGCAAGGGCGCAGACGCTGGCAGGCGCAGCGGGCGGCACGCTCGGCCGCGTGCTGACGATCGCCGAGAGCAGCGCTCCTCCCATGCCGCTGGTGGAGAAGGCCGCTGCCTCCGACGCGGGGACGCCGATCGTCCCCGGCCAGCAGGAGACGGCCGCGACCGTCACGGTCACATTCGCGCTCGCGTGAGTGACGAGCCGTGGGGGCGCCTCGACGGCGCCCCCCACGGTCCAGCTCAGCTGGCCGGTGTAGGCACAGGCTCGGGAACCGCGTGCGGCGCGTGGGTCGCGCGTGGCGTCCCGTGCGCGATCAGATGGCCGTGCGTTTCGGTGCCGTAGCCGCCGGGCACGGGAATGTAGAACTCGGGGTAGCCCCACATGCCGTGCTCGGAGACGTCGAGCCCGGCGGCCTCGACCTCCGCGTCGGTGCGAATGCCGACCGTGACCTTCATCAGGAACAGGACGAGGAAGGACGCGGTGAACGTGAACGTGCCGACGGCGGCGAGACCGAGCAGCTGGACCCCCAGCTGATGGAGGCCGCCCCCGTAGAGAAGACCGCCCGTGCCCGTCGCGAGCTTCTCCGCCTGGCCCGGGAGCGTGAGGAAGCCGAGTGCGACGCGTGCCCCAGACGCCCGCCATGCCGTGCGCCGCGATTGCGCCGATCGGGTCGTCGATGCCGACGCGCTCCACGAGCAGGACGCCGAAGACGACGATCGTGCCGGCGACGGCCCCGATCACGATCGCCGCCCAGGGGGCGACGAACGCGCATCCGGCGGTGATCGCGACGAGCGCGGCCACGGCGCCGTTGAGCATCATCGAGAGGTCGGGCTTCTTGATCACCAGCCATGACGTCACGACCGCGCCGAGCACGCCGGCGGCGGCCGCGATGTTCGTGTTCAGGGCGACGTAGGCGAAGAAACCGACGCCGCCGAAATCGACGCTCAACGTCGATCCGGGATTGAAGCCGAACCAGCCGAACCAGAGGATGATCACGCCCAGCGTGGTGTAGGCCATGTTGTGGCCGGGGATCGCGTTTGGCTTCCCGTCGTGGCCGAACTTGCCGATTCGCGGCCCGAGGAGCAGCGCCCCGGCGAGGCCGGCGAGCGCTCCCTGCAGGTGGACGACCGTCGAGCCGGCGAAGTCCTGCATGCCCAACGCGAACAACCAGCCGTCCGGGCTCCAGATCCAGTGGGAGACGAGCGAGTAGATGAGCGTGTAGACGCCGGCGAAGGCGAAGTACACCCACAGCTTCGTCCGCTCGGCCATGGCGCCCCACACGATCGCCAGCGACACGGCGCAGAAGACGACCTCGAACAGGTAGCCGGCCGACCCCGGGATCGCCGCGAACCAGGAGAACGGCTCCTTGCCGACCGTGACGAGCTCGTCGATCGAAGGGGCGAACCCCGAGCCGCCGACGAGGCCGTTGCCGCCGTCGCCGAACGCGATGCCGAAGCCGACCAGGTAGTAGACGATGGACGCCAGCGCGAGGATGAGCACGTTCTTGGCCGCGATGTGGCCGACGTTCTTCATCCGCGTCAGGCCCGCTTCGAGGAAGGCGAAGCCGGCCTGCATGAACATCACCAGCACGGCCGCAAAGACGACCCAGATGGTGCTGGCGGCGACGGCGAGCTCCTTCGTCGTCATGCAGACCTCGACCTCCTCGAGGTCTCATGCCGGTGCGGTGGTGCGTGACGTCGAAGACCGGGGACGACCAGCAGATGCCGTCCCCGTTCTCGTGGCCCGGTACGGGCGGCGTCGGCGATCGCGCGCATGACGGCTCGGCGATCTCGTCGCGGACGACGAACGTGAGGTGCGCCTTGGGCAGGAAGCGCGACTCGAAGATCCGCCCGCGGTACTCGTGCGTGATCCCGCGCTCGCGCCCGTGGCCGACCGCCTCGACGACGGTGACGCCGACGTGGCCCGTCTGTTCCTCGACCGCGTCCATGACCGTCTCGACGCGCTCGCGGACGACGATGGCTTCGACCTTGATCACCCGGCCTCCTAGGCGTCGTAGTAGAGGGTGAACTCGGCCGGGTGCGGCCGCAGGCGGACGACGTCGGCCTCCTCGCGCTTCCAGGCGATCCAGGTGTCGATCAGGTCCTGGGAGAAGACGTCACCGCGGAGCAGGAACTCGTGATCGGCCTCGAGCGCGTCGAGCGCCTCGGTCAGCGAGCCGGGCACCTGGGCAACATCGCCGTTCGTCTCCTCGAAGAGGTCGTAGTCGGACGGGGCGCCCGGGTCGAGGCCCCGCTCGATCCCGTCCAGGCCGGCCAGCAGCATCGCGGAGAAAGCCAGATACGGGTTCGCCGCCGCGTCGGGGCAGCGGAACTCGATCCGTTTCGCCTTCGGCGACTCGGAGTACATCGGGATGCGGATGCAGGCTGAGCGGTTGCGCTGCGAGTAGACGAGATTGACCGGTGCCTCGTAGCCCGGTACGAGCCTCCGGTACGAGTTCGTCGTCGGCGCGCACAACGCAAGCAGCGCCGGCGCGTGTGCGAGCAGGCCGCCAACGTACGAGCGAGCGAGCTGCGAGAGACCCGCGTAGCCGGACCGGTCGGCCATCAGCGGGGTCCCCTCCTTCCAGAGGGACTGGTGCGTGTGCATGCCCGAGCCGTTGTCGCCGAAGATCGGCTTGGGCATGAACGTCACCGACTTGCCGTGCCGGTGGGCCACGTTCCTGACGACGTACTTGTAGGTCATCACCTGGTCGGCCATGCGCGTCAACGTGTCGAAGCGCAGGTCGATCTCGCACTGGCCGCCCGAGGCGACCTCGTGGTGGTGGAATTCGCACGCGATGCCGAGCCGCTCCAGCGTCAGCACCATCTCGGTGCGCAGGTCGTGGAGGGAGTCGGCGGGGGCGGTCGGGAAGTAGCCCTCCTTCGGCCGGGCGGTGTAGCCGAGCCCGGGCCTGCCCGAGTTCCAGTACCCCTCCGCCGAGTCGACCGCGTAGTGGGAGTGGTTCGGCCCGAGCTCGTAGTGGACATCGTCGAAGACGAAGAACTCGCACTCCGGGCCGAAGTAGGCGGTGTCGGCGATTCCGGTCGAGCGGAGGTGTTCCTCCGCGCGCCGCGCGACCTGCCGGGGATCCTTGCGGTACGGCTCCCGCGTGACCGGGTCGACGATCTCGCAGACGAGTGACAGCGTCGGAGCCTCGGTGGCCGGGTCGAGGATCGCGGTCTCCGCTTGCGGCACGAGGAGCATGTCGGACTCGGAGATCCCCTGCCAGCCCCGGATCGAGGAGCCGTCGAAGCCGAGCCCCTCGTCGAAGGCCGACTCGTCGAACGCCCGCACCGGTAGCGTCATGTGCTGCCAGGTACCGAGCAGGTCGCAGAACTTGAGGTCGACCATTGCCGCCCGCGTCTCGGACGCCCACTCGAGTGCCTCACGTGCGTCGGGCAGCGTCTCGCCGCCGTTCGTCAGGAAATGGCGCTCCTCGATCTCCGACATCCCTTCCTCTCCTTCCGCTGGACCAACAAAAAAAGCCCCAGGACTCCTGTCGAGTCCTGAGGCCCCATCGCCTCGGCGGCCGCCTGCGCCGGCGAACGCCTGCCCAAACCGTAGCGAATCGGGAGGATGGACGCTGGCGGGTGGCTTTGCTAGCCTGGGCGGCCTGATGCTCGCTCGTATCTAGGACATTCGTTGCCGAGGCCCGCCTCACCCGGGTCTCTCTTTGCCATGTCCTGGTAGTGCGTTGGTTCGGAGGAGCATCTGATGACGGAAAACGAACGTGTGACGGCGTCGGCCATGCGTAACGGGAACCCGCCTGCCGTCGTCGTCGAAAATCTCCGCAAGGAGTTCGGGCGGCGCGACCGCAAGGCGGGGCGGTTCGCCAAGCGGCGCGTTCCGGCGCTCGACGGCGTGACCTTCACGATGGCGCGCGGCGAGTGCGTCGCCATCCTGGGCCAGAACGGGTCGGGCAAGTCGACTCTGGTCCGGCTGCTCTCGACGCTGCTGCTCGGGGACGGCGGGCACCGCGCACGTCTTCGGGCACGACGTCTTCCGCGAGCAGAAGGCCGTGCAGCGACTGGTGAACCGCGTCTCGGTCGAGGCCTCGTTCTTCAAGAAGATGTCGTCGGCCGAGAACCTCCACTACGCCGCCCGCTTCTACGGGATGACGCTCGCGCAGACTCGCCGTGAGATCCCGATCATCCTGGGCAAGGTCGGGTTCCCGGCGGACCGCCGCACCGAGCCGATGGAGAACCTCTCGCGCGGCATGCAGCAGAAGGTTGCGCTCGCGCGGGCGCTCCTGACCTCGCCCGTGCTCCTGTTGCTCGACGAGCCGACGACAGGCCTCGACCCACGCTCGAAGAAGGAGGTGCAGGAGTTCATCCGCGAGGTGCGGGCCTCGCACGATGCGACGATCCTGCTCTGCACCCACGACCTCGATGAAGCCGAGGCGCTCGCCGAGCGGGTGGGGATTCTCGACCGCGGCCGGTTGCTCGCGCTCGAGCCGGCCGATGACCTCAAGCGCCGCTACGGCGCGGACACGCTCGAGGAGGCGTTCTTCTCGGCGACGGGGCGGACGTTCGAGGACGAGGTGGAGGACGACGACGACCGGGAGGTGTTCGCATGAGAGCCATGGCGATGACGATGAGACACGAGTTGATCGGCCTCGCCGGGGTCGTCGAGCGGAACGTCTACCTGACCAAGCGCTACTTCTTCTGGGACGTCGCGTTCTTCGTCTGGACCGTGGCGAACACGCTCACGATCGTCTTCATCGCAGAGGGGTTCGCGGCGACCGGCGGCGAGATCGACGTCGAACGGGCGACGACGCAGCTCCTGATCGGAGCGGTCGTCTGGGCGTACCTCGGGATCATCTTCGAGTTCGTCACCGAAACGGTCGCCTGGGAGCGCTGGGAGGGGACGATCGAGTACACGTTCATGGCGCCGCTGTCACGGGCGATGCACCTCGGCGGTTCCGGCCTGTTCGCCGTGCTCTACGGGCTCGTTCGGGCGATCCTGCTCTTCGTCGTCGTCGCCCTCTTCTTCAACCTCGCGCTGGAGGAGGCGAACTTCGCTGCCGCGCTGTCGATCCTGATCATCGCGTCGATCTCGTTCTTCGGGATCGGGATGATGACCGCGGTGCTGCGCGCTGATCTCGCCCGAGAAGGGCGCCCAGCTCGGCTTCATCGCCCAGGGGCTGCTGCTCGTCGTGTCCGGCGTCTACTACCCGGTCTCGGTGCTGCCCGAGTTCATGCAGTGGCTGTCGGTGATCTCGCCGGCGACGTACGCGCTGCGCGGCATCCGCGATTCGATCCTCGAGGGGGCCGGTCTCGCCTGGGCCGACGTGTGGCCGCTGCTGATCATCGGCGCCGTCTCGATTCCGCTCGGCCTCTGGATCTTCTCGCGCGGCGAGCGGTACGCGAAGAAGCACGGGAAGCTGAAGCGGAGCGGGTGATCCCATGATCGCGCTGCGGCGGGTGGAATCCGAGGCGGACGCCGACGTCTTCCTCGCCCTGCGCCGCGCGATCGACCCGGAGCACATGCCTGCGCGTACGGCCTACCTGGAGCACATCAAGGCTCCCGGGCGGGTCGACCTGCTCGCCGAGCTCGACGGGGAGCCGGTCGGCGCGGCGTTCGTCGAGCGGCACGGGGACGACCTGGCCGGGCCCGAGGGCTGGATCAGCGTTCGCGTCCTCCGCGAGTACCGGCGGCGCGGCGTCGGCACCGCGCTCTTCCGCGCGGTTTCGCGAGCACGCGCGGGCCGACGGCCGGACGGCGCTCGACGATGTCGGCTCAGGACGACGACGCAGACTCGAGGAGCTACCTCGGCAAGCGCGGCTTCGTCGAGGCGTGCGGCATGCAGCGAATCGACGCTGGACCTCGCGGACTGCCGCCGACCGCGTTCGCGCCGCCCGACGGGGGTCGAGCTCGTCCGTTCTCAGCCCGGAGCTCGACGCACGCCGTCTACGAAGTGGCGCTCGAGATCGCGCGCGACATCCCGGCTGCCGGACGAGGTCCGGATCGGCACGATCGACGAGTGGCGGGCCGCACGAGCTCCGCCCGAGGTCGCACTGCGCGAGTGCTGCTTCGTCGCCCTGGCCGGTGGCGAGGTGTCGGCTACGCGACGCTCCACGAGGGTGACGACGGGCGAAGGGCTCCACGCGATGACGGGCGTCCGGCGCGCGTGGCGGCGCCGCGGGATCGCGCTGGCGCTGAAGCAGGCGCAGATCGACGCGGCGAGAGCGGCGCGGGCTGCGCGAGCTGCGGACGGCGAACGCGGTGCAGAACCCGATGCTGCTCGTCAACGTGCAGCTCGGCTACCGCAGCGACGTCGACTGGCTGCATCTGCGCGGGCCGCTGCTCGACGGAGGCGAGGGTTGATCGCGCTCCGGGTGGCCGAGTCCGACGCGCGACCTCGGGGCCTACATCGCCGTCTGGAACGCGATCACGCCGGACGAGCCGGCCTCGCCGAGCAGCAGCGGGAGCGGCGCGAGCGCGACCCGCGGCGTCTCTACCTCCTCGCCGAGTCCGCCGGCGAAGCTGTGGGCTGTGGCTTCGCCGGCCCGTCCGACTCGCCCGGTCGCGGCTTCCTCTCGCCGCGCGTGCTGCCGCACGCTCGACGGCGAGGCGTCGGCAGCGCGCTGCTCGGCCGTCTCGCGGCCCACCTGAGCGGCCTCGGCTTCGGGATCGCCTCGGCCCACGTCGACGGCACTGACGCGGGGTCACTCGCGTTCGCGGCGCACCACGAGTTCGACGAGGTCCATCGTCAGGTGGAGCAGGTCAAGACGCTCGGCGACGAGCCGCCGCCGCAGCCGCCCGGACGGCATTCGCTTCGTCACCGTTGCCGAGCGCCCCGAACTGCTGCGAGCCGCGTATGACCTCGGCGTCGAGGGCTGGGCCGACCTGGCCACGTCGATGCCGGTCACGATCTCGCTCGACGATTGGCTGCGCGAAGAGGCGACGATTCCCGAGGGGTCGTTCGTCGCGCTCGCGGGCGACGAGATCGTCGGCTACTCGGGCTCGTGCCGCCGGCACGACGGCGTCGTCGAGGACGGGCTCACCGTCGTTCGCCGCGCGTGGCGTCGGCGTGGCATCGCCGAGGCGCTCAAGCGGGCCGAACTCGGCCTGGGCGGCGGCGAACGGCGATGAAGCAGATCATCACCTGGACGCAGGAGGGCAACGACGGGATGCGTGCCGTGAACGAGCGCCTCGGCTACGTCTACGGGAGCGTCACGATCACCGTCCGGGCACCGCTGCCACTTGCAGGACGTGAATCGTGAGGCTCCGCGCCGAGACCGTCTGGTATGTCGACGCAGCCGTCGCGTCGTTCCTCGGCGTGCTCATGTGGACGGTGGCGGCGTACTTCTTCGTCACGGAGCTCGGGATGAGCCCGCTCCAGCTCGTCCTCGTCGGGACGGCGATGGAGCTTGCGGTCTTCGTCTTCGAGGTGCCGACCGGGATCATCGCCGACATGCACTCGCGCCGGCTCTCGGTCGTGATCGGACAGGTCGTGATGGGCCTGGCGATCATCCTGGTCGGGGCGGCGACAGGCGCCTGGATCGTGATCGCCGCCTGGGCGCTCTGGGGCTTCGGCTACACGTTCACGAGCGGCGCTCACGACGCCTGGCTCGCAGACGAGGTCGGCGCAGCGCGCCTGAACCGGCATCTACCTGCGCGGAGCCCAGATCGGGCGGGTCGCGACGCTCTTCGGCATCGTTGCGAGCGTCGCTCTCGCGCTCGTCGACCTGCGGCTGCCAATCGTGCTCGCCGGCGCCGGCACGATCGCACTCGCTGCGTTCCACGCACTGTGCATGCCCGAGACCGGGTTCCGGCCACTCGACCGGGAGCAGCGGGGTGCGCTAGCGCAGGCGCTTCACACCGGTCGCGAGGGCGCCGGCGTCGTCAGGGGACGGCCCGTCCTCCTCGCGATCCTCGGTATCGCGGCCTTCGCCGGCATGTGGAGCGAGAGCTACGACCGGCTCTGGCAGGCTCATCTGATCGAGGACGTCGGCCTGCCGGAGCTGGGTGGCCTCGATCCGGTCGTCTGGTTCGGGATCCTCGGCGTCGTCGGGGTCGTCCTCTCGATCGCCGTCGCGCAGCCCCTCGGCCGTCGGCTCGCAGACGCCGAGCCTCGTGCGCTCGCCGTTGCGCTGTTCCGCCTCGACGCGGTGATCGTCGCAGGCAGCCTTGTCTTCGCGCTCGCCGGGCAACTCTGGCTCGCGCTGCTCGGCTCGTACGCCTTGTTCGTCGCGCGTAGCGTCGCGGGCCCGATCTTCTCGGCCTGGCTGAACCGCTCGATCCGAGGAGTCGAGCGTGCGCGCCACCGTGCTCTCGATCACGAATCAGGCCGACGCGGTGGGCCAGTGGACGGGCGGCCCGGCGCTCGGCGCGGTCGGCAACGTGTTCGGGATCCGTGCGGCGCTCGCGGCCGGTGCTGCGTGCATGCTTCCCGCGCTGGCGCTCTACGGGCGCGCGATCCGGCACGGCGGCGAGGAACCGGAGCTCGAGGCGCTACCCACGCGGCGGAATGAAGGATCCTCGGACGACCATCGTGACGGCGGCATACGACGCGTTGGGCGAGCGGTACTCGGAGTGGGCGGCTCGCATCGAGGGAGATCCGAGTAGGCGATTCCTGAGCCAGCTCGTCACCAGGCTTGGACCGTCGGCTCGTCTTCTCGATCTCGGCTGCGGTTCGGGGATCCCGTCGACGGCGTGGCTCGCACAGTTCTTCGAGGTCGTCGGCGTCGACTCGTCCGAGGTGCAGCTCGAGCGGGCACGGCGGGCGATCCCGTCCGCAGTGTTCATCGCGGCGGACATCAGCGAGGTCGACTTTCCCGACGGTTCCTTCGATGCCGTGACGGCGCTGTACTCGTTGACCCACGTGCCGCGCGAGAGACACGCCGAGCTCTTCGCGCGGATTGCGCGCTGGCTCCGCCCAGGGGGCTTGCTGCTCGCATCGCTCGGCGCGCGCGGGAGCGAGGACTGGATCGGCGAGTGGCTCGGCGTGGAAATGTTCTTCTCCAGCTGGGATGCGCCGACCAACCGCCGCCTCCTGGCCGACGCGGGCTTCCGGCTGGAGCTGGACGAGATCGTCGAGATGGAAGAGCCCGAAGGGACGGCGACATTCCTCTGGACGATCGCCGAGAGCACGTTGCGGCCCGGCTGACCCGCGTGTCCCCACGCTGCTAGGATCGCGCAGTCTTTCGAGGCGACGGAGCCTCAGGCGCTCGGCGCCTGGGGCTTTTTTCGTTCCAGGAGAAGAGGAGAACAGATGGCGAGAGCGAGAAGCGGACCGGCCGCGGGCCGCACGGCACAGGTGAAGAGCAAGGATCGCGCGACGTCCCCGGTGGCGGGCCGCCGGGCGGTCATGAAGCGGATCCGCGACGAGGGCGTCGAGCACGTCCTCCTGTGGTTCACGGACCTCGAAGGGCATCTGAAGAGCTTCGCGATCACACCCGCCGAGATGGAGGGCGCCCTCGACGACGGGATGGGCTTCGACGGCTCGTCGATCACCGGCTTCAACGCGATCGAGGAGTCGGACATGGTGGCGATCCCCGACCCCGGAACCTTCCAGCTGATGCCGCGTCCTGTCGACGAGCACGGCCACGAGCTCGGCGCCAAGGTGGCGCGCATGATCTGCGACGTCGTCAAGCCGGACGGCGTGCCCTACGAGGGCGACCCGCGCTACATCCTGCGGCTGGCGCTCGAGCGGATGCGCAAGGCCGGCTTCGACGCCTTCAACGTCGGGCCCGAGCTCGAGTACTTCGTCTTCGCCGACGACCAGGGCACGGAGACGATCGACGAGGGCGGCTACTTCGCGATGACGACGCAGGACGCCGCCACCGAGATGCGCAACGACACGATCAAGGCGCTCGAGTCGATGGGCGTCGAGATCGAGTACCACCACCACGAGGTCGGTCCGTCGCAGCACGAGATCGACATGCGGTTCGCGAACGCGCTGGACATGGCGGACCGCACGATGACCTATCGGCTCGTCGTCAAGGAGGTCGCCGCCTGGCACGGCTACTACGCGACGTTCATGCCCAAGCCGCTGTTCGGCGAGAACGGCTCCGGCATGCACACGCACATGTCGCTCTTCCGCCGCGGCCGCAACCAGTTCTTCGACGCGAAGGACCCGAACCACCTCTCGCCGACGGCGAAGGCGTTCATCGCCGGGCTGCTCGTGCACGCGCGTCCGATGTCGGCGGTCCTGGCGCAGTGGGTCAACTCGTACAAGCGGCTCGTGCCGGGGTACGAGGCGCCCGTCTACGTGGCGTGGTCGCAGCGGAACCGCTCCGCGCTGATCCGCATCCCGCTCTACAAGCCCGGCTCGGAGCAGGCGACGCGGGCCGAGATCCGCTGCCCCGACCCGGCCTGCAACCCCTACCTCGCGTTCGCGGTGCTCCTGCACGCGGGCCTGGAGGGGATCGAGCAGGGCTACGAGCTGCCCGACGAGATGACGACGAACCTCTACCGGCTCTCACGGAGGAACGGCGCGACCGCGGGATCATCGCCCTCCCGGAATCGCTGGGCGAGGCGGTCGACGAGCTCGCCGGCTCGGAGCTGATGCGGAGCGCGCTCGGCGAGCACATCTTCCCGCGCTACGTCGAGCTGAAGCGCAAGGAGTGGGACGAGTACCGCGTCCAGATCTCCCGCTGGGAGATGGAGAAGTACTTGGGTACGCTTTAGCTGATCTGACGAACCGAGTGCCAGTCCGGACCGGCTGACCCGAAGCGCTCTCGGAGGCCAGAGGCCGGCTTTGCCGGCCTGGGCCAACAGCGGATTCTCGATGGCGCAGTCGCGCGTGCAGGAGGGCGGCAAGGCGAGCGGCAAGCCCTGGTTCTCCGACGGCCGATCGCGGGCTCCCACGTGAGGAGCCCGCGATCGGCCGTCAGAAACAGGGATTGCCGCTCGCCTTGCGGCGCCCCCTGCACGGGGAATCATGCGCCATCGGGATGTCTGTGTAAAGAGCCTCCAGACGACCTCCCTCGGACTGTCCCGCTGTCGTCGTTACTGCGGCTTCGCCGCACATCGCCCAGATGGCGACGACGTACGCGGCGAGCAGCAGCACCGAGATCACCATGCTGACGTTCAGCAGCCGCGTGCCGCCGCCGGAACGAAGCCGGCGCACGCCGATCCCGCCCACGACGAGTGCGATGAGGAGTAGAAGCGCCCCGGCATCGGCGATGACGAACCCGATCCCCGTCCACGCGGCCTCGACCGGCGCGTCGTCCAGCCCTTCCTTTGAATAGATCCACTGCCCGCCGATCCGCATCAGGATGTACCCGGGGAGCGCGACCGCGAGTAGCGACCAGTAGCCGAGGCGCAGCAGGCGCTCCTCGCCCCGCGCGAACGCGAGCGCGGCGGCCGCGGTCAGCGTGCCGCCGACGAGGATCATCGCCCCGAGCACGTGCACGAACAGCGGGAAGTTCCAGTCGTCGGGTCGGATCGCGCCGAGCAGGTTCATGCGCCCGGTTTCCAGATCATGTCGATGAGGAGCAGGAGGAGCGCGAGCGTCGTCACCGAGTGCAGGAGGATCCGGTCCGCGTCCTGTTCATGGCAAGCAACTCGGTGCTCGGGGCCGGTCGCGCCGGCCGCCTGGAGCTCCTCCGCGCGCTTCATCGCGCCGGTGTACTCGAGACCGGTCCGCCGTCCGGTCTCCCCGGAGACCGCCCAGAGCACGATTGCCGCGATCACCCAGCCGTCCCACACCTGGTAGGCGTCGAGGGAGATCGCGAGCCAGAGGCCGAAGACGAGCGTTCCGACCGAGCCCGACGCCGACCGCGACGGTGCCGACACGCGCGACCGGGCTCAGCTGCAAGCGTCGCCGCGGGCAGATCGATGCGTCGGCTCGCGACGATCAGGATCCAGAAGACCACGAACGCCCCGACCATCGCGAACGCGCTCAGCAGGTGGAGGGCGAGGATCCAGTCGTTCAGCTCCACGGCGCGATCCTAGACTCTCCCGCGTGGTCACGCTTCTTCGCGTCCTGCACCTGCTCTCGGCGTCCGTCTGGGTCGGCGGCACGGTCGCTCTCGTCTTCGTCGGCGTACCGGCCATCCGGAAGCTCGAGGGCGAGGCCCGCGCGACCGCGATGCGGACGCTGGGGCGGCGCTGGCGCCCGCTCGGCTGGAGCGCGATGGCGGTGGCGATCGTCTCCGGGCTCTGGCTCACCCACCTGCACGGCGGGCTGAACAGCGAGGCCGCCGACAGCGACTTCGACCGCACGCTGATCCTCAAGTCGGCGCTCGTCGTCGCCCTCGTCGCGGCGGCGCTCGTCCACGACTTCGTGCTCGGGCCACGGCTGCAGCGTCTTACCCGGGAGAGCTCACGCGAGGCCCCCGCCGCCCGCCGCCGGCTGATCGTCGTCGGCTGGATCTCGTTCGCGCTCACGATCGCCGTGCCGGTCCTCGGCGTCGTCGCGCTCGGGTACGTCGACTGATGGACGAGCCCGCCCGCCACCTCCGCCTGCTGACCGAGACGATCGCCGCCGTCAACTCCTCGCTCGACCTGCAGGAGGTGCTGGAGCTCGTCGCGAGCAAGGTCGCGGAGGCCCTCTCGACCGACGCCTGCTTCGTCTACCTCTACGACGAGCGCGCGGACGAGCTCGTGCTACGCGCGACGCACGGGACGGCCGTCGAGGAGATGAGCGGCCGGCCCCGGATGCGCCCCGGCGAGGGGATCACCGGCGCCGCCGCTGCCGAACGGGCGCCGATCATGATTCCGTCGGGTGCGCACCTCGACCCGCGCTTCAAGCAGTTCCCGAACCTGCCCGAGGACGAGTACCAGTCGATCCTCGCGGTGCCGATCCTGGCGCGCGACACGCTCGAGGGCGCGCTCAATGTCCGCACTCGGGAGCCGCGCGCGTTCGCCGAGACCGAGATCGCGCTGCTCGTCGCGATCGCCTCCCAGGTGGCGCAGACGATCGAGCACGCGCGGCTCTACGAAGCCGCGCAGCGGCGCGTGCACGAACTGGAGGCCCTGGCGCGGATCTCGGAGGCCGTCTCCGAGTCGCTCTACCTCGAGGAGTCGCTGCAGGCAATCGTGCGGACGACGATGGAGTCGCTGCACGCGACCGGCGCCGCGCTCGTGCTCGACGACGGCCGGATCGCCTGGCCGGAGGGCCGGCCCGGCGCCCACGCCGTGCGCCTGCCGTTGCGCTGGAAGCGGCGCCAGATCGGCGAGCTCGTCTGCGACCGTGACACTCCCTTCGGCGAGGACGACCGCGCGCTGCTCGAGGCGATCGCCCACCACGCCGCCGTGGCGCTCGAGCACGGGCGCACCGTGCTTCGTGGCGTGCTCGCCCAGGAGATCCACCACCGGGTCAAGAACAACCTCCAGACCGTCGCCTCGCTCCTGCGGCTGCAGGCCCGGGCGGAGGGCGTCGACCCCGACAAGGCGCTCGCAGACTCGGTCAACCGGATCCTCGCCATCGCGGCCGTCCACGAGGTGCTGACCGAGCACCGCGAGGACGAGGTCGACCTGGCGGAGCTGATCGAGCGGCTGCGCGCGATGCTCGTCCAGGGGCTCGTCGCCGGCAAGGACGTGACCGCCGAGCTCGAGCCGGTGCCGCTCGCCGGTCAACGGGCCACCTCGCTGGCGCTCGTCTTCAGCGAGCTGCTCGGCAACGCGCTCGAGCACGGAGGCGCCCACGTCGAGATCTCGCTGCGGCGAGACGACGGAAACGTCGTGCTGGCGGTGGCCGACGACGGTGCGGGCCGTGGCGATCAGCCCGACGGCACCGGCCTCTCGATCGTGCGTGCGCTCGTCCGCGACGAGCTGGCCGGGACGCTCGAGCTGGCCGACGACGGCGGACTGCGCGCCGAGGTCGTCTTCCCCGCGTGACACGGTCGATTCCCGCGGCCTCGTTCGTCGTCCGACAGAATCCCACAGAGAGGAGCTCCGCATGGACCTCGTCGCCTACTCCTTCGTCCTGCTTCGACGCGGCCCGCGCGCGCATGAGTACGAGGGGGAGGCGCTCGACCGGCTTCAAGCCGCCCACCTCGCGCACCTCGACGCGATGCGCGAGCGTGGTGCCTTGCTCGTGGCCGGCCCGTTCGGCAAGCAGGAGGACGAGACGTTGCGGGGGTTCGCCATCTATCGCGCCGGCCTCGAGGAGACGCGCTCGCTCGCTGCCTCAGACCCCTCGGTGCAGGCCGGGCGGATGCGGGTGGACGTGATGGAGTGGTGGACGCAGCGGGCGCCGTGGAGTTCCCGCTCGCGAAGCGCGCTTAGACTCGCTGCGTGCGGATCCTGATCGCCGAGGACGAGACGATCATCCGGCTCGACCTGCGCGAGCTGCTCGAGCGGGCCGGGTTCGAGGTGTGCGCCGAGGCCCGCGACGGCGAAGAGGCAGTGGAGCTGGCGCGGGCGCTGACCCCCGACCTGGCGCTGCTCGACGTCAAGATGCCGCGCCTGGACGGAATCGAGGCGGCGCGCCGGATTCTCGCTGAGCGCCCGATCCCGATCGTGATGGTGACCGCCTACGGGGAGGACGAGCTCGTCTCGCGTGCCGTCGAGGCGGGCGTGTTCGGCTACCTCGTCAAGCCGTTCCGGGAGACCGACCTCCTGCCGGCGATCGCGACGGCCCGCGCCCGGCACGAAGAGCTCGAGGCGGTTCGGGCCGAGGCAGATTCACTGGCCGAGGCGCTCGCCGCCCGAAAGGCAATCGAGCGGGCGAAGGGCTTGCTGATGGAGCGCGAGGGGCTGACCGAGCCGGAGGCGTTTGCCCGGCTGCGGAAGGCGAGCCAGATCTCGGGGCGGCCGCTGAAGGTGGTCGCCGAGGCCCTGATCGCGACCCTGGAACCACCAGCGTCGAGGTAGGAAGGAGGGCGAGGCAGAGCCTCGCCCTGACGAGTCTCGTAGGGGCCGGGCTTTGCCCGGCCCTCGTCCTACGGGGAGGCGGCCAGCAGCCGCTCGTCCTCGCGCCGTCGCCAGAAGCGCGCCCCGAAGACGACGGCTGCGGCCAGCAGCGCGAACGGCGCCAGGACGATGACGGTGTAGAGGATCGCGACGCCTTCCCAGGCGAGCACGTTGAGCGCTTCGTCGAGGGTGCGGTCGACGCGCGAGGGAGTCGCCGGCACGGCCGCTCCCGCCTCCGTGCGCAGCGCGAGCGAGATCGTCGCCAGGCTCGCCTCGCGGTTCACCGCTGCCTGCGCCTGGCGAACCTCGGCCAGCTCGCGCCGGGCGGTCGCGCGGCGCGCTTCGAGCACTGCCCGCGCCTCGTCGGTGAGCTCTGGCTGCTGCAGCCGGGCCGTCAGCCGCGCGATCTGCTCGCGAAGCGAGCGCTCGCGCTGCTCCAGCTCGTCGAGCTGTCCGCCGAGGTCGTCGATCTGCACTTGCTCGCCCACGATCGTCCCCAGCCCGGAGAGCCGTGCGATCGCGTCCTGCACCTTCACGGTCGGAACGCGAACGACGAGCGCAGCGGTTCCGGACTCCTCGGCCGTCCCGTACGAGACCGAGACCGCGTAGCCTCCCAGCGAGCGCGTGATCTGCAGCGCTTGCTGCGTCGCCGCGGACAGTGCGTCCGAGTCCGCTACTTCCAGCGTCAGTTGCGCGCTGAAGCGCTGCGGCCGGCCCGGCGTCGGGCCCACCGTGGTCGTGCCGGACTTGAACTGCCCCAGCGCGTTGTCCTGCGCCCGGCCCGTGGCCGGCGACGCTGCGGGTGGTGCGGCTTCGCGGGTGATCGACTCGCCCGGTTGCGAGGCGACCCGGCCGGACTCGCCGGACCGGGACAGCCCGATCGCGCCGGCCGCCACGAGGGCGAGCATGGCGGCGGCAGGCAGCGCCACCGTGCTCAGGCGGCGCAGCGAGAGGCTGCCGAAAAGCGAGCGCTTCGGCTCAGGCTCTCGCGCAGCCAGCTCCAGGACCCGCTCGCGCAGGCCCTCGCCGGCGACGGGGCGCGCGGAGCGCAGCTCGTGCATCAGCTCAGCGGAGGTCATCGGACATCCTCTCCTCGAGTCGTTTCAAGGCCCGGCTCAGCCGGGTGGAGACTGCTGTTGGACTCAGGCCGAGCACGCGCGCCGCCGCCTCGCCGTCCAGGTCGAGCACGACACGGAGCGCGATCACCTCGCGCTCCCCCGCAGAAAGTCCGGCCAGCGCCTGCTCCAGCACAGGAGAAAGGCCTTCGACGAACGGGGCCTCCTGCGTTTCGGGCGACGCGGCCGCCTCCTCGCGCCGGCGCCGACGCGCCTCGGCGCGGAACCAGTCCAGCGCGGTCGTGCGCGCGATGCCAAGCAGCCACGTCCTCGCGCTGCCGCGCCCGGCGTCGAAACGGTGCCAGAGGCGGAGCGCCTTCTCGAAGGTCGCACCGCTCAGGTCGTCGGCGAGCTCGCGGTCGCGCGTCAGGTAGAGCAGGTACCCGAACACGTCGTCGAGGTGCGCCTCGGCGGCGTCGGCGAACGTCGTCGCCATCGGCGCCCGGTCGGCCCGGGGCGGTGATCGTCACGGCCTGCACGCCCTCTCTACGCCGCTGCTCGCACGCTCGTCACACGCAGATTGTCGGTGCGATGTCGTGTCTGGACGAGCTTGTGGGTGTGAACGCCTCGCGTCGCCGGTTTGCCGGAGCAGCATGGTCTGCGGCCGAAGGCCGGCTTTGCCGGCCGGGAGGCCCACGGCGCGTCGCTACCTGCGCGCGAGGAAGGAGGGGGTTCGTGGGGGAACCATGGGTTCCCCCACGCTCGTCAGTCTGCCTGCGCCGCGGCGAACAGCTCCTCCCAGCGGGCGAGGAGGGAATGCAGCTCGTCGCGGGCGGCGCGGTGCGAGGAGAGGACGTCCATGTTCGTCCAGTCGTCGGCGAGCTTGGCCTCCAGCTCGGCGACGCGCAGTTCGACCGTTGCGATCTGGCTCTCGAGCCGCTCGAGCTCGGACGGCGCCCGAGCCCCCTTCGCCCGCGTGCGCTTCGGCTTTGCCGGCGGGGGCTCCGCGGGTGGCACCGCTGCCGCGGCCTGGCGTTCGTCTCGCTCGCGGACGAGGTCGGCCCAGCCGCCGTCGTAGGAGCGCAAGCGCTCGTCCTCGATCGCGACGAGCCGGTCGGGAACAGCGTCCAGCATGGCCCGGTCGTGCGAGACGAGCAGCAGCGTGCCGGGGAACGCCTCGAGCGCCGCCTCCAGCGCCTCGCGGCTCTCCAGGTCGAGGTGGTTCGTCGGCTCGTCGAGCACGAGCAGGTTCGCGCCCGAGGCGACGAGCAACGCGAGCGCGAGCCGTCGCCGCTCGCCGCCGGAGAGGACGGAGACGTCGCGCTCGTGCATCTCCCAGCCGGAGAAGAGAAACCGGCCGAGCAGATGCTGTGCCTCGGGTCGCCTGAGACCCGTCGCTCGCTGCGCGCACTCCAGCACGGTGCCGGTGGCCGGCAGCTCCTGCTCGTGCTGGGAGAAGTAGGCGGGGACGACGCCGTGGCCGATTCGGACGCGACCGTCGTCGAGCTCGCGCCGGTCCAGCAGCGCCTCGAGGAGGGTCGTCTTGCCCGAGCCGTTCGGACCTACGAGCCCGACGTGCTCGCCTCGCTCGAGTGCCAGCTCCGCCCCGTCGAGCAGCGGCTTGTCCCCGGCCGAAAGCACGATCTCCTCGGCCTCCAGCACGACACGGCCCGAGCGCGGCGGGCGCAGGAACTCGAAGCCGAGCGTGCGCCGGCGCTTGGTCAGCGACTGGTACTCGCCGGCTGCGCGCGAGCGTTCCTGCTCGAGTCGGCCGATCTGCGTCAGCTTGGCCTGGGCCTGCTTCGCCTTGCTCTTCTTGTAGCGAAAGCGCTCGACGAACCGCTCGAGCCGCTCGATGTCGTCGGAGACGCGGTCGACCGTCTTCGCCGCCGCAGCGGCTCGGGCCGCCTTCTCGCGACGCCATTCGTGCCAGGGGCCGGCGAAGAACTGCGGCCCGCCTGGCGCGAGCTCGAGCACTGCCGTCGTGACCGCCTCGAGAAACCACCGGTCGTGCGCAACCAGGACGACGGCGGCGTCGAGCCCGACGAGTGTCCGCTCCAGCCATTCCAGGTTGTCGACGTCGAGGTGGTTGGTCGGCTCGTCGAGCAGCAGCAGATCAGGGTCACCGGCGAGCGCGCGGGCCAGTGAGGCGCGCGTGAGCTCGCCGCCGGAGAACGTCTCCAGCGGCCGGTCGAGCGCCGCCTCGTCGAAGCCGAGCCCGCGCAGCGTCGCCGCTGCGCGCTCGCGCCAGGACCAGCCGCCGGCGTGCTCGAGCCGGCCCTGGACCTCCCCGTACTGGCGCAGCGTGGCGGGTGAGTGATCGCCGCCTGCCATGGCTGCCTCGAGCCGTCGCAGCTCGTCCTCGAGCGCTACGAGGCCGGCGGCGGCGGAGAGCGCGTACTCGCGCAGGGTCAGGCCGCGGTCGCGCGGCGGTCGCTGGTCGTGGAGCGCGACGCGCGTGTCTTTGGCGAATGCAAGCTGACCGCCCTGGAGCGAGGTCTCGCCGACGATCGCTCGCAGGAGGGTCGTCTTGCCTGCTCCATTCGGGCCGGCCAGCGCCAGGCGGTCGCCGCGACGCACGGTGAGGGAGACGCCGTCGAAGAGGACGTCGCCCGAGAACTCCTTGCGCAACCCGGATGCGATCAAAACCGCCATGCCGGCGCGAAGGGTAGGCGATCCGCGGCCGCGGCCGCCTGCAGGGGCCGGGCTTCGCCAGGCCTCTATCGAGGAATCGTCGTTGCCGCGTAGATCGCCTGGCGGAAGCCGAGCTCGTCGGGCTCGGCGGCGAGCGAGATGACAGGGACGGGCCGGCCGCCGACGTACGAGGTCGAGACGTAGTCCCCGAGCATTGGTCCAAGCGACGTGTTCGCCAACCAGTCGGTTCGCATCGACTCCGCGTTCAGGCGGAGCGGCGAGCGCCAGGTCCGCCCGCCGTCGGCGGACGTGACGAGGTATGCGTCGATGACTTCGCAGTCGAAGCACCCCTGCGGCTTCGCCATCGCGTAGGCCACGACTGCGACGCGCGCACGTGCTCCGGCCGTCGCCGAGTCGACGGCGAGCCCAGGCACCAGGCGATGCGAGGGCGCATCCGGCGCTCCGATGGGCACGTAGCGAGGCGGGGACCAGTTGATGCCGTCGGTCGACGAGGCAAGGACGATCCCGTTCGTCGTGCACTCCTGGCTGAAGCGGCAGTCCGACCAGGCGAGGTAGACGGTGCCGCCCGCGTCGACGTCGGCGGAGACGAGACCGGGCGCGCGAAGATCGATCTGCACTTCCTCGCGGAGCTGCGCGACGCGCCGTACACCTCCGAACGTGGCGCCGCCGTCGGTCGAGCGGGCGACGGAGATGGTGTCCGTCCCGGGGTCGTCGATCGAGCCGAAGACCGTGAACGGCACGAGCAACGTCCCGTCGGGGCGCACCACGGGCAGGGCCCCGAGCGGCGTCGCGGGCGGCAGCGCCCCGGACGGGATGCGCACCGGTGCAGACCACGTCGTTCCGCCGTCGCTCGAACGGCGCACTCTGGTTTCGCTCGATTCGACGTCCAGGTAGGCGAGGTAGCAGCGGCCGCGGAAGCGGCTCGTTCGCCAGCCGTCGCAGGTCAGCCATTCCTTGTCATACGTCTCGGCGGCGTCGTCGACTACGACGCGGAGCGGGCTCCAGGCGACACCGTTGGCAGAGCTTGCGACAAGCAGAGCGGCGCTGCGGTCGGACGCACCCAGCGCCGCGATCAGCCACGTGTTGCGCACCGGGTCATGCGCGACGACTGGGTCACTCACCCGTCCCGGGTACGTGAGGAAGCCGTTGCGCCAGGTGCGACCAGCGTCACGTGATGTCGCCCACGCCGATCAGCGCCGCTCCACCCTCGATCGAGCCGGCCTGATTGAAACGCGGTGACGATCGTCGAGCCGACGGCCAGGCTGTCCGGCTCGACCTGCGTACCCAGCTGCGCGGGAAAGCCGGCCGACTCGTCGCGCGACAGCTGACGCACGACCACCTCGCAATCCGCCGGGACGACGTCGCGCAACTCTGCGTTCACGATGTCGTGCCCGACGCCGCAGAAAACGGCGTCGCGTTCGCCGTCCGCGTGCACCGCGATCCGGTCGTTGCCGGCTCCGGCGAGTGCGAGGTCTCGTCCTACCCCGCCGTCGAGGAAGTCGCCTCCACCGCGGCCTTCGATGTAGTCGTGTCCGCCGCGTCCGTGCATCACGTCGACGCCACCGGTACCCACCAACCGGTCGTTTCTGTCGGAGCCGCCGATCTCGGCTGCCTGGGCCGCAGACCCAAGCACCGGGAGCGCAAGCAGCAGCGCAAGCGAGACGCGAACCGGCATCCTTGGGCAAGCGTAGGACTTCCACGGGGACGCGTCGAGCGGAGGGTTGACGATGAAGGACGAGCGGATCGTGATCGTGGGGGGCGGGCTGGCGGCCGCGCGTGTCGTCAAGGGCTACCGGGAAGCAGGCGGCGAGGGCTCGCTGACGATGTTCTCGGCCGACACGGCGTTGCCGTACAACCGGCCGCCGCTCTCGAAGGGCTACCTCCGCGGCGAGGTCGAGGCGGACTCGGTGCTCGTCGAGCCGGAAGCGTTCTACGCGGAGGCGGGTGTCGAGGTTCGCCTCGCGACCAGGGTGACCGGTGTCGACACCGGCGCCAGAACCGTGGCCGTCGACGGCGAGCGGATCGGCTACGACCGGCTCGTGCTCGCGTCGGGGTCGGTCCCGCGCAGGTTGGGCGTTGCCGGCGAGGAGCTCGACGGCGTTCACACGTATCGGACGCTCGCAGACGCGACTGCTGTCCGCCAGGCGGCCGGCATCCGCTCGCCGCGCCGTCGTCGTCGGCGGCAGCTTCATCGGCATGGAGACGACCGCCTCGCTGACGCAACTCGGTGTCAAGGTCACACAGCTGGAGCGTGGGCCTGGATTGTTCCCCGCCTTCCGCTGCCCGGAGCTGTCGGCCTCGCTGCTGCGCCTCTACCGGGAGGAGGGCGTCGACGTGGTGCTCGAGGACGCGGTCGCGGAGTTTCGCGGGACGGACGGCCGGCTCACGGGCGCAGTGACCGAGAACGGGCGCGAGGTCGGCGCCGACCTCGCGATCGTCGGCATCGGCGTCACCCAGCCTCTGGAGTACCTGGACGGGGCCGGAATCGCCCTTGACGACGGCGTGCTGGTCGACGAGCGGTTCCGCACCTCAGTCGACGGTGTCTATGCGATCGGCGACATCGCGCGTTTCCACGATCCAGTCTTTGGCCACGTTCGCCGGATCGAGCACTGGACGAACGCCAACCACCAGGGTGAGCAGCTCGGCCGGCTGCTCGCCGGCGAGGACACTCCCTACGATTTCGTCGCGCTCTTCTTCACCGAGGTCTTCGGGCGTCGCTTCGGGCTGCTCGGGGATCTCGACGGCGGCCACGACGAGCTCGTCCTGCGAGGCTCGCTCGAGGAAGGCGTCCTGCTCGGTCTTTACCTGCGCGAAGGCCGGCTCGTTGCTGCACTCCTGCACGGTCAGGAGAAGGAGACGCAGGCCCGCCTGCGCGAGCTGTTGCGGGCCGGCGCGACGGTTGCCGACCGGCGCGCGCTCGAGGACGAGCACGCGTCACCGCTCGAGGCGTTCTAGGCCTGCGTTTCGGACTGGTGCTCGCGCAGTAATGTTGCCCGCGTGACCACCGACCCGCGCCGGCTGACGATCGACACCATCCGCGTCCTCGCGATGGACGCGGTGCAGAAGGCGAACGCCGGCCATCCGGGCACGGCGATGGCTCTCGCGCCGGTCGCCTACCTGCTCTACGGCGAGCTGCTGCGCCACAACCCGCGTAACCCCGACTGGCCCGGCCGCGACCGCTTCGTCCTCTCGGCCGGCCACGCCTGCATCCTCCAGTATGCGGCGCTGCACCTCTCGGGGTACGACCTCACGCTCGACGACCTGAAGCAGTTCCGGCAGTGGGAGTCGCGCACACCCGGCCACCCGGAGCACTTCATGACGCCGGGCGTCGAGACGACGACCGGACCTCTGGGCCAGGGCTTTGCCAACGGGGTCGGGTTTGCGATCGCCGAGCGCTTCCTCGCGGAGCGCTACAACCGCCCCGGCCACGACCTCGTCGACCACCGCATTTACGCGATCTGCTCCGACGGCGACCTGATGGAAGGCGTCTCGCAGGAGGCGGCGTCGATCGCCGGCCACCTTGGCCTCGGTGCCCTCGTCTACGTGTACGACGACAACCACATCACGATCGACGGCACGACGACCCTCACGTTCACGACCGAGGACAAGGGGAAGCGCTTCGAGGCCTACGGCTGGCACGTCCAGCACGTGGACGACTCGGAGGACCTCGCTGCGCTCGAGGCGGCGCTGCGCGCAGGCGCCGACGAGACCGAGCGGCCCTCGCTGATCGTCCTTCGCAGCCACATCGCCTATCCGGCCCCGCACGCGCAGGACACCGCGAAGGCGCACGGCGCGCCGCTCGGCGAGGATGAAGTGCGGCTGACGAAGGAGCGGCTGGGCTGGGATCCCGACCTGCACTTCCATGTTCCCGACGCGGTGCGTGCGCACATGGCCGCCGTGACCGAGCGCGGCGCCGAGTTGGAGCGCGAGTGGGAGGAGCGGCGTGCAGCCTGGGCCGAGGCCTTCCCCGAGGTGGCGGCCGAGCAAGACGCCGACCTGCGCCGCGAGCCGCGCGCGGGCTGGCGCGACGCGCTGCCGGTTTTCGAGCCGGGGGAGGACCTCGCCACGCGGGCCGCCGGCAACAAGGTGATGTCCGCGCTCCGGCCGTTCACGCCGACCACGGTCGGCGGCGCCGCCGACCTGGCCGAGTCGACCTAC
>CAVTTF010000008.1:0-77061 GCA_963737565.1 uncultured Actinomycetes bacterium
GATGGCCGTCCAGTTCGTCCACGCACACCTCGGCCGCACCACCCCGGCGATCAACCACTAGACACACACGCTTCGCTCAGGCCCGAGACAACCTCCTGAGTGGGCGCGCTTCACCCCGGGGGGATGTGAGGGGGCTCGTGAATCTGGTGACTACGTCGCTACTGTCCGCCCGTTACTCGCCGAACGTAGCGCTGCTCCTCATCGAGGCGTTGGCGAAGCCTGTTCAGCGTGGGAGGGCAATTGCGGCGCAGTGCCTCGAGGATGGCCTCGTGGTCGGCAAGCGTCAACGGTGCCTCGACGGTGATCTGCCGCTCGATTGCCTCGGCGATCTTGTCGGCCGTCGCCGGGAATCCTTCGGTTCGAAGAATCTCTGAGAGAAGACGTGCCAAAGGGGCCCCGAGCCGGACGCCGGCGATAGCGACATGTGCTCGACGCTACACGGACCTCGGCGGGGCTCGGCCGCGGCCTCCTACGAGTTGGACGAACCTGAGACGAGGCGTCGCTCGTGTGCCCAGCGCGTCAGCTCGTGTCGCGACGAGAGCTGGAGCTTGCGCAGGACGCTCGACACGTGCGCCTCGACAGTCTTCACCGACAGGTGGAGGCGCGCGGCGATCTCCTTGTAGCGGTAGCCGCGGGCGATCAGTTGCAGGACTTCCCGCTCGCGGCTCGTCAAGACGTCAAGCTCGGCATCGCCGCCCACCCGCTCGCCAGCCGCAAACGCGTCTAGCACGAAGCCAGCCAGGCGCGGCGAGAACACGGCGTCGCCCTCGGCCACTCGTTCGATCGCGTCCGCGAGCTCCTCGCTGGAGATCGTCTTGGTCACATAGCCGCGCGCCCCGGCGCGGATGACGCTAATCACGTCCTCTGCAGCGTCCGAGACGGAGAGCGCCAGAAACTTCACGCCCGGCCGCTCGGGAGCGACGCCTGCGATCACTCCTTCGCCGCCTCCGTCCGCGAGATGGACGTCGAGCAACACAACGTCCGGATCGAGCTCGCGGATGAGCGCTATCGCTTCTGCAACGGTGCCAGCCTCACCGACGATCTCCAGCGAGTCGCCGAGCTCGCCACGCACCCCCGCCCGGAAGAGCTCGTGATCGTCGACCAATACGACTCGGCGTTTCATCGTCGGCAGCCTCAACTCAACCTCGGTTCCTTCCCCACGAGCAGTAACGACCGTCGCAGTCCCGCCCGCGCGCTTCATCCGCCCCTCGATCGACTCCGCGATCCCGTGGCGGTCTGGCGGAACGGCAGTGCGGTCGAAGCCCACGCCGGCGTCGCGAACGAACACCACGATGCCTTCCTGTCCGCTTTCTGCGTAGACGAACACCTCATCGGCACCCGAGAACTTTGCGGCGTTCGTCATCGCCTCGCGCGCGGCGAGCACGAGCTGCCCCACGGCGTCATCGAGCGCCGCATCGCCAGCGCTCGCGACCTCGACCCGGACGCCGTGCAATTCCTCGACATCGGCGGCGGCGTCGGTCAAGGCGTCCACCAGCAAGGCAACCTCTGCGACGCCGCTTCCATAGAGCCAGCGGCGCAGCTCGCGCTCCTGGCGTCGTGCAAGCGAAGCGACCCGTTGAGGGTCACTTGCATGACGCTGCACGAGCGCCAGTGTCTGCAGGACGGAGTCGTGAATGCGCGCCGCAACCTCGGCGCGCTCTTGGATACGGATCCGCTCGGTACGTTCGCTCGTCAATTGCCAGATCCAGGGCCCGACGACGAGCACGAGTGCACCCACGACGGCGCCGGGCACGATGAACGGACCGGACTTGCCGTTCGTGCCGAGGAAGATGACAGCGCCTGCGAGCAGGAGCGTGACGCCGAGGATCGGGAGCGATCCACCGGGACGCAGGGAGCCGCCACGTATGAGCACGGTCGCAAACCCGGCGATGAGCAGCGTCGCGCCGAGCACGGCCGTCGACGACAATCCGAGCGCGAGGAGCAGCATCGCCCCGGCGGCTGCGATGAGTGCCGCCGCAGCCCAGGTGCGCCACCCCTCGCCGTATACCCAGAGGGCGAAGTAGAGGAGGATGCCGGCGCCGCCTGCGAGGGCGAGTAGCGCGAAGACGAGGCGGACGAGCGTCGCATCGACGCCGAGGCGTGCGGCCAACCCCCCGCACACCCCGGCGACGACGCGGTCGTGTTCGCTGCGCTCGAAGAGCAGCGCCGACATCTGGCTCATCGTATCGGCGCGGACGATGTCGATTCGGCCGGCGCCGACCTTCGCGTCGATGACGAGCAGACCTCCCGAACCCGTCGTTACTTCGGCGTTTCGGCCGTCGTCGTGACGGCTCAGGACGTACACCTCGCCGGCCTTCGCGCGTGCGCTCGCCGTGACGGAGACCGTGCGAGGAACGATGATCTCGTAGCTCTCCCACGCCGACATTCGCTTGCACGTGCGTCTCGGTCGTGACGGGGCCGATGTTCGACAGGTCGACGCGAAGGTCGCCGACACCGAGCTCGTAGGACGACTTGAGCTCAGCAGGGCTCGCAGGGGACTCGACCCGAGTGCCGACCCCGTCGCCAAGACCGACGTCGAACCACGCAAAGGCCACGCTCACCGCTGCGACCACGGCGACGATCACTGCGACCATCAGTCCGACGAGCGATCGCACGAGGATCCGCGAGCGGCGATTGCCGCGGCTCGCGTCGGAGGTCCAGAGGATTGCGAGGCCCGCGAGCAGGACGAGCACCCAGCCGAAGCCGGCTGCGGGCCAGATCGCGGCACGCGAGAGAAGGACTGCCAGCGCAACGGCGGCGAGGCCGAGTCCGACGAGCGGCCAAGGCCGTTCGCGTCGTGCGGCGAGAGTCTCTGCCGCGATCGACTGCTCCTTTCCCTCGTCCGGGAGGACGAGCACTGCCGCGAGGTAGATCAGAATCCCGGCGCCTCCCAGCAGCGTGAGGACTACGAATCCCAGCCGGAAGAAGGTGGGATTGAGGTCGAAGTAGCGCCCGAGGCCGCCGGACACGCCTGCGATCACGCGGTCGGACGAGCTGCGCTCGAGGCGCTTGGTGCTTGGGGTATGTGTGATGTTTTCGCTCATGCCTCGATCGTGCCGCGGCGAGACCCGCGCGTAAATCGGGATTCCCCCTGGTCCGACCCTAGAGCGCCGGCACACTCGAACCGAGGGTGATCGGAACGAGCGGCGATCTCCCGCCTAGGCGCGACTGCTGACTACGTCGCGACGTAGGTACCGAACCAGTTCAGCATCTGGCGATAGGCGGCTGAAGCGGCGTCGCGGTCGTATCGCGAGCCCGTCGGGTTGAAGAACGCGTGATCGACGCCGGGGAAGGTCACGATCCGATGTCGCAAGCCAGCCTTGCGAAGAGCCGACCGCGCTGCCGTGCGGGTGGCGTTGACTCTGGAGTCGAACTCGGCGTAGACGCCGAGCACGGCAGCCTTCGCGCCCGTGAGGTTCCCGTTCTCGGGGAAGGGCCCGTAGAAGGGGACAGCGGCAGCCAGGCGAGACTCCTTCGACGCGAGGAGGAGCCACGCCATGCCGCCGCCGAAGCAGAAGCCCGTAGCAGCGACCTTCTTCCCGGGGAGACGGCGGCGCAGCTCTGTCACGCCCGCTTTCATGTCCGCCACGAATCGCGACGGAGGAGCCGCTCCGAGCGCGGCCATCGCTTCGAACTCGTCGGCGAACGACCCCGTACCGCCCTCCTCCGACAGCAGGTCGATCGCCAACGACGAGTATCCGCTCCCCGCGAGGCGCCCCGCCACGGACCGGATCGAATCGTTGAGCCCGCGGTTCTCATGGATCACCAACACGCCCCCACGAGGCCGTCGCGCCGCCGCCCACGCACCCAGCAACCTTCGTCCCCGCGGCCCGCGAAACGTGATCTCGCGGGTCGGGAGCGCCGCCACCTCGTCACTCGCCGCGCGCCGATCCGTCGCTGCTCCGGTGCCGGCTGCAACACCCACCACTGCTTTCGCCCGGTCCACGACGGCGCCCGCGAGCAAGGACGCGGCGGCGGCCCCGCCCAACCCGAGCAACCCCAACCGGCGCAACGCCTCGCGACGGGAAACGAGCCCGTCGGCATGGTCCTCGGCGATCTCTTCGGCTAGGTAGCGCTGGATCTCCGTCACGACTCGACCCCTCCTCAGATTCCCGGGAGACTGATTGTCCTGCTCGAAGGTACGACCTGGCAAGGCAGAGCGGATTCCCGGAAGCCCCGCCCGGCTGCGCGGCGGGGCTACAGCAGATGGCTTCCGAAGTCGCGCTCGAAGTCGCGCCAGACGCTGTGGATGTGCGTACCGCTGTTCCGAGAGTTGTCGAACTCGAGGAGGAAGGTCGGTCCTTGCAGCCGGTAGTAATGGGGCACGCCGGGTCGAGTGCTGCCGGCCCAGCCGAAGCGGGTGCGAGCGATGCCCGCTCGCTCGACGCGCTCGAGCGCCTTTCGCGCCATCGCCGGTGGGTGATTCGCGAGGTACGTGCGAATGATCTCGCCCACCCGTCTCTGCGCCGCGGACGGGAGATCTCCGGTCAACATGCCGACTCGCTCGAGCGGCTTCACGCGGGCGGCGTTCTGCGTGAGATGGTCGGTCAGCGACTCCGACGAGAAGACGACCCGCCTCCGGAGCCCGCGGTCGAGCGAGAGCACGATCTCCCGAGCGGCGTCCTCCTCGCGCGCCATCGTCCGGTAACCCTTCGCGACAGAGCGATACGCGGTCCCGGCGCGGGTCGGCCACGCGCCGAGGAAGAACGGCTCGGCGACGACGGTGTTGCCGACGACGGTGAAGTGCCGGGAGAGGTGGTGCCCTTCGAGCCGCCAGCCCCACGCGCGAGCGCCGGGGGTGCCGAACACGGAGACGAAATAGAGGTCGGGGTCGAACGGATCGCTGAAGCCCGTATTCATGCGCTGTAACACGCCCTGCAGGGCCATGATGTCGAGCGCCTTGCGGTAGCCGGCCGGCGAGCTGCTCGCGCGCAGCAACGCGAGCGCGAGCCTGCGCTGCTCGGCTGACACGTCTCGAAGCGGGAGGCCGTTCCGCGGGACTGAGGCAGGCACCGTCCAGTGCCAGCGGGTGCGCTCGGCACTTCGGAACGGGAACGATGCTCGGTCGCGGTCGGCCGCCGAGAGCGAGGCCAGGAAGGCGTGCGCCGCGGCTTCGATGTCCGCCGCGTCAGTCGGGGCGGCTCCTGCAGGGCGGGTGCCGAGCGCGAAACCGGCGACACCGACGGCGGCGAGGCGCAAAGCGGCGGTGCGGGTGAACAGCGGCTCGAGGTAGTCGTCGTTCACGTCGGAGCCTCCTTCTGAGCGGACCAGCCCGTCTGGAAGCATGCCTAGCGATGGCGGCAATGTGGAGACTTGGACGAGCGCGGGCATTTCGGCCGGAATGGGGCGCGGTCGTTGCTCGATCACAGGCGGACCAGACTGTACGGTGCGCCGGGCTGAGAAGCTGCTCACGTGGAGTCCTCGACCCACCATCCCGACCGCCTGCGTCTCCTCGTCGACGCCGGTATCGCTCTGAGCTCTGAGCTCTCGCTCGATGCGCTCCTGCAGCGGATCGTCGAAACGGCTGCCCAGCTGACCGGCGCCCGGTATGCGGCGCTCGGGCGTGATCGACAGATCGGGGCAGGCGCTCGAGCGATTTCTGACGACTGGGATCGACCCCGAGACGCACGCGGCGATCGGCGACCTGCCGCGCGGACGTGGAGTCCTCGGCATCCTGATCCGCGAGGCGAAGCCCCTGCGCCTGCACGACCTCGCGCGCGATCCGCGCTCGGTCGGATTCCCGCGCAACCACCCGCCGATGACGACCTTCCTCGGAGTCCCCGTCCTCCTGCGCGGCGTCGCCTACGGGAACCTCTATTTGACGGAGAAGGAGGGCGGCGATGATTTCACGGCGGAGGACGAGGAGCTGACGCAGCTGCTGGCAGCACAGGCGGCAGTCGCGATCGAGAATGCCCGCCTCTACGAGACGTCGACCCGCTGGCTCCGCCAGCTCGAATCGCTCAACGAGATCTCGGACGCCCTCGTGTCGGAGCTCGAGCTCGAGCCGCTCCTCGCGCTGATCGCGCGGCGACTGCGGGAGCTGGTCGACGCGCGGCTGGTGCTGATCGCACTGCCCGCCGGCACCGAGCCCCTACGCGTGGCCGCTGCTGAGGGTGAGGGAAGCTACGGCGTCGTCGGCATGCGCCTCGAGTTCGCCGGCTCGAAGGCGGGTCGCGTGCTCGAGCGGGGTCGAAGCGAGCGGGTCGACTCGGTGCTCGAGGATCCCGAGATCGACCAGCAGGCCGCGCGGCGGCTCGGCGTCCATTCAGCTCTGTTCGTCCCGCTGGTGGCGCAGAGCCGACCGATCGGCGTCGTCATCGTCCATGACAAGGCGGGGGCCTACCCCCTCCTTCAGCGACGACGATCTGCGCCTGGTCGAGGCGCTGGCGGCCCGCGCCGCGACCGCTGTCGATCTCTCGCAGCGGGTCAGTCGCGACGTCGTCGGACGCGTCGTCGCGGCGCAGGAGCTGGAGCGAAAACGGCTCGCACGCGAGCTGCACGATGAGACCGGCCAGGCGCTGACCTCGATTCTGCTTGGCCTCAAGCCCTTGGAGCAGGCGATCGAAGGGGACGAAGGCCGAGCCGCGATGGGCTCGCTGCGCGAGCTCGTGGTCTCGACCCTGCAGGACGTTCGCCGCCTCGCGGTGGAGCTGCGCCCCGCTGCGCTCGACGACTTCGGGCTCATTCCTGCGCTCGAGCGCCTCGTCGAGACGTTCCGCGAGCAGACGGCGATCCGGGTCGACCTCGAGACGAACCTCGACGAGGAACGACTGCCGAGCGAGGTCGAGACCGCGCTGTACCGGATCATCCAGGAGGCGCTGACGAACGTCGTCAAGCATGCCACCGCGAGTCGCGTCAGCATCCTGCTCACGCACAGGGACGGATCGGTGGCCGTTGTCGTGGAAGACGACGGCTCGGGCTTCGACACCGATGCGACCTCGGACGGGCTCGGCCTCGTCGGCATGCGTGAGCGGGTCGGGCTGGTAGGTGGACGCCTGCGGATCGAGTCGGAGGCAGGCAAGGGGGCGACACTCGTCGCCGAGGTGCCGCTCAGATGACCATCCGCGTCCTCGTCGTCGACGACCATGCCGTCGTGCGCACCGGTCTCCGGCGGGTGCTCGATGCGGAGCCGGACATCGAGACGGTGGGCGAGGCGCCGACCGCCGAGCGCGCAGTCTTCGAAGCCATCGAACACAAGCCCGACGTGGTCCTGATGGACGTCGTCATGCCCGGAAAGAGCGGGATCGAGATCATCCCGATCCTTCAGCAGAGTGTCCCTCAGGCGAAGGTGCTGGTGCTCTCGATGCAGGACGACCCTCGCTACCTGCGCCAGGCGTTCGAGGCCGGGGCAAGCGGCTACGTGCTCAAGGAAGCGGCTGACACGGAGGTGGTGGACGCCGTCCGCGCGGTCGCGGCAGGCGGGCGCTACGTCCACCCGGCCCTGGGAGCGAAGCTCGTCCAGGCCGAAGCGGAGGAACGGCGGCGAGCCGAGGAGGATCCGCTGTCAGCGCGCGAGCGCGAGGTGCTGCGCCTGCTCGCCCTCGGCCACACGAACCAGGAAATTGCGACGATGCTCTACATCTCCGTTCGCACCGCCGAGACCCACCGGGCGCACATCATGCAGAAGCTCCGGCTCTCCAGCCGGGCCGAGCTCGTTCGCTACGCGCTCGCAGAGGGGCTCCTGGACGGCTGACAGCGCGCGTCGTTCAGCTCACCGCAGCGACCGCCCCGCCTGCGCGCGCGCCGGCCGCGTCGGAAGACGAGCACGGGTCGCCGCGCCTCGTGCAGTACTCCCTGCGAGACGCTGCCGAGGACCGCGCTCGCAACCGCTCCGTGCCCACGCGAGCCGACGACGATCAGGTCGGCGTCGATCGTGTCGGCGTAGGCGACGATCTCGTCGGTCGGGTTGCCGATCAGAAGCTCTGTGTGCGCACTGACGCCGGCCGCCGCAGCGAGTGTCGCGGCCTCCTTCAGCGCGCTCCGGTCGTCGTCGCTCAGCGGGTGCGGCTGGGCGGCGGCCATGCCGAATCCGGCCATGGGCATGATGTCGAGGGCAGGAGCGACGTGGACGACGACGACCTCGGCGCTCTGCTCAGCCGCGAGCTCGAGACCGAACTCCACCGCCTCGCCCGCTGAAGGCGAGCCGTCGGTTGCGATCAGGATCCTCTTCATTCGTCCTCCCTCGGTCACGTCGATACGTCTCGATCATGCGGCGCACCGTCGGCAGCGGCATCCGGCGGCTCGCCGATCCTGGCGCGGAGAACTACGGACTCGCCAAAGGCGGGATCGGCAGCAACCTGCGCACCGCCCGCGCCACGACGACGTCCTCGCGGGCCGGTACGGCCTCGACGCGGAACTCGCCGAGGAAACCGAGGCGGCCGGCAATCGCACGACGAACGTCCTCGCGGTTCTCGCCGACGCCGCCCGAGAAGGCGAGAACGTCGATTCCGCCGAGCGCGACGGCCATCGCCGCCGCCGCCTGCGCGATCCGGTAGGTGTAGACGGCGAAGCCGAGCGGGTCGTCGAGCCCCCCGAGCGCGGCGAGGCCAGACTCGTGCTCGAGCGCGGCGTCCAGTTCCTCCACGGACAGGTCGCGCTCACGCAGCAGGTAGAGGAGGGCGCCCGGGTCGACCGAGCCCGAGCGGGTCGCCATCGGGACGCCCTCGAGGGGGCTGAAGCCCATCGTCGTGTCGACGGAGCGGCCGTCCAGCACCGCCGTCACCGAGCAGCCGCCGCCGAGATGGCAGGCGACCAGTCGCCGCGCGGATACCTGCTCCGCCACCGAGGCGACCGCGAGGCCGTGGAAGCCGTAACGGCGAATCCCCCATTCCTCGCGCCAGCGGGCCGGGACCGCGTAGATCGCCGCCTCGCGCGGGATCGTGGCGTGGAAGGCAGTGTCGAAGACGGCGACGTGGGGAACCTCGGGCAGCGCGCGCCGCGCGTCGGCGATCGCCGCCAGCGCGGGCATGGTGTGTAGCGGCGCGAGCGAAGAGAGCTCGCGCACAGCCTCCATGACACCGTCATCGATCACGACGGGCTCGCGGAAACGTTCGCCGCCGTGGACGACGCGATGGCCGGCTGCGACGATGCCTTCCGGCAGTGCGTCGAGCGACGCGATCGACTCGGACGATCCGCCCTCGTCCACGACGGAGAGCTTCAGGCTCGTCGAGCCTGCGTTGACGACGAGAATCGTGCTCAGAAGGGCCAGGTCCAGTCGCGGATGGTCGGGTCGTCGTCGCCGTGCTCGCGCGTGTAGGCCCGGGCCTGGAGCCGTCGCTCGACCATCTCTTGTCGAAGCGGGGCGCCCTTCTCGGCGAGGCCGGGCACCCGGTCGATCACGTCCATCACGAGGTGGAATCGATCGAGATCGTTGAGCATCACCATGTCGAAGGGCGTGGTGGTCGTCCCCTCCTCCTTGTACCCGCGCACGTGCAGGTTGCGCGTGGTTCGCCCGCCGGTAGGTGAGCCGGTGGATCAGCCACGGATAGCCGTGGTAGGCGAAGACGATCGGCGCGTTCGTGGTGAAGAGCGCGTCGAACTCGTCGTCCGGAAGCCCGTGCGGATGCTCGCTCGCAGGCTGGAGCCGCATCAGATCGACGACGTTGACGACGCGCACCTTCAGTGCGGGAAGACCCGCTCGCGCAGGATCGCGGTCGCGGCGAGCGTCTCGAGCGTCGGGACGTCGCCGCAGCAGGCGAGGACGACGTCGGGCTCGCCACCCTCGTCGCTCGAAGCCCAGTTCCAGATCCCGAGCCCGCGCGTGCAGTGGACGATCGCCTCGTCCATGGACAGGTAGTTGAGGGCGGGCTGTTTGCCGGCCACGATCACGTTCACGTAGTGCCTGCTGCGCAGGCAGTGGTCGGCGACCGAGAGCAGCGTGTTGGCATCGGGCGGCAGGTACACGCGGATGACCTCCGCTTTCTTGTTCACGACGTGGTCGATGAAGCCCGGGTCCTGGTGCGAGAACCCGTTGTGGTCCTGCCGCCAGACGTGCGAGCTCAGGAGGTAGTTGAGCGAGGCGATCGGCCGGCGCCAGGGGATGTCCGGCGTCACCTTCAGCCACTTCGCGTGCTGGTTGAACATCGACTCGACGATGTGGATGAACGCCTCATAGCAGTTGAAGAGGCCGTGCCTGCCGGTGAGGAGGTAGCCCTCGAGCCAGCCCTGGCAGAGGTGCTCCGAGAGGATCTCCATCACCCGCCCGTCCGGGCTGAGGTCCTCGTCGGTCGGCGCCGTCTCCGCGTCCCAGGCGCGGCCGGTGACGGAGAAGACATCGCCGAGCCGGTTCGAGGCGGTCTCGTCGGGGCCGAAGAGGCGGAAGGTGCTCGGGTTGCGGGCGATCGACGTCGCGAAGGAAGGTCCCGAGGACGCGGGTCGGCTTCGCTGAAGGTCGTTCCCGGCTCCTGCACCTCGACGGCGTAGTCACGGAAGTCGGGGAGAGCAAGGTCGCGTAGGAGCACGCCGCCGTTCGCGTGAGGGTTCGCGCTCATTCGCCGCTCGCCCTCGGGCGCGAGAGCCGCGAGCTCGGGGACGAGCCGGCCCTGCTCGTCGAAGAGCTCCTCGGGGCGGTAGCTCCGCATCCACTCCTCGAGCTGACGCAGGTGCTCGGCGTTGTCGCGGACGCCCGCGAGCGGGACCTGGTGCGAGCGCCACGTGCCCTCCACCGGCTTTCCGTCGACCTGCGCCGGGCCGGTCCAGCCCTTCGGCGTGCGCAGGACGATCATCGGCCAGCGGGGACGCTCGGCCTCGTCGCCGTCACGGGCCGAGCGCTGGATGCGGCCGATCTCGTCGAGCGCCGCGTCGAGAGCCGCGGCGAACGCCTGGTGGACGCGCTCCGGCTCGTCGCCCGGAGACAAGGAGCGGCTGCCAGCCGTAGCCCTCGAAGAGGGCGAGGAGCTCGCGCTTCGGGGATCCGTGCGAGCACCGTGGGGTTGGCGATCTTGTAGCCGTTCAGGTGGAGGATCGGCAGCACGGCGCCGTCGGTGCGCGGGTTGAGGAACTTGTTCGAGTGCCAGCTCGCCGCCAGCGGGCCGGTCTCGGCCTCGCCGTCGCCGACGACGCAGGCGACGAGCAGGTCGGGGTTGTCGAAGGCGGCGCCGAAGGCATGCGCGAGCGCGTAGCCGAGCTCGCCGCCCTCGTGGATCGAGCCCGGCGTCTCGGGCGCGGCGTGGCTGGGGATGCCGCCGGGGAACGAGAACTGGCGGAACAGCTTCCGCAGCCCCGCCTCGTCCGCGCCCGACGTCCGGGTACAGCTCGCTGTACGTGCCCTCGAGGTAGGCGTTGGCGACGTTCGCCGGGCCGCCGTGGCCGGGGCCGGTGACGAAGATCGCGTCCAGGTCGCGCGCGCGGATCGCCCGGTTCAGGTGGACGTAGATCAGGTTCAGGCCGGGCGTGGTGCCGAAGTGGCCGAGCAGCCGCGGCTTCACATCCTCGGGCTTCAGCGGCTCGCGCAGCAGCGGGTTGTCGAGCAGGTAGATCTGCCCGACGGAGAGGTAGTTGGCGGCCCGCCAATAGGCATCGAGCAGGCGGAGCTCCTCGCTGGCGAGCGGGTCGGCGTCTAAAGGCTGAGGAATCGTCGTCTTCTCCATGCTTGGAGTCTGCCTCCCGTGGGTGCTCTCGACGCCGCGAAGCCGCGGCCGGCCAGCTCGTTCCTCCTCGAATGTTGCTCAGGTCTCGATCGGACCGTAGAAGCTGCCCGCGGCACCGGCATCCGGACGAGCCACTGGTCTGCTTGCGGGTTTCCCACAGCGTCAGAGGACAGCCAGCTGAAACGCAACCATCGCGGCGGCGGACAGCGACGACCGCCGCCACGACCGTTGCCGCCCGGGCCTCGCGGAGCGCTTCGGGCAGCAGTTGCCGCGCTACCAGCCAGAGCATGGCGCCCGCCGCGAACCCGAGACCCACCGGCAGAAACGGCTCGAACGTCTCGACCAGGAGGTAGGCCGGCACCGCCATCAGCGGCTGCGGCAGGCTGGAGAAGATGCTCCAGCCCGCCGCGCTGGACACAGATGCCCCTCGCGGCACGAGCACGAGGCTGATCGCAAGCCCCTCGGGGATGTTGTGCACGGCGATCGCAACCGCGATCACCACGCCGAGCGCTTCCTCGCCGCCGAAGGCGACACCCACGGCGACGCCTTCCGTGAAGGAATGCAGCGTCATCACGCCGACGATCAGGAGCGCGCGCAGCGCGTCCGCGCCCTCGAGCGCCCCGAGGTGCAGCTCGCGGTCGCGACCGAGCAGGCTGCTCGTCAGAGCGATGAAGGCGGCTCCCGCGAGCGCGCCCAGGGCCAGCCGCCCGGACCCGTAGCCGGCGCCCTCGTACGCGAGTCCGGCACTCGCGCCGATCATGAAGCCCGAGGCGAGCGCGTTCGCGAGCCCGAGCCAGCGCCGCTCCGGCCGGTGGGCGAAGAGGAATGGAAGCGCGCCCAGACCCGTCGCCAAGGCGGTGACGAGCGCGGCGAAGAAGACGAAGAGGACGTTCATGCGCTGGGTCAATCTGGTGTCCGCGGCAAACGCCGGAGGGGGCGGCCGCTCGCCGCCCCCTCCGGGCTCCGGGAGGTCGGAGCTCTGTCCGATCCGGGACCTCCCGTGTTCCCGGATCAGCCTGCGGTGATCGCGTGGGCTGCTGTCGACCTGGCTTGCCTCCTTCGCCGGCTCGCGCCGACCGAAGACCGCGAGCGCGAGGATCACGAGCCCGATGCCGGTGAGCAGCAGCGCGACTCCGACGACCATGCCGAAGACGGACAGCCGCTCGGCCATGTAGCTGACGTTCAGCGCCGTGGTCAGCGCGGTCTCGGTGACCCAGAGGTTGCGAGCGCCGTTCGAGATCGGCTGGCCGCTCGCATCCTTCGCAGCAGCCGCCTCGTCACTCGTGCCCGCCGGATCGTCGGGCTTCGCTGCCGACTGGAAGCGACCCATCTGCGCGTACGTCAGACCGCCCGAGCTCTCGAGCGTGTGCTCGCGCATGACCTTCGCGAATGCCCGCGCCTGGTCGCCGGTCGTGACCTGCTCGCCGGCCCACTGGCTCGCGTGCTTCGCAACCGCCGGATCGTCGGCCGAGCCGAAGGTGATTCCCTCGTCCTTGATCGCGTCGCGGGTGGTCGTGTAGCCGCTGACGCCGAGGAAGATCGCGACGATGCCGAAGACGATCAGCACGCCGCCGGCGATGAACCCGCCGATCTCCCAGAACCTTTGTGCCTTCATCGCTCCACCTCCCGGATGGAATCCTGTGTGCTCTCGGGTGCAGCGTCGTCGACCGAGGGGCGCACGCGCCATCGGGAGAAGCGCACCGACGCGGTGCGGAGAACTACCGAACCGCCCTGCGCCCTTCGCGCGCGTCCAGGCTCAGAAGCCGAGCCCGATTCCGCGCAGAAACTCGGACGAGGCGGAGCGCACGACGTCCCGCATGCCGACCATCCCCACCGGCCGCTCGCCCTCGACGACCGGCAGGTGGTGGATGTGGTGCTCCGTCATCAGGATCGCGGCCGCCTCGAGCGTCGTCGTGGCCGAGACGGTGATCGGCTCGGCCGTCATCCACTCGCGCACGCGGGCCTCGCTCGAGTGCACGCGGCCGGCGAGCGCCCGGAGCATGTCGCGCGAGGTGAGGATCCCGATCAGCCGCCCGTACGTCGGCGACGAGGACCGAGCCGACGTCGCGCGCGCGCATCTTCTCTGCGACCTCGCCGAGCGTGTCCTCGGGCGCGACGACCAAGGGGTCGGCCGACATGACGTCGCCCACCGTCGCTCCCGCCGTCTCGCGCATGGCGTCGTCGACTGCTGCCTCGAGGAGACGGTCGCGCCGGCTTTCGACCGTGTCCGCATCGAGCTCTACCTCCACAGCAACGCCCGATTCCGAGGCGGCGCCGGCTGACCTCCGGTGCCGGCGAGTCCGGCGAGAAACGGAGCGAGGTAGCGGCCGACGATCTTCGCGGGCGGCCACCAGAGTGGCTCTGGGCTCGCCTGCGAGGTCTCGGCCGCGCGGCCGGAGGTCGCCGCGGAGATAGCGCGGCTCCGCGCCGGTCAGCAGCAGTCCGCGCAGAACGGGCCGGAACGGACGCGGCGTCACGTCGACGCCGGCCGCAGCAGCGATCGCCTCGGCGGCGGCCTCGGCCTGCTGAGCGGCGATGCCGCCCTGCTTGACGGGAAAGGTCGTGATGTCGCCGGCGGCGTAGACGTCGGACATGCCGGTGACCCGTCCGTGCAGGTCGACGGGGATGAATCCCTCGAACGTCTGCGGGACCCCGCCGATCCGCGGGCCCTGCAGGCGCGGAAGCGCGACGACGCGATCGGCCACGACGATGCCGTCGGCGACGAGGAGGAGCTCGCCCTCTCGAGCCTCCGCCGGATACGCGCGTGTGTGGACAGCGATCCCGCGCTCGTCGAGCAGCTCGCGGACGGCGCCGCTCGCCTGCTCGCCCGAACAGGTGCAGCGGCTCGTCCTCGGGCGTGACGAGCGCGATCTCCACGCCGGCGATGCCCCGCTCGGCCAGCCAGGCCGCCGTCATCAGCGCCAACTCGTAGGCAGGCAGGGTCCAGACCGCGCCCGCCGGAACCGCGAAGGCGACTCGCCGTACCTCGCCGGCCTCGATCTCGGCGAGCAGCCGCTCGATCTTGCTCGTGTCCGCCGGTCCGCGGAACGTGAGCGCCCCGTCGATAGCCGGCTTCGGCACCGCGCCGCAGGCGATGAGCAGCATGCGTGTACGGAACGGCGCCGCCCGGGGAGGTGTACGCGAGGCGGCGAGCCGCGTCGACGGAGACGAGCTCCCCGGGCGTGAAGGTCGCGCCGGCCTCCGCCGCCAGCTTCGAAAGCTCGAAGTGCCGCACCTCGCCGAGCTCGAACGGCTCCGCGACCGCGAGCGGCCGGTACCAGAAGTGCGGCTCGGGCGCGAGAAGCTCGACGCTGACGCGATCCTCGGCCAGCGCCCGCAGCGCGAGCGCAGCCTCGAGCGCTGCAACGCCTCCGCCTGCGATGAGGACGTGCACCCGGTGGGCGCGATTCGACTGACACGAAGCGAGCGTAACGCGTCCCCGACGGTCTGGACATCAGCGACGCGCCTGAAGGGCGATGCGGTGAACTACCGATCTCCGGGTTAGGGCGCGCTCCTGTCTGATGACGACAGGCGATGCTCGTTCAAGGCGTATGTCGCCGGAATTCGATCCCCGCGCTCTCGGGCAATGCCGTGTGCGGTCGCGGGTGTACGAGCGTGGTCATGCCGCGTTCGCCCGTCCGCGCTCAACCGAGCAGCTCGGATCATTCGCTTCGCTGTGTCTTGCCCAGCTGGGGTGCGTGCTGCATGCTCAGGTCGAGAGCAACGGCCAAGATCAGCGTCCCTGACCACCAGTTCACGGGATCGAAGCTGAGTGACTCCGTGTCGCCGACCACGTTTGCGATCAGCCAGACGATGAACCAGACGAGTGTCATCAGGGTCCTCCTCTTCTCCAGCGTAGGACTGGGCACCTCGGCGAATCGTGAAGGCCCCTGAATCGCGCTGCGGCAGGTCCGCGATGCGATGCGGGCATCTCCCGATGTCTGCGGTCGTGCGCCAGGGAAGCATCAGAGCGTTACCGACGATTGGAGGCGACATGTCCGTAGACGGTTCAAGAACTGGCGCCCGCGGCTCTCCTGCCGACGACGATGCGCGCGGCGGTCGTCCACGAGCTGGGCGGAACCCTGACGATCGAGGACGTACCGAAGCCCGAGCCGGGAGCCGGAGAGATCGTCGTCCAGGTCGAGGCATCGGGCCTCTGCCACACGGACATCCACGCCGCCCACGGCGACTGGCCGGTCAAGCCGCACCCGCCTTTCACGCCCGGGCACGAGGGTGTCGGCATCGTCGAGTCAGTCGGGCTCGGCGTAACCGAGGTCGCTCTCGGCGACCGGGTCGCGATGCCGTGGCTCGGCTACGCCTGCGGCGTGTGCGACTACTGCGTCTCCGGCTGGGAGACGCTCTGCCTCGAGCAGAAGAACATGGGCTACTCGATGGACGGCGGCTTCGCCGAGTACGCCAAGGCGTACGGGCGGTACGTCGTCAAGGTGCCCGACGGGATCGACCCCTTCGACGCAGCGCCACTCACATGCGCGGGCGTCACCACGTACAAGGCGGTCAAGGTTGCCGGAACGCGGCCGAGCGATCTCGTCGCCGTCTTCGGAGTCGGCGGCCTCGGTCACCTCGCCGTGCAGTACGCGGCGATCGCCGGCGGTCGTGTCGTCGCCGTCGACCTCGTCGACGAGAAGCTCGAGCTCGCAAGGGAGCTCGGCGCCGAGTTCACGGTCAACGCTGCGCTGGAGGACCCGGCGGCCGCGATCCAGAAGCTCGGCGGCGCCGATCAGGCGATCGCGCTCGCCGTCTCGCCGAAGGCGTTCGAGCAGGCTTACGGCTCGCTTCGCCGCGGAGGAACGCTCGTCTTCGTCGGGCTTCCTGCTGAGAACGCGATCCAGCTCCCGATCTTCGAGACCGTCCTCAACGGCATCACCGTGGTCGGATCGATCGTCGGAACGCGCGTCGACCTGCGCGAGGTGTTCGAGCTGCATGCCGCAGGCAAGACGCGGGTGATCCGCGAGATCCGTCCGCTCTCCGAGGTCAACGAGGCGATCGAGGATGTCGAGGCCGGGCGCGTTCCCGCCCGGATCGTCTTCCGGCCATGAGTCGATGTCGGCGGCGGGCGAGACACCGCCCGCCGCCGCCGGCTCAAGCCGACCGAGCGCATGACGCGCGAGAATGACGGCGTGGCGGCCGTCGACGTCCGGCCGCTCGACGTCATCCTGCGCGACGGCAGCACGCTTCGCCTGCGCGCGCCCGGTCGAAGCCGACACGACAGGCGCTCGTTCGGCTTCTTCGAGGGGCTCTCGCGCGCGCAGCCTGTACCTCCGCTTCCACGGCACGCCCGACCGTCGACGAGCGCCTCGTCGAGCCGGTGCTCGACCCGGACTGGGTGGACCGCGGAGCGCTGCTCGGCTCGGTCGTGAGGGAGGGCGGCGAGCGGATCGTCGCCCTCGCGAACTACGTCCGGCTCCGCGATCCGCTGCGCGCGGAGGTCGCGTTCGCGGTGGCGGACGAGTATCAGGGTCGCGGGATCGGCACGAGGCTGCTCGAGCAGCTCGCGACCCGCGCGGCGGCGCACGGGAATCGAGCGCTTCATCGGCGAGGTGATGGCGGACAACGCCGCGATGATCCGCGTGTTCGAGGGCGCCGGCTTCGAGGTCACGAGGGCGCTCTCGGGCGGAGAGGTCGAGATGACGTTTCCCATCGCTCCGACGCCGACTACGCCTCGCGGGTCGAGGAGCGCGACCACACCGCCGTGGTCGCCTCGCTCCGCCCGTTCTTCGAGCCGCGCTCGGTCGCGGTCGTTGGCGCCTCCTCGCGCAGGCGGGACGATCGGCGGCGAGCTCTTCCGCAACATCCTCGCGGGCGAGTTCACGGGCGCCGCCTATCCCGTCAACCGCAACGGCGAGCCGGTCGCCGGCGTTCGCGGCTACGGCTCGGTCGCCGACATCCCCGATCCGGTCGATCTCGCCGTCGTCTGCGTTCCGGCCGCGGCGGTACTCGAGGCGGTGGAGGCGGCGCTCGACGCCGGCGTGCGCGCTGATCTGCGTGATCTCGGCCGGCTTCGCGGAGGTGGGCGCGGAGGGGGAGGAGCGGCAGCGCGCGCTGCTCGCGCTCGTCCGCGCCCACGGGGCCCGCCTGCTCGGGCCGAACTGCCTCGGCATCTCGTCGGCCGCGGTCACGGCTCAACGCGACGTTCGCCTCCCGGTCGGCCCCGCCGGGCAACATCGGCTTCTCCTCCCAGAGCGGCGCGCTCGGTCTGGCGCTGCTCGAGGCGGCCGAGTCGCGCGGGCTCGGGCTCTCGGCCTTCGTCTCGATCGGGAACAAGGCGGACGTCTCGTCGAACGACCTGCTCGAGTGGTGGGAGGACGATCCCGCGACCGAGGTCGTGCTGCTCTACCTCGAGTCGTTCGGCAACCCGCGCACGGTTCGCAACGCTCGCGCGCCGCGTCGCTCGGCGGAAGCCGATCCTCGCGGTCAAGAGCGGGACGACGGCGTCCGGCGCGCGCGCGGCGAGCTCGCACACGGCCGCGCTTGCCGGCTCGGAGGCGGCGGTCGACGCGCTCTTCCACCAGGCGGGCGTCATCCGCGCGACGTCGCTCGAGGAGCTCATCGACGTCGCGACGCTGCTCTCGACGCAGCCGATGCCGCGCGGCCGACGGGTCGCCGTGCTGACGAACGCCGGCGGCCTCGGGATCCTCTGCGCGGACGCGTGCGAGGCGGCCGGGCTCGAGCTGCCCCGCTCCGGCGAGGAGACGCTTCGAGCGCTCGCGCCGCTGCTCCCGGCCGAGGCGAGCCTGGCCAACCCCGTCGACATGCTCGGCTCGGCGCGACGGACGCGTCGTACGAGACCGTGCTGCCGCTCCTCCTCGCCGATCCCGGGCATCGACGCCGTGATCGCGCTCTTCGTGCCGGCCGTGAGCGCGACGGCCGACGCGGTCGCGGCCGCGATCGCGCGGGCGGCGGCCGCCGTCGGCCGCGACAAGCCGGTGCTCGCGGTCGTCATGAGCGCCGAGGGAATTCCTGCGCCGCTTGCGCGACCGGAGCCCGCGCGCCGCGGCGTTCGCCTACCCGAGTCCGCGGCGCGCGCTCTCGGGCGTGCCGCAGAGCGAGCGGAATGGCTGCGGCGACCGCTCGGAACCGTTCCCGAGCTCGAGGGCGTGGATCGCGACGCCGCGCGCAGCCGTGGTCGAGCGCGCACTGGCGCGTACGGAGGACGGCTGGCTCGAGCCCGCGGAGACGCGCGAGCTGCTTGCTCGCCTACGGGATCCCGCTCGTCCCGGAGATCGTGGCCGCTTCCGAGGACGAGGCCGTCGCGGCCGCTTCTGCGCTCGCCTACCCGGTCGTCGTCAAGACCGCGTCGGCCGGTGCGCACAAGACGGAGACCGGCGGCATCGCGCTCGACCTGGCCGACGAGGCCGCAGTACGCGCCGCCGTCGAGCGCATCGGAACCCCGGTCATCGTGCAGCCGATGGTCGTCGGAGGCGCGGAGCTGCTGGCGGGCTCGTTCAGGATCCGGTCTTCGGTCCGCTCGTCGCGTTCGGCCCGGGAGGAGTGCTCGCCGAGCTCATCGGCGAAGCGTCGTTCAGGATCGCGCCGCTGACGGACGTCGACGCCGAAGAGCTCGTGCACGGAGGGAAAGGCGGGCCGCCTCGTGCGCGGATTCCGGGGGGCTCCACCTGCCGATGCCACGCGCTCGTCGACCTCGTGCATCGGCTGGCCCGCCTCGGGGAGGAGCTGCCGGCCGTCGCGGAGCTCGACCTGAACCCTGTACTCGCGCTTCCGGATCGGTGTGTCGCGGTCGACGCACGAGTTCGCGTTCGCACGCCGGCCCCGCACGTGCTCACGAAGGGCTGGTAACGCCCGCGCATGCCGTAACGTAGAAGCGCCGCGACGATCCACGCGCCGGCAACGGAAGGGCCCCGGAGACGGGCTTTCCGACGCGATGCTGCTGGAGCGGCGTGTGGAAATGCCGCATTGGATTCGTCGTTCTCTACCGATGTTCTTCCCAGCGTCCGGCGGCATGCTCCTCCCGAAAGGAGGAGAGCCATGAGCACTCATGCACTCGGTCGCGATGCACGTAACCGCGTGGGACTGCGGATCCGGGTCTCAACTCACTGGGCGTGGCTCGGAGGTGGCTTCGTCCTCGCGTTCGTGGTGCCGTTTCTGCTTGCGGACCGCCACGCGGCATTCGGCGTCGTCTTCGAGGTCAACCGCGATCTCTTCTACGGCGTCTACGCGCTCGTCGTCGCGGGCTTGTTCGCGCTGTGGTCGCGGTCTACCGGCTATGACCTCGTCGCTGCCGTCAAGCGGCGCTGGCCGGCGGCGCTCGTTCTCGGCCTGGGAGGCGCTGTCGTCCTGGCAGTGTCGGTCGTGCGCACGGAGGACTCGACCTCGCGTCCGGATGGGCTCGAGCTGATCGGTGCCCTCGCGTGGCGCGGGATCCTCTACGGAGTCACGGATGGACTACTCCTGTCCGTGTTTCCGATCCTCGTCGTCTTCGCGGCGTTCGCCGGAAGCCGGCTGAATCGGCGCTTCGCAGGCAAGGTCGTGATTGGCATCGTCGCCCTCTTCGCGTCGCTCGCGATGACAGCCGTCTATCACTTCGGCTACAGCGACTTCCGCTCCGACAAGGTTGCGAAGCCGCTGACGGGTGACCTCATCTGGAGCGTCCCGACGCTCGTGACGCTCAACCCGATCGGAGCACCGATCGCACACGCGGGCTTGCATACGTCAGCTGTCTTGCACAGCTACGAAACGGACACGTTCCTGCCCCCGCATCGGTAGGCGCTCGGACAATGCCCGGAGCCCGCCCGCTTTGCGGGCGGGCTCCAGCAACCTCGCGGCTTCGTAGCCGCACTCCGTCGGAGCGGGATTGATGCGTACTTTCCCGCGCCCGATTGGTGGGGCCATCCCGATGTCGCCGGCAAGCGGCTGGGTGAGGGTGCAATCGACGACTTAAGGAGCTGTCCATGAGTACGCCGATCGTCGAGGCACGTTCGCTTCGCAAGACGTACGACACCGGAGCCGTCCGCGTCGATGCGCTTCGCGGCGTCGACCTCGTGCTCGAGCGAGGCGAGATGGTCGCGATCATGGGGCCGAGCGGCTGCGGCAAGACGACGCTGCTCAACTGCCTGTCGGGCCTCGACTGCGATCGACGACGGCGAAGTGCTGATCGACGGGACGCCGCTCGCGGAGATGTCCGACCGCGAGCGCACCGACTACCGCGCGCGGCGCATGGGCTTCGTCTTCCAGTTCTACAACCTGATCCCGGTCCTGACCGCGGTCGAGAACGTCGAGCTTCCGCTGCTCGTGTCCCGGGTCGCCGGGCGGCGAGGCGCGCAGGCGCGCGCTCGAGGCGCTCGACCTCGTCGGTCTCGCCGAGCGCGCAAACCACGTGCCCGACGAGCTCTCGGGCGGCGAGCGCCAGCGCGTCACGATCGCCCGCTCGCTCGTCAACGACCCGGCGATCGTCTGGGCGGACGAGCCGACCGGCGACCTCGACTCCGAGAACGCGGCCGAGATCGTCGCGCTGATGCGCCGGCTCAACCTCGAGCGCGGGCTCAGCTTTCTCATCGTCACGCACGACATCTCGGTCGGTCGCAAGACCGACCGGATCGTGCGAATGCTCGACGGCGAGGTCGTCGAGGAGCAACGACTGGAGGTGCCACATGTACTCGCGAGTCACGCTGCTTGAGATCGACACGCTGCGGGTCGACATCGACGAGGCCGCCGAGCTCTTCAGAGCGAAGGTCGTGCCGGCTCTCGTCGAGCAAGACGGCTACGAGGGCGCAGTGGCGCTCGTCACGCCCGAGGGGAAGGGGATGATCATCACCTTCTGGGACACGGAGGAGGGAGCGCAGGACGCCTCCGGCTTCGCCTCCGCGGAGCTCGAGCGCTACGTGACGATGTTCAGGTCACCGCCGGGACGTGAGTACTACGAGGTGGCGTTCGCCGACATGGCGGGCGTCTCGGTGGCGTAGCCGATGAAGGAGGTCTTCGGCATCCCGGTCGACACGCTCCTGGTCGTGCTGCTCGTCGGGCTCGGCATCGCGCTCGTGCGCGCTCGCCGCCTCGGGCTCCGCAACCGCATCCTCGTCAAGCTCGCTGTCCGCAGCGTCCGGCCGCCGGCGCGGCCGGAGCGCCCTCATCGTGGTCGGGCTGATGCTCGGCACCACGATCATCGCCGCCGCGCTGACCACCGGCGACACGATGAGCCACACGATCCGCGCGACCGTCGGTCGCGACGCTCGGCGCGACCGACGAGACGATCGCGCCGAAGGGCGCCGCCGACGACATCCCGGGGGCGCTCGGGGCCGCGACCGGCACAGGCTGGATCGACGAGTCGGCGGTCGCCCGCGTCGAGTCGGCCGTCGCTGGCTCGGGCCTCGTCGACGGCGTGACCGGCGCGATCGTCGAGCAGGTCGCGGTCCAGGCGCCGGCGCAGGGTCAGCAGCGAGCCGAGCGTCGTCCTCTTCGCCGGCGACCCGGCGCGGATGGACGGGTTCTCGCCGATCCGTGGCTCCGACGGGACCACGCTCTCGCTCGCCGACCTGCGGGCCGCGCGAGGTCTACCTGAACGCGAAGGCGGCGACGGAGCTGCGCGTCGAGGCCGGAGACCCGATCTCATCTACGCCGGCGGGCCCCCCGTCTTCCGCGCGCGTCCGCGACGTCGTCCGGTTCGACGGCGCCGGCACCGCCGACGCGTCCCTGCTCATGTCGCTCGACCAGGCGCAGCGGCTCTTCGACCACGAGGGCCAGGTCAAGGTCGTCCCGTCTCGAATCGCGGAGGGGACGTCGCCGGAGCCCGCGCTCTCGGACGAGGTCGTCGCGCTGCTTCAGCCGGTCGGCGAAGGCAGCTCGGGCTCGAGATCCAGACGCTCAAGGCGGACGCGATCGAGGACGCCGACGCGGCCGGAAACGCATTCATGGCCTTCTTCACGACGTTCGGGACGTTCTCGATCGCCGCGGGCATCCTCCTGATCTTCCTGATCTTCGTGATGCTCGCCGCCGAGCGGCGAGGCGAGCTCGGCATCGCGCGCGCGATCGGCACGCGGCGGGGGCATCTCGTCCAGATGTTCACGTTCGAAGGTGTCGCGTACGACCTGGCGGCGGCGCGTCGTCGGCGCGCTGCTCGGTGCGCTCGTCGCGCTCGGGATGGTCACCGTCATGGCGAGCGCGTTCGCGGCGGCGGACGCCGACGAGGGGTTCCAGATCGAGTTCGCCGTCTCGCTGCGCAGCCTCGTGATCGCGTTCGCGCTGGGGATGCTGCTGACCCTCGATCGTGGTCGCCGTCTCCGCGTGGCGCGTGAGCGTGATGAACATCTCCACCGCGATCCGCAACCTTCCCGAGCCGCCGACGGGCCGAACGACGGCGGCGCCTCGTGCTCGCATCGGTCGCGATCCTCCTCGGCGTCCTGCTGACGGTGTCGGGGACGAGCTCGGGCACGGCGACGCCGGTGATGCTCGGCGTGTCGCTCGTCCTGCTCGGCCTCGTGCCGCTGCTGCGAGTTGGCGGGCGTGTCGGAGCGGATCGCGTACACGACCTGCGGGAGCGCGATCGTCGTCTCGCTCATGCTGCCCTGGAATCTCTGGGACGAGGTGTTCGGCACGCTCGCGATGGACTTCTCGACCTGGATCGTCGCCGGGCTGATGATCATCGTCGGCGCCGTCCTCATCCTCGTCTTCAACGCCGACGTCCTGCTGGGGCTCGTCATGAGGGTCTTCGGGCGAATCCGCGGGCTCGCGCCCGTGCTGCGGATGTCGATCGCCTACCCGCTCGCGGCGCGCTTCCGCACCGGCACGACGCTCGCCATGTTCACGCTCGTCGTGTTCACGCTCGTGACCGGGCACGGCGTCGAACGGCTCGTTCGTCCACGCCATCGACGTCGACGACTTCGGCGGCGGATTCCAGGTTCGCGCGGGGACGACCGGCACGGCGCCGATCGACGACATGGCCGCGGCGTTGCGGCGCACGCCCGGCGTGGACGCCGGCGGACTTCACGGCCGTCGGCAGCCAGTCGGTGCTGGCGGTCGAGGCGAAGCAGGTCGGCGCAGGACGTCCGTACGAGACGTACCTCGTCCGCGGGCTCGACGGCGCCGTTCCTCGAGCACACGACGTTCGGCCTCGGCGACATCGCGCGGGGCTACGCGCTCGGAGCAGGAGGTCTGGGCGGCGGTTCGCGAGACGCCGGGCCTCGCCGTCGTCGACAGCACGATCGTCCCGCGCCGCGACAACTGGAACTTCGGCGTGCTTCCGGACTTCCAGCTGTCCGGCTTCTACTTCGAGGAGGGGTTCGACCCGATCCCGGTCGAGGTCCTCGACAAGCAGACCGGGAAGCACGTCCGCCTGACCGTCATCGGCATCCTCAAGGACACGGCGCCGCTGGAGATGGTCGGCATCTCGACCTCGGAGGAGACGCTCGTCGACGGCATTCCCGGGCCGCATCCAGCCGACGATCCACTACTTCGCGCTCGCCCCGGGAGTCGATCCCGGAGAACGCGGCCGCGCGGCCTGGAGACCGCGTTCCTCGCGAGCGGGCTGGAGGCGGAGTCGATCCAGCAGGTCGTCGACGACGCCGTCGCCGCCAGCCTCACCTTCAACCGGCTGATCCAGGGCTTCATGGGCCTCGGGCTCCTCGTGGGCGTCGCCGCGCTCGGCGTCATCAGCGCACGCGCGGTCGTGGAGCGACGGCAGCAGATCGGCGTCATGCGCGCGATCGGCTTCCGGCAGGCGCATGGTGCAGGCGGCATTCCTGCTCGAGTCGTCGTTCGTCGCGCTGACCGCGATCCTCGTCGGCACCGCGCTCGGCCTCCTGCTCGCGTGGAACATCATCCGCGACCAGCGCGCGCAGCCGAGCTGGGAGAATCTCGAGCTCGTCGTGCCCTGGGTGAACCTGGCCGTCATCTTCCTGGTCGTCTACGCCGTCGCACTCGCGGCGACGCTCGCGCCCGCGCTCCGCGCCTCGCGGATCCGCCCTGCCGAGGCGCTCCGGTATCAGTAACGAGGGGCGCCTCGATCCCTCGCCGAGTCGGCTCGCGTCCGGCGGCTGACTGGGCACGGGCCGAACGGGCGCCGGTGGAACCGCGTACGTGACGGGCTCGCCCTTCGCGACCGTGATGGTCTCGCCGTGGTGAGCGATCTCGAGCGGATCGCCGTCGACGAGCATGTAGCTGGTGTTCTCCTTGGTCACCTCGACCTTGAGCCGGCGGCCTCGGAAGAGGAGGCGAAACGCGAGGCGCTCGAGCCGGGCGGGGAGACGCGGGGCGAAGGTGAGTGCACCGCCGTGGTCGCGCATGCCGCCGAACCCGGCCACGGCTGCAGTCCAGGCTCCGGCCAGCGATGCGATGTGAACGCCGTTGTGGGTGTTGCCGCGCGAGGTCGTGGAGATCGACGAGGGCCGCCTCGGCGAAGTAGTCGTAGGCGAGGTCGAGATGTCCGACCTCCGCGGCGATCACCGCCTGCGTGCACGCCGAGAGCGAGGAGTCGCGCACGGTCAGTGCCTCGTAGTACTCGAAGTCCCTGCGCCTTCTCCTCGTCGCTGAAAGCATCCCCGCGCGCATGCAGCGCCAGGACGAGATCCGCCTGCTTGACGACCTGCTTGCGGTAGAGCTCGAAGTACGGAAAGTGCAGCAGCAGCGGGTACTGGTCGCTGCCGGTGTCGGCGAAGTCCCAGAGCTCGTGATCGGTGAAGCCCTCTGACTGGGGATGGACTCCGAGCGTGTCGTCCCAAGGCACGACCATGTCGTCCGCAGCGTCTCGCCAGACTGCTGCCTCTTCGAAGTCGGCGCCGAGCTCGGCGGCATGTCGTGGGTGCCGTGCGACGGCGTCGGCGGCCGCGCGCAGGTTCTGCTGCGCCATCAGGTTCGTGTAGACGTTGTTGTCGGCGAGCGCGCTGTACTCGTCGGGGCCGGTGACGCCGTCGATGCGGAAGCGTCCCTGAGCGTCGTGGTGGCCGAGCGAGCGCCACAGGCGTGCCGTCTCCACGAGGAGCTCGAGGCCGACTTCGCGCTCGAACGCATCGTCGTCTGCCGCCGCCTCGTAGCGCAACACCGCGTCGGCGATGCCGGCGCCGATGTGGAAGGCAGCCGTGCCCGCGGGCCAGTAGCCGGAGCACTCGTGCCCGCGGATCGTTCGCCACGGAAACGCTGCGCCCTCGAGGCCGAGCTGGCGGGCACGTTCGCGGGCTAGATCCAACGTTGAATGGCGCCACCGCAGTGCATCGGCAGCCGCATGCGGGGCCGTGTACGTGAGGACCGGGAGGACGAAGCGCTCCGTATCCCAGAAGGTGTGGCCGTCGTAACCGGGTCCGGTCAGCCCCTTGGCCGCGATCGCACGCTGCTCCGCCCGAGCTCCGGCCTGGAGGACGTGGAAGAGCGCGAACCGAACGGCCTGCTGGAGCTCGGTGTCGCCGTCGAGCTCGACGTCGGCGCGGTCCCAGAAGTCGTCGAGATACGTCGCGCTGGGCTGCAACGAGCCCGTCCCAACCGGTATGGCGTGCCTCGGCCAGAGCGGCGACGACGAGGTCGCGCACGGCCGGAAGCGACCGCTGGCTCGACCACCCGTAGGCGACGAACTTGACCAGGCGGACGGCCTGCCCCACCTCGATGTTGGCGGCAACCGTCACGCGGCCAACCTCGGGCGCGCTCTCGGAAGCCGTCTGCGTCCCGTCGGGGCCGTCGACGACGTGATCCATGCCCGCAGCCATCCGCAGACCACTGCGCTTCGTCGAATGCACGAGCACGACCCTCGCGTCGTGGTGGGAGAACTCCTCCGACTGGAGTGGCGACTCGAGCGCCGCCGCGGCTCGAGGGTCGGCCGATTGAGGAGGCGCGGGCTCGTTCGCGACCAGCTCGGACTGCACGACGACGCGCAACGGAGCGTCCACCGGCTCGACCTCGTAAAGGATGGCCGCGACCGTCCGCTGGGCGAACGAGACGAGGCGCGTCGAGCGGATGCGGACCGGCGTGCCGGCGGGTGATACCCACTCCACACGGCGGCGGAGCACACCCGCCCGCAGGTCGAGCACGCGCTCGTGCACAAGGAGCTGTCCGTAGCGGACGTCGAACGGCTCGTCGTCGACGAGCAGGCGGATGATCTTGCCGTTGGTGACGTTCACGATCGTCTGGCCCTGACTCCGGGTAGCCAAAGCCGGCCTCCGCGTACGGGAGCGGCCGCAGCTCGTAGAACGAGTTGAGATAGGTGCCAGGCAAGCCGTACGGCTCGCCCTCGTCGAGGTTCGCTCGCAGCCCGATGTGCCCGTTGGCAAGCGCGAACACGGACTCGGTCTGCGCGAGGACATCGAGGTTCAGGCTCGCCTCGCGCACCGACCACGGCTCGACCTCGAACGTCCGTCCCGCGCTCATGCGTCCTCGAGCAATTCCGCGAGGTCGGAGACGACGACGTTGGCGCCGTGATCTAGCAGAGCTACTGCGTGGTCGGAGCGATTCACGCCTACGACGAAGCCGAAGCCTCCTGCGCGCCCCGCCGCGACACCGGCCAACGCATCCTCGAACACCGCAGCCTCAGCCGGTCGCACGCCGACCGCGTGCGCCCCGGCAAGAAACGTGTCCGGCGAAGGTTTACCGCTCAGATGCTCTCGCTCGGCCACGATTCCGTCGATCACCTCCTCGAACAGGTCGCTGATGCCTGCCGCCAGGAGGATGTCATGGCAGTTCTTACTCGCGGAAACGACGGCTCGGTGGAGGCCCGCATCGCGAGCCGCGCGCACATAGAGCACGGAACCCGGGTACGTCTCAACGCCGCCGTGACGGATGAGCGACAGGACGAGCTCGTTCTTCCGGTCGCCCAGACCGATGATGGTCTCCGTACCGGGCGGATCCCCTGGGTCGCCCTCCGGCAGATCGATCCCGCGTGAGTCGAGGAACGAGCGCACCCCGTCGGCGCGGAGCTTGCCGTCCACATACTCGTGGTAGTCGCGCTCGGCATCGAAGGGCTCGAAGGCACCGCCCGTCGCCTCGGCCCGGTTGCGCAGGAACGCGTCGAACATCTCCTTCCAGGCGGCGGCGTGCAGGAGCGCGGTCTGCGTGAGCACACCATCGAGGTCGAAGAGGCACGCGCGAATCTCGCTCGGCAGACCCAACGTTGGAGCGAGTCTCACCGACTCTGGCTCGCGTCTCGCAAGAGCCGTCGCGGCAGCCGTAGTTCACCGCGTTGCGCTTGCGGATTGCTTCCGATGCCGCGAGTCGCACATGCCGCGACTCTTCTCGGCATGAGCACCGGATCCTCGGGCGACATGGACTCTGGCATCGATCTCTACTGGTTGCCGCTCGGTGCCGGTGGGCACTCGGTTCGGCTCAACGGACGGGTCTATGAGTCCATCGTGTCACGGCTGCAGCGCCGGCACGCATGTGACCTCTATCACTCTGCGCTCGAGGTTCGCGTACCGGACGGAAGGTTCGTCATCGAGCAAGCGCCCCTTGGTGCTGAACCCGGAACGACCCGCGGCGTCGTCGCACAAGGACAAGTCGGAGCGCGATGGGCAGGCCGTCTCCGAATCTTCCGTTACGAGGTCCGCCGCTGGCGCAACGGCGTCATCCCAGACGTTGCCGAGGCGGTCGAGAGTCCGCTGCGGCTGAGCGACGACGTGCGCCAGGCACGTCATCTCCTCGACATCGTCCCTCGCGTGCCCACGCCCGTCTGGGGCCGGGACGAGCTCGGCACCGGCGACATGTGGAATTCCAACTCGGTGATCTCGTGGCTTCTCGCCAGCGTTGGGCTTTCGACTGAGACCATCAAGCCGCCGAAGAACGGCCGCGCTCCCGGCTGGAACGCGGGAGTCATCGTGGCACGACGCGAGCAAGGCTCGTTGCGCTGCGGACAACCCGCAGCGCGTTGCTGACTGCGAGCGCGATGACTTGTGCGCGGAACTTGACGAAGGGGCCCTCGGGCAGATCTCAACGGACCTCGGCTCGCGTCGGAACCCCGCTCGACCGTCTGCGGCTTGAGGTAGTCGCCGATTCGGCGACGGAACCTGTGTCTAGCCTGCCGAGAGTTCTCGAGGCAGGCGATCCGCGATCTGCAAACGGTGGTAGCCACTTCCTCGCGCGTCTCGGCTGACGCAGCCCGAGTATCCTCGCCCGGGTGCCCTACACGCCGGCCGACAACCGCTACGAGCGCATGCTCTACCGCCGCAGCGGTCGGAGCGGGCTCCTGCTTCCCGCTATTTCACTGGGTTTCTGGTGGAATTTCGGCCACGACCGTCCGCTCGAGACGAGCCGCTCGATCGTCCGGCGTGCGTTCGACCTCGGGATCACGCATTTCGATCTCGCGAACAACTACGGGCCGCCGTACGGCTCGGCGGAGGAGAACTTCGGCGTGCTCATGAACCGCGACCTCCGCCCGTTCCGCGACGAGCTCGTCATCTCGACGAAGGCCGGATACGACATGTGGCCTGGGCCGTACGGTGACGGCGGCTCGCGGAAGTACCTGCTCGCGAGCCTCGACCAGAGCCTCGCCCGCATGGGGCTCGACTACGTCGACATCTTCTACTCGCACCGGTTCGACCCCGACACGCCGCTCGAGGAGACGATGGGAGCGCTCGACTCCGCCGTACGCGCAGGGAAGGCGCGGTACGTCGGCATCTCCTCGTACTCGGCGGAGAAGACCCGCGAGGCGGCCGGGATCCTGCGCGATCTCGGCACGCCGCTCCTGATCCACCAACCCTCCTACTCGATGCTCAATCGCTGGATCGAGCCGGACCTGCTCGACGCGGTCGGCGAGCTCGGTGTCGGCTGCATCGTCTTCTCGCCACTCGCCCAGGGCATGCTCACCGACAAGTACCTGGGCGGGATCCCGGACGGCTCGCGCGCGAGCTGGCCGAGCTCGCTCTCGCCGAACCTCCTGACCGAGGACGCGCTCGCGAAGATCCGGGCGCTGAACGAGATCGCCGTAGGCCGCGGGCAGACCCTTGCTCAGATGGCCCTCGCCTGGGTCCTTCGAGATCCTCGCGTGACGTCGGCGCTGATCGGAGCATCGAGCGTCGCTCAGCTCGAGGACAACGTCGCCGCTCTCGAGAGGCCTCGCGTTTGCAGATGACGAGCTGGCGGAGATCGACCGCCACGCGACCGACAGCTCGATCAACATCTGGGCCACGTCGAGCGAGTCCTAGCCTTCGCCGCCTTGGACCTGCGCGCGGGTGGGTCTATGCGGCCGACGAGGCCAGACGTTCCGCGACATTCCGAACGCTTGCCCGCAGCTCCTCCGGCCGGACGATCGTGAAGCTGCAGTCGAGCCCGGCGAGGATCCGGGCGGTCCAGTCGAGCGAGCCGACGCGCATGCGCAGCAGCGTCCTCCCGTCCGCCTCGGCGAGCTCGGCGAGCGTTGCCGGAAGACGCCGAGTCGCCTGCTCCAGCGTCAGGTCGAGCAACACCTCGACCTCGTGCCGCCAGGGAGTGCGGGCAAGCGAGCGGCTGACGTAGGCGACCGCATCGAAGCCGTCCGGCGGCGCCGCAGCCGCGTGATTCGAGATCGCGGCCCGCCGCATCCGGTCGACCCTGAAGGTGCGCAGGTCACGACGGTCGTGGTCGTATGCGGCCAGATACCAGCGCCCAGAGTGGACGACGAGGCCGTACGGGCTCAGCTCGCGTCGGGTCACCTCGCCCGAGAACGACGTGTAGCCGGCCCGCAGCCGCAGGCGCCGGCGGATCGCCTCCGCCAGCAGGAGAACGGCCCCGCCGGTCACCGGGGCACCTGTCGGCGCGGACCTCGTGAAGTCAAGCGTTGCCTCGAGCGCCTCGACGCGACGGCGGAGGGCGTCCGGAAGCACGCGATGGATCTTGGCGAGCGCCCCCTCGACCGACTCCGAGGATCCGGCCAGGCCCAGCCGGCCGGCGGCAAGGACGCCGAGCGCGACGACGACCGCCTCGTCGTCGTCAAGCATCAGCGGAGGAAGGCGAAAGCCGGGACGGATGCGGTAGCCGCCGCCGACGCCCCGCTGGCCCTCGATCGGGATGCCGAGCTCGTGCAGCGCCGCGATGTAGCGGCGGACGGTCCGGCGATCGACCCGTAGCCGGTAGGCGATCTCGGTCCCCGTCGTCAGCGTCTGCGTCTGCAACAGCTCGAGCAGCTCGAGCAACCGCGCGGTCGGGGTGGTCGGCGTCACGGCACACGAAGTCAAGCACGGATAGCGGGCGAAAGTTGCCCTATTTGTCGATTAGCCTCGAGCGCGTGGAACGAACGCGAGAGGAGACGAGGGTGAGCAACACAGCACTACAAGCAGCAGCCACGCACGACTTCGACTTCCTGGTCGGCAGCTGGAAGTCCACAACAGGACGCTGCGGCAGCGGCTGGCCGGCTCGGACGAGTGGGACGAGTTCGAGGCGACGAGCGTCGCGCGCCCGTTGCTGGACGGGTTGGGCAACGAGGACGAGTTCCGGACCGACTACTGCGGCGGCTTCATCGGCATGTCCTTCCGCTTCTTCGATCCGGCGACGGACCTCTGGTCGATCTACTGGGCCGACTCTCGCCGCTGCGGCGAGCTCGATCCGCCGCTCTATCGGATCGTTCGCCGGCGACAGGGGCGTCTTCCTGGGCGAGGACACCTTCGAGGGCCGGCCGGATCCTGGTGCGCTTCATCTGGTCCGGCGTGACGACGACCACGCCGCGCTGGGAGCAGGCCTTTTCCGAGGACGACGGCGAGTCGTGGGAGACCAACTGGGTGATGGACTTCACGCCGGCCGAGGATGCCCAATGAGCGCCGTCCGGCAGGCCGAGCGTCCGTCTCGACTACGAGCACATCTTCAAGGAGATCCGGCCTGCGGCGAGCGTCAGGCTCGGCAGCGCGGTCCTCAAGTGGTACGAGGTTGCGCCCCCCAGCGCTCCCGTGCTGCCCGCGATTCGTGCCCTGGCGCGCCGTGAGCTCGAGGAGGCGTCGGACTCTGGGGAGCTCGCCGTCGACGACGAGTTGGGCTTCGTCATCCTCCACCGCTGCGGCGAGAGCTTCTACTTCCTCCTCGTCTCGACCTGGCGCAACGACAACGAGCTCTGGGAGACGGTCTGGGCGAAGGACGGCGGCGACGCCGACAGCTTCAAGCCGTGGCCGATCGGCCGGGGTCACCGGCCGACGTTCTGCGTCTGGGAGCTCGGGGTGGTGTGCAACGAGCAGCGGGCCTGGAGCCGGTATCTGCGCTCGGCGCGAGACGAGACGGCGAAACAGGCGTACCTCGACGACGCGTTCACCGGGCTCGTCTGAGAGGGTCTAGGCGGTCGAGGCGGCCGCGACCGGGCGGAGTGTCTCGCTCGTCTCGCGGTCGAAGAAATGGAGCCGAGCCGGATCGACCGTCAGGCGGATCCGTTCTCCCGGGCGCACGGATGTTCCCTCGGCCACCTCGGCGGTGAAGAGGGCGCGCCGGTCGGTGGCGATGAGCGTCGCGCGGTCACCTTCGTCGGTCGCCGCCCGCACCGCGTCGACGTCGACCGGAGGCGCGTCGATCGTGAAGAGCACGTGCGTCGCCGAGCCGAGCTCCTCGACGATTGCCGCCTCGACGTCGATCGCCGGCGAGCCGTTGCCGGCGGCCGGCGCATGCTGAAAGTCCTGCGGCCGGATGCCGAGGATGACCTTCCCGGAGGAGATGCCGGCCGGTCGCCGGTCGCCGGTGAGTGGCACGCGGAAGCCGGCGAACTCGACCGCATTCTCGGAGAGCTCGGCTTCGACGAGGTTCATCGAGGGCGAGCCGATGAACGCGGCGACGAAGAGGTTCGTGGGGTTCCGGTAGAGCGCCTGCGGTGTGTCGACTTGCTGGATGGTGCCGTCGCGCATGACCGCGACCCGCGTGCCGAGGGTCATCGCCTCGACCTGGTCGTGCGTGACGTACACGGTGGTGACGCCGAGCCGGTCGTGGAGCCGCGCGAGCTCCGCTCGCATGTCGACGCGCAGCTTCGCGTCGAGGTTCGAGAGCGGCTCGTCCATCAGGAAGGCGACCGGCTCGCGGACGATCGCCCGTCCCATGGCGACGCGCTGGCGCTGGCCTCCGGAGAGCGCCCCCGGGCGCCTCTGGCGCAGCTCTTCGAGCCCGAGCATGCGCGCAACGTCGTCGACGCGGCGCGCGATCTCGTCCTTCGGCGTCTTCCGCACCTTCAGACCGTAGGCGAGGTTCTTCTCGACGGTGAGGTGGGGGTAGAGCGCGTAGTTCTGGAAGACCATGGCGATGTCGCGCTCGCGCGGCGCAAGGCGCGACACCTCGCGGTCGCCGATCCAGATCTCGCCGTCTGTGACCACTTCGAGCCCTGCGATCATCCGGAGCAGGGTCGACTTCCCGCACCCCGAGGGGCCGACGAGCACCATGAACTCGCCGCTTGCGATCGTCAGGCTGACCCCGTCGACCGCTCGCACCCCGTCACCGAACTCTTTGACCACCTGGTCGAGCCTGATCTCGGACACGTCAGCCGCTCCTCGTTCGCCGGTGCTTGACTGCGCCCGGGATGGTATGACATTCTTGGCTCCCTGTAAACGTTCTCAGTAATCCTTTACAGAGCGCGGTGTGGAAGAGCCGGATCCGACACAGGACGGAGTACCCACGATCGCGACGGTCGCCCGCCTGGCGAACGTCTCGGTTGCCTCGGCGTCGCGCGTCCTGAACGGAATCCGCACGACCCCCGACACCTACGCTCGAGTGACCGAAGCGGCTGAGGTGGTCGGCTACGCGCCAAACGCTGCGGCGCGGTCGCTCCGGTCGCGGCGCACCGGCCAGATCGCGTTCGCCATGCCGGACGTCGGCAACCCGGTCTACACGACGATGGTCAGCTCGATCCAGGACATCACGCGGAGGCGCGGCTGGCGGCTGATGCTGCACTCCACCGGCGCGGACGCTGAGGACGAGCTCGCGATGGTGCGCGACCTCAAGCACCGGTTCGTCGATGGGCTGATTCTCGCGTCGCTGTACCTCACGGACGCGCACGCTGACGAGTTGCGGCAAGCGGCGGCTCCTGTCGTCGTGATCGGACGACCGACCCGCGGCACCCCCGTGGACACCGTCCGCGCCCACTCACGCAAGGGCGCGGCTCAGGTGGTGCGACACCTGTACGCGGTCGGCCGTCGTCAGATCGCGTTCATCAACGGGCCCGAGCACACGGTGCCGGGTGCCTTGCGCCGGCTTGGCTACCTCGACGGCCTCCGCTCGTGCGGTCTCGCCCGCGATGACACGCTGATCGAGATCGCCGCCGACTTCATGATCGAGCCCGGCCGCACCGCAGCGGAGCGCCTGCTCGACCGGGTGCGCCCTGACGCAATCCTCTGCGCCAACGACCTGCTGGCGGCCGGGGCGCTCGCGACGCTGCATGCGGTTGGCCTCGATGTTCCACGCGACATAGCGCTCGCCGGGATGGATGACAGCGTGCTCTGCGAGGTGACCTGGCCGGCGCTCACGTCGGTCGACCTGGGGTCGGCCGAGCGGGCGCGCCTCGCGGCCGAATTGCTGCTCGAGCGGATCGAGAACCCCGCGCTCGAGACGCGCGTGGTGGGCGTTGAGCCGCGTCTCGTCGTCCGCGCCTCCTCCGGGGCGGAGTCGTGAGCGTCGCCGAAAGCACGAGGCGCTCGCCGTTCTCGCGTCGGCCGAGAAGTCGTGCCGGAGCGGGCCTCTCATCGAGAGAGGCGTTCCTGCTGCTGATCCCGGCCCTGCTGCCGGTCGTGGTCCTCAGCGTCCTGCCGCTGATGCGCGGGATCTATCTCGCCTTCACGGACGCGCGGGCCGGCCTCGACGTCCCGACGAACTTCATCGGGCTCGACAACTTCCGCGAGCTGCTGAAGGACGACCTCTTCGTCAACTCGTTCAAGATCGGGCTGGTCTGGGCCGTCTCGGTGACGGCGATCCAGTTCGTTCTCGCGCTCGGGCTGGCTCTGCTCCTCAGCCAGGATCTCCGCGGCCGCTGGCTCGCCCGGTCGCTGGCGCTCGTGCCGTGGGCGATGCCTTCGGTCATCGTCGCGGCCATGTGGAAGCTGTTCTTCCAGCCACAGGCCGGCGTGCTGAACGAGATGCTGCGACGGGCGCACCTGCCCGGGGCGGAGATCGACTGGCTGTCGAACTTCGGCTGGGCGCTGCCCGCCGTGATCCTCGTCGGCGTCTGGGCGGGAATGCCGCAGACGACGATCGCGCTCCTCGCGGGCATCCAGTCGATTCGCGACGACCTGCACGAGGCGGCGGCCGTCGACGGCGCCACCACCTGGCAGCGCTTCCGCACGATCACGCTGCCGCAGCTGAAGCCGGTGATCATCGCGATCACCACCCTCGACTTCATCTGGAACTTCAACTCCTTCGGGATCGTCTACGTCCTGACCGAGGGCGGCCCTGCCAACAAGACGCAGTTACCGGCGCTGTTCGCGTACAACCAGGCGTTCGACTACGGCGAGTTCGGCTATGCCGCAGCGCTCGGCGGGGCGATGGTGGTCGTGATCGCGGCCGGCCTCTTCTTCTACCTGTGGGGCAGGCTGCGGGAGGCGCCGGCGTGATCGTCACGACGCGCCCGCGGGCGGCGAAGACGGGGCAGTACGTCGCCCTCTCGCTCTACATGCTCTTCCTCGGCTTCCCGCTCCTGTGGATGCTCTCGGTGTCGCTCAAGGGGCCGCGCGAGCTCGTCGAGCTGTACCCGTCGCTGATCCCGTCCGATCCGACGTTCGAGAACTACCGGATCGCCTTCACCGAGAACGGCCTGGTGCACGCGGCGTGGAACAGCCTCAAGGTCGCCACCGCGACCGCGGTGCTGACGATCGTGATGGGCTTGCCCGCCGCATACGTGATCGCGCGGCGCCCCGGCATCCTCAGCCGAATGGCTCTCGGGTGGATCCTGGTCAGCCAGATGTTCCCGCTGATCCTGATCATCATCCCGCTCTTCCTGCTGCTCAAGGACCTCAAGCTGACCGACACGCACGCGGGCCTCGTGCTCGTCTACAACGTCTGGGCGCTCCCGTTCGTGTTGTGGATGCTCTACAGCTACGTCAAGGGGATTCCGCGCGATCTGGAGGAGGCGGCGGCCGTCGACGGCGCCAGCCGGTTCCAGATCCTGTACGGGATCGTCGCGCCCCTGCTCGCGCCGGGAATCGTGGTGACCACGCTGTTCGCGTTCATCACCGCCTGGAACGAGTTCTTCTTCGCCCTCGTCGTGATCCAGAGCCAGGACCTGCCGACGCTGCCGCTCCGGATCGCGCAGTTCGTCGGGCTCGAGGGCATCGTCCGGCTCGGCCCGCTCGCCGCGAGCGCACTGCTCGCCACCCTTCCGAGCCTCCTCATCTTCGTCGTCATCCAGCGCTGGCTGACGCGGGGCCTCCTCTCCGGGGCGGTCAAGGGCTAGCGATGTTCCTCCTCGAGAAGCACACACCGGCGTCGAACGGGTCGGCGCCACCACGCAGAAAGGTGGATCCACGATGAGAAAGCTGCTCGGCCTGGGGTTGGTCGTCGCCCTGCTGTGCACCCTGGTCGTCTCCGCCGCCCAGGCCCGCGAGAGCGCGGTCGTCAACATCAAGTTCGCGACGTACGTCTGGCAGCCGACCACGGTCGCCGCGACGAAGAGCATCGTCGAAGCCTGGAACAAGTCGCATACGAACATCCAGGTCGAGATCGTCGCGGTCGACCCGAACTCGGTGCACGACAAGCTCCTCACCAACTTCGTCGGCGGGACGGCGGCCGACGTCATCCACGACGAGGCAGCCGATATCGCCGGTTTCACGGAACAGGGCTACCTCGCGAACCTGACTCCGCTCCTCCCGAAGACGCTGAAGAGCTCGATCCCGAAGGACATCTGGTCGACGGTCAACTTCGGCAGGAAGATCACGGGCGTCCCGTCGCTGATGCAGACGTACAACATCTTCGCGAACATGGCGATCTTCAAAGAGGCGGGGGTCAAGGCGCCGACGCTCGCCGATCCGTGGACGTGGGTGGAGTTCCGCGCGGCCGCGAAGAAGCTGACCAACTCGAGCCGCTTCGGCGTCTGCTGGGGCCTCCGCACGCCGACGGCGGTGATCCAGACGACATCGCTCAACTACGGCGGCCAGTTCAACTACCTCCAGAACGGGAAGTGGATCTTCCGGTGGGGTGCGGCGGAGCAGAACGTCGTGCGCCAGATGCACGACATGATCCACGTCGACAAGTCCGTCGACCCGGCAGCGACGGGTCTGAGCGGAAGCGGCGTGCTGCCCGGCGTTCTTCGGCGGCAAGTGTGCGATGACCGTCGCGGGCAACTTCCTGGCCCAGGGCATGATCCAGCAGAGCCCCAAGGGGTTCAACTGGGCGATGTTCCCGCTGCTCAAGGGAACGAGCCAGAATCAGGTCGCAAACCCGCAGACGTTCTCGATCGCCCAGCAGAGCAACAACAAGGCCGCGGCGATGCAGTTCATCGCCTACGCGCTGAACACCCAGAACCTGGCGAAGCTCGCGGCGGGTGACTGGCTGATCCCGGCCAACCCGGCTTCGGGCAAGCTCATCCTCAAGTCGACGAAGCGCACCGGCAGCTGGAGGGTGGCCACGTCCTCGGTGGTGCACTTCCGCAAGGGCAACTGGGTGTCGCTGAAGCCGTACCAGCGCTGGAAGGCGGAGGTGGCGCAGTCGAACTTCGTCCAGTACCTGGCGGGAAGGATCACGCTCGCCGAGCTGGGCAAGAACCTGTCCGACGGCTGGACGCGGGTCTCGGGGTGAGTGACGATCCGCCGGTCGGTCGGCGTCTCGCCGGCCGGCCGGCGGGCCGGTCTCCCACACGCGAGGATGCGAACGTGAACGGACACCTGCTCGCCGACCGAGCTGTCGGTTGCCTGGCCGGCGCCGCGGTCGGTGACGCTCTCGGTGGAGCGACGGAGGGCTGGGAGTCGCACGAGATCTCGGACCACTTCGGCGGCTGGGTCGACGGCGTCGTCGAATCGATCCGGCGGGCGCGGGGGATCGAGAAGCCGTTCTCGCCGTTCCACAAAGGCGACGGTCACGTCACGGACGACACGCTGATGACGCGGGTGCTCGTTCACGCCTACGACGTCAAGCGCGACCACCTGGATGCGTACGACGTCGAGCTGCTGATGCTCCCGGAGATCGTGGACAAGCCGACCTGGATCCCGGAGCTCGGCCGCGAGGATCATCCTCTACCACCGCCTGTTCCTCGCCGAGAAGTGGCTGGTGCTGAAGCTTCGCTACGGCAACACGGACCCACGCGACGCCGGTGTGGGCAACATCGTCAATTGCGGGGCGGCGATGTACGTCGCCCCCGTTGGCATCGCGAATGCGGGAGATCCGCTCGGCGCCTACACGGAGGCGCTCGACCTGACCGCAGCCCACCAGTCGAGCTACGGGCGTGAGGCCGCAGGAGTGATGGCAGCATGCGCGGCCGAGGCGCTGCGCCCGGGCGCCAGCGTCGACAGCGTCGTCGAGACGGCGTTGCGCCTCGCGAAGGACGGCACACGGGCGGCGATCGAGGCAGTTGTGGAGACGGCCGCGGGCATGGACGGCTGGCGCTCGGGCGGGCTCGAGCAGCTGCGGGCCACGTTCGTGCCGTACGACTCGGTCGGCGACGTCTACGCGGCGCCCGCCGCGAACGCGCGCACTCCCAGCCGCCTGCACTCGATCGAGGAGTTGCCCATTGCCCTCGGGCTGCTCGTGGCGACCGGCGGCGACTACGTCGAGACCGTCCTCGGCGGCGTCAACTACGGGCGGGACTCGGACTCGATCGCGTCGATGGGCGGCGCGCTCGCGGGTGCGCTCGGGGGAGTCGGCGCGCTTCGGCGCGACTGGGTCGACGAGGTGTCGGCGGCGAGCCGGATCGACATCGAGGAAGCGGGTCGCACGATGGCTGTCGTCGCGGCCGAGATCTTCGCCAAGGACGCGCGACGGCACGAGGAACGCGCGCAAACCATGGCCGATCTCACCGCGGGCGAGGTGCCTGCTTGAGGGTGCACTGCGGGTCTGGCAGCCGGAGGACCTGATCGGTCATGAGCTCCGGCAGGCCCGCGAGGAAGGGAAGGACGTCGACGCGCTCGAGGAGCGCTGGTTCGCCGCCGGAGGCGCCCCGGCGCCGGCGCGAGGCGCGTCGCAAGAGCCGGTCGCACCGGCGCTGCGGGCGCTTGCGCTCGCCCTGCTCGACGAGATCGAGGCGACTCCTCGGCCGCTCGCGGCCGTCGAGCCGGACGAGCTGGACGCGATTCTCGCTCTGGCCGATCCCGTTCCCGCGCGTGCGGCGACGGACGCACAGGCCCGGATCGCCGGCGCCTGGCTGGGCCGGGCGGCGGGCTGCGTCCTCGGAAAGCCCGTCGAGGGCATTCCTCGCGAGGGGATCCGCGAGCTCGCCGAGGCGACGGGGAACTGGCCCGTCGCCGGCTGGTTCACGGCGCGGGGCCTCCCTGACGAGGTCTCGGCACGCTGGCCATGGAACCGTGCAAGCCGTCCGACGAGCCTCGCCGAGAACATCGACGGCATTCCCGAGGACGACGACCTCAACTTCACGATGCTCGGCGTCGCGGTGCTCGAGCGGTATGGCGCCGGCTTCGATTCGCTCGACGTCGCCAAGCACTGGCTCGACTACCAGCCTCCCGGCCGGATCTTCACCGCCGAGCGCGTTGCCGTGAGGAACCTACTCGAGGCGTACCTCCCACCGGAGACCGGGACGCGCCGGAACCCGTTCCGCGAATGGATCGGCGCACGTCTGCGTGTGGATGCCTACGGGTGGGCCGCGGGCGGCGATCCTGTGGCCGCGGCGAGGATGGCGTGGGCGGACGCGCGCGTCAGCCATGCCGCCAACGGTGTCTACGCCGCGATGTTCATGGCCGCCGCGCACGCCATGTCGATGTCCGCGTCGTCCTCGGCAGCGTGCGCCGACGCAGGACTCTCGGTCGTTCCGCCGGGCAGCAGGCTCGCCGAGGCGCTGCGGGCGGCGCGAGACCTTGCGGGCGAGCTCGAGTGGGAAGCGGTCGTCGACGAGCTCTACGAGAGCTACGGGCATTACCACTGGGTGCACGCGATCAACAACACCGCCGCCGTCGCCGCCGCCCTCTACGCCTTCGACGGGGACTTCTCGGGAGCGATCGGCGCGGTCGTCCAGGCGGGCTGGGACACCGACACGAACGGTGCCGCGGTCGGGTCGATCCTCGGCGCCACCGTCGGCCTCGACGGGATCGACGCGAGCTGGGCGACTCCCCTCCAGGGGCGGTTCGACGAGCTCGCTCCCCGGCTTCGACGGCATCACGATGGACGAGCTCGTGGAGAGAACCCTCGCCGTCGCGGCCGTCACCGCCGCCGCATGACGATCGCGGTCGAGCAAGCACGCGACCCGTGGTCGCCGAGGCCGATCGATCTGCCGACGGCGGTGCCGCTCGAGGGCCCGCTCGGCGCGCTCGACAGTGCCAAGATCTTCGCCGCCCCCGATGATCCCGGCGAGTGGCCGGCGTGGCGCCGGGCGTTGCGCCGCTGGCGCGACGAGGCGGCCGCGCGCATCGAGTACGACGGCAGCGCCTACGAGCTCCCCGAGTTCGCCTGGACGCGACACTGCTTCTCGGTCGCGCTCGTCTGGCTGTGGGACGAGCTCCTCTACGACCACGACGCCGGGCGCTTCACTCCGGACCGGTTCTGCGCCGAGGCGGAGCATGAGTTCGGAGGCTTCGACGGCGTGGTGCTCTGGCATGCCTATCCGGTGATCGGGATCGACGAGCGCAATCAGTTCGACCTCTACCGTGGCGTGCCCGGCCTCCGGGAGCTCGTGGACGCGTTCCACGAGCGCGGCGTCCGCGTATTCGTCGACTACAACCCGTGGGACGTCGGCACGCGACGCGAGCCGGTCGACGACGACGAGGCGATCGCCGGCGTCGTGCGAGAGCTCGGGGCCGACGGCGTCTTCCTCGACACCCTGAAGGTCGCCCACCCCGGACTGCGCAGCGTCGTCGATGCCGCGCGGCGCGGTGTCGCGTTCGAAGGCGAGTCCTCGGTGCCGCTCGATCGCATCCGCGACCACCACCTCTCGTGGGCGCAGTGGTTCGCCGACAGTGCCGTTCCCGGAGTGCTGAGGGCCCGCTGGTTCGAGCAGCGGCACATGCTGCACCACACGCGCCGTTGGAACCGCGATCACGCCGAGGAGTTGCACAGCGCCTGGCTGAACGGCGTCGGCGTGCTCGTGTGGGAGAACGTCTTCGGCTCGTGGGTGGGCTGGAACGAGCGGGACAAAGCCGCTGTTACGCGCGATGCTGCCGCTCCAGCGGGCGTACGCCGAGCTGCTCGCGACGGGGGAGTGGACGCCCCTCGCGGCGCACAGCGGCGGTTCGCGTCCGCAGGTCGTCGCGTCGCGTTGGGCGGACGGCGAGACGACCTTCTGGGCGCTGGTCAACAGGACGGAGCGGCCGTTCTCGGGTCGACTGATCGAGGCCGACCTCGACGTGGAGCTGCCGCCGCACGGAATCGCCGCCGTCGTCGGCTCCGAGCAGGTGATGGCGGCGCCGGACGGCGAGAGTGCTGCGTTTCCGGCACGAACCCCGGTGCGGATCCCCGCTCCGAAGGTCCCCGCCTTGCAACACAGTGTTGCAAGGCGGGTTGCTCCGACCGTGCCGGACGGCTTCGTCGAGGTACCGGCTCCGCCGGCGCGGATGACCGCCGTCTTCCGGCGCCGCGAGACGGGGACGTACGGCGACGCGCCCTTCGTCGAGGAATGGAAGCCCTTGCCGCCGCGGCTGCACGACCTCGTCGAGGTCGAGCGCGAGACCGTCGCCGCGCCGCGCTTCGCGGTCGCGCGGCGCGAGGTCACCAACGCCGAGTTCGGCGTGGACGGGCCGCCGGACGAGCCGGTGACCGGCATCGATCTCTCGGAAGCGCGTGCCTACGCGGCGTCGGTCGGCGCCCGGCTGCCGACGGAGGACGAGTGGCAGCTCGCGGCCGAGTCGGGGCTGCTCGAGCGCGCCGAGCCGCTCGTCTGGAACTGGACCGAGAGCGAGCACACGGACGGTCGCACGCGCTTCGTGATCCTGAAGGGTGGCTCCAGCTGGGCCGCCGAGGGGTCGGAGTGGTACGTCGACGGCGGCCCGCAGGAACCGCGCTACTCGCTCAAGCTGCTGCTGCTCGGTGGAGGTCAGGCGCGCTCGTCGCGAATCGGCTTCCGGCTGGCGGTCGACCTGCCGTGACGAAGCCGCTGGACGGCATCCGGGTCGTCGAGGCAGCGACGCTGTTCGCGGCGCCGCTTGCCGGGATGCTCCTCGGCGACTTCGGAGCCGACGTGATCAAGATCGAGCATCCCGGACGCCCCGACCCGGCGCGCGGGCACGGCCCCAGCAAGGACGGCGCCGGACTCTGGTTCAGGACGCTCGCCAGGAACAAGCGCCTCGTCACCCTCGATCTCTCGAAGCCGGAGGGAGCCGAACTGTTTCTGCGGCTGGCCGAGCGGTCGGACGTCGTGCTCGAGAACTTCCGGCCGGGGACGCTCGAGCGGTGGGGTCTCGGCTGGGACGAGCTCTCCGCCGCGAATCCGCGTCTCGTGCTCGCGCGCGTGAGCGGCTTCGGTCAGACCGGCCCGTACGCGAGGCGTCCGGGCTTCGGTTCGCTCGCCGAGGCGATGAGCGGCTTCGCCGCCCTGAACGGTGAGCCCGACGGCCCGCCGCTGCTCCCGCCCCTGGCTCTCGCGGACGGCGTCGCCGGCCTGACGACCGCATTCGCCGTCCTCGCCGCGCTCCGCGCACGCGAGCTGACGGGCCGGGGACAGGTGGTCGACACCTCGCTGGTCGAGCCCTTGATGACGCTGCTCGGCCCGCAGCTGACGGCGTACGACCTGCTCGGTTCGTTGCAGCCGCGTACCGGAAACCGCTCGAGCCACAACGCCCCGCGAAACGTCTACCGCACGGCCGACGGCACGTGGGTGGCGGTATCCGCGAGCGCGGACTCGGTCGCGGCCCGCGTCCTTCGGCTCGTCGGCCGGGCGGACCTGGTCGACCAGCCGTGGTTCGCGTCGGGTTCGGGGCGCGCGGCGCACGTCGAGGAGATCGACGCGGCGGTCTCGGCCTGGATCGCCGCGCGTGATCGCGATGTCGTGCTGGCCGAGTTCGAGGCGGCCGAGGCGGCCGTCGCGCCCGTCTTCGACGCGCGCGACATCCTGGCCGATCCCCAGCTCGCCGCGATCGGCGCGATCGCCTCGGTCGAGGACGAGGAGCTCGGCCCGATCCGGATGACGAACGTCGTCAGCCGCCTGTCCGAGACTCCGGGCGAGATCGTGCGCGCCGGCGGCCCGCACGGGCGGGACACCGACGCGGTGCTCGACGAGCTCGGCGTGGAACCGGCTGAGCTCGAGCGGCTACGGGAGAGCGGGGTGGTGTGATGCTTCCGCCGCTGACGTGGCTCTACGTGCCCGCCGACCGCCCCGATCGCGTCGAGAAGGCGCTCGCGTCCGCCGCGCACGCCGTGATCGTCGATCTCGAGGACGGCGTCGCGCCCGCCGCGAAGGCCGAGGCACGGGCCAACCTGCGGCCGCTGCTCGACCGCCCGCTGGAGAAGCGGGTCTTCGTGCGGGTCAACCGAGGCGACCTAGCCGACCTCGAGGCCGTTGTCACGCTTGCCGTCCCTGGCGTCCTCGTGCCCAAGGTCGCTCGCCCGGAGGACGTCCCCGCGGTCGGCCTGCCGGTCCACTGCCTGATCGAGTCGGCTGCGGGCGTCGAGGCGGCGTACGCGATCGCCACGACACCCGGCGTCGCGGGCATCTCGCTCGGGGAAGCCGACCTCCGCTCCGAGACCGGGGCGCTCGAGGCCGGGCTCGACTGGGCGCGCGGCCGGATCGTCAATGCGGCAGTTGCCGCCGGCCTGCCGCGCCCGCCACAGTCGGTCTACCCGCACGTGCACGACGACGAGGGGCTGGCGCGCTCGTGCAGGCGGGGGCGGGAGCTCGGACACCTCGGCCGTACGGCGATTCACCCGAGGCAGCTGCCGATCATCGAGCAGGCGTACCTCCCGACCGAGGAGGAGCTCGTGCGCGCGCGGGAGACCGTCGAGCTGCTCGAGGACGCGCTCGGTGCCGCCACGCTCGACGGTGGAGAGTTCGTCGACGCCGCGATGCTCGGCGCAGCGCGCCAGATCGTCGCGATCGCCGCAGCACTACGGCACCTCGACGGCCTAGACCTCGCCGGCGGGCGAGGGCGGGTCAAGAACTGCCCTACGAAGACGACTCGTCGGGCGACCTTTTCGGTCGCCCTCGCCGGGTGAAGCCCGGCCCCTAGCGCGCCCGCGCCGGTTGACACCGCGGCCGCGAAGGCGGATTCTCCCGGCACTGGAGACAGCCGCGCACAGGGAGGGTCCATGACGCACCACTGGAGCAGCAAGGCACGCTCGAGGCTCGCAACGGGGGTGCTCCTCACCCTCGTCGTAGCTCTCGTCGCCGTTCTGAGCAGCGCTGCGAGCGCCGCGCCGGCGAAGCTCAAGGTCTTCGGCGCCTTCGCGACGCCGATCGAGGAGCCGTGGGACGGCGTCATCCACGCCGCCCTCACGCGGGCAGACAAGGCCGGGCAGATCGACTACACGTTCACGGACGACATCGGCTACTCCGGGAACATGGAGCGCGTCCTGCGCCAGGTGGCCGGGAAGAACAAGCCGCAGATCATCTTCGGCGACGCGTTCGGCAACGAGGAGGCAGTGCGCCGCGTCGCGAAGGCATTCCCGAAGACCGCTTTCGTCTTCGGCTCCGGCGGCGGGCCGGCCAGCCCGAACTTCTCGGTCTTCGACAACTGGATCCACGAGCCCGCGTACCTGCTCGGCGTGATGGCCGGCTCGCTGACGAAGACGAACCGGCTGGGCATCGTCGCCGGGTTCCCGGTTCCGGAGGTGAACCGCCTCGCGAACGCGTTCATCTCGGGCGCGCACTCGGTGAACAAGAAGGCGGTCGTCAAGGTCACGTTCATCAACAGCTGGTTCGATCCGGCGACGGCGAAGGAGGCGGCGCTGGCGCAGATCGCCGCGAAGGTCGACGCGATCTACGCCGAGCGGGCGGGCGTGATCGAGGCGGCCAAGCAGAAGAACATCATCGCTTTCGGGAACATGTCCGACCAGAAGTCGACCGCGCCGCGGAACGTCGTCTCGAGCGCGGTCTGGAACATGAACCCGACCGTCCAGTACGTGATCAAGCAGGTCCGTGCCGGGGCGTACACGGGGCTCGACCTGAAGGACTTCTCGATGATGGCCCAGGGCGGGGCGACGATCGCGCCGATCAACCGGAACGTGATCAAGGGCGGCGTGCCCGGCGAAGCTCGTCGCGAAGGTCAAGGGGCTGCAGGCCAAGATCAAGTCGGGCAACCTGCGCGTCGACATCGACGAGGCGCAGCCGCCCGGCTCGGTGACCGTGAAGGGCTAGGCAAGGGCGAACGGCGGGGCGACCCGTCGTGAGCTCGGCAACGACGACGGCGAGCGGGGCCTCCCCGCCCGCCGTCGAGTTGCGCGGCATCACCAAGCGCTTCGGCACGCTCGTCGCCAACGACGGCGTCGACTTCGCCGTCGCGCGCGGCGAGGTGCACGCGCTGCTGGGCGAGAACGGCGCCGGCAAGTCGACGCTGATGCGGATCCTTTACGGGCTGACGCGGCCCGACGCCGGCGCGATGCTCGTCGACGGGCGACCCGTGACGATCCACTCGCCGAAGGACGCGATCGCGGCCGGGATCGGGATGGTCACGCAGCACTTCGCGCTCGTGAAGCCGATGACGGTGACGGAGAACGTCGTCCTCGGCGCGACGGACGGCGCTCGCGTGCGGCTCGACGTCGCCGCGAAGAAGGTGGCCGAGGCGGCGGAGCGATTCGGCATCCGCGCGAACCCGCTCGCTCGCGTCGACGCGCTCTCCGTCGGCGAGCAGCAGCGCGTGGAGATCCTGAAGGCGCTCTACCGCGACTGCCAGCGTGCTCATCCTCGACGAGCCGACCGCGGTGCTCGTTCCGCAGGAGGTCGAGGCGCTGTTCGCGACGCTGCGCCGCCTCTGCGACGACGGGATCGCCGTCGTCTTCATCAGCCACAAGCTCCACGAGGTGCGCGAGCTCAGCTCGCGCGTCACGGTGCTCCGGCGCGGCGTCGTCGTCGGCACCCGCGCGACCGCGGAGGTGGACGACCGCGAGCTCGCCTCGCTGATGGTCGGCCGGCCCACGGTCGGGGTCAGGCGCCCCGACTCCGCTGCGCGCGGGAGCCGTGGTGCTGCGGGTCGAGGGCCGTGTCGGTGCGCGGCCGGCACCGGGACGAGACCCTGCGAAACGTCTCGCTGGAGGTCGCCGGCGGCGAGATCCTCGGCGTGGCCGGCGTCTCGGGCAACGGGCAGAGCGAGCTGGTCGACGTCCTCTGCGGCATGCGGCGTCCCACCGCGGGCCGGGTCGAGGTCAGCGGGGGCGACATCACCGGCGCGACGCCCGGCCGAGATCGTCGCGGCGGGCCTGGGGCGGATCCCGGAGGACCGGCACGCCGCAGTCGTGGGCGAGCTGAGCGTGGCGCAGAACCTCGCCCTCGAGCACCTGGGCGAGTTCCGCCGCGGGCCGCGACTGGACGACCGCGCCCTGCGGCGCAACGCAGAGGCGCTGATCGACCGCTTCTCGATTCGGGCGCGTCCCGACGACGCCGCCGCTTCGCTGTCCGGCGGCAACCTCCAGAAGCTCGTGCTCGCGCGCGTGCTCTCCCGCGAGCCGCAGGCGATCGTCGTCGCACAGCCGACGCGCGGCCTCGACGTCGCGGCGACCGAGTACGTCCACGGGGAGTTGCTCGCCCAGCGCGAGCGCGGTGCCGCCGTGCTGCTCGTCAGCGAGGACCTCGACGAGCTGCTCGCGCTCGCCGACCGGCTGATCGTGCTCTACGAGGGCAAGATCGTCGGCCACCTCGCTGCCGCCGACGCGGACCCGGAGCGGCTCGGACTGCTGATGGCGGGGCTGAACGAGGAGAACGCGGCGTGATCGCGATCCGCATGGAGCAGCGCCCGGCGCCGGCGAAGTGGTTCGGCCTCGTCGTCGCGCCGGCAGCGATCGCGATCACGTTCGTCCTCACCGTCGGCTTCGTGCTCGCCGCGGGTGCCAGCCCGCTCGCCGCCTACGAGACCTTCATCATCGATCCGCTGAGCTCCCGGTACACCGGGCTCGAGGTGCTCGTCGCTGCGACGCCGCTCCTCTTCACCGGCGCCGCTGTCGCGATCGCCTTCCGCGCCGGCTTCTGGAACATCGGCGCCGAGGGACAGCTGCTCGCCGGGGCGATCGCTGCCGCGTGGACCGGCACGGTCGTAGGCGGGTTGCCACGCCCGCTCGCGATCGCGGCGATGGCGGCGATGGGAGCGCTCGGCGGGGCGCTGTGGGTGCTCGGCCCGGCGCTGATGCGCGTCCACCTGGGGATCGACGAGGTCGTGACGACGCTGCTCCTCAACCCGGTGGCGCTGCTGCTCGTCACCGGCCTGCTCAACGGCCCGTGGCGAAACCCGGTGACGAAGTTCCCGGAGTCGGAACGGATCTCGGCGAACGCGGAGTTTCCGCAGATCCTGGCCGACTCGCGCGTCCACCTCGGTTTCGTCCTGGCGCTGGCGATCATCGCGGTCGCCTGGTTCGTCCTCGCCAGGACGGCGACCGGGCTACGGCTACGGGCGATCGGGCTCAGCCCCGAGGCGGCCAGGTTCGCGGGGGTCGGCGTCGAGCGCCTGCTGCTCCGGACGGCGCTCGCGAGCGGCGCGATCGCCGGCGTGGCGGGCGCGAGCGAGGTGGCCGGGATCAGCTACCAGCTGACGGACGGGATCTCGTCGGGCTTCGGCTACACCGGGATCGTCGTCGCCACCCTGGGCGCGCTGAGCATGCCGGGCGTCGTCTTCGCGGCCCTCTTCCTGGGCGACCTGGTCGTCGGCGCCGACACGGCCGGCTTCGAGCTCGGCGTGCCCTCGCAGCTCGCCGACATCATCAAGGGCGCGCTACTGCTCACTGTGATCGCGCTCTTCGTGCTGCGCCGCCATCGGATCTCCGTCCGGCGCCCGAAGGGGGCGGCGTGAGCTTCCTCTCCGACGTCGTCGCGGCGACCTTCCGCAACGCGACGCCGCTCGTCTACGGCACGGTGGGGGAGACGTACTGCGAGCGCGCCGGGATCCTCAACCTCGGCATCGAGGGGACGATGTACGCGGGCGCGTTCTTCGGCTTCCTCGTCGCGCAGTCGACCGGGCTCGCTGCTCCTCGGGCTCGTCGCTGCGATCGGGGTCGGGCGTCGGCGCGGGCTTGCTGATGGGGCTGCTCACGGTCACGTTCGGCGCGAATCAGCACGTGTCGGGCCTCGGCCTGACGCTCTTCCTGATCGGCGCAGCCGAGTTCGTCAACCGGCTGCAGTACCGCGGCAGCCAGGAGCAGGCGAAGATCGAGCCGTTCGGGACCCTCGACGTCTTCGGGATCGACGTGCTCTCCCAGTACGCGCTGACGTACGTCGCGTTCCTCGTCGTCGTGCCGCTCGCCTGGTGGGTGCTGATGCGGACGTCGCTCGGGCTGAACATCCGCGCGGTCGGCGAGAACCCGGAGGCGGCGGACGCGGCCGGCGTCAACGTCGTTCCGGACGCGCTACGTCGCGCTGCTGATCGGCGGCGCGCTGATGGGCGTCGGCGGCGCGTTCTTCACGCTCGCCGCGCTCGGCAGCTTCACGCTCGACATCATCGCCGGGCGCGGCTGGGTCTGCATCGCGCTGGTCATCTTCGGCCGCTGGCGGATCGGGCGCGGCGTGCTGGGCGCCCTGCTGTTCGCCTTCGTCTACGCGCTGCAGCTGCGGCTGCGCATCCTGCCGTCGTTCAGCGACGTGCCCTTCGAGCTCCTGCTCGCGCTGCCGTACGTGGTCGTGATCCTGGCGCTCGCCCTGTCGGGCCGCAACGTCGCCTACCCGGGGGCCTATCTGAAGCCGTACCGACGGACGTGAAGGGAGAGAGATGAGCGACGAGCAGTTCCTCGAGGCCGCACTGGAGCAGGCCCGGATCGGCCGCGCCGAGGGCGGGGTGCCGGTGGGCGCGGCGCTCGTGGTCGACGGTCAGGTGCTCGCCGTCGGGCGCAACCGGCGCGTGCAGCTGGGCAGCGCGATCAGGCACGGCGAGACCGACGCGCTCGAGAACGCCGGCCGCCAGCCCGCCGCGGTCTACCGCCGGGCGACGATGGTGACCACGCTGTCGCCGTGCGACATGTGCACGGGCGCGATCCTGCTCTACGGCATCCCGCGGGTCGTGATCGGCGACGACACGACTTTCCGGGGGCCCGAGGAGCGCCTGCGTCGAAGCCGGCGTCGAGCTCGTCCACCTGCACTCGGAGGAGTGCAAGCGCCTGATGGAGGAGTTCATCGCCGAGCACCCCGAGCTCTGGAACGAGGACATCGGCGTCTGAGCGCGCGGCGCTAGGCCGGGGGAGCCGGGCCTGCCCCGGCTCCCCGCGGTGCCGCGTCAGGAGACCGAAACGGTGGTCAAGACGAAGCGGCCTGGAGCGGCACGTCGAAGCGGGCCACGCCGGCGGCGTTCGTCGTCACCGTTCCGGCAACGGAGTTCGTGCCGTCTCCGTTCGCATTCCAGATGGCGAGCGTCAGCGGCGTGTCCGGCGGCAGCCCGCCGATGCTGTACGAGGACGACTCGCCGTTCGGCGCCGTGAGCGAGCGCCCGTTCGTATCCAGGCCGACGACCGTCAGCTGGTCGTCGGGGCCGGCGAACGCCGTCAGCTCCTGCTCGGGCTGGTCGGGCTTCGGCGCGTCGTACCGAGTGGCGGCGTCGTCCTCGGTCCACGGGTCGACTCCGAGCACTTGCCAGCCGCGCGCCGTCGTCTGCAGCAGCAGCTGGAACGCGTAGTAGGACGGGTACAGCGCCCAGCCCTCCTCCGGCGGGCCGATCGTCCAGTAGGACTGGTTCGGCGGGGTCGTTCCGTCGTAGACGGCCCAGTAGAGATCCCAGTTGTCGGCGCCGTCGAAGCCGAGCTGCGCCGAGTTGATCACGAACCAGAGCTTGTGGAAGCCCCCGAGCGTCATGCGCCGCAGCTGGGTGCAGTTGCCGTCGAGGTAGTAGGCGGCCCGCACGAGCGGGTTCGCCCCGCACGTGTCGTAGCCGCGGACGCCGTACTCCATCAGGAACGTGGGCTTCCTCGCGCTCTCGAGCAGCTCCTGGTCGACGAGGTAGGCGATGTCCTTGAGCCGTTCCTCCATCCGGAACGGGTTGTCGTAGCGCCAATAGATGTGCTCCGACCACGCGTCAATGACGTCGTTCATGTGCGCGACCATGTAGTCGAACCAGGCGCGGTGCCCGCCCGGCGTCCCCTCCGTGTTCTGGACGAGATCGCCGCCGATGAGCCCGATCTGAGCCTGCAGGCCCCGCGCGGCGAGCTGTGCGTCCAGTGTGCGGTAGAGCGCCTCGTACTGCGCCAGCGTGATGGCAGTGGAGTTCGGCTCGTTCCCGATCGTCACCCACCGGACGTTCGTGAGGCCGCGGTTCTGCACGAGGTCCTGGAGCACGTCCGCGAAGCGCGGCATCCAGATCCCGGGTTGCGTCCTCGCGAACGCGAACGACTGGTACGCGATCACGATCGTCGCGCCGGCGTCGCTCGCGAGTTGCACGGTCTTCCGGAACGAGTCGAGGTTTGCCTGCCACTCCGGATGGCGGCCGTCCGCGTTCCCTTCCCAGTTCTCGCTGTAGAAGATGCGGACGAGCTGCGGCTCGAGCGCCTTCACCTTGGACTCGAGGTCCGGCAGCGTCGCCGGCGGCGGATTCGTGATCGGTGCGTACAGGTGGTGGTTGAACTGGAAGCCGTAGCCGCCCAGGCTCGGCACCAGCAGCCGCGCCCGCGCGAGCTCGTTCTTCGTCACGTCGACCGTCGTGTCGCGCGAGTTGTTCGACGTGTCGTACTCCTCCGGGGCGGCGTCCGTCACCACGATCTTCAGGAGTGTCGGCACCGGCGACGTCAGTGCGACGCCTCGGAACGCGACCGACACGCGTCCGCCGGCGGGGACCGTCACCTCGACCGGCTCACCGATCGGGCCGATGAGTCCCGCCAGGGTGACGCGTGCCGTCGCGCCCGTGTCGCCGTTCACCTCGGCGATCTCCGCCGAGACGTCCACGGGACGTGTGGTCAGCGTCTGCGGCGGTGCGTCCACGAACGTGACGACGAGATCGGGCCGCAGCTGCGCGGTGGTGGCGTCGCGGACGGAGAACGTTCGCGACGGTGTCCCGGTCTGGACGAGTGCGTCCACCTCGATGCGCCTCCCGCGCTCGACCCGGTCGAGCGTCAGCGGCGCCACGCCCTCGGGCGCCTCGACGTCGTCGAACTTCTGCACGTCGGCGACCTTGCCCGCCTCCGTGAACGTCTTGACCTGCACGTGCTTGACCGAGGTCACGGGACCGCAGCCGGGCGCGGCGGAGAAACGGAGGGCGAGGTCGGTTCTCGCCGGGCCTGTCAGCGCGGCGACGGTCATCGTGTAGGCGTCGTCCGTCGAGCTCGGGCACGCGGGCGGGTCGTCGGCGTGCGCCGCGTACGGGGTCGTCGCCGTTGCGACGATCGCCACCGCCGCAATGAGTGCCGTCCGTCGCGCGCTCGGTATGAAGCGCTGGGCGCGCATGTCGTCTCCTTCCCTCGGTAGGAGACGATGGTGCGCTTCTGAACTAACAGCGGACCAACAGGCCGACCATCGAGTGGCTCGACGTCAGGCGGGAGTCGGCAGCCCTTCGATCGCGCGGAGCGCGCGCTCCATCTCGTCCTCGTCGAGGGCGACGTCCTCGAGCTTGCCGGCGAAGTAGCTGTCGTAGGCGGCCATGTCGAAGTGCCCGTGGCCGGAGAGGTTGAAGAGGATCGTCCGCTCCTCGCCCGCTTCGTCGGCCGCCTTCGCCGCCCCGAGTGTCCCGTGGATCGCGTGCGCCGCCTCGGGCGCCGGCAGGATTCCTTCGGTGCCCGCAAACAGGACGGCCGAGGCGAAGACGTCGTTCTGGAGGTATGCCTCGGCGCGGATCAGCCCGTCGAGCAGGAGCTGCGAGATCAGGGGTGCGACGCCGTGGTAGCGAAGGCCGCCGGCGTGGATGGGGGCGGGCACGAAGTCGTGTCCGAGCGTGTGCATCGGCACCAGCGGAGTCAGCTTGCTCGTGTCGCCGAAGTCGTAGGCGAAGTGCCCGCGCGTCAGCGTCGGGCAGGCGGCCGGCTCGCAGGCCAGGACGTCGATCTCGCGGCCCGCGATCTTCTCCCGCAGGAACGGGAAGGCGAGCCCGGCGAAGTTCGAGCCGCCGCCGACGCAACCCACGACGACGTCGGGGAAGGCACCTGCGAGCTCCATCTGCGCCAGCGCCTCCTGGCCGATCACGGTCTGGTGGAGGAGCACGTGGTTGAGGACGCTCCCGAGCGAGTACGCCGTGTCGTCACGTCCGGCGGCGTCCTCGACCGCCTCTGAGATCGCGATCCCGAGGCTCCCCGGCGAATCCGGGTGCTCCGCCAGGATCGCGCGGCCGGACTGCGTCTCCTCGGAGGGACTGGGCACGATCTCCGCGCCCCACGCCTGGATCATCGAGCGCCGGCTCGGCTTCTGCTCGTACGAGATGCGAACCATGTAGACCTTGCACTCGAGCCCGACGAGCTTGCAGGCGAACGCGAGCGCGCTGCCCCATTGGCCGGCTCCTGTCTCGGTGGAGAGGCGAGTGCGCCCTTCCTTCTTGTTGTAGAAGGCCTGCGCGACCGCGGTGTTCGGCTTGTGGCTGCCAGGCGGGCTGACGCCCTCGTACTTGTAGAAGATGCGCGAGCGGGTGCCGATTGCCTGCTCGAGCCGGCGCGCACGGAAGAGCGGTGTCGGGCGCCAGAGGGTGTAGAGCTCCAGCACCTCCTCGGGAATCGCGATCTCGGCGTCCTCGGACACCTCCTGCCCGATGAGCTCCATCGGGAAGAGCGGCGCCAGATCGTCCGGCCCGACCGGCTGCCCCGTCCCCGGGTGCAACACCGGCTGCAGGGCCGTCGGCATGTCGGCGCGGATGTTGTACCAACGCCGTGGAAGCTGCCATTCCTCGAGGAGGAACTTCGTCTGCGTCCCTGCGCCCTCGCGCGTCTGGTGCACGCCACGAGCATAGTGCGCCGCGCGGAGTCCGGTAACGCGACTAGAGCAGCGGGGCGAGGACGAGCCTGATCCGACCTGTCGTGGTGCCACGCCGGACGACGTATCGCGTCAAGAGCTCCCGGTAGGCAGGGTGGGAGACGACGATGTGGATGTGCGGCTCACGGCCGTACGAGGCGGGGATGGGACCCTCGAAGCGGAATCGTCCGGCGCGATCGGTGACGACAGCGCCCTGCCCGCGCCGCTCGTAGCCGTTCGGTCCGGCTTGCCAGAGGACCACGAGGGCGCGGGCGACCGGCGCGCAGTCGGGTGCCCGCAGGACGCGCCCAAGCAGGACGTGGCCCGTGCCGATCCTGGCGCGCCGCGGCACCGTGGTGATTTGCTGGAAGGGGCCGGCGCTGTCGCCCCTGGTCTGCTGGCAGCGGGCGGCGGCGCGCGAGTCCGATGCCGTCAGCGCATACCCGACGAAGACGGCCGCGACGGCCACGAGGCAGGCGAGCACCCGCATCGCCGCTCAGCTTAGCGTCGCCCGTCTGGCGATTTCCGCGAACTACGTGCCTCGTCTGGCCTCCTGCAGGACCCACGTGTTGCCGTCCGGATCGCTGAAGTCGGCAAACGAGCCGTAGTCGCGGTGCTCGGGATCGGGGCCGGGCTGCCAGCCGTCGGGCCCCATGTGCCGGATCTCGCTGACGTCGACCCCACGTCCGACCAGCTCGGCTCGAGCGGCCTCGATGTCCGCGACGACGAGGTGCGTGCCGCGGTACGAGCCCGGTGTCGCCTCGGTCAGGCCGACCCCGATCGTCAGCGAACAGGCGGAACCCGGCGGCGTGATCTGCACGACGCGGAACTCGTCGTTCGGTTGGTGGTCGACATCGAGGGTGAATCCACACTTCTCGACGTAGAACTCCTTGGCGCGGTCGACGTCGCTGACGGGCACCAGTACGAGCTCCAGCTTGTAATCCACGGTGCGGTCCTCCTTTGTGTGCTCGGTCGGGATGTTGCCCGTCCTCGGGCGAGCTGCAGCCGAAGACGCCGAGTGCCTACGACTGGAGCGCGACGACGAACTCCCGCTCGCGTCCCGTCCAGGTCACGTCCAGTGACTGGCCGAGCCGCTTCAGGAGCGACACGATCGCCGGGTTGTCGCCGCACACCGTGCCCACGAGCTCGGTGATTCCGGCCGCGCGTGCGTCGGCTGCGAGCTCGCGCCCGAGAATCGAGCCGAGGCGGCGGTTCTGGTAGGCGTCTGCGACCGCGAATGCAATCTCTGCCCGGGTGCCGTCCCGGACGAGTCGCGCGATCGCGGCGGGCTCGGGGTCGCCGTCGGCGTATCCGATGAGCGCGTGACGGTTCTCGTCGACGCGCGCGAGCGCGACCAGCTCCTCCTCGGACAACCGCGGCTTGGCCCCGCAGAATCGCTGCTCGCGCGAGCGGTCGCCGAGGCGCGCGAACAGCGCGGCGACCGTGGCGGTGTCACCGTTTCGAAGCGGCCGGATCGTCAGCCCGTCGACGTAGCGTGCGTGCATGACTGGATCAACGTGTACGCCTTGACGCAGATTCCCGCATGCAGCTTCGCGCCTCGCGTACCGACTACGTTCTTCCCATCGTGGCCGATGCGTTCTACGTTCCCGACGGGGAAGGGTTCGCGCCGACCCCGTGGACGCGGGGTCCCTGGGACAGCGAGGCCCAGCATGCCGGGCCGCCGGCCGCCCTTCTGGCTCGGGCGATCGAGGGCCTCGAGCCTGCCGGCGAGTTCCAGGTCGCCCGGTTCACGCTCGAGATCCTGCGCCCCATTCCGCTTACGGCGCTCCAGATCGAGGCGCGCCTGGTTCGGCCCGGAAGGCGGGTGCAGTTCGCCGAGGCCACCCTCATGGACACGCGCGGGGAGGTGGCCAGGGCCAGTGTGTGGCGGATTCGCCCAGCCGATCAGCCGGGTCCCGCAGCCGGCCAGGAGCCGCCACCGTTCGATTCGCCCTTCGACTCGCCGCCGCTTCCGGTGTTCGATCCGCCCTGGGAGGGCGGCGAGAGCTACTTCGCGGCGATGGAGTGGCGGGTTGCCCGAGGCGCCTTCTTCGAGCCAGGCCCGGCGGCGGCATGGGTGCGCGCGCGAATCCCGCTCGTCCAGGGGGAGGAGACCTCGCCGCTGGCGCGGGTGCCTGATCGTCGCCGACTCGGGCAACGGGATCAGCTCGGTGACCTCGCCCCTCGAGTACCTCTTCATCAATACGGAGCTGAGCGTCCACCTGTTCCGTCTGCCGGTTGGCGAGTGGCTGTGCCTCGACGCCGTCTCGCGGATCGAGCCGAATGGCGTCGGGATGGCCGAGAGCATCCTCTGGGACGAGCTCGGCCGCATCGGGCGCGGAAACCAGAGCCTGCTGGTCGCGCCCCGCGATCGTTAGTCAGCCGCGCGTCGCATCTTCCGGGTCGCGGTCGAGAACTCGGTAGCGTCCCTCAGATGAGCGACGACGAGAAGCACGACAACGGCAAGCCCGCGGCCAAGCCCGACCACGAGCCTCCCGCCGGGGCGGAGTCGACCGCGACCTGGACGGGCGGCGCGAAACCGATCGACTACACCGCTACCGCCAACTGGCTCGTCCTCAGGAAGAAGGAGAAGCCCGCGGCGGAGATCTTCTCCGTCTCCTACGTCGCGGACGGCGTCGGCGCGGACCGACCGGTCACGTTCGTCTTCAACGGCGGGCCGGGCGCGTCGTCCGCCTTCCTCCACATGGGCGCGATCGGGCCGAAGCGCGTCGACTTCCCGCCCGACGGCTCGTTGCCCGAGATGCCTCCCCGTCTGGTGGAGAACGAGTCGTCATGGCTCGCGTTCAGCGATCTCGTCTTCGTCGATCCCGTCGGGACGGGGTTCAGCCGCATCATCGAGAACGAGAAGGGCGACGACGCCAAGAACAACAAGGAGGACGCCCCGGACCCCAAGGAGTTCTTCGGGCAGAAGCGCGACCTCGAATCGTTGTGCGAGTTCATGGGCCGCTGGCTGTCGAGCCGCGGCCGCTGGGGATCCCCAGTCTTGATCGCCGGCGAGAGCTACGGCGGCTACCGGGTCGGCCGGCTCGCGCGGATGCTGCAGGAGAGCGCCGGAATCGGGCTCAACGGGGCGATCCTGATCTCACCGGCCCTCGAGATCACCGCGCTGCTCGCGACCGACTACGACGTGGTGGCGTGGATCGACAAGGTGCCGACGATGGCAGCGGCGGCGTTTCATCACGGACGCTCCCGCGCCTTCCCGCGCGGGTCTTCCCTCGAGCAGGTCTTCGCCGGGGCCGAAGCCTTCGCCACCGGCGACTACGCGTCGTTTCTCACTCGGGGAGCCTCGATGGCCGGCGAAGACCGCGATCGAGTCGTCGCGCGCGCTTGCCGACATGCTCGGCCTTCCGCTCGACGTCGTCGTCCGGGCGGAAGGGCGGGTGTCGATGGCGACGTTCGCCCGCGAGCTGCTGCGCGACCAACGAAAGGTGCTGGGCCTCTACGACGCGACCATCACCGCCACCGACCCGTTCCCGGACCGTGAGCCGTACGCGGGACCCGATCCCACGCTCGCCGGGATGAGCCCCGCGTACACGATGGCGGTGAACCGGATGCTGCGGTCCGAAATCGGCGTCGAGACCGACCGTGAGTACACGCTGCTGAGCTACGAGGTCAACACCGCGTGGAAGGACGACAGCGAGCCTCACGCGTTCTCGCCGCTACCGAGTGCGACCGACGACCTCCGGTACGGGATGTCGCTCAACCCGCACCTGAAGGCGTTCATCACCCACGGGCGCTTCGACCTCGTGACTCCGTATTACGCGAGCGATCGACTGCGGAACCTGATGCGGCTCGACCCGGCGATGGCCGAACGGCTGACCGTGCGCCACTTCGGCGGCGGCCACATGTTCTATGCCTGGGAGGCGAGTCGCGGCGAGTTCGCGGAGGCGATCGCCTCGTTCGTCGCCGACGCAGCGGGCGGCTAGCCGGCGCTCGACCTTCGCTCACTCACCAGCTGGAGAGCAGCGAGCGGGCGCTGTCGAGCTCGCGTACCGACCTGAGCTCCTCGAACACGCGAAGCGCTGCTTCCGCTGCCGCGCGAGCCTCACTTCTCCGCTTCGCCGATTCGAAGTGCCTGGGCGAGCCACAGATTCGCGAGCGCCTCCTCCCAGCGTGCACCGAGCGCCGCGAACCCGTCGCGAGCCCGCGTCAGTGCGCTGAGGGCGAGCGACGCGTCACCCCGCGCGACTGCGGCCCGACCCTCGAGGCGGTCGGCATGTAGCGGGAGCGCTTCGGCCAGCGCGGACTCCGCGAACGCCCGAGACGCGCTGACCGTGGCATCCGCGAGATCCCACAGACCGAGCTCGGCGACGACATCACATCGTGCTTCGAGGAGCTGTGAGGTCGCGATTGTGGTCGCGACCGTTCCCGCGCCCGTTTCGCGCTCGAGCCATTCGAACGCCTCGTCGGCGGAGCCTCGGTGGGCCGCGAGCCTGGCCAGCCACGGGGCCTTCCGGACCGTGTAGGTCCCAAGCGTTGCGGTGGCCGCTTGAGCGGCGACGCGATCGGATGCGATCCGTTCACCGCGCAATTCGTGGAGGAACGCTGCGCAGCTGCGGGCCACCACATGGAAGTACGCCTCAGAGGAAAAAGCTGTGCTGGCCGGGGTCGCCTCGAGGAGAGCGAAGTCGTCGAGCATGCCGTCCCAATCGCCAAGCTGGAACCGAGCGACGGCCCGCCACGCCAAACATGCTCTCCAGACGTCGGGACCGGTCCGCGATCGCTCGAATCCCTCATCCGCCCAGCGCAGCGCGTCGCCGTAACGGCCTGTCCAGAGCGCGGTGTCTGCCGCCGTCTGTAGCGCGTCGCCGACCTCCCACGGGTCGGTCAGGCCGTTTGACGATCTCGAGCCGGCGCTCGATCACCGGCCAGTTCCGGCCGTGGTGGCCGCGGATGAACTCGATGCTGCCGATCCCATCGAGCGCGGCGCTCGCAAGATCTGGCCTGTCGAGTTTCAGTGCCAGCTCGACCGCCTCCTCGCCTGCGGCTCGCGCGGCTCCTGCCTCCTGGTCGGTGAACCCGTCGCGACGGAACGCGAAAGGCCATAAGGCCTGCGCGATCAGCAGTCGGATTCGCGCCTCGCCTGTGGCGGGCGCATGCGCAAGCCCCACGTCGACGTAGCGCGCCACATCGGCCTCGGCCGCCGCTTCGGACATCGAAGCCGGCCATCGGGTCGGAGGCTCGACCGCTCGCGCACAGAGCATCGCGACCGCCTCGCCGCTGTCGATTCCTGCACGCGAGCCGCTCGTCAACGGCCTTGGTGAGATTCGTCCAAGCGTCGTCACCGCGGTAGTCCCAGAGCGCACACAGGCCGAGCGCTTCGAGCGCAAGCGAGCGCTCTTGCGCGTCGGACGGCGACCGCGAGCGCCCCCTCGGCACAGTGCATCGGCTTTCTGCTGTGAGCATCTTGCTGCGCGCCTCCGACGACGCTTCCAGCAACGCATGCAGGGTCTTGCGTCGAAGTCCGTCCAAGCGCATCTGGGGAAGCCCCGGGGTCGGCGAGCGAGCCTTCGTACGCCTCCCGGTAGTGATGCGCGAGCAGGTCGGCGAACTCCGCGATGCCGCTCGCCGGCTGCCGATTCGATCCATCCCGGCGACCGCCGCATGCGCACTCGCGCGATCGCGGCGCGAAAGCGTCCCGTAGGCGACGTCCCGTGTGAGTACGTGCTTGAAGACGAACTCGCGCTCTCCGGCCACGCTGGACCCAACCTGCGACACGCACCAGCTCGCGGTCCTGGAGTGGACCGAGGAGCTCGTCGAGCCGCTCGGCGTCGCCGTTGAGCAATTTCGTCACAGGTCCCTTCCAGAACACGCGACCGACCACGGACGCCGATAGGAGAGCGCGTTTCTCTTCGGGCGGGCAGCAGGTCGATGCGAGCCGCGAGCACGCCCTGGACGGTGTCCGGGATGACGATCTTCCCGGTGTCGTCGAGTTGCCCTCCACCTCTCGCCTGCGCGCACGATGCGCCCTTCGTCGATGAGTTGCCGGACGATCTCCTCGAGGAAGAACGGATTCCCCTCGGCTCGCTGTCAGCATGGCCTCGCGGATGGAGCTCGGGAGGTCCTCGACTGCGAGCAGGAACTCCGTGAGTCGCGCCGCATCCTCGTGCGAGAGCGGTTCGAGGAAGATCGCCGAGAAGTTGCGCTTTCCACCGCCCCACGCCGGTCGCCGTTGGGCGAGGTCGGGCCTTGCCGGGCACATGAACAGCAGCGGCCCCGCGATTCGGTCCGGCGAGCTCCTCGAGCAAGTCGAGTAGAGCGTCGTCAGCCCAGTGAATGTCCTCGATCACCGCGATCACCGGACGTTCCGCCGCGAGACCGCTGAAGAACGCTCGCCAGGCCGAGTGAGTTTCCAGCCGCACCTGCGCGTGGCGGCAGCTCGTCGAAACCGAACTGCGCGTCCTCGAGGCCAAACGTGAACGCGAGGGCCGCCGCGGCGCGCGCGGGATCGGGCGTCGCCGCGAGCGTATCCTCGGCGAGTCGCCCGATCTTCGCCAGCGCGGTCTCCGGCGTATCCGAGTCGAGCACACCGCGTGTCTGCTTTCAGAATCTCCGCGAGTGGCCAGTACGTGACGCCCTCGCCGTAGGGGAGGCACCGTCCCTTCATCACCGCCGGCGGCGCCGCCTCCTCCTCGGCCCAGGCCAGGAACTCGTTCGTCAAGCGGCTCTTGCCGATGCCCGGATCCCCGTACACCGTGACGAGCTGAGCGCGGCCCGAAGCGGCGAGCGCGGCTATAGAGCGACCGCAGGAGGTCGAGCTCGTGGTCGCGACCCACCATCGGAGCGCGAAGGCCCGGGACGCCCCGCTGCTGCTGCCCGGGGTGTGCGCCAGGCTCTTCGCCGACCAGCTCGACCGTCGCGATCGGTTGGGTCTTGCCCTTCACGGCCCGTCGGCCGACCTCGCGGAATCCAAAGCCACGCGTGGAACGGGCGGTACGCTCGGAGACGAGGATCTGACCCGGCTCAGCGCTCTGCTCGAGTCGGGCCGCGGCGTTCACGGCATCGCCGGTGACCATGCCGACCTCGGGCCGCGCGTCCAGCGCGGCGACGACCTCCCCGGTGTTGACGCCGATCCGCATCGCGAGGCGGAGGCCGTGTCGGCGCTCGAGCTCGTCGTTCAGGCGCTCGAGGCGCCCCCGCATACGAAGCGCGGCGCGCAGCGCCCTCGTCGCGTCGTCCTCGTGTGCGGTGGGGACTCCGAAGGCTGCCATGACCGCATCGCCGATGAACTTCTCGACTGTTCCACCCTCGGCCTCGATCTCGGCGCGCATCGCGTCGGAGTACGCGCCGAGCACGTCCTTCAGGTCCTCGGGATCGAGCTGCTCCCCGAGCGGCGTCGATCCCGCGACGTCCGCGAAGAGCACGGTGACGAGCTTGCGCTCTGCCTCGCCTGCAGGGCTCTCTTCGAACGCGCGGCCGCAATGCGAGCAGAATCGGGCGCCATCGAGATTCTCGCCGGCACACGCGCGACAGACAGTCATTTTCAGGGCGAGTGTACGAGCCTCCAGCAAGGGACTCGTGAAAGGCACCACGGCTCGAGGGTGCCTTAGGTGCGCACGGTGAAGCCGGTGCGAGCCGCGCCGCCGGTGTTGCCTGCGGCGTCACGGGGCACCGCCGTCAGGCGGTAGCTGCCGGGCGTGACCAGCCGGCTCGGGCACGCGGATGAAGAGCCCGAAGCTGTTCCGGCCGGCACGTCCGGGGACCTGGAAGCGCCTGATCAGCCGTGCCTCGCCCGGACCGGCGCGCTCCAGCGTGAAGGTCGTCGATGCCGGCTCGGAGAGCGTGAAGCCGACGAGCGCGCCGGCCCCTCGGCGGAACGCCTTCGGGGCGACCGCGAGGCGCGAGAGCCTCGGTCGCACGCGGTCGGCGGCGTCATCGTTCGCGATCGTCACAATCCCGGGCGAGCGGGCGAGGGTCGCGTGGGACGGCGCCGAGAGCGTCACGGCAAAGGTCTCGTCCTGCTCACGCACCGTGTCGCCGGTGACCATGATCGAGATCGTTCGCTTCGTCGCACCCGAGGCGAACTGGACGGTGCCCGTCGTCCTCGTGTAGTCGTTGCCCGCCCTTGCCGTCCGGTCGGCCGTCGCGTACCTGGCGGTGACGGCCTGCGCAGCAGCGCGCGAGAGCGTGACCGTCAGGTTGACCTTCGTCGACCCGCGGTTGCCCTCGCGGACGGTTGCGTCCGAGATCGAAAGTGCAGGCGGCGACTCGGTCTCGGCCAGCCGGTAGGCCGCGAGCACGTCGAGCCGGCCGTAGCCGAACACGTTGTTCGGGACCTGCGTCGGCGAGTCCCCGCCGCAGGTCGCGGGGCGCGTGAGCGGGACGGCGCTCTGCTCGAGGATCCGCTCGGTCGCTTCGACGTTGCGGCGGAGGTGCGGGAAGGCCGACAAGAGCAGGGCAGCTGCCCCGCCCAGGTGCGGCGCCGCCATCGACGTGCCGCTCGCAGTGCCGTAACCGGTCGCCGTGCTCGACCTGACGCCGACTCCGGGGGCGACGAGGTCGGGCTTCCTGCGGCCGCTGCCGTCCACCGTCACGGGCCCGCGGCTGCTGAAGGCGGCGAGCTGGTCGAGCTGGTCGACTGCACCGACGGAGATCGCGGAGTCGTAGACAGCGGGTGGGTATCCGACCGTCGAGCACCCGTTCCCGGTCCGGCCTTCGTTGCCGGCCGCGACCGCCATGAAGACGCCCGCTGCGCGCAGGTTGTCGAAGGCAGCCTGGAGGACGCCGACCGCGCACCCCTCGTCGGGCGGGCACGCCCACGAGTTGCCGACCACGTCGGGCCGCCGGCTCGGGTCGGGGCTGCCGCCGCTCAGGTTGGTCGGCGCGAGAAAGAACTGGAGGCACTCGAGGTACGTGCTCGGTCGACCGGCTCCGACGTCCATCGGCCGGCACGCGATCCACTTGGCGCCGGGTGCGACCCCGATCTGGTTGCCGGCGCCGTCGTCGCCGACGGCGGTGCCCATCGTGTGCGTTCCATGCGAGCCGAGCCTCACCCTGGCGTCGTCGCACGGCGCCTTCACGTCGAAGCCGCACAGGTTCGTGCCGTCGCCGTCGATGTCGCCGTGGACCGCGTCCCACCAGTTGTAGTCGTGGGTCGCGGTGCTCCCGTCCCAGCCGCGGTACCGGGCCTTGAGCGCGGGATGGTCCCACTGGACGCCGCTGTCGATGTTCCCGTAGACGATGTTCTCGCCGTGGTCGCCGAGGCGCCAGACCCCCGGCGCACCTACCTTCCCGATGTTCCATTCGACGCCGGTCGGCGCCGTCGAGACGGCCCGCACGTCCTCGCGCGGGAGCGCCCGGAACGCGCGGTCGGGCTCGATCCGCTCGACGTCGGGCCTCGCCGCCATCGCCTCGACCGCCGCGCGCGTGCCCTCGACGGCAAGGGCGTCGACGATCCAGTACGCCCGGAAGCGCGCGCCCAGGCGTCTGAGCTCGCCACGAGGGTCGGCCTGGCCGGACGCCGCCCGTCGGAGGGCGCTCATCGCGAGGCGGCCCTGCGCCGCGCGGTCAGGCGCTCCGGCGACGGCGGCCCGAACGTCTGCCTGCGCCTTCAGCACGACCAGGAAGCGGCCTGTGCGGCCGTCACTCGTGTCCTCGACGACGCGCGGGTCGACCTTCTGCGACAAGGCGTCGGACTGGGCGAACGCCGCCAACCCGCTGACCAACGCGCACAGCCCGAGGACTGCGACGAGCGCGCTGGCGCGGCCGATGCGCGACATCCGCCGATCCTATCCGTGTCGGTTCGTGCTGCCCAGCTGGACAACGGAGGCTGTCGCCTTGCCCGTTCTTGTTCAGGCAAAGAAGTATGTTTCCGCCTTCGTGGCGACGGTCGTCGGCATCGTGGGCACGGGCGAGATGGGCAGCGCCGTCGGCGCCGCGTATCGCGCCGGCGGCGCGCGGGTCGTCGCGTCCGTCACGGGCCGGAGCGATCGCTCCGGCCGCCTCGCGCAGGCCGCCGGGCTGGAGCTGCTCGGCTCGCCGGACGAGGTCGTGCGCGCTGCGGAGATCGTGCTCTCGGTCGTCCCGCCGGCCGCGGCCCGGGATGTCGCCCGCGACATCGCGGCCGCCGCGACTCGAACGCGAGCGAGTCCGCTCGTCGCCGATCTCAACGCGGTTTCGCCGGCCACAGTGGCGAAGCTCCAGCAGTTGCTCGCGGGAGCCGGGCTCGACCTCGTGGACGGGTCGATCTCCGGGCCGCCGCCGCGTGCCGCCGGTGGGACGAGGCTCTACCTGTCGGGCCAACGAGCGGGAGAGATCGCGGCGCTCGAAGCGCCGGGCCTCGTCGCCCGCGTCGTCGGAGACGAGCCGGGGCGGGCGTCTGCCGTGAAGATGTGCACGGCCTCTGTCTACAAGGGCCACGTCGCGCTCCTGGTGCACGCTCTCCTGACGGCGCGCGCGCACGGCGTCGTCGACGAGGTGCTGGACGACCTGAGCGGGTCGTATCCAGAGCTCGTCGAACGCGCGAACGTCGTGGTCGCCCGCGCGGCGGCGAAGGCGGGCAGGTACGTCGGCGAGATGCACGAGATCGAGGCGACCCAGGCGGCGGCGGGGCTGCCGGCGAGCCTCTTCGCCGGGATGGCCGACGTCTACGGGGCGCTTGCGACGAAGGCGGCGGCGGAGGCGCATCGCAGGCTCCCGAACTGGTTGCAGACGACGTACCGCTCACGGATGTCCTGGACGAGCTCCAGGCTTGATTCGAAACGGGATCCACGGCCGCGCGAGCGGATTCGCGACGAACGCAGGCGTACGCCCTACTGCTCGTAGTGCTCGACCACTTCAGGCTTCCTGACGTCAGCCGCGTCCGGGTTGCGACCGGATTCGCGAAGGGCACGTCGTTGACGCAACAGGTCCCAACATTGGTCGAGCGAGACCCGTAGTTCCTGCAACCGCTGTCGGTCGCGTTCGCCGGCTTCCCCGGCCGACTCTCGATTCCAAAGCTCGTGCTCTTCCTCGACGAGCTGCTCGATCTTTCCGTGGATCTGAGAATCGTCCATCAGTCCTCCTCGGTGAGTCATCCGATTATCCTCATGTGGGGTCAGCCCCGGTCGACGGCGGGTTCCGGTATTCCGACGAGCTGGCCGCCCGGGCAGCTCTCAGCTCTGACGGTTCGTCTCGGGTTCGTGATCCCGATCGCGCCTGCGATGCCCCCGGCCCCAACCAGCCCTGCGCAGATGAGAACGGCTTCGTGGAACGCACGCACCGATCCGGCATTCGGCGCAAACGTGTCTCCAGGCAGCTGACTCGCGACGACGACGCCGACGAGGGAGATGCCGACGAGGCCCGCGACACGTGCGACCGCGTTGTTCACGGCGGACGCGATTCCGGCGTCCGTCTCGTTCGCATCGGCGAGCACGGTTGCGGTGAGCGGAGCGACCGTCATCGCGAGGCCGAGGGAGAAGACGAGCAGCGAAGGGAGCAGGTCGCCCAGGTACGACGTGTCGGTGCCCGTCCTCAGCAAGAGGAGGAGACCGGCCGCCGCGATCAGCGGGCCGCCGCCCATGAAGAGGCGCGGGCCGTAGCGGTCGGCGAGCGCTCCGAACCGCCGGGAGAGCGCGAACATGACCAGCGTCACCGGCAGCGTCGCAAAGCCGCTCTGGAGGGCGCTGTAGCCGGCGACCTGCTGCAAGAAGATGACCAGATAGAAGAAGAGGATCGCGAGGCCCGCGTACATCGTGAGCGTCTCGAGGTTGCCGACGGCGAAGTTCCTCCGTGAGAACAGCTCCAGCTTCAGCATCGGGTGCGCGGCGCGGCGTTCATAGGCGAGAAACGAGGCAAACGCGACGACGCCGCCAACGAGCGGCACGAGGATGACGAGGCTCGACCAGCCGTAGTGGGGCTGCTCGATCAGCGCGAAGACGAACCCGCCCAGACCGAGGGCGCAGAGGGTGGCGCCCAGGAAGTCGACACGGCGTGCCGATACGCGCTGCGTTTGGGGTACCGCGACGACGATCAGCACCAGGGTCACGGCGACCAACGGAACATTGAGCGCAAAGATCCAGCGCCACGAGAGCTGGTCGACGATGAGGCCGCCCGCGAGGGGGCCGACCAGCGCTGCGATGGCTCCCCAGGCCGTCCAGGCGCCGATCGCAGAACCGCGCTCCTCAGTGGAGAAGGCGGCCACGATGATCGCGAGCGAACTGGGAATCATCAACGCTGCGGCCGCTCCCTGCAAAGCCCGGGCGCCGATCAGCAGCTCGATCGTCGGGGCTGCCGCGCACGCGATCGAGAACACCCCGAACGCCGCCGTGCCGAGTGCGAAGACGCGGCGCTCGCCGTAGATGTCCCCGAGCGACCCTCCGATCAAGATCAGCGATCCGAGTGTGAGCAGGTACGCGTTCGACACCCACTGCTGCGCCGACAGCCCGCCGCCCAGGTCGCGCTCGATCGCCGGCAGCGCGACGTTGACGACGGTACCGTCGATGGTCGCTATCGCGGAGCCGAGAATCGCTGCGACCAGCGTCAGCCGCTGACTATGGCTCATCCGCCTCGCGCCGGCTGCCCGCGAAATCCGCGCGAGACGAAGCTCATGTCGTCAGGCTCCTTCCTTCGTCAGTCCTTGCAGCGCGTCCGGTCGTCCGGGGCCTGTCGAGGCTCCCGGTCTGACTCCTCGTTCGAGGAGATCGCTCAGCTGCGGCGGGCTCGGGCACCACGACGACTCGAGTCCGCTCCGATCCCAGCCGGACGCGTCGGCACCGGCCCGATAGGCGCTCTCCAGGAACGCGAGCAGCGTCGCCTTCGGGTCCGCTGCCGTACGCACCGCCTCGTAGCGCAGAAGGGCGAGCGAGCCGGTTGGCTGCTCGCTCCAGACTGCTTCCTCGGGCAGCAACTTTTGCTCGTGCAGGCCGGCGGGCTCGGGCAAGGTGTACGAGTAGTAGCGTTGGCTCTCGGACGTTCTGGTCCCCGGCCCAGAAGCCGAACGAGATCACCTCGTGCGAGTAGGTCTCCCGGTCGACGGGATCCGCACCGGGCATCGCCGGTGCCCGCTGCCCGCTGAAGCGGGTGAGCGCGAGGTCGAACCCGTGCCAGAAGAGGTGAACCGGGCTCGTCTTGCCGCAGTACCAACCTGCGAATTCCTCTAGCACCTCGTCGCTCCATTCGAGGATGTGCCAGAAGCGCTCGACTGCGTCTCGGTTGTAGGAGGCATGCTCCAGGTCGGCGGGGAAGGGTGTCGTTGTGCGCAGCTTGAACGGCGTCTCGCGGATCGTCACGTCGATGCCGAGCCCCGCCAGGCTCGCGTGCAGCTTCTCGTCGAACTCGGCTACCGAGAGCCCGTCGACGAGCTCGAAGGACGCAACCGCGCCGTGGTTCGTCGTGATCACGAGGCGATGGTCGACGAAGTCGAAGTCGATCTCGAAACTCACGCCGTCCGTCGCGTGCAGGCGGCGCGTCGTCAGGCCTCGCACGCCGACGTAGAGCGGAACGTGCCACCAATGGTTCCGCGGAGCGCTCGAGGCCATGCGCACCTTTCCGACGATCTGCAACCACAGATGCAGGGTGTCCTTCGTCGCCTCCCACTCGGTCAGCAGGAGCTCGGGAAGCTGCGCCCGGATGCCGGCTGCAGTGCTCACGGCGTCTGTTCCTGCGGCCGCGTCACGCCGCTGCCCCACCCGGCTCGACGACGAAGGCCACCTCGTCGACGAAGCACCAGCTCCAGTCCTCGCCCGGCTCGGCGGAGCGGGCGACCGGATGACCGACCTCGCCCGCATGCCGGCTTGCGTGCCGGTTCGGCGAGGAGTCGCAGCACCCGATCTTCCCGCAGGTCATGCACATCCGCAGGTGCAGCCACGCACTGCCGATCTTGAGGCACTCCTCGCAGCCTGCGATCGATGCCGGCAGCGCCGTGACGCGAATCTGCTCGAGGTGGTTACAAATCGGCATTCGCCGGCTAGACGGCCCCCACGGACGTCCTCGCTGCAGCGTTCTCCGTCGCCCACGTGAGTGCGTAGTCGGCGACCTCTTCCCAGCCGGGAGCGCCCGGGAAGTGTGGGCGTCCGGGGAACTCCTGGAACGCCGTCATGGCCTTGGAGTCCTCGTACTTCTCGGCGTTGTGCCGGCTGGCCTTGGGCGGGACGATGTGGTCCTCGCCGAACGCGATGAACAGCAGCGGTGCGCGGTCGTCCCTGCTCGAAATCCACCTTCGTCGGGGCATGGAAGTGGAGGTTGGCGAAGGCGACCTCGAAGAGCACCGTGGCCGCCGCCGGCACGTGGTAGCGCTCGTAGATCGCGTCCGACTCCTCCTGGCTGAGGGTGTTCGCGAACGCATAGTGGAACTGCTTCTCGTCGAGCGGGATCGCCTTGCCGCGGTTGAACGGGTTGAGGAGCACCGGCGACGAGGCCTTGAGCGTCGAGAGCGGCAAATCGAGGACGCCCTTGACGGTTCCCGAGGCGACGCCGACCCCGGCGGCACCGAGCCCTCGGTCGAGCAGGAGCTGCGTCATCGTGCCGCCGAGCGAGTGGCCGATGATGATCGGGGGGCTCGCAAGCTCGCGGATGATCGCCTCGTAGTGGTCGACGATCTGCTCGACGTCGAGCGTGGCGATCGGCGACGGGTCTTCGTTCAGGGCCTCGACCTCCCCTTCCATGCCGGGCCAGGCCGGGGCGAGAACCTTGAAGCCGCGACTCTCGTAACGCTGAGCCCAGTGCTCCCAGCTGCGCGGCGTCATCCAGAGGCCGTGGATGAGGACGACGGTGTCAGGCGTGTCCGCCATGACTACTCCCTTCGCGAGAAGTGCCGGTCGATTTCGACACTACCTTTCGCCATGGGGGGTCGCGTCAGTCTCCAACCGGCTGCCGGAGAACCGCCGCCGTCCGTCAGATGTCGAGGCGCTGATCCTCGAGATCGAGGTCTCGGGCGACCCGGATCCAGACGTCGTTGCTGATCGCGCCGGTGCGCCGGAGGTCGACTATGGCTTCCCGCTCGGCGTCGAGCAGCGCGCGGCGCAGGCGCTGGTAGTCCTGCGAGCGCGACTCCAGGTCGCCGTCGTCGTCATCCTCGAAACGCGCTCTGAAGCGATCGGTCCGGAAGCCGTAGAGGCCGCGCATGCGCCCGGCCGTGTCTTCGCGCACCCACTCCTCGCGCTCGAGCTCGTCGAGCCTGGCGAGCGCGGCCTCGGCCGCCCGGATGCGGGCCTTCGCCTCCTCGCGGTCGTCGATCCCGTCATCCTCGAGCCCGAGCAGACGGATGACGAGGGGCAAGGTCAGCCCCTGTCCGACGAGCGTGGCCAGGATGACCGAGAAGGTGAGGAAGAGGATCAGATCGCGGCCTGGGAAGGGTGCGCCGGCATCGGTCTGCAGCGGCAGGGCGAGCGCTGCGGCGAGCGACAGCGCACCCCGCATCCCCGCCCAGGACAGAAAGACGGCGCCCTGCCAACTCGACATCCGCCTGGCGATCCACTTCGGCGCCTGCAGGACGGCGAAGACCCAGGCGAAACGGAGCGCGATCACCGTGAGACTCACGAGCACGGCGTAGCCGAGCAGTCTCGCGCCGGGGATGTCGCCGAGCGCGTCGATGACGACGGGTAGCTGCAGGCCGACAAGGACGAAGAGGAGTGCGTTCAGGAGGTACTGGACGAGCTCCCAGACCGCGACTCCCTGCAGCCGAACCTGTGGAGTCGTCAGCTCTGGCGTATACCAGCCGAGATAGATGCCCGCGCTCACTGCTGCGAGCACTGCGGAGACGCCCAGCAGGTCGGCCGGGATGAACGCGAAGTAGCCCGTCATCAGCGAGATCGTGAGCTCGGCCGGCGGGTTGTCGAGCCGGCGGCGAGCCTGGCGCACGACCCACCCGACGGCGAGGCCGACCGCGACCCCGCCGAGGGCGCTGACGACGAAGAGCCCGCCTGTGTACATCGCCGAGAACGAGCCGGTCACGACTGCTGCGACGGCGACCCGGTACAGGACCAGGCCGGTGCCGTCGTTGACGAGGCTCTCGCCCTCGACGATCGTCACGAGTTTTCGCGGCACGCCGAGCCGGCGGGCGATCGCGGTCGCCGCAATTGGATCGGTCGGCGAGACGATCGCGCCGAGCACGAAGGCGCTGGGCCACGTCAACCCGTCGACGAACGCGTGCGCGACGACCGCGACGCCTACGGTGGTCATGAAGACGAGGCCGACCGCGAGCAACCCGATCGGCCGCACGTTGGCTCTCAGGTCGCGGAGCGAGGTGAAGAAGGCGGCGCCGTAGAGGAGCGGCGGCAGCACGCCGAAGAAGATGAGCTCCGGCTGGAGCTCGACGTTCGGCATCCCCGGGATGACGCCGATCGCCAGCCCGCCGAGTACGAGCAGAATCGGATAGGGGATGCGCAGCGTGGGGGCGAAGGCGAGCATCGCCGCGACTGCGCCGAGCAGCCCGAGCGCGACGACGCCGTCCGCCAGATCGAGGTGCACGGCCTAATCGTGCCGAAGCAAGATGCATCGATCGAGCCTGCGGCCGCGAAGCGGACGCCTTCAGGGGTGTTCGCGCGTCGCGGATCCGCGCGAGCGGATCCGCGACTTGCGCACCGGTCAGCGCGGCAGGTGCAGACCGAGCCGGCCGAGGGAGCGCGGCCATGAAGGCGGTCGATCGGCCCCGGTCGGCGACCGTCGTCCTCGGCGGCGTCCTTGGCGACGAGGGCTCGCCGGATCAGCGAGCCGCCCGCATAACGGAACGGCTCGGGCGGAAACAGCTTGCGGTCGGGCTCGACGAGCGCGAGCCGCGTCCGCTCGTCGCGCCGGTCGAGCGCAACCCGCGCGAGGATCTCCCCGCCCAGGTAGCTCGGCCCGACGCCGTTGCCCGTGAAGCCGAAACCGTGGTGGATGCGTCCGCGGCTGCCGAAGATCGGCAGATGGGTGGGAGAGACGTCGATCGGGCCGCCCCAGGCGTGCGTGATCTCGCGCCCGCGTAGCTGCGGGAAGAAGTGGAGCGAGGCTTCTTTTCGTGCGGGCGATCACGTCCTCGTCGACCTCGAGGCGCCGTGAGCGGCGCCCACCGAAGCCCATCGCCCCGCCGCCCCAGCCGAAGGCGATTCGTCCCTCCTCGGTCGTGCGCATGTAGTGGACGAGCGTGCGGCAGTCGACGATTGCCTCGCCGCCGCCCCAGCCCAGCTCCTCGAGGACGTCCGGCACCGGCTCGGTCAAGACGATGTGGCTCGACGCGACGGCAAGCGAGAGCCGGTACCCAGCGAAGCCGGCGGCCGCAGTGTTGACGGCTAGCACCGCGGCTCGGCCTTGGACGCGGCCGCGCGCCGTTGTGGCGACCCCCTCTCGGGACAGGTTCCGCACGGGCGTCCGCTCGTAGATCCGCACACCCCGCTCGAGGAGTTGCCGGCGCAACCCGAGCGCGAGGCGCGCCGGCTGTACCGTCGCGTTGAGCCGGTAGAGCGCGCCGCCGAGGAACAGCGGCGAGGCACAACGGGCGCGCACCTCGTCCTCGCCCGCGGCGACGACCTCATCGGGTGCTCCGACCTCTGCGCACGCGCGGACGAGGGCGTCCCACGACCCCAGCTGCGACACAGTCGTCGCGACGCAGGAGCATCGGCGCGCGCCGGAAGGCCGCGTCGACACCGTTCGCCTCACACCACGCCCCGATGCCGTTCACCGCGTCCTCGGAGGCACGGCAGACGTCGACCGCAGCCCGGTCTCCGGCCCGCTCCCGCAGCGTGGGCAGGTCGCCCCAGAGCGTCTCGCAAAAGCCCCCGTTGCGCCCACTCGGGCCGTGACCGCAGAGCGCGGCCTCGAGCAGGACGACGTCCGCCTCCGGCGCGAGCTGCGTGAGCTGCCACGCGGTCCACATGCCGAGGTAGCCGCCGCCGACGATCACGACGTCGGCCTTCGTGTCACCTTCGAGCGGCTGCGTCGGCTCGACGGGCCCTGCCTGCTCGAGCCACCAGCCCGTCGCCGTGTGGCGCAACGCCGCCATCGGCGCCCCATCCTATGCGCGCACCGCCGGTATCCTGTGCGGGCTCGCGGTGGCGGTAGCTCAGTTGGTAGAGCCCCGGGTTGTGGTCCCGGTGGTCGCGGGTTCGAATCCCGTCCGCCACCCCTTCGGCACAACGCCCGCGCCGACGACGGACTACTGGGTGACCCGGTTGCCGAAGTAGCAGCTGGCACACTGAGGCCGCGTGGCCCCGTAGCTCAGTGGATAGAGCGGCAGACTTCGAATCTGCGGGCGGAGGTTCGACTCCTCCCGGGGCCATTCCGACCGCACTAGTCATGCGGGTTGGGGTTGTCGCCGCTGCCGTTCGCGATCAATGGCACGAGGTCCTCGTCAGTTGCGCGCTACTTCTTCTTCTGCGCGGGCGACCAGGAAGCCGAGCCATCGTTCCACGGGCTGCGCGTCAGATTCCGCTGCCCGCTGCCATCGGCGTTCATGACGTAGATCTCGCCGTCGCGACCGAAGGCGATCTTCCGTCCGTCGGGTGACCAGGCAGGATTGCCGTCGCGCGCCGGGCTGCGCGTCAGATTCCGCAGCCCGCTGCCATCGGCGTTCATGACGTAGATCTCGCCGTCGCGACCGAAGGCGATCTTCCGTCCGTCGGGTGACCAGGCAGGAGTAGCAGTCGTACGCCGGGCCGCGCGTCAGGTTCCGCAGCCCGCTGCCGTCGGCATTCATCAGGTGGATGTCCCAGGTGCCGTCGCGCTTGCTCATGAAGGCGATCTTCCGCCCGTCGGGCGACCAGGCAAAGGTACTGTCGCCTGCCGGATCCCGCGTCAGGTTGCGCAGCCCGCTGCCGTCGGCATTCATGACGTAGATCTCCGAGTTGTCGTCGCGCCTGCTCAGGAAGGCGATCTTCCGTCCGTCGGGCGACCAGGCAAGATCGTAGGACGGTGCCGCGTTGCGCGTCAGCCTCCGCTGCCCGCCCCCGTCGGGGTTCACGAGGTAGACGTCGGAGCCCCCTGCACGCTGGCGTACGAAGGCGATCTTCCGCCCGTCTGGTGACCACGCCCGAACTGAATCCTGCGCCGGGTCGCGCGTCAGCCTCCGCTGCCCGCTCCCGTCCGCGTTCATGACGTAGACCTCGGAGTTGCCGTCGCGCATACTCGCGAAAGCAATCCTCCGCCCGTCGGGAGACCAGGCAACCGGAGGACCGCCCTCGGCGGTAAGCGTCAGCCATCCCTGCCCGCTCCCGTCGGCGTTCACGACGTAGAGCGGCGCGCGGGCCGGGGCCAGGAGCGCTGACGAACGCGATCCTCGACTTTGCTGGCGCAGAGCCCGCCGCCAGGGGAGGCTCCGCGCAGAGCAGCGCTCTCCCGAGCCACGGTATGTATCCACGACCCGCGGAGCGAGACGACGGCGACGCGGTCGCCCTCCTCGCTCGCGCTGACGAGCGTCTGGTAGTCGACGATGTAACCGTCGTGACCCCAGGCAGCGTCCGCAGGGAAGCGCGGTCGGGAAGATGCCGAGCCCGATGCCCGCGACCGTCTTCTTCATCGTCGCGAGGGAGGCGCTGGAGAGAAGTCGCCCGGAGAGGAGGGCGGAGTAGAAGCGGGAGAGGTCGTGCGCGTTCGAGACGATCGCGCCCGCCGCCCAGGGAAGGTTCGGGTTGTAGCCACCGTCGTCGAGATCCGCGAGGCGGCGCGTCGTCGGCAGCTCCGTCCGCGAGAGACCGAGCGGATCGAGGACGCGCTGCTCGAGCTCTTCCGCGTACGAGCGTCCGGTGACCTTCTCGATCACGAGACCGAGCGCGATGTAGTTCGTGTTCGAGTAGCGCGCCTGGGTGCCGGGCTTGAAGCCGAGCGGCTTGGAGGCCGCGAAGCGCAAGCTGTTGATCGGACTGGTCGAGGGCGACCGTTCCGCCTCGTTGAGCCATGCCGGGTACTCCGTGATGTTCGCGAGCCCCGAGCGGTGCTGGAGCAGGTGGCGGATCGTGATCTCCTCGCCCCGCGGGATGACCCCAGGCACATGATCTTCGAGCGTGCTCGTCGAGGCTGAGCGTCCCCTCCTGCACGAGCTGCAGCACGATCGTCGCGGTAAACGTCTTCGTCACGCTCCCGATGCGAAAGCGCTGATCTGCTCTTGGGACGACGGGTACCCGCCGTGGCCACGTACTCCTTGCCCGCGGCGGAGACGAAGACGATCAGACTCTTGGCGCCTGGTGCGTAGCTCGCGCGCGACACGCTCGACAGGAGGAGGCGCGTTCCGCGTCTGCTCCGTCCCTGCCGACGCAGACGTGACCACCACGCCGATGCAGACAAGCAGGGCCGAGAGCACGCGCAACCGGCTTCTCATGACGTGTGCACTACTTCCCTCCTCGACCGCCCGCCGCTACGTGATCTTCTGCACATGGACACTACGCCTTGGCTCCGCGCGCCGCCATCTCAGTGATCAGATGGGTCGGGCTGGGCGCTTTGTTTAGTCGCCCTGCGAGATTCTCGAAACCAGTCGTGTGGTTACTGAAGCAGCGGAGTCTCTACAGAGCAACGGTCGAGAGACACTTCCGATCACTCGTTGCTCGTTCGGATGGGGCCACACTGGGGCCACCAGACCTACCGAGACTGGCCGAGATCATGAAGGTCGACCATCAGGCAGAAACGGCTCGGACAAACGGGATGATCTCGGTCGGTCTCGGCCTGTCTGGACTCGGGCCCGAACTTCGAATCTGCGTGCGGTGGTTCGACTCCACCCGGGGCCATTCACAAAGAGCCGGTTGACATGTGACCGTTTAGTCACATATGCTCCCGGCATGGACGACGACCACGTGTTCAAGGCGCTCGCCGATCCGACGCGTCGCTTCCTGCTCGACCGGCTCTTCGCGCGTGACGGCCGCACGCTCACCGAGCTGGAGTCCGAGCTGGAGATGACCCGCTTCGGCGTGATGAAGCACCTGCGCGTCCTCGAGGACGCGGGTCTCGTCGTCACGCGCCGGCAGGGCCGGGAGAAGCTGCACTTCCTGAACCCGGTCCCGATCCGGCTGATCCACGACCGGTGGATCGACAAGTACACCGAGCGTCAGGTGTCGGCGCTCGCAGACCTCAAGACCGAGCTGGAGGAGACGGGATGACGACGATGGTCGAGGCGAAGAACCTGACCGTTCAGGTCTACCAGGTGTTCATCAAGGCGAGCCCGGAGCAGATCTGGGAGGCGATCACGAGGCCCGAGTGGACGGAGCGGTACTTCCACGGCGTGCGGTCGCACTTCGAGCTGCGCCCGGGCGGCGAGTACCACCAGGACCTGGGCGACGGCAGAGGGCTCGCCACGAAGGGCGAGGTGCTGGAGGCCGACCCGCCGCGGCGGCTCTCGCACACGTGGACCTCGCTCTACGACGAGGAGCTGGCGCGCGAGGAGCCGAGCCGCGTCACGTGGGAGATCGAGGCGCAGGAGAACGGCGTCTCGCTGCTGACGGTCGTGCACGACCGGCTGGACGGCGCGCCGAAGACGGCGGCCGGCGTGGCCGGCACCGGCTGGATGGGCGTCCTCTCGAACCTGAAGACGCTGCTCGAGACGGGCGAGCCGCTCTACTAGGACGACCGCGACCGCTGGGGGCGCGCGCGATACCGCTTCATCTTCGCGCGCGCCCCGCAGCTCGCCATGCTGCACCAGCGGCGCGTGCCGCTCTTCGTCGCGTCGACGAACACCCAGCCGCACTCCTCGCCCTCGCACTCCTTGATCCGCGAGGGGTCGGCGAGGAGCTCCCGCGCCGACTCGAGGACCGGCCACAGGATCGCCTCGACGCCGGTCGACGCCGGCACCTCGAGCCGGAGGTGCTCCGTGCCGCGCGTGCCGGAACGCGCGCGCGTGCGCTCCGTGCACGAGCTCGAGATCGTCGCGGCGTGGACGGCGGCCGTGGGCGAGCGCCACGAAGATGCGGTAGAGCGCCTCGCGCACCGCGATCGCGCGCCGGAAGCCGGCCGGCGTCACGCGGGCGCCGCGCGCGAGGCGCGCGTGCTCGGCCCACTGCGCGAGCTCGGCCGGCAACCATCTCAGCCATTCGATGCGCGAGGCCGGGCGTCTTGTTTAGTCGCCTACGAAACTCTCGAAACCAGTCGTGTGGTTACTGAAGCAGCGGAGTCTCGCCAGAGCAACGTCGAGAGACACCCCGATCACTCACTGGCTCGTTCGGATGGGGCGCGTTCGGGCCACCGACCCACCGAGAACGACCGAGATCGACGCGGCGCTGCTCCGGGCGGACACGCGTAGGGATCGGAGATCGTCTCGGTGCGTCTAGGCCGATCTGGACGCTGCCCGAACTTCGAATCTGCGTGCGGTGGTTCGACTCCACCCGGGGCCATTTTTCGATCTACCCGTGGATAGAGCATGCACGAGGCAAAGCGTCTAACCACTCGCGTTTCGCAGCGACGACGAAAGCGCACGTTGAGTCGCCGCGTCGGTCCTCACGGCGCACGCCTAACTGCGTCCTATTCAGGCTGCGTGAGCCTCCGCTGGCCGGTGCCGTCGGCGTTCATCAGATAGACGCCGTGGTCGCCGTCGCGATCCCGCATGAAGACGATCTTGCGGCCGTCGGGCGACCAGCGCGGATCAGACTCGCCGTGACGAGTGCGGGTCAGCCTGCGCTGACCGCTTCCATCGGCATTCATCGTGTAAATCTCGCGGTTGCCGTCGCGGTCGCTCGCGAAGGCGAGCTTCCGCCCGTCGGGCGACCAGACCGGATGTCACCGCCGCGCATCAGCCGCCTCAGTCCGCTGCCATCGGCGTTGACGACGTAGATGTCAGACTTGCCGCCGCGGTCCGAGCGCGAGAAGGCGATCCTTCGCCCGTCCGGTGACCAGACCGAGCCCCCGCCGCCGCCGCCGCGCGTCAGCCGCCGAGCCCCACTGCCGTCGGCGTTCATGACGTGGGTTTCCAGGTGCCGGAGCGCCTGCTCTCGAAGGCGATCGGTCGTCCGTCGGGCGACCATTGGGGGTTCCTGCCACGCACTGCCAGCCTACGCTCGCCGCTTCCATCGGCGTCGACGAGGTAGATGTCCGGGTTGCCCGCCCCGCGCGCGCGGGTGCTCCGAAGGCGATCGTCCGCCCGTCGGGTGACCAGACCCCACAGTCCCCGCCGCCGATGGGGTCAGTCGCCGCTCCCCGCTCCCGTCGGCGTTCATGACGTGGATCTGCGGTTATCTGTGGTCCGCTCTCGAACGCGATCCTGCTGCCCGTCGGGTGACCACGCCAGACCTTGGACGTCGACGTGTTACTATACATTACGCTTCCCGCTGCCGTCGGCGTTGACGACGTAGAGCCGCGTACCAGTCGCCGCCATAGCGCAAGAAGGCGATCGACCGCCCATCTGGCGACCAGGCGGGCGAACCAAAACGTCGGGGGGCCGGTGGGGGCCCTGGATCAGTCCCAGGAGGCGATCGGCGAGACCGAACGCTGGCGTGACGAGGAGCGCGGCCATAAGGGCTGTGAGGGCAGTGGCGACGGCCCGGCGTGCGGGTGAGCCACCGCGCCCGCCGGCGACGATGTCTTCCACGGTGCACTGCGGATGAGGCGGTTGCGTCGACGGGCCACAGGTGCGCCGTCGGTGGGAGTCTCGGCACCGGCGTCTGCGACGACGCGCCCCCAGTCGCCATCCTCGTCGGCGAACGTCGGGACGAGCTCGTCCAGGACGGAGCTCAGGTAGTCACTCATCTCTTCACCTCTCCAAGGACGGCCCGGAGCCTCGTGTGGGCCGTGTTCAGGGTTGCCGCCACGGTTCCACGGGCGATGCCGAGTACGGCCCCGATCTGCTCGTAGTCGAGGTCGGCGTAATGACGAAGAAAGAGGATCGTCCTCTGCCTCTCTGGAAGAGAGGCGATCGCAGCGCGAATCTCTTGGACCAGTCGGTGTCCTCGAGGCCGGTCGCAACCGGCTGGTCCTCGATCGGCACGAGTGACGCCTTCTCTCGGCCGCGCAGACGTTCACGAGAATCTGCCACAGCCAAGATTCGAGACGTCCCTGGCCGCGAAACTCGCCGAGCGACCTGATCGCCCGCACGAAGGCTTCGTGGACTGCATCTCGACCCCGCTCGACGTCGCTCAGGTTCGCGACCGCGAAACGAAGGAAGCGCGAGTGGTGCTCGCGGTAGATCGCCTCGATGTCGGCGATCGAGCCGGGATCAGTCACTTGGTGCTGCGGCTGCCTCATCCACTACTTAGATGCACAGCCTGGCAGGATCGTTTAGCCGCACCACGCGATCATCAACAGACACGCACCACTGGAGTCTGTCGAGGGACATTCTCGAACAGTCGCCAGTGAGATGATCGCGAGCGTGGGCTGACGAAGACTCTCCGCGCTGCGACTCTGGGTGGCGCGATGAAGCGCGGAGTGCCACGCCGGACGCCGCCGCACAAACTCCTACGGGCATCGAGGGCAGGCGAACGGGCTGAGTCTCATGGGGACACCGGGGGCCACCAGACCCACCGAGATGGGCCGAGATCATGAGAGCCGCGATCAAGCAGAAACGGCTCAGTTAGACGGATCGTCTCGGCACATCTCGGCCTGTCTGAGCTCAAGCCCGAACTTCGAATCTGCGTGCGGTGGTTCGACTCCACCCGGGGCCACTCAGCGTTTACGCGGGTATGCGCGGCACGAGCGACCGCGGGTAAGCCG
>CAVTTF010000009.1:0-112930 GCA_963737565.1 uncultured Actinomycetes bacterium
CCACGGCCTCAACGTCGACACGAACGAGGTCGAGCACATGGTCAAGTCGGGCATCATCGACCCGACCATGGTGACGCGCTCTGCCCTGCAGAACGCGGCCTCGATCGCGAAGAACATCCTCACGACCGAGGCGCTGGTCGTCGAGGCTCCTGAGAAGGAGAAGGCCGGTATGCCGGGCGGCGGGATGCCCGGCGGCGGTATGGACTTCTAGTCCGACGCTCGTCCAGCAGGACCCGGAGGGCCGGCTCGCGCCGGCCCTCCGGCGTTTCGGCGTCGATCCGGCGGCGTCAGTTGTCCCCACCCATGACCGGCGAGGCCATGCCATGCCTCAGAGGCGTTATCCACAGCGCGGTGCTTCGTGCCGCATGGCCACACAGGTCGCAAGACCGAACGTGCCTTCAGGAGACATGCCATGCCTCAGAGGCGTTATCCACCGGCCGCGCCCCGCGGGCCATGGCGCCTCGCGGTGAAGATCACCCGCCCGGGGGATGGGAGTCGCAGCCCCGTTACCGAAACTACGTGCACCCACCCTCCCCCAGTTCATCCCACCTGAAAGCGACCGTCCCCCAGCGGTCGCTTTCTCTTTCGTGGGGGAACCACATGGTTCCCCCACGAACCCCCTCCTTCTTCGCACGAAATAGCCAAGCGGCCTTGGCCTTTCGCCGGGCCAAGCCCGGCTTCGGCCGCGACGGCCACGCTTCGATCACGGTTCAGAAGCCGTAACGCTCCTCTTTCCAGGGGTCGGCGTCGTTGTGGTAGCCGTATCGCTCCCAGAAGCCGGGCTTGTCGGCGGCCGAGAGCTCGATTCCGCGCAGCCACTTCGCGCTCTTCCAGAAGTATTTGCCCGGCACGACGAGCCGCAGCGGCCAGCCGTGCTCGGGGGCGAGCGCCTTCCCGTCGGCGTGCGTGGCGAGCATCGCGCCCTCCTGGTCGAGGAACGACGCAGGAACGTTGGCCGTGTAGCCCTGCTCGGCGTGTGCGATCGCGTAGCGCGCACTCGGCTTCGGGTGGACGAGCGCTGCCACCGCCGCCCACGGGACACCGCGGAAGGTCGTGTCGAACCGGCTCCAGCGCGTGACGCAATGGATGTCCTGCGTCACCTCGACGCTCGGAAGCTCCTCCAGCTCTGCCCAGGACAGCCGAAGCGGTTCTTCGACCTCACCCCAGACGCGGAAGTCCCAGGTCGCGAGGTCGACAGCCGGAATGTCTCCGGCGTGCAGCACCGGCCACTTCTCGGTCAGGTACTGGCCTGGTGGGAGCCGCGCCGGATCGAAGCCGAGGTCGGCCACCTTCCGTTCGGCCCTGCTCCTGAACACGACACCTAGACTAATTTCAGTGCCTGGTACTGCGCTACATATCGCCCGCCGGCCGCGCGCGTTCGTCGGCGTCAGCGGCCCGGACGCGGAGGACTACCTGGAACGCATGCTCTCGAACGAGGTGCAGGCGCTCGCGGTGGGCGATTCCTGCGAGGCGCTGCTGCTGACTGCGAAGGGGCGGCTGATCGCGCCGATGACTGTCTTCCGCCGCGGCCAGGACGACTTCCTCCTGCTCACCGAGCCGGAGCTTCGCGAGGTGCTTCCGGCGCAGCTGCTCCGGAGCCGGTTCGCCGCCAAGGCCGAGATCGTGCTCGAGGAGCACGAGTCCGTGCTCGTCGTCGGCGGCGAGGCGCCGCCGGGCGGCGTGCCGAATCGCGACTACGGCGTCCCTGCATACGAGCTGATCGATGACGAACCGCCGGGCTGGGCGGAGATCACTGATGAGGAGCTCGAGCGGTTGCGCATCCGAGCACGGACGCCGCGGTTCGGCCGTGAGCTCGACGAGCGCGTGCTCCCCGCCGAGGCCGGGCTGGACGAGCGGGCGATCAGCTTCACGAAAGGCTGCTATCCGGGCCAGGAGCCCGTTGCGCGCCTGCACTACCGCGGTCACGCCAACCGCGGCCTCCGCCTACTGGCACTCGAGGGCGACGAGGCGCCTCCTGACGGCGCCGAGGTGACGCTCGACGAGCAGTCGGTCGGCCGCGTCACGAGCGTCGCCCCCGATCCCGAGGAAGGCCTCGTCGCGCTGGCCTACATTCGCCGTGAAGTGGCGGCGGACGCGGAGCTCTCCGTGACCGGGGGCCGCGCCGCGAGGCAGCTACACTAGGCGACCCCGCGCCCGTAGCTCAGGGGATAGAGCGCTGCCCTGCGGAGGCAGAGGCCGCAAGTTCGAATCTTGCCGGGCGCATGAGCGCTGGGAACCCATGGTTCCCCCGGGACGCTCGGCTTTTTACGCGGAGCGAAGATAGAAGCGTGCCTCTGTATTTGTCCGAGTCCGACGTCGCGTCGTTGCTCACGCCGGCCGACGCCGTACCGGTGCTCGAGGCCTGCTTCCTCCGGCTCGCGTCGGGCGAGGCGGTCAACGAGCCGCGCAAGCGGCTGCCTCTTCCCGACGGCTACTTCGCTGTCATGGCCGCGACCGACGCAGAGCTCGGCTACGCGGGTCTCAAGAGCTACACGCTCGTCGACGGCGGGCTGGCCTTCGTCGTCTGCCTCTTCTCACTCGACGACGGCTCGCTCGCAGCCGTGATCGAGGCCGACCGGCTGGGGCAGCTCCGCACGGGCGCCGCCAGCGGCGTCGCCGCCCGACACCTCGCACGCGACGGCGCGTCGAGTATCGGGCTGATCGGCTGCGGGTGGCAGGCCGAGAGCCAGCTGGCCGCGATCCGCAGCGCGGTGCCGACGCTCGACCGGGCGGTCGCCTGGTGCCGGACACCCGACCGGCTCGCCAGATTCTGCGAGACGACCGCCGCGGAGCCCGCGGAGAGCGCACAGGACGCCGCGAGCGTGCGACGTGGTCGTGACCGCGACGACGGCGAAGGACCCAGTGCTCCGCGGAGAGTGGCTGGCCGAGGGAGCGCTCGTCTGCGCGATCGGCGCGAACGATCCGTCCGCCCGCGAGCTCGACAACCGCGTCCTCGAGCGCGCGTCCTTCGTCTGCTGCGACTCGATCGCGCAGGCAAAGCTCGAGTCCGGCGACCTGATCGAGCCGATCGCGACCGGGACGCTCGACTGGCTGGAGGTGCATGAGCTCCACGAGGTCGTCGCCGGAGAGACGGTCGGCCGTGCCGGACCCCGGGACATCGTGCTCTTCAAGTCGAACGGCATCGCTGCCTGGGACGTCGCGATCGGCGTCGAGGCCGTCGCCCGGGCGCGAGCCGCCGGCCTGGGCCGAGAGCTGTAGGGGCGAGGCTCTGCCTCGCCCGGGCCGGGCGGAGCCCGGCCCCTACGAGCCTGCTACCGCGGCTTTCGCCGCGTCGGCCGTGTCCCTGCCCACGGCTTGCACGATTTCAGGTCGGTCGAGCAGGCGCTTGCGCTGTTCCGGAGAGAGCCGGTTGACGACGTATTTGTCCTCGAGGATCTCGGCCAGCGTCCGCCCGCGGTCGTGCTCACGGACGACGTATTGCGCGACCCGCTCCTCCTGCGCCGACCGCTGGAACAGGAACGAGAACATGTCGCGGAGGGCCACGGGACGATTGTATCCTCCACTCCGTGAGACGCCGATCGCCCTCGGGGCGGGTCGCCGAGCGGACGTTGTCCGGCGTCGACGACCGGGGGAACGAGGAGCGGATCCTCTTCTGGATCGACCGGAGACCGGGAGCGGTCTGGACGGTCGGTCGGGCAGTGAACCCGCAGCTGCGGGCGACGGACGACCCGCTTCCCGACGACGTCGTGTTCGAGGGCTACGAGCTCGAAGAGGCGCTCGAGCGGGCCAACGAGGCCCTCGAAGACGACGTCAGGGTGCTCGAGGACGACCGCCGCTCGGTCGACGTGAAGCCGTTCACGCGGAAGGAAGTGCTCCCGCTCCTGGAGCGGTTCTTCTTCGGACGGTCGTGACGCTGTAAGGGCCCGGGCAAGCCCCGCCCCAACACGCCCTTGCCAACCCCGGGCACGAATGACGGTGCTAGCGTCACCCGCCGTGCGGATCCGCTTCGGCCACAGTCCCGATCCCGACGACGCGTTCATGTACTGGGCGCTGACAACGGATCTGGTCGACGCACAGGGCTTCGAGTTCGAGCAGGTGCTGGCCGACATCCAGACGCTCAACGAGTGGGCACGCGCAGCACGGCTGGAGGTGAGCGCGCTCTCTCTCGCCGCCTACCCCTTCGTGCAGGAGGACTACGCGCTGCTGCCCCACGGGGCGAGCATCGGCTCCGGATACGGCCCGGTCGTCGTGGCCCGCGAGGAGCTGTCGCTCGACGATTTGCGCGGCCGCGAGATCGTCGTTCCCGGCGCGATGACGACGGCCTTCCTCACCCTCCGGCTGGTGCTCGGCGATTTCCCGCACCGGGAGCTCGCTTTCGAGCAGATCCCCGACGAGGTCGCCTCGGGACGCGCCGACCTCGGGTTGCTGATCCACGAGGGCCAGCTCACGTTCTCCGATCTCGGGCTGCGGAAGGTCCTCGACCTCGGCGAGTGGTGGCTGCTCGAGACTGGGCTGCCGCTCTGCCTCGGGGTCGTCGTCGCGCGCCGCGACATCGGCGAACGGCTGAGCGACCTCTCCTCGGTGATCGCCGAGGGGATTCAGTGCTCGCTCGACCATCGCGCCGAGGCGCTCGAGTACGCGCTCGACTTCGGCCGCGGCATCGACGCTGCCGTCGCGGAGCGCTTCATTGCCATGTACGTCAACGAGCTGACGCAGGACTACGGGCAGGAGGGCCGCAAAGCGGTTTCAGAGCTGCTGCGCCGCGGTGAGTCGATCGGCGCTTTCCCCGGGCCGGTCCGCGTCGACTTCGTGGGCTAGCGTCAGGTCGATGCCCAGAGCAGTCGTCCTCTCCGCAGTGCGCACCCCGATCGGGCGCTACGGCGGCGCGCTCGCGGGCGTCCGGCCCGACGATCTGGCCGCGCTCGCGATTCGCGCGCGCGGTCGACCGTGCCGGCGTCGAGCCGGGCGAGATCGAGGACGTCTACCTCGGCTGCGCGAACCAGGCGGGCGAGGACAACCGCAACGTGGCGCGCATGGCGGCACTCCTCGCCGGGCTTCCCGAGTCGGTTGCGGGTGTGACCGTGAACCGGCTCTGCGCGTCGGGGCTCTCCGCGGTTGTCTCCGCGTGTCACGCGATTGCGGCGGGCGACGGCGAGCTCTTCGTTGCGGGCGGCGTCGAGTCGATGAGCCGCGCGCCGCTTCGTCTTCGCCAAGCCGGACGTGGCCTATCCTCGCGGCGACCGCGTCGTCCATGACACGACGCTCGGCTGGCGCTTCCCCAACCCGCAGGCTGGAAGCCATGTTCCCGCTCGAGTCGATGGGCGAGACGGGAGAGAACGTCGCTGAGCAGTGGGGGGTCTCGCGCGAGGAGCAGGACGCGTTTGCCCTGCGCTCGCAACAGCGCTGGGCGGACGCGGCAGAGGCCGGCCGCTTCGACGACGAGCTCGTGTCGGTGGGCGACGTGTCGCGGGACGAGCACCCGCGGCCGGACACGACGGCGGAGAAGCTCGCCGCGCTGAAGCCCGCGTTCCGGCCGGGCGGCACCGTGACCGCCGGGAACGCGAGCGGGATCAACGACGGCGCGGCGGCGCTGGTGATCGCCAGCGAGGAGTACGCCCAGGCGCTCGGGCTGACAACGCACGGTGCTTTCGTCGCCTCGGCCGTGACCGGTGTCGACCCGAGAATCATGGGCATCGGTCCGGTTCCGGCCGTGCGGAAGCTCCTCGCGCGTGCAGGGATCGAGGCGGGCGAGATCGATCTCGTCGAGCTGAACGAGGCGTTCGCCTCGCAGAGCCTCGCTGTCATCCGCGATCTCGGTCTCGACGAGGAACGGGTGAACGTCAACGGCGGTGCGATCGCGCTCGGCCACCCGCTCGGCATGTCCGGCGCGCGGCTCGTCGTCTCGCTCCTGCACGAACTTCGCCGTCGCGACGGCCGCTACGGGCTCGCGACGCTCTGCGTCGGTGTCGGCCAGGGCCAGGCCGCGCTGTTCGAGCGCGGCTAGCCTCGTAGACTCAGCGGGTGATCACCTGCCCGAACTGCGGGCGCGAGAGCGTTGACGATGCGGTTTTCTGCGCGAAATGCGGCGCGACGCTCGCCGGCGCGGCGGAGGCCCGCGAGGAGCGGAAGGTTGTATCGATCGTCTTCGCCGACCTCGTCGGCTCGACCGCACGGGCCGAGCGCTTGGATCCCGAGGACGTCCGCGCGATGCTCGCCTCGTACCACGCACGGCTGCGCGCGGAGCTCGAGCGTTTCGGCGGCACGGTGGAGAAGTTCATCGGCGACGCGGTCGTCGCCGTCTTCGGCGCGCCGGTCGTGCACGAGGACGACGCCGAGCGTGCGGTGCGGGCCGCGCTCGCGATCCGGGACGCGATGTCCGGCTCGGACGTGAGCCTGCGCATCGCCGTCAACACCGGCGAGGCGCTCGTCTCGCTCGACGCACGGCCGGCCGAGGGCGAAGGGATGGTCGCGGGCGACGTCGTCAACACGGCGGCGCGGCTCCAAGGCGCGGCGCCGGTGGGGGGAATCCTGGTCGGCGAGACGACCTATCGCGCGACGGCTCACGTGATCGAGTACCGGCCGGCGGAACCGGTCGTCGCCAAGGGCAAGAGCGAGCCGATCGCCGTCTGGGAGGCGGTTGCCCCGCGGTCCCGCTTTGGCGTCGACCTCGAGCAGGCCGCGCCCGTGGCGCTCGTCGGCCGCGTGCAGGAGGTCGACGTGCTGCGCGACGCGCTGACGCGCACGCGCCAGGAGCGAGCACCGCAGCTGCTCACGCTCGTCGGCGTGCCGGGGATCGGCAAGTCGAGGCTCGTCACCGAGCTCTTCAGCATCGTCGACGCCGATCCCGATCTGATCTTCTGGCGGCAGGGGCGCTGCCTGCCCTACGGCGAGGGCATCAGCTACTGGGCGCTCGGGGAGATGGCGAAGGCCCAGGCGGGGATCCTCGAGAGCGACGCCGCTGCTGAGGCAGAGGAGAAGCTGATCGGCGCTGTGGCGGCTGTCGTGCCCGACGAGGAGGAGGCCGCCTGGGTCGCGGGGCACCTGCGGCCGCTCGTCGGTCTCGGCGGGGAAAGCCGTGCGTCCGCGGAGGGCCGCGGCGAGACGTTCGCCGCCTGGCGCCGCTTCCTCGAAGGGCTGGCCGAGCAGCGTCCGACCGTGCTCGTGTTCGAGGACCTGCACTGGGCCGACGACGGGCTGCTGGACTTCGTCGACGGGCTCGTCGACCGCGCCACCGGGGTCCCGTCTGCTCGTCGTCTGTAGCGCACGCCCGGAGCTCCTCACCCGGCGTCCCGGCTGGGGCGGCGGCAAGGCCAACGCCGTGACGCTCTCGCTCTCGCCCCTGAGCAACGACGACACAGCCCGGCTGATCGCCGAGCTGCTCGAGCAGGCCGTGCTGCCCGCCCGGATGCAGCAGACGCTCCTGCGCGCGCGCCGAGGGCAACCCCCTCTTCGCCGAGGAATACATCCGCATGCTGCGCGACCGTGGACTGCTGCGCCGCGACGGTGACGTCTGGCGCCTCGAGGAGGCCGAAGTGGAGGTTCCCGAGACGGTCCAGGGCATCATCGCGGCCCGGCTCGACGCGCTCTCATCCGTCGAGAAGACGCTCCTCCACGAGGCCGCCGTGGTCGGGAAGATCTTCTGGCTCGGTGCCGTCGCCGCGGTCGGCGACACGCCGCGGTGGGAGGCCGAGGAGGTGCTGCATGCGCTCGAGCGCAAGGAGCTGATCCGGCGCGAGCGGCGCGCTGCGGTGGCCGGCGAGGTGGAGTACGCGTTCCGGCACGTCCTCGTCCGCGACGTCGCGTACGGCCAGATCCCGCGCGCGCGGCGGGCCGAGCTCCACCTCGGCGCAGCCGAGTGGATCGAGTCGCTGACGGCAGAGCGTTCCGAGGACCGGGCCGAGATGCTCGCCCACCACTACGTCTCGGCGCTCGAGCTCCTCCGCGCGGCCGGCCGCGACACGACCTCGGTGGAGACGCCCGCGCGGCGTCGCCTTGCGCGAGGCGGGCCACCGGGCGATGGCGCTGAGCGCGCCCGGCGCGGCGGAGCGCTCCTACCGTGCGGCGCTCGACCTCTGGCCGCTCGACGACCCGGAGCGGCCGTACCTGCTGCTCGACATCTGCCGTGCCGTGAACGACGCCACCAACGAAGCACCGCCGGAGGCGGCGGAGGCGCGCGACGGGCTCCTCGCCCTGGGAGACGACGCGGCCGCGGCGGAGGTCGAGTTCTTCATGTCGCTGGGTGAGTGGGTGGCGGGAAACCAGGAGCTGGCCTTCCAGCATCTCGACCGTGCGGTCGAGCTGATCAGCGACAAGCCGCTCTCCGCGGCTCAGGTCAACATCCTCGGCTACGCGTTCTGGGCGCCGGTGCTCGCCGGCCTGACCAGCGGGGATATCGTCGAAGGGGAGCGCGTGCTCGAGCTCGCGAAGCGGCTCGGCGACACGACCGTCACTCCTCGACACGATGATCAGCCTCGGCTCGGCTCGCGTCTACCAGGGGGACGCGGAGGGCGGGCTGGCACAGCTCCGCGAGGCTGTCGAGCTTGCCGAGCAGACGAACAACACCCGGCTGAGCCGTGCGTACGTGAATCTCGCCTCGCTGCTTGATCGAGCTGGGCGACGCGCGCGCCGGTGCGGAGGCCCACCGTCTCGGGCTCGCCGCGGCCCGCCGCTTCGAGACGACAGGGGCCGAGCTCTGGCACTTCTGCCGAGTGCGTGATCGACGACTACCTGGGCGGGAGCTGGGACGAAGCGCGTGCAAACGCCGAGCAGGTCCTGAACGACGTCTCCGACCGGACGCACTACATGCAGCCGGCGATGCGCCTGGTCCGAGCTGCCATCGACCTGGCCCGCGGCGAACGGCTCGCTCCGGCGGCCGAGGCGGGAACGGCCGTCGACGAGGCGCGCCGCGCCGCCGACCCCCAGATGCTGTGGCCGACGCTCTCGAGCGCGGCCTGGATCGCGTTCGAGTGCGGCGATCGTGACAGTTCCGCGGCCTGGCTGTCCGAGCTCGAGTCGTCGCTCGAGGGGAGCACCGCCTACCGCACCGGGTACGGCCTGCTCGACGCGCCGCTCGTGGCCGAGTCCCGCGAGCAGGCGGCACGGCTCGCCGCTGCGATCACGACGCGGTCGACCGTTCGCACGCCGTGGGTGGAAGCGATCGAGCTCATCGCCGCGGGTGATCTCACGCGGGCCGCCGACGTCTGCGCGGCGGCGGGTGACCTCGCTCGCGCCGCGTACATGCGGCTCGTCGCGGCGGAGCGGGCCGGGCGCGGGACGCCGGCGCTGAGCGAGGCGATCGCGTTCTATCGAGCAGGTCGGCGCGACGGCGTTCCTGGCCCGCGCCGAGTCGCTGCTCCAGGCCAGCGCCTAGAGCTGCTACCCGCCGGGCGGGCGGAGGATCACGCGCCCGTCCGCCGACTCGGGCACGAACGGCAATTCGCGCTCCACGAGCCAGGCCTCGATCCGGGCGAGCACGTCGTCGCAGTCGTCGCACGGGACCTCGAGACAGGGCACGCCTTCCTCCTCCAAGGGGCGCGCCACGAACCCGTCTTCCTCGAGCGCCGAGCGGAGCCGGTCCCTGTCGACCGTACGTGCGGTTTCGAGCACGACCTTGTCCATAGAGACGGTATTGCACGCGCCGCGCGTCCGGAAACGCGATAGTTGTGCGCGGTGACGACGGTCGAGCGCTACCTGTTGCTGGGGTTACGACTCGGGCGCCACGTCGACGGGCTCGTCGACGCGTATTTCGGCCCGGCGGAACTCGCAGCGCAGGTCGAAGCCGAAGACATCGCTGACCCGGCAACGCTTGTCGCCGACAGCGAGGCGCTGCTGGGTGACGTGGCGGCGGAGACGTGGCTGCAGGACCAGGTGCGCGGCCTGCGCACGTACGCGGGGGTGCTCGCCGGCGAGGGCCTCTCCTACTCCGACGAGGTCGAAGGCTGTTACGGCGTGCGCCCGAAGCACGCGCCGGAAGCCGACTTCGCAGTCGCGCACGAGCGGCTCGACGCACTCCTTCCCGGCGAAGGCGCGCTCGCCGAGCGCTACGAGCGCTGGCGCGAGCCGCAGTTCGTGGCGCGGGAGAGCGTGGCCGGCGCGGCACAAGCGATCGTCGTCGAGCTTCGGGCGCACACCAAGCGGCTCTTCGGGCTGCCGGAGGGCGAGACCGTCGAGATCGAGCCTGTGACCGACGAGCCGTGGCTCGCCTTCAACTTCTACCTCGGCGACCTGCGCAGCCGGATCGCGATCAACGTCGAGCTCCCGATCACCGGGCCAGAGCTCGTCGACCTCCTCGCCCACGAGACGTACCCGGGTCACCACGCCGAGCACGTCTGGAAGGAGCGCCTGCTGGTGCGCGAGCAGGGACTGCTCGAGGAGTCGATCTTCCTCGTCCCGACCCCGCAGGCGCTGGTCAACGAGGGCATCGCCGAGACCGGCGCGGATTTTCTGGACGCCGACACCGAGGCCGCCCTCGCCGAGGCGCTCGCGCGTCACGGGATCGACGCCGATCTCGACTCGGCGCGGAAGGTGGCACTCGCGCGAGAGACGCTCCGCGCTGTCGGCGTGAACGCCGCGCTGATGGTCCACGAGGGCGGCTCGACGACCGCCGAGGCCGAGGAGTACGTCGCCCGCTGGCGTGCCGTCGGCCGGGAGTACGCAGCGGCAAGCGTCCGCTTCGTCACCGACCCGACCTGGCGCGCGTACGTGATCACCTACTCGGCCGGGCGCGACCTCTGCAGGGCGTACCACGAGGGTGACCCGGCGCGGTTCCGGCGCCTGCTCACCGAGCAGGTGCGGGTGCAGGACCTCCTCTCCGCGGAGGTATCGTCCGCGTCGTGAGCGCGACAGCGCAGCGCGAGGCGGGCCTCTTCATCGGGGGCGAGACCGTCGAGCCCGTATCCGGCGAGACGCGCGAGCTCGTCGAGCCGGCGACCGGCGCTCCCCTTGCCGTCGCGGCTCTGGCCGGCGAGGCGGACGTCGACCGGGCGGTCGAGGCAGCGCGTGGCGCACTCGACGGTGCCTGGGGCAAGACTCCGGGTACCGAGCGTGCGCGGCTGCTCCACGCGCTCGCGGACGCGATCGTCGCCAACCGCGGCGAGCTCGCGGAGCTCGAGGCGCGGAACGTCGGCAAGGCGATCTCGTCGGTGAAGGCGGAGCTCCACCAGGCCGTCGAGAACTTCCGCTACTACGGTGCCGCGATCGCCACGATCAGCGGCCGGTCGAACTCGATCGGCGGCTCGCTGCTGTTCTACTCGCTGAAGGAGCCGGTCGGCGTGGCGGGCCAGATCGTGCCCTGGAACTACCCGCTGATGATGGCGACCTGGAAGCTCGCGCCCGCGCTGGCGGCCGGCTGCTCCGTTGTCCTCAAGCCCGACCCGCAGACGCCGCTCACGGCCTTGCGGCTGGCGGAGCTGGCCACGGAGGTCGGCTTCCCGGCGGGCGTGGTGAACGTCGTCCCGGGCGATGGGCCGACGACCGGCGCCTACCTCGTCCGCCATCCCGGCGTGGACAAGATCGCCTTCACCGGCTCCACGAAGACGGGCGGGGAGATCATGCGGCTCGCCTCGGATCCGGTGAAGCGGGTCACGCTCGAGCTGGGCGGGAAGAGCCCGAACGTGATCTTCGCCGACGCGAATCTCGCCGACGCCGTGCCGAGCTCGGTCTGGGCGATCTTCTACGCCGCCGGCCAGAGCTGCGAGGCACGTTCGCGGCTCCTCGTCGAGTCGTCTCTCTACGACGAGGTCGTGGGGCAGGTGGCCGACCTGGCCGGGAAGGTGAAGGTCGGCGATCCCCTCGACGCCGAGACGCAGATGGGGTCGTTGATCTCACCGGCGCACCGCGAGCGGGTGCACGGCTTCGTCGACCGCGCGCGCGACGCTGACGCCGAGGTCGTCGCCGGCGGCGAGCTACCCGACGGCCCGGGAGCCTTCTACCCCGCCACGGTCGTCGCGGCGGCCGACAACGCGCGCAGAGATCGCGCAGGAGGAAGTCTTCGGACCGGTCGTCACGGTGATCCCGTTCGAGGACGAGGCGGACGCGATCCGGATCGCGAACGACGTCCGCTACGGGCTGATGGCAACGGTTTGGACCGGCGATCCGGCGCGCGGCCATCGGCTTGCGGCGCGCATCAAGGCCGGGACGGTCGGGATCAACATGCCGTACACGGCCTTCCCCGGGATCCCCTTCGGGGGCTACAAGCAGTCCGGCTTCGGGCGGGAGCTCGGGCTCGAGACGCTCGAGCTCTACCTCGAGACGAAGAGCGTGATCGTCTCCACCGGCTCGCGGCCGGCCAACCCGTTCGGGCTGTAGCCGGCTCGAGCCGCTACCGCTGGGCGATCCTCGCCGCCGGGTACTGCGGCGCAGGCGAGCTTCTCGGCGCTCACGATCGGGCTGCCGGTGCTGGCGCCGACGCTGCGGGCCGAGTATGCGCTGACGCTCGGCGAGGTCGGGGTGATGCTCGCCGTCGGCTGGGCCGGCTCGCTCGCGACGCTCCTCGCCTGGGGGATCGCGGCGGACCGGCTGGGAGAGCGGGTCGTCCTGCCCATCGGCCTCGGCGGCTGTGCGCTGTGCCTGGTGGGGGCGGCGTACGCCTCCAGCTTCGGCGCGTTGCTCGTCTGGCTCGCACTTGCGGGCGCGGCCGGCTCGACCGTGAACTCCGCCAGCGGGCGGGCCGTGATGAACTGGTTCGGGCCCGAGCAGCGGGGCCTCGCGCTCGGCGTGCGGCAGACGGCGATTCCGCTCGGCGGTGTCGTTGCGGCGCTTGCCCTGCCCCCGCTCGCAGCGTCCGGAGGGTCCGAGGATGCGTTCCTCTTCCTGGCGGCGCTCTGCGCGGCCGGTGCGGTTGCCGGCGCGGTCGTCCTCCGCGGCCGCGAGCACGCGGACGCGGACGGGGTCGAAGCGGCGACCGTCACCGCGACGCTACGCGACGCGCGTCTCTGGCGGCTCGGCCTCGGCAGCGGCCTCTACCTCTACGCGCAGGTGGCCGTGATCGGCTTCGGTGTGCTGTTTCTGCACGACGAGCACGGCCTGACGGCGCGCTCCGCGGGAGTCGTGATTGCGGCGGCACAGGTGCTCGCGGTCGCGTTGCGGATCGGGGTCGGCCGCTGGTCGGACGTCGTCGGCGCCCGCGTGCGGCCGCTCCGTCAGATCGGCGTCGCGGTCGCCGTCGCCGTCGGCGTCACCGCGGCGCTCGCAGATGGGCCGTTGTGGGTGCTCGTGCCCGCACTCGCAGTCGCCGGCGGGCTCTCGATGGCGTGGAACGGGCTGTCGTTCACCGCCGCTGCCGAGCTCGCAGGCGCCCGGCGCAGCGGCGCCGCGATCGGCTTCCAGCAGTCGGTCCTGTCGGGGATCGGGATCGCCGCGCCGGTGCTGTTCGCGCTGGCGGTGTCCTCGCTCTCGTGGCCGGCGGCGTTCGCGCTGGCTGCGCTCTTCCCCCTCGCGGGCTCGCTGGCACTACGGGGGCTGGGGACAGATCCCCGCTAGGGGGTCTGTCCCCGAATGCGCCTTCGGGGACAGGCACCTCCGGTATCTGTCCCCTACGCGACTAATCTCGCCGCATGAGAATCCTCGAGCGTCTCGACCGGATCTACGCGATCGGCGGCGGCCCCGGTGCGAACCGGATCGGCTACTCGACCGAGGAGGACGAGGCGCACGAGCTCGCCGCGGCGTGGATGCGCGAGGCGGGTCTCGACGTGAGCGTGGACGGGAGCGGCAACCTGATCGGGCGGCTGATCGGCGAGGAGCCGGAACTGCCGGAGGTCTGGACCGGCTCGCACCTCGACTCGGTACCGCAGGGCGGCCGCTTCGACGGCCCGCTGGGCGTCCTCGGCGGTCTGGAGGCAGTCGAGCGGCTGGGACCGCGGCCGCGGACACTCGCGGTCGTCGCCTTCCGCGACGAGGAGCGCGGCTGCGCCGGAAGCCGAGGGTGTGTCGCGGCCGGGGCTCTCCCCGGCACGTACGTCGAGCTTCACCACGAGCAGGGCCCGCGGCTGGCGCAGGCCGGTGCACCGCTCGGCGTCGTCACGGGCATCGTCGGCTACAAGCGCGGCGTCCGGACGATCGAAGGTCGCGCCGGCCACGCCGGTACCACACCGATGGCCGATCGTAAGGACGCGCTCGTTGCCGCAGCCGAGGAGATCCTGCGGGTTCGCGACGCAGCACGCGCGATCGACGAAGCTGTGGCGACGGTCGGGCAGCTGCAGGTCGAGCCGGGCGGCATCAACGTGATCCCGAGCCGGGTCACGTTCTCGCTCGACGTCAGGGCGCCCGATGCCGAGCGGCTCAGCCGCCTGATCGCCGCCGTCGGGCTCGAGGAGGCGGGTCGCACGGAGCCGGTCGAGATGAGCCCCTCCGTCCGCGCGGCACTCCGCGCCGCGGTCGAGTCGCGTGGGCTTCCCGTCGTCGAGCTCGCCTCGGGAGCAGGGCACGATGCGGGCATCCTCGCCTCGGCAGGCGTCGATGCCGGGATGCTCTTCGTGCGGGCCCAGGCCGGCGGCGTCAGCCACTCACCCGACGAGCACGCGAGCGACGAGGACGTGGCCGTCGCGGTCGACGTGCTGACGGACGCGCTCGCGACGCTCAGCTCTCGCTGAAGCGGATCTCCTGCGCGCCTTCCCAGAGGAACTTCCGGCCCAGCTCGCGCAGGTTCTCGTTCCCCTCGACGATCGTGGCGAAGTGGTTGCCCGCGAGCGGCCCCGCCTTCGAGGCAAAGCTGACGTAGCCGTAGGCAAGCAGGAGCTCGGTCTCGGAGACGCCGCCCGGGTAGAAGACGATCTCTCCGGGGTTCGGGTAGCAGGTCGCGTTCTCGGGACCGATGCCGACGTCGAGGTCGCCGAAGGGAATCCAGCCGCCCTCGCCCGACCAGCGGACGTGGATGATCCGCGACTCGAGTGGCAGCAGGCGCCGGAACGCGGCGACCGTCTGCGGTGCCGCCTCCTCCTCGAGCGCGCGCCGCGAAGTCGAAGCCGCCCGCGTTGATTCTCAGCACGGCGCGATCCTACTTTCCGGCGACGGTGGAGACGTAGACGGCGACGGCGTCGATCTGCTGCGGCGTCAGCCTGCTCCGGAAGGCCGGCATCACGCCGCTGCCGCTCGTCACCACCGCGACAACGCGGGAGCGCGACGGCCGGCGCGAGTCGAGGTTCGGCCCGACTGTCCCCGTCGCGCCCGCGTCCGACAGGGTGTGGCAGGTGCCGCAGCCGGCGCTCGCGAAGACCTCTTTGCCCGCCGAGGTCTCTGCCGGAGTCGACGCCTTCTCGCCGCCTCCGTTGGGCTCGACGACGACTGCCAGCACCACGACGGCGGCGATGCCGACCGCAGGGATCGTCCAGATCGTGCGGCCCGTGTGCCGGAGGTTGAAGAAGAGCCGCGCCCAGGCCCCGAGCAGCATCAGGGCGAACAGAACGAGCCACGGGCGCTCCACCTCGTAGAGGAAGGCGACGTGCCCGGCGAGCATGGTCAGCAGGACGGGCAGCGTCAGGTAGTTGTTGTGCACCGAGCGCTGCTTGGCGACGAGCGCCGGCTGCGGGTCGGGCTCGCGACCCTCCTGTTTGGCTCGGATCAGCTCCCAGTGGGCGGGGATGATGTTGAAGAGGACGTTTCCGGCCATGATCGTCCCGAGCATCGCGCCCACCTGCAGGAAGGCAGCCCTCGGCGCGAACAGCTCGCTGCAGGCCCAGGCGGCTGCAGCCGTGAGGCCGACGATTGCCGCCGCCAGCACGCCTTCGTGGGCGATCAACGCCCGGCAGAGCGCGTCGTAGACGAGCCACGCCGCCGCGAGCAGGCCGACACTGATGCCCACCGCCTGGGCGGGCGTCAGGTCGGCGACTGCCGGGTCGATCAGCTGCGCCCGGGCCTCGAAGTAGTAGAGGACGACCATCAGCCCGAAGCCGGAGAGCCAGGTGGTGTACGCCTCCCACTTGAACCAGGCCAGGTGTTCCGGGAGCGCGGGGGGCGCAACCTTGTACTTCTTCACGTGGTAGAAGCCGCCGCCGTGCACCTCCCACAGGTCACCCCCGACGCCGTCCTTCACGTCCTGCGGATCCTTGGGCGGCCGGAGCGAGCTGTCGAGGAGCACGAAGTAGAACGACGTGCCGATCCACGCCATCGCGGCGATCACGTGCAGCCAGCGCAGGAGCAGGTTGAGCCAGTCGGTCACGTACGGGTCGAGCACGGCCAGCGTCATCCGCGCACCCACCGGTCGCGTGCGATCGCCACGAGCTCGTCGAGCGCCGTCTCGAGCTCTTGCTCCGTCGGCCGGTCGATCCGCTCCCGCAGCACCTCCAGGATCTCGTCCTTGGGCCGCCGGTTGACGAAGACGACGAAGCGGAACCCGTGCCGGGCCTCATACGCGGCGTTCAGCCGGGCGAGCTCGGCGAGCACCTCGGGGTCGGCGTCCGATCCCTGCTCGGCGGCGGAGCGGGCCGACAGGCCCGAGCGCTTCCCGATGGCGGGATGCGCGGCCAGAACCTCGACCTTCTCGTCGTTCGGCAACTCGTGGACGAGAGTGAACGCGCGATCGAGCGGGCGCTCCTCCTCCGCAAGTCGCTCCACGAACCGCGTCCGCCCCTCGAAGAGCTCCGCGAGCTCGTCCACGTTCAGCTGCCGCGGTAGCTCGCGCATCCGTACGGCGAGACGAGCAGCGGAACGTGGTGATGCCCTTCACCGAGCTCGAGTTGCAGCTCGACGCGGCTGAAGAACGGCGAGGGCGGGTGGAAGACGAGCGCGTACGTGCCCGGAACCAGCTCCTGCGCGAGGCGCAGGCGCCCCTCCGCGTCGGTCGCCCCGCCCGCCACAGGCGCGCCGTCCAGCAGCAGCTCGACGCGGACCCCCTCCGCCGGCTTCCCGGCGGCGGTGTCGAGCACGTGCGTTGACAGGGAAGCGGTCAGGACCCGAACCTCGCCGCCTGGATTCGGTGCGCTCGGGCAATCTCCCCTTCGTCGGCCCGCACGAGCGCCCCGCCGCGCACGACGTTCTCGCCGCCGACGACGAGCCGGTCGACCCGGTGCGGGCCGGCGAAGACGAGCGCGGCGACGAGATCCTCGGCGCCGCCAAGCTCGAGACCGTCGGTCGACCAGGCGGCGAAGTCCGCCTGCTTGCCGGGCTCCAGCGAGCCGATATCGTCGCGGCCGAGCAGAGCCGCGCCGCCGCGGGTGCCCAGCTGCAGGGCTTCGCGCGCGGTCATCGATTCGCCGCCGCCGCGCCCGCGCGCGACGAGCAGCGCCTGCTTGACCTCGAGGAAGAGGTCGGAGCGCTCGTTCGAGGCGGAGCCGTCGACGCCCAGCCCGACGCGCACATCGGCATCGAGCAGGTCCCGAACAGGCGCGACTCCGGCGCCCAGCCGCAGGTTCGAGGTCGGACAGTGGGCGACCCCGGTGCCGGTCTCCCCGAAGCGCTGGATGTCGGCCTCGGAGAGGTGGACGCAGTGCGCGCACCAGACATCGGGGGCAAGCCAGTCGAGCCGGTCCAGATACTCCACAGGCGTACAGCCGTAGAGCTTTTGACAGTACGCCTCTTCCTCGACCGTCTCGGCCAGATGGGTGTGCAGTATCAGTCCGAGGTCGCGCGCGAGCTCCGCCGACTCCTCCATCAGTCGCCCCGTGACCGAGAACGGCGAGCAGGGAGCGACGGCGATCTGTACTCGTGCACCTCGGCCGGGCTCGTGCAACTCCGCCACTAGGCGCTCCGTGTCCGCGAGCACGGCGTCGATGTCCTCGACGAGCTCGTCCGGGGGAAGACCGCCGGCGGAGACTCCCAGGTCCATCGAGCCGCGCGACGCGACGATCCGAACGCCGAGCTCCCGCGCCGCCTGCACCTCGGCCTCGATCAACCCCGTCTGCTCGCGCGGGAAGACGTAGTGGTGGTCGAAGACCGTGGTACAGCCCGAGAGCGCGAGCTCGGCGATACCGGTGCGCGCGGCCGCGTACTCGGCCTCTGCATCGATCCTCGCCCAGACGGGGTAGAGCTCGCGCAGCCAGGTGAAGAGGTCAGCCTCCTGGGCGCGGGCGCGCGTGAGCGTCTGGTAGAGGTGGTGGTGGGTGTTGACGAGCCCGGGCGTGACCACCGCACCGCCGAGCCACACACGTTCGTCTGCATCCGGCTCGGAGCCCTCGCCGCAGGAAACGATCTCGCCGTCCTCCACGAGCAGCCAGCCGTCGGGGTACTCGGTGCCGTTGTCGTCCATCGTCACGACCCAGGCGTCCGAGTAGAGCGTCGAGGGCATCGGCGGGCATTGTGAAGCACGCGGGGCGACTGTCCTGTGGGAGAGGCGGACTGCTCCTCCGCTGTTTCGGCCGCCGGCAGACCACGGGGACAGTCCCCTGCGGGGACAGTCCCCTCGGCTTCTATTGTCCGCGCCATGGACGTACTTGCCCGGCGCCTGGCCGTTGCCCGGGGAGACGAGCCGGCCGATCTCGTCGTCCGTGGAGGGCGCGTCCTCGCGGTATTCACGAAGGAGTGGCTCGACGCCGACGTCGCGATCGTCGACGGTGTCGTCGCCGGCCTGGGCGAGTACGAGGGGCGCGAGACGCTGGACGCGGACGGCCGCTACGTCATCCCCGGCTTCGTCGACGCGCACATGCACCTCGAGTCCGTGAAGCTGCTGGTCGACGAGTTTGCCCGCCTCGTCCTGCCCTTCGGCACGACCGCCGTCGTGGCCGACCCGCACGAGATCGCCAACGTGCTCGGCACCGACGGCGTGCACTGGCTGCTCGACGCCTGCGCGGGCCTTCCGCTCGACGTGTACTTCACCGCCTCGTCATGCGTCCCCGCCTCACGGTTCGAGTCCCCGCGCCGGCCGCTCGTGCCGGGCGACCTCGAGGGCTTGCTCCGCCGCCGCCGGATGGTCGGCCTGGCGGAGATGATGAACTACCCCGGCGTGATCGCAGGCGATCCGGGCGAGCTCGCCAAGCTTCGCATCGAGGGTGTCGACCACGTCGACGGGCACGCCCCCGGCGTCCTCGGAGCGTCCCTCCAAGCCTACGCGGCCGCCGGCATCGGCTCCGACCACGAGGCGTCCACTCCGGAGGAAGGGCGCGAGCGGCTCCGCGCGGGCATGTGGCTGCTGATCCGGGAAGCGTCGGCCGCCCGCAATCTCGCCGCCCTGCTCCCGCTCGTCGAGGAGTACGGCACCGACCGGATCGCGTTCTGCACCGACGACCGCGAGCCGGAGCACATCGCCGACGACGGCCACGTGAACGCAATCGTTCGCGACGCCGTCCGACTGGGGCTCACGCCGGAGGATGCGATCGTCCTTGGTTCCTTCAACCCCGCCCGTTGGCACCGTCTCGGCCACCTCGGAGCGCTCGCGCCCGGCTACCAGGCCGACGTCTTGATCCTCCCCGACCTGGAGCGATTCGTACCCGACGTCGTCCTCAAAGCCGGTCGGCCGCTGGGCGACATCCCGCGACCGGCAGTGCCCGACTGGGTGCGCCACACAATCCGGTTGGCGCCGCTCGCCGACGACGCCTTCCGGATCTCCTGGGACGAGGGCGAGGAGCGAACGGCTCGCGTGATCGGGATCGTGCCCGGTCAGATCGTGACCCAGTCGTTGACGGCGTTGCCGGCGCTCGGCGACGGCGAGATCGTCGCCGAGGTCGCTCGCGACCTGGCCAAGATCGCCGTGCTCGAGCGGCACCTCGGCACGGGCCGGATCGGCCTCGGCTTGACCAAGGGCTTCGGCCTTCGACGTGGCGCGCTCGCCTCCAGCCTCTCGCACGACGCCCACAACGTCGTCGTCGTCGGGATGGACGACGAGAGCATGCGCGCCGCCGTCGAGCGGATCGTCGAGCTCGGAGGCGGCATGGTCGTGGCCGCGGACGGAGCCGTGCAGGCGGAGCTGCCTCTTCCGGTGGCGGGGATCCTCTCCGATGCGCCGCTCGCGGACGTCGTCGCTCAGGGCCACGCTTGCGTTGCCGCGGCGCGTGAGCTCGGCTGCGTGCTCGACTCGCCGTTCCAGACGCTGGCATTCCTCGCGCTCTCGGTGATCCCGAGCCTCAAGATCACCGACCTCGGCCTCGTCGACGTCGATCGCTTCGAGCTCGTCCCGCTCGCGGTCGAGTAAGGGGGCGTGGCGTGAAGACCAGGCGACCGCGGCCGCGAAGCGGACGCCTCGTGGGGCCGGGCTTGCCCGGCCCTTCCGCGTCCCGGATTCGGGCGAGCGAAGACGGGACTGCGGGGCTAGTGCGCGCCCTTTGTGCACCGGACAAGTTCCGCGGCACTCTCACCGCCGCCGAGGCAGCGGCGGGCGCTCGCCGCGGGCTTTCGCGACGCCGGAGTCGACGACGTCGACGAGCTGCCGCTGGCGGACGGCGGCGAAGGGACGCTCGACGTGCTGCTCGCCGCGCTCGGCGGCGAGCAGCACGAGGTCGAAGTCACCGGCCCGGACGGAGCCCCCATTCGGTCGTCATGGGGCCTCCTCCCTGACGGCAGCGCCGTCGTCGAGCTCGCGCGGGCAAGCGGCCTCGCCCTCGTGGCGGGAGCGAACGATCCGGTCACCGCGACGACCCGCGGGACCGGCGAGCTGATCGCGGCAGCAGCGGCCGGCGGTGCGACGGAGGTCATCGTCGGCGCCGGCGGCTCGGCGACCGTCGACGGCGGGCTCGGCGCAATCGAGGCGCTCGGGTGGTCGTTACCGCTACCCGTCACCGTGGCCTGCGACGTCGACACGCTCTTTCTCGACGCGGCCCGCATCTTCGGGCCGCAGAAAGGGCGCCGGCCCGGCGGAGGTCGAACTGCTCACCCGGAGGCTCGAGGGCCTCGCCGCCGCCTACAGGAATCGCGCCGGCGTCGACCTCACGACGTTGCCGGGCGCAGGGGCGGCCGGTGGATTCGCCGGCGGGCTCGCAGCGCTCGGCGCCTCGCTCCGGCCGGGCTTCGCCGCCGTCGCCGAGGCGGTGGGCTTTGCGGCGCGACTCGAGAGCGCGACGATCGTGGTCACGGGCGAGGGCAGGCTCGACGAGACGAGTCTCGCAGGCAAGGTCGCGGTCGAGGTCCTGCGCGCTGCGGCCGAGCGCGGCACGCAGGCTGCGGTCGTCGCGGGCGAGATCGCGGAGGGCGTGGTGGAACGGCTTCCGGGTCGGCCGCACGCCGTCTCTCTCGCCCAGCTCGCCGGCTCCGCAGAGCGCGCGCGCCGAGACGCTGCAGCGCTCGTGCGCAGCGCCGCCCGGGAGCTCGTGCGGCATTTCGACAGCTGATTTGTCCCGGGCTGTCGCGCGCGACAGAATGGGCGCGGCCCGCGGGGTCTGCTCTCGGGTCACCGCGTTCGACAGGGAGGAGCACAGCGAGATGAATGCACGGAGGCTTGGAGCCGGCGCGACGCTGCTCGCGATCGGCGTGGCGGCGCTCGCGCTGGCGGCGGCGAGCTCGGCGGGTCAGACAGCCGCGTACAAGGCGGCGTGGATCTACGTCGGGCCGCACAACGACAACGGCTGGTCGCAGTCACACGACAACGGCCGCCTGGCCGTGCAGCGCGCGCTCGGCGCGAAGGTGAAGACGACGTACAAGGAGCTCGTCCCCGAGGGCCCGCAGACCTGCCAGGTGATCGAGAGCCTGATCCGTGACGGCAACAAGATGATCTTCGCCACCTCGTTCGGGTTCCAGGCATGTGTCGTGAGCCAGGCGAAGAAGCACCCGGACGTCCTCTTCGAGATGGCGACGGGCACGGCGCAGACGAAGAACCTGGCCGAGTATTTCGGCGCGGGGGAGGATTCGATCTACCTCTCCGGGATGGCCGCCGGCGCCGCGACGAAGAAGGGCGTGATCGGCTACATCGTGCCCTTCCCGATTCCCGAGGTGATCCGGCATGCGAACGCCTTCGCGCTCGGCGCGCAGGCGACGCGCCCGGGCACGAAGGTCAGGCTCGTCTGGACGCACAACTGGGTCTCGCCCTCGCTCGAGCGCAAGGCGGCAGAGAGCCTCGTTGCCGCAGGCGCGGACGTTCTCGGCCAGAACGTGGACACGCCGTCGGCCGGGCAGTACGCCGAGTCGAAGAAGATCCCCTGGGTCGGTTACGACTCGAACGCGCAGAAGTTCGCGCCCACGTCGTGGCTGACCGCTGCCGTCTACGACTGGGGCGTCTACTACGTGCCGCGCGTCAAGGCGGCGATCAACGGCACGTGGAAGACGGGCTTCTACTACGGAACCATCAAGGACGGCTTCACCGACATCGCCCCCTTCGGGCCGCGCGTCACGGCGAAGACGAAGGCTGCGATCAGGGCGAAGCGGGCGGCGCTGATCTCCGGGAAGTTCTACGAGTTCACCGGGCCGCTCTACGACCAGAAGGGCAAGCTCCGGGTCCCGGCCGGGAAGAAGCTGACCGTCAAGGACCTGTACGCGATGAGCTGGCTCGTCAAGGGCGTGATCGGAAGCCCCAAGGGCTAAGGGTGGGAGAGCCAGGACACGCTGTCCTGAACGATGCTGCAGGGAGAGGCGCCGGCGCGACCGGCGCCTCTCCCGTCCCCGCGGTCCGCATGCGACGGATCTCGAAGGCCTTTCCCGGGGTCGTCGCCAACGAGGGCGTCGACTTCGAGGCGGCCGCAGGCGAGGTGCACGCGCTGCTCGGCGAGAACGGCGCGGGCAAGACGACCCTGATGAACATCCTCACGGGCCTCTACCGCCCGGACGAGGGCGAGATCGAGGTGTTCGGGCGGCCGGTGCACTTCACCTCGCCGCGTGACGCGATCGAAGCCGGCATCGGCATGGTGCATCAGCACTTCCGCCTGGTCGAGAGGCTCACCGTCGCCGAGAACGTGATCCTCGGCTGGCACACGCCGCGGTTTTGGCTCAGCCGACGAGCAGGTGTGCGCCGGATGCGCGACATCTCCGCGGCGCTCGCAATGCCCGTGCCCGCGGAGGCGCCCATCTGGCAGCTCTCGGTGGGCGAGCAGCAGCGGGTCGAGGTCATCAAGGCCGTCTTCCGCGGCTCCCGCATCCTCATCCTCGACGAGCCGACCGCCGTGCTCACCCCGCAGGAGGCGGAGCAGCTCTTCGGGACGCTCCGCACGATGGCGCGCGAGGGCCATGCGGTGATCGTGATCACCCACAAGTTGAACGAGGTGATGGCCGTCGCCGACCGCGTCACCGTCCTGCGCCGCGGCCGGCACGTCGCGACCGTGACCGGAGCCGAGGCGACGCCGCGGTCGCTGGCAGCGCTGATGGTCGGCCGTGAGATCGACGAAGCACGCCGCCTGCCGCGCGAGCGACCGCCCGGTCAGGATCTCGCACTCGCCGTCGAGGGTCTCACCGTCGAGGGCGACCGAGGCGAGCTCGCTCTCCGCGACGTCTCCCTCACCATCCGCTCCGGAGAGATCGTCGGGGTCGCCGGTGTTGCGGGCAACGGGCAGCGTGAGCTGGCCGAGGCGCTGTACGGCATGCGGGCCGGGTCCGCCGGCTCGATCCGGGTCGCGGGCAGGGCGCTCCGTCCGGGCGACCCACGCGCCGCCATCGCTGCGGGGGTCGCGCACGTTCCGGAGGACCGGCTCGGCACCGGCCTGGCACCGGGACTGAGCGTCGCCGGCAACGTCGTCCTCAAGAGCTACCGCTTCGCGCCCGTCTCGCGGGGCCCGCTCCTTGTCCCGCGGCGGATGCGCGAGGCGGCACGCTCGCTCGTCGATCGCTACGACGTGAAGACGCCGAGCACGGAGACGCCGGTGCGGAACCTCTCGGGCGGCAACTTGCAGAAGCTCGTCCTGGGACGGGAGTTCGAGGGCGAGCCGCGCGTCCTCATCGCCGCGCAGCCGACCCGGGGCCTCGACGTCGGCGGCATCGAGACGATCCATACATACCTCCGTGAGGCGGCGTCAGCCGGGGTCGCGATCCTCCTGATCAGCGAGGATCTCGACGAGTTGCGCGCGCTCGCCGACCGCATCCTCGTCATGTACGAGGGCGCCGTTGCGGGCGAGCTCGAGGGCGCCACCGCCACCGTCGAGCAGCTCGGTTTCCTGATGGCGGGAGGTCGAAGTGAGGATTGAGCGCCGGCTCGAGCTGCCGCGCTGGCTCCTCGTCGCGGTGCCGATCGGCTCACTGTTCTTTGCCTTCGCGGCGATGGCGGTCGTCCTGGCGGCGACCGGCCACGACCCGGGTGCAACGTACCGCCGGCTCTTCGACGCTGCGTTCGTCGCCGATGGCGCGCTCACGTCGACGCTCGTCTTCTCGACACCGCTCGTCTTCACGGGCCTCGCCGCCGCGGCTGCCTTCCGCATGCAGCTCTACAACATCGGCGGCGAGGGTCAGTTCTACCTCGGCGCTGTGGCGGCCCTCGGCGCCGGCCTCTACCTGGGCGACCTGGGTGTGAACTCGACAGTGGTCAGCGTCGCGGTCATGTGCCTCGCCGGCGCGGTCGCGGGCGGGCTCTGGGCCGCGATTCCAGGCGTCCTCCGGGCGTTCGCGCGGACGAACGAGATCATCACCTCGCTGATGCTCAACTACGTCGCGGCGCTCGTTCTCACCTACCTGATCATCGGCAGCCACTCGTACTGGCGCGACACGGAGTCGTTCGAGGGCCAGACCTTTCCGCTCAGCAAGACGCTGGCGCCCGAGGCCGAGTGGCCGCCGACGACGATCGGCTTTGCGCCCGGCGACCTCGTCGTACCGCTCGGCTTCCTCCTCGCCGCCGTCCTCGCCGCCGTCATGTGGGTCGTCTACCGGCGTACGCGGTTCGGCTTCGAGCTTCAGGTGATCGGCGACTCCCCGCGCGCGGCCCGCTACGCCGGGATGCGGCTGCGCCGCAAGATTCTCGTCGTCATGTGCCTGTCCGGCGCGATCGCCGGCCTCGGCGGTGCCAGCCAGGAGGGCGATTTCGCCCACCAGCTCGATCCAACAGGGCTTCAGGCCTCGTTCTACGGCTACACGGGGATCGTCGTGGCGGCGCTCGCCCGCTACAACCCGCTCGCGGTCGTTCCCGTCGCTGTCCTGATCGGGGGGCTGCTGAACGCCGGCTACACGCTCCAGGGCGCGGACTTCCCCTCCGGGCTCGTCGGCGTGATGCAGGGGCTGATCCTCTTCTCCGTGCTCGGCGGCGAGCTGCTCGTCCGCTACCGCATCCGCTTCGGCCGGCGCGTCCGGCGGCCGGGCGCGTCGGTCGGCGCACCGGAAGCGACGAGGTGACCGGCATGCTCGCGGCCCAGGTGAACGACGCCTTCCTCGTCGTCGTGTTCGCCTCGGCGGTGCTCTATGGCACGCCGCTCGTCTACGCGGCGCTGGGCGAGTTGCTCGCCGAGCGTTCGGGAGTGCTCAACCTCGGGGTCGAGGGGATGATGCTCGTGGGCGCGGTGATGGGGTTCTGGACCGTGCAGCGGCTCGACATCTCCAGCAACGTCTCGCTCGCCGGTGCGGTGGCCGTGGCGGCGCTGGCCGGGGCCGCGATGGCGCTGATCCATGCCTTCCTCGTGATCACGCTGCGCGCGAACCAGATCGTCTCGGGTCTCGCCCTCACCATCTTCGCCGGGGCCGCCGGGCTTTCGTCCTACCTCGGCAACGACCTCGCGCTGGCCGACTCGCCCGCGAGGTACCACTTCCCCACACTCGATGTGCTCGGTCTGGCGGACGCGCCGGTCGTGGGGCCGATCCTTTTCGGCCAGTCGGTGCTCGTCTATGCCTCCTGGCTCGCGGTGGTCGTCGTCGGCGTCTACCTCGCCCGGACGCGACTCGGGCTCAATGTCCGTGCGGTCGGCGAGTCTCCCGGCACGGCCGACGCGATGGGGATCGACGTCACTGCCTACCGCTATCTGCACACGCTTGCCGGCGGGGCGCTGGCCGGCGTGGCCGGTGCGTGCTACAGCCTTCAGATCACGCCCCAGTGGGTGACCGGCATCACCGGCGGCGCGGGGTGGATCGCGATCGCGCTCGTCATCTTCTCGTTCTGGCGAGCCGACCTCTGTCTCGCGGGTGCGTACCTCTTCGGCGCCTTCTCGGCGCTGCCGTTCGCCCTGCAGGCACGCGGGTATCTCACGGACGTCCCTTCCGAGGTGTTCCAGGCGCTTCCCTACGTGATGACGATCGTCGTCCTTGTGATCGTCTCGACCGGCTTCGCCAAGCGGCGCCTCGGTGCTCCCGCGGCTCTCGGCATTCCCTACGTGCGCGAGGAGAGGTAGAACGCAGTCATGGACGTCCTCACGCCCCGGTCGCTCGACGAGGCTCTGCGCCTGAAGGCGGAGCTGCCTGCCGCACGCTTCGTGCAGGGCGGTACCGATGTTCTCGTCGAGCTCAACTTCGACCGTTCGCGCCCGCCGGCGTTGATCAACCTGAACGAGGTCTCCGAGCTGCGCGGCTGGTCGCGCGAGAACGGCAACGTCACGCTGGGCGCGAGCCTGACCTACACCGAGGCGATGGCGCAGCCGCTGGCGGGCCTGCTGCCCGCGCTGGCGGAGGCCTCGCGGACGGTGGGCTCGCCGCAGATCCGCAACCGCGGGACGATCGGAGGCAATCTCGGTACCGCTTCGCCGGCGGGCGATGCGTTGCCGCCGTTGCTCGTCGAGGGCTCGGACATCGAGCTGGCGAGCGTCCGCGGCAGCCGCCGACTGCCGTTGCAGGACTTCCTGCTCGGCGTGAAGCGGAGCGCTCTCGCCGACGACGAGCTGATCGTCGCCGTCCACCTGCGGCCGAGCGGAGCCCGGCAGACGTTCATGAAAGTCGGCCCGCGGAATGCGATGGTGATCGCAGTCTGCTCGCTCGCGCTCACGGTCGACCTCGAGCGCGGAGAGCTGCGAGCTGCGATCGGGTCGGCGGCGCCCGTAGCGACGCTGATCCTGGCTCCGCTCGAGGACGCCGCCCGGTTCCCCGAGCTGGTGGCTGCCGCGGCCTCGCCGATCGACGACGTCCGCGGGACGGCCGACTACCGCCGCCACGCGCTCCGCGTGCTCACCGCGCGGGCGCTCGAGAGGTGCAGCGCGTGAACCGGCCTTGCAACACTGTGTTACTTGGCTCGAAGGGCGGCCGGTGAAGATCTCGCTGACTGTCAACGGCGAGCCGCGCGAGTGCGACGTCTGGGGCGGCGAGAGCCTGCTCTATGCACTGCGGGAGCGCCTCGAGCTGCCCGGCTCGAAGAACGCGTGCGAGCAGGGCGAGTGCGGCTCCTGCTCGGTGTTGCTGGACGGAACGCTCGTCTGTGCGTGCCTCGTTCTCGCCGCCCAGGCCGACGGCCACGAGGTCGCAACGGTCGAGGGGCTGGCGAGCGGCGGCAGACTGCACCGCGTGCAGGAGGCCTTCGCCGACGCGGGCGCGGTGCAGTGCGGCTTCTGCACTCCGGGGCTCGTCGTCGCAGCGGCGGCGCTGCTCGAGCAGACGCCGGACCCGAGCGACGACGAGATCCGCGAGGCGCTGTCGGGCAACATCTGCCGCTGCACCGGGTACCAGAAGATCTTCGACGCGGTGCGGGCCGCGGTGGGATGAGCGCGGTCAGGACGAAACCGCTCGAGCGAGGGCGGGTCGGCGAAACGGTGCGCCGCAACGATGCGGTCCCGAAGGTCACCGGCGAGTTCGCATACTCGAGCGACCTGCAGCGCGCCGGGATGCTCTGGGGGCACACGCTGCGCAGCCCGCATCCGCACGCCCGGATCCTCGAGATCGACGTCTCTGCGGCGCTCGCGCAGCGCCGGTGTCCACGCGGTGCTGACGCACGAGGACGTCCCGGGCCGGAAGACGTACGGGCTCGAGTTTCCCGACCAGCCCGTGCTCGCGAGCGACCGCGTGCGCTACTTCGGCGAGCCGGTGGCGCTCGTGGCCGCCGAGCACCCGGAGCAGGCGCGGCGGGCGGCGGAGGCGATTCGAGTCGAGTACGAGCCTCTGGAGCCGGTCGCCGACATGGAGCGGGCGACCGAGCAGGAGCCGCTTCATCCAGATCGGCCGACGATGGGCCACGGGTACCGCGACGACCCGCGCCCCAACGTCGTGCGGCACATGGTCATCCGCCACGGCGACCCGGAGGCCGCAGGAGACGTCGCGGTCGAGGGCGTCTACGAGATCGGGATCCAGGATCAGGCGTTCCTCGGGCCCGAGTCGGGTCTTGCCGTGCCCGACGGCGAGGGAGGAGTCGACGTCTACGTCGCCACGCAGTGGCTCCACGTCGACCGCGACCAGGTCGCGCCGTGCCTGGGGTTGACGCCCGAGCAGGTGCGGATCCACCTCTCGGGTGTGGGAGGCGCGTTCGGCGGCCGGGAGGACCTGTCGATGCAGATCCACGGCGCCATGCTCGCACTGCACACGGGCCGCCCCGTCAAGATCGTCTACAACCGCGAGGAGTCGTTCACCGGCCACGTCCACCGCCACCCGGCGAAGATCTGGGCCGAGCACCGGGCGACGCGCGACGGCCGCCTCGTCAACGTGCGCATGCGGATCCTCCTCGACGGCGGCGCGTACGCCTCCAGCTCGACGGCGGTCTGCTCGAACGCGGCGTCGTTCGCAGTCGGCCCCTACCGCGTCGACAATGCGCTGCTCGAGTCGACGGCTGTCTACACGAACAACCCGCCCTGCGGTGCGATGCGCGGCTTCGGTGCGGTGCAGACGTGCTTCGCCGCCGAGGCGCAGATGGACAAGCTGGCCGGCGCACTGAGCATCGACCCGATCGAGCTCCGGTTGTTGAACGCGCTCGAGACCGGCGACTCGCTGCCCACCGGCCAGGTGCTGACCGGGCCGATGCCCGTCGCCGAGGTGATCCGGCGCGCGGCCGCGATCCCCCTCCCGGACCCCGAGGAGCTGCCGCGCGACCCGATCCGTCTCCCGGGCGGCGCCGGCAACACGACACGAGGCGAAGGGGTGCGGCGCGGCGTCGGGTTCGCCGTCGGCTTCAAGAACGTCTGCTACTCGGAGGGGTTCGACGACTCGTGCGCCGCGCGCGTCCAGCTGGGCGCCGGACGGGAGCGCCGTCGTCCACTGCGCGGCCGCCGACGTCGGCCAGGGCGTCGAGAGCGTCATCCTCCAGGTCGCGCGCACGGAGCTCGGAACCGACGACGTCGCCCTGGCGCCGGTCACGACGGCCTCGGTGGGATCGTCCGGCTCCACGTCCGCCTCGCGGATGACCTACATGGCGAGCGGCGCCGTGCGTGACGCCTGCCGTGCGGCGCTCGAGGAGCAGGCGCGGCTCGGCGGCGGCGAGGTCGACGTCGAGCGTGTCTTCCGCCACCCGCGCACGACGCCGCTCGACCCTGAAGACGGCCAGGTCACCGGGGAGCGCGCGCACGTGCAGCTCGCGACGGCGGCGATGCGGGTTGTCGCCGAGGTCGACGTCGAGCCTCGGCCTGACCCGCGTGGTCTGGATCGGCACGGCGCAGGACGTCGGCCACGCGCTCAACCCTCAGGCGGTCTTCGGCCAGATCGAGGGCGGCACGGTGCAGGGCCTCGGCCTGGCCTTGATGGAGGAGATCCAGACTCGCGACGGCCGAATCGTCAACGCGAGCTTCACCGACTACCTGCTGCCGACGACGCTCGACGTGCCCCCGATCGTCGCCGAGCTCGTCGAGGTAGCGGATCCGGATTCGCCCTACGGGCTGAAGGGCGTGGGCGAGCCGCCGACCGTCGTCTCCACTGCCGCCGTCGCCGCCGCGCTGCGCGTTGCGACAGGACGTCCGTTGACGCGCGTCCCCGTTCGCCCGGACGACATCTGCCTGTAGTCGGGGGGCAGATCCCGAAGGGTCTGTCCCTACGCGGCCGTCAGGGACCGGGCTGCGGTACCGGCCCTCGGATCGTCACTCGGCGAAGGGCTCCACCGCGGCCTCCGACTCGCGCCGCACGACGACCGCCACCGACGCCAGCACGACGAGCGCGCCGAGCGCGATCCGCCAGGTGACCACCTCGTCGAGGAAGAGGACGCCGAGCGCGATCGCCACGACGGGATTCACGTAGGCGTAGGTCGAGACCGTCCCGAGGGGAACGTTGGCGAGCAGCCAGATGTAGGCCGTGAACCCGATCAGCGAACCGAACGTGACGAGGTAGACGAACGCCAGGATCGACTCGCTGGAGAACGACGACGGGTCGGGCGTCTCGGCGAGCCCGAAGGGGAGGAGGATCAGGCCCCCCGCGAGCATCTCGTAGGTCGTCGCGGCGAAGACGTCGCGCGGCAGCGGCAGCCGCGAGGAGAGGTAGGAGCCGACCGCCCACGCGAGCGCCGAGCCGCCGACGAGCGCGATCCCCCACCAGGTCGCCCCTCCCTCCGGGTGGAGCAGCAGCGCGATGCCGGCGAAGCCGACGACGACGCCGATGATCGCGGCCCGCGGCGGCCGGTCGCCGCCGGCGATCCGCAGGCAGACGACGATCAGCGGGACGGAGGCGATGATCAGCGAGGCGAGCCCGGTGGGCACGTCGTGCTCGGCGACGAAGAGCAGGGCGTTGGCGCCGGGGAGGAGCAGGCCGATCAGCGCGGCCGACGCCAGCTCCCGCCGGGTGACCCGGAACGCCGCCGCCCCGCGCCGCCACCAGACCCACGCTGCCATCACCGCCCCGGCGAGCAGGAAGCGGATCGAGACGGCGAAGAACGACGGGATCGTCTCGCCCGCGACCTTGATCCCCAGGTAGGTCGAGCCCCAGACGATGTAGACAGTCCAGAGGGCCGTCCAAGCCCGAGCATTCACCGCTTCAGAGTCAGCGCCGCGCCCAGGACGAGGAGGGCGATGCCCGCGACCCGTGGCCACGCGAGCCCGATCCGATCGACCCCGAAGAGCCCGTAGCGGTCGATCGCGACCGCGGTTCCGAGCTGTCCGGCGATCAGGAGGGCGGTGACGGCCACGATCCCGATCCTCGGCGCCGCGATCGTGATCGTGAGCACGATGAACGCCCCCATCAGGGCTCCCACCCACAGCCACTTCGGTGCCCGCAGCGCCTCGCCGAAACCGGCGAGCGAACCGCGGAAAGCAAGCATCGCCACGGATGCGACGAGGGTCGAGAGCAACAGCGAGAACGCGAGCGCCTCGATCGCGCCGACGCGCTCCCCGAAGCGTCCCATCACCGCGACCTGGACGGCGCCCGCGATGCCGGCCGTGAACGCGAGAACGGCGGCGGTACTCACGCCCCGACGCTATACGCTCACGCTCTCCCCGAGTCGAAGGAGGCCCCATGATTCGCGCAATCGTTCAGTACGAGGCGGAGCCCGATGCCGAGCGCTACGCGAACCACATCCAGGAGTTCGTGACGAAGGTCGACTGCAGCGCGTTCCGCCACGGCCGGATCTTCGGCTCGCCCTTCGGGGAGCCGGACGCCCGCTACTACGCCGAGTTCGAGTGGGAGGACATGGAGTCGTTCAAGGCAGCCGCCAACTCCGAGGCGTTCGCGGCCACCGGCGAAGGACGCGATGGCGATGGGCATCCCCTTCACCGTGCAGTTCGCTTCGATCGAGTGAGCCGAGCCCACACACCCCCGCCCGGTCGACCCGGCCGAGCTCGGCTTCGAGGCGATCGTCTACGAGAAGGAGCCGCCGCGGGCGACGATCCGGCTCAACCGGCCAGACGTCCTCAACGCGTTCGACTTCCGCATGCTGCGCGAGATCGCGCGCGCCTGCGAGGACGCGTCGTGGGACGACGACGTGCGCGTCCTCGTCGTCACCGGCACAGGTCGGGCGTTCTGCGTCGGCGCCGACCTGCGTACGTGGGACGAGTCGCTCGTCGGCAAGCCGCAGGAGTACTGGAAGTGGTTCGGCGCCTTCAAGGACATGCACGACCGCCTGCGCGAGCTCGGCAAGCCGACGATCGCTCGCGTGAACGGGATCGCCGTCGGCGGCGGAAACGAGCTGCAGATGGCGTGCGACCTGTCGGTGATGGTCGACGATGCGTTCATCCGGCACGTCGGGCTCGAGCACGGGTCGGTTCCGGCCGGCGGCGCGACACAGTGGCTGCAGCTGATGGTGGGCGACCGCCGTGCGCGCGAGATCGTCCTCCTCTGCGAGGAGATTCCCGCCGTGCAGGCGGCGGAATGGGGGCTCGTCAACCGGGCCGTGCCGGCGGCCGAGCTCGACGCGGTCGTCGACGGCTGGGTCGCGAGCCTCGCTCGCAAGCTGCCGCAGACGACCCGCTATGCGAAGCACCAGCTGAACGTGTGGCGGGACCTGGCCTGGCACCAGACCGTCGGGCACGCGCGCGACTGGCTGGCGATGTCGATGCTGGGCGAGGAGGCGCAAGGCGCGATCAAGGCGTTCCTGGAGCGGAGCAAGGGATGAACGTCGACGAGATGCTGAAGGGCGCGCGCGACGCCATGGCGGTGAAGCGGGTCTACGGCGACCCGATCGAGCGCGACGGCGTGCTGGTCATCCCGGCCGCAGCAGTGCGCGGCGGCGGCGGGGGCGGCGGCGACGACCGTCAGAACGGCGGCGGCGGCTTCGGCCTGCAGGCGCGGCCCGTCGGGGCCTACGTGATCCGGGACGGCGAGGTCGAATGGGAGCCCGCTGTCGACGTCAGCCGGATCGCCCTCGCCGGGCTGGGCGCGCTCGTGCTCTGCGCCTTCCTCTTGCGCAGCCGGAAGTAGAGTCTGGCGATGGCCGACGAGGTGCTGACGAGCCGCGACGGGGCGGTGCTCACGATCACGCTCAACCGGCCCGAGGTCTTCAATGCCTTCAACGCCGCACTGCACGCGGCGCTCGCCGAGGCGCTCGCCGAGGCGGCCGACCCGGCCGTGCGGGCGGTCGTCGTCACGGGTGCCGGCCGCGGCTTCTCCGCCGGCCAGGACCTGCGCGAGTTCCAGCAGCTCGAGGGCAGCATCCGCGACCGCCTCGAGGCGTCCTACCACCCGAACATCCGCGCCATCCGCGCTCTGGAGAAGCCCGTGCTCGCGGCGATCAACGGGCCGGTGGCCGGGGCGGGCTTGTCGCTTGCGTGCGCCTGCGACATCCGCGTCGCCTCCGACGCCGCGACCTTCGTCCCGGGCTTCATCGGGATCGGGCTCGTCCCCGACTCGGGCGGCTCGTGGTTCATCCACCGCATCCTCGGCCCGCGGGCGTTCGAGTGGATGACCTCGAACCGTCGGCTTGCCGCGCAGGAGGCGCTCGACTGGGGGGTCGTTTCCGAGGTCGTCCCGGCCGAGGAGTTCCCGGCGCGGATCGCCGAGATTGCCGCCGAGTGGGCCGATCGCCCGACGCGCGGGATCGGCCTGACCAAGCGCCTCTTCGAGCAGGCGTGGACGAATGGCCTGGACGAGCAGCTCGAGCTCGAGGCCGAGCTGCAGCAGCAGGGCACCGAGACGGCGGACTTCAGGGAGGGCGTCACGGCGTTCCTGGAGAAGCGGCCGCCGCGCTTCACCGGCGCTTGATGCGCCTACGCACCGTCGACTACCACACGGGCGGCGAGCCCTTCCGGATCGTGGTCGACGGCGCCGAGCTACCGCAAGGGCGGACGATCCTCGAGCGGCGGCGCGATGCCGCCGAGCGGCTCGACCACGTGCGGCGGCTGCTCGTCTTCGAGCCGCGCGGCCACGCGGACATGTACGGCTGCCACGTCGTGCCCCCCGAGGACGACGGCGCCGACCTCGGCGTCGTCTTCTTCCACAACGCCGGCTACTCGACGGCGTGCGGGCACGGGACGATTGCGCTCGTCACCTGGGCGCTCGACGAGGGCATCGTCGAGCGCAAGGAGGGCAAGAACCGCGTCGTCGTCGACGTCCCTTCGGGCCGCCTCGAGACCTGGGCGCAGGTCGAGGACGGTCGCGTCCGCTCGGTCCGCTTCCGCAACGTGCCGTCGTTCGTCTGGGCGACCGGCGTCCGGGCTGCCGGCCGCGATGTCGACGTCGCCTTCGGCGGTGCGTTCTACGCCTCGCTCGCCGAGCGGGTGGAGCCGGCCGAGCTGCCACGGCTGATCGCGCTCGGACGGGAGCTGAAGGCGGCACTCGAGGCCGAGCATGAGCTCGTTCACCCGCTCGAGCCGGAGTTGCGCGATGTCTACGGCGTCATCTTCTGGCAGGAAGAGGGCGGGGCGCCGCTGACCCAGCGGAACGTCACCGTTTTCGCCGACGGCGAGGTCGACCGCTCGCCCTGCGGCAGCGGCACGTCGGCTCGACTGGCCCTTCTCGACGCATCGGGTCGGCTGCCCCGCGGCGAGGAGCTGCGCCACCTCTCCATCGTCGGCTCCGAGTTCACGGGTCGCGTCGTCGGCGAGGCCCAGGTGGCCGGGATTCCCGCGGTGATCACAGAAGTCGAGGGCAGCGCCTACCGGACCGGCAGCGCCGAGTTCACGCTCGACCCGGCCGACCCGCTCGGCGAGGGTTTTCTCCTGCGCTGACGAGGGCAGATCGAGATCCGCCCTACAGCAGCGTTCCGTGGATCCGTTGCTCCGGCGGATCGACTCGGCGGATGCCGGCGGAGGTGGTCCTCGATCGCTTCGCGGATGATCGTCGTGCCGTCGTAGACCACCTCGAGGTTCCAGTCGGGGTCGGCGTACCCGCCGTAGTTCCCCAGCTCCCAGTCCGTGCCCGCCACCCGGTAGGTACGCGCTGGATCGACGCCGCGCCCGTCGATCCACAGAGTGCCGTCGCGAACCTCCCCGCCGCTGACGTGCGCGAAGCCCCGCGGGACGCCCCGCAGCGAGCGGATCTGCTCTGCGGCGCGGGTGGGATCGAGTCCTCGCCGGACGATCTCGAGGAGCCGGGCACCCGTCATCGTCGTCACCGAGGAGACGCCGGGGCTCGGGCACGCCTCGTACAGCTCGCCCCGTGTGAGGCGCCCGCCGGGCAGCGAGTCGACGAGGGCGACGCCCGCCGTCACGACGGCGACCTCGGCACGCATCCGCTCGACGCACGACGTCGGCCACGAAGCGACGGCCGGGCACTCGCGGTCGTACGCGAGCTCGAGCGGCCCGCTCAGCTCTCCGACCGGCTCGGCCAACCACGCCGCGAGCTCGGCTTCGATCGCCTCGAGCTCGGCCCTGACGGCCGGGTGCTGTGGTGTCTCCGGAGGCACCGGCTCGGCGCGCGCCTCCACGAGCCACGCCCGGTCGCCGTCGAGGTCGATCTCGACGCGGCCGAGGTGCGTACCGAACTCTCCGGCCTGAACGATCGTGACCGACCCGACGCGCTCGCCCCGCTCGAGGAGCGTGTGCGTGTGCGAGCCGACGACGAGGGTGATCTCCCCGTCGAGCTCGGCCGCGAGGTCGCGATCGCGTTCGATCCCCACGTGCGAGAGCAGGATGACGAGCTCCGCTCCTGCCGCCCACAGGGCGTCCGCATGCTCGCGGACGAGCGGCAGCTCGTCGGGGAGATCCACTCCGAGCGCGTCCTCGTAGAGATCGCGCCAGGTTGTCGGCGTGAGCCCGATCAGGCCGACACGAATGCCCTCCACGTCGAGCAACGCACGCCCCTGGACGCCAGGGACGAGGGCGCCGTCGCGCCACAGGTTCGCGGCAAGCTGCGGATACCCGCCGGCGGCCGCCTGGTCGACGAGAGGTTCGACCCCGTACCTGATCACCGTCCCGTTGCCCACCGCCACCGCCTGGCAACCCGCGACGCGCAGCAGCCGGTGCAGGGCGACGCCCTTGGTCAGGTTGCTGAGGCGCTCGGTCGTGTCCTCGACGTCGCCGGCGTCGACGTAGAGCACGGCGGCGTCGCCGGCTTCGGCGCGCGTCCGTTCGACGAGCGTCGCGATGCGCGCCAGCGCGTCGACCCGGCCGTGAATGTCGTTCGAGTGGAGGACGACGAGGCGCCGCACGCCGGCGGACGCTACCTAGTCAGTCGCGCGTGGAGGACGTGAGGACGGCGAGGATCTCGTCCTCCTCGGGGAAGCGGCCCTCGGCCTGTTTCGAGAAGACGAGCCCGCCGTCCGCGACGACGTCGAACTGGCTCTTGGCGCCCTCGACGATGCGCGCCTCGATCCCGCTGGCGTTGAGCGTGGCCGCGAGACTCGCGGCCCGGCGGTCGTAGCCGTTTCAGACGGGGCAGTAGAAGATCTCGACGGTCATCGGCTCAGACACTACCCATCGGCCTGCGCGCTGCGCGTGCCGCGCGCGGAAACCGATTGACGTAGCCCCGAAGCGTCCCTACTCTCAATGGCGTCACGCCGAGCGACGGGAGGTTCTCGATGCAGCTGCAGATCCGCATCACCGTTCGGCTCGACGGCGTCCCCGTCTGACGCGCTCCTCTGAGGGGCGGCCGCGAGCCGCGACCGGTTCACCCCGAACGAAGGAGCATCATGATCGATCGAGCGGCGCTCGACGCCCTCGGCTGGGACGACGGGTTCGAGGAAGCGTTCAAGGTCTACGAGACGCAGGGTCTTGCCCCGGCCCGCGTCGTCGCGCAACACCGGGCTGGTTATGTGGTTCGTGGCCGGCAGGGTGACACCCACGCGCTAGCCCGCGGGCGCCTCAGCGACGCCGCGCTGCTCGCAGGTGGTCTCCCGGCCGTGGGTGACTGGGTTGCGATCCTGACGCAGCCGACGGGCCAGACGATGATCGAAGCCGTCCTGCCGCGGCGAACGAACGTCACCCGGAAGACGGCCTGGCAGGAGGCCGACGAACAGGTTCTCGTCGCGAACGTCGACACCCTGTTCATCGTCTCGGATCTCGACCGAGACCTCAGCGTCCGACGGCTGGAGCGCTATGTGGCGGTCGCCTACGAGAGCGGCGCGGAGCCTGTCGTCGTGTTGACGAAGCTCGACCTGTGTCGCGATCGACGGCTGATTCTGGAAGCCGAAGCCGTCGCGATCGGCCTTGCCGTGCTCGCCGTCTCGAACGTCACGGGCGAAGGCCTCGACCAGCTCGAGCGCTTTCTCCGGCCGGGCCGAACCGTGGGGTTGATCGGCTCCTCGGGAGTCGGAAAGTCGACGCTGATCAACCGGCTCGCCGGCGCCGAGCTGTTTCCAACCGCCGCCGTCCGTCGCGACGGACGAGGCCGGCACACGACGCGGCACAGGGAGCTGATCGCGCTCCCGAGCGGAGCCCTCCTCGTCGACACTCCTGGGTTGCGTGAGCTGCAGCTCTGGGACGGCGATCTGGACGAGGCATTCTCCGACCTGGCGGCGCTCGCAGAGCGCTGCCGTTTCTCGGACTGCGCTCACGTGAGCGAGCCCGACTGCGCGGTGCTGGCTGCGATCGTCTCCGGCGAGCTCGACGGCGCCCGCCTCGACAGCTACCGAAAGCTCGAACGCGAGCTCGAGGCAGTCGCCGCACGTCGCAGCCGCCGCGTCTGGGCGGAGCGGAAGCGGCGCTGGCGGCAGCGCGCACGCGAATCCCGCCGGGCGCGGCGGTACGGCGACCAACCGTGAGAAGAAGCCGGCCCCGCGCCAACGAGAAGGCGTGCCAGAGCGGCCGCGAAGCGCGCGATCGGATCCAGCGCGAGCGGATCCGAGGCTGCGCCGGCTAGATCGTCTTGAACTGCTCGAACGGCTGGCGGCAGGCGTTGCAGTAGCGCAGCGAGCGGCAGGGCGTCGGGCCGAAGATGTTCTCCAGCTTCGTGTCGCTCGAGCCGCACCAGGGGCAGCGGTGCGGGCCGCGCTCGAGCTGCACCAGCGTCACGGCGCCGGCCGACCGGGGTGTGGGCGGCGCGAAGCCGGCGGCGCGGAGCTTCTCCCTTCCCGCCGGCGAGATCTTGTCGGTCGACCACGAGTCGTCGAGGACGACACGGACCTCGGCCTCCGCCCCGAGCGCCTCGACCTTCTCCCGCATCGCGCGCTCCATCGCCTCGAGCGCCGGGCAGCCCATGAACGTCGGCGTGAAGTCGATCCGCACCCGCGGTCCGGCGACCTCGACCTCCTTGATCACGCCGAGGTCGACGAGCGAGATGACGGGGATCTCGGGATCGGGGATCTCCTCGAGCGCCTCCCAGACCTGCTCGGCGGTCACCATTGCGCCCCCGCCGGCGCCGAGCGGCGCACCATCGTCATCTCGCCGAGCAGCTCCTCCAGCTCGGCCTCGTGGCGTCCGCGTGGCACTGGCTCTGCCTCGGGCATCGCGCGACCGAGCTTCGCCTCCACCCGGCGCACGAGCTCCGGCCGCAGCTCGTCGTCGAGCACGCCGAGCGCGTAGGGCCAGAGCTCGTCGAGCGCCTCGTCGAGCCGGCTGCGGCCCTCTTCGGAGGCGAGCAGCCGGTCGATCCACATCTCGGCGTGCATGCGGTGGTAGAGCTCTTCCCGGTCGATCTTGGCCGCGAGACCGGCGATGTCGGCGTCTGCGGAGCTCTTCAGCGTCTCGAGCCTGATCTCGTCGGCGGTCTCGTACAGCCAGTGGCGGGCGATCGTCCTCGCCCACTCGAGCCGGCGCAGCTCGACGAGCGGCGCGCACCGGTACTCCTCGAGCGGCCGGTCGAACGCGAGCGAGTCGGCGTCGGTGCCGAGCTCGCGTGCGGCGAGCTCGTACAGCGCGCGCGCGTGCCCGATCTCGTTCTGGGCGATCGACGAGAAGGCGACGTCCTCCTCGAGGAAGGGAGCGATTCCGGTCCACTCCGAGTTCCGCCAGCCGAGGATCAGCTCGTCGTCGGCGAGCTGCAGGAGCAGTCGTCGTACCCGCTCGTTCACGTGCTTCCTTCAGCCTCGCCTTGATCGAGTAGCCGTCGACGCGGCGGTACTTGAGGTCGAACTCGTCCGGGAACTCGTGGATCTCGTGGACGTCGTGGCGCGGGACGAGCCAGAGCGCCGCCGACTCCTGCCGCCGGCCGTACTGCTCGCGCGCGTAGATCTCGGCAAAGCGGTCGTCGGGTGCGTCGACCGTGCCCGCGTGCTGGAACGGCTGGCCCTTGCGTTCCTGCCTGAACACTTCGAAGATCACGCGCAGCGCCTCCGCGAGCACCACTCGCGAGACCCACTCCACGTGCTCCCGCGACAGCCGCCGGAAGCCGATCCGTTCCTGCGAAGCAGGCCCGTGGCCGGTCACGACGGCTCGCAGCTTGTCCCAGTCGGGCTCGGTGTAGACCCACCGGTCGGTCTCCTCGTCCTTGCGCAGCGCCGGGTCGGGGATCTCCAGCCCGAGTTCGCGGATCTGCGGGACGTAGCCGTCGAGGAACTGCTGTCGCGCGTCCTCGTTCGCCTGGCTCTTGATCCGCCAGACGAACATCGGGTCCTCGTCGGCCGGGATCTGGTTGCCGTGGAAGTGCATCAGCGGCTCCCACCAGCGGTCGAGCGCCTCCTGCACGAGCTCGAACTGCTCCTGCGTCCCCGTCACCATGGCGAGGATGACGTCGCGGCCGTGGAGGATGTGGAACGACTCCTCCCAGCAGATCTTCTTCATGATCCTGGCGTACGGCGCGTACGAGCACTTGAGCAGCGCCTTCTGCGAGACGATCGCCGCCGCATCGACGAGCCAGGCGATCACGCCGACGTCGCCCCACGTCTTGGTCGGGTAGTGGAACACGTTGTGGAACTTGGCCTTGCCCGAGACGAGGTCGTCGAGGCAGGCGCTGCGCGGCTTCCCGAGGTCCTCGACGACGCGGTAGATCAGCTGTGCGTGGCCGACCTCGTCCTGGATCTTCGCGGTGAGCGCGAGCTTGCGCTGCAGCGTCGGTGCGCGGAGGATCCAGTCGCGCTCGGGAAGGACGCCCATCAGCTCCGAGTTGCCGTGCATCTCGATGAACTTGACGAGGCGCGAGCGGTACTCGTCGGGCATCCAGTCGCCCGTCTCGACCTGCCCGCCGGACTGGACGTACTCGAGAAACTCCTGCGTGCGTGTATCCACGGACTGGCCTCCCTACCGAACGGTCGTTAGCATCGAGTATATGCCCACGCGCCGCGACGAGCTCACGCGCACGGCCGCGCGCCTTTTCGCCGAGCAAGGCTTCCACGGGACGTCCATGGGCGACCTGGCCGAGGCGATGGGCGTCCAGAAGGGCTCCCTCTACTCGCTCACGGGGTCGAAGCAGGAGTTGCTCCAGGAGACGCTGCGCCAGGGCGCGCGCGCGTTCCACGAGGCGCTCGACGCCGTGCCCGAGGACGCGCCTGCGGTCGAGCGGATCCGGCTCGCGCTGCGCGGCGCACCTTCGCGTCGTCGCCGACCAACTCGAGATCGCGACCGTGTTCACCCGCGAGTGGCGCTACCTCGAGGGCGAGGCGCGGGAGCAGTTCGTCGACGAGCGACGCCGCTACGAGGAACGCGTCCGAGCCCTGTTCCGCGAGGGGGTCGAGCGTGGCGAGGTCCGCGCGGACCTCGACGTCGGCGCAGCCGCGCTGCTCGTCCTCTCCGCGGCAAACTGGGCCTACACCTGGCTCCCGCCCGGCCGCGACACCGATGAGCTCGCCGACCGGTTCGCCGCGATCCTGCTCGACGGCGTGCGCGGGTATTCGACACGCTAAGGCGGGACGTTCTGGTTGCGGCGCAGGAGGTTGTCCGGGTCGTACCGCCGCTTGAGCGCCTGAAGGCGCTCGAACGAGTCGGCGCCGAAAGCGGCCCGCACCCGCTCGATCGGCTCGTCCGCCTGCATGTAGTTCACGTAGCCGCCGCCGCTGAATGACCACGGCTCGATCGCGGCCGCCGTCTCCCGCGCCCACGCGATGTGCTCGTCGTCGCGGGCCGGATCCTGCCAGGTGGCCATAGCGCTGACGTTGAACGCGGCGCCTCGGAAGCCGACGACGCCGAGCGCAGGATCCGTGTCCTTCGGCGCTCCGTGCAGCGACTCGATCAACACGTGGTCCGAAGGGCGCCCGAGCTCGACGACGCGCCGCACGAGCTCGTCGATCAGCTCGTCCGGAAGCGCGCGGACGAAGTGGCCCTTCCAGTAGTGGCGGTTCTTGCCGTATGGCGAGTCGAACAGACGCTGTTGGTCGAGGAACGGCTGCGAGCGCACGCCGTCGCTGACGAGCCCCGGCACCGAGCGAAGCGCGGCGATCTCCTCGGGATCGCCGGCCGACCCGGTGTACGAGGGCGCGACCACGAGCACCGGCGCCTGCGCCTCGCCCAGCTCGAGGATGGCCTGGCAGCTGAGCTGCGGCGGAGCGAGGGCGACGACGTCGCGGAACCGGCGGAGGGCGTCGCGGACGCCGTCGCCGTGGTACTCGAGGACTCCGCCGACGAGGCCGTCGAGCGGGTACAGGCGAAAGTCCAGCCTCGTCGCGACGCCGAAGTTGCCCCCGCCGCCGCGGAGCCCCCAGAGCAACTCCGCGTTCTCGTCGGCGCTCGCCTGGATCATCGTCCCGTCCGGGGTGACGACCTCCGCGCCCACGAGGCTGTCGCACGTCAACCCATGCTGTGCGGTCAGGTGGCCGATTCCGCCGCCGAGCGTGAGCCCACCGACACCGGTCGTCACCACGACCCCGCCGGGCGTGACGAGACCCGCAGCTTGCGTGGCCGAGTCGAAGTCTCCCCAGGTCGCGCCGCCCTCTGCGCGCGCGATCCGCGCGTCGGCGTCGACCTCGACCCGTCGCATGTCGGAGAGGTCGATCACGAGCCCGCCCTCACAGACGCAGTGTCCGGCTGGGTTGTGACCGCCTCCGCGCACGGCGATCTCGAGCCCATGCGCGCGGGCGAAGTCGAGAGCGGTGGCGACGTCTCGGGCTCCCCGGCAGCGCGCGATCAGCGCAGGCCTGCTGTCGACGAGCGCGTTGAAGCTGACGCGCGCCGCGTCGTAGCCCGCGTCCTCGGTGCCGAGGACTGCGCCTGCGAGCGACTGTTGCAGCTCGTTTCTCGCCCCGTCGTCGATCTCCCGATCCTACGGCGCGCGCGCCGCGCACCGCCCACTCCCTCATGCGCCACTAGGCTCGGCGCGTGAGCGCGCTCCTGATCGTCAACCCGTTCGCCAGCGGCGTGAGCGAGCAGCGGCTCGCCGCCGTCCACGCGGCGCTCCCCTCCGGGACCGAGACAGTCCTCACGCATGCCGCCGGCCACGCGACCATGCTCGCCCGCGAGGCCGACGGCCGTGTCGACGCGATCTACGTCTTCTCGGGAGACGGGACCTACAACGAGGTGCTGAACGCCGCCGGCGGCGAGACGCCGCTCGGTTTCATCCCCGGCGGCGGGACGAGCGTGCTCCCGCGCGCCCTCGGCCTGCCGCGCGACCCGGCCGACGCCGCTGCACGTCTTGCCGAGGGGACGACCCGGCGGATCGGGCTCGGCCGCGTCAACGGTCGTCGCTTCGGCTTCGGGGCGGGGATCGGGTTCGACGCCGAGCTCGTCCGGCGGGTCGACCGGCTCGGACGCCGGGACGACGGTCGCCGCCCGGGGGATCTCGCCTTCGCCTGGACGAGCATGCGGTACCTCGTCGAGACGCGCGCACGGTTCGAGCCGGCGCTGGAGCTCGAGGGTCTCGGGCGTGCCGCCCTCGCGCTCGTCGGCAACTGCAGCCCCTATTCCTACGCAGGTGCGCTGGCGCTCGACCCGATGCCCGAGGCGTCGTTCGACGCCGGCCTCGACGTCGTTGCGCCGACCGCGGTGCGCGCGCGCGACGTCCCCGGCCTCGTACGGCTGCTCGTGCGGGGCAGGAAGCAGGGCGGGGACGGCGTGCTCTACGCGCACGATCTCGACCGGCTGGTCGTCCACTGCGACCGGCCGCTGCCGCTGCAGGTGGACGGGGAGGATCTCGGCGACGTGACCGAGGCGGTCTTCGAAGCAGAGCGCGACGCGCTCAACGTGCTCGTCCCGCGTTAACGCCCACGCAACGTCGGATCGTGCTACAGAGTAGTCCGGTGCAGACTAGTCTGCAACGGACTACCAGAGTGCTCACGACAACCGAGGCCGCGATTCTCGGCCTGCTTACCGACCGCGAGCTCTCCGGCTACGACCTGAAGGGTCTGGTCTCGCGCAGCGTCGGCTACTTCTGGAAGCCCGCGCAGAGCCAGATCTACGCCGTGCTGCCCCGGCTCGTCGAGCGCGGCCTTGCGCGCCGACGCGACGTCCGGCAGGAAGGGCGCCCCGACAAGCAGCTCTATCGCATCACGTCGGCCGGGCGCACCGCCCTCCGCGACTGGCTCCACCACGCACCGCTCGACCCGGAGCCGGAGCGCATCCTCCTGCTCAAGCTCTTCTTCGGCCAGCACGCAGACGCCGCCACGATCCTCGGCTACGTGCGTGAGCGGCGGGCCGCGGCCGAGCAGCTCGCGCGCGAGCTCGTGGACATCGATGCGAACGCCGGGACGCGATCCGCACGACCGCTTCCGTGCGTTGACGCGACGCTACGGCCTCGAAGTGTCGGCCGCCGTCGTCCGCTGGGCGAAGTCCGTCGAAACGGAGCTCGCGTGACGGTCTGTCGACGCGACGCCCGGCCGCCGACAGGCGGCCGGCTTTAGGGGTTCTCGCGCCTGGGATTCGCGTCTCAGCGAATCCCAGGCTCGGAAACGAGGGTCGTCGCAGGTCTCGCCGTCGTCGCCGTCCTCGTCTCGACGGCTGCGGCGGAGGCACGGCGGCCGGCGTCGCACGAGGCCGTACCGATCGCGCCTTGCGTCAAAGACACGGAGCGTTCGGGTGCCGTGCGCATCCGGACGTCGGACGGAGTGAAGCTCGTCGGTGTCGTGCTCGGGCGCGGCAAGGTCGGGATCGCCGTCGGCCACGAGCGGAACGGGACGCTGTGCAACTGGCTTCCCTTCGCCCGCCGGCTCGCTGCGCAGGGCTACAGGGTGGTTGCGTTCGACCATCGAGGGCACGGGGACTCCGACTATCCGCCCTATCCGCGGAACCTGGCGCTCGACAAGGACGTCGTAGCCGCCGTCGGTGAGCTGCGCCGGCGGGGATCGACCCGCTTCGTGGTCATGGGCGCCTCGATGGGCGCAACCGTCGCGCTCGTCGCCGCGCCCCAGCTCGGTCGCTCGCTCGCGGCGGCGGTCGACCTCTCCGGCCCGGCACAGTACGTGCGGCTCGATGCGATTCCTGCGGTGCGGCGGATGTCCGCACCGGGCCTCTTCGCCGTCGGCCGCTTCGACACCGGCTTCGTCGCGGACACGCGGAAGCTCGAGGCCGCGTCAGGACATCCAGGCAGCCGCCTGGTGATCCGCCAGACCGGGGCGCACGGCACGGCGATGCTCGCCGACCCCTCCTTCAGCGCGCTCGTGCTCGCCTTCGTGAAGCGTCATAGCGGCTAGATTCCGGGCGCGATGGCGCAGGTGCTTCCCGAGCGCGGCCTCAGGCGCGTGATCGGCGACGGCTCAGCCGTCCCGGACGGCGAGGTCGACGGGCTCGGTGAGGACGACCTGCTCGCGCTCTACCGCTCACTCGTGCTGCTCCGGACGTACGACGAGCGCTCGGTCGTCTACCACCGCCAGGGCCGGATCGGCACCTACGCGATCTTCTGGAACCACGAGGCGATGCAGGCGGGCTCGGTGCACGCGCTCGAGCCTCGCGACTGGATCTTCCCCAGCTACCGGGAGTCGGCGATCGGGCTGCTGCGCGGCATCCCCGCCTCGACGATCCTCTCCTGGTGGCGCGGCCATCCCGCCGGCTGGTGGAATCCGCTCGACACGAACGTCGCCTCGATCTGCGTCCCGATCGGCACCCACGTTCCCCATGCGGCCGGGCTGGCATGGGGGAAGAAGCTGCGCGGCGAGGACGCGGTGGCGATCGTCTACTTCGGTGACGGCGCCACGTCCGAGGGCTCGTTTCACGAAGGGGCCAACTTCGCCGGCGTGATGCGCGCGCCGCTCGTGCTCTTCTGCAACAACAACCAGTGGGCGATCTCGACACCGGTGTCCGCGCAGACGGCCGCCGAGACGCTCGCCGACAAGGCCGCCGGCTACGGAATCCCGGCGGTGCGAGTCGACGGGGCGGACGTGCTCGCCGTCTACGAGGCGACGCGGGATGCAGTCGCGCGCGCGCGCGCCGGCGACGGCCCGACGTTTGTCGAGGCGGTCACCTACCGCGCCGCACCGCACGCAACGGCCGACGATCCGAGCTCCTACATCGACCAGGAGCGCGTCGAGGAGGAGCGGGCGAACGAGTGCGTGGGACGCTACGAGGGCTACCTGCGCCGGAGCGGGATCCTTACCGACGAGCTCGCCGAGCAGGTGAAGGAGGACGCCCTCGCGCTGATGCGGGAGGGAATCGCAGCCGCCGAGGCCGAGGCGCCCGCCGATCCTGCGCTCGTCTTCGAGCGCTCGTACGTCGAGCCGCCCCGGTACTCGCGGCCGACCTCGCCGACCTGCGGAGGGTCCTCGATGGGTGACGGCGAGGCTGGCCCGCTCCTGCGGGCGCCCGCGACCTCATGCTGGTGGAGGCTGTCAACGACGCGCTTCACACGGAGCTCGCGCGGGACGACAACGTCATGGTCATGGGCGAGGACGTCGGGCGGGCGGGCGGCGTCTTCCGGGCTACCGCTGGACTGCTCGAGCGCTTCGGCCCCGACCGCTGCGTCGACACGCCTCTGGCGGAGGCCGGGATCCTCGGTACCGCTGTCGGCCTCTGCATGGCGGGCTGGAGGCCGGTGTGCGAGATGCAGTACGACGCCTTCTCCTATCCCTGCCTCGACCAGCTGATCACCCACGTCGGCCGCTATCGCTGGCGCACCGGCGGGAAGATGGCCTTCCCGCTGACGATCCGGATGCCGTACGGCGGCGGCGTTCGCGCGCCTGAGCTGCACGACGACTCGCCCGAGACCTACTACGTCCACACGCCGGGGATCAAGGTCGCGATCCCGTCGACCCCTGCGGACGCGAAGGGCCTACTTGCAGCAGCGATCCGCGACCCTGATCCGGTCGTGGTGCTCGAGCCGAAGCTGGTCTATCGCACCTCGCGAGGCGAGGTGCCCGAGGGCGAGCACGTCGTTCCGCTCGGGAAAGCGCGGCTCGTCCGTGAAGGAAGCGATGTCACGCTCGTCGCGTACGGCGCGATGGTGCCCGTCGCCGAGCGCGCGGCCGACGCGCTGGCGGACGAGGCCTCGGTCGAGATCCTCGACCTGCGCTCGCTCCGCCCACTCGACGAGGAAGCGCTCCTGGCCTCCGCGGCCAAGACGGGGCGGGTCGTCGTCGTCCAGGAGGCGCCGCGCACCTGCGGCTTCGCGGCCGAGGTGGCCGCGATCCTGGCGGAGAAGGCGATCCTCGACCTGCGCGGGCCGGTGCTTCGCGTCACCGGCTACGACGTCCCGTATCCGTACTGGCAGCTCGAGGACTACTACATGCCCTCGCCCGCCCGGGTCGTCGACGCGGCGCGCCGGCTGCTCGGCTTCTAGTGGCCAATCACGAGCTGCCGCTCGACCCCGCGACCCTGCACGGGTACTTCTCGCGCGAGCTCGAGCCGGTGCTCGCGGTCGATCCGGGCGACTCCGTCCGGATCGCGGTGCCGAACGCCGGCTGGGAGCTCGCGCCGGGCGAGGCGGTGGCTTCGCGACGACCCGAGCTCGACACCGGGCATGCTCTCGCGGGGCCGATCGAAGTGCGAGGGCGCGCGCGTGGGTCAGGCGCTCGCCGTCCGGATCGACGACGTCACGCCCGGGCGCGTGGGGAGTCACGCTCACGGAGCCGCCGCACCGGATCGACTGGGAGCTCGCGGACGGGTCGGGCGCGGCGGCGGGACGACGCGTCGCGCTGGCGCCGTTTCTCGGCGTCCTGGGGATGCCGCCGGCGGAGTCGGGGATCCACTCGACGATCCCGCCGCGGCGCTGCGGCGGCAACATCGACTGCAAGGAGCTGGTGGCCGGGACCACGCTCTACATCCCGATCCCCGTCGACGGAGCGCTCTTCTCGGCAGGTGACGGGCACGCGCTGCAGGGCGACGGCGAGGTGTCGGGGACGGCGATCGAGTGCCCGTCTGCAGGCGACCCTGACACTCGACCTTCGCGACGACCTCCCGCTCGAGTGGCCGATCGCACGTATCGCGGGCGCGTGGCTCACGTTCGGCTTCGACGAGCACCTCGGGCGGGCGGCCAAGATCGCCGTCGACGCGATGCTCGACCTGATGGAGCGCGAGCACGGCCTCGACCGTCGCGACGCGCTCGCTCTGGCGAGCGTCGTCGTCGACTTGCGGGTGACGCAGGTGGTGAACGAGGTGCTCGGCGTGCACGCCGTCCTGCGCGACGACGCGCTCCGCTGAAGGACCAGTAGCTAGGCTCCCCGCCGCCGTGGCCTACGAGTTCAAGCTGCCCGACCTGGGTGAAGGACTGACCGAGGGCGAGATCGCCCGCTGGCTGGTCGCCGAGGGCCAGGCGGTCGCCGAGGACGACCCGCTCGTCGAGATCCAGACCGACAAGACGACGGTCGAGATCCCGTCACCCGCAGCCGGGACCGTGTTGCGCATCCTCGTCGCCGAGGGCGAGGTGGCGCCTGTCGGCGCTGTGCTCGTCGTGATCGGCGAGCCCGGAGAAGCGGTCGACGGGGGACAGATGCCGAAGGCGTCTGTCCCCGCAGTCGAGCAAGAGCGGGACAGTCCCCTGCGGGGACAGTCCCCATTCAGGCGACGCCGCTCGTGCGCCGGATCGCTCAGGAGCTCGGTGTCGACCTCGCCGCGGTGACCGCCACCGGCGCCGGCGGCCGGGTGACCGAGGATGACGTACGGGCGGCTGCGGCCGGACCGGCGGAGGGTAGGCGGGTCGCGATCCGGGGGATCCGGCGGCGGATCGTCGAGCACCTGACGACCGCGCACCGCGAGATCCCCGCCGTCACCTTCGTCGAGGAGTGTGACTTCACCGGGATCGACCTCGGCGCGGTCGTGCCGCTGACGCTGCGCGCAACGGCGCACGCGCTCAAGGAGTTCCCCGAGCTGAACGCGCGGCTCGAGGGCGACGAGATCGTCTACCTGGATCGGTACGACCTCGGCCTCGCCGTCCAGACCGACGACGGTCTCGTGGTGCCGGTCGTCCGCGGTTGCGACACGGCGTCGCTCGACGAACTCGCCGCCGAGGCCGAGCGGCTCGCCGCGGCGGCCCGGGCGGGAACGCTGACGCCGGAGGAGCTGCGCGGCTCGACCTTCACCGTCACGAGCGCCGGCAAGCTCGGCGGCCTGGTCGTCACGCCGCTGATCAACCACCCCGAGGTGGCGAATCCTCGGCATCCACCGGATCGAGGACCGCGCCGTCGTCCGCGACGGCGAGATCGTCGTGCGCCGGATGGGGAACGTCTCGGTCACGTTCGACCACCGCGTCGTCGACGGCGCGCGCGCCGCCGCGTTCTGCCTCGACGTGATCGGCCGGCTCGAGACGGGCGCGACGACCGGCTAGCCGTCGCGCCCGTTCGATGGCCTAGCCGTCGTCCGACTCGTTGTTCAGCTGGGCGCGGATCTCGCCGCCCGGGTACGTGGTCGAGTGGACGTTCGCGTACGCCTTGCCGGCGCGAATTGCCGCCACGATCTCGGCGAAGTCGCCGGCGCTCGATCCCCTGGCCGCTCGGACCGAGCACGTTGGCTGGCGTCGCGGTGCCGCTCAGTGATCCGGACGGGGTCGGGCAGGCCCGCACGCCGGCCGGCGGCGACGGGAGATTCGAGCAGAACCAGATCGAGATGCCACCGTTGACGCCGGTCTGCCCGAAGTGGATGTGGGCCTGCGTGACCGAGCCGGTGAGGTTCTCGTAGCTCAACGCCCACGCGATGCTGCCTGCGTCGTCGATGCGTGCTTCGAAGTTGCCCGAGGCGTTCGACGAGATCGCAGGGACCTCCTGGTAACTCTCGAGCCGGTCCTTGACGTTGTTCGTGCCGCGCCCCGCCATGGCGTACGAGCCGACGCCGACGACGGCGAGCAGTGCGACCGCGAACGTCGGCCCGCGCGAGATTCATGTGCATGCGTTCTCCTTCCCCCGAGGGATTCGATGCTCGATCACTCAATACGCGGCTCCGGGGCGCGTGGATTGGGCTCTAGACTCCTTTCGCGATGGACGACTGGTACGTGATCGGCGTTGCCGTCGGCGTGGGCGTCTCGCTGGGCGTGCTCGCGGCAGGGTTGTTCGCCTCGAGTCGGTTCGGCGGTCGCCGGTTCGACCGTCGCGGGGGTCATCCTCGGTGTCGCAGCCGGCTTCGTCGCCAACCGGTGGATCGATGCGGACTGGCTCGGCCCGTTGGCCGGCGTCGTTGGGGGCGTGGTGGGGGCGCTCTGCGCGACCGTGCTCGTACGAGGCGCGTTGCGCCGCGGCGGGACCGCGGGCGGCACCGCCTTCCTCGTCGTGAGCGCAGCCCTGATGCTCTTCACGCTCGCGCTCGTGCCCATTGCCGGCTACGTGGAGGCCGTCGTCCTCCCAGTGCTGGCCGTGCGCGCGCGCAGACGAGCACCGAAGCGGCACGCCGGTTTGCGCACGCTGGCGAAGTGACTCGAAAGCTAATCGTCACCGTCGTCGACGGGCTCGGGCCCGCGGCGCTCGAGTCTGCGATCGAAGCGGGTGACGCGCCCATCCTGGCGCAGCTGCTCGAGCACGGGACGTACCGGCGTGCCGTCTCCGTCTTCCCTTCGTTGACCCCGGTCTGCCTTTCCTCGATCGCCACCGGCGCCTACCCCGATGTGCACGAGATCCCGCACCTCGTCTGGTACCACCGCGGCGAGCAGCGCATCGTCGAGTACGGGTCGTCGTTCGGAGCGCTCCGCACAGCCGGGATCGGGCAGACGATGCGCGACGCGCTCGTCAACATGAACGCGTCCCACCTCGCCCCGCGACGCGGTGACGGTGTTCGAGGCGCTCGAGGACGCCGGGCTGGTCACCGCTGCGGTGAACTTCACCGCCTACCGCGGCCGCACGCCGCACGCCGCGGCCGTTCCGTTCCTCGGCACCGTGAACGGTCCGACGCGCTTCCTCTTCTACAACCTGTGGGAATCCGACCGGACCGGCGCCCCGCTGTCCTGGCGCAGCCGTTCCGCCGGGACGGTCGATGCCTATGCGGCGGCAGCGGCACGGTGGCTCGTGACGCGGGACGGGTTCGACTTTCTCGTCTACTACCTCTCCGACTACGACTACGCCTCGCACGCCACCGGGCCCGACGGCGCCCGAGAGGCGCTGCGACGGGCAGACGCCGGCGTCGGAGAGCTCGTTCGTGCTGCCGGCGGCCTGGACGAGCTGCTCGAGCGGTACGCCCTGATCGTCCTCTCCGACCATGGCCAGACGCCGGTCCATAGCGTCGCGACGGTGGAGCCTCGCTTCGCGGGCGTGCCCGGAGCGCTGGTGACGGCGTCGAACCGAGCGGCCATGGTCTACCGCCTGAGCGGCTGCCGGTTGGAGCCGCGCGGCCTGGCGGCCCGCCTCGACGAGGAGCCCTCCGTCGAGGTCGCGCTCTTCCGCGAGGGCTCCGACGCAATTGCACGCCGGCACGGAGAGGAGCTCCGCTTTGCCCCGGCCGAGGCGGGGTCGGGCTGGCAGCTCACGGGCGACGCCTCCCTCCTTTCGGGCCCAGACGCGTTGCGGCGCGCGTGGGCGGCACTCGCGAACCCGAATGCAGGTGAGGTGCTCCTGTCGGCAGCCGACGGCTGGGAGTTCAGCGACCTGGGCGGCAGGCACCACCTGGGCGGCGGCTCGCACGGCTCGCTCTCGGCGGGGGACTCCGAGGTGCCGGTCCTGACGGTCGGCCTCGACGGCGCCGAAGTGGCGTCCATCACCGACGTGATGCCGGCGGTGCTGCGTCATTTCGGCGTCGAGCTCCCGGCGTCGGCGCGCCGCGCGGACCGTGCCGCCTGACTTCGAGCGCGAGCGTCTGCGCATGGTCGAGCGCCAGCTGCGGCGCCGCGGTATTCGTGACGAGCGCGTCCTGGCGGCGATGGCCCGGGTGCCGCGGGAGCTGTTCGTGCCCGAAGCGCTGCGCGAGCACGCGTACGCCGACGGCGCGCTCTCGATCGGCTTCCACCAGACGATCTCGCAGCCCTTCGTTGTGGCGGCGATGGCTGAGCTGCTCGGGCTCGACGGCGACGAGCGAGTGCTCGACGTCGGCACGGGCTCGGGCTACGCGGCCGCCGTCCTTGCCGAGCTCGCCAAGGAGGTCGTCTCGATCGAGCGGATCCCCGAGCTGGCCGAGCAGGCGCGGGCCGCGCTCGCCGCGGCCGGGCATCCAGACGTCGACGTCCGCGTCGGGGACGGCACGCTCGGCGCGCCTGACCGCGCGCCCTTTCACGGCATCTCCGTCGCTGCTGCGGCGCCCGAGATCCCGCCCGCCCTCTACGAGCAGCTGAAGGACGGCGGCCGCCTCGTCCTCCCCCGCGGCTCGCGCGACGCGCAGCGGCTCGTGCTCGTCGTCAAGACTCCGGATGGGCCTGCCGAGCGCGCGTCCGTCGCGTGCCGCTTCGTCCCGCTCCTCGGCGAACAGGGCTTCGACGAACGAGTAGGAGTGGCCGTCGGCTCAGCTACGCTCGCCCCGCCGAAATGGAACGCTCGAGCGCAGAGGTGAGGTCCGCGCTCACCCGCGCTCGGGTGAGCGGCGCGCTGCGCCGCTCCCACAACTGGCTCCAGCTCCTGAAGTTCTGCCTCGTCGGAGCGAGCGGCTACGTCGTCAACCTCGCCGTCTTCACCCTGCTCGTGAAGGGGGCCGGCGCCCACTACCTGCTGGCGGCCACGTGCTCGTTCCTCGTCGCGGTGACGAACAACTACACGTGGAACCGCCTCTGGACGTTCCGCCACCAGCGTGGGCACTACGCCTACCAGGGCATGCGCTTCCTCGTCGTCTCGACCACCGCCCTCTGCGCCAACCTGCTCGTCCTGTACCTGCTCGTCAGGGCGGGGATGGCCGAGGTGCCGGCGCAGGCGATCGCGATCGTGCTCGTCACTCCGCTGAACTTCGTCGGCAACAAGCTGTGGTCGTTCAGGCGCGCGTAGAACCCGTTTCGGAATGACGCTTCGCCGACGGAGCCGCCCCGCCGGCACAAGGCTTCGTCTCGAAACGGGTTCTTGGCGCTCGTCGTCGCGCTGCTGCCGCTCGTCCTCGCCGCACCGGCCGCGGCGACGCTCGCAGCTGCCCTCGATCCGGATGGCCTTCCCCCGGTCGGACACGCCGCGGCTGACGGAGCGCAGGCGGTCGCCCGGTTCCTGGGAGCCGAGAAGGTCGCCGATCTGGCTCGACCGGTATCCGGCCGACCGTCGACCAGCGCCGTACCTTCGATCGCCCGTCGGGCCGCTGGAAAGTGCACGTCTGGTCGGGCGAGCGCCGGCGAGATCGCGACCGGCGAGGTCGACGATGCGAGCGGCGACGTCGTCGAGGCGTGGACCGGGCCGCAGGTGGCGTGGAAGATGGCGCGCGGCGGCCACGGCGCGTTCGGCGGCAAGGTGCTGGACTCCGTGCCCGTCTGGTTCGGCCTCTGCGCGGTCTTTCTGGTCGGGCTCGCCGATCTGCGCCGGCCGCTGTCGCTGCGCAATCTCGACCTGCTCGTCGTCGCTCTCGTTCTCGGCGTCGCTCTGGTTCTTCAACCGCGGTGAGATCTTCACGAGCGTCCCGCTCGCGTACCCGCCGCTCCTCTACCTGCTCGCCCGCACGGCCTGGATCGGCTTTCGCCGCCGCGCGCTGCCTCCGTGGCGGCCGCTCTGGCCGGTCTGGGTGCTGGCCGCGACGGCGGTCTTCCTCGACGGGTTTCCGCGTCGGGCTCAACGTCCAGGCGCCGCGTGGCGTGATCGACGTGGGCCTGGCGAGCGTCGTCGGCGCCGACCGGATCCTCGACGGGCAGGCGCCGTATGGCCACATGCCCGTTCGCGGCGACCGGCCCGCCGTGCGGCCCGGCCGACGCCGACGGGGACATCCGTCAGCGGATCCAGACGAACGGGCGCTGCGAGGCGGCGATCGAGCGCGGCGACACGTACGGGCCGGCCGTCTACCTCGCCTACGTGCCCGCGACCGCCGTCGTTCGGCTGGAGCGGCCGCTGGGATGCGCTGCCCGCCGCGCACGCGACGGCGATCGCCTTCGACCTGCTGACGCTGCTCGGCCTCGTCCTCGTCGGCCGGCGCTTCGGCGGCCGGTTGCTCGCGGCCGGACTCGCGTTCGGGTGGGCGGCCTACCCGTTCACCGCCTACACCCTGAACTCGAACACGAACGACACGATCATGCCGGCCGCGCTCGTGTGGGGCTTCTGGCTGGCGAGCTCGCCCTGGGCCCGCGGCGGTGCGACTGCCCTTGCCGGGTGGGCGAAGTTCGGCGCACTCCTCGTCGCGCCGCTCTGGGCGACGTATCAGGAAGGCGCAACCCTACGCGGTGTTCTTCGCTTCCTCGGCGGCTTTGCGCTCGCGAGCGCGGCCGTGTTCTCGATCCTCCTGCTCGAACCCGAACCTGGTCGACGCCGTGCGCACCTTCGGCGAGCGAACGCTCGGGTTCCAGCTCGACCGCGAGTCGCCGTTCTCGCTCTGGGACTGGGGCCAGTACCACGCCCGGGGAATTCCCGACCTGTCCGCGGTGCAGACGCTGCTGCAGGTCGGCGTGATCGTGCTCGCCGGGCGTGGCCGCGGCGGTGCCGAGGCGGAAGGGGCCGCTCGAGCTCGCGGCCCTGACGGCGGCGATCCTGCTCGCCTTCGAGCTGGTGCTGACGCACTGGTTCTACCTCTACCTGCCCTGGGTGCTGCCCTTCGTCCTCCTGGCGCTGCTCCTGCCCGGCCGTGAGCCCGATGCCGCGCGTTGATCCGCGCTGGGCCGTAGCGGCCGGCGCTGTCGCGCTGTTCGTCCTCCTCTGCGCGACGCTCACGCCTGCCTGGCGAAGGGAAGGCGGAGGTCTCCGACGTTCCGCACTACGAGGTGCTCGGCGGCGTTGATCGAGTCGGGGCGGGTGCCGTACCGCGACGTGCGGATCGAGTACCCGCCGGGCGCGCTGCCTGCCATCGTCATCCCCGCCCTGGTGAGCCACTCCTCCCGGAGCTATGCCCGCGCCTTCGCCGCCGGGATGCTCCTCTGCGGCATCGCGACGATCCTGCTCGCGGCCGTCGCATTGGCCCAGCTCGGAGCAGGCCCAGGGCGAACGGCTGCGGCCCTCGCGCTCCCTGCGCTCTCCCCGGTGCTCCTGGGGCCGTTGCTCCTGACCCGCTTCGATCTGTTTCCGGCGGCCCTCGCCGTCGGTGCCCTCGCTGCCGTCCTCGCCGGGCGCGAACGGCTCGGAGCCGGAGTGCTCGGGGTCGGTATCGCGGTCAAGCTCTGGCCCGGGCTCCTGCTGCCGCTGCTCGTCGCCTGGTGCTGGCGGCGGTACGGACGACGCGAAGCGAGCGTCGCCCTCGCGCTCTGCGTGGGAGCGGCTGCGGCTGTCTTCCTCCTGCCCTCGCTGGTCGCGCCGGCGGAAGTCGCCGAGAGCCTCTGGCGGCAGCTCTCCCGGCCGCTCCAGATCGAGAGCCTCGGCGCGTCAGTGCTGCTTTCACTGCACCACGCGGCGGGGCTTCCGCTCGGTTGGGCGTCGAGCCATGGATCGCAGAACCTGACCGGAACCGTCGCGGTCGTTGCCGCCGCGGTGACCTCGGTTGCGCAGGTGGCCGTCATCGGCTGGCTCTGGGCTCGCTTCGCCCGGGGCCCGGCGGAGGCGGAGCGGCTCGTCCGCTACGGCGCCGCAACCGTCGTGGCGTTCGTAGCGCTCGGAAAGGTGCTCTCGCCGCAGTTCCTCATCTGGCTGATCCCGCTCGTGCCGCTCGTTGCCGGACGCCGCGGTCTCGCCGGCGGCCTGCTCGTCGCCGCCGCCTGCCTGCTCACGCGCGGCTGGTTCCCCGGGGACTACTGGGAGCTCGTGCGGGAGTTCGACGTCACGTCCTCGTGGCTCCTGGCCGCGCGCGACCTGACGCTGCTCGCGCTGCTCGCCGTCCTCGCCTGGCCTGGCTCCGGTGCCTCTACGGCCAGGGGACCTGCAACCGCTCGATCGCGCTCGCGCGCCCCGTCGCCGGGTCGCACGTGACGACGGCGCCTTCGAGGCGCACGCCGCCCTCGGCGACCTCGAACCGAACGGGCATCCCCGTTCGCATGCGGTGGGTGGCGAGGTCGGCCTTGACGCCGATCACCGAGTCGTGGGGGCCGGTCATTCCGGCATCGGTGATCGCGGCGGTGCCGCCGGGAAGCACCCGAGCGTCGGCCGTCTGCACATGCGTGTGCGTGCCGATCACGGCCGTGACGCGGCCGTCCAGCCAGCGTGAGAGGGCGACCTTCTCACTCGTCGCTTCGCGCGTGGACATCGACCACGACGAGGGGAGTCATCCGCGCGGCCTCGTCGACGAGCGTGTCGACGACCTCCCACATGTTGCGTGCCGGCTCCAGGAACAACGAGCCGAGCAGGTTGACGACCGCCACCAGGGTGCCGTCGGCGGCCGGACGAACGGTCAGGCCGCGCCCGGGGCTCGCTGCGGCCAGGTTCGCCGGCCGGACGACGCGGTCGGATTCCTCGCAGGTAGGGCCCGATCTCGCTCCGCCGCCAGGTGTGGTTGCCGAGCGTGATCACGTCCGCCCCGGCCGCGAGCAACTGGTCGGCAAGGCGCGGGCGTGATGCCGACTCCGTCGGCTGCGTTCTCGCCGTTGAGGACGCAAAAGGCTGCGTCGAACTGCTCGCGCAGCCCGGGCAGGAGCTCCTCGACGGCTCGGCGCCCCGGCCTGCCGACGACGTCAGCGACGAAGATGATCTTCAGCTTGTGTGGCTTTCTAGGGGTTGACTTGGGTTCTGTGCGGCCCGGCCGCGAAGGCGGCCGGCTTCAGGGATTTCTCGCGGATCTGCGTGCGGATGGCTTGCGGTACTACGGCAGCGACGTCGCTGCCGGGTGCACTTCGATCGCCACGTTGTCACCCGCGTCGTTCGTGAACCGTGCCAGCGCCTGGCGCTCGACGGCGGAGATCGGGGCGACCGTGCCGACCTTCGACGACGCCGCCATCACCGGCGAGCCGACGCTCAGTGACGGGTCCGCGAGCAGATGGGACAGCGACACGATCACCGACGGCGCGGAGGTCGGGCGAATGTCGATCCGGGCGCCGACGACACGTCCGTCGAGGACGTGGTCGCGGATCGCCGCGACCGTCCCGTCCACCGGCGCGTACACGTCCGTGCCGACCGAGGCTCCGACGTCGAGCACCTGGGTCTCGGGCCCGTCCCCGAGCTGGTACCAGACCGGGTCTTCGACCGGGTTGCCGACGATCCGATGCCAGAGGCGCGCGAGCAGTCCCTCGTTGGCCTGTCGTCCGAGGGGGTGCAGCGTCAGCGCCCCGTTGCGCGTTCCGTGGTAGCCGAGCTCGGTCACGGCACTCTGCGGGACCGGAAGCTGGATCCTGACGTTGCTCACGGTTGCGAGCGCCAGGGGCCCAGGCGTGCCTGCGACGGCGTCGGCAACACGTGGCGCAGCGGCCTCGTTGCGTGCGGGCGTGCCCGAGCCGAAGGCGGTGAGGACGAGCGTGGCGAGGCCGAGCACGCCGACGACTGCGAGCAGGGCGAGGCGCCGGGCCCGCTGCTGGGCACGCCGTCTGCGCGCACGGAGGCGGGCCGACTGCCGGGAGCGCGGCGTGGCCATCGACTGGACGGTAGCGGAGGAAGCGCGCGCGCTCAACCCGGAGCCGCTCCCTTGTGAGCTCCGAAGCCGGGTGAGTGCGGCGATACGATCTCGCCGATGGCCGAATCCGGCCCGACGCCTGAGCGCGGTGCGACGATCACGATCCCGCGCTGGATCCAGCTCGTGGGGCTGCCGGTGCTCGCCCTCCTGGCCTGGGCGCTGGCGAGCACGCTCGGTCACGCGCTCTTCCTCTTCCTGACCGCGTCCGTGATCGCGTTCACGCTCAACCCGCTCGTCCGTGACCTGCAACGGCTACGCCTGCCGCGGGGCCTCGGCGTCGGGATCGTCTACCTGCTCTTCGTCGCCACCGTGGTGGTCGCACTGGTCCTCGTCGCAACGGTCGTGGTCGACCAGGGTAGGACTGCGGCCGACCGGATCGACGCCTACGTTACGGAGGAGGACGGACGCACCGGGCTGACGCCGGCCGAGGTCGACATCGAGCGGCTGCAGGGCTTGCTCGACGATCACGGTTTCGAGTCGATCCAGATCCGCGAGCAGACGACCGACTGGATCGACACGCTGTCGGCCGGGGACCTCTCCGGCTATGCGAGCGACATCTTCACGTTCGCGCGCGGCGCCGCCTTCGAGGCCGTCGTCTTCCTCTTCTCGGTGGTCCTGATCGTCGTGATCTCGATCTACATGCTGCTCGACATGCAGCGGCTGGAGCGGTCGATCGACGGCCGTTTCCCGCCGCACGGCGGCCTCCCCCTGACGCAGCGGGTCGAGCGGGCGTTGTGGGGCTACGTGAAGGGTCAGCTGATCCTCTCGACGGTAATCGGCACGAGCGCGGGAGTCGGGATGTGGGTGCTCGGCATCACCGGCCTCGTCGAGGGCGCGGACGAGTACGCGCTCCTGTTCGGGCTCTGGACGGCCTTCGTCGAGGTGATCCCGTATATCGGGCCGTGGCTTTCGGCCGTCCCGCCGATCCTCTACGCGCTCTTCGTCGACCCGGTCGGCGCGCTGTGGGTGGCGCTGCTGTTCGTCTTCATCTACCAGGTGGAGGGTCACGTCGTCGTGCCGAACGTGATGGCGAACGCGCTGCGCCTGCACCCGCTGCTCGTCATCTTCGGGCTGCTCGCCGGCGGCGAGCTGTACGGGATCGCCGGGGTACTGGTGGCGCTGCCGACGATGGCCGCGCTGCGGGCGGTCTGGGAGTTCTTCGCCGAGCGGGTCCAGCTGGAGCGCTGGGACGAGGGCGGGCCCGAGGTGCCGGTGGAGGTCGACGTGGACGAGCGCGCGCCGCCCCGGGTTGTCAGCGGCGGCTGAGCGGGAAGGCAGTGGTCGGACCCCCGCGAGGGTCTGACCCCATTACGCTTCGCGCGTGAGCATGTTCCCCGCCACGCGCCTGCGCCGGCTGCGCCGCACGGAGGCGCTTCGCTCGCTCGTCCGCGAGACGCGCTTCGGGCTCGACGACGTGGTCGCGCCGCTCTTCGCCTGCCCGGGCGAGGGCGTCGTCCGGCCGGTCGAAGGCCTGCCCGGGATCGCGCAGCGGTCGGTCGACGAGCTCGCCCGCGAGGGCGCCGAGCTGCAGCGGCTGGGCGTGCGAGCCGTCCTTCTCTTCGGCATCCCGGAGGAGAAGGACGAGGAGGGCTCCGGCGCCTGGGACGACGACGGCATCGTGCAGCGCGCGCTCCGCGCGCTCCGCGCGGAGGCTCCCGGCCTGACGCTGCTCACGGACGTGTGTCTCTGCGAGTACACGAGCCACGGTCACTGCGGCGTGCTCCGCGACGGCGAGGTGGCGAACGACGAGACGCTCGACCTGCTGGCGCGCACGGCGGCGAGCCACGTGGACGCCGGTGCCGACGCGGTCGCCCCGAGCGACATGATGGACGGGCGAGTGGGGGCGATCCGCGCGGCGCTTCCCGACACGCCGATCGTGTCGTACGCGGCCAAGTACGCCTCCGCCTTCTACGGGCCGTTTCGAGAGGTGGCCGAGTCGGCACCGTCCTTCGGCGACCGGCGCGGCTACCAGATGGATCCGGCGAACGCGCGCGAGGCGCTGCGGGAGTGCGAGCTCGACCTCGCCGAGGGCGCCGACGTGCTGATGGTCAAACCCGCGCTGCCGTACCTCGACGTCATCCGCTCGGTGCGCGACCGTTTCGACTGTCCCGTCTGGGCCTACAACGTCTCCGGCGAGTACGCGATGGTGAAGGCCGCCGCCGCCGCGGGACACCTGGAGGAGCAGCGCGCGGCGCTCGAGTCGCTCACCGCGATCAAGCGTGCCGGCGCGGGGACGATCGTCACCTACTGGGCGAGGGAGCTCGCCGAATGGATGTAGAGACGGGCTCGGCGCTGTGGCACCGAGCCACGACGCTGATCCCCGGAGGAGTCAACTCGCCGGTGCGAGCGATGCAGGCCGTCGGGCTGGACGAGCCGCTGTTCGTGCGCCGGGCCGAGGGACCGTGGCTCGAAGACGTCGACGGCAAGAGGTATGTCGACTGGGTCATGTCCTGGGGCCCGCTCCTCTTCGGCCACGCCGACGAGGAAACGGTCGCAGCCGTAACTGAGGCGGCCGCGTCGCGGCACGACCTTCGGTGCGGCGACGGAGGCCGAGGTCGAGCTCGCCGCCGAGATCGTCGACGCCGTGCCGTCGGTGGAGATGGTGCGGCTCGTCTCGTCCGGGACCGAAGCCGCGATGAGCGCGATTCGGCTCGCCCGCGGCTTCACGGGACGCGACCGTCTGATCAAGTTCGCCGGCTGCTACCACGGGCACGCTGATGCCCTGCTCGCGGTCGCAGGCTCGGGGCTCGCAACCCTCGGCATTCCCTCCTCGGCCGGCGTTCCTGCCGCCGCTGCGGCAGACACGATCGTCTGCCCCTACAACGACCCGGAATCGGTCGTTGCCGCGGTGGAACGCTATGGGGAGAGCATCGCCGCGATCGTCGTCGAGCCGGTCGCGGGCAACATGGGCGTCGTTCCGCCGGAGGCCGGCTTCCTCGAGGCATTGCGGGCGCTGTGCGACGAGTCTGGTGCGCTGCTCCTCTTCGACGAGGTGATCACCGGGTTCCGCGTCGCGCGCGGCGGAGCCCAGGAGCGGTACGGCGTCCGCCCTGACGTCACGATCCTGGGCAAGATCGTCGGCGGCGGACTGCCGCTGGCGGCATTCGGCGGCCGAGCCGACGTGATGGAGCGGCTGGCGCCGGTCGGCGACGTCTACCAGGCCGGGACGCTGTCCGGGAACCCGCTGGCGACGGCGGCCGGGTTGTCCGTACTGCGGCGGCTGCGCGACCCGTCGCTCTACGAAGCGCTCGAGCAGCGGTCGGCGGCCCTCGCGGACGGGCTGGCGCCGTTCGGCCGCGTCCAGCGCGTCGGCGCGATGCTCACGCTGTTCTGCTGCGACAAGCCGGTACGGGACTTCGCCGACGCGTCCGGCGCCGACACGGCCCGTTACGCGGCGCTCTTCCGCGGGTTGCTCGACCGGGGCGTGTACGTGGCGCCCTCGCAGTTCGAGTGCCTGTTCGTCTCGCTCGCTCACGGCGACGCGGAGATAGAAAGGACGATCGAGGCTGTCGACGCCTGCTCCGGTTGAGGATGAGCTCTGGACGACGCTCGCGGCCGACGCTGCGGCGGAGAGCCCTCTCTGGGCGGAGTCGCTCCTGGCCGCGTCCCAACAGGAGCGCGAGCCTGTCTTCTCCGCCCTGGCCGAGGAGCGCTTCGCGCTCGCAGTCGAGACGATCTACGAGGGCTACCTCGTCCACTACGGGCGACCGCGGCTCTTTGCGGCTGCCGACCGCGACGTTGCGCTCCTGCTCGGCGACTACCTCTACGCGCATGGCCTCGTGCGGGTCGCGGCGACCGGCGATGTGGCCGCGGTGCACGACCTCGCCGATCTGATCTCGCTCTGCGCCCAGTGCCGCGCGGAAGACCGGCCGGGAGACGGCGCCGCCTGGGCGGCGACCGCGGCCACGTTGGGGCAGGGCCGTCTCGAGGGTGCGCGGTTTGCGCTCCGCGACGGCGGTGACCCCGACTCAGCTGGAGGCACTCGCGGTGGCCGCGGCAGGGCGCGATGCGTTCGAGCGCTCGCTCGCGACGCACGGCCGCAGGGTGGGTTAAAGTCGGCCCATGCTCGCCTCGCTGATCGTGCTCGCCAGCGCCGCCGAAGAGGGCAAGAAGGTCGTGCTCTCGATGCTCGTCGTCGGCCTGGTCTTCCTCGCCGTGATCCTGATCGGCGACGGCCTGCACTACCTCGCGCACAAGCGCGAGCGGGAAAAGGCGAGCCGGCCGCTGTAGGGGCGACCCTTGGGGTCGCCCGGGCCGGGCGGAGCCCGGCCCCTACGAAGTCCCAGCCGTTCGACCGAAGCATTCGCGCCTGCGGTCGGAACGTGTCGGTTGAGCCCAGGCCCTCGAGGTCGGATGATGACGCCATGCGCGAGGAGCTGCCGCGCGGCACCGTGACGTTCCTCTTCACCGACGTGGAGGGCTCGACGCGCCTGCTGGACGAGTTGGGGTCGGAGGGGTATGCGGCCGCGCTGTTGGAGCACCGGCGGGTGCTGCGGGACACGTTCTCCCGCCACGGCGGGGTCGAGGTGGACACGCAGGGGGACGCGTTCTTCGTCGCGTTCCCGACGGCGCCGGGTGCGCTCGCCGCGGCGGCCGACTTCACCGAGTCGCTGAGCTCGGGCCCGATCAGTGTGCGAGTCGGCGTGCACACCGGGACGCCTCTCGTCACCGACGAGGGCTACGTCGGCGCGGACGTTCATCGCGCGGCGCGGATCGCGGCGGCCGGGCACGGCGGCCAGGTGCTGGTGTCGGCGTCGACAGCCGCGCTGGTCGAGCAGGACACTGTGTGCAGGCGCTTTCTGCGATCTGGGCGAGCACCGGTTCAAGGATCTCGCTGCCGCCGAGCGCGGTGTACCAGCTCGGCGAAGACGAGTTTCCGCCGCTGAAGAGCCTCTACCGGACGAACCTGCCCGTGCCGGCGACGCCGTTCCTCGGCCGCGAGCGGGAGCTGGCCGAGGTGGTCGCGCTGCTGAGCCGCGACGACGTGCGGCTCGTGACGCTCACCGGCCCGGGCGGGACCGGGCAAGACGAGGCTGGCCGTGCAGGCCGCCGCCGAGGCGGCGGATCTGTTCCCCGACGGGGTCTGGTGGGTGCCGCTCGCGCCGCTCCGCGACCCGGCGCTCGTGATTCCGGCCGTTGCGCAGGCGCTCGGGATCAAGGAGCGGCCGGGACGCCGCTCGCAGAGACGATGACAGCGAGGCTGCGGGCAGGCCGCGCTCGTGCTCCTCGACAACGCGGAGCACCTACTGCCCGACGCTCGCGGACGACATCGCTCGGCTGCGCGATGTCGGCGGCCCGACGGTGCTCGTGACCAGCCGCGAGCGACTGCAGGTGCAGGGCGAGCACGAGTTGGGCCGTGCCGTCGCTCGGCGAGGAGGACGGCGTTGACGCTGTTCGTAGCGCGGGCGCAGGCGCTCAACCGGCGTTCGTCGTCGACCCGGCGGTGGCCGAGCTGTGCGCGCGCCTGGACAACCTGCCGCTCGCGCTCGAGCTCGCCGCCGCACGGACCGTCGTCTTCTCGCCCGAGCAGCTGCTCGAACGCCTGGGCCAGCGGCTCGACCTGCTCAAGGGCGGCCGCGACGCCGACCCGCGCCAGCTGACGCTGCGCGCGACGATCGAATGGAGCTACGAGCTGCTCGCGACCGACGAGCAAGCAGCTCTTCTGCGGTCTCTCGGTCTTCGTGGGAGGCTGTACCTACGACGCGGCCGAGGCGGTTTGTGACGCCGACCCGGACAGGCTGCAGTCGCTGCTCGACAAGAGCCTTCTCCGCCGGCGCGAGTCGGTGAGCGGGGCGCGCGCTACTGGATGCTCGAGACGATCCGCGAGATACGCGGTCGAGCGCCTCGCGGCCGCCGGCGAGCTCGAAGCGTTGCGGCGTGGGCATGCTCGGTACTTCATCGCGCAGGCGGACGAGCGTGACGAGCGAGGCTTCAGCATCGCGCACCGAAGGGTTGGCCTGGCTCTCGGCGGAGCGCGACAACCTCCGCGCCGCGTTGGACTGGGCGCAGGAGACGAGGTGACGATGCGTTGTTCGCGGTGGGGGCCCGCGCGATGTGCACCTGGTGGACTCGAGCGGCTGGGCCGAGGAAGGTCTTCGTCGCACCGATGCCGTGCTCGTTCGGCGGGCCGACCTGCCGACCGATGTCGTCGTGAACCTGCTCATCGTGCTGCGAGTGACCTCGCGCGTTTCACCGGCGACGGAGGATCGTGCGCTCGCGGTGTTCCGGGACCTCCTCGATCTCGTTCGAAGACAACGACCGGCTCGAAAGCTACGTCGAACGCAGACATGGCCGAGATCCTGATCCACCGCGGGGAGCTGGACGATGCCGAGGCTCACCTGCGCGAGAGCCTGAGACTTGGCGGCGGCGTCCGCGCGAAGGCCTCTCTTGCCGAGCTGGAGCTTGCCCGCGGCAGACTACGAGCACGGCCGATGCAGCTTCGCGCGGAAGCAGAGCGCGGCTTTCGAGGCGTTCACGCCTACAACCTGCTCGCGACCCGGGATCCTCGGCGACGGTCGCACGGAGGCGAGGACGACGCCGAAGAGGCACGCCTGTGGTTCGCTACGGCGCCCGTGGGGCGTGTCGAGCTCAGCGAGCACGAAGGCTGGCCGCCGACTGTCTCGACGGCTCGCCGCGGTCGAAGCGGACGCTGGGCAATCTCGCTGAAGCCGATCGATCGCGGCATCGCGGCCGCCCTTCGCGAGGCGGCCGATTGTGCCCGTTTCGTCCGAGCGGGTGGCGCCGTGACGCTGGTGCCGTTACGGGATCTCGCTCGAGCGAAGGCGATCGAGCGAGACGATGGCCCTACGTCTAGCCGCCTGACGTCGCTTACCTAGACCGCGCGTGCGCCGCGCGCGATGCTTCGCCATGCGTGAGGAGCTTCCGCGCGGGACGGTGACGTTCCTGTTCACGGACGTCGAGGGCTCGACGCGGCTGCTGCACGAGCTGGGGGCGGAGGCATACGCGGCGGCGCTGGCCGAGCACCGGCGGGTGCTGCGGGAGGCATTCGCCCGGCACGGCGGGGTGGAGGTGGACACGCAGGGGGACGCGTTCTTCGTCGCGTTTCCGACGGCGCCGGGTGCGCTCGCGGCGGCGGCGCGATTTCACCGACCGACTCGAGCTCGGGCCGATTCGGGTGCGGGTCGGCGTGCACACGGGGACGCCGCTCGTCACCGAGGAGGGCTACGTCGGCGTGGACGTCACCGCGCGGCGCGGATCGCGGCGGCCGGCCACGGCGGCCAGGTGCTGGTGTCGGCATCGACGGCCGCGCTGGTCGACGGCGGCGCGCTGCGTCGATCTGGGCGAGCACCGGTTCAAGGATCTGTCGGCGCGCCGAGCGGGTCTACCAGCTCGGCGACGACGAGTTTCCGCCGCTGAAGAGCCTCTACCGGACGAACCTGCCGGTGCCGGCGACGCCGTTCCTGGGCCGCGAGCGGGAGCTGGCGGAGGTGGTGGCGCTGCTCGCCGCCGCGACGACGTTCGGCTGGTGACGCTGACCGGGCCCGGGCGGCACGGGCAAGACGCGGCTCGGCGCTGCAGGCCGCCGCCGAGGCGGCCGAGCGCTTCCCCGACGGCGTCTGGTGGGTGCCGCTCGCGCCGCTCCGCGACCCGGCGCTCGTGCTCCCGCCGCTCGCGCAGGCGCTCGGCGTCGAGGAGCAGCCGGACGAGCCCGCTGCGACATGCTCGCCGACCGCTCGCCGGCAAGCGCGCTGCTCATGCTCCTCGACAACGTCGAGCACCTGCTGCCGGACGCTGGCGGACGACGTCGCGCGACTGCGCGATGTCCGACGGCCCGACGCGTGCTCGTGACGAGCCGCGAGCGGCTGCAGCTGCGAAGGCGAGCACAGTCTGGGCCGTGCCGTCGCTCGGCGACGACGGACGGCGTCGACGCTGTTCGCTCGCGCGCGCGCGGGCGCTGCAGCCGGCGTTCGTCGCCGACAGCGGCGGTTGCCGAGCTGTGTGACGCGGCTCGACAACCTGCCGCTCGCGCTCGAGCTCGCCGCCGCGCGCACGGTCGTCTTCTCGCCCGAGCAGCTGCTCGAGCGGCTGGGGCAGCGGCTCGACCTGCTCAAGGGCGGCCGCGACGCCGACCCGCGCCAGCAGACGCTGCGGGCGACGATCGAGTGGAGCTACGAGCTGCTCGACGACGGACGAGCAGCGGCTCTTCCGCGGCCTCTCCGTCTTCGCCGGCGGCTGCACGCTACGAGGCCGCCGAGGCGGTCTGCGACGCCGACCCGGACACGCTGCAGTCGCTGCTCGACAAGAGCCTGCTCGGCGGCGCGACGCCGACGGCGGTCCGCGCTACTGGATGCTCGAGACGATCCGCGAGTACGCAGCCGAGCGGCTCGCCGACGACGCCGGACCAAGTCGCGCCGGTCGACGCGTCACGCCGACCTACTTCCTGCCGAGCTGGCCAGGTCGAACGCGGGTCAGTCGGCTACGTCGTGGAAGCGGGAGCCGTGGAGCGCATCTGCGCGAGAACAGGACAACTTCCGCGCTGCGATCGGCTGCATGCTGGATCGGTGACCGAGAGCGAGCTGCGACTCTCGTCCTACCTCCTCGATTGTGGCTCTGCCGAGTGCACTGCGCGATGGATGCACTGCTCGGTCGACCGGTCATCGCGCGTGAAGCGGCGATCCGCTCGGGCGCGCCTGGTCCTCGCGCGGCGTGACCAGCTCTCGCGAGCGAGATCTTCAACGCATCTCGTCGCGGAGGCGAGCTGATGCGTCACCTCGGCGAGCTCGACGCCGCTGAGACCTCGAGCCGAGCTCGTCGAGCTGCTCGATCGACTGGCATCGGTACTTCATGCTGCGCGCTGCTGACCTCTCGAGAGGCTCTCGACCCACGGGACGGTCACGACGATCGCGCGCCGCGGAACGCCGAGGAGTGCGTCGCACTCGGTGGAGCGTCGAGCTCGGACCGAGGCGTGCGCCGATGGTCGGGCACTCGCGAAGCGAGCCTCGTTTCGGCCGTCGAGCAATACGCGGCGTCCGCGTGCGCGGATTCGAGGGCGTGCACGACTTCAACCATGCGTACGACGCTCGACGGGCTCGGCGAGACGGCCCGCCGCAAGGCGACGTCGACGCTGCGGCCGCCTGCTTCGCCGAGCGGCTCGGACGCTTCGCCAGGCTCGGTCGGCCGCGGCGAGCGTCGGCGACTGCTTGGATGGTCTCGCGGCGCTGCGCGCGTGGCCGGAGCGGATTCCGAGCGCGCCGGTGTCCTCGCGGGCGCGGCGGCGCGGATGCGCACAGAGAATGGGGCCGTCCCGAGCTGCGAGCCGGACAGGCTGCGCCGACGATCTTCCCGAGGCCGCCCGCGAACACGGACGCGGCATTCTCGCTCGACGACGCCCTGGAGTACGCGCTCGCGAACATAGACTGACCGCCGTGGCGCCGCCGTCCGACCTGCGCGACTGGATCGCGCTCCTCGAGCGCGAGGGCGAGCTCCACCGCGTCGCCGCCGAGGTCGACCCCGACCTCGAGATCACCGAGATCACCGACCGCGTCGTCAAGGCCGGCGGCCCGGCGCTCCTGTTCGAGCGGACGAAGAACAGCAAGCACCCGCTGCTGATCAATCAGTTCGGAACGGAGCGGCGGATGTGCCTCGGGTTCGGCGCCGACTCGCTCGACGACGTGGCGGCGAAGCTCGAGGACGTACTCGAAATGCAGCCGCCCCAAGGGCTCGTGGAGAAGGTCAAGGGCCTGAAGAAGCTCAAGTCGATCGCGGACTCGATGCCGAAGAGCGTCGGTCGCGCGCGTCATCACGACGTCGTCCTCACGGGCGCCGACGTCGATCTCGGTTTGCTCCCGGTCCAGCGCTGCTGGCCGCTCGACCCGGCGCCGTTCGTCACGTTGCCCGCGGTGATCACGCGCGATCCGACGACCGGCACGCGCAACGTGGGGATGTACCGGATGCAGGTGATCGACCGCAGCTCGACCTTCATGCACTGGCAGACGCACAAGGACGGGCGCATGGACTGGCTCGCCGCCGACGGCAAGCTGGAGGTTGCCGTCGCCCTCGGCCTCGACCCGGTCACCGCCTACTCGGCCAGCGCCCCTCTGCCCAAGCACATCGACGAGTTCCAGCTCGCCGGGTTCCTCCGCGGGGAGCCGGTCGAGCTCGTCAGGGGCAAGACCGTCGACCTGGAGGTGCCGGCGAACGCCGAGATCGTGCTGGAGGGTTACGTCGTCGCCGGCGAGACCGGGACCGAAGGCCCGTTCGGCGACCACACGGGCTACTACTCGCCGGCGGAGCCGTTCCCGATCTTCCACGTGACGGCGATGACGATGCGCGAGGACGCGATCTACCCGTCGATCGTCGTGGGCAAGCCGCCGGCCGAGGACGCCTGGCTGGGGAAGGCGACCGAGCGGATCTTCCTCCCCGCGATCCGAATGACCGTGCCGGAGATCGTCGACTACGACCTGCCCGTGGCCGGCGCCTTCCACAACTGCGTCATCGTCTCGATCCGCAAGGCCTTCCCCGGCCACGCCCGCAAGGTGATGCACGCGATCTGGGGGCTCGGAATGCTGTCGCTCTCCAAGTCCGTGGTCGTGGTGGACGCTCACGTCGACGTGCACGACTACGAGGAGGTCTTCTTCCGCGTCTGCGCCAACGTCGACCCGAAGCGGGACGTCGTCCTCACCGAAGGCCCCGCCGACCAACTCGACCATTCGGCACCCCTCGAGAGCTACGGCGGAAAAATGGGCATCGACGCGACGGAGAAGGGGCCGTCCGAAGGAGCCCGTCCCTGGCCGGAGGAGATCGTGATGTCAGACGAGGTGCGGGCGCTCGTCGACCGCCGCTGGGACGAGTATGCAGTACCCGGAACGCCGTCCGGCTCCGCCGTGCAGAATGCGCCAGGCCGCCGCTCGCGACGGCTGTTACGTCGTTGACACGCCCGAGCGCACCAGGTTTGAATCCCGCAGGAGAGCCGAGCGAGTGACCGACACCCATCACGAGAAGCCGCACGTCCCGTCCCCGAGCCTCTGGCCGATCGGGTTCGCGATCGGCCTGGCGTGCACGCTCGTCGGTCTGATCGTCAGCGTCCCGGTGCTCGTCGTCGGCGCCGTGATCACGCTCGTCTTCGGCTTCCTCTGGGTGCGGGACCTCATGACGACGCACCACGCCGCGGTCCCCGTCACCGCCGCGGTGGAGGCGGAGGACGAGGCCGAGGAGCCGGAGATCCCGGTCTACGACCGCTCGGTCTTCCTCTCCACGGCCACCATCGGGCTCGGCGCCGCGATCGGCGCCGTGGTCACCCTGCCGGTGCTCGGCTTCGCCGTGCTGCCTGCGTTCGAGAGTCATGACCTGCCCGAGGTCGACCTGGGGCCGCTCTCGAACTTCCCCGAGGGCAAGTACGTGATTGCCACCTTTTTCGAGAACCCCGACCAGGGCGATGTCTCCCGCCGGACTGCCTACGTGCGCAACAACGGCCGGGCGAAGAACGGCCAGCCCAGCTTCACGATCCTCTTCAGCCGCTGCGTCCATCTCGGCTGCCCGGTGCAGGCGAACGGGCCCTATGAAGGTGACCCCATCTCGTACAAGACGGAGACGCAGCCCGAGGTCACCCTCCAGCCCGTGCTCGCGGCGAGCTTCGGCTGCCCGTGCCACGGCGGCCAGTACAACGGCGAGGGCAACCGGACGGCGGGCCCGCCCGTCCGCTCGATGGACCGGTTCGAGTTCGCGATCCGCGACGGCAACCTCAGCCTGATCAAGATCTACAGCGTCGGCACGGTCGAAGGCACCGGGGCGAACGCGAAGATCCAGCAGTACACCCGCTCCTACCCGGGCGTCCACGTGGACGGCCTGGAGCAGTGGCTCTACCCGTTCCCGGTGCCGGGGAGCTAGGCCGCCGGATGCCCAAGCACAAGCGCAGACAGCAGCTCGAGCAGGCGGTCCTGATCCCGCTCGACTGGGTCGAGGAGCGCTCGGGGCTCGTCGGCTATACGAAGTGGTTCCTCTTTCGCAAGGTGCCGCACGACATCAGCTGGTCGCAGACACTCGGCTCGGCGGCGCTCACCGCCTTCATCGTCCAGGCGGTGACAGGAGTGGTCCTGGCGATGTACTACAAGCCGGACCCGGACCGGGCGTACGAGTCGATCCTGCACATCACGAACGACGTCACGCTCGGGTGGCTCGTCCGCGGGATGCACAAGTGGGGCGCGAGCGTCTTCATCATCCTGATCTTCTTCCACATGGGCCGCGTGTTCCTGTTCGGCGCCTACAAGTATCCGCGCGAGCTGAACTGGATCGTCGGCGCCATGATCATCCCGCTCGGGCTGCTCGAGGGGTTCACGGGCTACCTGCTGCCTTGGGATCAGACGTCGTACTGGGCGACGGTCGTGGGGATCAACCTGAACGCGACGGCGCCGTTTCTCGGCCCCTTCCTCGCCCAGTTCCTGCAGGGCGGGGCTTCGATCAACCCCGACACGCTCTCGCTCTTCTACTCGATCCACATGCTTCTGCTCCCGGGCGCCTTGATCGGGCTGATCGTCCTCCACATCTACCTCGTCACCCGGCTCGGCGTCGCGTCGCCGCCCTGGTCGCCCACGGCGCCGGCCGCGAGCGGACCGCTCCCGAGCCCCAGGGCCGTGAAGGCCTGATCCGCCCGCCCGAGAACGGGGGCGGAACGTAGTGGCGTCCAAGCGGCTGCAGGCGGAGCGCGACGGCTTCAAGCGCTACAAGGAAGACGTCCGCGACGAGGGGAAGGGCTTCTTCCCCTACGCGATCTTCCACGACACGGTCATGTCGCTACTGGTCGTGGTCGTCATCGTCGGGCTCGCCTGCGTCTGGTACTTCAGCGCGGGCGATACCGCGGAGGGCGAAGGACTCGATCCGGACTCCTCGGCCCGCTCGTCGAGGCCAAGGCCGACCCGGGCACGACGAACTTCATCCCGCGGCCGGACTGGTTCTTCTACTTCCTCTTCTACCTCCTACGCATCTTCAAGTGGCCGGAGACGGTCGTGCTCGGCACGGTCGGCGTCCCGACGATCGCGCTGATCCTGCTGATCGGGCTCCCGTTCTACGACCGGGGCCGGGAACGGCGCCCGCTGCGCCGTCCGGTCGCCATGATCGCCGGGGTGCTCGTCATCCTCTCGATGGGCGTCCTCACGTGGAAGGGCGCGACCGCCGAGGAGGCCCTCGGCAGCGAGCTCATCGCCGACCAGGTGCCGCAGGAGTGGGCGGAGAAGCAGGGCTTCGTCGGCGACGCGAAGGCGGAGGCGGGCGCGACACTGTTCGCGCAGACCGGCTGCCTGCAGTGCCACACCTACCTCGGCGTCGGCGCGGGCAACCTCGGCGCTCCCGATCTCTCCGACGTCGGCGCGGACAAGGACGCCGCCTACTTCGTCGCCTACGTCTCCAACCCGGCGGCTCAGGGCAACAAGGTGATGGGCTCGTACGCCTACCTCGGCGAGGAGAACCTCGCCAACCTGGGCGCGTTCCTCGCGGCTTCCGACGGCGAGAAGTAGCAGGCCGCGAGGGCGGGCAGACCCGCCCTACGAGCCTCGTAGGGGCGACCCTCCGGGTCGCCCTCATCTACGCTCACTGCGGTGAGGGTCTTCCTCGGTGTCACCGGCGCGTCCGGCGCCCCGTATGCGAAACGCCTGCTCGAGGCTCTCGCCGGCGCGGGCTGCGACGTGGGGCTGTGCGCCTCACGCGCGGGGATTCAGGTGCTCGCCACCGAGCTCTACGGGGATCCCACGCTTGCTCGCGAGGACGTGCTCGAGCGCTTCGTCGGCGACGCAGCGGACGCCGTCACGGTCGTCGGCATCGACGACTACACGAGTCAGTACGCGAGTGGCTCGGCGCGCGTGGACGGCTACGTCGTCTGCCCCTGCTCCATGTCCACGGTCGGAACCCTGGCGGCGGGAGCGATGGCCAACCTGATTCACCGTGCCGCGTCGGTCGCGCTCAAGGAGCGGCGCCGGCTCGTCCTCGTGCCGCGCGAGACGCCGCTCTCCTCGATCCACCTGCGCGGGCTCGCCACGTTGCACGAGGCGGGCGCGGTCGTCCTCTTCGCCGCGCCGGGCTTCTATCACGGCGCCGAGACGGTGGACGATCTCGTCAACTTCGTCGTCGCCCGCTGTCTCGACCAGCTCGGGATCGACAACAGCCTCGTCCGCCGCTGGGGGCAGTGACGTGACGCACGAATCGGGGACGCTCGACCCTCAGGGCGTGCGCTCGATGTTCGACCGCATCGCACCGGTGTACGACGCGATGAACCGTGTCATGACGGCCGGCCTCGACCAGCGCTGGCGGCGGCTGACTGCTGCGTCGGTCGTCCGGCCGGGCGACCGGGTGCTGGACGCATGCTGCGGCACCGGCGATCTCGCCCTCGCAGATCTCCGCGCCGGCGCCGGCACTGTTGTGGGCCTTGATTTCTCCAAGGCGATGCTCGAGCGGGCGCGGCGGAAGTCACCGGCCGTCGAGTGGCTCGAGGGAGACATGCTCGCGCTCCCGTTCGACGCTTCCAGCTTCGACGGTGTGACAGTCGGCTTCGGCGTGCGCAACGTCGACGACCTCGAGGCGGGGCTGCGAGAGCTGCGCCGGGTGCTGCGGCCGGGCGGCCGGCTCGGCGTGCTCGAGATCACGCGGCCGCGCGGCGTCCTGCGGCCGTTCTTCCGGCTCTGGTTCGACGTGCTCGTGCCACTCGCGGGGCGTGTCCTGCCGGGCGGTGAGGCCTACACGTACCTGCCCGCCTCGGTCAGGCGGTTTCCCGGCCCGGACGATCTCGCCGCCGCGCTCGGCCGCAGCGGCTTCACCGCGGTTCGCTTCCGCACCCTGGCCGGCGGGATCGTCGCGCTTCACGTCGCGGAGGCGGCGTGACCGCGCAGGCGCTTCTCGGCGATGCGCAACCGTTCCTCGGGGAGCTCGAGGATCGTCTCCAAGCCTCGGTGGGCAGCCATGCGGGGCTCGTCGGCACCGTCGCCGGCGAGGCCGTCGACGCGGGCGGCAAGCGCCTGCGACCGCTGCTGATCCATCTCGTCAGCGACGACCGCGAGCGTGCATTGCAGTGCAGCGTCGCGATCGAGCTCGTTCACACCGCCACGCTGGTCCACGACGACCTGATCGACAGCGCGCCGATGCGGCGCGGGCGACCGACCGCATGGCATGCACACGGCGATGCGGCGGCCCTCGCCGCCGGGGACTACCTCTTCGCGCGGGCCTTCGCCGAGCTGGCGCAGGCGCGGCGACCTCGAGGGCGTGCGGATCCTCAGCGAGGCGTGCCTGGCGCTCGTGCGCGGCGAGGCGCTGCAGCGACGTCAGCAGCATCGGCCCGAGACACCGGTCGACGACTACCTGGAGCGGATCGCCCTGAAGACAGGAAAGCTGTTCGAGGCGGCGTGCCTGCTCGGATCGCGCGATCCCCGGCTCGGCCGGTTCGGCCTGCTGCTCGGGATCGCGTTCCAGGTCGCCGACGACATCCTCGACTGCACGGGCGAGGCGGAGGAGACGGGCAAGGTGACCGGCACCGACCTGCGCGAGGGCACGCCCACGCTGCCGTTGCTGCTCGCCGCCGGCGAGGACCCGGCCGTCTACGACGCGCTGGCCGGCGGTCCGCTCGAGGGCGTGCTGGTGCGCGTTGCCGCGAGCGGCGCCCTGGAGCGCAGCCGGGCGGTCGCCCTGGACTACGCTAGGAGAGCGAGGGAGGCGCTGGACGGCGTGCCCTCCCGCGCGGAGCTGGAAGCCCTTGCAGACGCCGTCGTCGAGAGAAGGCGCTGATGGCACTGCTGGAAAGGACCTCGACGCTCGATCCGATCCGCGACAAGGTGGAGGCGGGGGAGCGGCTCGACTTCGAGGATGGCCTTGCCCTGCTCGAGACCGACGACCTGCTCGGCCTCGGCGAGCTCGCCGACCTGGCGCGCCGCCGCCGCGGCGGCACCGACGAGGTCTACTTCATCCAGAACCTCTACCTCAACCAGACGAACGTCTGCCGCGTGAAGTGCAAGTTCTGCGCCTTCGCCGCGACGAACAAGCAGCCGCACGCCTACACGATCTCGACCGGCGAGCTCGTCGAGGACGCGCTACGCCAGCGCGAGCTGACCGGCTTCACCGAGATCCACATGGTCAACGGCGAGAGCCCGCACGTGACCTTCGAGTGGTACGTGGACACGATCAGGGCGCTCAAGACCGCCATGCCCGACGTGCACCTGAAGTGCTACACGGCCTCGGAGATCCACCACATGACGACGCTCTCCGGGCTCTCCCACGAGGAGGTGCTGCGTGAGCTCCAGGCCGCCGGGCTGGGCTCGCTGCCGGGGGGCGGCGCCGAGGTGTTCGCCGAGCGCGTCCGCCGGCTCGTGGCGCCCGGCAAGGAGCATCCGGACTTCTGGTTCCACACGCACGACACCGCGCACCGGCTCGGCATCCCGACGCACTGCACGATGCTCTACGGCCACGTGGAGACGTACGCGGAGCGGGTCGACCACGTCATCCGGCTCCGCGAGCAGCAGGACCGCACCGGCGGCTTCCTCGCCTTCATCCCGCTCGCCTTCCACCCGGAGAACACCGTCTTCGAGCGGCGCGGCTGGCGTCACACCACCGGCACCGACGACCTCAAGATGCTCGCCTTCTCGCGGCTGATGCTCGACAACGTGCCGAACATCAAGGCGTACTGGATCATGATGGGCATGCCGCTCGCGGCGGTCGCGCTCCACTTCGGCGCCAACGACGTCCAGGGCACGGTGGTGCGCGAGCAGATCTTCCACGCCGCCGGCGCGACGCACCGAGACCGAGCAGAAGGTCGAGCAGCTCGTCCGGTTCGTGAAAGAGGCGGGTCGCGTGCCCGTCCAGCGCGACACCCTCTACCACGAGCTGCGGCGTTTCTGAGTGACGACATTCATCTCCTCGGTTCCGATCATCCCGGCCCGCGACGTCGAAGCAGCTGCGACGTGGTACCGCGAGGAGCTGGGGTACGAGATCTTCCACACGGAGCGCGAATACGGAATCGTCGGTCGTGGCGAGTCTTGGATCCATTTCTGGGGTCCGAGCGGGATTGCTCCCGAGAAGTCGATGACGACGATCAGAGTCGGCGTCGCCGGTATCGACGAGCTGTACACCCACTGTCAGGAGCGGGAAATCGTCCATCCGAACGCGCCGTTGCGTGAGCAGCCGTGGGGCTTTCGCGAGTTCGGGGTCATCGACCGCGATGGGAATCTCGTCACCTTCTTCGAGCCGCCGAGCGACGACCACGAGGTACCCGCGTGATCCGTCTCGGCCGGATCTCGTACGTGAACATGGCGCCCGTCTTCCACCGGCTGAACGCCGAGGTCGAGGAAGTGTCCGGCGTTCCCACGGAGCTGAACCGGATGCTGCTCGACGGCCAGCTCGACGTCGCCCCGATCTCGTCGATCGAGTACGCGCGGAACTCGCTTGGGCTACGGCTGCTGCCTCGGATGTGCGTTTCGTCCGAAGGGGCGGTCGACTCGATCCAGCTCGTCACGCGCATGCCGCTCGGCCGCGTCGGGTCGGTGGCGGTGACGCCGGAGAGCGCGACGTCGGTCGTGCTGACGCGCGTTCTGCTCCCGCAGGCGTCGATCGTGCCGCTCGCCGAGGCTGAAGAGGCCGACGCCACGCTGCTGATCGGCGATGCGGCGCTGCGCTCGGCCTACGAGAACCCGACCCCGCACTACGACCTGGGCCGCCTCTGGCTCGAGCGGACGGGGTTGCCGATGGTCTTCGCCGTCTGGGCCGTGCGGGAGCCGATCCCGGCCGGCATCGCCGAGCTCGAGCACGCGCTCGTCTCGTCCGTCCGGCTCGCGCGGGCCGAGCCGGAGCGGCTCGCCTACGAGGCGAGTGAGCGCTACGGCTACCCGGCCGGGTTCCTCGCGCGCTACTTCGAGAAGCTCCGCTACTCCTTCGGGCCGCGCGAGCGCGCCGGGCTCTACACCTTCTTCGAGATGGCGCGGGACGTCGGCGAGCTCGACCACGTGCCCGAGCTCCGCTTCGTCGCGGACTCGCGCGAGCGGGAGGAGGCGCGTCCGTGAGCGTCGTCGCGGGGCCCACCGTCGCCGACGTGCTCGCGAGAGCGCGCGACGGCGAGCGGATCAGCGACGAGGACGCAGTCACGCTGCTTCGCTCGCGCGATCTCGTCGCGGTCGGCCGGGTCGCCGACGAAGTTCGCAACCGGCTCAACGACCCGTCTCGGGTGACGTTCATCGTCGACCGGAACCTCAACTACACGAACATCTGCTACACCGACTGCCACTTCTGCGCGTTCTACCGCCGCCCCGGCGACACGCGCGAGGGCTACCTGCTGCCGAAGCCGGTCATCTTCAAGAAGATCGAGGAAACGCTCGCGATCGGCGGGACCGGCGTCCTGATGCAGGGCGGGCACCATCCCGACCTCGGCATCGACTACTACGAGGACCTCTTCCGCTCGATCAAGAGCCGCTACCCGGTGTATTTGCACGCGCTTTCCCCGAGCGAGGTGCAGCACGTCGCCCGCCGCTCGAAGCTGACGATCTGGGAGACGCTGTCGCGGCTGCGCGACGCGGGACTCGACTCGCTGCCGGGCGGCGGCGCCGAAGTCCTCGTCGACCGGGTGCGCGCGATCATCGCGCCGAAGAAGACGACGACCGACGAGTGGCTCGACGTGATGCGCCACGCCCAGCGGCTGGGCATGTCGACGACGGCGACGATGATGTACGGGCACGTCGAGACGCTCGAGGAGCGCGTCGAGCACATGCGCCGGATCCGCGAGCTGCAGGACGAGACCGGCGGCTTCCGCGCCTTCATCTCCTGGACGTTCCAGCGCGACGGCAACAGGCTCGAAGACCTCGTCGCCGACGAGCAGATGCCCACGTCGTTCGACTACCTCCTGACGCAGGCGGTCTCGCGGATCTACCTCGACAACGTCCCCCACATCCAGTCCTCGTGGGTGACGCAGGGTATGAAGGTGGGGCAGGTGGCGCTCTCCTTCGGCGCCGACGACATGGGCTCCGTGATGATCGAGGAGAACGTCGTCTCGGCCGCGGGCACGACCCACCGGACGTCGACGGAGGAGCTCGTCCACCTGATCCGGTCGTTGGGCAAGACGCCGGTTCAGCGGGACACGCTCTACCGCGAGGTCAAGGTCTTCTCGTAGGGGCGACCCTGCGGGTCGCCCGGGCCGGGCGAAGCCCGGCCCCTACCCTCGGGGACCGTCCGCGAACGGGGACCGTCCCCTGCTTCTCGCCACGACCGCACCGACGACGAGCAGTAGTCCGATCACGCCGGCGATCCAGCCCCACGGTGCGCCGCCGCCGTCGCCAGTCGGCTCCGCCCGGACGGAGCGGACGAGTGCCTCGACCTGTCTTGCAGGAGGTCCGGGTGTCGTTCGAGCCTGGCCGACGAGCTCGGCGAGGCGGGGTCCGGCCACTGCATCGCTCCACGCAATGAGCCGGGTTCCGACGAGCGCGACCAGTGTCCCCTGCAGGCCGGCCTCGCTTGCGATCTCGGCGGCCACCGCGTCGGGCCCGCCCACGATCTCGGAGAGCGCCGCTGCAGGCAGCACCGCGATGGCAACCCCATCGCCTGCGATCAGGTCGAAGCCGCCCGCCTCCACTTCGCTCACAGCGACGGCGGCCGGGTCGTACGAGACGTCCACGTGACGCAGCGCTTCGACGGCGCGGCCGATCGCAGTGGTCGGTGCGTGCGCGGCCGCCGCGCCGGCGAAGGCGAGGGCGAGGACGACGAGCAGGGCAATGCGAAGCACGAGCGCGCAGGCTAGTCGCGACGAGCGGGGACAGTCACCTGCGGTGACTGTCCCCACCCGCGTCGTTCGGATCCTGTAAGGACGTACAGGACTCGTTCCCGAGGCGCGTACCCTGGAGCCGAGGATGCGTCGTGCCGCCGTCATCGCCGCTGCTGTTTTCGCCTGCCTCGTCGCGGCCCTACCGGGCGCGGCGCAGCGGACGCCGCTCTGGCCCGGCGTTTCCTTCGAGCGCGGCGTCCAGTTCACGCCGCACGGGGTAGTCGCGATCTCGATCCTGACCGGGCCCAGGCCGGGCGGCACGACGATGCTCGCGCCGGTGCTTCCGGACGAGACGTTGACCGGCCGCGAAACCGTGACCGAGATGGAGCGCAGGCTGTCACGGACGGCGACCGTGGCGGGAGTCAACGGCGACTACTTCACGTTCGCCGACGGAAGGCCGAGCGGCGTGCTCCTTCGCGACGGTCGACTCGACAACCCACCTTCAGCGGATCGCTCGAGCCTCGGGATCATGGCCGACGGCACGCTCGACGTCCGCCGCGTTGCGTTCTTCGGCACGTGGCGCGGGGCGGGACTGCGGCGGACGCTGCACCAGCTGAACCGGGCTCCGGGCCGGGATCAGATCTCGCTCTACACGCCGGTCTGGGGTGCCCGGACACCCGCCGTCGCGGGCGCGGTCACGGCCACGCTCTTCCCCTTCCCGACGGCTGCTCCGAACGCCGACCTCGAGGCACCGGTCGTCGAGCTCCGGCGAGCTGCCTCCGTTCCCATCCCCATCGGCGGCGCGGTGCTCGTCGCGCGGGGCACGGCTGCTGCGGCGCTCGAGGCCGAGGCGGCCGGGTCCTCGGTCACCGTTCGGCTTGTCTTCCGCCCCGAGTGGCCGGGCATCGTGCACGCGCTCGGCGGCGGGCCGCAGATCGTGCGCGACGGCGTACCGGTCTTCCGCGCCAACGAGGCGTTCACGACCGCGCAGCTGTCGCCGCCGGCACCGCGCACGGGCGTCGGGCAGCTGGCGGACGGCCGCGTGATCCTCGTCACGGTCGACGGGAGGCAGCCCGGCTACAGCGTCGGGATGACGAACTTCGAGCTCGCTCAGACCCTGGTCCGCCTCGGCGCGGTGCGCGCGATGGCGCTCGACGGCGGCGGCTCGACCACGATGGCGTTCGACGGCCGACCTGCTCAACCGTCCGGCCGGCCTGCCGCGCCCGGTCTCCAACGCGCTCGTCTTCCTCTACACGGGGGTGTTTGTGCCGCCGCCCGAGCCCGTCGTCTCCCCCAACGGCGACGGCGACGCCGACGAGCAGCTGTTGCGGGTGAAGCTCGTACGACCCTCGACCGTGACGGTTGCCCTGCTGGCGCCCGACGGCTCGACCGCGTACTCCGCCGTCGAGGCGCGCGACGTGGGCTCCTTCGCCGTGCCGTTCCCGCCGCCGCCGACGTCCCCACCGCCCCCGCCTCCTCCCGCTCGTACGACCGGCCCTACCGCAGCGCCCGACCCGGGCGAGCTGCCCGACGGGCGCTGGCGGCTCACCGTCGAGGCCACCGACGAGCTCGGCCAGAGCTCGGCGATGAGCCGCGCGTTCATGCTCAACACGACGCTCGGCTTCCTCGCCACGGCGAAGCCGCGGCTCTTCCTGCCGCCCGGCGGGCGGCCGCTCGGCATCTCGTGGCGGCAGGCGCGCGAGGCACGCGTTGTCGTCACGGTCGAGACGGCGGCCGGCGCGGTCGTGCGAACCCTGGCGCGACGCCGTTACGAGGCGGGCCGGATCAGCCTCGTGTGGAACGGGCTCGACCGGGACGGACGACGCGTGCGCGGTGGCGTCTACGCGGTGCGCGTCGTCGCACGGAACGAGCTCGGCTCGGTCGAGCTCGTGCGGCGCTTCGCGGTTCAACGCACGGCAGGGCCGCGGCAACCCGCCGTGATGAGACGGCGGCCCCGCGCCGCCGAAGGCACGCCTTCAGGGTTTCTGCGCGTCGCGGGTTCGCGCGAGCGAAGCCGAGATTTGCGCAGTGTGAGTACCATGCCCGCGGTGCTCGTCGCCTCGATCCTGAGCGGCATCACCGAGGCCGTCACCACGGCGATCGGCGACTACGGGCTCTACGCCGTCTTCCTGCTCATGTTCGTCGACGCGGTCTTCCCCACCGCCAGCGAGGTCGTCATGGTCTATGCGGGCGCGGTCGCAGCCGGCGCCTTCGCCGGCCAGACGGTGACGCTCTTCGGCTACGAGTTCGAGAGCGGACTGCCCGCGTACCTGGCGATGGCGCTCGCGGGCACGATCGGCTACACGCTCGGGTCGATCGCCGGCTGGGCGATCGGCGACTACGGAGGACGCCCGTACCTCGAGCGGCACGGCCGCTGGCTCCACCTCGACGAGGCGAAGCTCGACCGCGCGCAAGCCTGGTTCGAGCGCTGGGAGGACTGGGCTGTCTTCCTCGGCCGGCTGACGCCGGTCGTGCGCTCGTTCATCTCCGTGCCGGCGGGGGTCTTCCGCGCGCCGTTCGTCCGCTACACGCTGCTGACACTGGCCGGCTCGGCGATCTGGTGCTTCATCCTGGCAGGGATCGGCTGGGCGCTCGGAGCGAACTGGGAGACCTTCCACGAGGCGTTCCGGTACGCGGACTACGCGATCGCCGTCGCGGTGGCGGCAGGGATCGGCTGGCTGGCCTGGAAGCTGCTCGCACGACGGCGCACCGGGCGTGCCGAAAGCCCGGGGTTACACTGGCCCCTCCGAATCCGAATGATCCCCCTCGTCGACGTCAAGGCGCAGTACGCGCCGCTCATCCCGGAATTGAAAGAGCGCTTCGCCGAGGCGCTCGAGTCGGGCCGCTTCATCTTCGGCCCCGAGGTCGAGGCATTCGAGCGCGAGGCCGCGGCGTACCTCGGCGTGCCACACGCGATCGGAGTCGCAAACGGCACGGACGCGCTCGTACTCGCGCTCGAGGCGATGGGGATCGGTCGCGGCGACGAGGTGATCTGCCCCTCGTTCACGTTCTACGCGACGGCCGAGTCGATCGCGCGCGTCGGCGCCACTCCGGTGTTCGCCGACATCGACCCGGCGACGTTCAACCTCGACCCCGAGGACGTCGCGGAGCGGATCACACCCCGGACGAAGGCGCTCATGCCCGTCCACCTCTTCGGGCGCCCCGCGCCGCTCGACCGGCTCGCCCAGCTCGGGCTGCCGCTGCTCGAGGACGCCGCGCAGGCATTCGGCGCGCCGGGGATCGCCACGACCGGCGTGTGCTCGACCTTCAGCTTCTTTCCGACCAAGAACCTGTTCGCCCTCGGCGACGGAGGGCTGGTCGCCTGCACCGACGACACCGTCGCAGACATCGTGCGCAAGCTGCGCTTCCACGGCTCGCTCGACAAGAAGCACTTCGAGCTGATCGGGACGAACTCGCGGCTCGATGCCATTCAGGCGGCGGCGCTGCGGGTCTTCTTACCGCGGCTCGCCGGCTGGAACGCTTCGCGGCGCGAGGCGGCGGCTCGATATGCCGAGCTTGGCCTCGGCGAGGCGGTCGAGCTGCCGGCGGACGATCCGGGGCACGTCTACCACATGTACGTCGTCCGTTCGCCCGAGCGCGACCGGATCGCGGCGCACCTGACCGAGGCCGGCATCGCCAGCGCCGCCTACTACGTCGTCCCGACGCACCTGCAGCCCGCCCTGCGCGATTTCGGGTGGCAGCCCGGCTCGCTGCCCGAGACCGAGCGCGCGGCCGCCGACAACCTCGCGCTGCCGATGTGGGGCGGGATCCCGGCCGACGTGCAGGAGCGCGTCGTCGAGACCGTCCTCGCCGCGGCGGGCGTCGCCGCCTGACGTGAGAGGGCTCATCAACCGGCACAAGGTGTGGGGCCTCGCGGTCGACGCGGTGCTGGTCGCCGCCGCGTGGTGGCTCGCCTGGCAGCTCCGTTTCGAGCAGCAGCGGCCGGTGTACTACGACCGCTACCTGGCCTGGGACATCGTCCTGCTGGTCGTCGCGCTCAAGCTCCCCGTCTTCCTGGCGAGCGGTTTCTACAACCGCTGGTGGCGTTACGTCTCGACGCGCGACATGTGGCATGCAGTCCGCGGTGTGGTGCTCGCCTCGCTGACCGTCTTCCTCGTCTTCACGCTCTTCGAGCTGCACGCGGCGCGCGTGCCGAAGGGCGTCTGGTTCATCGACCTGCTGCTCTGTCTCGCGCTCGTGACCGGTTCGCGCCTGTTCGCGCGCACGATCCTCGAGCGACCGCGACCCGGCAGCATCGTGGCGCGCGGCAAGGAGGCGATCGTCGTCGGCGCGGGCGATGCCGCGCAGCTGATCGTCAAGGAGATGCTCCGCAACCCGGCGCTCGGCTACACGCCGATCGGGCTCATCGACGACGACCGGCGCAAGAAGAACATGCGCCTGCACGGCGTGCGGGTGCTCGGCACGACGGACGAGTTGGTCCAGGTGCTGCGCGAGCACCGGCCCGACGAGCTGCTGATCGCGATTCCCTCTGCGCCCGGCGAGGTGCGCGAGCGGATCGTTGAAGCGGCGCGGCGCGAAGGCGTGCCGGTGAAGACGCTGCCGGGTCTTGCCGAGCTCGTCGCCGGTGACTTCGACCTGACGCGGCAGCTGCGCGCGGTCGAGGTGGAGGACGTGCTCGGCCGCGAGCCGGTCGAGGTCGACATCGACGCCATTGCGGGCTACCTGACGGGCGAGGTCGTTCTCGTCACGGGCGCGGGCGGATCGATCGGCTCGGAGCTCTGCCGGCAGATCGCGCGCATCGGCCCCACGCGGCTCGTGCTCGCTCGACCACGCCGAGCCGAATCTGTTCGAGATCGAGCGCCAGCTCGTCGACGAGCGCGGCTACCACGCCGCCGCCGCGATCCTCGGCGACGTCAAGGACCGCGAGAAGGTGCGGCAGGTCTTCGAGAAGTACCGCCCCGGGGTGGTCTTCCATGCGGCCGCCTACAAGCACGTCCCGCTGATGGAGGCGAACCCGCTCGAGGCGGTCCGCAACAACACGCTCGGAACGCGGACGGTGGCCGAGGTCGCAGTCGAGTTCGGCGCGAAGCGCTTCGTGCTCGTCTCGACCGACAAGGCGGCGAACGCGAAGAACGTGATGGGTCAGACGAAGGCGCTGGGGGAATGGATCGTCGAGTCCTACGGCGCGCGCGACGACGTCACGACGCGCTTCTGCGCTGTGCGCTTCGGCAACGTGCTCGCCTCCTCGGGCAGCGTGATCCCGATCTTCCGCCGCCAGATCGCGAACGGCGGGCCGGTGACGGTGACGCACCCCGAGATGACCCGCTACTTCATGACGATCCCGGAGGCGGTGCAGCTCGTCATCCAGGCCGGTGCGATCGGCGGGCGCGGCCGGATCTTCGTGCTCGAGATGGGCGAGCCGGTGAAGATCGTCGACCTGGCCGACAAGATGATCCGCCTTTCGGGCAAGGAGCCGGGCCGGGACATCGTGATCGAGTTCGTCGGCGCGCGGCCGGGCGAGAAGCTGCACGAGGAGCTGGTCGGCTACGGCGAGGGAGCCTCGCCGACGACACACGAGGCGATCATGCAGGTCGAGCGGGCGCCGGTCGATCCGGCCTGGCTCGCGGCGGAGCTGCGCGAGCTGGAGCGGCTGGTCGACGAGGGCGACACGCTCGAGGTCGTCGGGACGCTCGCGCGTCTCGTCCGCGAGCCGCGGCGGACCGTGCTTGCGGCGGACGCGGCCGAAGCCACGCCCGCCGCAGAGACCGTCTAGCGGCTGCGCTGACGTGCCGCAGCGTACGCTAGTAGGAAGACGTGATGTGAGAGGGGAGGCACCGCGGCCGCCGAAGGCGGACGCCTTCAGGGATTTTGCGCGTCTCGGGTTCGCGCTAGCGAACCCGAGACTGCGCGGCTACTAGGGGTTCTTCACCTTCAGTAGGAGAAGCTGTCCACGCTCTCGCTTGGGCACGGCGGGCGCGTCGTTGCCGGTACCCGCGTCCATGTCCCAACCGTGCGCCTGCACGTCCAGCAGGAACGCACCGGCTCCGAACAGGGTCGATACGTCGACGATGCCGCTCGACTCCCAGGCGCCCTTGTTCGTGGTGGGGCTGCCCGGGACCGCCTGGTCGACCTCGGCGGCCACCGTGAGCGCATGCGAGGCGAGGTCGTATCGCCACACACGCGCGTTCGTTGCACCGGCGAACGTCGGCTGCGAGTTGTGCGAGCCCGGATCCTCCGTGAAGAAGATCGCGTTCTTCGTCGTCTCGACGTTGTCCGGCTGGTGCGGGCTGGCCGCACTGTTGTAGCCGGCGTCGTCGAAGTTCGCGCCCGGCAGGATCGAGAGCGTCGCGGTTCCGAGCTCGTTCGAGCCGTTGAGCTGCGAGCTTGTACAGCCGGCCGTTCAGGTACGGGCCGCCGCCGGTCGAGCTGCGGATCAACCTCGTCCAGCCGGCCGGCGCGCCGGTCGTCTTCGCCCTGGGCTCGCCCGTGTCGGCGAAGTAGAGGGTCTTGCCGTTCGTGCGGTCGTAGGCGAGATCCTCGATCCGGATGAACTGGAAGACGTTGTTGATGTTGCTCCAGTGCTCGAGCACCCACTGCGGCCCGTCGGGCATCGCCGGGGTGGGCGGGACCGCGGTGGTGGGCGTCGGGTAGCCGAAGTCGGCCGACGTCACCTCGTGGCCGTTCTTCTTGCCGGTAGCGATCTCGGGCGGCACCTCGATGAAGTGCCCCGTGACCGACGGCGAGGCGGTCGACAGGTCGCCGTAGTCGTTCACCGTCGGGATGTCCGAGACGAAGGCGTAGAGCTTGCCCTCGTCGTTCCAGAATGCGTTGCCGCTCGCCGCGCTGTAGAGGTAGAGCTGTGATGCCGGCGCGTCGAACGTGTCGTCCCCCGTCAGCACGACGGGATGCCCGTAGCCTGGCACCGCGACGCCGTTCTCGTGGTTCGACCGGCCCATGCCGTAGATCGACCTGTAGGCGCCGCTCTTCACGTCGTAGGCGACCATCACTCCTGCCTGCTCCGCGCCGGGCTCGCTCAGCAGCACGCCGGGCGGGCTCGGCCGTGCCAGGCGTCCTCCTGGCGGAGGACGATGTCGCGCGCCTCCTCGCTCGTGAGCACGAGGTCGCGTTCGAATCCCTGCGCCTCGCCGACGGCGAAGTTCGAGCAGAAGCGCTGGTAACCGGCGCTGCTCGGGATCGCGTAGGAGCCCTTCAGCACTCCGGCGCTGTGCTGGTTGAGGCGCAGTCTGCTGAGGATCGAGTTCGTGGCGTCCTGGCGGGTCGCCGGGAACGGCACCAGCGAGAGCTCGTGGTTGACGACGATGTCCGCCGTGCCGCGGCCGTTGACCGCTGCGATCGAGATCCCGTCCGGAATCGACTCGAACGTGTAGCCCTCGACGCTGTCGCCGACGGAGATGATCGCCTTCACGGAAGCTCCGTCGAAGCCCTTCAGCATGGCCGGCGCCGAGGTCGTGAAACCGCTGTCGTTGTCAGCCGGCGGTTGCGGCGGCGGCGGCTGCGAGAGCGATCGCCAGCGCACACGCCGTGACGGTTCGTACCCTCATGTCCCTCTCCCTTCGTCAGGGCTGCCCCGCCGTGATCCTAAACCGTTGGCGCTGCGATCAAACCCGACGGGCCTCGAGGGCGGTGAGCATGAGGTCGAGGAGCGCGGCCGGATCGCGGCGAATGCGCGGCTCGGCGGCGGTACGTTTCTCGAGCCGCAGGTCGTCGGCGGAATCGAGGCGCCGGAGCCGCCCGCTCGCGACGAGGCCCTCGTCGACGGCGCCGATCCGCCCGGCGAACGTCGTATAGACGGGGACGCCGAGCGCTGCCGCCTCGCGGTTCATCGTCCCGCCTGCCGAGACGACGAGGTCGGCGCCCGCGACGAGGCTCTGGGCGTCGACGGCGTGCTCGGGAACGACGAGCGAGGGCAGGGCGAGCCGCAGCAGGTCGGCGCGCTGCTCTGCCGTTCGGGGGAGCACGATCGCCTGGACGTCGCGGATCGGAGCCGAGCCGCTGCAGCACGTTCGCGAAGAGCGGATTGCCGTGGCGGTGGTAGAGCGAGACGTCCGGCGGCGTCCGCACGACGACGAGCACGCGCGTCCCGTCGACGCCGAGGGCCGCCGTCACGGCCGGGTCGGGCTCGAAGCCGGCGAGGTAGTACTCCTCCTTCAGGCCGGGGTAGCGCCGCACCTTCGCGGGCCGGGCGCCGAGCGGCCGCAGGCGCTCGCCGGGGATCGCGTCGGGGACGACGACGCGCGTCGCCGCCCTGCAGCCGAGCCCGTGCTGGACGCGCGCGAACTCGTAGTCGAACGCGTAGGCGGAGGGGATGCCGAGCGTCCGCGCGGTCAGCGGCAGCTCGTGCGAGGCGTGCGAGAGCGCGACGTCGAACCTCCGTCCGCGCGCCCAGCGCCGCAGGTTGCGGAGCCGCTCGGCCATCGCGATCGCCTTGCGCAGCGCGTGGGGCCCGCCGTGCGGCGGGCCGACGACGTCGTGGTCGATACCAGCCGCGGCGAGCAACTCGAGCGTCTGCGCGTAGTCCCGCGTGGTCACCTCGACCTCGGCGCCGCGCTGCCGCAGCAGCCCGAGCAGCGGCCGGAAGAAGGGGACGTGGGGCGAGTTGGTGATGTCGACCCAGACGCGCATCCCCGCGACCGTACCAGATCGGTCTGCACCGAAGCAGACCATTGTGGCTGCATGAGGTAGACAGAACCGCCTGCGCCGTGCAGACTAGGGGCATGGCCGGCCGCGACGTGAATCCCTTCACCCTGGCGGGCGACATGCGCCCGGAGGACGTGATCGATCGCGAGAGCGAGACGGAGCGGCTCGTCTCGCTCGCGGCGGGCGGTCACGCCGTCCGGCTCGTCGCGCCGCGCCGCTACGGGAAGACGACGCTGCTGCGACGCGTGCTGGCGCAGGCGGCGGGCGAAGGCATGGCCACGGCGCTCGTCGACCTGGAGGGGCTGCTGTCGCTCTCGAGCCTCGTCGTCCGCATCGAGCGGGCCTACGACCGCGACCTGCGCGGGCCGGGTCCGGCGCACCGTGGACGCGCTGTTCCGGGCCTGGCAGGTGGGCCTCTCGCTCGGCGCCGGCGGGTTCACCGCCTCGCTCCAGTCCAATCCGCGGCTCGACGTCGAGAGCGTCCTGCTTCGCCTGCTCGACCTGCCGGCCAAGGTGCACGAGCGGACGGGCGCCCGCAGCCTGATCGCGTTCGACGAGTTCCAGGACCTGCTGCGGGTGGACGGGGCCGACGGGATCCTGCGCAGCGTGATCCAGCACCAGAGCGGCGTGGCCGCCTACGCGTTCGCGGGCTCGGCGCCGACGCTGATGGAGAAGCTCTTCGAGGATCCCTCGCGGCCGCTGCTCGACCACGCGATCGCGGTCGAGCTGGGACCGCTGCCCGCGGCCGAGACCGCCGAGTACGTCGAGGAGCGCTTCCGCCGCACCGGCCGGGACATCGGCGACGCGCTCGACCCGCTGCTCGCCTTCGCGCGCGGCCATCCGCAGCGCACGATGCTCCTCGCCCACCGGCTCTGGGAGCTGGTGCCGCGAGGCTCGGTGGCCGACGAGGAGGCGTGGGTGGACGCGCGCCGGCTCACGCTCGCCGACGCCGAGCCGGCGCTGCGCGCGCGCTGGGAGTCGCTGTCGGTCAACGAGCAGCGCGTCACCGTCGCGCTCGCCGTCCGGCCGGGCGGGCTCTACTCGGAGGAGACCCTGAGGCCGCTCGGGCTGAAGAAAGGAAGCGTCGACCGGGCCCTTTCCGGCCTGATCGGCAAGGCGGAGGTGCGGCAGACACCTGCCGGGCCGGAGCTGACCGATCCGCTCCTCGAGGCCTGGCTGGCCGAGCGCGGCGTGTTCTGAAGCGGCACCTCTGCGATAAGCTTCGCTTATGGACACGCGCCAGCTGGCGGCATTCTGCGCGGTCGTCGAGCGGAAGAGCTTCTCGCAGGCGGCCGAGCGTCTCGGCGTCACGCAGCCGGCGGTCTCGCTGCAGGTGCGGGCGCTCGAGAAGCGGCTCGGCACGCAGCTGCTCGACCGCTCGGGGCGTCGCGTCGAGCCGACCGAGGCCGGCCGGCGGCTGTACCGAGGCGCCCAGCGGCTGCTGGCGCTGGAGGAGCAGATCGTCGGGGACGTCACGTCGGGCGCGGAGGGAGAGCTGTCCGGGGAGCTGTCGATCGGCGCCTCGACCGGCCCGGCAGCGATCGTCGTGCCCCAGCTCCTCTGCGATTTTCAAGCCCGCAACCGAGCCGTTCGCGTCGCGCTCGAGGTGCACGACACGCAGACGGTCGTCGACCTCGTCGCCGAGCGCGAGCTCGAGCTCGGCATCGTCGGCGCGGCCCGGCGCCACCGCGGCGTGCGCTTCGAGCCGTTCTTCCGCGACGAGGTGATCCTCGCCTGCCCGCCCGGTCACGCGTTTGCGGGTCGCACGATTTCGCTCGAGGAGCTCCGCGCCGAGCCGTTGATCGTGATGCAGGAGGGCGCCGGCGTCCGCCAGGTCGTCGAGGACGAGCTACGCCGGCTCGGCAGCCGCCTGCGCGATCTCGACGTGCCGCTCACGCTGGGGCTGCAGGAGTCGGTGCGCAGCGCCGTGCTCGGCGGCTACGGCGTGACGTTCATCTCGCGCACGGCCGTCGAGACCGACCTCGCGACGGGTGCGCTGGCGGAGGCGCGCGTCGAGGGGATGGACGGCACGCGGGAGATCTCGCTCGTCCGCGGCACCGGCCGCGTGGCCACGCGCGCGGCGGAGGCGTTCGTCGCCTTCGCGCGCGAGCGCCTCGCGTGAGCCGGGTCATCCGCTTCGGCGCCGGCGCGCTCGCCGAGCTCGCGGACGTGGCCGGGCGAGCTCGGGCTCGAGCGCCTGCTGCTCGTGACGACGCAGCGCGGCGCCGCGTCCGCGGGCGAGCTTCCAGTCGCCGGGGTGTACGACGGCGTGCAGACGCACGTCCCGGTCGAGACGGTCCGCGAGGCGGCGGCGCGCGTGACGGAGCTCGACGCGGACGGCCTCGTCGGGCTGGGCGGCGGCAGCGCGATCGACACCTGCAAGGCGGTGACGGCCGAGCTGCTCCCCGAGCGGGAGCTGCGGACGATCGCCGTGCCGACGACCTACGCGGGCGCGGAGTGGACGTCCTACTACGGGATGCTGCTCGCGCCGGGCCGCAAGGGCGGGGGCGGCGACGAGCGCGCGAAGCCGGTCGCGGCGATCTACGACCCGGAGCTGACCCTCGGCCTGCCGGTGCCCGAGACGGTGGGAACCGCGATGAACGCGCTCGCGCACTGCGCGGAGGCCTACTACGCAGCCGGGCACACCGAGCGCGGCGACCGCCACGCCGACACGGGCGCCGCGGCGATCAACTACGCGCTCCCGCTCGTCGCGGAGCGGCCCGACTGGCTCTACGCGCGCACGCGCCTGCTCGAGGGCGCCTTCCGAGCGGCGCTTGCGCTCGAGCAGGCAGGGCTCGCGCTCGGCCACGCCATGGCACAGGCGCTGGGCGGCCGCTACGGCCTGCCGCAGGGCGCGATGAACGCGCTCTGCCTGCCGGCGGCCTTGCGCTTCAACGAGCCCGCGGTGCCGGAGGCCGTCGCCCGCTTCGGGCGGGCGCTGCGCACGCGACGATCCGGCCGCGCGCGTCGAGGAGCTCGCGCGGCTCGGCGGCTTCGAGCGGCTCCGCGACTTCGGCGTCCCGGAGGCGGAGCTCGGCGAGGTCGCGGAGGCAGGTCGTGCGGCGACGGGGCGAAGGCGAATCCGCGGCCGGCGACAGGTGAAGTCGAGGAGCTGCTGCGCTCGATCTGGTGAGCGGGACAGACGCCTCTTGCATCTGTCCCCTGCGTGAATCGCTGTTGCGCTTGCTCTAGGGGTGAGAGCAGACTGCTGCCGCTCTTCGGCTCGTGCAACCGCAAGGCGGGAACGTCACCTTCGGCATCTGTCCCTACGTGAACCGTTCGCCTTCGTCGCGGCGGTAGCCGACCCAGGCAAGGACGCCGAAGACCACGCTCCAGGCCGCGAGCGCGCCGACGTGGTGCAGCGGCAGTGCGCCTCCCCGTACCGCTGGCTCGAGCACTTCGATCCAGCTGCGAGAGGGGAAGAGCTGCGACGTCAGGTCAGCCGAGCGCGAGAGCTCCTCCGGCTTTCCCCACAGCGCACCCATGACCGCAAGCGGCAGGTAGATGAGGTTGGCGACCGGGAGCGCCGCTCTCGGCGGGAGCCAGTAGCCGAGCGCGATCCCGAGCAGCGCGAACGGGATGGCGCCGAGCAGAAGCGCGCTGAGAAGCGCTCCGTAGCGCCACCAGGCGAGCCACGCGTCGGCGAACGCGGCGCCGACGAGCGCGACGATCGAGGCGGATGCGAGCGCAAACCCGAGAGCCGACAGGACTCGGGCGGCAAGGCGGTGTCACCGCGCCGGCGCCAAGCGTCCGGACGAACCGCTCCCAGGGTGTCGTTCGGGTGAGCGCGATGCCTACTCCGAACTGGAAGAACGCGACGCCGAGCACCGCCGTTGCGGTGAAGCCGGCGATCATGCGCTGCGGGTCACTTTCGAGCCGTGTTCCGAAGACCAGGAGCAGCGTGGCCGGAAACAGGAGGGTCGGTACCACGTAGGCGGGGTAGCGGGCGAGCTGAAGCGTCTCTGCACGGGCGTGTACGAGGACGAGCCTCACTGCGACCGCTCCGTCACCGCCAAAAACGCTTCCTCGAGGCTGAGCGCCGCGACCTCCAGCTCCCGAAGAGGTACGCCGGCTCGGGCCAACGCGGCGACGACGGCATCGGCGTCGTGTGTGTAGATGACATGGCGGTCGAGTTCGGACTCGATCTCCGTTGCCGCAGCCAGCAGCGGCAGCTGTTCGGCCCGCAGCGAAACGCGGGAGAGCCCCGCCCGCGCGCGTACCTCGCCGACCGTTCCTGTCATCTCGATCTTCCCTCGGACGAGAAGGATGAGCCGGGTCGCGAACCGCTCTGCCTCGTCCAGCTGGTGGGTCGTCAGGAGCACTGAGCCGCCGTCGGCGACGAACTGCCGTAGCTCCCGCCACAGCTCCCGCCGGGCAGCGGGTCGAGCCCAGCAGTCGGCTCGTCGAGCACGAGTGCCTGCGGACGGCCGAGGAGAGCAAGCGCGACCGCGAGCCGTCGGCGCTCGCCGCCCGAGAGACCACCGGCCTGGCGGTCGGTCAGTTCGGACAACCCGAACCGCTCGAGCAGCTCGCTCCGCGGCGCCGGCTCCGGGTAGTGAGCCCGCACGAGGTCGACCACCTCGCGGACGCGAAGGGTCTCCGGGAAGCCGACGTCCTGGAGGACGACGCCGACAGGGCGTCGCGCGTATGGGCTCCGCGGGTCCCGACCGAACAACACCGCGCGGCCGGAGTCCGGTACGCGGAGGCCGAGCAGAATCGCCACCGCAGTCGTCTTGCCGGCTCCGTTCGGCCCGAGCAGCCCGAGAACTTCGCCAGGCAGCAACTCGAGGTCGACATTGTCGAGCGCGACGGTGTCGCCATAGCGGCGACTGACCTGCTCGAGCTGCGCGACGGCCGTCCGCGCCTCAGGGAGGCCTCCCTGCTGGGGTCGAGGGCGAGTAGGGCCATGCTAGGAAGCGGCGCCAGGCGCGTCTATTGGCCGAACCGGACAGGTTTCCGCCAGGAGGGCAAGCCCGATCGCGACGTTGTAGGCGGCATGCGCCGCGATCGCCGCCTCGAGCGCCCCGGTGAGGAGGTAGATCCCGCCGAACGCTGCTCCCGTCCAAAGATGCGTCGCGGCGCGTGCGCCGAGGCGCGGGACGTGGGCGGCTGCGAACAGCGTCGAGCCGACCAGAAGCGCCTGGAGGCGACCGAGCGGAAGAAGCGCTCCGAGCAGCAGCCCGCGCCAAACCGCCTCCTCGTAGCGCCGATCGGCGTGACGAGCACCGCGCAGCGCGCGAGCACCCGCCGTCGCGAATTCCTGATCCACGCGCCAAGATGGACGCGTCGGCGGGCGAGCACGGCGAAGAGCCCAAGGCCGACGAGCACGCCCAGCGGCACGCCCCCTGGTCCGAACGAAGCGGCCTCGTCCACGGGCGGCGCGACGACGAAGGCCGTCGCGGCGACCGTCGTCCAGAGAACGAGGGCGGGGATCGCGCTCACCCCACTCGACGCTCCCACCGGCACGACGTAGAGCGATGCCTCGTACAGGCCGTCTGCACCGACGAGAGCGTCGACCCTGCGGTCGAAGAACCCGCCGACGGGAACGGCGGCAAGGTCGAGCGCAGTCGCCGCGAGCAGGATGTTCTGGGCCACGTGCCCCGCCTCGAGCAGCGTGAAGCGGTAGGCCCGCGCGCCGTACTTGAAGCGGGAGCGCCAAAACATCGCGGTGACGAACACCACCGCTGCACTCCGGGCAGACGAGCTCGGGAACGGCGTCACGTCCCGGACGGCGCTCTCGACGTCGAGCGGCTCCAACAGCTCGAGCACGTGTCGGAGCGGGTCGTAGTGGTAGAGGGCCTCGTCGAGCCCTTCGACGCGCCGTGCTGCGACGTAGAGCTCGAGCGGGTAGAGAGCGCCGCCCGAGGGGACGGTACGCACCGATTGCTCTGCGCCCTCGAACGCTCCCGTCACGCCGTACGCCGCTCCGAGCAGCGTCGCCAGCTCCGCGAGCTCGAGCTTCCGTGGACCATACGACCGCAGCGAGCGTCGGCCCGCGAAGGCTTCCGCCAGGGTGACGCCGGCCAGCTCGGGTCGCGGCAGGGAGACGGTGGAGACCCCGCGGTGGCGCTTCACTGATCGCGCCGCCGAGGCGCGCAGCTCATCGCTTCGCTCGAGCAGCTGCGCACCGCGCACCAGCGGGTCGACCACTCCGGGGTAGGCTCGCGATGCCTCGTGGTAGGTCTCGGTCGGGTCGTCCAGCCGGAGCCCTCGCCCCGTGAGCAGTTCCTGCACCGATGCGGTCGGGAACGTCTCCACCGTCACGGGAACGGATGGGGCAGCCGGTTGAGATCCGGAAGCTCGAGCGGCGCTTGGAGAAGTCCCGCCTCGTGAGCGGCGTTGTAGAGGCGTCTGCCGCCGAGGAATCGGGCGAGGTGAACGACGTCGAGAGCGCAGAGCTCGGGAGCGACGACGCGAGCAACATGGAGACCCAGCTCCCTGATCTCCGGCGTAGTGACGTCGGTCGCGTAGGCAGACACCCCGCGCTCCGCCAGCATCGATGCGATCTCCGCGATCTGCGCCCGCGGTGTCGAGCCGGCGAGCGGGGTCACCGCTGGAGTCGGCGTTCGCTCGGCCGACGAATCGAGGAAGGCGGCCAGCCGCGCGCGGGCGTGTCGCGCGTAGAAGAGCATGTGGTCGTCGAACGTCCGAACCGCATCGGGCGCGGGTGCCGCGCGCCCAGGCTCCCTGAGCGTCTCGCGGCCGAGCCAGCGGTAGACGCTGAAGGCCTCGGACAGCGCCTTGCGCCATGCCTCCGCCACCGTCGCGCCGGCACCTCCTCCGAGCGAGAGTGCCGTCTGCTCGCCGGGCGGGCCGTGCACGACCGCGATTGCCACCGGAACGCCGAGAAAGACGCTGCCGTCGAGCACGCTGTAGCGGAGGCGCGTCGGAGCGAAGCAGCGGCTGTCGACCTCCTCGAGCTCCCCGTGCCCGCCCCAGTCGAGCAGCGGCAGTGACAGCCCGTTCTTCCAGGCCAGCATGACGGCGTCACGCTCGACGAGCTCGAGCAGGCCGGCGAGCACGGCCTCCTCGAAGGTCGGTCCAGCGGCAAGTCCGTTGCTCGTCGAGTACCCGACGTGCGATTCCCCGGCGGCCGCCGGAGCAAGGTAGACGAGCTGGGCGGGCAGGAAGGCCGGTTGTCCGTCGACGAGCGAGATCGCCCTGGACAAAGCGCAAGGGCGTATCCACGCCGAAGGAGACGAAGGGGAAGCCGGGGGTCGCAACCTGCACCGGGTGGAACAGCGCGAAGCGCTCCGGTGGGACTGCCGCCGCCAGTTCGCCGGCCGTGGCCAGGATGAGCGCGCTCCTCGGGCACGAAACTGCCGCAGTAGCGCTCCACCGCCTCTCCGATCGCCGCGGCCCGCGATCTGGCCGGCGCGAGGTGGGCACCACCGCTGTAGTCCGGGGTCGGGTGCCCGACGACCCGCGCGGCGGACGCGACCTGGCAGGCCGTGTGGACGAGGCGGGAGTCATCCGTGGCGTGCGTCGTCCGCACGACGTGCGTGACGATGCCCGCGAGCGGCGAGACGACTCGTTCGAGTCGCTCGAGGGCCTGGTCGACGGGGGTGAACGGCACATCGGCCAACTCAGTCGTCACGCGCCGTCTCCTTGAACCACGGGCTCGGAACCGAGCCCTCGTCCGGGCCGCAGATCGAACAGCGCGGCACCCGGAGGACGTGATGCAGGGAAAGACCGAGAACGATCCCGGTTTCCAGTGCGTAACACCGCCCCGGGAGGGTCGCGTCCCGGACCGCCAGCCAGCGGAGCGCCAGCGTCACGATCAGCCCCGCCGCTACAGCCGACAGCGCTGCCGGGCACGCAGCCCTCGTCGGCTCGGCCTCGACGAGCTCGTAGTCCTCCTCATAGCCGGAGGCCGCTGCCCGCCGAGTCCGGTAGCAGGCGTAGCAGGCCGACTCGCCCGGAAGGTAGAGCGGGCCGACGACGACCGACCGCCCGTCGTGGGGCAGGAGCGACAGCCAAGCGCCGCCGTGGGCGAGCCGCGCAGCGTTGACGGAGGACAGCTGCGGGACCTCGCCCGGCGTCGGTGCGCAGATCAGAAGGTCATGGCCCGCCAGCGGCTCGGCGAGCGCCACGTGCCGCACCTGCTCGAGCCCCGCGTGCGCGGCGATGCGCACGATCTCCGCGACCGTCGGGACTCTCGCCGGCGACTGCAACGTCCGCTGCGGCCAGCGCGGCGAGTGCCGCGCGCGGCGTCGCCCGCCGCGTCGCGGCGGCCACGAACGCCGCCGCGGCAGCCGTAGGCGCGCTGTCAGGTCCGACGCGGAGCTCCGGGCCGTCCGTCAGCAGCCCGCCCTCGGCCAGTGACTCGAGCGCCTGGGCGATCGACGGCTCGGCTACGTGCCCAAGTGTCTGGACGATCTCGGCGAACGTTCGTGTCCCGTCGAGCAACGGGAGCAGTGTCGGCAGCAGGACCTCGGTTGCCCGGCCCTCGAGCGTGACCACCGAGCCGCCGTGCTCGAACAACACGCGACTGTCGTCGCGCGCCATCCTGTACCAGGGCGCGAGCGCGGGTCGTTCCGGCACCGATCGCGCCGTCAGGGACGGCTCGCTCACCAGCAGACGTACGAGCAGCAGAGAATGATCGACGAGTTGCACGAACAGGAGCCGGAGCACGAGCCCGGCTCCTCCTCGACTGCGTAGACCGCTGCGCCGTACCCGCGCACGGTCGTCTTCAAGTCGAGCAGCTCCTCGGTCAGCTCGGTGAACATGTCGGCCTCCTCTCGTCGTTTGACGTTGTCAGTTCTAGCAACGTCAATAACAAGAAGCGTCTCGGCTCTGCGCCGAGACTGCGCCGAGTTCTAGACCGACTCGGTCGTGGTCGCCGCGACGACGCGGCGGAGGCTGACGACGCCGGCGACCTGCCCGTTCTCGTCGAGCGCGGGGAGGTGGCGGAAGCCCTTCTCGAGCATGATCCGCGCCGCCTCCTCGACGTCGGTGTCGAGCGTCGTCGTGATGGGATCCGGCGTCATCCACTGGCGCACGCGCGCCTCGCTCGTGTGCACGCGCGCGGCCATCGCCTTGAGCAGGTCGCGCTCGCTGAGGATCCCGATCAGCCGGCCGAAGTCCTTGACGACGACGGCGCCGACGTTGATCGCGTTCATGCGATCGGCGACCTCGCCGAGGGTGTCCTCGGGGGCGACCTCGATGAAGTCGGGACGCATCACGTCTGCGATCGTCGGCATTGGCGGCGAGTGTACTCGACCGCTTCCCGGATTGAAGCGAGACTGTCTGCGGAATAAAGAACGCTAATGCGACGCATTAGTTCATGGCTGGTAGAATCAGCGTGCGGTGACGGTGTCGCACTCCTTTGACGTGCTCGTGGTCGGCTCCGGAGCCTCCGGGCTCGCCGCCGCGGTCTCTGCCGAGCGCGCCGGCGCCCGCGTCGGCCTGGCGACGAAGGGCTCGATCCAGGCCTGCAACTCGGCCAAGGCGCAGGGCGGCATCCAGGCCGCCTTCGGCGAGGACGACTCGCCGGAGCTCCACGCCGAGGACGTGATGCGCTCCTCGCACGAGACGGCGAACCCGCGGCTCGTCGAGGTGCTGACCACCGAGGCGCCGTCGGCGATCCACTGGCTGGAGGAGCTCGGCGTCGAGTTCACCCGCGAGAACGGCGGCTACCGCCTTGCCCGCTGCGGCGGCGCGACGCGCAAGCGGCTGCTCCAGGTCGGCGACCGGACGGGGCACGCGATCACGAAGGCGCTGCGCGAGGCCTTCGAGGCGGGCGAGCGGCACGGAGCTGCCCGCATCACCCGCTCGCGTCGCTCGAGGCCACCGACGTCCGGCTGGCGCGCAACCTGCGCGACGAAGGACGGCGGGCTGGTCGAGATCGAAGCCGGCGCGGTCGTGCTCGCCGCCGGCGGGCGCTGCTACGCGGAGGCGGCCGAGCGCGGCGAGCTCTCGACGAACCACCCCAACGCGACCGGCGAGGTGACGAGGATCGCCCTCGGGCTGGGCGCGGAGTCGCGCGACCTCGACGCGCTCCAGTACCACCCGAACGGCGGCGCCTGGCCCGCGACGATGCAGGGCTACTCGATCCCCGAGACGACGCGCGCCTACGGCGCCGTCCTGCTCAACGCCGACCGCGAGGAGTTCACCGACTCGCTCGGCCCGCGCGACGCCGTCTCGCAGGCGATCTTCGACGAGGTGGCGAAGGGCAAGGGCGTCGAGACGCCCGACGGCCGCCCCGCCGTCCTGCTCGACACGACCCGCATCGCGGAGGCCGACGCCGAGATCTCGCTCCCCTACATGCTCCGCCGCTACCGCGGCGCCGACATCGACCCGCTGCGCGAGCCGATCTACACCTACCCCGTGCTGCACTACCAGAACGGCGGCCTCGTGATCGACGAGCACGCCGAGACGACGCTCGAGGGGGTCTACGCCTGCGGCGAGATCGCAGGCGGCACGCACGGTCGCAACCGCATGATGGGCAACAGCCTGCTGGAATGCTGTGTGTTCGGCCGCCGCGCGGGACGCTCGGCAGCCGGGAAAGCGAGCGCATGACCACCACCGTTGACACCGACCTGTACGGCGCCGTCGAGGACGCGGCCGCGCACCTCTACGTCTGGGCGCTGAAGGACATTCCCCAGGACCTGCGCGACGCGCTCTCCGCTGCCCGGGACACGGAGACCTCGGTCACGGGCAAGCGCGTGCTCGACATCATCCACAAGAACGTCTCGATCGCCGACGAGCAGAAGAACCTCGTCTGCCAGGACACGGGCATCGCCGTCTACACCTGCCGGGTCGGCGAGCACTTCCCGCTCCATCCGACGCGCATCTACGCCGCCCTCAAGGCCGGCACCGAGCGCGCCACCCTCGAGCATCCGCTGCGCTCGAACGCGGTGCACACGATCACCCGCGAGAACACGGGCCCGAACACGGGCTACCGGCTTCCGATCGTGCACTGGGAGTTCATTCCCGAGTGGGACGGCCTCGACGTCAAGTGCGTGCCCAAGGGCTCGGGCTCCGAGAACATGAGCTTCCTCAAGATGTGCGTCCCCGCCGACGGCGTCAGAGGGATCAAGGAGTTCGTGCTCGAGTCGATCGTCGGGGCCGGCGGCAAGCCGTGCCCGCCCGGGATCGTCGGCGTCGGCATCGGCGGCTCCGCCGACTACGCGATGTACCTCGCCAAGGAGGCGATTGCGCGGCCGGTCGGCACCCGCAACCACGACCCGATCGTGGCGGAGCTGGAGGACGAGCTGTACCGGCTCCTGAACGAGACGGGGATCGGCCCGATGGGCCTCGGCGGCGACGTCACCGTCCTGCAGTGCCACATCGAGCACGCCGACACGCACATGACGCTCAACCCGGTGGCGGTCAACTACCAGTGCTGGGCGGCGCGGCGGGCCTCGGCCCACGTCGCCGCCGACGGCACCGTCGACTTCGACCGGGAGTTCTGAGACGGCATGGCTACCCACGAGGTCACCTTCCCGATCACGGATCCGGCCGAGTTTCTCGAAGCTCCGCGCCGGCGACGAGGTCATCGTGCAGGGCCACATCATCGGCATCCGCGACCGCACGCAGATCCGGATCTTCGACCAGGGGATCGAGCCGCCGATGGACCTGAGCGGCGCGTTCCTCCTGCACACGGCGCCCGGCGTTCGCAAGCTCGGCACCGATTCTGAAGGCAGAGGGCGCTACGAGAAGGTCTGCATCGGCACCACCACCTCGGCCCGCATGGTCCGCTTCACCGAGGGGCTCGGCGCGCAGTACGGCGTGCGCGCGATCTGCGGCAAGGGCGGCTTCCCCGACGAGGCGATCGAGCCGATGCAGCGGCTGGGGATGGTCTACTTCGCGATCGTCGGCGGTGCTGCCGCGCTGGAGACGACCCAGATCGAGGAGATCGAGGAGGTCGCCTGGGAGGAGCTCATGCCCGAGTGCCTGTGGAAGTTCCGGGTCAAGGACTTCGGGCCGCTCACCGTCGGCATCGACGCGCACGGCAACTCGCTCTACCACGACGTCCAGGATCGCGCCCAGCAGAGGCTGAAGGAGATCTTTGCCAAGCTTTGACCTCGGCCTCTCCCGCCGCGTGACGGCGGCCTCACGCACGTCATCGACAAGGGTCTCAGCCTGCGCGGCTGGGAGGACGTGTTCGAGACGAGCGGCGAGTTCATCTCGATCGTCAAGCTCGGCTGGGGAACGTCCTACGTGACGGCGAACCTCGAGCGCAAGCTCGACGCTCCTGCGCGCGGCGGGCAAGCCGGTCGTGCTCGGCGGCACGCTGCTCGAGGCCGTGATCGCCCAGGACAAGGTGGACGAGTACAAGCGCTGGGTCACCGAGCTGGGCCTCGCCCACGTCGAGATCTCCGACGGGGTGATCGACCTCCCCCGCGAGCGCAAGCTCGAGCTGATCGAGGACTTCGCACGCGACTTCACCGTCCTCTCCGAGGTCGGGTCGAAGGATGCGGAGGCGGTGTTCGCGCCGTATCAGTGGGTCGAGTGGATCAAGGAGGAGCTCGCCGCCGGAGCCTGGAAGGTGATCACCGAGGGCCGCGAGGGGGGCACCGCCGGCATCTACCGGCCGACCGGCGAGATGCGCACCGGGCTCGTCGACGAGATCGCCCACGAGGTCGACGTCGACTCGCTCATCTTCGAGGCGCCCACGAAATCCTCGCAGGCCTGGTTCGTCAAGCAGTTCGGGCCCGAGGTCAATCTCGGCAACATCCCACCCGACGAGGTGATCCCGCTCGAGACGCTGCGCCTCGGCCTGCGCGGCGACACGCTGAAGGAGATTCTCGTCGGCGAGCAGTCGTCGCCCGCGGCCCTCGTAAAGGCGAGGCTCGGCGTCGCCCTGCCTACGTGAGGCGCTCGAGCAGCGGTGCGATCAGGAACCAGAGCACGGCGGCTCCGATCACGATCCACTTGATGATCGATCCCGGCCGCGACGGCGCGGGCTCGGCTTCGGTCTGCGGCGCCCCCTCCGGCGGTCGTCCGCGGAGCGAGTCGAGCACGGTTCGCGCCATCTCAGCGGCGGTCGGCTCAGCCACCTGGGCCTCCGCGGCGGCCGGCGGAGGGGCGTAGGTCTCACCCTCGTCATCGACGCGCTCGAGGTCGAAGATGCTCGCCCAGCGGCCGCAGGACGCGCATTCGGCTGCGTCCATCGCGTTGCGCGCGCCGCATGCCGGGCAGTTCCACATCGGAGCCACGAACTGAGTGTACGAGTCTGTAGGGGCGAGGCTTTGCCTCGCCCCGGGCCGGGTGAAGCCCGGCCCCTACGAGGCGTGCAGACACCATGCCCGGCGGCGACCGTGTCGTTCGTCGCCTCGTCGGCCAGGATGAACGCGCCGGTGGCGCGATTGCGCTCGTAGGGGTCGACCGCGAGCGGCTCGGCGAGGCGCAGCCGGACGATCCCGATGTCGTTCAGCTCCAGGCGCTCGGCCGGCCCGTCTTCGAGCGTGTGCATGTCGACAACGCTCACGATCTGGTCGACGACAGCGCGCGACCAGCGGGTGCCGGCCTTGATCGCCAGCCGGGCGCGCGGCTCGAGCGGCCGCTCGCTCATCCAGGACACCCTGGCCTCGAGCTCCCGCGCGGCAACCGGCGGGGCCTCGGGGTCGGCGAGCAGGTCGCCGCGGCCGACATCGATGTCGTCCTCGAGCCGGATCGCGACGGACATCGCAGGCGCGGCGAAGTCGATCGGCCCCTCGGCGGTGTCGACGGAGGCGACGCGGGAGCGGCGGCCCGAGGGAAGCACGAGCACCTCGTCGCCTGCGCGCCAGATGCCCGAGGCGACCTGCCCCGCGTAGCCCCGGTAGTCGTGCCACTCGTCGGCCATCGGGCGGATCACCCACTGGACGGCGAAGCGGCGGTCGTCGAGGTTGCGGTCGCCGGCGATCTCGACGGTCTCCAGGTGCTCGAGCAATGTCGGGCCTTCGTACCAGGTCATCTCGTCCGAGCGGTCGACGACGTTGTCGCCGCGAAGGGCGGAGATCGGAACGGCGAGCAGGTCGCGCGCGCCGAGCTGCTGCACGAGCTCCGCCAGCTCGGCCTCGATCTCGCGGAAGCGCTTCTCGGCGAAACCGACGAGGTCCATCTTGTTCACGGCGACGACGACGTGGGGGATGCCGAGGATCGCGGCGATGTAGGTGTGGCGTCGCGTCTGCTCGATGACTCCCTTGCGCGCGTCGAGCAGCACGACGGCGACCTCGGCCGTCGACGCGCCCGTGACCATGTTGCGGGTGTACTGAACGTGCCCGGGCGCGTCAGCCAGCAGGAAGCGGCGCCGCGGCGTGACGAAGGAGCGGTAGGCGACGTCGATCGTGATTCCCTGCTCCCGCTCGGCGCGGAGTCCGTCGGTGAGGAGCGCGAGGTTGACGTAGCCGTCGCCACGCCGCTCGCTCGTCTCCTCGATGTGCTCGAGCTGGTCGACCAGGATCTGCTTCGTGTCGTAGAGCAGCCGCCCGATCAGGGTCGACTTGCCGTCGTCCACGGAGCCGCAGGTGACGAGCCGCAGGAGCTCGGTCGCCTGCATCTGCTCAGAAGTAACCGACACGCTTGCGGTCCTCCATCGCCGCTTCGCTGAAGCGGTCGTCGGCGCGGGTCTCGCCGCGCTCCGACACACGGGTCGCCGCGATCTCGACGACGACCTCTTCGAGCGTCCGCGCCTCCGACAGCACGCCGCCGGTGCAGGACATGTCGCCGACGGTGCGGAAGCGGACGGTGGCGGCGAAGGGCTCCTCGTCGGGCGTGCGCTCGACGACCTCGCTCGCGGCGTAGAGCATCCCGTCGCGCCGGAACACGTCGCGCTCGTGCGCGAAGTAGATCGGCGGCAGCTCGAGACGCTCGCGGGCGACGTACTGCCACACGTCCAGCTCGGTCCAGTTGGAGATCGGGAAGACGCGCACGTGCTCGCCCTTGCGGACGCGCGCGTTGTAGAGATTCCACAGCTCCGGCCGCTGCGCGCGCGGGTTCCACTGCCCGAAGTCGTCGCGGAAGGAGAAGATCCGCTCCTTCGCGCGGGCGCGTTCCTCGTCGCGGCGCGCGCCGCCGATCGCGGCGTCGAAGCCGTGCTGCTCGATCGCGTCGAGGAGCGTCGTCGTCTGCAGCCGATTGCGGGAGGCGCGCGGACCTGTCTCCTCGACGACGCGGCCGCGGTCGATCGACTCCTGTACCGAGGCGACGATCAACCGCTCGCCGAGCTCGTCGACCCGGCGGTCCCGGAACTCGATCACCTCCGGAAAGTTGTGTCCCGTGTCCACGTGCATCACCGGGAACGGGAAGCCGCCCGGCCGGAACGCCTTCTCGGCCAGCCGGAGCAGGACGATCGAGTCCTTGCCGCCGGAGAAGAGCAGCACCGGCCGCTCGAGCTCCGCGGCGACCTCGCGCAGGATGTGGATCGCCTCCCCCTCGAGCTCGTCCAGGTGGAGAGGTGGAGCGCGAGCCGCGCGCCCCGAGGAACGCTCGGTCATCACGATGTGTGCAGGCCGCACTCGGTCCGGTCACTGCCGGCCCAGCGGCCATCGCGGCCGGCTCCCGGGATCGTCGAGTGGGTGTCGCCGACGGATGCGTAGCCGCGGTCGTGCAACGCGTTGTAGGGGAGCCCGCGCTCCCGGATGTACGTCCAGCAGTCGTCGTCGCTCCAGTCGGCGAGCGGGTTCGCCTTCCACAGCTCGTGCGCGGCGTCCCAGCCGAGCTTCGGCGCGTTCGCGCGTGTCGACGACTGGTCGCGGCGGATGCCGGTGATCCAGCAGTCGAGGCCCCCGAGCGCGCGGGCCAGCGGCTCGACCTTGGCGACCGCGAGGTAGAGGTCGGGCTTGTGCTCCCAGACCTTCTCGCCGTGAGTCGCCGTGAGCTCCTCGGGGCTCGGGCCCTCGAACACCTCGACCTTCGCGTTGTATCGCTGCTCGACCTCGCGCCAGAGCTCGTACGTCTCCGGGAAGAGGTAGTGGGTGTCGATCGCGAACACCCGCGCCTTCGGCTCGACAGCGAACAGCATGTCGAGCAGAACCGACTCCTCCTTCTGGAAGGAGCAGGCGAGCGCGATGTCGGGATGGAAGCGCTCGAGGACGGTCGCGAGCAGTTCCTGGGCGTTCAGGCGCTCGGCCTCGCCGCTCTCGACGAGTGTCTCGACGGTCGCGCTCACGACGCGGGATTCTATCAGCGTCGCTTATGTCGTGGATAAGCGCGCCGTCAGGACTGGCGCGCCGGTTGCGACGGCAGCGGGCAGGAGACGAACGGCCGCCCCGTCAGGCGGTAGCCGATCTTGTACGCCGTGCAGCCCGCGCAGAATCCGGTCGCAGCCGCGAGCAATGCGAGCGCTGCGACGAGGCCGCCCAGCGCCGCGCCCGCCTGCTCCGACCCGGCGACGTAGGCGAGCGACGCGGCGGTCAGGAAGCCGAGCCCGACCATGTTCGCGAAGCGTGGCGGGCGCGCGTCCTCGAGCGGTCCTTCGCCCAGGCGCGGCTGCAGCACCTCGAAGTAGAAGAGACAGGCGAGGCACCACCGTCGGCCGAGCGTCAGGCCGAGCGCGAGTTGCAGCGCGAGCAGGGCGAGCAGCCACCAGGGGCCGACCGTGACGGCGACGAGCGCCAGCGCTCCGACGACCGCCTGGTTCGTGCGCGGCGCACGAGCGTCGATCACGTCGGTGTCGCGGTACGGATCGGCGGAGCGGACGACGCGAGCTCGCTTCATTCCGGGAAGTATCGCATGGCGACGGCGGATCACCGCAGCTCGAGGATCACCTGCTCCTCGTTCTCGCTGCTGAGCGCGAATTCGCACTTCTCGAGGACCCGGATCGAGCCGACGTTGTGCTTCGCGACGACCGCGAGGAGCGGGCGGCGCTTCTCGACGACGAGGAACCTCTCGAGCGCGCCCCCCCCCTAGGCGGGAAGGCGGCCAGTTCGTTTGCGACCGGGTCGAGCTGGTGCTCGAGGAAGACGGGGACGTCGGCCTCGATGACGTCCCTCAGGAGCAAGCCGGTCGTCACGCGCGCCACGCTACACCGCAGGCTTGAACGGACGCCCGGCGGTGACGCACGAGGTGCCACGGACTCGGCCGTAGAATCCTCGGGCCTTGGGCAGATACCTCCCAGCCGCGCTCACGGCGGCGCTGCTCGTGGGCACGGCTGCGGCGTTCGTCTACACGGAGTCGCTGAAGCTCGAGCAGGCGCCGCTGCGGACTGTGCGCGTCACCCGTCTCTTCTCTCCGGTCTGCCGCTGCATGACGAGCAAGGCCCGGATCGCCTTCAGCCTGCGCGAAGGCGACGTCGTCTCGATCACGATCGAGGACGCCGAGGGCAGGGAGGTGCGCCGCCTCGTAACGAACCGGCCGAGACGGAAGGGGCCTGTCGCCTTCCTCTGGAACGGACGTGACGACGAGGGCATGGTGCTCCCGGACGGCAGCTATCGCCCCCGCGTCCGGCTCGACCTACTGGAGAAGGAGATCGAGCTGCAGAACGAGATCCGCGTCGACACGACGTCCGGCCCGCGTCGCGATCACGTCGGTAGCTCCGCGCACCATCTCTCCCGACGGCGACGGCCGGGCCGAGCGCGTAGGGGTCGGCTACGCGGCCGACGAGCCGGTGCAGGTGGTGCTGCGCGTCGGAGGTGTCCGCCGGGTCAAGAGCAAGGGCTACCGCCGTCGCGGGCAGCTCGAGTGGTTCGGCCGCGTCGACGAGCGGCCGGTGCGCGCGCGGACGTATCCGCTGACGCTGGTCGCGACCGATCTCGCCGGCAACCGCTCGCGGCCGGCGGGCGGCGGCGTGGTCCGCGTCCGCTACGTCGAGCTCGTGCCGGCCCTCTATCGCACGCAGCCCGGCGCGCTGTTTCGCGGTCGGCGTGCTCGACGGATGCGGCGCACGGTCGTGGCGGCTCGCCGGCCGCACGGGGACGGGAGCGCCGCCCGTGCTGCGGCTGCGCGCGCCCGGCCGAGCCGGGGGACTACCGCCTGTTCGTGACCGCGAACGGCCGAGCTGCAGCTGCGCGGGTCGTCGTCCAGGGCGGGTGAGCCGCCGGCTCTCGGAGATAATTGAGTCAGCGGTCGCACGGGCGATGAGCGGGTTGTTAGCTTCGAATTGGTACCCGCCGAGTCAATACGCCCATGTCTTGGGTGCTCGCTCGGGTTGCTGTTCCGGCAGTGATGTCGGCTGGCCTGACGCTCACCGGCGCTCGCCGACGCGAGGCCCAGCCAGGCTCCGATTGAAGCTGTGTTCGAGCGGCGAAGCTATGCGCCGGGTGAGACTGCGCGGCTGGTCTTCTGGAGCCGTCCGAGGACGGCCCACGTCCAGATCTTCCGAGCCGGGCCGGCTCAGACGGGCTCCGCCCGAAGCGGCCCACTCACAGGCGTGCCGGTTACAGGCTTCACCACCGCCCCTCGCGGTGCCCGCGTCTCTGTTGCGATCCGCGACTGGACGAGCGGTCTGTACTTCGCCCGCCTTACGGGTGCTGGGCGGGTTGGCTATGCCGTTTTCATTGTGCGACCACGAGAACTGGGCGAGCATCGCGTCGCCGTCGTGTTGCCGACGAACACATGGCATGCGTACAACTTTCGCGACGTCGACGGAGACGGCGTCGGGGACACGTGGTACGCGGACCGCCGGATCCCGAGCGTGGACATGTCGCGTCCCTTTCTCAATGCCGGCGTACCGCCGCACTACCGGCACTACGACCGCGGCTTCGTCCACTGGCTGGCACTGAACGGGCAGGTAGGCGGATTTCCTCAGCGACGACGATCTCGACCGCGTCGCGAGCGGAGACGCAGCTGGCTCGTCTCGTACGACCTCGATCGTCTTCCCGGGTCACGAGGAATACGTGACGGCGCATGAGTTCGACGTCATCCAGCGCTATCGCGACCTCGGCGGCAACCTCGCCTTCCTCTCCGCCAACAACTTCTTCGTCCGCGTGGAGCGGCGCGGGCAGCGCGCTCTTCCACACTGGCCGCTGGCGCGACCTCGGCCGGCCCGAGGCCGCTCTCGTGGGTGTGCAATACCTCGAGCTGGAACGCAGGATCGCTGGCCGAACGCAGCCCTACGTCGTCACGGCAGCCGACGAAGGCGCCATGGCTGTTCCGCGGCACGGGACTCGCTGAATGGAGATCGATTCGGCACGCTACGGCATCGAGATCGACACCCGCACGTCAGCGTCCCCGCCCGGCGTCCGCGTCGCTCGCGCGAGTACCGGATGTCTTCGGCCCCGGTCGTTCGGCGGAGATGGCGTATTACACGACGCAGCGCGGCGCGAAGGTTTTCGCCGCGGGGACGATCAACTTCGGTGGCTCGGCGCTCTGGCCGACCACCTCGAAGCTGCTTGACAACCTCTGGAACGAGCTCGAGCAGATGACGAGGAACGAAAAGGCGAATTACGACGTGTTCGTGATGCGATGCTGACGGGACCGCGCAGCGGGCTGTGGACGAGACGTCCAGCGCTCGAGGCTCGGCTACCTGCGTGGCAGTCCGGAACCGGCCGTCCGTGACGAAGGATCTCGGCCTACGGCGTCGTTGGGCGCGTCCGCTCACGTTGACCCGATGCTCGACGGCGAGCACCAGGGACGCCGCCGCCTCCGTCCGGGTCGCCGTCCCGAAGCGCGTGACCCGTCGCCGGTGGTCTCGCGGCCGGTCTCGGCGCACTCGTGCTTGTCGTCGCCGGTGGGTTGGCGGCCTGGCTCTGGTACCAGCACGCCACCGAGCACGCGCGAGGTCGCGGCTCCTCGACCGTCGAGTTCGTGCCGACCGAGCCGGTGACGGAGAAGCGGCCGCGCGCGGCCGTCGCGGCGGGTGCCGTGGCCGACGTACGGCTACGACCAGCGGCGCACCCACCTCTCCCCGTTCGCCCACCGGCCGCCCTACCGGCAGCTCTGGATGGCGCGCACGGGCCACTACCTGGAGTTCCCGCCGGCGATCGGCTACGGGCTCGTCTACGTCAGCAACCTGACCGGGCGTTTCCTCGCCTTCGACCCGGAGACCGGCAAGGTCGTCTGGCAGCAAGCGCGTGCCGTACTGCTCGGCCGCCTCGCCGACCCTGGGGCTGGGCCTCGTCTTCGCCTCGTTCGTCCCCAGGCCGTGCAACTCGGCCCGCGCTCCCGGGCCGGGCGCGGTGATGGCGATGACGGCAAGGCGGGGCAAGATCGTCTGGAGCCGCCCGCTCGCGAGCGAGTCGACGCCGCTCGTCGTCGGCAGGCTGGTCTACGTCGGCGCCTGGGACCACCGGGTCTACGCGCTCTACGCGCGGACGGGTCGCGTCGCCTGGTCGTACGAGACCGACGGCGAGATCAACAGCTCGCCCGCCTACGCCGACGGCACGATCTACATCGGCAACCAGGCGGGCAGTCTCTACGCCCTCGACGCGCAAGACCGGCCGGTTGCGCTGGAAGGCGCGCTCCTTCTCGCGCTTCGCGCACGGACGCGAGTACTTCTACGCCACGCCGACCGTCGCCTACGGCCGCGTCTACGCGAGCAACACCGACGGAACGGTGTACGCCTTCGGCGCCGCGACGGGCAATCTGCTCTGGGCCAAGCACGTCGGCACGTACGTCTACACGGCGCCGGCGGCGTGGCGGCAGCGCCTCTACGTCGGCACGTACGACGGGCGCTTCTACGCGCTCGACGCAGCCACCGGCGACGTCCGCTGGGTGCATGTCGCGCCAGGCTCGATCCACGGTGCGCCCACCGTGATGGGCGGGCTCGTCTACTTCGCCACCTGCGGCACGTGTGGCCACCGCGGCTCGCGCTACGCGAAGATCGGCCCGCGGGGCACGTTCGCGCTCGATGCGCTCACGGGCCGGCAGGTCTGGAGCTTTCCGGACGGCCACTACTCGCCCGTCGTCGCCGACCGCAGCCGCGTCTACGTCGCGGGCTCGACGCGCGTCTACGCGCTCAAGCCTGTCGGCGGGAAGAAGACAAGGCCAGCGCGGCCGCGAGCGCGATCCCGACCAGCGGCCAGGACAGGTACGACGTCTGGAACACGCGCGCGATGAAGAGCAGGACGAAGATCGAGACGGCGAAGGCCGCGGCGCCTTCCCAGAGCTCGTTGCTGCGACGCTGCTGGAGGAGCAGGTACAGCGTCACCGGCAGCCAGACGACGGCGGCGAGCAGCGCGAATGGGTAGGCGCCGTAGCGGTCGTCGAGAACGTCCAGATTGAGCAGGATCGCGGAGAGGCCGTAGCCGAGGATGCGGTACGTCCCGGCGCCGTAGCGCACGGTGTCCTCCCACAGCGCCCCCGCGTCGGCGAGCAGGAACGGCAGGAAGCCGGCGACGAGCACGGCGGCGAAGACGAGGGCGGCCTGGACGAACGGGCCGCGGCGCACGCGCTGCTGCAGCAGCATGACCGCGAAGAACGGCACCGCGACGAGCGCGAACTGCTTCAGCAGCACGGCGGCGGCGAGCAGGCCCGCCGCCCACAGGAGCCGCGAGCGCGCGAGCAGCGCGAAGGCGAGGACGAGGCAGAGCAGGCTGGGTGCGTCGGCCGTCCCGAACCAGGCGCCGCGGACGAGGAGCGGGCTGAGCGCCACCGCGGCGCCGAGCCCGAGCCGCCACGCGGGCGGAGCAGGGAAGAGGAGGAAGGCGAGCACGCAGCCGACCGTGGCCAGCAGGACGAGCAGGCGGTAGTCGTCCCACGGAGCCGGAAGGACCTGCCACGCGGCAGCCGTGAGGGCTGCGCCCGGGAAGTAGGCGAAGTGCGTCAGCGCGACCTGGCGCCGCGCATCCGGCGGAGGCAGCGAGCCGTCGCGGCTGTAGAAGCGCTCGAGCCCGGAGTGCGAGTAGTCGTGCCCGTACGGCGTCTCCCCGTCGCGGACGAGCTCACCCGCGAGCTCGATCTGGTACGTCGAGTCGTTCGTGTGGAACCACGGCGCGGTGGCGTCGCGCAGCCCGACCTGGAGCAGCACGGCGGGAGCGGCCACGAGGACGACGACGACGACGGTGAGCGCGGTCAGCCAGGCCGCGCTCCAGCGCACGCGGTGCCAGCCGACAAGAGCGACAGCCGCGACGAGCACCCCGGCGACGAGCGCCGGGCTGCGCACGAGACCCAGGTCCCAGCGGCCGTCGGCCGCACGCACGAGCGGTCCGAGCAGGCCGTCCGTGCTCGCCTGCGGCGTCCTGAACGGCCAGGGGTCCGAGCCGAGGAACGGCACGTTCAGGGCGATGAGCGCGCCGAGCACCCCGAGGAGTGCGAAGGCCGAGCGCCGATGGACGACCACGTTCACGGAAGCGCCGCCGCGGCGGATGTGCGGGCGACGAGAAAGGCCGCGGCCAGGCCGAGGACGAGCCACGTGAGCGGGTCCTCGAAGAAGCCGCTGTAGAAGAGCGAGTGGACGAAGAGGCCCGCGAAGACCGCTGCGAGCGAGAGCCCGAGGCAGGGGTCGAGCCGGCGCAGGCGCTCGAGCGCGACGGCGGCGCCGGCGATCACGAGCGCATAGAGGAGCAGGCCGAGCGCGCCCAGCTCGGCGGCGACGGTCAGGGGTGTCGTGTGCGAGACGTACAACGCGGGTGGTCCGCCGCGGTCGGAGAGGCGCTGGCTCGCCCTCGGCTGCGAGCCGAGCCCGACCCCGACGAGCGGATGCTCGCGGATGACGCGCGCGGTGAGCTCGATCCGCCGGGAACGGTCGCTCGTGATGCGTTCCGTGGAGGTGTTCGCGACCCGGCTGCCCACGTACGCCCCGCCGCCCGCCACCAGCACTACGGTGATCGCGAGCGCGGCAACGCGCATCGGCCGGTTGCCCGCGACGACGGCGATGCCGATCAGCACTGCGAACAGCGCCGTCAGGCTGGACTGCGAGTACGAGAAGAACAGCCCGGCGAAGAGCACGGCCGCGAGGGCCGTCGCCAGCGCGGCGCCGATGCGCCGGTACCACACGAGTACGAGGACGACGCCGAGACCGAGGACGACATGGCGGCCGTACAGGCTCGGGTCGCGGAAGAGCGAGGTCACACGGAAGAAGCTCGAGTACGCGTTCCCGATCTCCACCGCCGGGGTGTAGAAGATCAGGCGCTGGGTCGCCTCCTCGACCAGGCCGACCAGGGCGAACAACGACGCGAGCACGAGCGCCGTGATCGCGAGCGCGCGAGGCAGCCACGCGGCGACCGGTGACTGCGCGACGACCACGACGAGAGCGACGAAGGGCAGCAGGAAGTACTGGATCAGGTGCTGCGCCGGAGCCTCGGCCTCGCTCCAGAGGAACGACAGTGACGCGTACGACGCGAACGCCGCCACGGGCCACGCGATCTCGCGCGGGAGGGCGCGCACAGGGGCACCGCGGGCCAGCCGGTAGGCGAGGGCGAGCGTTGCAGCCGCGAGTACGGCGTAGAGGGGCAGCAGCCGCCCGGCCTGTCCGCCTCGTGCGAGCGCCACGTACAGCCGATGCTCCCCGCCGATATCGAGGGGAAGCCGAAACGGCGCCGCTGCCAACACGAGCACCGGCACGAGCTCGGGGCGGCGTACGAGTAGGACGGCGCCCGCGGCGGCGGCAGCGAGGCCGACTGCCCCGAAGGCCAGACGGCCGCCCGACGTCACGGCGCTTTCGTTCGAGGCCAGGAGCGCGATCGCGGCCGCGAGCAGCCCGACCCCTGCGAAGACCGTCTCGCGCCGGGCCGTGGCGAGCACGAGCGGCGCTGCGAGCGCGCCCAGGACGGCCGCGAGCTGAGCCATGGGGTGGGACCCTAGTGCTCGCCGCGCAGCCGCGAATCCGCTAGCGCGGATCCGCGACGCGCAAGACCCCTACAGGCGTCCCATTCGCGGCCGCAGGCGCGTAGACACGCAGGGCCATCCAGGTAGGCGCCCATGCTGGTAGGAATGCGCCATGACCGAGGCCTGGCAGCGCGCACTCGTCCTCGCCCCGCACACGGACGACGGCGAGTTCGGCTGCGGCGGTACCACTGCGCGGCTGATCGACGCCGGATGCGACGTCCGCTACGTCGCCTTTTCGATCGCCACGCGCTCACTGCCGGAGGGATTCCCGCCCGACACGCTTGCCCGCGAGGTGCGCGACGCGACGACTGCGCTCGGGATCCCCGAGCAAAACCTGACGGTGCACGACTTCGACGTGCGGACGTTTCCCGAGCGGCGGCAGGACATCCTCGAGCTGCTCGTCGAGCTGTGGGAGGACTTCCGTCCCGACGTCGTCTTCCAGCCCTCCCACCACGACGTCCACCAGGACCACCAGGCGGTCGCGCAGGAGGGGTTACGCGCGTTCAAGCGGACGACGGTGCTCGGCTACGAGATCCCGTGGAACAACTTCGACTTCTCGTACGGCTGCTACGTCGCGCTGGAGCGTCAGCACATCGAGCGGAAGGTCGCCGCGGTGCAGTGCTATGCCTCGCAGCAACACCGCCGTTATGCCGACGCGGACTACATCTGGAACCTCGCCCGCGTCCACGGCACGAATGTCAACCGCGACTACGCCGAGGTCTTCCAGGTCTACCGGATCGTCGCGTAGCGCCGCGTTCGGCGTAGGCTGAGGTACGGAATGCAGATCGCAGTGATCGGGCGCGGCAACGTCGGCGGCGGGCTCGCAAAGTTCTGGCGGGCCGCCGGGCACGAGGTGGTCGAGATCGGCAGGGACGGCGGTGACGCCTCGGGCGTCGACGCCGCGCTCCTCGCCGTGCCGTGGGCGGCGATCGCCGACTCCGTCAACTCGGTTCGAGGTCTCACCGGCGTGCCCGTGATCGACGCGACGAATCTGGTTGGCGGCGAGCGCCCGGCCGGGTTCGAGTCGCTCGCCGAGTACGTCAGGTCGCTCACAGGCGGCCCGGTGGCGAAGGCCTTCAACACGAACTTCGCCGCGCTCTACGACCGGCTGGGCGACACACGGGCGACGCCGAGCATGGTCTACGCGGCCGACGAGGAGGCGCGCGCGGTCACCGAACAGCTGATTCGGGACGCCGGCTACGAACCGGTCTCGGTGGGCGGTCTCGAGGCGGCGCGGGTCGTCGAGGACTTCCTGGGCGTCGTCTTCGCCGTCTCGCAGGCGGGTTGGGGCGATGCTTCTACCGGTTCGCGCCGCCGGAGTCCTTCTAACCGTCGCCGGCAGCCTGGCGGTGCTCGCGCTGCCCGGAACGGCCGCGCGCACTCCGGTCGTCGTGCTCGATCCCGGCCACGACCTGCGCGCGAACCTCGCGACCGAGCCGATCGGCCCTGGGTCGTCGGTGCGCAAGATCAAGGATGGTGGCGGGACGCGAGGGGTCGTCTCAGGCGTGACCGAGGCGGAGCTGAACCTGCGCGTGGCGCTGCGGCTGCGACCGCTGCTCGAGCGCGCGGGCCTTCGCGTCGTGATGACCCGGACGGCGACTAGCGGGAACGAGCATGGGCAACATCGCGCGGGCGCAGATCGCAAACAGGGCCGGCGCCGAGATCTTCCTGCGGATCCACGCGGACGGCTCGACCGATCGGCGAGCCCGCGGCACGCACACGCTCCATCCCGCGTTCCACCGGGGCTGGACCGACGACGTCTACGCCGCGAGCGGGCAGGCGGCGAGGATCTTGCAGGCCGAGCTGGTGCGCTCGCTTCGCTTCCCCGACCGCGGGTTGCAGGAGCGCGCCGACTTCACGGGCTTCAACTGGGCGAATGTGCCCGTCGCGCTCGTCGAGCTGGGCTTCATGACGAACCCGGACGAGGACCGGCTGCTCGCGACGCGCGAGTACCAGCGCCGTGCGACGGTCGGACTCTGCCGCGGGACGCTGCGGTTCCTCGGTCGCAGCCCGGCTCAGTGCGGGTCGTGATCCGCCTCGCGTTCCGGTCTTGTCTGCTGCTCGAGTGAGCGATTCCAGCCAGATCGGGGTTCAGCTGAGAGGCATGTTCGTGGCATAGTTCACAAGGGCGTGGCCGTCACTCTCCCCGAGGTCGTCGGCAGGGACGAGGAGCTTGCCGCCGTCGCCGCCTTTGTCGACGGCGGCTTTCCCGCGGCGCTCTTGCTCGAGGGCGAGGCGGGAATCGGCAAGACGACGGTGTGGCGGACCGGGGTGGAACAGGCTCGCGAGCGGGGAGTGCGCGTGCTCGTCTGCCGCCCGGCGGAGAGCGAGGCTCGCCTCTCGTTCGCGGGGCTCGCCGATCTGCTGGAACCGGCGCTCGGCGAGGTGCTCGACAAGGTGCCCTCGGTCCAGCGGCGCGCGCTCGAGGCGGCGCTCCTGTTGTCGGAGGAGGAGGGGCCGCCGCCGGATCAGCGGACGATCTCGACGGCGTGTCTGGGCGTCCTTCGGCGGCTGGCCGAAGAGGGACGCGTGCTCGTGGCGGTGGACGACGTGCAGTGGCTGGATCCGTCGACGGCGCTCGTGCTGGAGTTCGTCGCGCGCAGGCTGGCCGACGGAACCGGTCGGACTGCTCGTCGCCCAGCGCGTCGCGGGCGAGGGTCCGGCGCCGCTCGCCCTGGGAAGGGCGGATCTCGAGCTCGGTCGCGTCCGGCTGGGGCCGCTGAGCACGGGTGCGCTGCACAGGCTTCTCCGCGACCGGCTCGGCGCGACGCTCACCCGGCCGGCGTTGCGCAGAGTCCACGAGGCGTCCGGCGGGAACCCGTTCTACGCGCTCGAGCTGGTGCGCGCCCTGCAGGCCAGAGGCGGCCGGATCCAGCCCGGGCCGCCCTCTGCCCGTACCTCAGACGCTCGAGGCGATCCTGCGCGAGCGTCTCGAGGCGCTGCCGGCGCGCGCACGCGAAGTCGTCGCCGCAGCGGCCGCGCTGGCACGGCCGACCGAGTCGCTCCTCGGCGACTCGGTCGCGCTCGAGCAGGCGGCCGAGGCGGGCATCGTCGAGCTGGCGGACGGCGACGTGCGCTTCAGCCACCCGCTGCTCGCGTCAGCCGCCTACGCGTCCATCGCGCCCGAGGAGCGGCGCCGGATGCACCGCCGTCTCGCCGAGGCCGTCGGCGATCCCGAGGAGCGGGCCCGGCACCTGGCGCTCGGCGCCGAGGAGCCGAGCGAGGAGGTCGCCTGCGCCCTCGACGAGGCCGCGCGCGAGGCGGCTGCCCGTGGAGCGCCGGCGGCGGCCGCGGAGCTGGCCGAGCTCGCGGTTCGCCTGACCCCGAGATCGGAACGAGACCGGCTTCTGGAGCGCAGGGTCGAGGCGGCCACGTATCACCTTCCCGCCGGAGACCTGGCGCAAGAGCGCAGCCATCCTCGAGCGCCTTCTCGGCGAGGTGCCTCCCGGCGGCGCGCGAGCGGACGCGTTGCTGTTGCTCGCGAGCGCGCAACAGAGCTTCGAGCGGTGCCTCGAGCTCGCGACGAACGCTCTGGACGAAGCTCAGGGTGACGACGCCCGTATCGCCAAGATCGAGTGTTACATCGCCGAGATCCACTCCGTTCGGGGCGCGCTGGAGCAGGCGGTCGAGCATGCCCGCGCGGCCTTGGCGTCCGCTGAGCGCACGGGCGACGAGACCATCCTCGCGACTGCGCTTTCGACGGTCTCCTGGTTCGAGACGCTGTCCGCCGTCGAGCCGACGCCGGGATTGCTGGAGCGAGCGGTCGCTCTGGAGAACGCGCGCTGGCAAAGCGAGACGTGTCCGACACCACCAGCCCGAGCTTCGCGCTCTCCATGCGGCTGATGTGCGCCGGACGGCTCGACGAGGCGCGGGCGCGAATGGCCATGTCGCTCGACCGGGCGGTCTCGCTCGGGGACGAAGGCGCCCTGACCGCCGCCCTCCTTCACCTGGCGGAGCTCGAGTGCCGTGCCGGCAACTGGCCGCTCGCCGCGCGGTATGCAGCGGACGGATACGAGTGCGCCGAGCAGCTCGGCCGCGAGCAGGACATGAGCGCTCTCCTCTATGGAAGCGCACTCGTCGACGCCCATCTCGGGCGCGTCGAGCGGGCCCGTGACGTCGGCCGAGCGGGGAATCGCACTCTCGGAGAGCTGCGGAGACGAGGTCTTCCGGCTCCAGAACCTCGCCGTGCTCGGCTTCCTCGAGCTCTCCGTCGGCGACGCCGCGGCCGCCGACGGGATCCTGAGGCCGCTGGCAGCGCGCCTCTCCTCGTCGGGTTGGCGCGAGCCGAGCATCTCCGGCGAGCTGCCGAATGCGATCGAGGCGCTCGTCGAGCTGGGCGAGATCGCGGAGGCGCGCCGGCTGCTCGCCGATCTGCAGGACCGCGTGAGCCGGATCGACAGCCCCTGGGGCGAGGCCAGCGCCGAACGCTGCGAAGGGATGATTCTGGCCGCGGAGGGGGACCTCGAGGCCGCACTCGCCGCCCACGCGCGCGCCCTCCGCGTGCACGAGCGACTGCCCCAGCCGTTCGACCTGGGACGGACGTTGCTCGCCCAGGGCATTGCCCAACGGCGGGCAAGGCAGCGTCGCGCCGCGCGCGAGACGCTCGAGCGGGCGCTCGCGATCTTCGAGGAGCTCGGAGCGGCCCTGTGGGCCGCGAAGGCGCGGGCGGAGCTCGCCCGCATCGGCGGGCGTAGCGCCGGCGGGTGACGAGCTCACGCCGAGCGAGCAACGCATCGCGCAGCTCGTCGCCGAGGGGAAGACGAACAAGGAGGTCGCGGCGATCCTCGTCGTCTCCGACCGCACCGTCGAGTCCGCGCTGACCCAGATCTACCGCAAGCTCGACGTCCGTTCGCGCACCGAGCTTGCCCGCAAGCTC
>CAVTTF010000010.1:0-378370 GCA_963737565.1 uncultured Actinomycetes bacterium
TGAGACGTCCTGGCACGCAGCCCCGTTGTACGCTTGGATCTCGAGATGAAGGGACTGAGGGTCGCCGCCGCCGTGACCGCCTGCTCGAGCTCGACGAGGTCGAGCGGCGACTGAAGCCGTTCGGGCGCCGGTACCTGGGCGTCCGCGCGATCCCGCTCGACGCGCTCGTCGGCACCGATAGCCGCGCCAGCTCGTTCACCCGCGACTTCCGCCCGCTGCACGCCTTCAGCCGCGACCGGATGCGCTCGCTCGAGGGCGCGTTCGCCGACGGCGCCTTCCCGCCGATCGTGACGGTCAAGCTCGGTGAGGCGTACTTCGTGATCGACGGTCACCACCGCGCCGCCCTCGCGCGGCGCGGAGGCGCAGAGATGATCGACGCCGACGTGACCGAGCTCATCGCGCTCGTCCCTCTCCCGGCCGGGGCGGACATGCTCGAGGTCGTCCTCCGGGAGCTCGAGCGGATCTTCGTCGAGGACAGCGGGCTTGCCGAGGCGCGCCCCGGCGTGCGCTTCTCGGTAAGCCGGCCCGCGCACTACCTCGAGCTGCTGGAGAACATCCAGGTGCACGGCTACCACATGATGCGAGGACGCGGACGCGTGCTCGAGAACGCAGAGATCGCGGCGGACTGGTACGACGCGATCTACACGCCGACGCTCGCCGCGATCGACCGCCTGCGCCTCGCCCGCCTCTACCGGGACACGCCGCCCGGGGACCTGTTCCTCGTACTCCACCGGCACCGGCGGGATGCGTTCCCCTCGACCGGCTGCCCGCACCTCGCGCAGACCGTCGTCTCGGTGATCGGCGACGGCGGGCGGCGCCGCCGGCTGCGGTTGCCGGGCGGCGGGGGCCGTTCGCCGGCCTAGCGGTAGGCCATCCGCTGGCGACTCCGGCAGCTGGGCGGCAGCAATTGAGCGCGATCACCACCTCTTCGCCGGTGTTCCGGTATCCGATCTCGACACGAGCATCGATTGGTACACGCGGTTCTTCGGCCGACCCCCAGACAATCGCGTCGGGGACGAGGTGCTCTGGGAGATCGACGAGCACGCCTGGCTCTTCATCGAGCCGAACGCGGCGCGCGCGGGCGCCGGCCGCATCACCCTCGCCGTCGCCGGGCTCGACGCGCTCCTGAGCGCCTCGCAGCCCAGGGCATCGAGCACGAACCCATCGAGACGTACTCGAACGGCGTCCGCCATGTGAACGTCCCCGATCCGGACAGGAACGCGATCGCGTTCGCCGAGCCGCCGGACGCCGCGAGTCGGGACCGATAGAAGATCCGTTGAGCACGACTACGCGGACGAGGACACAGACCATCAGAGAGGCTGCACAGGAGGCAACGATGAGCGACAAGAAGACCACGCAGAAGTCCGGCACGACGGCCAAGGGATTCACGCCCGCGGAGCGAGCCGCGATGAAGGAGCGCGCGCGAGAGCTGAAGGCGGAAGCGCGCGCGAACAAGAGCAGAGCGGAGGGGGAAAGCGAGGTGCTCGCGAAGATTGCCGAGATGCACGGACTGGATCGCGCCATGGCCAAGCGGCTCCATGCGATCGTCAAAGCGAGCGCGCCGGCCCTCTCGCCGAAAACCTGGTACGGGATGCCCGCGTACGCCAAGGACGGCAAGGTCGTCTGCTTCTTCCAGAGCGCGGAGAAGTTCGACTCGAGGTACGCCACGTTCGGGTTCAGCGACGAGGCCAACATCGACGAAGGCGCCATGTGGCCGACCTCCTTCGCGCTGAAGGAGTTGACCGCCGCCGACGAGGCAAGAATCGGTGCGCTCGTGAAGAAGGCGGTGAGCTGAGCCCAGCCGCTGAACACTCCGACTTGGAAGCCGGTGCGCTACGCCGCAGTAGGCGGTCCGAACCAGGTGGTTAGCGCGTCAGCGAGCCCCAGCTGGGTTCGGTCTCCCACCCAGGCCACATATCCGTCGGGCCGAATCAACACGGCGGTGGGAGCAGTGACCGCCCCGAGTGCCGGAAGCTCCCACGTACCAGCGTATTTGGCGTCGATCAACTGAACCCGATCTGCCCATGGAGTGATGTCGAAGCCGCCGGGCTCACCGAGGTTGAGGAGCACCGGCCGGGCATCGTGCAGCAGGGTGAAGACCCGCAGCGGGCCGTCGGCGGTGACCAGGTCGAGATCGGGCATGCGGCGTCCGAGCAGCGGGTGTCCCTCGCCGAGGTCGTAATGGATGTCCAGACCGGACATCATCGCGGCGAATCGTTTGCGCGGCTCGTCCATGCTCAGCAGCTCGGACACGGTGTCGCGCAACGCCTCGATGCGATCGTCGACGCGCATGAGCGCGACTTGCGCCATCGTGTTGCGCAGCACGCGGGCAGCGACCGGGTGGCGCTCGGCGTGGTAGGTATCCAGCAGGCTTTCCGGCGCTGTCCGGTGGACCACCTGGGCCAGCTTCCAGCCCAGATTCACCGCATCCTGCACACCGGTGTTGAGGCCCTGTCCACCGACCGGGGAATGCACGTGCGCCGCGTCGCCGGCCAGCAGGACCCGTCCCTCGCGGTAGGCCGCGGCCTGCCGAGTCATGTCGGTGAACCTGGTGATCCAGGTGGGACTGTGGATCCCGTAGTCGGTCCCGTAGACGGCGATGAGGCCCTCGCTGAGATCGCGCAGGGTGGGCTCGCTCGTGCCGACCTGCGACTCGGTCAGCATGACCCCGACCGTCCCCCCTGGCTTGTAGACCACCTCGCCGTCCTTGATCTCGTACTCGACCTTGCCCAGGGCATGCATGCCCGAGGGAGTGCGGCGAATGCCCAATTCCGGCTCCTCGGTCATCTCGACCTCGGCGAGCAGGGCGCTCGTCGTCGGATCCCAGCCGGGGAACTCGATGCCGGCTGCTTTGCGGACCAGACTGCGTCCTCCGTCGCACCCGACGAGATACTGCGCCCGCAAGCGATTGGCCGTCGGACAGCGCGACGTCGACGCCGGTGTCGTCCTGCGCGAAGCCGGTCACTTCACGTGCCGTAGTGGATCGGCACCGTCAGCTCGCCGACCCAGCCGGCGAGGATGCGCTCGATGTGGTTCTGCCACAGCCCGAGCCCGTAGGGGTGCCGGGTGGGAAAGTCGCTGATGTCCAAGCGGACGCTGGCGAACCCCGCGACCTGGGCCACCTGTCCCTCCGAGAGGAACCGATCGGCGATTCCACGCTGATCGAGGACCTCGATGGTGCGTGAGTGCAGACCGCCTGCGCGCGAGCCGGGGAGGTCCTGGCTGGCGCGCCGCTCGACAATGGCGACGTCGACGCCCGCCAACGCCAACTCGCCCGCCAACATCAGCCCCGTCGGACCTCCTCCGGCGATCACCACCGCATGCTCGGTCATCGCCACACTCCGGCCGGCATCACGCCGGTCGCCCCCAGCCATCCTAGCCGTCGCGACAGACGCGGCGTTCCTCCGGCGTCGCGGTCGCGGCGGACCCCCACGTGTGACCGAACGGCCGGTCAGCTCCACACGATCTTCATGCAGCATCGCCTATTGGATGCCGTTGCCCTGTTTGGTGATCTACTCGAGCGCACGCTCGTAGCTGGCTCGACGGCGCATATTGCCCTCGTCGGCCGGGTCGAACCAGATCGAGATCACGACTGCCCCGCGCGCCGCCGGTGACTCCACCAGCTCCGCGTACTCGAGTGCGGCTGCGTTGCCCCGGTCCGCGATCGCCGCGAGAGCCTCGGCGTTTGCTGCCCGTTCGGCCGCGGCGTGCGCCTTTTCCCAGCAGCGAACCTGGGCGTGGAGCTCCTCCCCGTCATTGCGGCGGATCCGGTAGTCGACTGCCCAGCCATCCTGCGAAAGCGCGGTGAGGTCGTTTGTCTCGACCACTTCAGTCATTAGCGCCACGGTACCCAAACGGGATCAGCACGATCCGCCCCGATCCCAGCGGCACTTCGTGTCCAAATCCCCGTCGATGTCACTGTCTCCACCGCTGGGGACTGGCCCGGCGGCCGGTCACCTGACCTCTGGACGTCATCGGGGCAACCGCTAGGCGAACACGTTCACGGCCCGCGCGATGACGAGTCCGAGGATGGCGAGCGAGACGAGCGCCTGCACCGCCATCGCGATCTTGGCCCAGGGCGCGAGCGGCATGGCGTCGGTGGGGCTGAAGGCGGTCGCGTTGGTGAAGCCCAGATACAGGTAGTCGATGAACCGGGGCCGCCAGTCGGGAGACGCGATCTTGGGGTTCAGTTGCTGGGGGAACGCGAAGTCGGCGTGGGTCGGAAGGTGGTGGGCGCGCGCGGCGCCGCCGCCGCCGTCGAGTTCCCAGTAGAGAATCAATCTCGCCACTACAGGCAACACAACATGCCCATTTGTAGGGTTTTGTTGCAAGCCCTCTGACGGACTCGAACCGTCGACCCCCTCCTTACCATGGAGGTGCTCTACCAACTGAGCTAAGAGGGCGAGGCCCGCAGAATAGCCGGTTTCGGCACCCCGGCCGACTCACTGATCGTATGCGCTATGCGTTTGCGCTATGCCGTGCGCCAGAACGGGGCCACACAATGAAGGGCTGACGATTGAAGTTCCTTGCCGAGTCATCGCGCGACGAGATGGTGCTTCGGTGGTTGACGAGCGAATGGTGGAAGTTCCCGTTCGACCCTAAACGCCCGCTACCTGATTGACGCCTCGGACTTGACTGATAGCACTCAGAATGCAGGCCGCCTCCCGACTCTCGTACGCCTGGCTCGACGGGGGCTCCATTGAGAGCTGGTCGTTCTCGTCGGTCACCAGGGCGAACAGCGTCACGCGACACCGAGCTGGGGGGACCGGGACTGCTTCTTCGGGTGGCGCAGGTTCACGGTGGGTCATCCTCCTGGTTGGGGGGAGCAACGGCAGCAGCGGCAGTCGTACGGAGCCACTCGCTGAGAGAGAGTCCGGCCGTCGTTAGCGGCGGCACGGTAGGACGCGGCCTCCTCGTCGGAGGCGCGGAAAGTCAGCAGTGGGGGGCATCGCTCGAATCTCCTTTCAGGGTGGTCACGACGGCGTGTTACGGGGCATGAGCGGGGGCACGCTGCGGGTGAACAAACGTCTGTCCGAACAGGGAGTCCCGACTTTCTCGCGCGCGCTGGAGTCCCACTAGCGGGGGTGGCCGGGGTGGGGGTCGACCGGGGTCGGGTCGTGGCCACCGGACACGCCAGAATCGGCATGGCAGACGCATCCGCCCCCGCATCCGCCGGCCGCATCCGGGTCCCGGATCGAGGTGTGCCCCCCCCCCCCCTTCGGCGTTACGCACACGTTACCCAGACCAGCGAATCCCGCATGGATAGAGCGATTGCGGGAAGACCACCTCCTGGGTCAGGAGGGGCGTCACCGGCAGAAAGGCCGACGGGAGACGGTGGATTCGAGGTGCTCGGATCGGATTGGCCGGGTCCCGACCTCCTCACACGGAGAGGCGAAATAGTCAGGAAGCGGGATCCCACGGTACGCAGCACGCACAACGCTTGAATCTGACGCCGCTGTCGGGGACGCTTCGAGGGTGATCTGCCCTTCGTGCGGCCGGGAGAACTCGCCCGACTCCCGCTTCTGCGGGGCCTGCGGCGCGGCGCTGGCGCTGGAAGCACCGCCGGAGGTTCGCAAGACGGTGACGATCGTCTTCTGCGACCTCGTCGGCTCGACGGCGCTCGGCGAGCGCACCGACCCGGAGGTGCTGCGCGAGCTGATGACCCGCTACCACGCCGAGCTGCGCGCGATCCTCGAGCGCCACGGCGGCACGGTCGAGAAGTTCGTGGGCGACGCGGCGATGGCGATCTTCGGGCTGCCGCAGGTGCACGAGGACGACGCGCTGCGGGCGGTGCGCGCCGCCGTCGTGATGCGCGACGCCGTCCTCGCCTTCGGTCTCGAGGTCCGCATCGGCATCAACACCGGCGAGGTGGTCGCAGGTGGCGGCGAGACGCTCGCCACAGGCGACGCCGTCAACGTCGCCGCCCGGCTCGAGCAGGCCGCCGGCGCGGGCGAGGTGCTGATCGGCACGCCGACCGAGCGCCTCGTCCGCGACCGGATACGCACGGAGGCGGTCGCGCCGCTCACGCTGAAGGGAAAGACGAGCCGGGTTCCGGCGTTTCGGGTGCTCGAGCTGCTGGACGACGTGCCCGCGTTCACGCGTCCCATCGCCGCACCCTTCGTCGGCCGGGAGGAGGAGCTCGCGCTGCTCGAGCGCGCCCTCACGACTGCCAGGGAGGGGCGAACGCCGCAGCTGGCGACCATTGTCGGCCCGCCGGGCATCGGTAAGTCGCGGCTGGCCCGCGAGCTGCTCGGGCGGTCGCCCGCGCGCGTGCTCGTCGGGCGCTGCCTTCCCTACGGCGAAGGCATCACGTACTGGCCGCTCCAGGAGATCGCCTCCCAGCTCGGGAACGTCGGACCACCACTGCAGGGCTCGAGCGACGGTGAGCTCGCCGCGGTACGGATCGAGGCGGCGCTCGGCGCGACGGATACACCCGCCTCCCCGGAAGAGATCGCCTGGGCCGTCCGGAAGCTGTTCGAGGCGATCGCGGCGGCGACGCCGCTCGTCGTCGTCTTCGACGACATCCACTGGGCCGAGCCCGCGTTCCTCGATCTCATCGAGTATGTCGCCGCCTTCGCGCGGGACGTCCCACTCTTCGTGCTGTGCACCGCGCGGCCCGACCTGTTCGAGGTACGACCGGCATGGCCGACGCCCAAGCCGAACGCGACGCTGCGTGACCCTCGAGCCGTTGTCGGCCGCGGACAGCGGGGAGCTCGTGACCGAGCTGGGCGACCTTCGCGAGGAGACGAGAGCGCGGATCGTCGAGGCGGCTGAAGGGAACCCGCTCTTCGTCGAGCAGCTCGTCGCCGATGCAGGCGGAGGGCGGGAACGGCGAGCTGGAGGTGCCACCGACGCTCCAGGCTCTCCTCGCCGCCCGCATCGACCTGCTCGCGGAGCCCGAGCGCGCCGTGGTCGAGCGCGGCTCGGTCGAGGGACGGCTCTTCCATCGTGGGGCGGTGGCAGCGCTGCTGCCCGAGCGGGAACGGCCCGCCGTCGGCACGCACCTGCTGACGCTCGTGCGCAAGCAGCTGATCCGGCCCGACCGGGCGACGTTGCCCGGCGACGACGGGTTCCGCTTCGGCCACATCCTCATCCGCGACGCGGCGTACGAGGCGATCCCGAAACGCCAGCGGGCGGCACTGCACGAGCGCTTCGGGGACTGGCTCGTCGAGCGGCTCGGCGCCGATGCGCCCGACGAGATCGTCGGCTATCACCTGGAGCAGGCCTATCGCTACGGCGCGGAGCTCGGCGCCGCCGACTCCATGCTGGGCGAGCGAGCTGCCGAGGCGCTGGCCGCGGCCGCGCGGCCGCCCGGCACGGGGGGACATTGCGGCCGACGTGAACCTGCTCGATCGCGCCGTCGAGCTCGTCCCCGAAGGCGCGGCTCGTCCTGCGCTGCTCGCGGATCTGGGAGAGGCGCTGGGTGAAGCGGGTGAGCTGGCACGAGCGCAGGCCGTGCTCGAGGAAGGCGTCGCGCTCGCGCGCAAGGCTGGCGACAGGCATGTCGAATGGCTGGCACGAGTCACGCTCGCCGACGTGCACGGCCTGCAGGTGCCCGAGGGTGCTGCGGAGCAGATGATCCGCGAGGGCCAAGCCGCAATCGCCGCGCGAGAAGGAGCGGCCGACCACGACGTGCTCGCCCGGGCGTGGGCCTTGCTCGCCGAGGCGTACAACTGGACCGGCCGGATGGTCGAGTACTCCGGCGCGCTCGACGCGGCCGTCGCGCAGGCTCGTCTGGCAGGCGACCAGCGCCTGGAGGCCAGGCTCGTGCTCACGAAGGCGCCGTACTTCATCTGGGGCCCCGGGCTCGTCGAGGACGGACTGCGCCACGCCGAGGACGCCGTTCTATCGCTCGGACACGTTCCGGGCGTGCAGGCCTTCGCGCTGCACGTCCGGGCGCATATGCAGGCGCGGCTCGGAGCATTCGACGGTGCTTTCGATGCCGTGAGCGAGTTCCGGCGCCTCTCTCGCGAGCTCGGCCGCGAGACGTTGTACGCCGTCACGTCGGGGTGTGTATGGGACGTCTGCCTGTGGGCGGGCGAGTGGAAGCGCGGCGAGGAGGCGCTGCGCGAGGGGTACGAGTTGCTCGAGCGCATGGGGAACAAGAGCCTCCTGTCGAAGGCCGCGCTCGAGCTCGGCGAGGCCGTGTTGCGGCAGGGAAGGATCGACGAGGCGGAGCGACTGAGCGTGATCGGTGAGGAGGTCACCGCGGGAGATGACTTGTTCGGCACAGCGCAGTGGCTGACGCTGCGCGCGAAGGTGCGGGCAGCGCGGGGCGACCTCGCAGGCGCCGAGGAGCTGGCCAGGCGGGCGGTCGAGCTGCCGACCGAGGACCAGTTCGTCGAGCTGGCGGCGGAGGCCCGGCTGGTTCTCGCCGAGGTGCTCGGAGGCACCGGCAACGCCGAGGCACGGGCCCTCGGCGCCGCGGCGCTCGAGCTCTACGAGCGCAAGGGGAACCTCGTGGGCGCAGGCTGGGCGCGCGCGCTCCTGGACGCCACGAACACCTGAGATGCCGGGGGCGAGCGCACTGGATTCCGACCGGACTTCTCCGCGATCGCGCGCCTGATCTTCGGCGACGAGGAAGATCCGATCGAGCCGACACAGCAAACGTCGTGAACGACATCACGTCCCGCGCGTGCGATTCCGCGTACCGCCTGTTAGGCGCGGCGAAAGACTGCGACGTGCCACGCCGGCCCGATGGCGCACGAGACGTGAGGTACGAGACCGTTCTCGCGGGCGATCCGTTCAATCGCATCGCCAGGCCGGATAGACGCGCGCACCGGCTTTCTCCGTAGACGCAGCATCAGATTCATGGCAAAGACGATGAGCCTCACCATGCGCGTGTCGCGCGGATAGACGAGGCCCAAGAGCCGCTCCGCACGCGCCGCGGCGAGTCCAGCTAGCCGTTCCCAGGCCGGATAGACGTTGACCACTCGGTCAAGGGTCACGATCTCGGCAGGCGGGACTGAGTCGGCCAGGTCGACGAAGTCGCCGTGGAGGTATGTGACCCGGTCCCCGTGCCCGCGTCGCCGGCCTTCCTCCCGCGCAGCATCCAGGTAGGGAGCGGAGGCATCGACGCTGGTCGCATGAGTAAACCCGCGTCCAGGAGCTCGTGCTGGATGGCGCCGATCCCGCCTCCAATATCGAGCAGTGTCGCGCCCTCTACGCCCTCTGCTACGAGAACCATGATCAGCGCCCGGGTGGAGGGGATCGGCCCTTTCCTGCGATAGCTCCGTAGCTGCGAGGATGCCCGCTCCTCGTCGTAAAAAGCCCCCATCGCGGTCGTTGTCGCACTCATCGGCGCAGCCGCCCGCATCTCGATTCAGCTCGTGCCACAGCTCGACCAGGTCGCGGGGTGAAGGAGCGAGCCGCGGAGAGAGAGGGCGACGGCAAGAGTCACGCCGCCGCAGAGGAGCCCTGCCGCATCGACAACGATCAGCGGGACATCCCCGACGCTCAGTCCGTAGAGCAGCCAGATCGCATAGCCGCCGGCATAGGCGGCGAAGAAGCGTGCCGAGACGTCGCATGACGCGCGGCGCCGAAGCATCTGCCGCATCTGAAGGAGCGCGGTGAGTGCCGCGAAGACGCCGTAGCCGGTAGCGGCCAGCGCGAGGAGCTGAGGAGTGCTGGTGGACATCGGTTGGACACGAGACTAGGGCCGGCTCGCCTACCGAGGAATCGGGAGTTCTCCCCATGCGACCAGTCCGTGCTCCATCGCAAACACGGTTGCCGCAGCACGGGAAGAGACGCCGATCTTGCGGTACGCGTTCTGGATGTGCCGGTCGGCCGTCTTGGTCGAGATTCCGAGCTCCCGCGCAACCTGCTTCGTCTGCAACCCCCGCGCAAGCAAGGCGACGACCTCGACCTCACGCTCGGTGAGCCCGGCAGGGCGTTCGAGGCGCGGGGTCCGCTGACCTGCCGCCTCGAGCACGGCCGTGACCGCGTGGGGGTCGAGTCGTCCGGCGCTCACCTCCTCGACGAGGAGCTGCGCAGCCCGCTCCGGCGGATGCGGTGCACGATGTGGCCGCGGCTCGGTCATCGCGTGGTAGGCGTCGGCGGCGGCCAGCAATCGGGCGGGCAGCCCGAGGGCGGAGCCCTTCACGCCGCGGTGATAGCCCGATCCGTCGAGCCGTTCGTGATGAGCGTCCGCGATCGGGCACAGCGCCGAGAAGAATGGCGAGCGGGAGAGGACACGTTCGGTGTGGTACGGGTGCAGCCGCACCTGCTCCCACTCGTCGGCCGTGAGCGGCCCCGGCTTCTGCCAGATGCGTGGGTGGACCGCAACGCGACCGAGGTCGTGGAGGAACCCCGCCCGCCGGATCGCTGTGGCGCCTACCACGTCGACCCCGCAGCGCTGAGCGGCAGCACCCGCCAGCTCTCCCACGCCAATGGAATGACTGGAGAGATACGGCGAGACGAGGTCGGCGAAGCTCCCCATCGCGCCGAGGGCACGATCGAGACTCTCCCCATCCAACGCCAACTGCGGGGGCGGCTCCGACGACAGGACGTCGTCCCACGACGAGCCGCCCTCGTCGATCGCGAGGAGCTCCGAAGCGTGCTCTGCGCAGCACGCCGCCACCTCCGGGTCGAACGCATGCCCGGCGCGCTCGCGCACGAGGTGCGCGGCGTGCTCGACGCCGCCGAGCAGGCGCTGGAAGGCAGCATCCGACGCCACGTGGACGATCCGCATCGGCAAAGGGATCTGCTCGCCCTTGGCGCGGCGCAGCGGTCCTTTACCGTCCCAGCGTTCGGTCAGCTGCGCGAGAAACTCGGGCACCGCAAGCGGAGCGCCAACTCGCTCCGCCAGCATTCCAGCGACCTCGCAGCCGGCGGCGAGAGCCGGACGCTGCTCACGAGCCATCCTCGGTAGCCGCCGGGCGGTCTGCGCGAAACGGACGAGCGCAGGGCTACCAGGATCCGGGAGCGCGCGCAGCACCCCCGTGACGACCTCTCGCGTGGACCCGTACATGACCGGGTTCAGGTTCGTGGTCAGGGAGCCGCCGAATACCTCTGCGGCGACGTGCGCCTCGGTCGTACAGCCGGCGTGGGAAAGCAGGCAGGCGTAGTACGTCTCGGAGGCCGTCCGCCGGTCGACGCCCAGCCTGTCGGCGAGGCGCATTGCGATCAGGGTCCTGTGCAGTCCGTGCTCGAAGGGAAAGGCCATACCGAGGTCGGTCGCCAGGCAGAGCGCCCCAATGACCTCGGCTGTCCGGACACGGTCGCCGCGCTCCGGCACGACTGCCACGCCGCACACTATCGCCGCCCGATTGGCGTCGCCCACTCGCGACTGGCATGGGGGACGGGCCTGTGCGTGGGGCGAACTCCCGATTGCCCCAGAGAGACTCACGCACACTCGGCCAGGCGGTGGTCTTGTCTCCAGAGTCGAGCTACGGACTGGACGCGAGATGTATCCCGGCGGATGATCACGACGCGTGCGAGACGACCTCCCGACCGGCACCGTCACCTTCCTCTTCACCGACGTCGAGGGTCGACGCGGCTGCTGCACGAGCTCGGCGCCGAGGGATACGCGGAGGCGCTCGCCGAGCACCGCCGCGTGCTGCGCGAGGCGTTCGCGCGCCACGGCGGGGTCGAGGTGGACACGCAGGGGGACGCCTTCTTCGTCGCCTTCCCGACCGCGCCGGGCGCAGCTCGATGCGGCGGCCGAGGCGCAGGAGACGCCTCGCGTCCGGCCCGATCCGGGTGCGAATGGGCCTCCACACCGGCACGCCGCACGCTGGCCGAGGAGGGCTACGTGGGCGTGGACGTGCACCGCGCGGCCCGCATCGCCGCCTGCGGCCACGGCGGGCAGGTGCTGGTCTCGGCCTCGACGGCTGCGCTCACGGGCACGGACGAGCTCCGCGACCTGGGCGAGCACCGGCTCAAGGACCTGTCCGCGCCCGAGCGCATCTACCAGCTCGGGGAGGGCGACTTCCCGCCGCTCAAGAGCCTGCTACCGGACGAATCTGCCGGTTCCGGCGACGCCGTTCCTCGGCCGGGAGCACGAGCTCGCGGAGGTGCTCGGCCTGCTCGAGGGCGCGCGGCTGCTGACGCTGACCGGGCCGGGGGGCACGGGCAAGACGCGGCTCGGCCTCCAGGCCGCCGCCGAGGCGTCGGACCGCTACCCGGACGGCGTGTTCTGGGTGCCGCTGGCGCCGCTGCGCGACCCGGAGCTGGTGCTGGAGACGGCCGCGCAGGCGCTCGGGGCCAAGGACGGCCTGGCCGAGCACGTCGCCGACAAGTCGCTGCTGCTCCTCCTGGACAACTTCGAGCACGTCGTCGAGGCCGCTGCCGGGCTGGCCGAGCTGCTCGCAGCCTGCCCCAACCTGCAGCTGCTCGTCACCAGCCGCGAGCTGCTCCGCCTTCCTGCCGAGCAGGCGTACCCGGTCCCCCCGCTCGAGCCCGAGGACGGAACCGAGCTCTTCCTCGCCCGGGCGCATGCCGTCGAGCCCGGGTTCGCCGGCGACTGCCGCCGTGCCCGAGCTCTGCGCTCGGCTCGAGCAGCTCCCGCTCGCGCTCGAGCTGGCGGCGGCACGCGTCCGCGTCCTCTCTCCCGAGCAGCTCCTCGACCGGCTCTCCGGACGGCTCGACCTGCTCAAGGCGGGCCGCGGCGTCGACGCACGCCAGCAGACGCTGCGGGCGACGATCGAGTGGAGCCACGACCTGCTCGCCGAAGACGAGCAGCGATTGTTCGCCCGGCTCTCCGTCTTCGCCGGCGGCTGCACGCTCGAGGCGGCCGAGGAGGTCTGCGACGCCGAGCCTGGACACGCTCCAGTCCCTCGTCGACAAGAGCCTCGTCCGCATGCGCGAGCACGAGCGCTTCTGGATGCTGGAGACGATCCGCGAGTACGCGGCCGAGCGGCTGCGAGGAGTCGGGCGAGGCCGACGAGCTACGCGCGCCGCCACGCCGAGTACTTCCTGGCCCTCGCCGAGGAGGCGGAGCCGTACGCGCGCGAGGTCGACGCGGTATGGCTCGACCGCCTCGAGCAGGAGGCCGACAACCTCCGGGCGGCGCTCGACTGGCTCGAGGCCTCGGGCGAGTCGCAACTCGTCCTCCGGCTCGCCGGAGCGCTGATGGACTTCTGGGGAGCGAAGGGACACCTGGCCGAGGGACGCCGGCGCCTCGAGGACGCGCTCGCCGCCGACGAGAGCCCCACCGCTGCGCGCGCCAAGGCCCTGAACGCCGCCGCCGACATGTGTGTCGGCCACGGTGATGCGGCGCGCGCCAGGATGCGGGCCGAGGAGGCGCTTGCCCTCCACCGTCAGCTCGCAGACGACCGGGGCACCGCGGACTCGCTGTGGCTGCTCGGCCACGCCGCCGCCGACGACCAGGACTACGAGGCGGCCAGGCAGCTCTGGGAGGAGAGCTTGCGAGCTGTATCGCGAGGTCGGAGACCGCCACCTCGCCATGCTGACCACGCGCATGCTCGCCTGGGCCTACGACGAGCTGGGCGAGCCCGATCGCGCCCGCAGGCTCAAGGAGGACGTCCTCGAGCAGGCGCGCGCTGCCGGGGACAAGCACGTGCAGGTGCACGCGCTCGAGAGCCTCGCGCATAGCGCCGCACCCGAGGGGCGGGTCGAGGAGGCGGCAACGCTGCTCGAGCAGGCGTACGAGCTCAACCGCGAGCTCGGCGACCGGTTTCGCGAGGCCGTTCTCGTCTGCCGGTTTGCCCGCGTGCTCGCGTTCGCGGGCAGGGCCGAGGCCGCCGCCCGGACACTCGCCACCGGCGAGACGCTCTACGAGCAGATGGGAGCGAGCCCGATGGGCTGGCTCAGAACGAGGGAACGACGAGGCGCTGGCCCTCATCCGAGCACGAGCTCGACCAGGCCGCCTTCGCCGAGGCCTGGGAGCAGGGCCGGAAGCTGACGGCCGACGAGGCCGTCGCGCTCGCCCTCACCGCCCTCGACGAGGCCGACTGAGAGGGGCGAGCGGACCGGGCCACGAAACGTGGTGGCCATCACGTCCCTTCCGTCGGCAAGGAGTGTCGACTAGCGCGGCTTGAAGGCTTTGACCGTCGCCCCCTTGGCGCCGTACTTGTGCGCCTTGCGCCGAGTGTCCTCGAACTTCGAGCGCAGCGTAGGTGTTCACGAGGTCGCCGTGCTGGATCCGCTCGAAGCCGTGTTTCTCCAGCATCGCTGCGTACTCTGCTTCCAGCAGAGCGCCGGCAATTCAGCCGGTCCAGAGGTCGATGTTGCGGCGCCCCTCGTCCGAGACCGGGTTCTGAATCGTCACGTCCGCGATCTGCAGGCGCCCGCCCGGGACAAGCACGCGATGGAGCTCGGGGAAGACCGCGTCCTTGTCGGGGATCAGGTCGATGACGCCGTTCGAGATGACGACGTCGAAGCTCGCGTCGGCGAAGGCAAGCCGCTCGGCCTCACCCTCGACGAAGGTCGACGTTGTCCAGCGCCCACTCGGCCGCCGCCGCCCGCGCCTTGGCGAGCATCTCGGGCGTCATGTCGATCCCCGTCACGCGCCCCTGCTGGGGCCGACCATCTGCGCGGCGACCAGGGAGTCGGCGCCGGCGCCCGCAGCCGAGGTCGAGTACCCGCTCGCCCGGCTGCGAGCCGGCCCAGCGAAAACGGGTTCGCGACGCCGGCGAACGACTCGCGACGCGTCGGGTACGTGCTTCGAGCTCGTCCGGATAGCCGAGGTCCTCGGCCCAGGCCCGCCCGGTCGGAAAAATGAAGTCCTTATCCGGCTCGTCGCGAGACGGCAGCGTAGGTCTTCTTGATCTCGCTCTTCAGAAGCCCGACATCGATCGCTATCTCGCTGGCCACGTCAGCGCCTCTCCTCGAGCAACGCCTTCAAGGCAAGGACCGCCCCGACCACGAAGATTGCGGTCGCGAGGTAGATCAGGCCGAGGTGCCCGATGGTGTCGAACCCGTAGGGGTAGTGCGCCGGCAGCGCGACGGCCAACCCGAGCACAGGAGCAGTAACGGCCGCGACCCAGGCCCACATGTAGCCGCGGCGGACGCCGAACCACGACAGCGCGGAACGGCGAGACCGGTGGCGGCGATGAAGCCCGAAACCGCGATATGGAGGTGGCCGATGTAGTGGTAGAGGTCGTTGTCGAACGGCCTGATCTCGTCCTTGCCGTCGTCGACCTCGCTCGCTGCCGATCCCAAGCTCCAGGAAGCTGTCGGTGAAGTTCAGGATGAAGAAGATGACGGCGTAACCGATGAAGGCGACGGCGCCGAGCGACATGAGCCACACACCCGCCTTTAGTGCCGTCGACTCCTCGCGGGATGCCTCTGCTGTGAGACTGGTCATCGGAGACCACCCTTTCCTACGAGACTGTGGCACGAAAGACGTCGGACGAGGTTTGTTATTGCATCCCCGAAAACACGCAATAGGGACGCCCGCGGGAACGTCTTTAGCGGAAGCAGATGCCATGCCATCTGATTCGAGGCGACTCGCACAGGAGCGATTCCGAGTCCTCGCCGAGGAGCAGCTTCCGCGCCTCTACGCGATCGCCAGGGGCCTCGTCGGTGACGAGGCCGAGGATGCGGTCCAGGACGCCCTCTTCAAGGCGTATAGGGCGTTCGACCGCTTGGAGCATGCTGCGGCTGCCCCGGCCTGGCTCGCGACCATCCTCGTCAACGTCTGTCGCGACCGCGGGCGCGCGCGGGCGCGGGCAGCGCAGGAGGTCAGCATCGAGGCCGTGGAAGAGTTCTCTCTCTTCCGACAAATCGCCGACGAGGATCCGTTTCCGTATTCCGACTCGCTCCATCTCGATTTCCTCGAGCAGTTCGGCTCGGAGGACGTGAGGGCGGTGCTCGCTCGTCTGCCTGACCTCTACCGGATCCCGCTCGTCTTGGTCTACGTCCAGGGCTTCGCTACGAAGGAGGTTGCCCGCATGCTCGAGGCGCCATTGGGAACGGTGCTCTCACGGCTGCATCGTGGTCGAAAGCTCTTCGAGAAGCGGCTGTGGGAGTACGCCGAGGAGGCCGGGCTGCTCAGGGAGGGCGTTCGATGATCACGTGCGCTGAGGCGGTCAAGCAGCTCTGGGAGTACCTCGACGGAGAGCTGGCCGAGCAAGACCGCGCCGCGATCGAAGAGCACTTGAGCTTCTGCCGTCGTTGCTGCGGCGAGGTGGAGTTCGCGGAGGAGTTGCGCGCGTTCCTCGCCCGGGAGGCAGCCGAAGAGATCCCCGACGAGGTCCGCGCTCGGCTGATCGCGACGCTCGACGAGTTGGACGAAGCGTGACCCGCGACCTGCTGCACTCGGACGACGTCAAGGCGATCGTCCGCGAGGCGTACGGCGGGATCGACTCCACGACCGAGGCGATTGCCTACAAGCTCTACTCGCCCGAAGAGCTCGCCGGTGTGCCGCGCTCCGCCCTGGAGGGCGCGCTCGGAGTTGCGAACCACCTCCGATATGCGTCGATCGAACGTGGCGAGACGATCCTCGACCTCGGCTGCGGCGCAGGCATCGACGCGATCCTCGCCGCGCAGCGGACAGGTCCCGAGCGGGCGCGTGGTCGCGCTCGACTTCCTGCCCGAGATGCTCGAGCGGACGGCGGCCGCGGCCAATGAGGCGGGGCTCGACAACGTCGAGACGCTCGAGGCCGAGATGGAGGCGATTTCGCTTCCGGACGCGAGCGTCGATCACGTGATCTCGAACGGCGTCATCAATCTCTCGCCCCGTAAGCGCCGCGTGCTCGCCGAGTGCGCGCGCGTGCTCCGACCGGGGGAAAGCTCTCGGTAGCCGATCTGACGGTCGGTGACGAGGAGCTCCCGCCCGAGATCCTCACGCACCCCGCGACCTGGGCCGGCTGAGTCGCCGGCGCCCTGACGGAGCGTGACTTCGTCGAGAAGCTCGAGAAGGCCGGATTCAGCCAGGTCGAGGTGCACGAGCGCGTGCCGGTCTCCGTCGACGATCTCACCCTCTACCCGCTCTTCACGGCTGAGATCATCGAGCTCATGCGGACGCTGATTCCGGTCGATCGCCAGCTCGCCGTAGCGACCGCGATCGTCGTCACTGCCGAACGGCGCGAGGCGGCCTTACCCCGGTGATCCTGCGCCCCTTTCTCGTCGAGGAGACGTCGTGCGCGAGCTACCTGTTCGGCTGCACGTCGCAGCACAGGCTCGCGGTGGTCGACCCGCACGCCGATCTCGTCGACCGCTACGTCGAGGCGGCGGCCGCGATCGGCTCGCCGCATCGTCGCCGTCCTCGAGACGCACGTCCAGGCGGACCATGTCTCCGGGTTGCCCCTCCTCGTCGAGCGCACGGGGGCAACCGCGTATCTCCCGGCAGGGTCAGGGGTCGAGTTCGAGCACGTCGCCCTGGCGGACGCGGACGAGGTCGAGCTGGGGAACACGCTCGTGAGAGCGATCACAACACCCGGCCATGCGCCGGCGCATCTCGCGTATGTCGTCGCCGACCGGCGGCGCGGCACCACGGATCCCTGGCTGGTCTTCACCGGCGACTCGCTGCTCGTAGGCGACGTCGGTCGGCCCGACCTCCACGCCAAAGGAGATCCGGACAGTCTCGCGCGCGAGCTCCACGGCTCGTTGCAGAAGCTGCTCGAGCTCCCTGACGGGGTCGTCGTCTACCCAAGCCATTTCGGCGGCTCTGTCTGCGGGCGCGGGCTCTCCGGGCATCCCTTCTCGACGATCGGCTTCGAGCGTCTACACAACCGCGCGCTCCAGCATGCAGACGTCGACGCGTTCGTGCAGGCGCTGCTGGTCGACGTGCCGCCGGCGCCCGCGGATCAAGCGGCGATCGTCGCGGCAAACCTCAGCGGACGAGCGCAACAAGCCGCGTGACGGACGTCCGGCTTGGGCTGCGTGCAAACGCCCGCCAGTTCACGCTGCTCGTTGCGATCAACGCACTCGTCGGGGCGATGGTGGGCCTCGAGAGATCAGTCCTTCCGCTGATCGGCGAGGAGGACTTCGGTCTCAGCTCGAAGACCGCAATCCTCACCTTCGTTGTCGCCTTCGGCGCCTCGAAGGCGCTCATGAACCTGGGCGCCGGGACGCTTGCCGATCGGGTGGGCCGCAAGCGGCTGCTCGTGCTCGGCTGGCTGCTTGCCTTGCCGGTGCCGCTCTTGATCGGGCTCGCGCCAACATGGGGGTTCGTCGTCGTCGCCAATCTCTTTCTCGGCGCAAGCCAGGGGCTTGCGTGGTCGATGACGGTGGTGATGAAGATCGACCTCGTCGGTCCCAAGCGACGCGGCCTCGCGCTCGGGTTGAACGAATCTGCCGGCTATCTCGGCGTGGCAGCCGCAGCCTTTCTGACCGGCGTCCTCGCCGCGTCGATCGCGCCGCGCACGGTCGTGTGGGTCGGCGGCGCCGTGATCGCGAGCGTGGGGCTGGTCGCCTCGCTGGTCTTCGTCCGCGACACGCACGGCCATGTCACCGCCGAGCAGAGCGATTTTGGTGGACGCGCACAAAAGATCGGGCTTCGACAGGCGTTCCCGCTCGTCTCGTACCGCGATCCCGTGCTCCGCGCGTGCACCCAGGCCGGGCTCGTCAACAACCTCAACGATGCGGTCGCCTGGGGACTCGCCCCGCTCTACCTGGCGGCCAACGGGGCCAGTGCAGCGCAGATCGGGGCTGTCGCCGCCGTCTACCCGGCCGTATGGGGGCTCGGCCAACTCGGCACGGGCTGGCTCTCGGACAATGTGGGCCGCAAACCGCTGATCGTGCTCGGCATGCTCGTCCAGGGCGGCGCACTGGCGATCCTGGTCGCCGGAGGGGGAGCCTTCGCGCCCGCTTTCATCGCCGCGATTCTGCTCGGCGCGGGCACCGCGATGGTGTACCCGACGTTGATTGCCGCGGTGTCCGATGCCGTGGAGCCCCGCGACCGGGCGCAGGCAGTGGGCATCTACCGGTTCTGGCGTGACGTCGGCTTCGTCGTCGGTGGTCTCACGGCCGGGATCGTCGCCGACCTGGCGGGAAGCGGCGGGGCGATCGCGCTGGTCGCCGCCATTACGGCCGCGAGCGGAATCCTGGTTGCGAGAACCAACTGGCACGGAAGGCCGGCTGCTGACGCCGCTCTCGCCTGATCTGCTGTAGCAGAAGAAGGCCCAGGCGTCGGTTGGCGATTGTAGGGAAGCGCGACTTGGTGCACGTCTGGGCGTATCGTGACCCGATGGCCGTGGCCGATCGAGGAGAGCGAGCGCGCGGCTCGTTCGAGCGTCGGTTGTGGGGTGACGCGTTCGCCGAGCTGTCGGCGGCGCATCGCGAGGGGCGAGTTGGGGGTCGAGGACCTCGAGCGCCTCGCGGTCGCGGCGTACATGGTCGGGAGAGACGACGATTGCGAAGAGGCGTGGATCGGCCGCGCACCACGCCTGGTTGCGCCGCGGCGAAGCCGAGCGCGCCGCACGCTGTGCGTTCTGGCACGCGCTCGGGCTCTTCTTCCGGGGCGACCTGGCTCCGGCGATGGGCTGGGTCGGCCGCGGCGGCCGGCTCTTGGAGGACAGCCGCCGCGACTGCGTCGAGCAGGCCTGGCTGCGGATGCTGAAGGCCTTGCCGCTCTTGTTCGAGGGAGACGCAGAAGCCGGGTATCCGAGCTTCGTCGAGGCGGGAGAGATCGCAGAACGCCTCGCCGATTCCGACGCGGCGGTGTTCGCCCGGCTCGGCCGCGGATACTCGCTGATCCTGCAGGGACGAATCGACCGAAGGCATGGCGCTGCTGGACGAGGTCATGGTCGCCGTCACGGCAGACGAGGTGTCGCCGATGCTCGCCGGGATCGCCTACTGCCAGGTGATCGCGCTGTGTCACGCGGTGTTCGATCTCCGTCGCGCAAGGGAGTGGACGGAGGCGCTCACGCGTTGGTGCGACTCGCAGCCCGACTTCGTTCCGTTCCGAGGCAACTGTCTCGTCCATCGCTGCGAGATCTTCCAGTTGCAGGGCGCGTGGACGGACGCCCTCGATTCCGCGCGGCGAGCATGCGAGTGGCTCGCCGGCCCACCGGCATGGGACGCGCTCGGATCGGCCTACTACCAGCTGGCCGAGATCCAGCGGCTGCGCGGCGAGCTCGCGGAGGCAGAGGAGTCCTATCGCCAGGCCAGCCTGGCGGGACGGGACCCCGAGCCGGGGATGTCGTTGCTCCGCTTGGCGCAGGGACGAATCGATCTCGCTCTTCCGGCGATCCGCCGCGCGCTCGACGAGGCGCAGGATCCGATCGCTCGGTCACGCCTGCTGCCCGCCTGTGTCGAGGTCATGCTCGAGGCGGAAGACGTCGGGGCCGCGCGAGCGGCGGCGGATGAGCTTGCCGGGATCGCCGCGCAGTTTGACGCTCCATACCTGCAGCGCTCTTGCCGCTCACGCGTCCGGTGCCGTCCTGCTGGCGGAAGGGGATCCACGGGCGGCGCTGACGAAGCTCCGTACGGCGCATCGCTCGTGGCGCGATCTCGAGGCGCCGCATCAGGCGGCGCGCGTCCGCGTGCTGATCGGTACTCGCCTGCCGCGCAGCTCGGCGACGGCGCCAGCGCCGAGCTCGAGTTCGAGGCGGCGCGCAGCGCGCTCGAGGAGCTCGGCGCTGCCGCCGATCTCGAGCGCCTCGCTCGGCTCGCCGGCTCGTCCGCCGCCCGGGCCCTTGAGCCCGCGCGAGAGCGAGGTGTTGACACTCGTGGCCGCGGGTAAGACCAACCGCGCGATCGCGGCTGAGCTGTTCATCAGCGAGAAGACGGTCGCGCGGCACGTCAGCAACATCTTCACGAAGTTGGGCCTCTCGTCGCGGGCCGAGGCCACCGCGTACGCCTACAAGCACCGCCTCGTCCGGTAGCGGCCACTACACAGAACTACCCACGTCCCGCCATCACGAATTGGGTGTTTCGCCCGAAGTCGGAACGCCGCTCGCCGTCTACGGTCGGGTGCGAACACCGTGGTCAGACACGCGACAAGGGAGGGCACGATGACGACGAGTCAGGGCGAGGCAACGGCGACCGAACAGCATGCCGCGCCGCCGGAGGCTTGGGACGCGATCGCGGAGGGCTACGACCGGTACGTGGCTCCGCAGGAGGTCGATCTCGCGAACGAGGCGCTCCGCCTCGTCCGGCTCGAGCCGGGCGAGCGGTTCCTCGACGTCGCGGCGGGGACGGGCGGTCTCAGCCTGCCGGCTGCTCGGCTGGGGGCACACGTGCTCGCCACCGACTGGTCGCCCGCGATGATCGAGCGCTTCGAGGCGCGCGTCCGCCAGGAGCGCCTGAGCGAGGCCGGGGGGCGGTTGATGGACTGTCACGCTCTCGATCTTCCGGACGACAGCTTCGACGTCACCGGGCTCGCAGTTCGGGGTCATGCTCGTGCCCGACCAGCCGCGCGCGCTCCGCGAGATGGTTCGGGTGACGAAGCCCGGCGGGCGCGTGCTCGTGATCGCCTACGGCTTCCCCGCCGAGCTCGAGTTCCTCCAGTTCTTCATCGGCGCCCTGAAGGCCGTCGCCCCGAGTTCCCAGGCCTCCCCGACGACCCGCCGCCACTCGAGTTCCAGGTGTCCGACCCGGACGTCTTGCGTCGGCGGCTGACCGACGCAGGACTGAAGGACGTCCGCGTCGAGCGCACGGCCGAGCGGCCGGCGTTCGCCTCGGGGCAGGAGATGTGGGACTGGGTGCTCTACGGCAACCCGATCCCGGGCATGCTGGTCGCGGATCTCAGCGAGGACCAGCGAGCGCGACTCCGCCAGGTCCTCGACGGCATGCTCCGCGAGCGCGCCGGGGCGAACGGGCGAGCCGTCCTGGCGAACGCGGTCAACATCGGCATCGGCATGAAATGAAGCCGAAGACACGATCGATCGACCGCACGTTCTCGCATGGCAGCCCGGCCAATCGTCCGCGCACGCCAGGCTTCCAGGTCTCCAACCTCGGAGCGCGATCGGCCGCTCGTCCCGACGTGACGTAGCCGTTGCGCTGCCGCATGATGGCGTCTGTGCGGCGTCGCGCGACGGCCGGACTCACGGTGTTGACGTCGGACTCGGCGGGAGGAATCCCACCTACTCAAGCCATTCGCGGGCATCCAGACGCCCCTCGGGCCCTCCTGAGCCGGCATCGAGAACACGTCTCCCCCGCATGTCTCCCGCATCCGACCGCATGCGGGGCGCGACGGCAACCCACCGGCGTGGCCACCGAGCACGGGGCCCCCGAGTACACCATGTGTACCTCGTGTGTACTGACCTGCCCTTGCCCTTCCCTGTCTAGACGGGCGTCGGGTCGGTGGTCATGTGTTCACCTCGAAGGTTGGGGGACGGGCGCGATCTTCAAGCGCGCGGTCTTCAAGGGCATCATCGACTCCAACCCGGTCGAGATCGCCAACCAGGACGACGACTCGCGCCCGAGCGCAGTGGCGACCAAGGCCAAGCGACAGCACTTCGACTGGGACGAACGGACGCTGGCCGACATCCTCGACACGGCGGCGAGGCTGGACGAGCGACCGGAGGCGAGGACTCGCTACCTGCCGATCCTGGCGACGCTGGCATACACGGGCCTTCGGAGCGGCGAGGCGCTGGCGCTCCGCTGGCAGGACGTGAACCTGGACGAGGGGACGCTCACGGTGAACGCCTCGTCGAGCCGCAAGCGGGAGCGGACGACGCCAAAGACGATCTCCTCCAACCGGGTCATCGACATCCCGCCGATGCTCGTGACGATCCTCGCGGCCCATGCTCTCCGGGCCTACGAGACGGGAAAGGCCGACCCGGAGCACTTCGTCTTCGCGGCCAAGGGCGGCACCGAGCCGATGTCCTACTGGAACGTCCGGGCGAGGGGCTGGGCCAAGGTCGTCCACATGCTGGAACTGAAGGGCGTGACACTTCACGAGCTGCACCATGCCTCCGTCTCCCTGATGCACGCGGCGGGCGTCCCGGACGCCGAGATCGCAGCGCACCACGGACACCAGAACGCGGAGACGACCCGCAAGCTCTACGTCCACACATTCGGCCGCAGCCGCCGTGCCGTGGCAGCGTACGACGTGATCGCTGGGGAGGCAGTGTGAAGCGCGTCGTAGCGACCTACGTGCCCCTTGCGGTGCGTCGTCGTCAGGGGCGGGCCTGGACGATGGTGCCCGCGCGCTGGGAGCGGCAGCGGGCGCTGTATCTTGAGGCGCGCTCGAAGGTCTGAGCACCGAATCGCGCCTACGCTAGGAAGATGCCGTTCCGTCGGAAGTCGGAACCGCCCGACTGGTACCTCAGACTCACCCTCGATGATATGGACGTGTGGGCCATGCGCGATGCAGGGTTCGTTGATCCAGAGCTTCGGGTGATTCTCCTTGAAAGGGGCGAGGGAGATCTAGACCCCGACTACATCCGAGAGCCCACCGTCGAGCAGAAGAGCTACGCGCTTGAAAAGTATGAGCAGCTGTCCGAGTACCTCAACTCGCAGCGCTTCGACGGTCGCACCGACTGGACGCCACGGGAGGCATGGGGCTTGGGCCGCGCAGCGATTGCCATTGCACATGGTTTCGGCGCGGAGGTGACCAAGACCATCGTTCCGTGGCCCATTCACGTCGACGACGAGTAGCGGTTCAGACTGTCTCTGATGCGCGGGGACTGTCAGCGTGACTTTGCCGAGGCTGCAGCCGAGGACGGCCTTGAGCTGCATCAGCAGTCGCTGTCCTGGCTCTGCGAGCGCGGCATCTTGCGTTGCCTACGGAAGCATCGAACGCTTCATACGTCCTTGACACCATCTACGTGGCGCTTGGCGGCGATCTCGGCGTCTCGCCACCGCTCGCATGAATCGGCTACAGGGCGACTTCATTCATGATCCAACCGGCACACTGGTCGAGGTTGACGAGTCGCAGCACTTCACTTCTGCACGAGCGACGACGCTAGACCTGTACCCGCCGAATCTTCCGCTCGGCTATGACATCGAGCGCTACAGGTCGCTCTGCCTCGACTGGCGAGAATCATCGGACGGCTACTACAGAAACAAGGCCGCGAGAGGATTCGGCGTCGGTGGACGACAACGCCAAAGGGCGTACTACGACGCACTACGCGACGTGGCTGCCCCGGCGATGGGTCATCCGCCAGTGATTCGGATTGATGCGCCGCTTCGCGACGGTCGTGCGGCGTACGCGGCGAACCGAGAACGACTTCTCCAGCTCATCTAACCGCGCAATGGCCGGATTACGCCGCCAGGTGGGGTCATACGGATCGGGGCGGCGGCGAGGGCGGCCATTGCTGCCCGGGGGCAGACGGCTTGCGCTATGCGTCGCGCTATGTCCACATGGGGACGATGGGGTACCGGCGGAGGTCAGGAAGGCCATCGAGGGACGCATACGTTAGGGGAAGACCCGTTCTCCCCCTCCTTACCATGGAGGTGCTCTACCAACTGAGCTAAGAGGGCGAGGCCGCAAGCGTAGCGCGTTCGGTCGCGCGCCCATCGGGCCCTGCTCGGCATCGGGTAAGACTCCGGCATGGACGGCATCGCACACGGCCCGGAGGGTGGCGAGCAGGTCGCCCGGGCGGGGCGCGCCCACCGGATCCTCGCTGAGCTTCCCGAGCTCGAGGCGGTAGAGCTCCGCTTCGGCCCTGACTTCGAGGGCGTCGAGCCACACGCCCACTCCGACCACGTCGACTCCTTCTACGTTCTCGCGGGCGAGGCGGAGTTCACGGTCGGCGAGGAGGTGTTCCGGGCCGGGCCGGGGAGCTACGTGGCTGCGCCAATCGGAGTCGTGCACGGATTCCGCAACTCTGGGGACGGCGAGCTCCGGATGCTGAACGTGCACGCGCCGAACACGGGCTTCGCCGGGCGGCTGCGGCGCTAGCGTCCCGCCTGCTGCTGGGACTCGGCGTCGACCTCGCGGGCGACGCGCTCGACGAGGTCCCTCGCCGCGTCGTCCCCGAGGTTGCCGCTCCTGCCCAGCCCGAACCGGAGGCGCATCGGAGTGCAGGGGAGAGGATTCGAACCTCTGAAGGCTGAGCCAGCGGGTTTACAGCCCGCCCCCTTTGGCCACTCGGGAACCCCTGCGGGGGCGGCCATTCTAGCCGCGGGGCACTACGATCGACGCGTGGATCGCGTGGACGTCCTCGTCGTCGGCGCCGGCCCGGCCGGCTCGGCGACCGCGCTGCGGCTGGCGCGCGGCGGCGCGCGCGTCCTGCTCGCCGACCGGGCCCGTTTCCCGCGCGACAAGCCCTGCGGCGGCGGGATCACAGGTCGCGCGCTACGCCATGCACCGTGCTCGATCGCCCCCGTCGTCGAGGACGAGGTGCGCACGTTCGAGCTGCGACTCCGCTACGGACGAAGCTTCGAGCGGCAGAGCGAGCGACCCGCTCATCCTGATGACCCAGCGCCGGCGCCTCGACGCGCACCTCGCCGAGCGGGCGGCCGCGGCGGGCGCCGAGTTCGCCGACGACACGCGAGTCGAGGACGTCGTACCCGACAACGGTCACGTGACCGCCCGCGTCGGCGGGCGACGGGTGCGCGCCTCGGTCGTCGTCGGCGCCGACGGCGCGAACGGCGTCGTCGCGAAGAGCATCGGCCTGGGTGCGGGGATCGTGCGGGGCGTCGCGCTCGAGGGGAACGCGACGTGGGACCGACTCGACCAGCGCCGCTATCGCGGGCGCGCGGTCGTCGAGGTCGGAGTCGTCGGCGGGGGGTACGGCTGGGTCTTTCCGAAGGGCGATCACGTCAACCTGGGCGTCGGCGGCTGGGCGGCCGAGGGACCGAAACTGCGCGACCGGCTCGGCCGGCTGGCGGCGGCGCACGGACTTCCGCTTGCCGCCCTCACAGAGGTGAAAGGCCACAGGCTGCCGATGCGCCGACCCGGCGCGGCGGCGGCCGTCGGGCCGGATCGTGCTCGTCGGCGACGCAGCCGGCCTCGTCGATCCCCTCTCCGGCGACGGGATCTACGAGGCGTTCGTCTCCGCGCGCCTCGCCGCGGACGCGATCCTTGCCGGCGACCTCACCGGCTACGACTCGGCGCTCGCGGCCGCGCTCGACCCCCACCTGCACGCCTCGTGGACGGCGAAGCGGGCCCTCGACCGGCATCCCGGCGCTCTGCTTCTGGGCTGCCCGCGCGCCCGCGCGTGTTCGCTGTCGTCGCCGGTCTGCTCCGCGGCGACGTGCGGCATCCGAACGACGCTGGCGGCATCGCGCGGCCCCCGCTCCGGCTGATCGCGCGCCTCGCGCGTTGAGGTTGGTCTAAAGCCTCGGGCGCGCCGTGCCGATTGGGACGGCATGGATCTTGACGCCCTTCTCCAGCGTGTCGTCGCGACGGGCGCGAGCGACGTCCATCTGAAGCTCGGCCAGCCGCCGATCATCCGCATCGACGGCGACCTGGAGCCGCTCCCCGACTGGCCCGTGCTCGGCGACGCCGACCTGGAAGGCGCGCTGCACGCGGTCACCGTCCGCTCGCCCAAGCGGCGCGAGGCCTTCTACGAGAGCGGCGATCTCGACATCGCCTACTCGCACCCGGAGCTGCCGCGCTTCCGCGTCAACGGCTTCCGCCAGCGCGGCGCGATCTCGGTCGCCTTCCGCGTGATCCCGAGCGAGATCCCAAGCTTCGACGACCTCCACCTGCCGGCGGGCGTGCGGCGGCTCGCGAAGGAGCACCGGGGCCTGGTCCTCGTCACGGGGCCGACGGGCTCGGGGAAGACGACGTCGCTCGCGTGCATGCTCGACCACATCAACCGGACGCGGCGCCAGCACATCGTCACGATCGAGGACCCGATCGAGATCCTCCACTCCGACCGCGGCTGCATCGTCAACCAGCGCGAGGTCGGGCTCGACACGGTGAGCTTCGAGCAGGCGCTCCGCCGTGTGCTGCGCCAGGACCCGGACATCATCCTGATCGGCGAGCTGCGCGACACCGAGACTGCGCACACCGCGCTGCAGGCGGCCGAGTCGGGCCACCTGGTCTTCTCCACGCTGCACACGCTCGACGCGGCCGAGACGCTCGGGCGCATGATCGAGTTCTTCCCGCCGGCGAAGCAGCAGCAGATCCGTTCCATTCTCGCCGGCTCCCTGCGCGGCGTCGTCAGCCAGCGCCTGCTGCCGCGCGCCGGCGGCGGCCGCACCCCGGCCGTCGAGGTGATGGTCACGAACGCTCGCATCCAGGACCTGATCCGCGAGAACCGGCCCGACGAGATCACGGATGCGATCGACGCGGGCGAGTACTACGAGATGCAGACGTTCGAGCAGTCGCTGATCGACCTCGTCCTGCGCGGGGAGGTCGACCGCGAGGTGGCCGCGAACGCGGCGACGAACCGCCACGACTTCCTCGTCGCGCTCGAGGCGGCCGAGAAGGACAAGCGCGAGCAGGACGAAGAGGCTGCGCGCAACGCTCCGGCTGCCGCGAACGCGGACGGCGGCCCCTCGTTCGCCCCCATCGGCAACAGCATTCGTTAGGTATGCGCGCCGGGTCCTCCCTCGAAAGGGGGTTCCCGCCGCTCTCGCGGCACGCCCGATAACCAAGCCTGTGAACGGTCCGGCCGTCTCGGTCGCGCGTCGTCTCCTGCGCCGCCTGCGCTCGGAGCGCGGCTTCACGCTTGATCGAGCTCCTCGACTCGATGTCGATTCTGCTCGTCGTCCTCGCGGCGCTGGTTTCCGTCACCACCTCGGGCAGCAAGGCGGAGCACGAGCTCAACCTTCGCTTCCAGGCGCAGGAGGAGGCTCGGCTCGGTCTCGACGTGTTCCGGCGCGAGGTGCACAACGCCTGCGGGGCCACCGTGGCGCCCGGCGGCAACCAGGTCACCCTCAGGAGCAACGCTCAGACGGGGTCGTTTCCCTGCAACCTCGGTCGGCTCGAACTGGTGCACGAGCGGGAGCGGAACGCGCTTCGCCCTCTACCGGCAGGCCGGAGCTGCCGCGTGCGGGACGGGCGTGCGGCGCGCCGACTACCTGGTGAGCGGAGCGATCTTCTCACTCCCGACTGCAACCGCCGGACAGCTGCCGAAGATCTCGATCGACCTGATTGTCAACCGTGAGCCGGCGACGGCGCGTCTGAACTACCGGCTCGACGACGCGGTGGCGCTCCGGAACGCGAGGAGGGGATGAGATGACGCGCACCCTGCGCATGCTGGCCGCACGCCTCCACGACGAGCGCGGAATGGCGCTCGTCCTGGCCATCGGGATCGTCGAGCATCCTCGCGATCGCGGGCGCCTCGCTCGTCCTCTACAGCATCTCGAACGAGCACCACGCGTCCCGTTCGCGCACGGACGTGCGCGCGTACAACCTCGCGCAGACCGGCATCGAGAAGGCGGTCGCCCAGATCGCCGCTGTCGGCGACACCGACGGCGACGGCGCCGACGATCCCGACGACCCGGCGATCTTCACCAACCTTTCGGCCACGGCCGAAGACGGAGACGTTCGGCAGCGGCGAGTCGACGGTCTGGGACGCGCAGCTGTGGGACGACCGCACGGGCGCGCTCTACGTCCCCCAGGGGCCCGTTCTACATCCCGGAGCTCCGCTGGCATGTCACCTCCACGTCCACGGTGCCCAATCCCGCCGTCCCCGGCGGAACGATGACGCGGCAGCTGCAGTCCGACGTTCTCCTCGCCCCCGAGCGGCATCAGGAACCGGCGAGCGAGGCGTGGCGGTACATCTACTCGAAGCGCGACGACGGCGACCCCCCGTGGAGGCGCCGAGCAATACGTGCCGGCGGACTGCGACATCACGCTGCCGAACAACCCGAACGTCGCCGCCTCGTTCTACGTCACCGGCGACCTCTGCCTGGAGAACAACAGCCAGATCATCGGCAGGGCGGGCCCGATCCCGACCGAGGTGATCGTGCACGGCTGGATCTACAACGTCTCGCCGCAGGCCTGGGTCGGCACGTCCGCGAATCCGACTGACACGCGCACCAGCATCGGCGGAATGTGCGAGCACCGCAACCGCAGCCCCGAAGGATCCGGCCGACCAGCCGCCAGGCCCGCCGCAGGGCTGCTGGTTCTCCGAGCACTTCGTCCCCGACGCGATCGACAACCCGCCCGTGATCACGCCCGCCGACCGTCACCCCGGCCGACTTCGACGCCTGGTACCAGGTGCTCGGGAGCCCGGGGCCCGAACAACCCGTGCGACATCGTCTCGGGGACGTCCGCCGACGTTCGACGCCGGCCCGCCCGGCAGCCCGACGTCGCGCGACAACAGCAACCCGACGATCGACCTGCTCAACCACCCGGCGCTTCCACTGCGAGACGCTCATGGGCAAGTTCAACTGGGATCCGTCCTCGACCCCGAAGCGATTGACGGTCGAGGGCACGGTCTACATCGACGGAGGTATCGACCTCTTCTCCACCGTCGGCGCCCTCGACATCGAGTACGACGGCGTCGGCGCCCTCTACACGAGCGGGTCGATCCGCCTCCACCAGGTGCGCCTGTGCGCGTACACGGCATCGGGGCCGGACTGCGACACGAGCTGGGACGGGCAAGGCCCGATGCTGCTCCTCGTCTCCGACGGCTCGACGCAACTGGGCCGGCTGCAACAACTGCGGGATCCTGCTCGAGACGAGCAGCGCCTTCCAGGGCGCGATGTACACGACCCACAACATCGGCCTGCAGAACCTGTCGATGGTGCAGGGGCCGATGGTCGCCGACGCGGAGATCATCGCCAACCAGTTCACGTTCTATCCGATCCCGCTGCTGACCCAGGTGCCCTTCGGCACGCCGCAGACGCCGATCATCAACTGGGACATCCTCCCGCCGACGAACTACAAGGGCTAGCCAGGTCCGCCGATAGCGCCGATAGCGGACGCTGTCAGCCCGCGAATCTCGCTAAGAAGCCCGAAACGTGCGCTCGGCTCTACGCGCGGGCCATGTCCAGCCTCAGAGGCTGGACATGGCCGCTGCGGACCTCTCAACTCGGCCCACTACGGGTGCCGATGAGGCTGTATGAGCTTGACGCTGGCGGCCGCAGCGGCTGCTCCCGGCCTCGCCGTGGGCAGCTTCCTCAACGTCGTCGCCGCGCGCGTGCCGCTGCGGCGCTCGGTGGCCGAAGGGCGCTCGGCGTGCATGAGCTGTGCGACGCCGATCGCCGCCCGCGACAACATCCCGCTCGTCTCCTATGCGCTGCTGCGCGGTCGGTGCCGGCACTGCGGGGATCGGATCCCGTTGCGCTACCCGCTCGTCGAGCTCGTCACCGCGCTGCTCGTCGTAGCCATGCGTGCTGCGCTTCGGCGCGACTCCCGAGGCGCTCCTCGCGGCGGCGTTCTGCGCCGTCCTTGTCGCGATCGCTGCGATCGACGCCGAGCATCGGATCGTCCCGAACCGGATCGTGCTGCCTGCGGCCGCCGTCTTCCTCGTGGCGCGCCTTCTGCTCGAGCCGAGCCTCGAGTGGCCGCTGGCGGCGCTCGCGGCCTCGGGCGCGCTGCTCGGCAGTCGCCCTCGCCTACCCGGCGGGCCTCGGCATGGGCGACGTCAAGCTTGCGCTCCTGCTCGGCGCTGTGCTCGGGGCGACCGTGTCGGTCGCGCTGATGTTCGGGCTGCTTGCCGCGCTCGTCCCGGCCGCCGTCGTCGTTGTGCGCCGCGGCCCGAGCTGCAGCCCGGAAGACCGCGATCCCGTTCGCGCCGTTTCTCGCGTTCGGGGCGATCATCGCCCTCTTCGCGGGCGATCCGATCCTGGACGCCTACTTGAGCCTCGGATGAGGGGTCTGACACAACTCGCGCGGCTGCCGATGCCTCTTTCGAGGGAGTAGACGTTGAACGCGCGCCCATTGAGAACGACAGCCGGCGGCGGCAAGAAGGCAGCGCTCGCGGCAGCCCCGCCCCCCGACGAGGGCGGTTTCGACACGATCGCGGACCTCGTCGCCGAGCTCGTCGCGGCCACGGAGCTGCTCCCGGCCGACCGTCTCGCCGCCGTCCGCGGCCGCGCCGGCACGGGCACGCTCGCACAGGCGATTGTCGACGAGGGCTATGCCCAGTCGGACGGGATCGCGCGCGCGCTGGCGCGGCGTCACGGCATGCCGTATCTCGACCTCGGCGAGACGCGCGTCTCGCCCGATGCGCTCGAGCTGATCCCTCTGCGCACGCTGCAACGGGTCGTCGCCGTCCCGGTCGCGCTCGTCGGCGACCGTCTGCGGGTCGCCGTCGCCGACCCGGCGAACATCCACGGCATCGACGAGCTCCGGGTCGCCTCTCGCTACGCGGTCGACGTCTCCGTTGCGAGCCGCGAGGACATCCTCAACCGAGATCGCCCGCGTCGCCCGCCAGACGGAGGTGCTGGAGACGCAGACGGCGATCGACGAGCTCGAGGTCGAGGCGGAGGACGAGGACGACCTCGAGGTCGACGACGGCGTCTCGGACGCCCCGCTCGTCCGGCTCGTCAACTCGATCATCATGCAGGCGGCCGGCGACGGCGCCTCGCGACATCCACTTCGAGGCGCAGGAGGACGCGCTCTCGGTGCGGACGCGCGTCGACGGCGTCCTCACCGAGGTCCAGCGGATCCCGAAGCGGATGGCGAACGGCGTCACGACGCGACTCAAGGTGCTCGCCAAGCTCGACATCGCCGAGCGGCGCAAGCCGCAGGACGGCCGCATCTCGCTGAACGCGCGCGTCCGTGGGCCGGATGCTCGACATCCGCGTCGCGGTGCTGCCGACGGTCGAGGGCGAGCAGGTCGTCATGCGCCTGATCGACAAGTCGCGCACGACGCCGACGCTCGAGTCGCTCGGGCTCTCGGAGACGATGCGCGCGACGCCTCTCGTCGCTGATCCAGAAGCCGACGGGCGCGCTCCTCGTCACCGGGCCGACGGGCTCCGGCAAGTCGACGACGCTCTACGCCGCGCTCGCCGAGATCAACCGGCCCGAGGTCAAGATCATCACGGTCGAGGACCCGGTCGAGTACCGCCTCGTCGGGATCAACCAGATCCAGATCAACATCAAGGCCGGGCCTCACGTTCGCGAACGCGCTGCGCACGATCCTCCGCTCCGACCCCGACGTGATCATGGTCGGCGAGATCCGCGACACCGAGACGGCGAAGATCTCGATCGAGTCGGCCCTCACCGGCCACTTCGTCTTCTCCACGCTGCACACGAACGACGCGCCGGGCGCGATCACGCGCCTGAACGAGATGGGCGTCGAGCCGTTCCTGACCGGCTCCGCCGTCACCGGCGTGCTCGCCCAGCGGCTCGCGCGGCGCCTGTGCACGAACTGCTGCGAGATGTACGTCCCGACGATGGAGGAGCTCGTGGCCGCGCGCCTGGCGCCCGAGGACGCGGCCGCGCGCGAGGGGATGGCCCTCTACCGCAAGGTCGGCTGCCCGCGCTGCAACCGGACCGGCTACAAGGGCCGGATCGGGATCTTCCAGCTCCTGGTCATGAACGACGAGCTCGAGGGCCTCGCCGCCGCAGAACGCGCCGCGCGACGCGGTCGAGCGCGCGGCGATGGAGGCCGGGATGCGCTCCCTCTGGGACGACGGCATCGCGAAGGCCGCCGCCGGCCTCACGTCGATCGAAGAGCTGACCCGCGTCGTCACGATGTAGAGGAATGCCCTCGACGGGCGTTCCTCACATCGGGACAGATACCGAAGGTGTCTGTCCCAGGTGTGCCGCGTCGTCCGACTGAGCGGGGACAGGGCGACAGATAGCGAAGGTGCTGTCGCAGGGTTTGCAGCGTCCGTCTGAGGAGCGGGGACAGACCTAGGGATCTGTCCCCGGGCTCTCGCAGCGGGACGGCTAGCGCAGGTGCTGCCCAGCCGGTAGCGGTTAACCCTTGCCGTCGGAGCGTCCCGTCCACCGCCCACCCGCCTGCCCAGCGCCGCCGCACCGGTGCCGGCTGGCACATCGCCGCGGCGCGCCAGAGGAGTGACGCCCTGAGCGGGACGAGCTCGAAGCCGCGCGGCCGACAGGACGTGGACCGCGACCCGCCCGAAGTCATCGCCTCTTCGGGTCGAGAGCGGGAACAGACCTGCGGGATCGGTCGCCGTCTACGAGTCGACGAGCGTGGCAGTTCAGGTACTCGAGCGAGTCGAGCGCGTCGTCCACGAAGCGGGTCGCCTGCTCGGCGTTGCCGAAGGCGAAGGGGCGGCGCCGGGGCTCGCGATCGGGCTTCGCGCCGACCGGCCAGACGTCCGCCTCGACCGTCACGGCACCGCCGTCCTTCACGATCCCACGGAGCCTGACGACGGGGCGCCCGTCACTGCGGAGCTCGTGCGAGAAGAGCTCGCGGTCGCTCAACTCTTGGGACTCTTGGGCTTCGGCTTCTTGCCGCCGGCGGCGTTCTGCGCCGCCTGGGAGACGATCTCGGCGTCGACGAAGCCCTCGATCCGCGTCACCACGGTCCCGGGGCGGCGGACGACGAGGACGGCGGGCGAGTCGGTCGTCCCGAGGAACTTGACCATCGAGTTCGCCTTGCGCTCGTCGTAGAGGTTGAGCGCGACGAAGCCGGCGCCGACCTGCTTCGCGCCCACGCGCGCGTGGGTGAGCGCCTTGCGGTCGCCGGGTGCCTTGGCGGCGTAGAGCGAGACGACGACCACCTTCTCGTAGCGGAGCTCGCGCGCCACGGCGGCGGGCAAGCCGGGGAGAAGCTGCAAACCGGTGGGGGCAGCGGCTGCGGGCGGCGGCGTGGTTGCGGGGATGGTCTTGGGGGTGGCCGCGGTTGGCGCGGCGGAGTCGTCGTCTCCCAGCATGAGCGGGCGGGCGATCAGGAGAACGCCCACGAGCGCGACGAGCGCGCCCAGGACGACGAGCAGGCGGGTGTTCGGCAGCGAGGCGGTCATGTCCGGCTTATCGGCAGAAAGTGTCGGCGGCTTTACGCCGAGTCTTCCGGTTGCTGGATGAACCTGGGCGGGTCCATCATCACGGCGACGAACCGACCACCTTCAACCACGAACGGCCGGTCGGCGCGGATGACCAGCCGCCACGGATCCTTTGCCTCGACGGGCAACGAGACCGACTCGCGTCTGCCCTGGCTCCAGCGCGATCGTCCGTGTGAGGCCGGGGCCTTTGAACTCGAGTCTCTGTGCTGGGGCAACGGTCGGGAGGCTCAGGCGCAGCTGGAGTATGCCGCGGCGCGTCCTGTCGGCGCTGGGGCCAGATCGTCAGGCGGCTCACTGGCTCGAGCCAGCCGTCGAGATAGCGCCCGGTGACCATGAGGACGAGCCGCGGCCTGCCGTCGGCGCGCCAGAGGGAAGCGCCCGCGGTTCGCTGGAGCAAGACGGCGCCCTCGAGCTCGACGGGGCCCGCGTACTCATCGAAGAGGAGTCCGGCAGCGCGCACTTCCCGATCGTTGGCAACGAGGGCGCCGTCGCGTCGGATGCGAATCGCGCGTCGAGCCGAACGCGTCGGGCGGGACAGCTCCCGGGAGGAGCATGAGCTCCGAGAGGCTGCGGTTCCAGAAGAGTGCGTTCCGACACCGCGGGTCGCAAGCTGCCGGGGGTCAGCACTCCCGCGACGTGATCGAGGTCATATCGGTCGATCCAGCGGGCATCCGCGCCAACGAACGTCTCCAGGGCGAGCCGACTCCGCTCGAGGTCGTACCCGACGGCCCCGATGCTCGAGATGGTCAGAGTCAGAAACCCGAGCGAAAGCGTGATGGCGAGGGCGCGCCGCGGGAACGCGGCGACGACCGCCGCCGCCAGCGCGAGCACGCCGGCGGCGAGAGCGACAAGGAGCCCAGCCGATCCTGCCCCCAGGCGCTCCTCGACCTGCGACACCGCCTGCAGAAACGGCGAGTCCTGCTTGCCGGTCAGGGCCGTGTAGCCGGAGAGCGGCAGTCGCATCGCCAGCATGAGCATCGCGGTCGCCGTGATCGCGACGCCGACAAGTGCGCGCCGGGAGCCAAGGCGGCGAGCGCCGAGGCAGGCGAGGATGGGGACGAGCGGCAGCAGGCTGATCAGATAGCGCTCCTGAAAGCGTGGCGAGCCGTTCACCGCGTAGAGCATCGCCTCGAGCAGGAGGAAGCCGACCAGCGAGATGGCAAACACCACAAAGGCCCGCTCGGCTCGGAGTGGACGGACGGAGGGCGCCGCCGACGAGGCCGACGACAGCGAGGGGAACGACCACCCAGCCGGCCGCATACGCGAGCAGCGCAGCGTCGGTACCTGCCCACTGCACCATCGCGATCGGACGGATGGAGAGCTCGAGAATGCTGTCGTAGTAGCCGAGTGCCCGGTCGGGGCCTGCGGCGACGATGCCCACTGCCGGGATTGCGACCAGCAGTCCAACGAGAGGTAGGCGCCGCGCAGCCGTCCAGGGTCGACCGCCGGCGAGAACGATCGCGGCGACGACGAAGGCCGCCAGCACGGCAAGGTATTGCACGCGGGCGAAGCAGGCGAGAGTGACAAAGAGGATGAACCACGCCTGTGCGGCGCGACTTGGGCAGCTGAGCGCCGACACACCGGCTGCGATCGCGGCCAAGGCGAGTGGAAGTGCCAGCGCATCTGCGGTGAGATACGACGAGTAGACGAGCGCCGGAGAGGCGAGCGTGAGCAGTGCGCACGCGAATCCCTGCCACGACGGCAAACCGAGCCGACGGACGAGGAGATAGACGGGGACCGCCGCCAGAGAGGCCGCGACGGCGTGCAGGGACTGCGTCAGCCTGTAGGAGAGCTCGACGTCGTCTCCCAGCCAGAGCGGTGCTGCGAGCAACGGCTCGAGCAGGGCGGGAAACCGAGCGGGTGTCCCCCTGATCTCGAGCTGACCATGCGCGATCGACCGGGCGAGGGACGAGTAGATGTATTCGTCCGGAAAGTACCTGGGTGTCGCGTGGCTCAACGCCGCGATCGCGCGCAGCCCGGCCGAGAGCGCGATCAGGGGGACGAGCCAGGCTGCGGTTGGAAGGGCTGCGATCCGTGACAGCAGTGGCGTCCGCCGGGCGCCCGCGAGGGAAGCTGTGTCAATCGCCATTGGGCCCTCATCGGCAGCAGGGCTAGCGTCCTTAAAAAGAAGGAGAGGGCGCAATCGCGCCCTCTCCGCCACTACATGAAGCGTCGCTTCGATCTAGCAGGTGCCGATGGTGACGCCCGCACGGCCCGCTCGGGCCATCGAAGTGATACGTCCAGGTGCCCTGGGTGGCCTGGAGGCAGTAAGCAGTCGCCGTAGGGCCGACCACGACGAGCGCCTGGGACAGGCCCGCGTCGTACGAAGCCCTGAGCGTGGCAGCGCTCATGCCGGCGTAGGTGTTGTGGTCCGAGTACCAGGCCTCGGCGGCCGGGATGGAGGCACGCACGTTCGAGCCGGCCGCCCGCTTCTCGGCGCGATCTTTGAAGCCGAGGTACGAGGGGACTGCGATCGCCAGCAACACGGCGATGATGACGAGGACGACGAGCAGCTCGATGAGGGTGAAGCCCTCATCCTGCTGGAGCCGCTGCCGAAGCTTGCTGAGAAGCATGTACTGCTCCTTCCGAAGGGGAGTGGAACCGACAGCGGGGGTATCGTCCGGCGCACCGTCGCGGCCGTACCCCTCGCTCGGGTGATTCGTCGGGTGAGCCGTGGGGGAGGCGGCCGGGCAACGCGCCGACCGAACGCATCGAAGCGTGTGCCAGTGCGCCAGCGGCCGCGAAGCGGACGCCTTCAGGGGTGTGTTGCGCGAGCGGAATCCGCGCGAGCGGATTCGCGGTCTGCGCCGCTAGGAGCAGGTGCCGTTGGCCACGTAGGACGGAGCCGGAGTGCCCGGGCCCGCGCACGCTCCAAGTCGACGAGCCGACCGTGTCGGCGATGCAGTAGTCGGAGGCGTTCGCGGCGACGACAGTAGCGTCGGGGACAGGCCCGCGTCAATGACGAGCAGGGTTCCGCGGGTCATTCCGACGTACGTGTTGGTGTCCGAGTAGTACGCCTCCGCGGCCGGCAGCGACGCCCGCAGGTTCGCCTGAGCGGCGCGATCGGCGGCGCGGTCCTTGAAGCCGAGGTAGGACGGGACGGCGATCGCGAGCAGGACGGCGATGATGACGAGGACGACGAGCAGCTCGATCAGCGTAAAGCCGTCCTCGGCCGCGGCTCGACGGCGATGGAGACGACAGGGCACGTTCCCAGTAACGTCGCAGTCGGCGGTTCGCGCAATCCCTCGAAGGGTGAAAACTCGAGGGAGGCGCTCACCCAGCGTGGGGGAGGCTGAAAGGACCTCGCGAACTGGCTCTCAAGCCCGCCGGGGTCGCTGCCGATAGACGGCCCCCGTGGAGCTCTCCGAGCAGACCGCCGCCACGCCGCTCTCGGTCGACACGCTGCTCGAGCGTGTCGTGCAGTTGGACGCCTCCGACCTGCATCTCACTGCGGGGTCGCGTCCGGCCGTGCGCCTGCACGGTGCACATCGAGCTGCTCGCGGATTTCCCGGAGCTCGACCCGGACATCGACGCGCGACCTGATCTACCGGATCACGACGACCGAGCAGCAGAAGCGGCTGGAGATCGACCGCCAGCTCGACTTCGCGTACGGCCTGCGCGGCCTGGCGCGCTTCCGCGTCAACGCCTATTACCAGCGCGAGGCGCTGGCCGGCGCGTTCCGCCTCATCCCCACGGACATTCGCTCGCTCGAGGAGCTCGGCCTGCCGTCGAGCCTGCACGAGTTCGCCGACCAAGCCGCGCGGCCTCGTCCTCGTCACCGGCCCGACCGGCTCCGGCAAGTCGACGACGCTCGCGTCGCTGATCGACGAGATCAACCGGACGCGCACCGACCACATCATCACGATCGAGGATCCGATCGAGTTCCTGCACAAGCACAAGCGCTGCATCGTCAACCAGCGCGAGATCGGGCATGACGCACTCGGCTTCGCCGAGCGCTCTGCGCGCGGCGCTGCGCCAGGACCCCGACGTGATCCTCCTCGGCGAGATGCGCGACCTCGAGACGATCGCGACCGCGCTGACCGCGGCCGAGACCGGCCACCTCGTCTTCGCCACGCTCCACACGCAGAGCGCGCCGAGCACGATCGACCGCGTCATCGACGTCTTCCCCGCCGCCCAGCAGGACCAGGTGCGGATGCAGCTCGCCAACTCGCTCCAGGGCGTCGTCACCCAGACGCTGCTGCAGAAGGCGGACGGCACGGGCCGCGTGTGCGCGCTCGAGATCCTCTTCCTCGACGACGCGATCCGGAACCTGATCCGCCAGGGGAAGATCGAGCAGGTCTACTCGTACATGCAGACCGGCACGCGCCGGGGCATGCAGACCATGGAGCAGTCGCTGACGGAGCTCGTCCAGAAGCGGCTGGTCACCGTCCACGACGCGATCGCCCGCTCGAGCCGGCCGGAGGCTCTCGTCTCCGGTCTCGAGCGGGCCGGCGTCCCGATTCCGTCCATGTCCACCGACGGCGCACCCGCCTCGCCCGCGCTCGGGGCGGCCTGCGGGTGGCCGGGAGCCAGTGAGCCGCCATGACCTCGTGGAACACCACCCCGTTCTCCACCTTCGCCAAGACGCCTGAGCCGGGCGCCGGCGAGGCCCGGCGTGCAGCCCGGTGTCGCCGACGACGTCCAGGGCATTCCGCTCCCGCAGCCGGCCAGCCCCGGCCCGCTCGGGTTCGTCGACGTGCGCGCGCAAGCGTCCGCCGCCGGCGGCCCTGCCGACGACGCAGACGAGCGTCCCGCCCGAGCTCGACACCGTCGACGAGCGCATCGACGTCACGCAGTCCCCGGCCGAGGCTCCAGAGGCGACGTTTGCCGAGCGAGCCCGAGCCCGCGGTCGAGATCTTCAGGAGCCCGTGCCGAGGCGTCGTACGCGCCGCGGCTGAGCCCGCGGCGGCAGCCGAGCCGACCGACCCGCGTCGAGACCACCGCTCCCGCTCGCCGGCGAGCACGACGTCCGCTCGCGGGCGCCTGCGCGTTCCGTCGATCGAGATCCGCCGCAACGGCGGCGCGGCAAGTCCCGCCGCGATCGTCGGTCTGAAGATCGGCGCCTCGCAGCTCGCAGCCGCCGTGATCGAGGAGAACGAGGGGCGTCACGAGCTGATCCAGCTCGTCCGCGAGCCGCTCGGCGCCGGCATCGTCGTCGAGGGCGAGGTTCGCGACGCCGACGCGCTGGCCCGCGCGATCCGCGGCTTCTTCGCCGCGAACCAGCTTCCCACCCGCGACGTCAGGATCGGCCTCGCGTCGAACCGCATCGGCGTCCGCACCTTCGACATCGTCGGGGTCGACGACGAGAGCCGCTTCGACAACGCCGTTCGCTTCAAGGCGCACGAGGTGCTGCCGGTGTCGGTGCACGAGTCGGTGCTCGACTACCGCGTCCTCGGCGAGCGCTACAGCGACTCCGGCGAGTCGATGCGGCACATCTTCCTCGTCGTCGCACCGCGCGACCAGGTGCAGCCGTACGTCGACGTCGCCCGCGAGGCCGGCCTGCGCCTGCGCGGGATCGACCTCGAGGCGCTCGCCCTGCTGCGTGCCTTCGTCGACCCGCGCACGAGCGGCGTGCCGGCGTCCGACGACCGCGCGACCGTCGTCGTCGCCATCGGCCACGAGGCCTCGACGCTCCTCGTCGCCGGCGGTGGGACGTGCGAGTTCACCCGCGTATTCGACTGGGGCGGCTCCTCCCTCGAGGAGGGCGGTCGCTTCGGAGCTCGGACGTTCGCCCGGACGAGGCGGCCGACGATCCTCCACCACCTGTCGCTGTCGGGCCCCGGCAAGGACCTGCCCGGCCTCGACTCGGAGCGCCGCGCGCGCGCGCTCGAGGCGGTGCGGCTGCGGCTGACCCCGTTCGCCCGCGAGCTCGTCAGCTCGCTGCAGTTCTACCAGTCGCAGCCCGACTCCCTCGGGCATCGGCGAGATCGTGATCACGGGCGGCACCTCCCAGCTCGAGGGGCTCGCCGCGGCGCTCAACCAGATGATCGGCGTGAGCGTCCGCGTCGGCGATCCGCTCAGCCGCGTCGTCGTCCGGCGCCCGTTCGACGCCGGCACCGAGGCGGCGATCGGCTCGCTCGCGATTCCGATCGGTCTCGCGATCGAGGACTCGCCGACCCGGACCGTCGACCTGGTTCCCGGCGAGTCACGGGTCGCGCAGCGGACGACGCCGAGGCTCGCCTCGGTCATGCATTCCCGCTGCGGTCGCCGTGCCCGTCGCAGCGCTGACGATCTTCTTCCTCCAGGCGTCCGGCGACGTCAACAACCGCCAGGACCAGCTTGTCGGCCGCGCAGGCCGAGCTCGCCGCGCTGCCGGTGCCGAAGCGCCCGAAGCTCGACCCGGCGCTCAAGCCCGAGCAGGCGGCCCGCGCGACAGCCGTCGCCGAGGTGCTCGGCTCCCGGCTCGCCTGGGATGCCGTGCTCCGCGATGTGTCGCGCGTGCTTCCGGGCGACGTCTGGCTGAACGAGTTGTCCGCGCAGGTCGCGAGCCCGCTCGGCGACCGCTACGGCGGCGACTGCGACGACGGCCGCGGCGGCGCCGCCGCCCCGGTAGCGCCAGCCGCGCCCGCGGCGCCCACCGGCGTGACGATCACCGGGTTTCACGTACACGCAGGCCGACGTCGCCGAGCTGCTCGCCCGCCTCGGCACGCGTGCCGTCGCTGACCAACGTCCAGCTTCAGAGCCACCGATCGGAAACAGACCAAGGACAAGAAGACCGTCATCGAGTTCACGATCCTCGCCGACCTGAGCGAGTCTGGAGGTGCCCAAGTGAGCACGCTGCTCAGCTCCAAGGCCGGCGTCGTCGCCGTCGCAGCCGGCACCGCCGCGGCGATCGCCGCAGCCGGCTGGTTCCTGCTCGTCAAGCCGAAGCAGGGAGAGACCAAGACTCTCGACGCGAGCATCACGGTCGTCGAGCGTGATATCGCGGTCCGCCGCGCGGAGCTTGCCCGCCCGAAGGCCGAGATCAGGGTCCGGCCGAGCGACCTCTACCGGCTCTCGAAGGCGCTGCCCGGCGTCGCCGGACGTCGCCGGCGTCATGCTCGAGATCAACCGCCTCGCCGGCCTGCACGGGATCACGTTCCGCTCGATCAGGAGCGAGTCGCCCGTGCCGGCCACCAGCTACATGGTCCACCCGTTCGAGGTCGTCCTCGAGGGACGCTTCGCGAACCTCTCCGGCTTCCTCGGCGATCTCCGCAAGCTCGTGCGCGTCGAAGAAGCAGCTCCTCGACGTCCGCGGTCGCCTGTTCGCCGTGGACAGCCTCCAGCTCGCCGAGCCCGACGGCGACAAGAAGTTCCCCACGGTCAAGGCGACCGTCACGCTCGACGCCTTCGCGTTCACCGGCCCTGCGCCTCCGACCGCGCCCGGCACGACCGCCTCGACCTCCGCGACCACCCAGACGAGCCCGTCGACGAGCGGGACGGACGCAGCAGGAGCGACGCCCTGATGGCCACCAAGACCCCACTCCGCACCGGCAATCCGAAGCAGCGGCGCCAGCTGATCTTCATCGCGATCGGCGGAGTCGTCCTGCTCGCGCTCGCCTTCTTCCAGGGCCCGAAGCTCTGGAAGCAGCTCAACCCATCCGACGCCCCGCCGCAGGCCCAGCAGGGCTCGACCGGAGCGACCGGAGCGACCGGAGGTACGACCGCGACGGCAGCTCCCGCCACCGTCCTCGAGGGCTCCGCCGTGGTCGTCGAGCCGGCCCCGCGGCCCGGTGCCAAGACGATGGTCGCCGGCGTCGCCGTGTCGCCGTGGCAGGTGCCGCAGGCGACCACGGGTCAGCTCTGGACGTTCAGCCGGCTGCAGTCGAAGGACCCGTTCGTTCAGCAGGTCGAACCCGGATGCCCAGATCGTCCAGGTCGCGCCGTTCGCCGGCTCCGAGCCGACGACGAGGCCTCGCAGCTCGACGCACGACGTCGCCGAGCAGGCCACGTCGAGCAAGGCTGCGAGCGCCACCGTCGGCTCCGGCCGAGCTGCCGCCGACGTACGCCACGATCGAGGTCAACGGCAACGAGCTCCGGCTCAAGCTCGACCAGCGCTTCCCGCCCGCGACGAAGGTGTTCGCAGCTCGCCGGCGCTGAAGCCGAAGTCGGCGCAGATCGTGCTCGCCCGCGGCGGCACGATCGGCAACGGCGGCAAGGTCGTCCTGACGATGGGCAAGCCGCTGACGCTCGTCAACTCGGCCACGGGCAAGCGCTACACGCTGAAGCTGCTGTACACGGGCAGCTGAGCCCGAGGCCGTGCAGAAGTTCTCGACGAAGGCGAAGTGAGCGTCACGGCTGCGCAGCGAGCGCGGGGTGGGGCTGATCGAGCTCCTGATCGCGCTGACCATCCTGCAGATCGCGATCTTCGCCATGTTCGCGATGCTGCAGGCCGGCGGGCTCGCGATCCTGCGGGCGAGCCGAGTGTCGGCCGCAACCGCGGTGGGCGAGAAGCAGATGGAGCTCTACCGCGGGCTGCTCTACCGCGACATCGGGCTCTGCGACGACGTCGATCGCAGCCACCGACTCGCTGCACCAGTCCGACGCCGAGTGGGAACGGCGGCAGCCAGGTCGACGCCGTCGTCCACCTGGTGCGGACCGCTCGCCCCGAGTGCACGCCGGTGCAGACGCCGTCCGGGCCCGGACAGCAAGCAGTACCGGGTCGACTCGTACGTGCGCACCGACACGGTCTCGTCGGGCCGCGACGTGAAGCGGGTCACCGTCGTCGTGCGCCGTGCCGACGACCTGACCCGGCCGCCGCTGGCCCGTCTTTCCGCGAGCTTCGACCTCGCCACCGGCTGTATTCGCAACGACGCCACCGGAAACAACCCGTGTTGATTCAAGCCGCCCTTCGACCGCGCCGATAGGAGAACGACCATGCCCGCCTTCGCGTACAGCGCCATCAACGCCCAGGGCCTCGAGATGCGCGGGCGAGATCCAGGCCCCGATGTCTCGGCCGCGCGCGACTCATTGCGCGGCAACGGCCTGCTCGCCCAGTGGATCGAGGAGCTGCGCGGCGCCGCAGGACGCCGCCGGCAAGGGGTTCTTCGGCCGCCGGAAGAAGGTCAAGGCGAAGTCGCTGCAGGTGTTCTCGCGCCAGTTCGCAACCATGGTGGAGGCGGGGATCTCGGTCGTCGAGCGCTCTCGTGATCCTGGAGCAGCAGACCGACGACAAGGCGCTTGCGGTGGAGATCGACGATGTCCGCGAGCAGGTCGAGTCGGGCGCGCTCCTGTCGGAGGCGATGGCGCGGCATCCGAACACCTTCAACCGGCTCTACGTTGCGATGGTCGAGGCCGGCGAGGCCGCCGGCGTGCTCGACGTCGTGCTCGACCGGGTTGCGCTGCAGATCGAGAAGGAGCAGAAGATCAAGCGCCGCGTGCGCGGCGCGATGATCTACCCGACCGTCGTCCTGACGTTCGCGTTCCTCGTCCTGACCGGCCTGCTGATGTTCCTCGTGCCGGTGTTCGTGAAGATCTTCGACACGCTCGGCGGCGAGCTGCCGACCCTGACGCAGTGGGTGATGGTGCTGTCGGACGGGTTGCGCGCCTACTGGTTCATCATCTTCCCGCTGATCGGCCTCTCGATCTTCGGATTCTTCAAGTGGAAGAAGACGGAGACGGGCCGCCAGGCGTGGGACCGCTTCAAGTTGCGGATCCCGATGTCGATCGGCAGCGTCGTGCGCAAGGTGGCCATGGCGCGCTGGTCACGCACGCTCTCGACGTTGATCGCGTCGGGCGTCGACATCATGAAGGCGCTCGAGATCACCGCCCAGACCTCCGGGAACTGGGTGGTGGAGACGGCGACGGCGAACGTGCGGGTGCGGGTGCAGGAAGGCGCGTCGATCGCGCAGCCGTTGATCGAGAGCGCCGGTCTTCCCGCCGATGGTGGCGCAGATGGTGAAGATCGGCGAAGAGACCGGCGAGCTGGAGAAGATGCTCGGGAAAGTCGCCGACTTCTACGAGGACGAGGTCGACGCGGCGATCCAGGCGCTGACCTCGATCATCGAGCCAATCATGATGATCGGCGTCGGGGTCATGGTCGGGATCATCGTGATCGCGATGTACCTGCCGATGTTCAAGATGCTGACCCTGATCGAGTAGCACGCCGCATCAGCGGACACTCTGAGGGCCGCCCCAGGGCGGCCCTCATTCGTTCCACGAGCGGACGGGTTCCTCGCCGTCGAGACGACGCTAGCGACAGTCGTCGCACGCGCCGCGGAGCACCACGTCGTGCCCGGCGACGTCGAAGCCGAGGCGGCCTGCGACGTGCTCGAGCGCCAGTTCGAGCGAGTCGTCGGCAAACGGCTCGACCTTGCCGCAGTCGTCGCAGACGAGGTGGTGGTGGTGATCGCCTCCGGCGTGCGCGGGCTCGTAGCGGGCGACGCCGTCGCCGATGTCGACCCGCTGGACGAGGCGGAGGTCGGCGAGGCTGTCGAGCACGCGGTAGACGCTCGCGATCCCGACGCGCCCGCCCTCGGCGCCGATCCCGTCATGGATCTCCTGCGCCGACCGGCAGCAGGCCTGGCCGCCGAGGTGCTCGACGACGCTCCGCCGGGCGCCGCCGCCGCGGTATCCCGCCGACGCGCAGCGCGGCCAGGGCATGCTCGCTCCAGGCGGTCGCCATCGTCGTAGATGATAACGGTTCTCACCTGTGCTACGCTCGCCGCCGCATGCCGACGAGAATCGTTCTCATCTTCGCCGCCCTCGCAGTGCTCGCCGCGGGCTGCTCGAGCGAGCCCGACGACGGGCGCACGGACGTCGTCGCCGGCTTCTACCCGCTCGCGTACGCCGCCGAGCAGATCGGCGGTGCCGAGGTGCGCGTGACGAACCTGACGCCCGCCGGTGTCGAGCCACACGACCTCGAGCCGACCGCGCGCGACGTCGAGCGCCTGCGCGACGCCGACCTCGTCCTCTACGCCCGCGGCCTCCAGCCGGCGCTCGAGCGCGCCGTCGAAGGACGAGAGGACAGGACGCTCGACGTCCGTGCCGGCGACAGCGGGCCTCGACCCGCATGTCTGGCTCGACCCGATCCGCTTCTCGACCGATCGCCGGAGCGATCGGCGCGCGAGTCGGCCGGCCCGAGCAGGCCCGGGACTTCGTCGCCCGGCTGGCAGCGCTCGACCGGGAGTTCCGGAGCGGCCTCGCGCGCTGCGAGCGTCGCGAGATCGTGACCGCCCACGCAGCCTTCGGCCGCCTCGCCGCCCGCTACGACCTGCGGCAGATCTCGCTCGCCGGGCTCTCTCCCGAGGCGGAGCCCACGCCACGCGAGCTCGAGCGTCTCGTCGAGGCAGTGCGGGCGACCGGCGCGACGACGGTCTTCACCGAGCCGCTCGCCTCACCCCGGGTCGCCGACACGGTCGCGCGGGAGACTGGAGCGCGCGACTGCCGTGCTCGACCCGATCGAGGGCCTGACGGAGGAGCAGGTCGCCCGCGGGGACGACTACTTCTCGGTCATGCGGCGCAATCTGGCGACACTACGCGCGGCTCTCGGATGTCGGTAGCGATCGAGCTCGGCGGCGTCTCGCTTCGGCTACCGGCCGCGGCCAGCCGGTGCTCGAGGAGCGTCGACCTCGAGTCGCCGAGGGGGAGTTCGTGGCCGATCGCAGGGCCGAACGGCGGCGGCAAGACGACCCTGCTCCGGCTCGTCCTCGGGCTCGAGCGGCCCGACGGTGGGCCGCGCGCTCCTCTACGGCGAGCCGGCGCACCGGTTCAGCCGTCGCCGGCGTGCTCGGCTACCTCCCGCAGCGGGCGCAGCTCGGCGGCGAGGCGCCGGCGACGGTACGCGAGGTCGTCGCGGCGGGACGGCTCCCGCGCGGCGGGCTCGTGGGGCCGCTGCGCGCCGGCGATCGCGCCGCGTCGACGAGGCGATCGCGCGGGTCGGCCTGGCCGACCGCGCGCGAGACGCCGCTGCGGACCCTCTCCGGCGGCATGCAGCAGCGAGCGTTCATCGCCAAGGCGCTCGCCGCGGAGCCGTCCCTGCTCGTCGCTCGACGAGCCGACGACCGGCGTCGACGCCGACCTCGCAGGAGGCGCTCGCGGCGCTGCTCGACGGCTGCACCGCGAGCTCGGCGTGACGATCCTCTACGTCTCGCACGAGTTCGGGGCGGTGGAGCGCTTCGTGCAGCGGCTGGTGCTCGTGCGCGGCGGGCATCGTCTTCGACGGCCCGCCGGCCAGCTCCCCGGGCATCTGGCACGACCCCTCACACGTCCATGCTTGAGCTCGAGTTCATGCGGCTCGCGCTTCGCCGTCGGCGCAGTCGTCGGCGTGCTCGCGCCGGCCGTCGGCTTCTTCCTCGTCGAACGGCGCCAGTCGCTCATGGGCGACGGCATCGGCCACGTCGCGTTCGCCGGCGTGGCCGCGGGCACCTGCTCGAGGTGCGCCGGTGCTGCGGCGCTCGTCGCAGCCGTCGCCGGCGCGCTGGCGCTCGAGTGGCTCCGCACGCCGCGGTGGCGCGGCGGCCGATCAGGCGCTCGCGCTCGTCTTCTACACCGGGATCGCGCTGGGTGTCGTCCTCGTCTCGCTCGCCGGCGCGCTCGACGTCGAGCCTCTTCCCGTACCTGTTCGGCTCGATCCTCACCGTCACCCGCGGCGACGTGGCGCTGGTCGCCGTCCTCGGCGCGGCAGCGCTCGCGACGATCGGACTGCTCCTGCGCCGGCTCGCTCGCCGCCGTCCTGGACGAGGAGGGCGCGCGGGTCGCCGGCGCGCCGGTCGGATTCCTCAACGCCGTCGTCGCCGTACTCGCAGCGGTCACGGTCGCCGTCTCGATGCGGGTCGTCGGGCGTGCTGCTGATCGCCGCGCTGATGGTGCTGCCCGTCGATCGCGGCCTCGCGGGTCGCCTGGAGCATGCGCTCGACGCTCGCCCTGGCGATCGCGATCGGCTTCGCCGCTCGCTCGCGGGTCTCGTGCTCGCGTATTACGGCGACCTGCCGCCGGGCGGGACGATCGTCCTCGTCGCGGCCGGCGGCGTTCGTCGCGCGCGCGGCCTGCGCGGCGTGCGCGGTCCACGTGCGCGCCGGCGCAGTTGACGTACGCTTGCCGCGGCATGAGCGGCGCCGCCGCGGAGATCGTCTTCGACCATGTGACGAAGCGCTACCCGGGCCGCGCCGAGCCGGCGGTCGACGACCTCACGCTCACCGTCCCCGCGGGCGAGATCTGCGTCCTCGTCGGCCCCTCCGGCGGCGGGAAGACGACCGCGATGAAGATGGTCAACCGCCTGATCGACATCACGGACGGCGACATCCGGATCGGCGGCCGCAGCGTTCGGGCCATCGACCTGACCGAGCTTCGGCGCGGCATCGGGTACGTGATCCAGCAGACGGGCCTCTTCCCACACATGACGGTCGCCGACAACGTCGGCACAGTGCCTCGGCTGCTCGGGTGGCCCAAGCAAAGGATCCGCGAGCGGGCGGACGAGCTCCTCGACCTCGTCGATCTGCCCGCCGAGGACTATCGGGAACGCTACGCCACGCAACTCTCAGGAGGCGAGCGCCAGCGCGTCGGCTTGGCCCGCGCGCTCGCCGCCGACCCGCCCGTGATGCTGATGGACGAGCCCTTCGGCGCGCTCGACCCGATCACGCGGGCTCGGCTGCAGCGGGAGTTCCTGCGGATCCACGCCGCCGTGCGCAAGACGGTCATCTTCGTCACGCACGACATCGACGAGGCGATCATGATGGGCAACCGGATCGCACTGCTGCGGCCGGGCGGCCGGCTGGCCCAGTACGACACGCCGGACGCGATCCTCGCGGCGCCGGCCGACGAGTTCGTCGCCAGCTTCGTCGGCGCCGACCGTGGCCTGAAGCGCCTCGCGCTGACCCGCCTGGACGAGCTCGAGCTCGGTCCACTCGACGGCGCGGTCGGCCCTGCCGTTGCCGGTGGCACGACGTTGCGCGACGCGCTCTCGCTGATGCTCACGGAGGGCACCCGCGTCGTCGTCGTCCTCGGCGACGACGGGAGCGCGCGGGGCACGGTCACCCTCGAGGCGCTCACCGAGCGGCTCGCGTCGTGACGCCGCTCGCTCAGTCGGGTCCCGTGATCCCCGACTTCGGGGAGGCGAGCGACTGCGTCCAGCGAGAACCGCCTCTTCTGCCCGGAGTGGGTGGGCGACCACTGGAGCGACATCCTCCAGCCGGCGCTCCTCGACCACATCAAGCTGACCCTGATCGCCGTCGCCTTCGGCTTCGTGATCTCGTTCGCCGCGGCGCTACTCGCCTACCGGAACCGCCGCCTCGAGGCGCCGATCGGCGTGCTCGCCGCGTTCTTCTACACGATCCCGAGCCTCGCGCTCTTCCAGCTGCTCGTCCCGATCACGGGCTTGACCGTGACGACGGTCGAGGTCGCGCTCATCTCCTACACGATGCTGATCCTCTTCCGGAACATCGTCGCCGGACTGCGCTCGACGCCTGCCGACGTGCTCGAGGCCGCGCGTGGGATGGGGATGAGCCGCGGCCAGATCCTGCGCCGGGTGGAATTGCCCCTCGCCCTGCCCGCGATCGCGGCCGGGCTGCGGATCGCGACCGTCTCCACGATCGCGCTCGCCACGGTCGCCGCGTTCGTCATCCCCGAAGGGCTCGGGTACCCGATCTTCCTCGCGCTGCGGGAGTTCTTCAAGACGGAGCTGATCGTGGCGTCGGCGCTCGCGGTCGGGCCTCGCGCTGATCGCCGACGGGGCGCTGCTCGCGCGCCGAGCGCGCGCTCACGCCGTGGGCCCGCGTCGCGGAGAGTCGCGTGATGCTGGCGGATCTGTCGGTGTTCGGCGACGCGATCACGTTCGCGGCCGACAACTCCGACCTCCTCTGGGACAAGACGGTGGAGCACATCGTCGCTCTCGGCCGCCGCCATCGGGGTCGCGCTCGTCGTGGCGCTCCCGCTCGGCGTCCTGCTCGGCCACCTGCACCGCTTTTCGTGGATCGCGATCAGCGTGGCGAACGTCGGCCGCGCGCTGCCGACCCTCGCGGTGATCGCCGTGCTCCTTGTCGTTCATGTCGATCGGCAACACGGTGGTGGGAATCGCGCTCGTCGTCCTCGCCGTGCCGCCGATCCTCACGAACGCGTACGTCGGGGTGAGCGAGGTCGACGCCGACACGGTGGAGTCGGCCCGCGGGATGGGGATGACCGAGTGGCAGATCCTGAGCCGGGTCGAGCTCCCGCTCGCCACACCGCTCGTGTTCGCGGGCATTCGCACCGCGGTCGTCTTCGTCGTCGCGTCGGCGACGATCGCCGCGATCGCGGGTGGCGGCGGCCTGGGCGAGATCATCGTCAACCAGGCGGAGTACCGGATCGAGGGCGTGATCGCCGCCTCGCTCGTCGTCTCGGGCCTTGCCTTTGCCGCCGACGCCGCCGTGCGCGTTGTCCAGCGGCTCGTCACGCCCAAGCCGCTCCGCGGCCGCCAGGCGGAGGACGCGACCCTGGTTACGGATGTCGGCGACCCAGGCCTGTCTGTATAGGCTCACGCCGACCGGGTCCGACGAGAGATCGGAGGGCAGATGATCCGCAAGCACACCCGGCGTGCCGCCAAAGCGGCCTTCGCGATCGCACTGGGGGTCGCGCTTATCCTCGGTGGAACCGTCGCCGCGGCGACGGCGGGCGACGCCAGGAAACAGGCGACGCCGATCATCATCGGCACGAAGAACTTCCCCGAGCAGTACATCCTCGGCCAGCTCTACAAGCAGGCGCTCGAGGCGAAGGGGTTCAAGGTGGCGGGCTACAAGGAGAACATCGGCTCGACCGAGCTGGCCGGGACGGCGCTGACGAGCGGGAAGATCACGATGTATCCCGAGTACGTCGGCGTCATCGTCTCGGTCACGTTCGGCCGCAAGACGACGCCGCCCACCGCGGCGGCGACGTACGCCCTCGCCAAGCGGCTGTACCAGGCGAAGGGCTACACGCTCGCCAGGCAGACGCCGTTCCAGGACAAGGACGTCATCGCGGTCACGAAAAAGACGGCCGGCCAGTACGGGCTCGCGGCGATCGCCGACCTGAAGAAGGTGCCGAACTTGTCCCTGGCGGGTTTCCCGGAGTTCAAGACGCGCTGGATCCCGCAGCTCGGCGAAGCTGTACGGCGTCACGAACGTGAAGTTCGTCCCGCTCGCGAGCATCTCGGCCTACACGCTGCTCGACAAGGGCCAGGTGCTGTCGGCCGACGTCTTCACGACCGATCCGCCGCTCGGCACGAACAAGTACACGCAGCTGAGGGATCCGAAGAACATGTTCGGGTTCCAGCACGTGGCGCCGGTCTACAACCAGAAGCTCGCCGACCGAGCTCGGCCCGAAGTTCGCGGCGACGCTGAACGCCGTCAGCGCCAAGCTGACGACGAAAGCGATGATCGCGATGAACACGGCCGTGATCGTGAACAAGAAGTCGGCGAAGTCCGTCGCCGCCGCTTTCCTCAAGGCGAACGGCCTCGCGTAAGCGCTACGGACTCGTGTGAGCATACCGCGTTCGGGGTCAGGCCATGGGTCTGACCCCGAAGCCGTCGCGCCGGCGAAGGTGTTGATAAAGCCTCTGAGGCTAGACATGGCGCTTTCGGCAACGAGCGGCTGAACAGGCAGCCGCGGTCGTTTTGCGCTGTGGACAACTGCCGGGCATCGTCCACGCACGGGACCCGCGCAGCTGTCGGCCCGCCCGGCTCCCAGGCGTACGCGGCGACCGCGTGCGCGTCCGCGCCCGGCTCGTGGCAGTCGCGGCAGCGGGCCTCGTACTGCTCCGCGGCGCCCACGACGACCGTCTCGCCCGTATACGGCGCCGGCCGTCCGTCGACGAGGCGCTGCGTGGTCGTCGCCGGCCCGCCGCAGCGGTGACACACGGCCTGCAGCTTGTCCACGAACTCGGCATGCGCGAGCAGATCGGGGATTGGCCCGAACGGCAGCCGGCGGAAGTCCTGGTCGAGCCCGGCCGCGACGACGCGCGCCCCGGCGTCGGCGAGCGCGAGGGCAGCCGCAACGACCGAGGCATCGAAGAACTGCACCTCGTCGATGCCGACGACGTCGTGTCCCGCTGCCCGCGCCTCGAGCTCCGCGACTCCGGCGACGGGACGGCGCGCATGCGCAGCCCCGCATGCGAGACGACGTCGGCCGCGTCGAAGCGGTCGTCGATCCGAGGCTTGAAGATCACGACCCGCTGGCCGCGATCTCCGCCCGGCGCAGCCGCCGGATCATCTCCTCGCTCTTGCCGGAGAACATCGGCGCCACAGATCACCTCGAGCCAGCCGCCGTGGTTGGGTGGGGACCATGATCCCGGTCGCGAGGACGGAGGTGTCTCGAAGCGCATGAGCGGACTCGGCCTGCTTCGCGTTCGCGGCTCCGGAGCGCGACCCCGACAGGCGACGCTTCGCGTCCACGCGGCCCGGCGCGTCACATCGGGCCAGCGTTCAGACGCTGCCCAGGACGACGCGGCAGCAAGCGCTGATCTAGAGCTTCTGAACGGCCTGAACAGCCGGTCGCCGCCCCGCCCTACGATTCGGCGCATGCCGTGGGGGAGGCACCGCGGCGGACGGCGACGGGGCGGCAGCGTTTCGAGCGCGCCGTGTCGACGTCGCGACCGGCTCGCTCGAGAACGTCGAGACCTCGTCCACGGCAAGGACCCACGAGGTCCGGCTCGTGCTCGCCGCGCTCGCCTGCGGCGGCCATGTCCTCTTCGAGGACGTCCCCGGCACGGCGAAGACCGTGCTTGCCCGCGCGATCGCGCAGTCGGTCGAGGGGGCGGTCGCGTCGCGGATTCAGTGCACGCCCGACTTGCAGCCCACCGACGCGACCGGGCTGGAGGTCTACGACCCGCGGACACGCGAATTCGAGTTCCGGCCGGGGCCACTGTTCGCGAACGTCGTGCTCGTCGACGAGATCAACCGCGCGATGCCGAAGACGCAGTCGGCACTGCTCGAGGCGATGGCCGAGACGCAGATCACCGTCGGCGGTGCGACGCGGCCGCTGCCGCGGCCGTTCCTCCTGCTCGCCACCGAGAACCGATCGAGCACGAGGGAACGTTTCCGCTGCCCGAGGCGCAGCTCGACCGCTTCTTCCTCAGGACCACGCTCGGGTATCCGGGCATCGACGACGAGCGTCGCATCGTCCAGGAGCAGCGCCATGGCCACCCGCTTGGCCAGCTTCGCCAGGCGGTGACCGCCGGACGGAGCTGCTTCAGCTGCACACGGCGGTCGAGGACGTCTACATCGATCGTCTGCTCGTCGACTGGCTGCTCGAGCTCGTGCGCGCGACACGATCGCTCGAGGGCGTCGCCCTCGGTGCCTCCGTACGTGCGTCGCTCGCCCTCGAGCGCGCCGCCCGCGCCTGGGCGCTCATCTCCGGCCGCCCGTACGTCGTTCCGGAGGACGTCGAGGCGCTCTTCCTGCCCGTCGTCGCCCACCGCGTTCTGTTCTCGCCCGGGCTGCTCGTGGAGCTGCGTCGCGAGGGCCCGGGGGCGGCGGTCGAGCGGCTACGCGCCGGCTGCTTCGCGGCAGCGCCCCGTCCGGAGCCCTCGCCCGTCCACGCGGTGTGACCGTCGCGCACGCGGCGGTCGAGGCCGAGCGCGGGTTCCCGCTCGTCCCGCGGCGCCCTCTGCACGGACTCGAGCTCGGGCCGTTCCGCGGGATCCGGCGCGGTGTCGGCTCCGACTCTGCCGGGTCGCGCCCCTACCGGCCGGGCGACGACGTGCGCACGATCGACTGGGGCGCCTCCGCCCGCCTCTCGTCGGCGCGCGGTGCTGTCGAGTTCGTCGTCCGTGAGCGCTTCGCCGAGCAGGCGCCACGCGTCGTCCTGCTCACCGACCGACGCCCGGCGATGGCGCTCCACGCTCCGCCCTGGCTGGCCAAGCGCGAGGTGCTGGCGACGGCCGAACGGCTCGTGGCCGAGAGCGCGTTCCGCGCGCGGGGGCTCGTCGGCTCCCTGCACTTCGTGGACGGCGAGGCCGTGTGGACGAGGCCGACCGGGAATCTGCGCGCCTGGCGAGCGCGGGCGCCGGAAGCTGAGTTCTCCGCGCTTCCGGGGACGCTCGCCGATGGGATCGAGCGCCTCGGACATGCTCGTGCACTACCCCCCGGCAGCTTTCTCTTCGTCCTCTCGGATTTCCTCGATCCCGTATCCGACGCGGCGTGGCTCTTCGCGCTCAGCCGGGGCTGGGACGTTGTCCCGGTCGTCGTCCAGGACCCGACCTGGGAGGCGAGCTTCCCCGAGGAGGTCGGCGGCCTCGTCGTCCCCGTTGCCGACCCGGTGGACGGGAGGACCGAGCTCGTGCGGATCTCGCGCGACCAGGCACGCCGGCGTCGCGCCGAGCACGAGGAACGACTGGTCGGGATCGTCGGCAGGCTCGCCGAGTTGGGGCTCGATCCCGTCGTACTGCACACGGCCGCGCCGGACGCGATCCTGACCGTCTTTCTGGACTGGGCCGCCGGACGACTCCTGCCACAGGGACGGGCCTGGTGAGGACGGCGCTGGCGATTGCCGCGCTCGCTGCTGGGCTGACACTCCTCGTCGGGGCAGTCCTCCGCGCGCAGGACCCGCGCCTCGCGTCGGTCGCGACGGTCGAGGCGCACGCGTCGCTGCCGTCGAAACCCGTCCGCTTCGGCGACACCGTCCCGGTCCGGATCGACGTGCTCGTGCCGCGCCGCTCCGTCGACCCGGACACCGTGCGCCTCGATGCGACGTTCACGCCCTACCGGGTGATCGGACGCGTCGCGGCGCACCGAACCGACGACGGCGCGACCACGCTCCTCCGCTACCGCTTCTCGCTCGAGTGCCTGCGGCCGGAGTGCCTTCCCGAGCGCGACGGCTCGCCGTTTCTGCTGCCCTCCGCGCTCATCGCCTACCGTGTGGGCTCCGGCTCGACGCGTCGGCTCGTCGTCACGTGGCCGCCGCTCGCGGTCGAGTCGCAGCTCGGGCCGTTCGACGCTGCCCAGCTGAGGTGGCGCAACGGCGTGACGCCACCTCCGGCCTTCGATTACCCGGTCCCGCCGCGCCTGCTGGCCCTCCTGCTCGGGGCGCTGTCGCTCGTCGCCGCGCTCGGCTGCGTGAGGCTGCTGCTGCCCCGGGTCGCAGCCGCGCTGCCGGACGCCTCGGTCGAGGACCGCCGGACCGTCCTCGAGCGGGCGCTCGCTGCCGTGCGGCACGCGGCGCTGGGCGGGGACACCGCCGAGCGGCGGCGCTCGCTCGACCTGCTTGCGCGGGAGCTCGGCGCCGGCGGCGAGGCGCCGGTTGCCCAGCGGCTCGCCTGGTCGCGCCGGACGCCCGCACGCACGGAGATGGAGCGGCTCGTGGACGACGTCGAGCGAGGGGTCACGTGAGGATCCGTCCTTCGTTGCCACTCGCCGACGCGGCCGGGCTCCTGCGCGGCGCGCGTGCGACGACAGTGCTACGGCTCGGACTCGCGGCTGCTCTCGCGTCGCTGCTCGCCGTCATCCTCGTGCTTGCGCTTCGGGCCGAGACCGGGGAGGCGCCGCTGGCTGAGCCGGGTCGAACGACGGTGCTCGTCGTCGACGTCTCGTCGAGCATCCAGCCCCGTGTGTTCCGCCAGATCGGCGACACGCTTGGCCGCGCGATGAGTGAGGGCGGTCGCTTCGGCGTCGTCCTCTTCTCGGATCTGGCTTACGAGATGCTCCCTCCCGGAACGCCCGCCGCCGAGCTCGGCGGGCTGAGCCGGTATTTCACGCCTCTGCGTGGGCAGCCGCGCCGGAACGCCGACGCTGTCGGTCGGCGGCACGCGCTTCCCGGAGTCACCCTGGAACCGAGTCCTGACGAGCGGAACGCGCATCTCCTCCGGGCTTGCGCTCGCCCGCCAGGTGCTCGAGCGGGAGCGGGTCACGAACGGGAAAGTCGTGCTGGTCAGCGACCTCGAGGACGAGTACCTCGACCTGCAGGAGCTCGGGCGCGTGCTCGCGGGCTATGCCGAGACAGGCCTGCCGCTGCGCGTCGTCGCCCTCTCACCGACGGCGGACGACAAGCGCATCTTCAGCCGGCTCCTGCAAAAGCCGGACGAGCTCGAGGTTGCGCCCCCTCCGCGCGGTACCTCGGCCGAGGCAGGCCTGCCCGCGATTCCCTTCCCGGTATCGCTCGCCCTCGCCGCCGTGCTCCTGACGCTCCTGCTGGGCCTCAACGAGTACGTTCTGGCGCGTTTCCCGCTCACGACCGGAGCGGGGGCGAGGTGAGACGCCTCGTGCCCCTCGCGCTCGGCATTGCTCTGGGCTTGGCGGCACTCGCCCTGGGCGCGCTCGCCGTCCAGGTCTGGCGCTACCCGGACACGGTCGCCCGGCAGGATGCGCTACTGAGCGCCAGGCCCGTTCCGGCCGGCGCGTGGGCTGAGCGGGGCGGGGTCGGCGAGGGCGTGCTGGGAGCTGCGGACGACGCGACGCTCAGGCGCGCGATCGCGCTGTTCTTCCGCGGGCGGCCAGACGACCCGGGCGCGTCCAAATCCGGTGAGCAGGTCGTGTCCGGCCTGGAGTCGGCGATCGTGCTCGCGGGAATCATGCGCGGCGACCCACCGCTCGCACGTCGCGCGCTGGTCGCCAATCTCGCGGGCATCCTGGTCGGAGAGGACGCCGTCTTCGAGCCTGAGGGAGCGTCGCGCGTGCAGCGCGCGGCGGAGCTCTTCCGTCAGGCGATCCGAGTGCAGCCGAACGCGACCGGCGCGAAGGCCAACCTCGAGCTGCTCTTCAACTACACCGGCCCGACGGGCGTCGAGGCCGACTCGACGGGCGGTTTCGGCGGCTTCGGCGAGGAAGGTGGGGCGGGCGACGTGGCGGGCGGCTACTAGCGTGAGGCTGCATGTGAAAACGCAACGGCCGCGGCCGCCGAAGGCGGCCGCCTTCAGGGATTTGCGCGTCTCGGGATTCGCGTGAGCGAATCCGAGGCTTGCGCGGTGATCTACGTAGTGCGACAGGATCGACTTGCTGACCCCCGCAGCGGCGCTCGTGGCGGTCGTCGTGGCCGTTCCTTTCCTGGCGCTCGGTGTCGCGGCCTGGCGCGGCGTGCGGGCTCGCCGCGCCGTCGGGCTGGCGGCTCTTGGCTACCGGCAGGTGCTCGGCCCAGCGGTGGCGCTGGCGCTCGCTTGCGGACTGCTCGCGCTCGCCGCTGCGCAGCCTGTCCTCCGCTCGCAGGCCGTCGTGCGGGCGCGCACCGACGCGGCCGCCTGGATCGTCGTCGACACGAGCCGCTCGATGCTCGCTTCGGCCGGGCCCGGCACCGCTGCCGCGCATCGCTCGCGCCCGACGGGCGGCCCTCCGGCTCCGCGCCGAGCTCCCCGGCGTCCCGGTCGGCGTCGCGTCGGTGAACGACCGTGTCCTCCCGCACCTCTTCCCCTCGCCGGACCGCGGGGCGTTCGCGGGCACGGTCGCGCGCACGATCCGGCCCGGCCACCCGACTCCCCTCGGGAACGGTCGCACGGGCACGAACCTGACGGCGCTCGCCGCACTGCCGACCCTCAACTTCTTCGCCCCGCAGATCCGGCGCCGCGTTGTCGTCGTGCTCACCGACGCGGAGAGCGATCCCGTGGACTTCGCCGGTCTCGCCGGCGCCTATCGAGGCGATCCGCCGACCGAGCTCGTCATCGTCCGCATCGGCGAGTCGCAGGAGCACGTCTACGACGACCAGGGCCGTGCGGAGGCCGACTACGATCCGGTTGCGACAGCCGCCGCCACGGCGACGCGGGTAGCGGCGGTGGCCGGCGGCCGGGCCTTCGTCGAGGGCGAGGAAGCCGACGCTGCGGCAGCCGCGCTCGACGCTCTGGGGCACGATGGCCCGACCGAGGCACACGGGCGCGGCGAGCTGCGCACGCCCCTCGCACCGTATGCCGTCGCGGCCGCCGCGTTGCCGCTCGCGTGGCTGATTCGCCGCCGTAACCTGAGGTGACGACCATCAGGTCGCTGCTACACTGCAGCCCGCGCGGCGGCGTAGCTCAGTTGGTTAGAGCAGCGGAATCATAATCCGCGTGTCGTAGGTTCGAGTCCTACCGCCGCTACTCGCACCTCGTCACGCCCCCTGACAGAGACACGAGATGGCCACCGGAGTCAGAGTCGCAATCACGCTCGCCTGCACCGAGTGCAAGCGGCGCAACTATCAGACGCAGAAGTCCAAGCGGAACTCCCCTGACCGGGTCGAGTTCAGCAAGTACTGCCGCTGGTGCGGCCGCCACACCCCGCACCGGGAGACGCGGTAGTGCCGCGCGAGACCCGCAGGCAGCGGCGTGATGCCCGCCGCGACGCCGGCGAGGCGGCAGCGCGTCCTCCGCGCGCGCGCGCGGTGACGGCCGGCGCCCCCGAGGCGGCGCTCGACCACGTCGGCCAGCCGAAGCGGCGCGGCCGCTTCGTGCACGAGTCGGTCGGCGAGCTGCGGAAGGTCGAGTGGCCGAACCGCAGCCAGGTGATCCAGGGCACGATTGCCGTCCTGCTCGCGTGCGCGATCGTCGGCGCCTACCTGTGGGGCGTCGACCAGGTCCTGCGTCCCTTCGTCCGCGACGTCCTCCTCGGTCAGTAGCAGGCACGCGATGTTTCACTGGTACGTGATCAACACCTACTCCGGGCACGAGAACAAGGTGAAGACCAACCTCGAGCACCGGATCGTGTCGATGAACCAACAGCCGCGCTTTCGCCGTGTCGTCGTCCCCACCGAGCAGGTGATCGAGACGAAGGACGGCCAGAAGGTGCAGATCGAGAAGCGTGTGCTACCGGGCTACGTGCTCGTGAACATGGACCTGAACGACGAGGCCTGGGCGGTGGTGAAGAACACGCCCGGCGTCACGGGGTTCGTCGGCGCGGGCGCGAAGCCCGTGCCCCTCTCCCAGGTCGAGGTCGACCGCATCCTCCACGCCGGGCGCCCCGGCGGGCGGCCCACCTCAGAAGGCGCAGGTCGAGTTCCAGCTGGGCGAGTCGGTGAAGGTGACCTCGGGCCCGCTCTCCGACTTCGACGGCGAGATCGTGGACGTCAACGCCGACCAGCAGAAGCTCAAGGTCCTCGTCGACATCTTCGAGCGGCAGGTTCCGGTCGAGCTCGGGTTCGAACAGGTCAAGAAGATCGATTGAGATGGCGAAGAAGGTTCTGACACTCATCAAGCTCCAGATCCCCGGCGGCCAGGCCAACCCGGCCCCGCCGGTCGGCCCTGCGCTCGGTCAGCACGGGGTCAACATCATGGAGTTCACCAAGGCGTTCAACGCGCAGACGGCGCACGAGAACGGCCGGATCATCCCGGTCGAGATCACGGTCTTCGAGGATCGCTCGTTCACGTTCATCACGAAGACGCCGCCCGCCGCCGTGCTGATCAAGGAGGCGCTCGGGCTCGAGTCGGGCTCTGCGGAGCCCAACCGCATCAAGGTGGGACGCCTCTCGCAGGCGCAGCTGCGGTCGATCGCCGAGACGAAGATGACCGATCTGAACGCAAACGACGTCGAGGCGGCGATGCAGGTGATCGCCGGCACGGCTCGCAGCATGGGCGTGGAGGTGCAGCGTTGACTCTTGCGCGTCACGCTGCGACCGGCCGCGCCAGCGGCCGCTTCAGGGGTTTGCGCGAGTTCGGATCTGCTCCTGCAGATTCGAGCTCTGCGGAAGACATGGGCGTGGAGGTCGACCGCCGATGACCGCACACGGCAAGCGCTACCGCTCCGCCCGCGAGCGCATCGACCGCGAGAAGCTCTACTCGCCGCTCGAGGCCGTACGCGAAGTGAAGAGCTTCGCCGACGCAAAGTTCGACGAGACCGTGGAGGCGCATTTCCGGCTTGGCCTGAACGTCCGCCACGCGGACGAACAGCTGCGCGGGACGCTGATGCTGCCGCACGGCACCGGGAAGGACGTCCGCGTGGCCGTTTTCGCCGAGGGCGAGAAGGCGCGCGAGGCTGAAGAGGCGGGCGCGGACATCGTGGGATCGGCCGACCTCGCCCAGAAGATCGAGGGCGGTTTCACCGATTTCGACGTCGCGATCGCGACGCCGGACATGATGGGAGTCGTCGGCAAGCTCGGGCGCGTGCTCGGGCCGCGCGGCCTGATGCCCAACCCGAAGACCGGCACCGTCACCTTCGAGGTAGGCAAAGCCGTTGCCGATTCGAAGGCCGGCAAGCTCGAGTACCGGACCGACCGCGGTGCCAACGTGCACGTGGCGATCGGCAAGAAGAGCTATGACGAGCGGCGCCTGCTCGAAAACTACGCCGCGCTCGTCGAGGAGATCGTCCGAGTCAAGCCCGCGGCGGCCAAAGGCCGCTACATCAAGACGATCACGCTGACGACCACGATGGGCCCGGGTGTGCATCTCGACCCGGCGCGCACCCGCGGGATCGTCGAGGAGCTGGAGGAAGAGAAGGAGGCCGTACCGGCCTAGAACCACCAGGACAGCCCGTCGCCAGAGACAGTCGGCAATCGGGGCTCGTGTTGATTCAGCACGAGCCCGGATGGAGGACCGGCCGAGGCGGCCTCGAGGTCAAGGCCAATGCCTTCCCGTCGAGCCCGCCTGCCTGCGGGCTCGAAACGTAAATGGAGGTGAACGTGTGCTGAAGACCGAGAAGGAGCGCATCGTCGCCGAGCTGACCGATCGGCTCGCGGCGACGGACACGCTCATCGTCGCCGACTACCGCGGACTGACGAACAAGGAGCTCGAGGCGCTGCGTGCCCGGCTGACCGAGCACGGCGCTCGGCTGAGCATCGTCAAGAACACGCTCACGCGCCGCGCCGCCGAGGCTGCCGGGGCCGACACGCTGCTTGCCCTGCTCGAAGGCCCGACAGCGATCGCGTTTGTCGAGGCGGACGGGGATCCAGCCGGCGTGGCGAAGGCGCTCGCCGACACGGCCCGCGACACGAAGGTGCTGGCGATCCGAGGTGGCGTGCTCGAAGGCGCCCCGCTGTCCGGCGACCAGGTGGACGAGCTCGCGAAGCTCCCGCCGGTGGACATCCTCCGCGGCCAGTTCCTGGCGGTCGTCGTCGCACCGCTGACACAGCTGGCGGCGCTGCTCGCGGCGCCGCTCCGCGACCTCGTCGGCCTGATCGATGCACGGATCGAGCAGCTGGGCGGAGCGGAACCTGAGCCGGAGGCCAAGCCGGTCGACGAGCGGTCGACAAGCCGGACGAGGAGCCGAAGGCGGAGGCAGAGCCCGAGTCCGAGCCCGAGCCCGAGCCCGAGGGGGAAGCCGAGGCCGAGACCCAGACGGAATCCGCGGCGGAGCCGGCGGAGGAAGCGCAGGCGGAAACAGAGACGGACGACAAGGAGGAGGAGTAATGGCAACAGACACTGCGAAGGTGCTCGAGACGCTCGGCAAGATGACGGTGCTCGAGCTCGTCGAGCTCAAGAAGGCGATCGAGGAGGAGTGGGGCGTCACCGCCGCAGCTCCGGTTGCGGTCGCTGCGCCGGGCGCGGCGGCGGGCGGCGGCGACGGCGCTGCGGCCGAGGAGGAGAAGGACTCCTTCGACGTCGTGATCACGGCCGCCGGCGACAAGAAGATCCAGGTGATCAAGGTCGTCCGCGCAGTCACGGGGCTCGGCCTCAAGGAGGCGAAGGACCTCGTCGACGCGGCTCCCGGCCCCGTCAAGGAGGGCGCGGCCAAGGACGAGGCCGAGAAGATCAAGGCCGAACTGGAGGAAGCTGGCGCGTCGGTCGAACTGAAGTAGTCGCGCGGGGACAGACCCCGCGAGGGGGTCTGTCCCCGAACGCGTCATCGGGGACAGACGCCTTCGGCATCTGTCCCCGGCCTCCCTCCGTTCCAAGACGCGTCACGCACGTTCAAGACGCGGCCGGGCGAGACCCGGATGCTGGGAGCTCCACCCCACGTCCGTGAGGAGGGTCAATGCGGAACGCTCGTATCTTCGCTCTCGCCGAGCTGCTCGCCTCCGCCGGACGTCCGTTGCGGCGCCGCGACCGCCGCGGATGGCTGACTTGCGGCGAGTGCTACTCTGTGTGCGGTTGATTCCGCCGCCCGCGAAGGTGGTTGCGGCGGGATGCCTGCGTCCGTTATCCTTCGGGGTTCCGCCCCGAGCTCACCGCTCCTCCGAAACCTGCACGCCGTTAAGGGAGGCTGTCACATTTGAGCAGCACCGCTGTCGCGCCGCGCGCGCGTAAGAGCTTTTCGCGCCTCAAGCACGTCCTCGACCTCCCGAACCTGATCGACATCCAGAAGGCTTCCTTCCGGTGGTTCCTGGAGGAGGGACTGCGCGAGACGATCGACGACATCTCGCCGATCCACGACTACACAGGCACGCTCGCCGTCGAGTTCGGCGACTACGAGTTCGACCTCTCGAAGGTCACGCCGATCAACGAGTGCCGCGAGAAGGACCTGACCTACCAGGCGCCGCTCTCGATCACGGTCCGGTTCGTCAACACCGAAACCGGCGAGATCCGCGAGCAGCGGGTCTTCATGGGCGACTTCCCGATGATGACCGAGTGGGGGACGTTCATCATCAACGGCACCGAGCGCGTGATCGTCACGCAGCTCGTGCGTAGCCCCGGCGCCTACCTGATGGAGCCGAAGGACGCGACGAAGCAGGTCTTCACCGCGAACCTGATGCCCTCGCGCGGCTCGTGGCTCGAGCTCGAGATCGACAAGAAGGGCATCGTCTACGCGCGCATCGACCGCAAGCGCAAGCTGACGGTCACGACGCTGCTGCGCGCGCTGCCGACCGGCGAGCGGTTCGTGGAGCTGTTCAAGGACGTGCTCCCGAAGGACCGCCTGGCGGAGTTCGAGGTCGACGCCTCCACGAACGAGAAGATCCTCGCCCTCTTCAAGGACTCGGTCTTCATCGCCAACACCCTCGAGAAGGATCCCTCGACGCGCGAGGAGGAGGCGCTGATCGAGGTCTTCAAGAAGCAGCGCCCGGGCGAGCCTCCGACGCTCGACAACGCGCGGAACCTGCTCAAGGCGCTGTTCTTCGACCCGAAGCGCTACGACCTGACCAAGGTCGGCCGCTACAAGCTGAACCAGCGCCTGGGCGTGGACGTGCCCGACGGCGTACGCGTGCTGACGCCGGCCGACATCCTCGCGCTCGTCACGAAGCTCGTCGCCCTGCCCACGGCCCTCGGCCTCCCCGAGGAGACGAAGGACTACGCGCAGGAGGCCGCCGGCATGAGCCGCGACCCGATTCGCGGCGAGCTCGACGAGTACGAGCACTTCGGCAACCGCAGGCTGCGGACGACCGGCGAGCTGATGCAGGAAGCGTTCCGCGTCGGCCTCTACCGGATGGAGCGTGTCGTCCGGGAGCGGATGACGACGGAGGACGTCGACACGATCACGCCTCAGACGATCATCAACATTCGGCCGGTCGTCGCGGCGCTGAAGGAGTTCTTCGGCTCCTCGCAGCTCTCGCAGTTCATGGACCAGACGAACTCGCTGGCCGGCCTGACGCACCGGCGGCGTCTCTCGGCGCTCGGTGCCGGGGGGCTCACGCGGGAGCGCGCGCCGATCGAGGTGCGCGACGTGCACCCGACCCATTACGGGCGGATGTGCCCGATCGAGACGCCCGAGGGGCCGAACATCGGCCTGATCGGCAACCTCGCCTCGTTCGCGACCGTGTCGGAGTTCGGCTTCATCCAGACGCCGTACCGTGTTGTCAAGGGCGGCAAGGTGACGGACGAGATCATCTACCTCGACGCCTCGGAGGAGGCCCGCTACACGATCGCCCAGGCTTCCGAGCGGGTGGACGAGAAGACGGGCAAGTTCCTGCACGACCAGGTGCTCTGCCGCTCGCGCGAGGGCGAGGCTGTGATGGCAGCGCCGAAGGACATCCAGTACATGGACGTCTCGCCGGCGCAGATCGTCTCGGTTGCGACCGCGCTGATCCCGTTCCTGGAGCACAACGACGCGAACCGTGCGCTGATGGGCGCGAACATGCAGCGGCAGGCCGTCCCGCTGATGATCCCCCAGGCGCCGCTGGTCGGCACCGGTCTCGAGTATCGCGCTGCAATCGACACGGGCGACGTCGTGCTCTCTCGCAGCGACGGCGCGGTCGTCGACGTCGACGCCGAGCGGATCGTCGTCGAGGGCCGGGGCAGCCACGACGAGTACTCGCTGACGAAGTTCATGCGCTCGAACCAGGGCACGCTCATCCACCAGAAGCCGATGGTCAAGCTCGGCGACAGGGTGCGGAAGGGCGACGTGCTGGCCGACGGATCCTCGACCGACGCGGGCGAGCTCGCGCTCGGGGCCAACCTGCTGGTCGCCTTCATGCCCTTCGAGGGCTACAACTTCGAAGACGCGATCGTGATCTCCGAGCGCCTCGTCAAGGACGACGTGCTCAGCTCGATCCACATCCACGAGTACGAGATCGACGCGCGTTCGACGAAGCTCGGCGACGAGGAGATCACGCGGGACATCCCGAACCGCTCCGAGGAGTCGCTTGCCAACCTCGACGAGCGCGGCGTCGTCCGCATCGGCGCCGAGGTGGGCTCGGGCGACCTGCTCGTCGGGAAGGTGACGCCGAAGGGCGAGACCGAACTGACCGCCGAGGAGAAGCTGATCCGCGCGATCTTCAAGGAGAAGGCGCGCGAGGTTCGCGACACCTCGCTCAAGGTGCCGCACGGCGAGGGCGGCAAGGTGATCGGCGTGAAGACGTTCTCGCGCGACGCCGGCGACGACCTGCCGCCGGGCGTGAACGAGCTCGTCCGCGTCTACGTGGCCAAGAAGCGCAAGATCGCGGAGGGCGACAAGCTCGCCGGCCGCCACGGGAACAAGGGCGTGATCGCGCGGATCGTCCCCGACGAGGACATGCCGTTCCTCGAGGACGGGCGCCCCGTGGACGTCGTCCTCAACCCCCTCGGCGTGCCGAGCCGGATGAACATCGGCCAGATCCTGGAGACGCATCTCGGCTGGGCCGCCGCGCACGGCGTGTTCGCCGAGGAGACGAACGGCTCCCGGGTCAACCCGAAGGCGCCGATCAACGCGCCGAGCCCGACCCCCGTGGCCACAGCCGTCTTCGACGGCGCGACCGAGGAAGACGTCGACGACGCGCTCCTCGAGTGGGCCCGGTCGAACCCTGACTCGGCCGTGAAGATGAAGGTCGACGAATCCCGGCCGGCCGGTCGCCGCTGCTCCGGCAAGGTGACCCTCTACAACGGCAAGACGGGCGAGCCCTTCGAGCAGAAGGTGACCGTCGGCTACATGTACATCCTCAAGCTGCTCCACCTCGTGGACGACAAGATCCACGCGCGCTCCACGGGGCCGTACTCCCTCGTCACGCAGCAGCCGCTCGGCGGGAAGGCCCAGTTCGGCGGCCAGCGCTTCGGCGAGATGGAGGTTTGGGCGCTCGAAGCCTACGGCGCCGCCTACACGCTGCAGGAGATGCTCACGATCAAGTCCGACGACACGATCGGGCGCGTCAAGGCGTACGAGGCGATCGTCAAGGGTGAGAACATCGCCGAGCCGTCGATTCCCGAGTCGTTCAAGGTACTGCTGAAGGAGATGCAGTCGCTTGCGCTCGACGTCCACGTGCTCTCGGACGAGGGCAAGGAGGTCGAGGTGCGCGAAGAGGACGACGAGCTCCTCCGCGCGGCCGAGGAGCTCGGCATCGACCTGTCTCCCGCGACCATGCGGGCTGCCGGCCGCGAGCCGACGGCCGAGGAGGTCGAGGAGGGCGGCGCGCAGCCCGACGAGGTCGGGGACCTGCTGGTCGCTGCCGACGAGGCGCTCGACGACGTCGAGACGCCCGGCGACGAGCCCGCCGAGGCCGACGTCGAGGCAGTCGACGTCGAGCTCGAAGACTGATCCGGACGACCACCGACTGAACGAGAGAGGCGCCAGAGAGTGATCGACATCAACGACTTCGACGCGATCCGCATCGGACTCGCGTCCAGCAAGCAGATCCGTGACTGGTCGTCCGGCGAGGTCACCAAGCCGGAAACCATCAACTACCGCACGCTCAAGCCCGAGCGTGACGGCCTCTTCTGCGAGCGCATCTTCGGTCCGACGAAGGACTGGGAGTGCTATTGCGGCAAGTACAAGCGCGTCCGCTACAAGGGCATCATCTGCGAGCGCTGCGGCGTCGAGGTGACGCGCCAGAAGGTGCGCCGGGAGCGCATGGGGCACATCGACCTGGCTGCGCCCGTCTCGCACATCTGGTTCTTCAAGGGCGTCCCCAGCCGGATCGGCTACCTGCTCGACATCGCTCCGCGCGAGCTGGAGAAGGTCCTCTACTTCGCCGCCTCGATCGTCACGGGCGTGGACGTCGAGAAGCGCGCGGCGGACCTCAACGACCTGGAGGACAAGGTCGCGTCGGAGTCGGAGCAGATCTACGTCGACCGCGACGAGCAGCTTGCCGCGCTCGAGGGGAGGCTTTCCCGCCGGCGCGACTATCTCGCCGCCGGCAAGGAGCGGAACTTCGACGAGGACGACGACTTCTGGGTCCGCGGCCTGTCGAACTGGGCCGAGGAGAACGTCCTGCCGACGATCGAGGACGTGCGCACGCTCGGCAGCGGCATCTTCGTCGAGCTGGCCAAGACGATCACGGCCGAGGACGCGAAGAAGATCCGCGAGCTCGTCCGCCAGACGGCGACCCGCGACGACCGGCGCCTGGCTCCGCGCGAGATCGAGACGGTTGCGACGGCCGCCGAGCAGGTCTTCCGCGCCCTCGACCCGCTTCGCGCCGAGATCGACAAGGCCTCGGGGTCGAAGAAGGGCGCGCTGACGAAGCGCCTGCACAAGATCGAGACCGCGCTCGTCGAGGGGACGGAGCTGGCCGGCGACGACGCCGAGCTCGTTGCCTCCGTCGAAGCGAAGAACCTCGAGCGAGCCCGCGACGTCGGCAACAACTTGCTGGCGGACGTGCTGCACGCCGCCGAGGCCGGGATGGACCCCGCCCAGGTGCGGGAGCTCGCGTACGACCTCTGCCTCGTCGAGGGCGCCCGCAAGGAGGACCTCGACATGCTCGCCCAGTGGGCGACGAAGGTTCGCGAGATGTACGCCGACATCGAGTCGCGTCGCGCCGACGCGCGCGAGGCGGCCGTGGACGGCGTGCGGCGGCTGGAGGAGACGTGGAAGCTCTTCCGCGAGCTCGAGCCCAAGCTGGTCGTCAACGACGAGCAGCTGTTCCGCGAGCTGAAGGACCGTTTCGGCTCCCCCTACGGCTTCGGCGTCTACTTCCGGGGCGGGATGGGCGCGGAGGCGATCCGCGACCTGCTCCGCGATCTCGACCTCGACGCGGAGGCTCGCTTCCTGCGCGAGACGATCAAGACCTCGAAGGGCCAGAAGCAGCAGCGCGCGATCAAGCGGCTGAAGGTGGTCAACGCGTTCATCACCTCGGAGAACCGCCCCGAGTGGATGGTCCTCGAGGCCGTACCCGTGATCCCGCCGGAGCTCCGCCCGATGGTGCAGCTCGACGGCGGACGATTCGCGACGAGCGACCTGAACGACCTCTATCGCCGCGTGATCAACCGGAACAACCGGCTGAAGCGGCTGCTCGACCTGGGGGCGCCGGAGATCATCGTCAACAACGAGAAGCGGATGCTCCAGGAGGCCGTCGACGCGCTATTCGACAACGGCCGCCGGGGGCGCGCGGTCACGGGGCCGGGCAACCGGCCGCTCAAGTCGCTCTCCGACATGCTCAAGGGCAAGCAGGGGCGCTTCCGCCAGAACCTGCTCGGCAAGCGCGTCGACTACTCGGGCCGCTCCGTGATCGTTTCCGGCCCGAACCTGAGGCTGCACCAGTGCGGCCTGCCCAAGCTGATGGCGCTCGAGCTCTTCAAGCCGTTCATCATGAGCCGCCTCGTCGAGCGGAAGGCCGTGCAGAACATCAAGGCGGCGAAAAAGCACGTCGAGTCGATGGTCCCCGAGGTCTGGGACGTCCTCGAAGAGGTGATCGCGGAGCACCCGGTGCTGCTCAACCGTGCACCGACGCTGCACCGTCTCGGCATCCAGGCGTTCGAGCCCGTGCTCGTCGAGGGCAAGGCGATCCAGGTGCACCCGCTCGTCTGCTACGCGTTCAACGCCGACTTCGACGGCGACCAGATGGCGGTGCATCTGCCGCTCTCCGCGGAGGCGCAGGCGGAGGCCCGGACGCTGATGCTGTCCTCCAACAACATCCTCTCGCCGGCGCACGGGCGGCCGCTCGCGACGCCGACGCAGGACATGGTGCTCGGCGCCTACTTCCTCACCTACTGCGCCCTCGACCTCGCGTCGATGACCGCCGAGCAGGCGGCGAAGGCGATTGGCGCCAAGGGCCTGAAGCGGTTCCGCACCGAGGAGGACGTGGAGTTCGCGCTCGAGGCCGGGCAGGTCGAGCTGCAGAAGCCGATCCAGTACCGGTGGTACGGCGAGCTGCTCGTCACGACCCCTGGGCGGGTGATCTTCAACGCCGAGGTCGACCGGGCGCTGACCCACGCGGTGCGTAACGAGGACCACGGCTTCTCGTTCCAGAACAAGGCACTGACGAAGCGTGAGCTCGACGGCTTCATCGCCGAGCTCGTCGACCGGCACGGGGCCTTCGCGATCGCTTCGGCGATCGACACGATCAAGGACCTCGCCTTCCACTACGCCACCAAGGGCGGGATCACGATCTCGAAGAACGACATCATCGTGCCGCCCGAGAAGGAAGAGATCCTCGCGCGCTACGAAAACGACGTCAGCCAGGTCGAGCGGGAGTACGAGCGCGGGCTGATGACCGACGAGGAGCGGCGCGAGCGGATCGTCGCCGTCTGGACGGAGGGGACGGAAGAGGTCGCCGAGGCGATGAAGGCGACGCTGCTGGAGACGAACCCCGTCTACATGATGGCCAACTCCGGCGCCCGCGGGTCCTTCAACCAGATCCGCCAGCTCGCCGGCATGCGCGGCCTGATGGCCAACCCGAAGGGCGAGATCATCGAGCGCCCGATCAAGGCCAACTTCATGGAGGGCCTGTCGGTGCTCGAGTACTTCATCTCGACCCACGGCGCCCGCAAGGGTCTCGCCGACACGGCGCTCCGTACCGCGGACTCGGGCTACCTGACCCGGCGGCTCGTCGACGTCTCGCAGGACGTGATCATCCGCGAGGAGGACTGCAAGACCGAGGATCACATCGAGCTGCCGACGCTCGTCGACGGTGAGCTCTCGAAGACCGTGGCCGGCCGCACGCTGGCGCTCGACATCCACAAGCCCCTGAAGGACGGCAAGCCGGGCAAGACGGTGCTCGCGTCGCGAGGGGAGGAGCTGACGATCCGTCGGCTGCGCGAGATCGTCGACGCGCTCGAGGAGTACGGCGAGAGCTTCCTCGTGCCCGTTCGCTCGGTGCTCAAGTGCCGCAGCGAGTACGGGGTCTGCCGGGTCTGTTACGGCACCTTCCTCGCCACGGGGAACATGTGCGAGATCGGCGACGCGGTCGGCATCATCGCCGCGCAGTCGATCGGAGAGCCGGGGACCCAGCTCACGATGCGCACCTTCCACACGGGCGGCGTCGCCGGGGAGGACATCACCCACGGCCTGCCGCGCGTCGTCGAGATCTTCGAGGCGCGCAATCCGAAGGGCGCGGCGCAGCTCGCCGAGGTGGCGGGCAAGGTCGACGTTTCGGACGACGTGCGGACGCTGACGGTCACCGTCACGCCGAACGAGCTCGACGACGAGGGCGAGCCGCTGCCCGTCAAGGAGTACGTGCTCCCGCGGCGGACACGCCTGCTGGTGCGGGCGGGGGACACGGTCGAGGCCGGCGATCCGCTGGCGGAGGGCTCCTTGAACCCGGCCGACGTGCTGCTGCTCAAGGGCTCGACGGCGACTGAGCTGTATCTCGTGGGCGAGGTACAGAAGGTGTATCGCTCGCAGGGCGTGGACATCCACGACAAGCACATCGAGCTGATCGTGCGTCAGATGCTGAAGAAGGTGCGGGTGGTCAGCGCCGGCGAGACGGAGCTCCTGCCGGGCCAGCTGGTGGACAAGGTCGTGCTCGAGCGCGTCGAACGAGGCCGCCAAGAAGGCGAAGAAGGAGCAGGCGACCTTCGAGCCGCTGATCCTGGGGATCACGAAGGCGTCGCTGGCGACGGAGTCGTTCCTTTCGGCGGCGTCGTTCCAGGAGACCACGAAGGTGCTGACGGACGCGGCGATCGAGGGGAAGAAGGACGACCTGCTCGGTCTGAAGGAGAACGTGATCATCGGCAAGCTGATTCCGGCCGCGACCGGCTTGAAGCGCTACCGGACGATCGACATCGAGCCGGCCGAGCCGCTGCCGACGGTGATGATGGCGCCGGAGGCGGAGGCGGAGCTGCTCGCCGCGCTGGAGGAGATCGGCGACGGCGAGGTCGACCTGTCGTCGCTGGGGCTGGGCTCGCTCGACGACGAGATCGAGGCGGCCGAGGCCGCTGACGCCGAGCCCGCCGAAGGCGAGGAATAACGAGCCGGGGACAGACACCGAACGGTGTCTGTCCCCGAATGTGCCTTCGGGGTCAGATCCCCTGTCGGGGATCTGACCCCAGCACGTCTACGGCCTGATGTTCTGGTTGAGGTGGAAGAGGTTGTCCGGGTCGTACGGCTGCTTGACCTCGACGAGCCGGTCGTAGTTGCCCTTGTAGTTGGCGCGGATTCGCGCCCTGGTCGTCGCCGGCCATGAAGTTGATGTAGCCGCCCTCCTCGGAAAGCGGCGCGGTCGCGTCGTAGTAGTCGCGCACCCACGCGATGTTCGCCTCGTTCTGGCTCGGATCGGGCCACATGCCGGCGATCACGGGGGCGAAGGTCGCGTCGCGGTACGCGAAGGCCGTTTCGCCCGGCGCGACCCGATGACACGCCCCGTTGATCGAGTAGAGGTGCATCGTCGAATTGACGACGGGCACCTTGGGGCCGTGCTCGAGGTGTGCCGCAATGGCCTCATCGGTCAGCTCGGTGACGAAGTTCGCCTTCCAGTAATGCTGCATGCCGGGCGGCACGAGCGCGTCGAACGCGCTGTTGAGCGCTGGGTAGGGCATCGGGCCGACATGCTCCGCCGCGACGGGAGCGACTTCGCGGAGCGGCTTCAGGACGGCCTCGCCCTCGTCGAGCGGGCCGGCCCAGCAGGTCACGAAGGCGAGGAACGTGTCCCCGTGCCGGTCCTCCGGGATGAACGGAAGCGGCGGGGCGATCTGCCAGGCCGGGAAGCCGCCGAACTGCTCGGGCGCGTCGACGATGAACTCGCGGTAGAACCGGAGAACGTCGGCTGCGTGCTCGACCTCGAAGAACAGCGGTCCGCCGTAGATGTCCTTGACCGGATGGAGCCGGAACTCGAGCGAGGTGACGACGCCGAAGTTGCCGCCCCGCCGCGGATCGCCCAGAAGAGGTTCTCGTTCTCGTTCTCGCTCGCGACGACGAGGCGGCCGTCCGCGGTGACGATTTCCGCCGAGACGAGGTTGTCGCACGAGAGGCCGAAGCCCCGCGCGAGGTAGCCGATGCCGCCGCCGAGCGTGAGCCCGCCCACGCCCGTCGTGGAGATGATTCCGCCGGTCGTCGCCAATCCGTGGGCGTGCGTCGCGTCGTTGAAGTCGCCCCAGGTGGCGCCGCCCTCCGCGCGGGCCGTCGAGCGGGCAGGATCGACGGTGACCCCGCGCATGCCCGACAGGTCGACGACGACGCCGTCGTCGCAGGTGCCGAAGCCGGGCACGCTGTGGCTCCCCCCGCGAACGGCAAGGTCGAGGTCGTTCTCGCGGGCGAAGTTCACCGCAGCGATCACGTCAGCTGCGCGTCGGCACCGTACGACGACGCGCGGACGGCGGTCGATCATCGCGTTGTAGACCGCCCGCGCCTCGTCGTACCCTTCGTCGCCAGGCGTGATCACATCTCCCTGCACTTGCTCGCGCAGAAGCTCGGTCGTCGCTGTCGCCATAGCTCCTCCTCCTAGTCGCAACCAGACGCCGGCTCCTTCCTACTACAGCCGGAGGTGTCGTGCAATTCGACCTGGGTCGCGACCAGGTCGGTCGCTAGCGGAGCGCCGTCGAGACGACGGTGCCTCGGCCCGCGCCCTTGGCGAGGCCGAGCGCCGCGTCGACGCGGCCGAGTAGCTCCGCCGTGTCGTCTCCCTGGAGCAACTCCGCGACGCCACCGGAGACCGAGACGATGCCGGCCTCGCCGATCGGTCGCTCGTGAAGCGCAGCGCGGAGCGTGTCGAACAGCTTCTCGCCCTCCTGGGCGGACGAGCCGGGCAACAACACGGCGTAACGGCCCCCGCCGACACGGCACGGGTAGTCGCGGCGCCCGGCCACCGTACGCAATCGATCAGCGACCTCGGCGAGCACCGCGTCGGCCGCGAGATGGCCGATCCGGGCGTTCAGCGTCGTCAGCCGATCGACGTCGACGACGAGTAAAGCGAGCGGTTGCCCCGCAGCGCGCGCCCGGTGGATCTCCCGGTCGAGCAAAGCGTTGAAGGAGCTCCGGTCGTAGAGCTGGGTCAACGGGTCGAGCTCGGGCACCGGATCGGGCTCACGCAGGGCCAGCGTGCGCTCGAGCGCCGGCCGGGCGTCGACTACGACGCCTTCGAGCGCCTCGATGTCGCCCTCACTGAAGCGGCGCTCGGGCGTGCGGCTGAGCACGGCGAGGAGTGTCGGCGACGCGGGCTCGGGGAAGAGAGGGACGACGAGCCCGCTCTGCACCGGGCCGCTGCCGGGCGGTGCGGCGGCCTCACCACTGAACGCAACCTGGATCGCGCGAGCGCCGCGGTAGTCAGGGAAGCCCATTCGGCCGACATGCGCCGCCTCGGCCTGAGAAAGCCCTACCGTGGCAAACGTCGGCGTCCCGCGACCGTTCGTGACCACCGCGATCGCCGCCTCCGTGGACGTCTTCGCCCGAGCGAGCTCGAGCGTCCGCAGCACGGCGCCGTGGTCGTCCTCCGGCGGCGCGACGGCAGTGACCGGCGTCGACTCGGTCAAGGCACCCGTCCGGGGAGCGACGAGCGCATCGTTCAACGTCTGCGCGAACTCGGCGAGGCGGTCGTCGTACCTCGCGAGCATCTCGGCGACGAGCGCGGTCTCTCGCGCAACGAGCTGCCGTAACGCCAGGGCGAACAGGCCGAGCGACGCGAGCGCGAGCAGCACCGCTGCCACGAACACCACGATCGCCGTCGTCATCGGGCTTCCCTTCTCAGCACCGAGCAAGCGTACAACTGCCTCCGGCGGGTCCCGAGATCCAAGAGGACTCCGACCGGGCCCGGAGTTATCTTCGCGGCGGGATGGAGAGCTTCAACGCAGCGCCGATCGTGCGCTTCTACGGCTCGGACGTGGGCGCGCAACCCGCCCAACTCGAGCAGGTGCCAGAGCCCGCGCCGGAGTCCGCGCCGGCCACGCCGCCGCTCAACCTCGTCCCGCCGCGGCGGGCCGGGGGTCCCCTCATTCCCCTGGCCGTCATCGCCGGTCTTGCCGCAGTCGCTCTGGCGACTTGGGCTTTCGCCTCCGCCGTCCGGGCCGCCGATGAGGAGCCCCACGGTGACGGTACGAACGCCGGTCGCCGTTGCGCCGGACCCGGGACTGGAGCGGGCGCTATCGCTGCTTGCGCGCCCGGACACACAGCGCTTCCGCGTGGCCGGCTCGGTGGGGCGCATCGTCCTCGCCGTCACACCGGGGAATCGCGGCTACCTCGTCCTGCGCGGCCTGCGCCGGGCGCCGGCAGGCCGTGTCTACCAGGCCTGGGTGATCCCGCCTGCCGCACGCACGATCCGGCTCGGCGCTCTGTTCCGGGGTGACGTCGCGCTCGTCCCGCTTCGCGCGCGCGTGCCCGAGGGCTCCGCGGTGGCGATCACGATCGAGCGCGCCGGCGGATCGATCGGACCAACGCGGACGCCGCGCCTCGTTGCCGTTCGGCGGCCGTAGGGGCGACCCTCCGGGTCGCTAAGGCCGGGCGGGGCCCCGCCCTTACGAGGTCAGCTCGCCCAAACCGGGAGCCGTGTCGGCGCGGTCCTTGCCGCGCTCCTTCGCCCGGTAGAGCGCCGCGTCGGCACGCTCGAACAGACTCGCTGCCGTGTCGCCGTGGCCGAGCTCGGCGATCCCGGCCGATAGCCGCAGGCGCTGCCCACCCGCGCCGAACGAGGTCGTGCGAACGGCGTCGCTGGCGCGCCGGTAGAGCAGGTCGGCATCGGCAATCCCGGACTCCGGGAGGATGACGGCGAACTCGTCGCCCCCGACCCGGCAGGCGATGTCGACCGACCGGGCGGAGTCGCGGACTCGCTCGGCTGCCTGCGCCAGGACGCTGTCGCCGGCGAGGTGGCCGATGCGGTCGTTGATCGACTTGAAGTCGTCGAGATCGAAGACGATCAGCGCCAGGTTGCGCCCGTAGCGCTGCGCCCGCAGGACCTCTCTCCGCAAGGTCTCGTGGAAGTAGCGCTGGTTGAAGAGACCGGTCAGGGCGTCCGTCTCGGCGAGCTGGCGCGCCTCGCGGAAGCGCCGCGCGTTTTCGATCGCGGGCACCGAGCTCGAGGCGAGACCCTCGGCGGTCTCGATCTGCTCGCGGGGAGGTTCCCAGTCCTGGGTGCGCCAGAAGAGCGCGAGTGTCCCCAGCGGACGCAGCTCGCGTCCTTCCAGCGGGACGAAGAGGCCGCCACGGATCAGCTGCGGCCCGTTGCGCTCCTGGTCCGGCCCGTAGCGGTACGTGACCGTGATCGTCCCTGTCGGCGCGCCGCTCCCGCCCGACGAGGGCGGGCGCGACGCCTCTTCGGCGCTCATGCCGCGGGTGGAGATGAGTGGGAGCCCGGATGACTCCTCGAGCGCGACCATTGCGGCGTCGAAGCCGGGAATCTCGAGCGCCGCGTCGAGCACGCGGTCGACAAGCTCCTCGAGGTCGATCGAGGCGCCGAGCTCCCCCAGCAGGCGGTTGCGGCGGCTCTCGCGCTCGGCGCGATCCAGGGCGTCCGAGAGATCGCCGACGAGTTCGTCCATCCGGGTTCGCATCTCGTCCACCGCGTTTGCGAGCCGGTCCCCCTCGACCGGCCCGCCTCGGCGGCGCCCAAGCACGATCGCGAGCGCGCCAACTGCCGCCGCAAGTGCGACCAGGCCGAAAATCACCGCAGTTGTCGTGCCGCCTGGAATGACCGCCCTCCCCCGGGGAACCCTGCGTCGCACTGTAATCGGGTATAGGGACGCCAGCTATCCCTCCCCGGAAACTGCTTACGAGCCCGTCACGAGCTCATCGCAGTGCCCTTACCCGCCTCCTTGGCGCGCCGGAGGGCGCGCTCCGCCCGCGCGAGCAGCGCGGCGGGATGCTCGTCCGGGTGTGCCGCCGCGATCCCGGCGGAAAGCCCGACGGGCGCGTCTGCAGGGAGACGGCGGCGCAGATCAGCCTGGAGCCGCGCAAAGAGGCTCTCCGCCTCCGCCCGCCCCGATTCGGGCAACAGCGCCGCGAAGCCGTCGCCGCCCGTGCGACAGACCGTGTCGTTCGGTCGGGCGGCCTCCGCGAGCCGCCGCTCGAGCTCGCTGAGCAGCGCGTCCGCCCGCAGCGGGCCGATCCGCGCCGCCAGCGCGCCGAAATCGTCGGCGTCGACGAGGAGCAGTGCGAATGCCGGCCCGTCCGCCGGAGTCTCTGTCAGTGCGCGTTCGAGGGCGCTCAACAACGTGGCGCGCGGCCCACGAGCTGGGGAGGCATCGCTGCTCACGACGCAAGCCTGCACACCTGCGCGGACGGGGCTCAGCGCTTGACCGCTGAGTAGCCGAGTGAGGCCGGAGGCCGGCTTCGCCGGCCGGGCGGTCAAGCGCGAAATCTGCGTTGAGGCCCGGTGAAGGAGGGGGTTCGCGGGGGAACCAGGGGCTCCCCCGCGTTCGGTCCCCCACGTTTCGCCTTTGCTACACTCCGGCCTCCGGTTGGCGGGCTTTTGGCGCCGCGCCAGCCTTTTCCGTGTGAGCTAGAGACCTCGAGGAGTCGTAGACCAGCGTGCCCACCGTCAATCAACTCGTGCGCAAGGGCCGGAAGGCCCCGCAGGCGAAGATGAAGACGCCCGCCCTTCGTGGGGCGCCGCAGAAGCGCGGCGTGTGCACACGCGTCTACACGACGACGCCGAAGAAGCCGAACTCTGCGCTGCGCAAGGTCGCCCGCGTCCGGCTGACGAACGGCATGGAGGTCGGCGTCTACATCCCAGGCGAGGGGCACAACCTGCAGGAGCACTCGGTCGTGCTGATTCGCGGCGGCCGCGTCAAGGACCTGCCGGGCTTCCGCTACAAGGTGATCCGCGGCGGCCTCGACACGTCGGGTGTCGCCGGCCGCAAGCAGGGGCGCTCGAAGTACGGCGCCAAGAAGGGGTCGTAGCAACGCCATGCCCCGCCGCGCAGAGATCACTCCCCGTACGGTCGGCGCCGACCCGGTGCACGGCTCCGTGCTCGTCACGCAGCTCGTCCACGGCGTCATGCGCGACGGAAAGAAGTCGGTCGCCGAGGCGATCGTCTACGACGCGCTCGCGCTCGCGTCCGAGCGCAGCGGCAAGCCCGCCGTCGAGATGCTGGAGCAGGCTGTCAAGTCGGTGACGCCCGTACTCGAAGTGCGCTCGCGCCGCGTCGGCGGCGCCAACTACCAGGTTCCGATCGAGGTGCCTCAGCGCCGCGCCCGCACGCTGGCGCTGCGCTGGCTCGTCCAGTTCGCGCGCGAACGGCGTGAGAAGGGGATGCCCGCGAAGCTCGCCGGCGAGCTGCTCGACGCCGCGAACCAGCAGGGCGGCGCGTACAAGAAGAAGGACGACATGTACCGGATGGCGCAGGCCAACAAGGCCTTTGCGCACTACCGCTGGTAGCCGGACGGGCTGATGAGCACTACTGAGACACGCATCGGGCTCGACCGCGTCCGCAACATCGGGATCATGGCGCACATCGACGCCGGCAAGACGACGACGACGGAGCGGATCCTCTACTACACGGGACGTACCCACAAGCTGGGCGAGGTGCACGAGGGCGCCGCGACGATGGACTGGATGGCGCAGGAACAGGAGCGCGGCATCACGATCACGTCGGCGGCGACGACCGCGTTTTGGCGCGACCATCGGATCAACATTATCGATACGCCCGGGCACGTGGACTTTACGATGGAAGTGGAGCGGTCGCTGCGCGTGCTCGACGGCGCAATCGCAGTCTTCGACTCCGTCGCGGGCGTGCAGCCGCAATCCGAGACCGTCTGGCGCCAGGCCGACCGCTACGGCGTGCCCCGGATCGCCTTCATCAACAAGATGGACCGCACCGGCGCGAATTTCTTCGCCGCCGTGCAGTCGATGCGCGACCGCCTCGGCGCCAATCCGGTGCCGGTGCAGATCCCGCTCGGCCAGGAGGAGCATCACCTCGGCGTCGTCGACCTCGTCGAGATGAAGGCGCTGCGCTTCGTCGACGAGCTCGGGACGCGGGTCGACGAGAGCGAGATCCCCGCCGAGCTGACCGAGCAGGCCGAGGAGTACCACCACATCCTGATCGACGCGATCGCCGAGTTCGACGACGAGCTGACGGAGGCCTATCTCGAGGACGAGAGGGCGGTGACGCCCGAGATGATCCGGCGTGCGCTTCGCGCCGGGACGATCGCTGACGCGATCACGCCTGTACTCCTTGGCTCAGCCTTCAAGAACAAGGGCGTGCAGCCGCTCCTCGACGCGGTCGTCGAGTACCTGCCGAGCCCACTCGAGGTACCGCCGGTACAGGGCTTCGATCCCAAGTCGGAGGCCGAGGCGGTGCGCGAGCCCTCGCTCGAGGCGCCGTTCGCAGCGCTCGTCTTCAAGGTCATGTCCGACCCCTTCGTCGGCAAGCTGACCTACTTCCGCGTCTACTCGGGTCAGGTGAAGGCGGGTGAGCGCGTGCTCAACACGACGAGCGGCAAGACGGAGCGGATCGGACGCATCCTGCAGATGCACGCCAATCACCGCGAGGAGCGCGAGGAGATCGGAGCGGGCGAGATCGCAGCCGCCGTCGGGCTCAAGGCCTCGACGACGGGCGACACGCTGGCCACCGACTCGGCGCCGATCGTGCTCGAGTCGATGACCTTCCCCGACCCGGTGATCTCGGTCGCGATCGAGCCGAAGACGAAGGGCGACCAGGACAAGCTTTCACAGGGCCTGCAGCGGCTGGCCGAAGAGGATCCCACCTTCCGGGTGACGAGTGACGAGGAGACCGGCCAGACCCTGATCGCGGGTATGGGGGAGCTGCACCTCGAGATCATCGTCGACCGGCTGCTGCGCGAGTTCAAGGTGGACGCGAACGTCGGCCGCCCGCAGGTGGCCTACCGTGAAACGGTCTCGCGGCCGGTCGAGAAGGTGCGGGGCAGGTTCGTCCGCCAGACCGGGGGCTCGGGCCAGTACGGCGACGTCGAGATCAACCTGCTTCCGCAGAAGCCCGGCCAGGGCTACGAGTTCGTCGACAAGATCGTCGGCGGCAAGATCCCGCGCGAGTACATCCCCGCCGTCGACCAGGGAATCCGCGAGGCGATGGAGTCGGGCATCCTCGCCGGCTACCCGGTCGTGGACGTGAAGATCGAGCTCGTCGACGGCTCGTACCACGACGTCGACTCGAGCGAGCGCGCCTTCAAGATCGCCGGCTCGATGGGGTTCAAGGAGGCCATGAAGCGGGCGAAGCCGAAGCTGCTCGAGCCCGTGATGGCCGTCGAGGTCGTCACGCCCGAGGAGTACCTCGGCGACGTGATGGGCAACCTCTCGGCCCGCCGTGGGCGGGTCGAGCACCTCGAGCAGGTGGGAAACTCCCAGGCGATCAAGGCGAGCGTCCCGCTGTCGGAGATGTTCGGGTACGCGACCGACCTGCGCTCGATGTCGCAGGGCCGGGCCACGTTCACGATGCAGTTCGACCGATATGACGAAGTCCCGCAGTCGATTGCGAGCGAGATCGTCGACTCGCAGACAGGTTCCTAGAAGGAGACCGGAGGCCAAGCATGGGTAAGCAGAAGTTCGAGCGCACGAAGCCGCACGTCAACGTCGGCACGATCGGTCACATCGACCACGGCAAGACGACGCTGACCGCTGCGATCACGAAGGTGCTCGCGGAGCAGGGTACGAACACGGTGGCGACGAGCTTCGACGAGATCGACAAGGCCCCCGAGGAGCGCCAGCGCGGCATCACCATCAACACCGCGCACGTCGAGTACGAGACGCCCAACCGCCACTACGCGCACGTCGACTGCCCGGGGCACGCCGACTACATCAAGAACATGATCACGGGCGCCGCCCAGATGGACGGCGCGATCCTCGTCGTCTCGGCGGCCGACGGCCCGATGCCGCAGACGCGCGAGCACATCCTGCTCGCCCGGCAGGTCGAGGTGCCGGCCATGGTCGTTGCGCTGAACAAGGCCGACATGGTCGACGACCCCGAGCTGCTCGAGCTCGTCGAGATGGAGGTGCGCGAGCTCCTCACCAAGTACGAGTTCCCCGGCGACGACATCCCGATCGTCCAGGTCTCGGCGCTGAAGGCGCTCGAGGGCGACCCCGAGTGGACGCCGAAGATCCTCGAGCTGATGGAGGCGGTCGACTCGTACATCCCCGAGCCGGTCCGTGACACCGACAAGCCGTTCCTGATGCCGATCGAGGACGTGATGACGATCCCCGGCCGCGGCACGGTCGTGACCGGCCGCATCGAGCAGGGTCAGCTCAAGGTGGGCGAGGAGATCGAGATCGTCGGGATCCACGAGAAGGTCGAGAAGACCGTCGTCACCGGCCTCGAGATGTTCCACAAGACGCTCGACTTCGCGCAGGCGGGCGACAACGCCGGCGCGCTCCTGCGCGGGATCAAGCGTGAGGAGGTCGAGCGCGGCCAGGTGCTCTCGAAGCCGGGCTCGATCACCCCGCACACGCACTTCAAGGGCGAGGTCTACGTGCTCTCGAAGGAGGAGGGCGGCCGCCACACGCCGTTCTTCAACGGCTACCGGCCGCAGTTCTACTTCCGCACGACCGACGTGACCGGCTCGATCAAGCTGCCCGAGGGGCAGGAGATGGTCATGCCCGGCGACAACACGAACATGGAGATCGATCTGATCCAGCCGATCGCCATGGACCAGGGCCTCCGCTTCGCGATCCGCGAGGGCGGCCGTACGGTCGGCGCCGGCGTCGTCACGGAGATCATCAAGTAGGGCGAGGCTTGCCTCGCCCTAATCCACCCATCCCACGAGAAACCAGGTAGATCGAATGGCGCAACAGAAAATCCGGATCCGGCTCAAGGGCTACGACCACCAGCAGGTGGACCGCTCGGCCTCCCAGATCGTCGAGACGGCCCAGCGCACCGGTGCGACGATCACCGGCCCTGTGCCCCTGCCCACCGAGAAGAACGTCTACTGCGTGATCCGCAGCCCCTTCAAGGACAAGGACTCGCGAGAGCACTTCGAGGTGCGCACGCACAAGCGCCTGATCGACATCCACAGCCCCACGCCGAAGACGGTCGACTCGCTGATGCGCCTCGATCTCCCTGCCGGCGTCGACATCGAGATCAAGCTCTGATGCGTCGATGAGCTGTCGCGAGTTGCAGGGGGAACCTCCCGGTTCCCCCAGACCGCCTGCCACTCGTCCGCTGTCGCGGACACGACCTCCTGCCCGCGCAAGCGAGGTGGCGGCATGAAGGGCATTCTGGGCAGAAAGTCGGGATGACCCAGGTCTTCGACCCGGAGACGGGCGACGTCGCGTCGGTGACGGTGATCGAGGCCGGGCCGTGCCCTGTCGTCCAGGTGAAGACAGACGAGGTCGACGGCTACACCGCCGTGCAGCTCGCCTTCGAGCCGGTCGCCGACCGGAAGATCTCGCAGGGCGAGCGGGGCCACCTGAAGCGGGCGGGCGCGGCTGCGCACCGGCACCTGGCCGAGTTCCGCGGTGTCAGCGAGCTCCAGGTCGGCGAGACGGTGACCGTGGAGGCGTTCCAGCCGGGCGACAAGGTGAAGGTGTCGGGCATCTCGATCGGCAAGGGCTTCCAGGGCACGATCAAGCGCCACAACTTCAAGCGCGGCCCGGTCAGCCACGGCTCGCACAACGTGCGCAAGCCCGGCTCGATTGGTGCCTCGGCGACCCCTTCGCGCGTCTTCAAGGGCATGCGCATGGCCGGCCGGATGGGCGGGAAGCGCAGCACGCAGGTCGGGCTCGTGATCCACGACGTCGATCTCGAGCGGAACCTCCTGCTCGTGAAGGGCTCCGTGCCGGGGTCCAAGAGCGGGCTGGTCGAGATCCGCGAGGAGAGCCGGTAAAGTGGCTGCTCCGAAGGCACCGCTGCTCGGCGGCGCGGCGAAGAAGGACGTCAGCCTGACCGAGGCCGTCTTCGGCGCCGACATCCAGCCGCACCTCGTCCACGAGACGGTGCGGGCCGAGCTGAACGCCGCCCGCGCAGGCACGCGCGGCGCCAAGAGCCGCGGGCTCGTCGCCGGCGGCCGCGCGAAGCCGTGGCGCCAGAAGGGCACCGGCCGCGCGCGCGCCGGGACGATCCGGGCACCGCAGTTCACCGGCGGCGGCGTTGCCTTCCCTCCCGTGATGCGCGACTTCTCGGTCAAGGTGAACCGCAAGGCGCGGCGCGCTGCGATGCGTGGCGCGCTCTCGAGCCACGCCGGCGGCGGCACGCTCGCCGTGCTCGACGCGTCGAGGGTTCGAGGCGCCGTCGACGAAGCAGGCGGCCGAGCTGCTCTCCGCCTGGGGACAGGCGACGCCGACGCTCGTCGTCGCGACCGAGGACGAGGCGCCGCTGATCAAGTCGTTCCGCAACCTCGAGCGCGTGCTCGTGACCGTGCCGAGCGAGCTCGAGGTGGCGTCCGTCGTCTGGGCGCGTTCGCTCCTCGTCACCGAGGCGGCGCTGCCGCTGGTGGAAGGGGCGGCGCAGCCGCCTGTCCGCGCAAGCGGAGGCGGGGAAGGGGCCCGGGAAAACCGGGAGGTTTCCCCGAGCGATGAGGTGAGCGGCTGATGGCGCTCGACCCGAACCAGATTCTGCTCGAGCCGGTCGTGTCGGAGAAGAGCTTCGCCGGCTCGGCCGATCGCAAGTACACGTTCAAGGTGCACCCGGACGCCCACAAGACGCAGATTCGCCAGGCCGTCGAGATCCTCTTCGGCGTCAAGGTCGAGCGCGTCAACGTCCTCAAGGTGCAGGCGAAGCCGAAGCGCCGTGGGCTGATCAAGGGCCAGCGGCAGGGCTGGAAGAAGGCCGTCGTGCTGCTGCGCGAGGGCGAGACGATCGAGGTCTTCGAGGGGGCTCAAGTCTAGATGGCCTTGAAGAAGTACAAGCCGACGAGCGCCGGTCGCCGCTTCATGAGCACCTCGGGCTTCGACGAGGTGACGAAGTCGGAGCCGGAGCGCTCGCTCACCGAACCGCTGAAGAAGACGGGCGGACGCAACAACCGCGGCCGCATCACCACCCGCCACCAGGGTGGTGGGCACAAGCGCCGCTACCGCGTGATCGACTTCAAGCGCACGAAGGACGCCGTGCCGGCGAAGGTGGCCGCGATCGAGTACGACCCCAACCGGTCGGCCCGGATCGCGCTCCTCCACTACGTCGACGGCGCCAAGAGCTACATCCTCGCGCCGGCCGGCCTGCGCGTCGGCTCGACCGTCGAGTCCGGCCCCCGGGCCGACATCAAGGCGGGGAATGCGCTGCCGCTGGAGGCGATCCCGACGGGCACCGTCGTCCACAACGTGGAGCTGAAGCCCGGCCAGGGCGGCAAGATGGCGCGCTCCGCCGGCTCGGGCGTGCAGCTCGTGGCCAAGGACGCCGGCTACGGCGTCCTCCGGCTCCCGTCCGGGGAGATGAGGCGGGTGCTGCTAACCTGCCGCGCCACCGTCGGCCAGGTGGGGAACTCGGAACACGCCAACGAGCAGAGCGGCAAGGCCGGCCGCAGCCGCTGGCTGGGCAAGCGCCCCGCCGTCCGCGGCTCGGCGATGAACCCGGTCGACCACCCGCACGGTGGCGGCGAGGGCAAGTCGAAGGGCGGCCGCCACCCGGTCACCCCGTGGGGCGTGCCGACGCTCGGCAAGCGCACGCGCCGCAAGCACAAGGAATCCGACAAGTTGATCGTCCGCGGCCGCCGCCGCGGCAAGGAGAGGCGCTAAGTGAGTAGGTCTTCGAAGAAGGGGCCGTTCGTCGACGACCGGCTGATGAGCCGCATCGAGGCGATGAACACGGCGAACGAGAAGCGCATGATCCGGACGTGGTCGCGCGCATCGACGATCTTCCCCGACATGGTCGGCCACACGATCGCCGTCCACGACGGCCGCAAGCACGTGCCGGTGTTCGTCAGCGAGCAGATGGTCGGGCACAAGCTCGGCGAGTTCGCTCCCACGCGGACGTTCCGCGGCCACGCGGGCGACAAGCAGACGCAGGTGAAGAGGAAGTAGTGGCGGAGCAGACGGATACGAACAAGCAGGTGCGCGCCGAGGCGAAGTGGGTGCGCATGTCCGCCCGCAAGGCGCGGCTGGTGCTCGAACACATTCGCGGGCGCACCGTGCCGGAGGCGCGCACGGTTCTCGCCTTCACGCAGCGCGCCGCTGCCGTGGACATCGAGAAGGTGCTGCGCTCGGCCGTCGCCAACGCGGAGGCCAACCACGGCCTCGACGGCGACCACATGGTCGTCGTCGCCGCCTACGCCGACGAGGGCCCGACGCTGAAGCGCTGGCAGGCACGCGCCCGCGGCCGGGTGAACCGCATCCGCAAGCGCACGTGCCACATCACGCTCGTGCTCGAGCAGGCGCCGCAGGCGGCGCGGCCGCAGCGGCAGCGCCGCGAAGCCGGCGGCCGAGGCCGCGCCGACGCCGACCCCGGCGGACGAGGCGCCCGAGACGGCGGTCGAGGAGAAGCCAAAGCGCCGTACGCGCGCCAAGAAGAAGGAAGGGGCCACGGTCTAATGGGCCAGAAAGTGCATCCCGGTGGGCTTCGCGTCGGTGTCATCCACGACTGGAAGTCGAACTGGTACACCGGCAAGAAGGAAGTCGCCGACTACATCCTCGAGGACGTCAAGATCCGCGGCCACATCCGCGGCAAGCTCGCGCACGCCGGCCTCTCGGACATCCTCATCCGCAAGGACAAGCAGCGGATCACGGTCGACATCTACACCGCCCGTCCGGGCATCGTGATCGGCAAGTCGGGCGTCGAGGTCGACGCGCTGCGCAAGGAGCTGCACGCGCTCACCGGCAAGAACGTCCACATCAACATCAACGAGATCAAGCGTCCCGAGCTCGATGCGCAGCTCGTCGCCCAGTCGATCGCCGAGCAGCTCCAGAACCGGGTCAGCTTCCGTCGCGCGATGAAGCGCTCGCTCGCCTCCGCGATGCGGTCGGGCGCGCAGGGCATCCGCATCGTCTGCGGTGGCCGCCTCGGCGGGGGCGAGATGAGCCGCAGGGAGTCGTACTCCGAGGGCCGCGTGCCGCTGCACACGATTCGCGCGGACATCGATTACGGCTTTGCCGAGGCGAAGACGACGTACGGCCGCATCGGCGTCAAGGTCTGGGTCAACAAGGGCGAGATCATGCCGGAGGGCTACGAGGGCATGGCCACGGCGAAGGACACACGCCTCGGCGACCAGGATCAGGCGCGGCGCCGGCGCGGCGGCGGCCGAGGGTCTCGGCGCCTCCCGCGAAGGGGGCCGCGGCCGCGGTCAGGACCGCGAGGGCCTCGGCCTTGTGCAGCGTCGCCGGAAGCCCGGCCAGCGCCCCGGCGCTCCCCGCCCGGGCGGCGGCCGCCCGCGCGGCCCGCGGCCGGAGCGGACGCGAGGACGAGCCTGTGACCGAGGCCACGCAGGCCCCGGCCGACGCCGTCGAGGTTGTCGAGGCGGTCGACACCCCCGAGGCCGCGCCCGAGACGGCCGCACCCGAGACCGCAGAGACGGCCGAGCCTGAAGTGCCTGAGGCGTCTGAAGCGTCTGAAGCGCCTGAGGCGCCCGAGGAGGCCGGTAGCTGATGCTGATGCCGCGGAAGACCAAGCACCGTAAGCAGTTCCGCGGGCGGCGTCGCGGGCTCTCGACGGGACAGACCGTCGTGCAGTTCGGCGACTACGGGATCAAGGCGCTCGAGGCCGGCTGGGTGACCAACCGGCAGATCGAGGCTGCCCGAATCGCGATGACGCGCAAGATCCGCCGTGGCGGCAAGGTCTGGATCAACCTCTTCCCCGACAAGCCTTTTACGAAGAAGCCGGCCGAGACCCGCATGGGCTCCGGCAAGGGCTCGCCCGAGGGCTGGGTCGCCGTCGTCAAGCCCGGCCGGGTCATGTTCGAGCTCGCGGGCGTTCCCGAGCCGCTGGCGAAGGAAGCCCTTCGCCTGGCGGGTCAGAAGCTCCCGTTGAAGACGAAGTTCGTGAAACGCGAAGCCGAGCTCTTCGAGACCAGGTGAACCGATGAGAGCGAGACAACTGAGAGAGATGTCCGACGAGGAGCTGGACAAGAAGATGGCGGAGACCCGCAAGGAGCTCTTCCAGCTTCGCTTCCAGACGGCCACCGGCGCGCTCGAGAACAGCGCCCGGCTGCGCGGGACCAAGCGCGAGATCGCGCGCATCCTGACGATCAAAAACGAGAGAGAGAGCCTGAAGCATGGCTGAGAACGAGAACACCACTCCGGGCGACGAGCAGCCGCCCGTCGAGGACGTCGAGGCCGAGGTCGAAGCCGAGACGCCCGAGCCGAAGGCTCCCGAGGCCTCCGCCGAAGAGGCGGAGGCTGCGAACGAGGCGGTCGAGGCCGCTCAGGAAGCCGACGAGCCTGTCGAAGCACTCGTGCCCGAGGCGGCGCCGGCGCTGACGCGCCCGCCGAGGAACCTGTGGCCGAGGAGGCTGCCGAGGAGCCGGCGGCCTCGCCGAGGAGCCGGAGCCTGCCGAGGCTGCCGAGCCGAGGCCAGGTGCCGCCGCGGAGGCCGAGCCTGAGGTGCCGGCCGCACCGGCACCGGAGCCGAAGCGCAAGAAGAAGCGCCTGCCGCGCGCGCTCCGACGACAGCGGACGACGCCGAAGCGCGAGACGGCGAAGGAGCGCAGGCCGATCGTGCGGCTGGAGAAGCCCGAGCATGAGCGTGGGCGCCGGCAGGAGCGGCAGGGCACGGTCGTCTCCGACGCGATGGACAAGACGATCGTCGTCCGCGTCGACACGATCTCGGCCCACCGGAAGTACAAGAAGGTCGTTCGCCGTTCGCGCAAGTTCCACGCGCACGACGAGCGCAACGAGGCCAAGGTCGGCGACGTCGTCCGCATCGTCGAGACACGCCCGCTCTCGGCGCATGAAGCGCTGGCGCCTGACGGAGATCGTCGAGGCCGCGAAGTAGATGGGAGCCGAGCAGTGATCCAGCAGGAAAGCCGCGTCAAGGTCGCCGACAACACCGGCGCCCGCGAGCTTCTCTGCATCCGCGTCGTCGGCGGTTCGCGCAGGCGCTACGCGCGGGTCGGCGACGTGATCGTTGCTACCGTGAAGACCGCGACGCCGCAGGGCTCCGTCAAGAAGGGCGAGGTCGTGAAGGCGGTCGTCGTCCGGACGAAGAAGCCCTACGGCCGGAACGACGGCACGCTGATCGGCTTCGACGAGAACGCGGCCGTCATCATCGACAACCAGCTGAACCCGCGCGGAACGCGCATCTTCGGGCCGGTCGCCCGTGAGTTGCGCGAGAAGAACTTCATGAAGATCGTCAGTCTCGCGCCCGAGGTGCTCTAGAGAAATGGCAACCAAGCTCAAAGTGAAGAAAGGGGATCTCGTCCAGATCCTCTCTGGCAAGGACCGCGGCAAGCAGGGCCGCGTCCTCGAGGCGCGCCCGAGCGACCGGCGCGTGATCGTCGAGAACCTGAACGTGGTGAAGCGCCACACGAAGCCGCGCCCGATCCGCGACGCGAGCCGCGTCGGCGGCGCAGCGATCGCGCCCGGGGGCATCGTCGAGCGGGCGGCGCCCGTCGACGTCTCGAACGTGATGGTCGTGTGCCCGGTCTGCAACCAGGCGACCCGCGTCGGGATCCATGTCAAGGAGATCAAGGGCGAGGCCGTGCGCGTGCGCGTCTGCAAGCGCCCGGCTGCGGCCAGGAGATCGACCAGATGATGGCCGCGACCGAGACCTATGTGCCGCGCCTGAAGCAGCGCTACGAGCAGGAGCTGCGCCCGCAGCTCAAGGAGGAGCTCGGCCTGTCCTCGATCATGCAGACGCCGCTGATCACGAAGATCACGCTCAACATGGGCGTCGGCGACGCGAAGACCGAAGCCAAGGCGCTCGACTCCGCGCTCGACGAGCTGACGACGATCGCCGGCCAACGAGCCCAGGTCCGCAAGGCGCGGAAGTCGATCGCAGCCTTCAAGCTCCGCGAGGGGATGCCCGTCGGCGCGCGCGTGACGCTGCGCGGCGCCCGCATGTACGAGTTCCTCGACCGGCTCGTCTCGATCGCGCTGCCGCGCATCCGCGACTTCCGGGGTCTCGACCCCGGCTCGTTCGACGGCCGCGGCAACTACTCGATCGGGATCCGCGAGCAGATCATCTTCCCCGAGATCGACTACGACAGCGTCGCGTCGATCCGCGGGCTCGACGTCGCTATCACCACGTCGGCGAAGACGGACGACCAGGCGCTCTCGCTGCTGCGCTCGCTCGGCCTCCCCTTCGCCGCCGAGACAAGGAGAGAGGGCTAGCGCATGGCCAAGAAGTCGCTGATCGCGAAGCAGAAGCGGACGCCGAAGCACGCGACGCAGGCGTACACGCGCTGCAACCGCTGCGGCCGGCCTCGCGCCGTCTTCCGCAAGTTCCGCCTGTGCCGGATCTGCCTGCGCGAGCTCGCGCACGAGGGCGCGATTCCGGGCATGACCAAGTCGAGCTGGTAGGAGGCGCCGATGCTGACCGATCCCATCGCCGACATGCTCAGCCGTATTCGCAACGCCAACCGGGCGATGCACGAGAGCGCCTCGATGCCGACCTCGCGGATGAAGGAGGAGATCGCCCGCCTGCTCAAGGACGAGGGCTACGTCAAGGACTACCGGGTCGTCCCGGGAGAGCCGTTCTCCACCCTCGTCGTCGAGCTCAAGTTCGGGCGCAACCGCGAGCGCGTGATCACCGATCTGAAGCGCGTCTCCAAGCCCGGTCGCCGCGTCTACGCGAGCAAGGACCGGCTGCCCCGTGTGCTCGGCGGTCTGGGAACCGCCATCCTGTCCACGTCGTCCGGGTTGCTCACGAGCCGCCAGTGCGCCGAGAAGGGCGTCGGCGGCGAGGTGATCGCCTTCGTCTGGTAGGCGTCGAGCATGAGTCGCATCGGCAAACAGCCCATCGAAGTCCCGAGCACCGTCGCGGTGGCGATCTCGCCCGGCCGCGTCCAGGTGAACGGTCCCCTCGGCGAGCTCAGCCAGCAGGTGCCGGCGCGGATCGCGATCGAGCACGAGGAAGGACAGATCACCGTCACGCGCCCGACCGACCGCGGCGAGGACCGCGCGCTGCACGGCCTCACCCGGTCGCTCGTCGCGAACATGGTGGAGGGGGTCACGCACGGATTCGAAAAGCACCTCGAGCTGCACGGCGTCGGCTACCGTGCCCAGCTCAAGGGGACCGACCTCGAGCTCGCCGTCGGCTTCTCGCACTCCGTGCCGGTGAAGCCGCGCGCCGGGATCACCTTCGAGGTGCCGGCTCCGAACCAGATCGTCGTCAAGGGCATCGACAAGCAGGCCGTCGGGCAGACGGCCGCGGAGATCCGCAAGGTGCGGCCGCCCGAGCCCTACAAGGGCAAGGGCATCCGTTACCGCGGCGAGGTCGTCCGCAGGAAGGTCGGGAAGAGGGCGTCGTGAGCACGATCACGAAACGGGAGGCGCGCCTGCGCCGCCACCGCCGCGTCCGGGGCAAGATCTCCGGAACTGCCGACGTGCCCCGCCTCGTCGTCTTCCGCTCCAACCGGGGCATCTCCGCGCAGCTTGTCGACGACACCGCCGGCCGCACGCTCGCCGCGGCAAGCTGGCATCAGCTCGGGTCGTTCAGCGGCAACAAGACCGACCAGGCCGCGGAAGTGGGCAAGGCTCTAGGCGCCGCGGCGAAGAAGGCCGGCGTCGAGCGTTGTGTGTTCGACCGCGGCGGCTACCTCTACCACGGACGCGTCAAGGCGCTCGCAAAGGGCGCGCGCGAGGGAGGACTGGCGTTTTGAGCAGCACCGAAGCTACCGAGACCCGCGAGCTGAAGGAGCGGGTGATCGAGATCAACCGGGTCGCCAAGGTCGTCAAGGGCGGCCGCCGGTTCTCCTTCACGGCACTGGTCGTGGTCGGGGACGAGGTCGACCGCGTCGGCGTCGGCTACGGCAAAGCGCGCGAGGTTCCCCTCGCGATCTCGAAGGCCGTCGACGACGCGAAGAAGAACCTGTTCACCGTCCCCAAGCACGGCACGACGATCACGCACGAGATTCTCGGCCGCTTCGACGCCGCGAGGGTGTTCCTTCGCCCGGCGAGCGAGGGCACCGGAGTGATCGCGGGCGGCGGCGTCCGCGCCGTGCTCGAGCTCGGCGGCATCCGCGACGTGCTGGCAAAGAGCCTCGGCACGACGAATCCGATCAACATGGCGAAGGCGACCGTCAACGGCCTGCAGCACCTGCGCCGTCCCGAGGACGTCGCCCGGGCGCGCGGCAAGACGGTGAGAGAAGTGCTGCCTTACCGGCCGCCGGTCGAAGAGGCTGTCGAGGCCGGCGAGACTCCGCCGGCGCAGGGGTCAGACGCTGTTCCCGAAGGCGCTTCCGAGCCCGAGGCGGCCGCAGAGGGCGAGGCAACGTCCGAGTGACAACCTTCCGCATCACCCAGGTACGGAGCACGATCGGCCAGACGAAGGTGCACGAGGGCACGCTCCGCTCGCTCGGGCTCGGCCGTATCGGGAAGAGCGCAGAGCACGTTGAGTCGCCCGAGCTGGAGGGCAAGCTGCGCCAGGTCCGGCATCTCGTCAAGGTCGAGTCGAAGGGGAGCTCGTGACCGACGAGCTCAATCTTCACTCCCTCAAGCCCGCGCAGCCACGCAAGGAGCGCAAGCGGGTCGGCCGCGGCCTGGGCTCGGGCAAGGGGCGCTACTCCGGTCGCGGGATCAAGGGCCAGAAGTCGCGCTCGGGCTCGCACAAGATGCCCGCGGGCTTCGAGGGCGGCCAGATGCCGATCGACATGCGCCTTGGCAAGCTGCGCGGCAACACCTCTGCCGACGCGAGACCCGTCGGCCCGTTCCGGACGTACACGCAGCCCGTCAACCTACGCGACCTCGAGGCGCGCTTCGAAGCCGGCGCCGACGTGACGCTCGAGGCGCTGCTCGAGCAGGGCCTGATCAAGAACACGCGCGTCGACGTGAAGATCCTCGGCAGCGGCGAGCTGACGAAGAAGCTCACGGTCACGGCGCACGGTTTCTCCGCAACTGCCCGCGAGAAGATCGAGGCAGCCGGCGGCACCGCCGTCGCGCTCAAGGAGCCGAAGGTGCGGCGCCCGAAGAAGGTCGCGAAGCGCCCGGCCGCCGTCGAGGAGCCAGAGGTCGAGGACGTCGCCGAGGAGGCCGCCGCCGAAGCGGACGAGCCGCAGGGCGACTCCGACTAGGCCGCGAGTCGATGTTCAGCTGGCTCGCCAACGCCTGGCGCGTTCCCGAACTCCGGCGGCGCTTGCTCTTCACGGCCTTTGCGCTCGCCGTCTACCGCCTCGGCTCCTGGATCCCGGCGCCCGGCGTCGACTCGTCGGCGATCGAGAACTACTTCTCCGGCGCGGGCGGCACGCTGCTCGGCCTGCTCAACCTCTTCTCCGGCGGCGCGCTCTCCCAGTTCTCGATCTTCGCGCTCGGGATCATGCCGTACGTCACGGCCTCGATCATCCTCCAGCTGATGACGGTCGTCATCCCGCGGCTCGCCGAGCTGCAGAAGGAGGGCGAATCCGGGTACGCCAAGATCAACCAGTACACGCGCTACCTGACGGTCGTGCTGGCCGCAGCGCAGGCGATCGGCTATGCGATCCTGTTCGAGCGGCAGGGCGCGCTGGAGGCGAATGCCGGCCGCATGACCCTGATTGTCGTGACGCTGACGACCGGGACGGTGCTGCTGATGTGGATCGGAGAGCAGATCACGAGGCGCGGGGTCGGCAACGGGATCTCGATCTTGATCTTCGCGTCGATCCTCACGGGCCTGCCGCTCGGGATCAGCGCCTGGTGGAACGGCGGGCCGATGGAGCGCCTCTTCTTCCCGCTGATCGCGCTCGCGGTCGTCTCGTCGGTCGTGTTCGTCCAGGAAGGCCAGCGCAAGATCCCGATCCAGTACGCGAAGCGGATGGTCGGGCGCAGGATGACCGCGGGCGGCTCGACCTACCTGCCGCTGCGCGTGAACATGGCCGGCGTCATCCCGGTCATCTTTGCCGCGGCGCTGCTTGCGTTCCCGCCCACGCTCGCGCTCTACTTCCCGGCCTCGGCGGATTTCGTGAACGAGCACTTCCAGCCGAGCGACATCGGCTACCTCCTGCTCGAGGCGGGCCTGATCGTGCTCTTCGCCTTCTTCTACACGGCGGTCCAGTTCAACCCGGTTGAACAGGCAGACAACCTGCGCCGCCACGGCGGCTACATCCCGGGCATCCGCCCTGGCCCGCCCACGGCGCAGTACCTCGACCGGGTGCTCACGCGGCTGACGCTGCCCGGCTCCCTGTACCTCGCGACGGTGGCCGTCCTGCCGAGCATCTTCATCGCCTACGGCGGGTTCTCCCAGGCGAGCGCGGGCGCCCTCGGCGGCACCTCGGTGCTGATCGCCGTCGGCGTGGCGCTCGACACCATGCGCCAGATGGAGTCGCAGATGATGATGCGCTCCTACGAAGGCTTCCTGAAGTAGGGCGAGGCTTGCCTCGCCCTGCCCAGACGACGTGATGGAAGGCATCTAGCCGTGGACCTCCTGCTCCTCGGGCCGCAGGGGTCGGGCAAAGGCACCCAGGCCGTCCGGCTCGCTGCCGATTACGGCATCCCTCACATCTCCACCGGGGAGATGTTTCGCGACGCGATCGATGCGGGGACGGAGCTCGGCCGGCGGGTCGAGCCGGTACTTGCCGCGGGGGAGCTCGTGCCGGACGATCTGGCGGTGGAGCTGATCAGGGAGCGGCTGGACCAGCCTGACGCTCGCGGTGGCTTCGTCCTCGACGGCTTTCCGCGGAACCTCGCCCAGGCGGAGGCGCTCGACGCCATGCTCTCCGACATCGACCGGCACCTCGACGCCGTCTTCTACTTCGAGCTACCGGACGCGATCGCGATGGAGCGGCTCCTGGGGCGGTCGCATGCGGAGGGCCGGACGGACGACACGCCGGAGGTGATCGCACGGCGGCTCGCGATCTACCACGAACAGACCGAGCCGCTGGTCGAGTACTACCGGGCCCACGACCGGCTCGTCCCCCTTCACGCCGCAAGGCCCATCGACGAGGTGTACGCCGAGCTGCAGGACGCGCTCGAGCGGCTCGAGGGGCGCGTCGCGTGATCATCCGCAAGAGCCCTCGCGAGATCGAGCGGATCGCCAGAGCGGGCGACCTCGTCGCAGCGACGATCGCGCACGTCGGCGAGCACCTCGTCCCCGGCGTGACGACGGCCGAGCTCGACGCGATCGCCGAACGGCTCGTCACGCGCGCACGGCGGTGTCCCCACGTCGAAGGGCTACAAGGGCTACCCGGCCGCGATCTGCATTTCGCCAAACGATCTGATCGTCCACGGCATCCCCGGGGCCTACCGCGTGCAGGAGGGAGACGTGGTCAGCGTCGACGTCGGCGTGACGCTCGACGGCGCCATCGCCGACAGCGCGTACACGTTTGCCGTGGGCGAGGTCGACGCCGAGGTGCGCCGCCTGCTCGACGTCGGTCAGGCCGCGCTCGCTGCCGGGATCGAGCAGGCTCGCCTCGGCAACCGGATCGGCGACATCTCCCACGCAGTGCAGGAGGTTGTCGAAGGCGCTGGCTTCTCCGTCGTCCGCAGCCTCGTCGGGCACGGCGTCGGGCGCCACTATCACGAGGATCCGCACGTTCCGAACTTCGGCCAGCCGGGGCGGGGGCCGCGCCTCGCCGAGGGGATGACGATCGCGATCGAGCCGATGATCACGGCTGGCGGTGCCGACGTCTACCTGCACGACGACGGCTGGTCGATCTCGACCTCGGACGGCTCAACTGCGGCACATTTCGAGCACACGGTGGCGATCACGGACGACGGTCCGCGGATCCTGACGCCCCGTGTCGGGGCGGCTGCGGAGGCAGAGCGTCTGCTACAGTGAGCGTCCCGCGGCGCGGCCCGTGCGCTGTGCTGTGATCAATCTCATGAAGGTTCGTCCCTCCGTCAAACCCATGTGCGAGCGCTGCCGCGTGATCCGCAGGCACGGCCGCGTCATGGTCATCTGCTCCAACCCGAACCACAAGCAAAGGCAGGGCTAACCGCTCCATGGCACGAATCGCAGGGGTCAACCTCCCGAACCAGAAGCGCCTGGAGATCGGGCTGACCTACATCTACGGGATCGGGCGCTCGACGGCGCAGAAGATCTGCAAGGAGCTCGAGCTCGACCCGAACGAAAAGGTCAAGGACCTGACCGACGAGGAGGTCACCAAGCTTCGCGGCTACATCGACCAGAACCTCGAGGTCGAAGGTGACCTGCGCCGTGAGCGCTCCCAGGCGATCAAGCGCCTCGGCGAGATCGGCTGCTACCGGGGCATCCGCCACCGGCGCGGCCTCCCGGTCAACGGCCAGCGGACGAAGACGAACGCGCGCACGCGCAAGGGCCCGAAGAAGACCGTCGGCCGTGGGAAGAAGGCGAAGGTTTGATGGCTCCTCCTCGCAAGGCGGCGACCCGGGGCCGCACGCGCCGCCGCGTCCGCAAGAACATCGCGATCGGCCAGGCGCACATCAAGACGTCGTTCAACAACACGATCGTGTCGCTCACCGACCGCGAGGGGAACGTGATCGCGTGGGAGTCCGCCGGCTCGGCCGGCTTCAAGGGCTCGCGCAAGTCGACGCCGTTCGCGGCGCAGGTGACCGCCGACAACGCCGCCCGCAAGGGCATGGAGCACGGCCTGCAGAAGGTCGAGGTCTTCGTCAAGGGCCCGGGCTCGGGTCGCGAGACGGCGATCCGCTCGCTCCAGGCAGCCGGGCTCGAGATTCTCGGCGTCAAGGACGTCTCGCCGCAGGCCCATAACGGCGTGCGCCAGAAGAAGCGGAGGCGCGTCTGATGGCGAGGGACCTCGGACCGAAGTGCCGTGTCTGCCGCCGCGAGGGCCTGAAGCTGTTCCTCAAAGGCGAGCGCTGCCTGACGGAGAAGTGCGCGATCGAGCGCCGTTCCTACCCGCCGGGCGTGCACGGGCGCGGCCGGATCAAGCAGAGCGAGTACCTCCTGCAGCTGCGTGAGAAGCAGAAGGCTCGCCGCTACTACGGCCTGCTCGAGAAGCAGTTCCGCAACACCTACGAGAAGGCGACACGCGGCACGGGCAACGCGGGCGAGAACCTGCTCCGGATGCTCGAGACGCGGCTCGACAACGTCGTCTACCGGCTTGGCTTCGCCAGCTCACGCGCGCAGGCGCGCCAGCTCGTGCGACACGGCCATTTTCACGTCAACGGGCGTCGCGTCAACATCCCGAGCTACGGCGCCCGCCCCAACGACGTGATCACGCTTCGCCCGGGCAGCTCCGCCGAGCAGGTGATCCGCGACGCCACCGACCTGACGGCCACCGTCGCACCGTGGCTCCAGGCCGACCACGAAGGCCTGACCGGCAAGCTGCTCAAGTGGCCGGAGCGCGCGGAGATCGACACGCCCGTGCAGGAATCGCTCATCGTCGAGCTCTACTCGAAATAACCGAAAGGATCGAATTGGCGACTCGTACTAGCCTGATGGACTTCCAGATCCCGAGGATCGTCAGCGAGGAGGCCGACGAGAACCGCGGGCTCTTCGTGATCGAGCCGCTCGACCGCGGCTTCGGCTACACCTTTGGGAACTCGCTGCGGCGCGTCTTGCTCTCGTCGCTCGAGGGCGCCGCCGTCACGGCGGTCAAGATCGAAGGCGTCGCGCACGAATTCACGACGCTGCCGGGCGTCCGCGAGGACGTCACCGACATCATCCTCAACCTCAAGAACCTGATCTGCCGTCTCCACGGCGATTCGCCCGAGGTCGAGGTACACGTGGCGAAGAAGGGCGCCGGCCCGGTCACGGCCTCGGACATCGAGGCGCCTGCCGATCTCGAGATCCTGAACCCGGAGCTCGAGCTCGCGAATCTCGACAACAAGGGCAAGCTGGAGATGACGCTCACGATCGGGCGCGGTCGCGGCTACGTCCCGGCCGAGCTGAACCGCGGCCCGGAGACCACGATCGGCGTGGTCCCGATCGACTCGATCTTCTCGCCCGTGCGGCGGGTGGCGTACCAGGTCGAGTCCGCGCGCGTCGGCCAACGCACCGACTACGACAAGCTCGTCCTCGACGTGACGACCGACGGATCGCTCGAGCCGCGTGAGGCAATCGCGCAGGCCGCGGAGATTCTGATCCGGCAGCTCGCGATCTTCACCGACATCGACAAGATGGAAGGCTTCGGCGAAGCGGCCGCGGCCGAGGCTGCCGAGGCGACCACCACACACGGGATGGAGAATTTCCCGATCGAGGAGCTCGAGCTGGGCGTCCGCTCGTACAACTGCCTCAAGCGCGTCGGCATCGAGACGATCGGCGACCTGACGTCGAAGTCCGAAGCTGAGCTGGCCGCGATCCCCAACTTCGGTCGCAAGTCGATCGAAGAGGTTCGCGAGACGCTCGCGGCGCACGGCCTCAACCTCCGCGGAGAAGAGCTGCCGTAATGCGCCACGCGCGCGCCGGGAAGAAGCTGGGCCGCTCCTCGGCTCATCGCAAGGCGCTCTACTCGAACCTCGCGGGCGCGCTGATCCAGCACGGCCGGATCGAGACGACCGAGGCCAAGGCGAAGGCCGTCAAGCCCTTCGCCGAGAAGATGATCACGCTCGGCAAGCGCGGTGACCTGCACGCCCGTAGGCTCGCGCTCGCCGAGCTGCGCTCCAACGACGTCGTCCACCACCTCTTCGCCGACGTCGCACCGCGCTTCGTGGAGCGCCCCGGTGGCTACACCCGCATCGTCAAGCTCGGGCCGCGTCAGGGCGACGCGGCGGTCATGGTCTATCTCGAGCTCGTCGACTACAACCCGCACCTCCCCGCCGCGTAGCGTGGCGTAGTCGTCCCGAATCCAAGTCCAGTCAGCCTCTAGGCTCCCGGCGTGGCGATCCTGGTCGCGCTCCTGCTCGCCGTCTTCGTCCTTCCTTCGCCTTGGGGTGTGGTCGCTGTCACCGTCGCGGCGGTGGTCGACATCGGCGAGTCGCTGCTCTTCGTGCGCTGGTCGAAGCGGCGGCAGGCCGCCGTCGGGGCCGAGACCCTCGTCGGCAAACACGGCGTCGCAGTGGGGCCGCTGTCTCCTGAAGGCCAGGTGCGCGTCGACGGCGAGCTGTGGAAGGCCCGGTGCCGTCGGCTACGCGGCGCCCGGCACGCCGGTCATCGTCAAGGGGCTGGACGGGCTGACGCTCGAAGTCGAGCCGACGTAGCCAAGTAACACAGTGTTGCTTGGCAGGATGGCGCTGTGATTCTGAGGCTGACGCTCGAGTACGACGGCACCGGGTTTCGCGGGTGGGCGCGCCAACCGGGCGAACGGACTGTCGAGGGGGCGCTCCGGGAAGCGCTCGACGCGGTCTACCCGGGGTGGGAGGGCCTCGCGGTTGCCGGCCGTACCGACGCGGGCGTCCACGCGACCGGGCAGGTTGCCAGCCTCATGGTGGACGGAGGGCCACCCGCCGCGCGGGCGGCCGAGGCGCTCAATGCCGCGCTACCCGACGATCTCTCGGTCGTCGGCGCCGCAGAGGGCGAGGAAGGCTTCAACGCGCGCTTCTCCGCCGTCGCGCGCTCGTATCGCTACGTCGTCCTCAACCGGAGCGAGCGGTCGGCGCTCGAGGCGCGTCGCGCTCTATGGTGGCCCCGCCCGCTCGACGACGACGCTCTCTCGGCGGCGGCCTCAGCGCTCGCAGGCGAGCACGATTTCCGAGCGTTCACGCCGACCGAGACCCAGCATCAGATCTTCCGCCGGGATGTGCGCGCCGCCGGCTGGGAGCGGCGTGGCCACCAGCTCCATTTCACGATCACCGCGGACTCGTTCCTCCGGCACATGGTGCGGACGCTCGTCGGGACGATGCTCGAACGACCAGACCTGATCCCGCGCCTACTCGAGGGTCGGCCACGCGATGAGGCGGGGGCGACCGCCCCGCCCTGGGGGTTGTATCTGGAGCGCGTTCTGCTACTGACGCCGGGGACAGACACCCTCGGTATGCGTCCTCGCTCCTTTGAGTCTGGACGCGCTTCTCTCTCGAAAACCTGGGACAGACACCTTCGGTATCTGTCCCTACCGGGCATCGGGGAGTGGCGATCGTAGCCGGGCCAAGAGGCCCGGCTACGATCGCCACATGCGCTTCCCGGTCGTCCTGTTCGACCTCGACGGCACCCTGATCGACTCGGGTCCGATCATCGTCGCCTCGATGAAGCACGCTGCGCGGGAAGTGCTCGGCCGCGAGGTGGAGGAGGAGATCCTGACCGCCGCGATCGGCGGCCCGGGCCTCGTCGCCCAGATGGAGGCGCTCGACCCCGAGCGCGTCGACGACCTCGTCGAACGCGTACCGCGCCCACAACGAGCCGCTGCACGAGGAGCTGGAGGCGTTCTGGGAGGTGGTCGAGGTCCTGCCGCGGCTTCGTTCGCAGGGCCGCCGCCTCGGCATCGTCACCGCGAAGCGGCGTGCGACGGTCCGTCTCGCGTTCGACCGGCTTCCGGAGCCTGGAGGCGAACTTCGACGTGGTCATCGGTGCCGAGGACACGGAGCGGCACAAGCCCGATCCCGACCCGTTGCTCGAGGCGCTGCGGCGGCTCGACGCTACCACTGCCGACGCTGCGTACGTGGGCGACTCGCCGTTCGACATCCAGGCGGCGAAGGCGGCCGGCGTCTACGCCGTCGCCGTCGCGTGGGGCGGCATTCATTCGGCCGAGGTGCTCCGAGAGGAAGGGCCTGATGCGTTCGTCGAGCACGCGGAGGAGCTCCTCGATGTCCTCTGACCCGGCCGCGCGCGTCACCGAGCTCAGGCAGCTGATCGACCACCACAACTACCGCTACCACGTGCTCGACGACCCCGAGGTGACCGACGCCGAGTACGACCGGCTCTACGACGAGCTGGTCGCGCTGGAGGACGAGCATCAGGAGCTCCGCGATCCGGACTCACCCACGCAGCGTGTCGGCGCCACACCGTCGGAGCGGTTCCGCAAGGTCGAGCACCTGACCCCGATGGGCTCGTTGGAAAAGGTCACGAATGTCGAGACGCTGCAGAAGTGGGCAGACGACGTGCGCAAGCGGCTCGGCACCGACGAGCCGCTCGCGTACGTGACGGAGCCCAAGATCGACGGCTCGGCGATCTCCCTCGTCTACGAGCGGGCCCGCTTCGTGCGGGGAGCGACGCGCGGCGACGGGCAGCGGGGAGAGGACGTGACGCCGAACCTGCGCACGCTCCACTCCGTGCCGTTGCGGTTGCGGGGCGAAGACCAGAAGGGGACGCCCGCGCTGCTGGAGGCGCGCGGCGAGGTGTACGCGCCCCTGTCCACGTTCCGGCGCATCAACGAGCGCTTTGCCGCGGAGGGCAAGAAGATCGCGCCGAACCCACGCAATTTCGCCGCCGGCTCGCTGCGCCAGCTCAACCCGCAGATCACGGCCGAGCGAGGGCTGTCGATCTGGTTCTACGGTATCGGCCGCTCCGACGGCTTCGACCCCGAGACGCAGTGGGAGATCCTCGAATGGCTGCGCGCGCAGGGGTTCCGCACGAACCCGTTCGCGGAGCGCCACGAGTCGCTCGAGTCGGTCGCGCGCGCGTGCGCAGAGTGGGAGTCGCGGCGGGTCGAGCTCGACTACGAGATCGACGGGATCGTGATCAAGCTGGACTCGCTCGACCAGCAGCGCAGGCTCGGCGCTCTGCACGGCCGGCCGCGCTGGGCCCGGGCCTACAAGTGGGCGCCGATGACGGCCGAGACCAGGCTCGTCCGGATCCACGTCCGCGTGGGTCGAACGGGAAACCTCAATCCCTGGGCGCAGCTCGAGCCCGTCGAGGTCGGGGGCGTCACCGTCTCGCAGGCGACGCTGCACAACGAGGAGGACATCAACCGCAAGGACATCCGCGAGGGAGACACCGTCGTCGTCCAGCGCGCCGGCGACGTGATCCCGCAGGTGGTGGGGCCGGTGCTCCCGCACAAGCGAGGCTCGAAGCCGTTCCGGATGCCGGTCACGTGCCCGCTGTGCGGCACCGGCATCGTCAAGCCGGAGGGCGAGGTCATGCACCGCTGCCCCAACCGGCACTGCCCCTCGCGCAGTGTCGAGACCCTGATCAACTGGGTGATGGGAGCCGCCGACATCGAAGGAGTCGGCGAGTTGATGGTGCGGCGGCTCTGGCACGAGGGCCTCGTCAGTTCGATCCCCGACCTCTACCGGCTGACGAAGGAGCTGCTGCTCGAGCTCGACGGTTTCGGCGAGATCTCTGCGCAGAACGCGATCGACGCGATCGCAGCATCGAAGCAGACGCCCTTCTCGCGCGTGCTGTACGGGCTCAACATCCCCCAGGTCGGCTGGGTGACCGCGCAGAGTCTCGCGCGCCACTTCGGGAACGTCGACCGCCTGCTCGTGGCCACGGAGGAGGAGATTCAGGAAGTGGAGGGGATCGGGCCGGACCGGGCGCAGGCGATCGCGGAGTGGTTCGCGGACGAGGAGCATCGGGGGCTCGTCGCCGACCTCCGCGAGCTCGGGCTCGTCTTCGAGACGAGCGAGGCGGAGCGGCCGGTCGAGGGCCCGCTCACGGGAAACACGTACGTCGTCACGGGAACCCTCGAGGGCTGGTCGCGCGAGCAGGCGACCGCTGCGCTCGAGGCGTTGGGAGCGAAAGTGACCGGGTCGGTATCGGCGAAGACCTCAGGCCTCGTGGTCGGTGAGGAGCCCGGCGCGGCGAAACTCACCAAGGCCCAGAAGCTTGGAGTGCCGCTGCTCGCCGAGGCCGAATTCGCGGAGCTCGTGAACCAGCAACGGCCTTGACGTCATAGTGGCGCCGCGGCCGCGAAGCGGACGCCCAGGGCCGCGAATGCGGCCCGCTTCAGGGGTTCTCGCGTCTCGGGTTTGCGCGAGCGAAGCGAGACTGCGGATGGAGTTCAGGGGTTTTGCGCGTCGCGAATCCGCGGGAGCGGATTCGCGACTTGCGCGGCCAGCTGGGTCACGAAGCGGTCCTGAGCCGCGCGCGCCGTCCAACTTGCAACCGGACTGCCGTTGTGCAGCACGGCGAACGCGTAGCGGCCGCGGACAAAGCCTGCGAGCGTCGACGCAAGCCGCGTCGTGCCCGTCTTGGCGATCACCTGGCCGTACGTCGGCCTGCGGTCGAGCCGGCGCTCGAGTGTCCCGCTCACCCCTGCGACCGACAGCGAGGAGAGGAACGCGTCGCGGATGCCCGGGTCGGCAGCGGCCGTCCGCAACAGCCCCACGAGGCTGGCCGCCGAGAGCCGGTCGAGCTGCGACAGGCCAGAGCCGTCGACGAGCCGCGCGCCGGCGAGCGGGACGCGCGCTTCGGCGAGCGCCGTCCGTGCTGCGGCTGCGCCCGCGGCGGTCGTTCCACGCGACCCGACCTCCGCCCCGAGTGTCTTGAGGAGCAGCTCCGCGACGAAGTTGTCGCTCTCGCGGTTCATCGTGCGGACGACCGCCGAGAGCGGTTCGGACACGTCCCGCGCGAGGGGGAAGGCGCCGCCGGGCGCCGTGCGCACTCCCGGTTTCCCGGCCACAGTGACGCCGCGACGCTCGAGCACGGCTCTGAGGTCTCTGGCGGCGAGCAGCGCGGTCGAGAGCGCGGGCCAGCCTCGGCCGCGCTCGACGACGAGGGCGGAGAGCGGCGGAGTCTCCTCGCCCAGGAAGGACGTGCGCCAGCCGGGTGCCGTGCGCACTCGGTCGAAGCGGGACTCGTCGCCGTAGACCCGGCCCGCGATGCGGCGAACGCCCCAGCTCCGTACCTGGACGGCGAGCGAAGCCAGGTCGGGCTCGCCCAGGGTCGGGTCGCCGTATCCCTTCAGGTAGAGGTCGCCTCTCCAGGTCGCTCCCTCGAGCCGCCCCGTGGCCACGAGCTCGGTGTGGAAGCGGTAGCCCGGGCCGAGGCGGACGAGCGCTGCATAGGCCACGGCCAGCTTCTCGTTCGAGGCCGGCGCGAGCGCCAGCGATGCGTTCTGGGCGAAGACGACTCGACCCGTGCGGAGGTCGACGGCGAGGACGGAGGTGCGGCACGGGTCGAGCCCCGGCGACGCGGCGAGTGCCCGTGCCAGCCTCGTGCCGAGAGGAGACGCCGGTGTTGATTCACCACACGCCTGCGTGGGGGACGCGATCGCGGCGGCGGACGAGGCGAGCGCTGCCAGCGCCGCGAGAGCCGACGCCACACGGATAGTTGCCACGAGCGGTTAGGGGTACAGCGTGATCGTGACGGTACGGCGGCCCCAGGCGCGCGCCTGGGCCGTCGTCGGGAACCAAAGGTCGATGAGGGCGCCCTTGATCGCCGAGCCGACGTCGGCGGCGATCGCCGGACCGTAGCCGGGCACGTACATCCGGGTGCCGAGCGGGATCACGGACGGATCGACCGCCACGACTCCCGGGCCGACTGGCAGGCCGCTCGCCGTTCGCCCCGGAAGGTGATACGCGACGGCATCCACGACGAGGGTGCGAGTGCCGGCTGCGCCGGGTGCGTCCACCCGCAGGGGCGGCTTGTCGACCGGTGCCGAGGCTACGGCTGCCGCGGCGAGCCGTGTGGACGCCCGCTCTGCCGCCTGGGCACGCAGCTCGAGCGCCGCCACTCGCTCGTGCGTCAGAGCCCGCTCGCGGCGCAGGGCGGACAGGTACGACCGCTTCGCCGTCACGCGCTGCCCCAACGCTCGTTCGGCCGCCTCAGCCGCCGCGAGCGAGTCGGCGAGCGCCGCGCGGCGAGCGGCCAGCCTGTCCTCGACGGCGCGCAGCCGCTTCAGCTGGAGGCCGAGGTCGGAAACGAGCTGCCGGTTCCGGTCGGTCGCGCGCTCGAGGGACTCGAGGCCCGCGAGAGCCTCGTCGAGCGATGTCGCCCCGAGCAGCACGGCGATCGGGTCCGCATCCCCCTCGACGTAGAGGCGTCGAACCGCCGTGGCGACGCGCCCGTGCGAGAGCGCGAGGGAATCGCGGACGATCACGGCGCTTCGCCGAGCCGCCGCCGCGCGTTCAGCGAGCGCCGTCGAGCTCGCGCGGAGATTCTCGGCCTGCCGCTGTGCCCGACCGAGCGACGACTCCAACGCGTACAGCTCGAGCAGCGCCCCCTGCTCGGACCGGCCGAGGCTCTCGGCGCGCGCCCGTTATCCGGGGGCCGTATCGGCACCACCGAGAGCGGGGAGGAGAGCTGTTGCGAGCGCCCCGGCCGCAACCACCGCGACGAGCGACGGCGTCCTGCGGGACCGTCCGTTCACAGGCGCGGGACCGTACCACAGACGAGGGATTTTCGGCCTGTTTGCTCGGCTTTTTGTCGACGGTACCCGTTTGCGAGCATCCGTAACGGCTGCTAGGCTCCGCCACTTGTGACGGGTGCCGCCCGCCCGGAGGCGCGCTTGTCGACCCGAACACGAGGATGTTTATCAGTTCGAGCATGCGACAGGTAGCGGCCCTTCTGGTGGCCGCAACGGCGCTTCTCACCGCTGTAGCTTCGGCGACGGCCGATCCGTCGATCTCGTCCAAGCAAGCCCAGGCGCAGGCGATTCTCGATCAGGTGCAGGAGCTGGACATGGCCGTCGGCCGTGCGGCCGAGGCGTACAACGGGGCCACGCTCGAGCTCAATCGGCTCGACGCCGAGCTGCAGCGGAATGCGCAACACCTGATCGTCGCGAAGAAAAGCCTGAAGACGGCGCAGACGCGCATCGCTGCGCGGCTGCGGGAGCTCTACGTCAACGGCGGTTCCGGCGGCGTGGTCGAGATCGTGCTCGGCGCGCAGAGCCTCGACGACCTGCTCACCCGGATTGATCTGGTCGAGCGGGTCGGGGATCAGGACGCGAAGGTCGTCGCGGAAGTGAACCGCTTCCGGCGTGAGGTCGAGACCCAGAAGGTGCAGCTGCAGAAGGCGCGCGCGGGCCAGGCGGCCGTCGTCGCCGAACGCGCCGCGCAGCAGCGATCGATCGAAGGTCAGCTCGCGGAGCGGCAGCGGCTGCTGTCGTCGGTCCGGGGCGAGATCGCCCGTCTGCAGGCGGCTGAGCGGCGGCAGCAGGCATTGCTCGCGGCGCAGGCAAGAGCACGAATCGCGGAGCAGCGTCAGCAGGCCCTCCTCGCCGACCAGATCACGGCTGACCGCGACGCTGATCCCGGCGCCTTCGACTCGGGCTGGGAGACACCGGCGTTCGCGCCGCCGCCGCCCGACGGAAGTCGGGCCTCGCAGGTGATCGCCATCGCCATGCAGTACCTCGGGGTGCCGTACCGCTGGGGCGGCGCGTCGCCCTCGGGCGGTTTCGATTGCTCCGGCTTCACGATGTACGTCTTCGCGCAGATCGGGGTCTCGCTGCCGCACCACGCCGCGGCGCAGTACGGCTACGGCGTCTACGTCTCGCGCGACCAGCTCCAGCCGGGTGACCTCGTCTTCTTCAACGGGCTCGGCCACATGGGCATGTACATCGGCGGCGGGCAGTTCATCCACGCGCCGCACACGGGCGACGTGGTCAAGATCTCGAGCCTGTACGACTCCTGGTACGCGGCCACCTGGGTCGGCGGGCGCCGCGTTCTGTAGGCGGCGACCCTCTGGGTCGCCCGGGCCGGGCGGAGCCCGGCCCCTACGAGGCGTCCGCTGTTGTGGGCGCGCCTCCCGCGTACAGCCGCTCGACCTCGTCCGCGTAACGCTCGAGCACGACCCGTCGTCGGACTTTCAGCGTGGGCGTCAGCTCGCCGCCCTCGATCGTGAAATCCTGCGGCACGATGGAGAAGCGCTTCACCTGCTCGTAGCGTGAGCGCTCGCGGTTGACCTCGTCGACGACCCCCTGCACCAGTTGCCGCACGCGTTCGTCGCCTGCGAGGCTCTGAGCGTCGCCGTCGATGCCCTGTTCGGCCGCCCACTTCGTGAGCTCCACCGGGTCAAGCGTGATCAGCGCCGCAGGATACGGCCGCCGGTCGCCGACGACCAGGGCCTGCGAGACGTACTTCGACGTCTTCAGGTCGTTCTCCAGGTTCTGCGGCGCGATGTTCTTCCCCCCGGCGGTGACGATGATGTCCTTCTTGCGGTCGGTGATCGTGACGAAGCCGTCGGCGTCGATCTCCGCGATGTCGCCCGAGCGCAGCCAACCGTCGTCGCCGAGCACGGCAGCCGTCGCCTCCGGGTCCCTGTAGTAGCCGGCGAAGACGGTCGGGCTGCGGATGAGGAGCTCGCCGTCCTCGGCGAGCCGGAGCTCGACGTCCGGAAGAGCCTGGCCGACGGTGCCGAAGCGGAAGCGGTCGAGGCGGTTGGCCGTCGCGCCGGTCGTGCACTCCGTCAGCCCGTAACCCTCGAGGATGCGCAGCCCGAGCACGTCGAAGAATTCGATGATCTCGCGGGACAGCGGCGCGCCGCCCGAGAACGCCCCGCGGAGCCGGCCGCCGAAACCGTCTCGCACCTTGCGGTACACGAGCCGGTCGGCGACCCGCCAGCGGGCCCGTAGCAGCCGTGGGACGGGCTTTCCGGCCTGCTCGAGCTCGCTCACGCGGCGTCCCACCCGTAACGACCAGTCGATCAGCCGGCGCCGCGCTCCCGTCGCCTCGTCGAAGCGGGCGACGACCGCGGTATGCACCTTTTCGTACACGCGCGGCACGCTCGGCAGCACGGTCGGCCGCACCGACTGCATCGCCTCCGCAACTGCGAGCGGGTCGGGTACGAACGCGATCGTGAACCCCACGTACGGAGCGAGCAGGTGCAGCAGTCGCCCGTAGTTGTGGGCGAGAGGGAGGAAGAGCAGCAACGTGTCGCCCGCGCCCGTCAGCTCGACGGTGTGGGCGATCCGGACCATCTCGGCGTAGTTGCGGTGCCGGATCATGCAGGCCTTCGGCGGCCCGGTCGTCCCGGACGTGTAGATGAACGTGAAGACGTCGTCCTCGTCGATCTCGGCGAGCCGCTCGTCGAGCGCTTGCGGGTTCGCCGCAGCGAAGGCCGTGCCCTCGGCGGCGAGCGCGGACAGATCGGCGAAGGTCAGAACGTGGCGTAGTGCGGGCAGGTCTGCCCGCGTTGCGTCGACCTTCTCGCGCTGCTCCTCGTCCTCGCAGAGGACACCGATCGACTCGGAGTGCTCGAGCACGTACTGGACGTCCTTCGGCGAGCTGTTGGCGTAGATCGCCGCTCCGACGGCACCGACGTGGGCGAGGGCGAAGTCGAACAGCGCCCACTCGAGTGTCGTCCGCGCGAGGATGGCGAATGCATCGCCCTTGCGGATGCCGCGCGCGAGCAGGCCGTTGGCGTAGCGCTCGACGAGCTCGGCCGCCTCGCGCCACGAAACCTCGCGCCAGCCGTCCGTCGTCTCCACGAGGTACGCCGGCCCGGCATGGCCCGCGGCGATACCGTCGCGCCACAGTCGCCAGATGGTTCGATTTTCGGTCATCGGGCCAAATGTAGTGCAGGGGTTGGCAGGAACAAGGCGAATCCCTCCGGTCCCCGCCTACACTCAGGAGATCATGCGCACTTCCTGGAACGGATCGCTCAGCTTCGGTCTGGTTTCGATCCCCGTCGGGCTCGCGCCCGCGACGAAGCCTGCCGCCCGGCAGTCGGACGTCTCTTTCCGGCTGCTCCACCGCGAGTGCCTGACGCCGATCAAGCAGAAACGCTGGTGTCCGAAGCACGACCGCGAGGTCGGGCCGGACGAGCTCGTCAAGGGCTGGGAGGTGGCGAAGGGCCAGTTCGTCGTCGTCGAGGAGGAGGAGCTCGAGGCGCTGGAGCGCCGCGACGACTCCCGCTCGATCGACATCGAGCGTTTCGTCCCCCTCGACGAGGTCGATCCGATCTGGATGGACCGCACCTATTTCCTCGTGCCCGCTGCCGCGCCGGCGCAGCGGCGGCCCTACAAGCTTCTGCTCGAGGCGATGCAGGAATCGTCGACGGGTGCGATCGGCCGCTTCGTCCGCGGCGGCCGCGAATCGCTGTGTCTCGTTCGGCCACGCGGCGAGGCACTGGTGCTCGAGACGCTCTACCTGGTCGAGGACGTCTACTCGCAGGAGGAGATCGACGAGGCGGTCCAGAGCACCGAGGTGAAGAAGACCGAGCTCGACCTTGCCCGCCAGATCATCAACAGCCTCGCCGCTGACTTCGAGCCCGCCGAGCTCACGAGCGAGTACCGGCGCGACCTCCGGGAGCTGCTCGAAGCGAAGCTGAGCGGCGAGCCGATCGCCGAGCCTGAGGCCATGCCCGAGAAGGCGCCGGTGATCGACCTGATGGAGGCGCTGAAGGCGAGCGTCGCCGCGGCGAAGGACAAGGGCGAGGCGGCAAAGAAGAAGCCCGCCGCCCGCAAGCGCGCACGCGCGTAACGCGAGGGCCGGGAAAGCCCGGCCCTCGGCTGAATCGGGTGCCTGGCACCGCGGGCGCCAGGCACTGGTTACTGCGTTTCGACGGCTGTTAGGAGTTGGAGGTCTGGAACGACCCCGCGCCGACCGCCTGCAGCTGCGCCTGGAAGAGCGACTTGTCGATCTTGCCCTGGTAGATCGGGACGCCTTCCTCGATGCAGAGCTTGATCACCTGTTCGCGGTCGATCCCGAGCTCCTTGGAGAGCTCGTCCGGGGTCAGGTGGTTCGGCATGCGTGTCCTCCTTCGTGCATCAAAAAAGCCCGCCTGCGCACCATGCGCGTTCGGGCTCGGCTCGACGCTGGATGTTGACGGCGGGGGTCAGCGGGCCCGCCTCCCGAAAGTCGACATGACAAGGTCAGGATACTGTCGCGGGGTGACGTCCGCAACGCGTCATGCGGCGGGGCCGGCCCGCCTCCGAGTGTTCGCCGCGGGCGCGGGGCCACCGGTTGTGCTGCTCCACGGTCTGGGCGGCGCGGCGGCGAACTGGGTCGACGTCGCGCCCAAGCTGGCTCTCCGGCACCGGGTCGTCGCGCTCGACCTGCCCGGCCACGGCGGATCGCCCCCCCTGCGCGCCGGAGTCGGGCTGCCCGAGTTCGTGGACGCCGTTGCCGGCGCCCTCGAGGAGGTCGGCGTGGCTCCCGCCTACGTCGCAGGCCACTCGTTCGGCGGTCAGGTCGCGATCGGGCTTGCGGCTCGTTACCCGCAGCTCGTGCGCGGGCTGCTCCTCATTGCCCCGGCCGGGATCGGCACACGCACCCGGCGAGTCAGGGTCGCCGTTGGAGTCTCGACCTTGATCAGGCCGGGGCGATTCGTCGCGCCGCTCGGACCGCGGCTCGCGCGACGGGCGTGGTTCCGCCAGGCCGTTTTTCGTCCCTTCTTCGTCTCCGACGGGCGCGCGATCTCGGAGCGGGCGACTCGCGGCTTCTTCGCCGAGATGCGGGCGCACGCCGACACGCGGGCCGCCGCCCGAGCGATGGTGGGTGACGACGTTCGCGTCGAGCTCGAGCCCTTGCACTGCCCGGCGCTGGTGCTCTGGGGGGCGCGTGACCGGCAGCTGCGCCTCGACGATGCTTTCGAGTACGCACGTCGCCTGGGTGCGCCGCTGCGCGTCGTCGCCGACTGCGGCCACCTCGTGATCGGCGAGCGGCCGGACGCTGTCGTCGACGCACTCGCTGCGCTCGAGGCGGCCACGTGAGCGCCGACTCCCGTCTAGCACGGACATCCCTAGAGGCTCGCTGTGCAAGGGCGAGCCGCGGCCGCGAAGCGGACGCCCAGGGCCGCGCAAGCGGCCCGCTTCAGGGGTTTTCGCGTCTCGGATTCGCGCGAGCGACATTCGGGCTGCGGGAAGGTTCAGGGATTTGCGCGTCGCGGATCCGCGCGAGCGGATTCGCGACTTGCGCTGCTAGACAGGGTTCTCGACCTCGATGTAGCGCCATTCGAGGGCGAACTGCTCGGCGAGGTGGGCCGCGAGCGCCTGCACGCCGAGTCGTTCGGTCGCGTGGTGCCCGGCCGCGACGAGGTGGATCCCGAGCTCGCGGGCCGCTGCGTGGTTCGGCTCCTCGGGCTCTCCGGTGAGCAGCGCGTCGTAGCCCTCGTGCGCCGCCTGCACGAGGTCGTAGCCGGCGGCGCCGGTCGAGATCGCGATGCGTCTGACCTCGGTCGGTCCATAGGGGAACACGAGCGGGTCTCGGCCGACCGCCTCACGAACGCTCGCCGTGAGCGTGTCCAGCGGCTGCGGTTCTACCGTGCAGCCGACGCCGACGGCACCGAACGGCCCCTCGGGCACGGCGCCGATCCGTGCGGCGAGTTGGGCGCTGTTGCCGAGCTCAGGATGGGCGTCGAGCGGCAGGTGGTAGGCGAGTAGCGAGGCGTTGCCGCCGAAGAGTGTTTCGAGGCGCCCGCGCAAGCGGGCGTCGACGACGAGCGGCTCGTTGCGCCAGAAGAGCCCGTGGTGGACGAGCACCATCTCTGCGCCCGCCGCGACGGCCTGCTCGAACAGCTCACGAGAGCTCGAGACGCCGCAGGCAAGCAGCGCCACTTCCTCGGTGCCTACGACCTGCAGTCCGGACGGGCCGAACTCGGGCCAGCGCTCGATGTCGAGCAGCTCGTTCGCGTAGCGGACGATCTCGTCGCGCCGAGCTGCCACGCAACGATCCTAGTGGGATCCGCGCAGGTCGCGGATCCGCTCGCTACCCTTCTCGGCTCGGGGTGTGGCGCAGCCTGGTAGCGCGCTCCGTTCGGGTCGGAGAGGTCCCCAGTTCAAATCTGGGCACCCCGATCGCTTCGTGGGGGAACCCATGGTTCCCCCACGAACCCCCTCCTTCTCGGCTCGAACCAACAACGCCCGCAAAGCCTCCCGGCCGGCAAAGCCGGCCTCCGGCGGCCCTCGATCGTGGCGCACAGGTCAGAGGTTCAGCATGCATACGCGAGGGACGCCACGCTCGTCTGGAACAGTCCCCCGGTGCATATCCTCGGCGACGTGCTGCGAGCGGTCCTCTTCGACGTCGACTTCACGCTCTCGCGGCCTGGCCCCGAGCTCGGCCCGGAGGGGTACCGGCGGGTCGGCGCACGGCACGGGCTCGACGCTCGATCCCGCCTCGCTACGAGGCGGCGCGGCTCGATGCGCTCGACGAGCTGCAGCACCATCCCGAGCTGGAGCACGACGAGGAGATCTGGGTCGCCTTCACCGAACGCATCGTCCGCGGCATGGGGGACATGAGCGAAGACGAGACTTCCGCAATCAGGGCCTGCGCCGCAGACATCGTCAGCGCGTGGGAGCGGCACGACAACTTCACCCTCTACGAGGACGCGTTGCCCGCGTTGGAAGAGATTCGGCGTCGCGGGCTCGGGATCGGTCTCGTCTCGAACGGCCAGCGAGACCTCGAGGAGTTCGCAGCGCACCATGGTCTCGACGTGGATGTTGCGCTCGGCTCCCGCGCCCACGGCCGGACGAAGCCGCACGCGTCGATCTTCGAGACTGCGCTCGCGGCGATCGGCGTCGGCGCGCTCGAGGCGGCAATGGTCGGCGATTCGCCCGAGGACGACATCGCCGGGGCACGAGCGCTCGGGATGCGGGCGATCCTCCTCGACCGTGACGGGCGCTATCCGGCCGAGCCCGACCGCATCACCGACTTGTTCGCGCTGCCGGCCGCCTTGGGGCTGGTGTCCTAAGCCAGGCCAAGCTCGCGGCGCCAGGCCTCCGTATGCGCGCCGAGCGCGACGTCATCCCCCTGGTCGAGGGAGCCGAGCCGAACGCCGCGGCTGCTTCCTCGCGTGTCCAGACGGGACCGATGCAGACGTCCTCGCCGTCGATGAGCTCGAGCCACTCGGCAAGCGTGCGCGTCTCGAAGATCGCGGCCAGCTCCGCGCCGAGCGCCTGTTGGTCGGCGTCGTATTGCCGCTCCGCCAGCTCGTGTCTGCCCACGACCTCGCAGAGGCGGGCGAAGAACTTTGGCTCGAGCGCCGCAACGGTCAGCTGCCGCTCGTCGGCGGTGGCATAGACGCGGTAACAGGCGAGCCCGCCGGTGAGCAGACGCGGCACCGGCTCGCCGCCGAGCCGGTGCGCGACGAGGTCGTGCGAACCGTGGGTCATCGAGACCACGAAGTGGCCTCCGGCTCCGGTCCGCTCGCGCCGCACGAGCGCCGCCAGCACCTCCGTCACCGCCCCCAGCGCGCCCGCCGCGAGGTCGGCGACCTGCACCGGGGGCGGCGACGGCGCCGTGTCCTCGAGCACTCCTGCCCAGCCGAGGTAGTTGAGGTCGTGGCCGGCGCGGCGCGCGTGCGGCCCGTCGGCCCCGAAGCCGGTGATCGAGCAGTAGACGACGGATGCGGGCAGCTGCTCCGGGCCGAGCCCGAGCCGGGCTGCGACGCCGGGCCGGAAGCCCTCCAGCACGACGTCAGCGCGGGCGCACAGGGCGTGTGCGAACGGCAGGTCCTCGGGCAGCGCGCAGACGACCGATTCCTTCCGCCGCCGCAGCGCCTCGTCCCACGCGGCGGCGGTACGGCGCATCGGATCTCCTTCGGGCGCCTCGACGCGGACGACGCGCGCGCCGTGCCGGAGCAGCTCCCTTCCGGCGTACGCCCCGGGCAGGTATCGCGCCAGCTCCACGACCAGGATCCCCTCGAGCGGTTGCACGCGCGGCGAGCGTACACCTAAGCTGAACGCGGTTTGACTGACCGTTCAATCGCTGCGCCCGACAAGCGCCAGCTGATCCTCGACGCCGCGGTGCGGGTGTTCGCCCGCGAGGGCTACCACACGTCGCGCGTCGGTGACATCGCCGAGGAAGCCGGCGTCGCGCACGGCCTGCTCTACCACTACTTCCCCTCCAAGGCCGAGGTGCTGGCAACGATCTTCCGCGAGAACTGGCGGCAGCTGCTCGAGCGCTTCCACCAGGTTGAGGCCTCCCCGGAGCCCGCCCCGGAGCAGTTGCTCGGGGTGGCGAAGATCCTCCTGCGTACGTGGCGCAACGATCCCGACCTCGTCCGTGTGATGGTCCGCGAAGTGGCCCGCAGCCCGCACTTGCAGGGCCAGGTCGAGGAGATCCGCGAGGCGTTCGCCACGATCCAGCGCATCGTCGAGCGCGGGCAGGCCAACGGCGAGCTCCGGCCGGAGCTCGACGCGCGACTGGCCGCATGGATCTTCTACGGGGCGCTGGAGGAGCTGTTGACGGGCTGGGTCCTGGGCGAGCTGCCCGACGGGGACGAGGAGGTGGCGCGTGCCGAGCGGACGATCGTCGACATCGTCTGCGGCGGCCTCGCCGCGCGAGGCCCGGTCGGGGCGTAACCGCTCGACCGCCCGTACGGTCGTCGTTCTCGGGCTCGGGGCGTTCGGCCTCGCGTGGTCGCTGACGACGACGGCGGCGTACCTGCCGCCGTTGCTCGAGCGGTTTACCGGCTCGACCACCCTCATCGCTCTCGTCCTTGCGGCTGAAGGGGTCTTCGCCCTCACGCTGCCGGTCGTGATCGGGCCGTGGAGCGACACCTTCCACACGCCTCTCGGCCGGAGGCGGCCGTTCATGCTCGTCGCCCTCGGCCCGCTCGCCTTTTCCCTCGCGCTGCTGCCGTTCATGCCGAGCCTCTGGACGGCCGCTCTCGTCGTCTTCGCATTCTTCTTTGCCTACTACGTCTACGAGCCGCCGTACCGCGGCCTGTACCCGGACATGCTGGACGAGGCCGTCTACGGGCGTTCTCAGGGGGTCCAGCACCTGTTCCGCGGCGTCGCGCTCGGAGGCGCGCTCATCGCGGGGGGCGTCCTCTTCCACGTCTGGGAGCCCTGGCCGTTCCTCGTCGCCGCGATCGTCGTCTCGGGGGCGTGCGCCGCTCCCGTCATCTTCGTGCGCGAGGACGGCGGGCACGGGCGCGTATTCGAGGGCGTCCGAGCCTACGTCCGGCATTCATGGCGCGTGCTCCGGCGGGAGCCAGAGGTGAGGACATTCCTCATCGCGAACACGGCCTGGGAGGGGACGTTCGCGGGGATGCGCACGTTCGTCGTGCTCTACATCACTGTCGGGCTGGGCAAGCCCCTCGGTACGACCACGGCCGTGCTCGGAGCGGTCGCGGGAGGCTACGTCGTAGCGGCGCTCGTGTCGGGGCCGCTGGGCGACCGCTTCGGGCTCGCGCGCGTGATCTTGCTCGCCTCGCTGGTCTACGGCACCGGTCTTCTCATCGGCGGGACGGCGACGAGCTGGCACACGTGGTACCTGCCCGTCGTCTTCTTCGTCGCGATCGCGGGCGGCTCGGTGATGACGCTGGCCTGGGGCCTGCTCTTCAAGCTCATGCCGCCGCAGGATCGGGGTGCGATCTCGGGCCTCGCGACGACGACGAAGGGGATCGGGCTCATCCTCGGCCCGCTCCTCGCCGGGGCGGCCATCGACGTCCTTCGCCCGCACTTTCCCGAGACGAAGGGCTACCAGGTCGTCTGGCCGATCCTCGGGCTCCCGATCCTGCTGGTCACCCCGCTCGTCGCACGGCTGATCCGCGCGGAGCGATCAGCTCTACGATCCGGAGTGATGGACGTAACGCGGACGCTCGCGGACCTGCTCGCCGAGGCCGAGCGCGTCGTCGAGCGCCTCCAGCCGGCACAGGCGTTTTCCCGCGTGGAGGCAGGCGCGTTCCTCGTCGACATCCGCTCGAGCGACTCGCGTCGGCGCGACGGCGGCGTACCCCGGTCGTGTCACCTCCCCCGTACCGTGCTCGAGTGGCGCTTGGAGCCGGGCGGCGCCTGGCGCACTCCGCACGTCCCGGAGGGGGCGCGTGTCGTCGTCCTCTGCGACCACGGGTACTCGTCCGTGCTCGCCGCAGCCTCGCTCGTCGCGATCGGTGTCGAGGCGGCCGACATCGCCGGCGGGTTTGCGGCCTGGCGCGCCGCTGGGCTGCCCGTCGCATCGGGCCGATGATGCCCCGCTCGCACCTGGCGAGCTGGCCGGAATGAGGCCGCCGGCGCCGCCCGCTTGACAGATTCGACCTGATTTGGTCAAATGACTTAGTCAAACGACTTAGTCATGATCGAGGAGGTCACATGACGTACGTACTCGAGGGAAAGCTGCTCGAGGTCTGCACGTGCAACATCCTGTGCCCGTGCTGGGTCGGGGAGGACCCTGACGGAGGCACGTGCGACGGGGTGCTGTCGTGGCACATCGAGAAGGGCAGCGTGAACGGCACGGACGTCTCGGGCCGCACGTTCACGATCCTCACCCACATTCCCGGGCAACATCCTTGCCGGCAACTGGCGGATCGTCGCGTACGTCGACGACGGCGCCACCGACGACCAGCAGCAGGCGCTGCTCGACGTCTGGACCGGCAAGCTGGGCGGACCGATGGCCGACCTGGCCCAACTGGTCGGTGAGGTGATCGCAGTCGAGCGGGCACCGGTCACGTTCCAGGTGGAGGGCGTTGCCGGCAGGTTCGCGATCGGCACGGCGATCGCGGCCGAGCTCGAGCCGTTCATGGGAGCGACCGGGAAGCCCTCGGCACTCTACGACACGATCTTCACCACCATCCCCGGCTCGCCGGCCTACGTCGGCAAGGCGTCTGCGTACAGGGTCGACGCGCCCGAGCACGGCTTCGAGATCGATCTCGCCGACCACAACGCCGTCTCCGGCACGTTCCGCTTCGAAGGCTGAGCGTCGGTGGCCGAGTTTGTGACGCTTGCTGCCGACGTCGGGCTCGAGCAGGGCAGGCTGGCCTCGTTCGAGCTCAGCGGGCAGCGCATCGCGGTCGCCAACGTCGACGGCACACTCTGGGGGTTCGACGACGCGTGCACCCACCGGCAGTGCTCGCTCGCCGAGGGGACGTTGGAGGGGGCCGTCGTCACGTGTCCCTGCCACGGGAGCCGGTTCGACGTCACGACGGGTGAGCGACTGAGAGGGCCGGCCGTCCGTCCCGTGCGCACGTACCCGCTCCGACACCAGGGCCGCGTCCTCGAGGTGGAGCTGTGAGCCAATCGGCCGTCAGCCTCACAAACGCCGCTCGGGCTCTGGCCGAAGGCCCGCGACGATCGTCTCTTCGCCGGCATCGTCGCGAGCCTGATCGGCCTGGCCTGGGTAAGCCTGTGGCTCTGGCAGCGCTCGCCACAAGGTCGGTTCCTCGGTCACGAGGACACGGCCGGCATCGACGGCGATTACGGCGCCGTGCTCGTCGTCTTCGTCGCCGGCTGGACGCTGATGACGATCGCGATGATGCTGCCGACGAGCCTGCCGCTCGTTGCCTTCTTCCGCTCGCTCGTCAGGGCCCGTGCCGACAAGCTGCGGCTCGTGGCACTACTCGTGCTGGGCTACCTGGCCGTGTGGACGGGGTTTGCGGTCGTCGTGCACGCCGGTGACCAGATCGTGCACGCGACTGTTGCCAGGTCCGGGTGGCTCGGGGCCAACTCCTGGGTGATCGCGGCGGGCACCTTTGCGTTCGCGGGCGCCTACCAGTTCAGCTCCCTCAAGCATCGGTGTCTCGAGCAATGCCGCACCCCCGTTGCCTTCGTGCTCGCACGCTGGGGGCGCCCGCGTGAGCAGCGGGCGGCGTTTCGCCTCGGTGTCGAGCACGGCATCTTCTGCCTGGGCTGCTGCTGGTCGTTGATGCTGGTCATGTTCGCCGTCGGGCTCGGCAGCCTCGCTTGGATGCTCGGGCTCGCGGTAGTGATGGCGACGGAGAAGAACGTCTCCTGGGGTCGGCAGCTGAGCCGGCCGGTCGGCGCCCTGCTTCTCGTCTGGAGCGTCGTGCTTGCGGTCGCGGGCGTGCTCGGCGGAACGGTCGCTTGACGCAGATGGCCCGGACCGATGAAAACACCCAGGCGGCGAAGAAGACGGAACCAAGGCGGGACGTCGAGCAGGCGTTCCTCGACGCCGCCGAACGCCTGCTCGTCGAGGTGGGGTACGCGGGGATTACGACGCGCCGTGTCGCGGCCGAGGCCGGCGCCAATCACGGCCTCGTCCACTACTACTTCGGCTCGATGGAGAATCTGCTCGTGCGCGTGCTCGAGCGGTACACGGAGCGGTTGATCGAGCGGCAGCGGGCGATGTACGCGGCCGAGATCCCGTTCATCGAGAAGTGGCGCGAGGCGATGCGCTACCTCGACGAGGACTTCGCGAGCGGCTATCAGAAGGTCTGGTACGAGCTGCAGGCGCTGGCGTGGAACCGGCCGGAGATGCGCGACCGCGTCGCCCAGCAGACGCGTGAGTGGCGCGCCGTCTTGCGCGAGGCATTCGAGCAGGCGCGGCGCGAGTACGAGATCGACATGCCCGTCGACGCGCTCGTCACGCTGGTGGGGACGTTCAACCAGGGAATCATCCTCGAGCGGCTCTCCGGCATCGAGTCAGGGCATCGCGAGCTACTCGACTGGATCGACGAATGGCTGCAAGGGAGGGAACGATGACAACGACGGTTGATCTCGTCACAGGCACCGGGCGCGAGCAGACGCGCGCGCGCTACCCCGACCAGGAGGGCTACGTCGAGCGCGACGGCGTGCGGATCTTCTACGAGGTCTACGGCGACGGTGAGCCGACGGTCTTGCTCATGCCGACGTGGTCGATCATCCACTCGCGCCACTGGAAGATGCAGATCCCCTACCTCGCGCGGCACTGCCGCGTGCTCACCTTCGACGGACGCGGAAACGGGCGCTCCGATCGCCCAGCCGAGCCCGACGCCTACCGTGAGGAGGAGTTCGCCGCCGACGCGGTCGCGGTGATGGACGCAACCGCAACCGACCGGGCGGTCGTGGTGTCGCTGTCGCGGGGCGCGGAACGGTCGCTGCTGCTCGCGGCGAACCACCCCGAGCGGGTCGACAGGATGGTGTTCATCGCCCCGGCGCTACCGCTGCCACCGGCTACCCCGCGGCTGAAAGCGATGCAGGAGTTCGGCGAGCGGCACGACGAGTACATCGGCTGGGGGAAATGGAACCGTCACTACTGGGTCGAGCACTACGAGGACTTCCTCGAGTTCTTCTTCTCGCAGTGCTTCACGGAGCCGCACTCGACCAAGCAGCGCGAGGACACAGTCGGCTGGGGTCTCGAGACGGACGCCGAGACGTTGGTCGCGACTCAGCTGGCACCGCGGCTCCCGGACGAGGAGAGCGTGCGCGCGCTTCTCTCGCGGATCGACTGTCCGATCCTCGTGATCCACGGAAGCGACGACGCCGTCCGCCCCTGCGCATCCGGTGCGCGGCTCGCGGAGCTTGCGAACGGTGCGCTCGCGGTTCTCGAGGGCTCCGGCCACTCTGCCTCATGCGCGCGACCCCGTCAAGGTGAACCTGCTGCTCCGCGACTTCATCAAGCCCGCACCGCCGTCACGACGCTGGGTGCGCGGCAAGTCGCGCCGCAAGCGCGCGCTCTACGTCTCCTCGCCGATCGGGCTCGGCCACGCACAGCGTGACGCGGCGATCGCCGACGAGCTGCGCAAGCTGCATCCCGACCTCGAGATCGACTGGCTGGCGCAGCATCCGGTCACCGCCGTGCTGGAGGCGCGCGGCGAGCGGATCCACCCGGCGAGCGCCTGGCTGGCGAACGAGTCGGGGCACATCGGAGTCGAGTCGGCCGAGCACGACCTGCACTGCTTCCAGGCGATTCGCCGCATGGACGAGATCCTGCTCTCGAACTTCATGGTCTTCCACGATCTCGTCCGTGAGGAGCAGTACGACCTCTGGATCGGGGACGAGGCGTGGGAGCTCGACTACTACCTGCACGAGAACCCGGAGCAGAAGCGCGCCGCATACGTCTGGCTGACCGACTTCGTCGGCTGGCTGCCGATGGAGGACGGCGGCGAGCGGGAGGCGTTCCTGACGGCCGACTACAACGCCGAGATGATCGAGCACATCGCCCGGTTTCGCCGTGTCCGCGACCGTGCGCTCTTCGTCGGCAACCTCGACGACATCACGCCCGAGTACTTCGGGCCCGGACCTGCCGTTCATCCCCGACTGGACCGACCGGAACTTCTCCTTCCCCGGCTACGTGACCGGCTTCGACCCCGCCGCCTTCGCCGACCGGGAGGCGCTGCGCGCGGAGCTCGGGTATCGGCCCGACGAGCAGGTCTGCATCGTCACCGTCGGCGGCTCGGGGGTCGGCGGCGACCTGCTGCGGCGCGTCGTCTCCGCCTATCCCGAGGCGAAGGAGCGGGTCCCGGCGCTGCGCATGGTCGTCGTCACCGGCCCACGGATCGACCCGGCGACGCTGCCGGCGCAGGACGGGCCTCGAGGTGCGCGCCTACGTCCACGACCTGTACCGCCACCTCGCGGCATGCGACCTCGCCGTCGTGCAGGGCGGCCTGACGACGTCGATGGAGCTGACGGCGAACCGTCGCCCGTTCCTGTACTTCCCCCTCCGCCACCATTTCGAGCAGAACCTGCACGTCCGCCACCGGCTCGAGCGCTACGGCGCCGGCCGCTGCATGGACTTCGAGACGTCGACACCCGAGGTGATCGCGAGGGCGATCGCCGACGAGATCGGCCGTGAGGTCGACTACCGGCCGGTCGAGTCGGACGGCGCCGCCAAGGCGGCGGCAATGATCGCGGAGCTGCTGTAGGGGCCGGGCTCTGCCCGTTCGTCCGCACGGACGAGGGGTGGAAGATCGTCAACGCACTCTGGGCGTTCACCTAGCGCCCGGTCAGGCGCGCTTAACGGAACGCGTTCTCGCCGGTCAGGGCCTCGCCGACGACGAGCGTGTGCACCTCGTGCGTGCCCTCGTAGGTGAGCACCGACTCGAGGTTGTTCATGTGCCGGATCACCGGGTACTCGAGCGTGACGCCGTTCGCGCCGAGGATCGTCCGGGCGCTGCGGCAGACCTCCAGCGCGCCGCGGACGTTGCCCATCTTGCCGAGGCTGACGTGCTCGGGTCGAAGCGTCCCGCCGTCCTTCATCCGGCCGAGGTGGAGGGCGACGAGGCCGGCCCGGTTCAGCTCCAGCGCCATCTCGGCGAGCTTCTGCTGCGTCAGCTGGTAGGCCGAGATCGGCTTGCCGAAGACGATCCGCTCCTTCGCGTACTCGAGCGCCGACTCGAAGCAGGCACGCGCGGCGCCGACCGAGCCCCAGACGATCCCGTAGCGCGCCTCGTTGAGGCAGGAGAGCGGGCCGCGCAGCGTGGTCGACCCTGGCAACAGGTTCTCGTCCGGGACGCGGACGTCCTGGAGCACGAGCTCCGACGTCACCGACGCGCGGAGCGAGATCTTCTTGTGGATCTCGGGAGCGCTGAACCCCGGCATCCCGCGCTCGACCAGGAAGCCTCGGATCGCGCCGTCGTCGGTGCGCGCCCACACGATCGCGACGTCGGCGATCGTGCCGTTGGTGATCCACATCTTCGCGCCGTTCAGGATCCAGTCGGACCCCTCGCGGCGTGCGTGCGTGCGCATCGCCCCGGGATCGGAGCCCGCGTCGGGCTCGGTCAGGCCGAAGCAGCCAATCGCCTCACCGGCATGCATTGCCGGCAGCCAGCGCTCCTTCTGCTCCTCGGAGCCCCAGCGCCAGATCGCGTACATCGCCAGCGACCCCTGCACCGAGACGGCGCTGCGCACGCCGGCGTCGCCCGCCTCGAGCTCCAGGCAGACGAGCCCGTACGCGACCGAGCTCGCCCCGGGCAGGCCGTAGCCCTCGAGGTGCATCCCGTAGAGGCCGAGCTTCGCGAGCTCGCCCATCAGTTCGCGGGGCAGGATCCCCTGCTCGAACCAGTCGCCGACATCGGGCAGCACGCGCTCGCGCACGAACTGCCGGACGGTGTCGCGGATCGCCTTCTCCTCCTCGCTCAGCAGCGTCTCGAGGGCGAGGAAGTCGTGCGGGTCGAGTGCGGGCGGCTTGGTCTCCGTCACAGCCACGAGCGCAGTGTAGTGCCCGCCTTCCGGCTTGACCTGGGCCGGTACATCGTCCTACACTGTTGATTGACTAGTCAATCGACAGGGAAGGTCGCGTGATGACGGCGGTGGAGACCCGGCTGCAGGGGGGCGTGTCGTTCGCCCTGACGGAGGAACAACGCGAGCTGCGCAGGCTCGCCCGCGAGTTCGCGGAGAAGGAGATCCGCCCTCGCGCGGCCGAGTGCGACGAGCAGCAGACGCACCCCGCGGACGTGGTCGCGAAAGCGCACGAGGTCGGCCTGATGAACCTCCACGTGCCGGAGGAGTACGGCGGCGCCGGCCTCTCGTCGTTCGACGGGATGCTCGTCGGCGAGGAGTTGAACTGGGGTTGCTCGGGCATCGCGACCTCGATCGGCGCCAACGGGCTGGGTGCCGCGCCGGTGCTCATCGCCGGCACGGCTGAGCAGAAGGCGCAGTGGTTGCCGCCGCTCATCGAGGAGCCGATCCTCTGCTCCTTCGGGCTGAGCGAGCCGGGCGCGGGCTCGGACGTGGCGCGGCTGCAGACGAGCGCCGTGCGGACCGGCGACGAGTACGTCCTCAACGGCTCGAAGACGTTCATCACGAACGCGGGCCACGCCGCGTGGACGGTCGTCGTCGCCAAGACCGATCCGTCGCAGGGGCACCGTGGCATGTCCGCCTTCGTCGTCCCGATGGACACGCCCGGGGTCACGATCGAGAAGCACCTCGACAAGATGGGGCAGCGCGCGACCGACACCTCGGCGTTCGCGCTCCAGGACGTCGTCGTCCCCGTCGCCAACCGGCTGGGCGAGGAGGGCGACGGGTTCAAGATCGCGATGAAGACGCTCGACTTCACGCGCCCCGGCACCGCCGCCGGCGCCGTCGGCGTCGCACAAGCCGCGTACGAGCACGCAGTGGAGTACGCCAAGGAGCGGGTCACCTTCGACGTCCCGATCGCGATGCACCAGGGCGTCAACTTCATGATCGCCGACATGGCGACCGAGATCGAGGCCTCGCGCCTCCTCGTCTGGCAGGCGGCCTGGCTCCACGACCAGGGGAAGCGCGCCACGCTCGAGTCGTCCTTCGCGAAGCGTTTCTCGGCCGACACGGCGATGAAGGTGACGACCGACGCGGTGCAGGTCTTCGGCGGCTACGGCTACATCAAGGAGTACCCGGTCGAGAAGCTGATGCGTGACGCGAAGCTGTTCCAGATCTACGAGGGCACGTCGCAGATCCAGCGGCTCGTGATCGCCAAGGAGATTTTCCTGCCGAAGGCGTAGGCGGACGAGGGCCGGGCAAAGCCCGGCCCCTACGAAGCCTCGTAGGGGCGACCCTCTGGGTCGCCCTCAGCCTGCGAGCTCGCGGTGGAGGGGCGTGGGGAAGCGGGGCGCGACGCGCAGCTCGCCGAGCCAGCGCGCGAGCTCCGCGACCTCGGCCTCGATCGCCGCGGTCGCGTCGGCGCCGACGTCCTCGAGCAGGCGGAAGGCGATCTCGCCGTCGCGCCGTTGAGTCCAGCCGCCGACGATCCGCCCATCCCACCAGACCGTCGGTCCGGCGTTGCCGTTCGTGTCGAACAGGGCGCGCTCGTGATCGCCGAGGTACCACGCCCGTTCCTTCCAGCCCATGACTGTCGGGTCGAGCGCGGGCAGCAAGCCTGCGAATGGCTCCACTGCGGGCGTTGCCTCGGTGTCGTCTCGCAGAACGACACCGGCTGCGCCCTCGAGGTCGATCTCGACCGCGCCGACTGCTGCGAGTGCGGCCCGAGTCTGCGTCAGGCTCCAGCCGCTCCACCACTTCAGGTCGGCCACGGTCGCAGGGCCGTACGCCCGCAACCAGCGGCGCGCCAGCTCGGCACGCGCCTCATCCGGCTCGAGCTGACGGAGCGGCGACCGAAGCCACGAGGATGCGGGTACCCAGCTCCACTGGCTGCCCGTCCACGCGCCACGCGGGCGGCCGCGCACGATCTGTCCCTCGGCGGCGAGCAGGAACAGCACCCAACTGGTCATGCTCTGGCTGCCCGCCCACGTCGTGCCCTCTCCGTAGTGGAACTTCTCGCGCAGCATGGGCACGTCGCGGGAGAGCTCGACCGCGAACGACTCGCCCCGCGCCTCGAGCGCAGCGAACGCCGCCGCCGCCGGCCTCATCGAGCCACGCCTCGCCGTCGTCCGCGATCCCGGCCTGCTCGATCATCTTCGCGTACCTGCGCCGCTGCACGCGGGCAATCGCCTCCGTGCAGGCCGCATGGACGACCGCCGCGAGATCGAGCGGGAGGACGAACAGCGTCCGTCGCATCCCGATCATGCGGAGCAGGCTCCGGGTCTCGTACAGCGCGTCCTCGATCGCGGCCGAGTCGATGCCGCGTGTGCGGGCGCGAAGCGCGAGGTAGACGGTCGCCGGGTCGGTCGCGTGCAGTCCGACCAGGTTGCGGGCGACGTCGACCACGTCGTCGCCGCGGGCCTCGACCGCGAGATGGTGACGGCGGGCGAGGCGGCAGCGCCGCTGCTCGATAGAGATCGATCGCATCGCGCGCTCTCTACGATTAGGCTCCGCACGTGGCGATCGAGATCGACCTCACCGGCCGCGTTGCCCTGGTCACCGGGGGGTCGCGGGGGCTCGGGCGTGCGGACGCGTTGACGCTTGCGCGGGCGGGCGCGGACGTGGCGATCGCCGACATCCTCGTGGAGTCCGAGACGACCGAGGAGACCGACAGCTGGGGCGCTCTCGCCACCGCCGCGCGGGCCCAGGGGATGGTCTACACGGAGTCCACCGCCGACGAGATCCGCGACATGGGCCGCCGCTCGCTCGCGCTGCGCTGTGACGTGACCGACCGGCAGCAAGTCGCCGCCTCCGTCGACCGCGTCGTCGCGGAGCTCGGCTCGGTCGACATCCTCGTCAACAACGCCGCCACGCTCGACCACGTCGGCCAGTTCCACGACCAGTCGATCGAGCTCTGGGAGCGGGACCTCCGCGTCAACCTGACCGGCTCGTTCAACTGCGCGCAGGCGGTGTGGCCGCACATGCGAGAACGGCAGTGGGGCCGGATCGTGAACATGGCCTCGGTGGCGGGGACGCTCGGCGGCTTCGGGCAGGCGAGCTATTCGACGACGAAGGCCGGTGTGCTCGGGCTGACGCGCACACTCGCGATGGAAGGCGCACGCCACGGCGATCACCTGCAACGCGATCGTCCCGGGCGTGATCGGCACCGAGGCGTTTCACATGGGCAACCCCGCCATGAACCAGCGCATCGTCGACCGCACGGCGTTCAAGCAGCCGGGCGAGCCGCAGGACGTCGCCAATGCGATCGCGTTCCTCTGCTCCGATCTCGCGTCGTACATCACGGGCGTGCAGCTGAACGTCTCCGGCGGCGTCGAGCTCTTCGTTTTCTGACCTTTGGAAGACCGGGACGCCGGGTAGAATCGAGCGTCCGGTGCGCTCCGAGTCGTCAGTCCTTCGCCCTGTCACGCCCCGCCGTCGAGGCGGCACCGTCGTGCTGCGCCGCGGCGCCGTCCTCGCTGTGCTCGGGATCGCGCTGATCGTCCTCGTCGGCCTCGCGTTCGCGGGCTCGCCGGCCCGCATCGCGCAAGGCGTCGAGATTGCGGGGATTCAGGTCGGCGGGATGACGGCGCAGGAGGCAAGACGGACGCTCGAACAGCGCGCCGCGGCGGCGTCTCGTTCGCCGGTCGTCTTCACCGCCGGCGGAGAGACGTTCCGGGTGACGCCCCGGCAGCTGGGGATCGAGGCCGACTGGGCAGGCGCGGTGGCGCTCGCCCGTCGCGAGAACAACGGCTTCGGCCCGGTGCGCGGCTTCCGTCGCCTGCACACGCGCATCTTCGGAGAGGAGATCGCGCCGCGTGTGACGGTCTTCAACGGCGCCCTCGAGTACCAGCTCGACCAGATCGCCCGCGCCGTCGACCGGCCGCACGTCGAGGCCAGCCTCCGGCGTCGCGGCCTCCGGATCGAGGTCGTCCCGGCCCGCCGCGGCCAGTCGCTGCAGCGGGAAACGGTGGCAGCGGAGATCGTGCGAGCGCTCGGCTCGTTCGAGCGCAGGGGCCAGGTGCCGTTGACCGTCGCCGGCGACACCCCCAAGGTGACTGCCGCGATGCTCGCGCCGGCCGCTCGCCGTGCGCGGCTCGCGCTCTCGGCACCGGTCCGCCTGACGCACGGCGAGACCGTCTGGCGGCTGCCGCGCTGGCGCATCGCCAAGCTCCTCTCGCTGCCGAAGGACGGCGGGCGCAACGTGGCGATCGCCGGGACGGACGCCGACCGTTGGTTCGCTGCGCTCGCTCGGCGCGTCGACCGGGCGCCGGTCGACGCCGGCTTCGCTGTCTCAGGCGGCGGGGTCCGGGTCGTTCCCTCGAAGACGGGGCTGGGCCTCGACGTTCCTGCGACGGCCCGCGCGATCGCCGCCGCGGCGTTCTCGCCGACCGGCCGCACGGCCGCCCTCGCGGTCTCCACGACGCAGCCGGGGCGGACGACGCGCGAGGCGAAGGCGATGGGGATCACCGGCGTCGTCGGCTCGTACACGACGACCTACGGCGGCACGCCGGGCCGCCTGCACAACGTCCAGCTCGTCTCGCAGCTGATCGACGACACCCTGATCGCGCCCGGCAAGGTTTTCTCGTTCAACCAGACGACCGGAGAGCGAACGCCGGAGAAGGGGTTCCAGTCGGCTCCGGTGATCATCAACGGGGAGCTTCAGAACGGGATCGGCGGCGGCATCTGCCAGGTCTCGACGACGGTGTTCAACGCCGCGTACGAGGCAGGGCTGTCGATCGAGGAGCGCACGAACCACGCGCTCTACATCAGCCACTACCCACTCGGCCGCGACGCGACCGTCAACTACCCGGATCTCGACCTCAAGTTCAAGAACGACACGGGCCGCTGGCTGCTGCTGCGGACGTTCGTCGGCTCCAGGTTCGCTCACGGTCAACCTCTACGGGAAGCCGCAGCATCGGCGCGTGGAGTCATCGGCCGGCGCCGCTCGTCGTCACCGGCGCGGTGCCGGTGACGATCGTCAAGGACCCGACGCTGCTCAAGGGCAAGCGCGTGGTCGACGTGAGCGGCGTGCCGCCGCGGTCGACGAGCGTGCACCGTGTCGTCTACGGGCCGACGGCAAGGTCATGTACGACTCGGTCTGGAGCTCCCGCTACGTCGGCGAGACGAGCGTCGTCCGCGTCGGCACGAAGCCGCCGCCGAAGAAGAAGAAGCCGAAGCCGGCGGCGGAGCGACCGGCCTCACCAGGCCCGACCACGCCTGTCCCGACCACGCCTGTCCCGACGACGCCTTCGCCGCCGCCGGCGTCGCCTCAGCCCGCGTAATCGCCTCGACGAGCCACGCGGGCACCCGCGTCGGCCGGTAGGTCGCGCGGTCGACCGTCGCGTGGGTCGTGTACGCCTCGGCGACGAGCTCGCCGTCCAGCTCCACCCGGTACTCGTAGCGGAAGCGGGCGCCGCGGATGCCCGTGCAGCGGGTCCAGATCCGGAGCACGTCGTGGAAGCCGGCGGAGCGGTGGTACTCGAGGTGGACGGCGGTCGTCAGGGCCTCGATGCCCTGCTCGCGGATGTGCTTGTAGCCGCCTGCGTAGCGCGTCGAGGTAGGCAACGCGGGCCTCCTCCAGCCAGACGACGAACGAGGCGTGGTGGGCGATCCCTTGCGCGTCCGTCTCCGCGAAACGCACCCTGACGTCGTGCGCGAACGAGAAGCCCTCCACGCGGCCGACACTACACTCGGCCCGTGACCGACGCCGACGCGCTCGCGGCGCTGATTCGCGAGCGCCGGCCCTGCGTCGTCCTCACCGGCGCCGGCATCTCGACGGAGAGCGGCATCCCCGACTTCCGCTCGGCCGCGGGCATCTGGGCCACGGTCGACCCGGCCGAGGTGGCGACGATCGACGCCTTCGAGCGCGACCCCGAGCGGGTCTGGCGCTGGTACGGGCCACGGATCGCCTCGCTGCTCGAGGCCGAGCCGAACGCCGGCCACCTCGCGCTTGCCGAGCTCGAGCGGCGCGGGCTCGTGCAGGCGGTGATCACCCAGAACATCGACACGCTGCACACGCGCGCGGGCAGCAGCGAGGTGGTGGAGGTGCACGGCTCGATTCGCCGAGCCGGTCTGCCTGCGTTGCGGGACGCAGGAGCCGCTCGCCGCGCTGCTCGATCAGCTCGCCCAGCGCGACACGCCGCTGTGCGAGCTCGTGCGGCGCGATCCCGAAGCCCGACGTCGTCCTCTTCGGCGAGCTGCTCCCTGCTGGAGCCGATGGCCCGCGCCGAGCGGCTCGCGGGCGAGGCCGGCCTCCTGCTCGTTGTCGGCACCACGCTCGAGGTGTGGCCCGTCGCGGCCTGCCCGAGCGGACGAAGGCCGCGGGCGGCGCGGTCGCGATCGTCAACCGCGGGCCGACCGCCTTCGACGAGAGCGCCGATCTGAGGATCGAGGGCGGAGCCGGCGTCGTCTTGACCGCGCTCCTGGACGTCGTGGAGTCTCAGCCGATATAAGCGACATGATGCTTCGCGTCATTCTCGCTCTGGCGCTTCCGGCGGTGCTGCTCGTAACGGCGGCCGAGGCCGCGGCGCCACGCGGGTGCGACCCGGCTGCCACCGTCCCGCTACGGACGCCTCGTGTTGCGTACGGGGCGACCGCCCTGCGGCCGCTCAACGCGTTCCGCGAGCCCGGTCGTGGTCTGTTCCTCCACTTCAAGGTGCGCAACGCCAACGACGTGCGCACCGCCTTCGGCGTCCTCGCGATGCGCACCGACCGGACGTGCGTCCCGCGCTGGTACCGCGTCCAGCTCCCGGCATGGCCGAACGGCCAGGCGGGCTGGATCCGCGCTCAGGACGTGACGCTGAGGACGCTCCGCACCCGCATCGAGATCGACCTGTCGGAGCGGCGCGTGACGCTCTTCCGGGACGGCCGTCCGGCGCTGAGCGCGGTCGCTGCGATCGGCTCGCCCACGACGCCCACGCCCACCGGCAGCTACTACGTCAACCAGCGCTTCGTCACTCGTAACCCGACCGGGGTGTTCGGGCCTCGCATCGTCGGCATCTCGGCGTTTTCGCCGGTCCTCCGCAGCTGGCCGCAGGGGGGCCCGGTCGCGATCCACGGTACGAACACGCCCCACGAGCTCGGCTTCGCCGTTTCGCACGGCTGCATCCGCGTCCGCAACGAAGCGGTCCTCGGGATTCACTACGCGGCGCGCGAGGGGACGCCGGTGGAGATTAGGATGTGAGCGTGAGCACCACCGAGACACCTCCGCCGAAGACCGAGACACCTCCGCCGAAGGACGTGATCGCCCGTCTGGCCGACCGCGGTGAGGACGCACTCCAGCGCCTCGCCGAGCTTCCCGGCGGAAAGCGGGCGTTGCAGGCGTTCAACGACCTGCGCGGGCGTGTGGACGAGCTCTCGAAAAAAGTGCGCGGGATCGACGCGCTCGAGGCACGCGTGGCGAAGCTGGAGAAGGAGCTCGCCGCGCTGAAGCGGGCCGCGAAGCCGAAGTCGACGGCGTCGGAAAAGAGTTAGGGCCGGGCGGAGCCCGGCCCGTACAGAGCCTCGTAGGGGCGACCCTCCGGGTCGCCCGCCTACGGCACCCGTAGCCGCAGCGCGCCCGGCACGACCTCGAACCGCACCGGCGTTGTCCCCGGCTGCTCGCCGTCCAGCTGCACCGGCACCGGCGCGCCCGTCTCGATCGTGACTGCACGCCCGCGCAAGAGCTCGCCCTTGGGGTGCGGCAGATGTGTCCCGCGGTATAGCTTCGGCATCGTCATGACGAGGTCGCGCTTCGTGATGTCGCCGATCAGGAAGGCGTCGAACAGCCCGTCGCCGGGGTCGGCGTCGGGGCAGACCTTCATGCCGCCGCCGAAGTAACGCGCCATTCGCCACGACGACGTCGAACATCTTGCCGTCGCGGGTCTCGCCGTCCACGGCGACGTGCATGTCTGTCGCCGACCACCCGGCGAAGACTGCGAACGTCGCCCAGAAGTACGAGACCTTGCCGCCGAGCGCCTTACTGGTGTCGTTGGCGCGCTGGGCGACGGCGCCGCTCATCCCGGCACTCCCGACGTTGGCGAACCACGACTCCGTCTCACCACCGGCCCAGGCGCGATAGGCGACCCGGCCGAGGTCGATCGTCACCGTCTGCCCGTGCGAGCGCGACGTCGGCCGCCTTGTCTGTATCGCGGGGGATGTCGAATGTGCGCACGAAGTCCCAGCCGGTGCCGCGTGGGATCACCGCCAGCTCGGGCGCGTTGTCAAGTCCACCGATCCCGTTGACGACCTCGTTGACGGAGCCGTCGCCGCCGACGACGACAAGCAGGTCAGCGCCGCCGAGCGCCGCCTCGCGCGCGAGACGGCTCAGGTCGCCTTGGCGCGCACTGAAGTGCGTGTCTCCTTCGAGACCTCGAAGCGCGGCCCGCCGCGCGATCTCGGGCCAGCGACGCCCGGTCGACCCGTTGGCCGAGGCAGGGTTGACGAGAAAGACCGTCTCGCTAATGGCCGGCCGTCGCCGTCGCGAGGGCGATCCGGGTCATCCTGTCGACCGCCGCGCGCAGCTCGTCGTCGGAAATGCGCTTGAACTCGCCCTCGACGACGATGTCGCTGACGGTGAGCAGGCAACCGGCCTGGACGCCCCGGAGCGCTCCAACGGTGAACAGCGCCGCCGCCTCCATCTCGACCGCCAGCACCCCACGCTGCGACCAGCGCGCGTACTGACCCTCGTCAGGGTTGTAGAAGAGGTCGCTCGAGACGATCGGCCCGACGTGGAGCGGCTGCGCGGTCTCCTTCGCGACGTGGACGGCCCCATGGACGAGCTCCCAGCTCGCGGTCGGGCAGTGCGGCTCGTTCCCGACCAGGTGCATCGCCGTCGAATCGGCAGGGACGGCGGAGATCGCCACGATCATGTCGCCGAGCGCGTGATGAGCCTGCAGCCCTCCACAGGTGCCGACCCGCAGCAGCTTCTTCACGCCGAGCTGGATCAGCTCCTCGAAGACGATCGTCGCGCCCGGGCATCCCATCCCGGTGCCCTGCACCGAGATCGGCGTCCCCTCCCACGTCCCGGTGTAGCCGAGCAGTCCACGCTCGCCGTTTACCTCCCGCGGGTCCTCGAAGTACGTCTCGGCGATGTACTTCGCCCGCAGCGGGTCGCCGGGGAGCAGACAGGCCTCGGCGTAGTCGCCCGGCTCCGCGCGCAGGTGGATCGGCACGCGCGCAAGCGTATAACCAGCCGCGCAGTCTCGACTGGGTTCGCTCGCGCACGCTGGCGTCTTCGGGCAGGATCGAGCCGATGGCGCACGTCCTCGAGCCCACGCGCGAGCAGGTCCTCGGCTTCTGCGCACGCGACCCCGTCGAGCGCGTCTACCTCGAGGACGTCGCCCGACGCGGGCAAGGTCACTTCGCGGGCCTGCTCGCAGACGGCGAGCTTTCCGCTCTCTGCCACCTCGGAACGAACCTCGTTCCGTCCGGCCGCGGCTGCGGCGCTTTCGCCGACCTCGCCGTTCGCTCCGGAGCGCGTCTCGTGATCGGCGAGGAGCGGGCGGTGAGCGAGCTCTGGGAGGCCGCGGCGAAGCGCATGTCGCGCGCCCGGGAGGATCGTCCAGGCCAGCCCGTGTTCGCGATCGCGACACCCCCTGAGCCGGGCGAGACGAACCTCCGCGAGGCCATCCTCGACGACCTCGACCTCCTCGTGCCCGCCTGCGCTGCCTCGCACGTGCAAGAGCTCGGTGTCGACCCGCTGCGCCGCGACCCCGAAGGATTCCGCTGGCGCACGCGCGTGCAAATCGAGGAACGCCGCTCCTGGCTCTGGGAGGAGGACGGCGTGATCCTGTTCAAGGCCGAGGCGTCGGCCTGGACGCCCTCGGCAGTCCAGCTCTCGCAGGTCTGGACCGATCCGGAGGCTCGTCGCAGGCGGTATGCCACGCGGGCGCTGAGCGACCTGATCCGGCGTCTCCTCCCGCATGTACCGACGGTGTGTCTGTTCGTCCGGAGCGAGAACCTGGCTGCGATCGGCCTCTACGAGACTGTGGGCATGCGCAGGGTGCTGACCTACCGGAGCGTGCTCCTGTGAGGACGCTGATCGCGGCGCGCCACGCGCACGCCGCGTCGAACGCATCCGACACCGTCAGCTGCATTCCGCCCGGCGAGGGACTTGCCGAACTCGGCATCGCCGAGGCGATCACCCTCCGCAAGCGGCTCGCCGATCGAGGAGATCGACCTCGGAGTCGCGTCGGAGCTCCTGAGAACCCAGGAGACGCTCGCCCTCGCCCTGGAAGGCCGCGACGTTCCGGTCATCGTGCTGCCCGAGTTGAACGAGATCAACTTCGGCCGCTACGAAGGCGGCCCGCTCGCCACCTACCGCGAGTGGGCGTGGACGACCGCGGCCGACGTCGACTGTCCCGGTGGCGGCGAGAGCCGGACGGCGACCGCGACGCGCGTCGCGAACGCGCTCGAGTGGCTGCTCGCCCGCCCCGAGCGAGACGGTCTTGCTCGTCGGCCACGCCTTGCCGCTCCGCTACATCCTCGACGGGGCCGAGGGTCGTCAGCCGCCGGCGCGGATCGGAACGATCGGGCATGCGGAGCCGCACCGGCTCTCGCGAGCGGCGGTGGAGACGGCGGTCGAGACGCTGCGCGAGTGGGTGCGCTCTCCGCGCTTCGCCGACGCGGCCGAATGACACATTGACAACAAGCGGCGCGTGCGAGAAGGTCGCCTCACATTCCGCATCTTGCTGCGGCGGAAGGGGGGAATCATCCATGTTGCGACTCCGACGGAGCGCGCGCTGGCTGGTCGTAGTGCTCGCGCTCGGCCTCTACCTCGTCGTCGCAAACTCAGCTCTCGCGACGGGCGCAGACCCGAACGCCGTCCGGACACTGAGACAGCCGGACGGGAAGTCGTTCCCGGCGCGGATCTGGGGCGACGAGTACTACCACGGCTACGAGACCCTGGACGGCTACACGGTCATCCGTGACGCCAAGGACGGCTATTGGAAATACGCGCGGCGCGGCCTGACCGGGCGACTTGCGGCCGGGCCGCCCAGGTCGTGCTCGAGGACAGGCCGACGGTGGCGCGGCACGTGCGTCGCCAGCGACCGTGGCGGTCGAGGCAATCCGCATCGAGGAGGGCGGAACACGCACCGGGCGTCCCGCGCCTCCAGGCCACCCCGGGGTGGGCGGGCGCGGACACGGACATTCTCTTCATCATGGTCCAGTTCAACGGGGGGCCCGCCTGCACGTTCACGCCGGCGCAGATGCAGACCAACATGTTCGGTGGCGGGGCATCCGGTCCGGGAGGTCGCGACCTGGACGACTACTTCAACGAGATCTCCTACGGCGACCTGCAGTTCGTCGGGACGGTGGTGGGCGACAACGGCGGCACGGCGGCCTGCGTCCCGCTCGCCCAAAACCGGGCCTTCTACAACAACAACGTCACCAATCCCGACGGCGACGACGACCTCGTCAGAGAGGCGCTCGCCGACATCGACCCCAACATCGACTTCGGCGACTACGACAACGACAACGACGGCCAGATCGACGCGCTCGGGATCATCTATGCCGGGGGCGGGGCGCACGACGTGTGCGTCACCGGCGCGAACACCGACAATCTGTGGCCGCACTCCGGCGGAGTTGGCGGGGGACAGGGCGTCGACCCGGCTCCGGACTCGAACCCGAAGACCGTCAACCCGTTCATCATCAACTCGGAGCTCACCTATTCGTTGAGCGATCCCGGGCTGGCAAACAATCCGATCACGCCGACCTGCAACCAGATCCAGACGATCGGGTTGTTCGCGCACGAGCTGGGGCACTCGCTCGGGCTGCCCGACCTCTACGACACCGACGTCGGCAACGGGGGCGTCAACAGCTGGAGCACGATGGCGTCCCAGTACCTGGGGACGACGAACAACGCGGACACTCCGCCGCACTACGACCCGTGGAGCAAGTGGCACCAGGGCTGGATCACCCCGACCGAGCATGCGGCGACGCCAGCATTTCGTCGAGGCCATCGCACGGGTCGAGGACAGCGGCGAGGTGCACCAGTTCCTCGCAGAACCCGAACGGCGTCGACTGGATCCTGGGGAACCCGCCGACCACGGGCACCGGGGAGTACTTCCTGGTCGAGAACCGGCAGCTCTTCGGCTTCGACGCCCAGCTCGTCGGCTGCGGGATCCTCGTCTGGCACATCGACGAGTCGCAGGCCGGCAACCAGAACGGCGGCCACACCGCGGGATCGCACCGGCTGGTCGACATCGACGAGGCGGACGGGCTCGCCGAGCTCGACGCGAACCAGGCTCCCCGACAACGGCGACCCGTTCCCGGGCTCGACGAACAACCGCCTCTTCGACGGCACGACGAATCCCAACTCCGATCTCTACAACGGCAACGACTCGGGCGTCCGGATGTGGGTGCAGTCGACGGCCTGCGCGGCGAACATGAGTGCCGCCTTCGGGCCGAACCAGGCCCCGACGGCAGACGCGGGCGGGCCCTACTCGACGCCGGAGGGCACGAGCGAAGCAGCTGACCGCAGCGGGCTCGAGCGACCCCGACGGTGACGCGCTCACGTACGAGTGGGATCTCGACAACGACGGCCAGTACGACGACTCCGACGAGCCAGACGCCCACGTTCACCGTCGTCGGTGACAACTACGCGGCCACCGTCGGCGTCAAGGTGACCGACTCGTTCGGTGACTCGGCCACCGACACGGCCACGGTCACGGTCACGAACGTCAACCCGACCGCCGCGATCGGGCTCACGGGCACGGTCAACATCAACGGCGTGCCGACGTTCATCGCGCACGAAGGCGTCCCGGTTCCATTCGTGGGCAACTCGACCGACCCGGGGAGCGACGACCTCACGCTCACGTGGGAATGGGACGACGGCGACGCCGACGCCGGAGGTCGCGACCTGCTATCCGAACGACCCGCGCGATCCTCTGTCCGCCGGCGGAACGGGCGACCCGGCCTCCAGTCCGACGTCGCACCCGCGCGACGTGACCGAGAACCAGCCGCACGCGTTCGCGGACGCGTGCTTCTACGAGGTCGTCTTCGACGCAAAGGACGACGACGGCAGGCAACGCGACCGACGCCAAGGTCTCGGTGATCATCGGCGGCAACGCGTCACAGCAACGTGGCGCCGGCTACTGGCAGACGCAGTACCGGCCGCGGCCGACCGCGTTCACCGAGGCGAGGCGGCAGTGCTACCTCGACATCGTGGACTTCATGAGCGCCGTGTTCCACGAGGTGCGCGATGCCCGCACCGTGCCGCTCGCGTTCGACGTGATGAACGTGAGCCAGAACAGCGGCAGCGGCCTCGCAGCAGCTCGACCGACAGCTCCTCGCCGCTTGGCTGAACTTCGCCAACGGCGCCTTCGACCTGACCGAGCTGGTCGACACGAACGGCAACGGGACGCGCCGACACGGCCTTCGCGACGGTGATGGCGAACGCCGAGGCGGTCCGGATTGAACCCGGCCTCGACCGAGGCCCAGATGTACGCGCAGCGCGACATCCTGGCAGCGGATCAACGGGACGTAACGCTGGTTCGGGGTCAGACCCCCGGACGGGGTCTGACCCCGGCCTCCGCAAAGCCGATAGACGGCGTATGCGGTCCCGGCTCGCGCTCCTCTTCGTGCTCGCGCTGGTCGCGACCGGTTGCGGCGGCGCCGAGTCGCCGACGGGCCGACGCCCGCGCTCCGCTCGCTGGCGCAGGCCGCGACCAGCACCGAGCAGGCCGGCAGCTACCGCTTTGACCTGTCCATGCGGATGACGATGCCCGGGCAGTCGGAGGCAATCGAGCTGACGGCCGCGGGCGCGGTCGACGAGGCCGGCCGGCGCGCGTCGATGACGATGGACTTCGGCAGCATGGCAGGTCTCTTCGGCGGCTTCGGCGGGCAGATCTCCGCCGAGGACCTGCGGATGGAGCTGCGCTCCGCCTGGCCGGTCGTGTACATCCGCATGCCCTTCCTCGCCGGCAAGCTGCCTGACGGGAAGGAATGGGTCTCGCTCAACATCGAGGCGCTGGCGAAGCAACAGGGGATGCAGCTCCCCGGCGTCGGTAGCCTGGGCCAGAGCGACCCGTCCGCGTTTCTCGACTTCCTCAAGGCGGCCAACGGCGACCTGACGACATTGGGTACGCGAGAAGGTGGCCGGCGTCCGGACGACGCACTACCTCGCGAGGATCGACCTCGGCGAGTTCGTCAGAACGCTTCCCGCCGCGCAGCGAAAGCAGCTCCGGCCGGCGCTCGAGCAACTCGAGCAATTGACGGGTAACGGCACGATCGCGCCGCTCGTCGACGCGTGGGTCGGGAACGACGGCCTCCTCCGCCGCTTCGCGATCGCGTTCTCGGTGCCCGCCGGCGGGCAGTCGATGGACCTGGCCATGACGATGAACCTGCACGACTTCGGCTCCGACGTCGACGTCGAGGCGCCTGACCCGGACGACGTCGCCGACGCGGCATCGCTTGCCGGCCTCGGCGGCTGACGCTCTCAGCCACAATGCGCGCATGCTCCAGGAGCGTGTCGAGACCTACGTCCGCGCTCACGACCTGATCGCGCCGGGCGGCGAGGTCACCTGTCTCGTCTCCGGCGGCGCCGACTCGACCTGCCTCTGGCACGCGCTCGGCGCGCTTGGCTACCGCGCCTCCGCCGTCCACGTCAATCACGGCCTGCGCGGCCGCGAGGCGGACGAGGACGCGGCACACTGTCGCGAGCTGATGGGCGCCCAGGTGATCGAGGCGCCGCGGGCAGAGAGCGAAAGCGAGCTGCGCGAGCTCCGCTACCGGCTGACCGAGGGTCGCGGCCTGCGGGCGACGGGCCACACGGCGTCCGACCAGGTCGAGACCGTCCTCTACCGACTGGTCGCCAGCGGCTCCACGCGTGGGATCAAGCCCCGGCGCGAGGACGGCGTGGTGCGGCCGCTGCTGACGCTGTGGCGCGACGAGACCGAGGCGTACTGCCGCGAGCACGGCCTCGCGTTCCGCACGGACACGACCAATCGCGACACGAAGCGCGGGCTCGTCCGCGACGAGATCCTGCCCCTGCTGCGGCGCCTCCATCCCGGTGCGGACGCGAACCTGCTCGCGCTGGCGGACGAGCGTCCACGGCTGCCGCGGGCGCTCGAGCGCTCGCTCGTCGAGCTCCTCTCGTCGCGGTCCGGCTCGCGCGCTGTCGACGTCGGCGGTGGGGTGCGGGCGGTGCGCGAGTACGACACGCTGCGGCTCGAGGGCGAGGTGCGTTGGGGCCCCTGGCTGCTCTCTTCCGACGCCGACGGGCTCGAGGTGCGCACCCGGCGCCCGGGGGATCGGCTGACGGGACGGCGCAAGAAGGTGCAGGATCTGCTCGTGGACGCGAAGGTGCCGCGCTCGGAGCGGGACGGGTGGCCGATCGTGGTGCACGGCGACGAGGTCGTGAGCGTGCCCGGAATTGCCGAGGCGCCCGGCTGGGAAGGCACGGTACGAGCGAGGCGGGACGGGTGACTGTCCGGCGTCGAGGACGGGGTCGGGGAGGTCCTGATCGAGGAAGACGAGCTGCAGTCGCGGATCGGGGAGCTGGGGGCGCAGATCTCGGCCGACTACGAGGGTCGCGACCTGCTGCTCGTCGGCGTGCTCAAGGGGGCCGTTTTCTTCATGGCCGACCTGATGCGGAGGCTGACGGTGCCGTGCGAGATCGACTTCATGGCGATCTCGAGCTACGGGGCGGCGACGAACTCGTCGGGCGTCGTCCGCATCCTCAAGGACCTCGACATCAACATCGCGGGACGGGAGGTGCTCGTCGTCGAGGACATCGTCGACTCCGGGCTCACGCTCTCCTACCTGCGCCGCACGCTGCTTGCGCGCAAGCCGGCCTCGCTCGAGATCTGCGCGCTCCTGACCAAGCCCGAGCGGCGCGAGGTCGACGTGCCGCTGCGCTACGTCGGCTTCGAGATCCCGAACAAGTTCGTGATCGGCTACGGGCTCGATTTCGCCGAGCGCTACCGCAACCTGCCCTACATCGGCGTGCTCCATCCGAGCCTCGTGCCGTCTGCCACATAGCGCTCGGGAACGCGGGAGGGAGGCTGCTACCCTCAGGGTCGCGCCATGAATAGGTTCTTCCGTTCAGCGCTCTTCCCGCTCGTGGTGATCGTGCTGCTCGTCTACCTGGCGAGCCAGACGCTGATCCCGCGGCGCGGCAGTGAGCAGAAGGTGACGTACTCCGAGCTGATCAGCGAGACAAAGGCCGGGAACGTCAACGAGGTGCAGTTCAACCCGAGCCGGCACGAGCTGAAGGCGACGCTCGACGACGGCCGCAAGGTGAAGGTGCACTACCCGACCGACCAGTCGGCGACCCAGTACCAGAACCTGCTCGAGGACGAAGAACGTCAAGTTCGACTCCAAGGGCGTCGGCACCTCGGCCTGGTGGGCGCTGCTCACCGGTCTGCTGCCGTTCGTGCTCCTGATCGGCTTCTGGATCTTCCTGATGAACCAGGTGCAGGGCGGCGGCTCGAAGGTGATGAGCTTCGGCAAGAGCCGCGCCAAGCGCATGTCGCCCGACTCGCCGAAGGTGACCTACAAGGACGTCGCCGGTGCGGACGAGGCGGTGGAGGAGCTCCAGGAGATCAAGGAGTTCCTCGAGAACCCGAAGAAGTTCCAGGCACTGGGCGCGCGGATCCCCAAGGGCGTCCTGCTCTACGGGCCGCCGGGCACGGGCAAGACGCTGCTTGCGCGCGCGACCGCGGGCGAGGCGGGCGTGCCCTTCTTCTCCATCTCGGGCTCGGACTTCGTCGAGATGTTCGTCGGTGTCGGCGCTTCACGCGTGCGCGACCTGTTCGAGCAGGCCAAGCAGGCGAGCCCCTGCATCATCTTCATCGACGAGATCGACGCCGTCGGGCGCCACCGTGGCGCCGGCCTGGGCGGCGGCCACGACGAGCGTGAGCAGACGCTGAACCAGCTCCTCGTCGAGATGGACGGGTTCGAGCTGAAGGACAACATCATCCTGATCGCCGCGACGAACCGGCCTGACATTCTCGATCCGGCGCTGCTGCGGCCGGGCCGTTTCGACCGGCAGATCGTCGTGGACACGCCGGATCGGAAGGGTCGCAAGGAGATCCTCGAGGTGCATGCGAAGGGCAAGCCGCTGGACAAGGACATCGAGCTCGACGTGCTCGCCGCCGGGACGCCAGGGTTCACGGGCGCCGACCTGGCGAACGTGATCAACGAGGCGGCGCTGCTCGCGGCGCGGCGTGGCAACAAGGTGGTCGGCCAGGACGAGCTGGAAGAGGGGATCATGCGGGTGATCGCCGGCCCCGAGAAGAAGTCGCGGCTCTTCTCGGAGAAGGAGCGGAAGATCACCGCCTACCACGAGATGGGTCACGCGCTCGTCGGCTTCTACCTGGACGAGACGGACGAGGTGCACAAGATCTCGATCGTGTCGCGCGGGCAGGCGCTCGGGTACACGATCTCGCTCCCGAGCGAAGACCGGTACCTGACGACGAAGAGCACGCTGATGGCGCAGATGGCGATGACGCTGGGCGGCCGGGCCGCGGAGGAGCTGGTCTTCCACGAGGTGACGACGGGCGCGGCGAACGACCTCGAGCGGATCACCTCGACCGCGAAGCAGATGATCATGCGCTTCGGGATGAGCGAGAAGCTCGGCCCGCGCGTGCTCGGCCGCGACCACGACATGCCCTTCCTCGGGCCGCGAGATGGGCGCCCAGCCGGACTACTCGGACGAGATCGCGCGGGAGATCGACGACGAGATCCGACGCGTGATCGAGGAGGCGCACGACACGGCGACGCGGGTGCTGCGCGACCACATGGACGCGCTGCACCGGCTCTCGGCGATCTTGATCGAGCGCGAGACGATCGACAAGGACCAGTTCGAGCGGCTGCTGGCCGGTGAGGCCGAGGAGTCGATCTTCGCCGAGCCGGAACCGCCCGTGGAGGAGCCGGAGCCGGAGGCGGAGAAGAAGCCGGTGCTGAAGCCGCAGCCGCGGCCGGTGCCCGGCGCGGCGATGCAGCCCCCGCCGCCCGAGCCCTCGTAGGGACGCAGGGTCATCCCGCGGGAACCGGCTTTCGCGATCGCGACCGCCTCGCCGGCGGATCGACTAACCGCTTGGAGAACGGCGCGCCAGCGACCAGAGCAGCACGAACGCGCCCAGCGCTGCAGCGGCCCCCGCGATCTCGACCGCCAGCCCCTCGCGGCCGGCGAGGTCGACCACGGCGAGCAGGCCGCCTGAGAGCACCAGGGCGCCCAGAGCCAGGACCGCGAGGACGGCCAGGCGCCGCGCGTACGAGCCCGGCTCGTCGGTGATCTCCGCCCGCAGCTCGAGCGACCAGTATGCGAGCTCCGCCACGACGAGCAGCCCCGCCGCGGCGACCGCCGCGCGCGTGTCCAACGAGTAGTCCTCCAGGGAGAGGACGAGCGCGTACTCGCCGCCGAGGAGGACGACCGCGGCCGGTACGGCCGTCGGCGTGCGCAGGAGGAGCCCGACCGCCAGCACGAGGACCGCGAGACCGCCCGCGACCAAGGCTCCGCGGGTAGGCCCGCTCTCCGCGAGCGCCAGCCAGGCGGCGAGCGAACCGGCCACTGCCAACGACCCGAGCGCGGCGCCTATCGCCGCGCGAGCAGCGCGTGACGCCTGAATGCTCTCACCCCCTCCACGGCGGCCGCGAGCGGGGCCTCGTCGTCCCAGCGTGCCGACGGCGACGCCGAGGCGCTCGAAGCGGCTCCGCAGCTCGTCGCGGCGGAGCAGCCAGAGCCGGTAAGCGAGCTGGTCCGTCTCGCTCTCGCCGGCCTCCACGAACGGCACCGGCGACACCTCGACGACGGCGAGGTCGTAGCCGCGTGCGCGCAGGTCGAGCAGCGCGCCCACCGAGCGCGGGTCGAGCAGCGGCGTGACGGCGACCACGAGCGCCTTCGGCGGCAGCACCCGGGCCGGGATCACGTTGACGTCCTTCCACGCGTAGCTGAACTCGACCTCGGTCTCGAGCACGGCGTCGACGAGCCGGTAGCGCTGCTGCAGCCCGCTGCCCGGCATCAGCCAGCGGAGGACGCCGCCGAAGGTGACGAGCCCGACGCGGTCGCGGCGGTCGAGCGACATCGCGGCGAAGGTCGCCGCCGCCCGTACGGCGCGGTCGAGCGTGCTCTCCTCGAGCGTGCGCGCCTCGGCGAAACTGTCGAGGAAGACGATCACGTCGGTGTTACGCTCCGGGTGGCGGTCGTTGACGATCAGCTCGCCGCGCCGGGCGCTCGCGCGCCAGTTGATCGAGCGCAGGCGGTCGCCGGGGACGTAGAGGCGAGTGTCGGCGAACTCGAGCCCGTCGCCCTTCACGCGGGCGACCTCGTTGCCCGCGTAGGCCTGCGTCTCGAGCGGCTCGAGCATGTGCTGCAGGCGCTCGGGGCTGGGGTAGACGCGCAGCCGGTGCGGCCGCCGCACGCGTCCCTCCCAGAAGAAGAGCCCGAGCCGGTCGCGCGCCCGCAGATACACGTCGCCGAGCTCGTAGCTGCCCCAGCGGTCGCAGCGGAGTGTCAGCTCGAGCGTCCGTTCCTCGTCCGCGCCGAGGCGGACGGAGACGGGATTCTCGCCCTCCGCGGTCTCGAGGCCGCCCGGGAGCGCGAGCACGAGCTCGAGCCGCTCGACCGCGGTGCCGGCGTTCAGCTCGATCGTCGTCTTCAGCTCGTCGCCCTCGATCGCGCGCTCGCGTTCGACCGTGAGCCAGAGGCCGAGCTCGGGCGGACGCGTCGTCGCGAGCCCGAGCGCGAGCACGCCGGCGAACGGCGCGGCGAGCGCTGCCAGCTCGGGCCGGCGCAGGGCCAGCGCGCCGAGGAGGCCGAGCGCGGCGAGCGCCGCGTAGGCGACCACCCGCGGCGACGCCCGGCGGGTCACGGTGGCCGGAGCGGTGACGTCCTCGGCCGGCGGCGTGGGCACGACGTCGAGGATGTCGCGTACGACGTCTTCGGCCGACAGCCGTTGCACCCAGAGCTCGGGCTTGAGCACGAGCCGGTGCGCGAGCGCCGCCACCGCCACCGCCTTGACGTCGTCCGGCGTGACGAAGTCGCGGCCCGCGAGAGCGGCTCGGCAGCGCGAGAGCTTGAGCAGCGCCAGTGAGCCGCGCGGGCTGGCGCCGACCGCGGCGCTGCGCGCTCTCGCGGGTCGCGCCCACGAGCTCGACCATGTAGTGCCCGACGCTCGGCGACACATGCACGTCCTCGACCGCCAACTGCATTGCGAGCAGCGTTTCCCGGTCGACGACCGCCTCGAGGCGCGACCTCGTCCTCGCGCCGCTCCATGCGCCGCTCGAGCACCTCCCACTCCTCCTCGGCGGTCGGGTAGCCGAAGCCCGTCCGGAGGACGAAGCGGTCGAGCTGGGCCTCGGGCAGCGGGTACGTGCCCTCGTACTCGATCGGGTTCTGCGTGGCGAGCACGAGGAACGGGCGGCTCGAGCACGTGCGTGACGCCCTCGATCGTCACCTGCCGCTCCTGCATCGCCTCGAGCAGCGCCGCCTGCGTCTTCGGCGGGGCGCGGTTGATCTCGTCGGCGAGGAGCAGGTTGGTGAAGATCGGGCCCGGGCCGGAAGTCGAAGTCGCCGTCGCGCTGGTTCCAGATCGACGAGCCCGTCACGTCGGAGGGCATCAGGTCGGGCGTGAACTGGATTCGCGCGAAGCCGAGGCTCGTGACGGCGGCGAACGAGCGGGCGGCCAGCGTCTTCGCCAGCCCCGGGAAGTCCTCGAGCAGGACGTGCCCGTCCGCGAGCAGGCCGAGCAGGACGAGCTCGAGCCGCTCGCGCTTGCCGACGATCGCCCGCTCGACCTCGTCGAGGATGCGCGCGCCTTGCTCGTGTACCTCCGCGAGCTGCATGGAGGCTAGATCGCCTCCAGGCGCGCGACGACGCGATGCAACTCGTCGACCTCGAGGCCGGGAGCCAGGCGGTCCCAGGGCGGCTCGCGGTCGGCGCGGACGAGCTCGAACGTCTCCTCGCCGAGCAGCTCGCGAGCCCGCTCGGGTCTCCGGTCGAGCTCGACGCCGCGGCGGACGGCGAGCAGCCCGGAGGCGATCTCGCGGAGAACCGGCCGCAGGCGGTAGTGGAGGTCGAATGCGCTCGACTGGGCGAGCGCGGTTTCGCGCTCGAGTCGCACGAGCTCCTTCAGCCGCTCGTGGGCATCGGGTCGGGCGACGGAGGGCGGCATCGAACGACGATGCAGCCTCGTCGCGCTGCGACGATGCGATCGATCCGACCACGGAAGCGAGCGCCGCCGCGAGCAGGACGAGGACGTAGACGTGGACGGCGAGCGCCGCCCGGCCCGGGGCGAGCACGAGCACGGCGACGAGCGCCGCGGTGGGCAGGACGAGCACCTCCGCCGCGCGCAGGACGACGCGCTTCACCCGGCGGCCCGCTCTCGCGCCTCGGCGAGCGCCACGGCGCGCTCCTCGGCCGCGCGGATCTCCGCCGCACGCAGCTCGGTGCGCAGCTCCTCCAGGGTGTCGATCGCCTCGTCCTTCATTCCATGGTCCACCTCGTGCTGGGAGAACTTCGCCCGTGCGAAGAGCGCGGTCAAGCGCTGCACCGAGGCGCTCCCGACCTCGAGCTCGCCGAGGATACGCGCGACGTACTCCTCCGGCGCCTCGGACGGGCGCCGCGGCAGCCCGTAGGCGGCAAGCGCCCGCTCGAGCCGCGCGTAGGTCGCGATCACCGCCTTGCGCGGATCGGCCTCTGCGCGCAGGTCGTCGAGTGTCTCGGCGACGACATCGGCGAGGATCAGCGCCAGCTCGGGGTCGCCGCTCCCGAGCGCTCGGCGGCGTGCCCTGTGCGAGACGTATGCGGCCGCGATCCCGGCTCCCGCCAGGCCGCCGACGATCAGCAAGGGCAGCAGGGTGAACTGCGGCTCGTAGCGGTCACGGGCCGGCTCGCGTCCGTCGGCCGCCGGGCGCCTGGGAGACGGGCCGTGGGCGGCAGGCCTCGCAAGACCGGCTCGCGGTCCCGTGCGAACCAGAACGCGAGGCCGAGCAGGAGGAAGACGATGCCGGCCGTGATCAACCCCGTTGTCCGACCCTTCTCGCGGCGCAGCCGGGCTCCCTCGGCCATGACGTCCTTGCGGAGCACGAGCAGCACGACGATCAGGCCGGCGCCGATCGCCATCAGCACGAGGAAGAGGGTCGCCGCGACGTCGACCACCTGGTCGGCCGGGCGCCGCGCATCGCCCTCGCCGAGCGGGGTGTTCCCGGTGGACGCGATCGCCACCGCGGCCAGGAGCAGTGCGAGGAGCCCGAGCGCGAGAGCTGCCCGGCGGCCCCGTCGGCGCTCGCCTGGCGAGCTAACGTCCATCGTCAATGAGACGTGCGCCCCTGGAGGAACGTTTGCGGCGGCCCGCGGTGATGGGGGTCGTCAACGTCACGCCCGACAGCTTCTCTGACGGCGGGGTACACCTGCGGTCCGGAGGACGCGATTGCCGGCGCGCGCCGCCTGCTGGACGAGGGCGCGGCGATCGTCGACGTCGGCGGCGAGTCGACGCGGCCGGGGGCCGAACCCGTCTCGGTCGACGAGGAGCTGCGCCGCGTCGTCCCCGTACTCGAGGCGCTCGCAGGGCTGCCCGTGTCGATCGACACAGCGAAGGCGGAGGTCGCACGGCGGGCGCTCGCGCTCGGCGCCGAGCTCGTCAACGACGTCACCGCGCTGCGCGGCGATCCCGAGCTGGCGGGCGTCGTCGCGGACGCCGGCGCGTATCTCTGCCTGATGCACATGCAGGGCGAGCCGCGGACGATGCAGCTCGACCCGCGCTACGACGACGTCGTCGCCGACGTGGCGGCATTCCTCGAGGAGCGGCTGGCGTTCGCGGTCGACCGAGGGGATCGACGAGGAGCAGGATCTGCCTCGATCCGGGCTTCGGCTTCGGCAAGACGCCCGACCAGAACCTCGCAGCTGCTGCAGGGGCTCGACGCGCTCGTCGCGCTCGGCCGGCCGGTGCTCGTCGGCCTCTCGCGCAAGTCGCACGATCGGCCGCGCGCTGGGCGATCCGGAGGCCCGCACGGGTCAGCGTCGACGGCTCGGTGGGGGCGGCGGTGGCCGCGTTCGACCGCGGCGCGTCGATCTTCCGCGTCCACGACGTGCGTCCCCACGTCGAGGCGCTCGCGCTCGCGGCGGCCGTCGAGAGGGGCAGGCGTCGCGTGACGGTCGAAGTGCTCGGGATCGAGCTCGTGGGCTACCACGGCGTGCTCGAGGAGGAGCGGCGCCGGGGACAGCGGTTCCTCGTCGACGTCTGGCTCGAGCCGGTCGGCGAGCGGGCGGCCGCGAGCGACGAGATCGAGGACGCCGTCGACTACCGCGACGTCGTGGCGCTCGTGCGGCGAGGTCTCGGAGGGCAGGGCCTACCACCTGCTCGAGGCGCTCGCCGCTGCGATCGCCGACCGACTGCGTGGGTGGACTGCCCGTTGCGAGCGTTCGGGTCCGCGTGCGCAAGCCCGACGTCGAGCTGGCGCTGCCGGTGGAGCACGCGGCCGTGATCGTCGAGCGCTGATCGCACGCCTCGACATGGCCGCACCAGCCGTGCCGAGGCAGCGTCGATAGCGTGCGCTATCGGGACGGCGATCGCCCTCGCCGAGCCAAAAACGCACGCCCAGGTGCCTGGCAAGGCCCTGTCCAGCCTCTGAGGCTGGACAGGGGCCGTTGCGGACGAGTGGGACCGTCCGCGCTTGGACGCGCCTCAGGCGGCCGAGCGACCGAGAGCCGGTAGTCGGCGGCGGAGACGCCACGTCCCGGCGTGACCGCGACGTAGGCCCAGCGCCCGCGCGGCGAGCCTTCACGACGAGTCCCTCGTTCCCTGTGCCGGGCCGGGCGCTGACGGCCAGGCGTACCGAGCGCCGGGCTGCTCGACGGTCACGGTCGCACCGCTCCAGACGGCCGAGGTCGACGTCGGCGGCCGAGCGGATCGTGACGCGGACGGCGCGGCCGCGCGGGCAGCCAGACGCGGTAGAGGTCGCGGGGGTCCTCGATCGTGTCCAGGCGTGCGGCGAGCAGGAGCGCGCGCGTCGTCCGCGTCGTCAGCGGCGCCAGGCCGGTGGCGAAGAAGCCGTCGGGGCGGACGAACTCGACGTCGTCGTTCGGCTCGAGCGGATCGCGAATCGGGGCGGCCCACGCGAGCGCGCGACCGACGTCGAGCGCGCCGAAGCCGCTGCGCGGGTCGTGGCCGGGCGCGTCGATGTCCCGCGCCGAGCGGCGCATCACTTCGAACAGCTGGGTGGTGTCGAGCTCGGGGCGGACCGTCCAGACCCACGCCGCGGCGCCGGCGACGAGCGGGGACGAGAAGCTCGTGCCGCTGACGCCGCGGCGCCAGCCGTTCTGCTGAGCGCGACGCGACGAGCATGTCGTCGCCGGGTGCGGCGAGGTCGACGAACGGGATGCGGCTCGAGAAGCCGGCGACGCCTCCGCTGCGGCTGGTCGCGCCGACCGTGAGCACGTGCGGGAGCGCGGCGGGATAGCCGGGCGGGCTGCCGTCGCTGCCCTCGTTCCCGGAGGCGGCGACGACGAGCGAGCCGCGAGCGGACCGCCACGTTGACCGCCTGCTCGATCAGCGAGTCGCGGTCGGGACCGCCGAGGCTGAGGTTGATCACGCCGGGGCCACGCCGCGCGGCCGCGACGATTCCGGCGACGATGTCGCTCGTCGCGAGCTGGCGGCCCTCGCCGAGCGCGGCGTCCCACGACGCGTAGGACGGCCTCGGGATAGATGCCGACGATGCCGACGCCGTTCACGGGAGCGCCGACGAGCGACGACACCATCGTCCCGTGCTCGCCGCCGAGCGGTGCCGGCTCCTGCGGGTTGAGCAGCTCGAGGTTCGGGCGCCCCGCGAACTCGGGATGCGATGGCGGAGATGCCCGAGTCGACGACGGTCACGGGCTTGCCCGGGCCCGGCGGGGTCAGGCCGTCGATCCCGACGACCGAGCGCCACCACTCCTCGGCGACGAGCGGGTCGTCGGCGGTTCGTGGCCGTCAAGCGGCCCGGCGGGGCGGTCGGTCGTCATGGTCTGCAGCGCGTCGCGCGCTCGCGAGCCCGGCTCGAGGCGCTCGGCGCGCGCCGCGCGAAGCCGGTACAGCCGCAGCTCCGGCGCGACGACGGTCGCACCGGCCCGACGCAGCGTGGCGGCGTCGGCGCAGGCAGCCCTCGGCGCGAGCTGGACGAGCGTCGGAGCCGAGGGCCCGTGTTGACTCGCCACAAGCGCGGGCGAAGCCAGCGGCGAGGAGAGAGGCGAGGAGGGAGGCAAGCACGGTTGTTCGAGTTCTACGCGGCCGGAGGCAGTGGGGATGTAAGAGCCTCGGTTAAGGTCGCGTTGTGGCTCGTGCGCTACGTCGGCCTCGGCTCGAACCTCGGCGACCGCGAGGCGACGCTGCGGCGGGCGCTCGAGCTGCTCGGCGAGCGCGTGGTCGTCGTTGCCGTTTCCTCGTTCCGGGAGACGGAACCGTGGGGGTACGACGACCAGCCGCGCGTTCCTCAACGCGCGGCCGCAGTCGAGACCGAGCTCGGCCCGCGGGAGCTGCTCGACGCGCTGCTCGAGGTCGAGCGCGCGCTCGGCCGGACCCGCGACGGCCCACGCTACGGCCCGCGGACGATCGATCTCGACCTGCTCCTCTACGGCGACGAGGTCGTCGACGAGCCGGGCCTCACGGTCCCGCACCCGCGTCTGCACGAGCGCCGATTCGTGCTCGAGCCGCTTGGCGGAGCTCGAGCCGGGCCTCATCGTGCCGGGCCGCGGGACCGTGGCGGACCTGCTCGGACGACTACACTGAGCCATCATGAGCCACCTCGACGAGCTCGACGAGTTCGAGGCCAAGCTGGAGCTGGAGCTGAAGCGCGAGTACACGGCCGTCTTCGGCCTCTTCCGCTACTGCATCCTCACGCAGGACGCGACCTATCTCTGCAACAAGCTCGACCTCAAGGTCGTGCCCCAGGCGAGCTACCCGTTCTTCCACATCCAGATGGAGGACGTCTGGGTCTGGGACAAGAACCGGCCGACGCGGATCATCCCGCGCGCCGAGGTCTACACCTCGGGCGACGTGACGGTGGAGGAGCTGCGCGGCGAGGGCGACGAGCCGAAGCTCACCGCCGAGGCGCTCGCGGAGCGGCTCGGCGAGCCGCTCGCCCTCGGACGACGAGCCCTCGTAGTACGGGCGAGGCAAGCCTCGGCCCCCGTGTAGCTAATCGCGCGCCCCTACACTGCGCCCATGCTGCTCGCCGTCGACGTCGGCAACACGCAGACCGCGCTCGGCCTCTACGAGGGCGAGCAGCTCGGCGAGCACTGGCGCCTCGCGACCGAGGCGCAGCGAACCGGCGACGAGCTGGCGGTCCTGCGTCGGCGGCCTGCTCGACCTGGACGCGGTCGACGGGATCTGCCTCGCCTCCACCGTTCCCACGCTCGATCCGCGAGTGGGAGCGGCTCGCGACCCGCTGGACGCACGCGCATCTGCTCGTCGTGGGGCCGGGCGTCAAGACGGGGATTCCGATCCGCTACGACGACCCGCGCGAGGTCGGTCCCGACCGGATCGTCAACGCCGTCGCCGCCAAGGAGCGCTACGGCGCTCCCGTGATCGTCGTCGACTTCGGCACCTCGACGAACTTCGACGTCGTCTCGCCCGAGGGCGAGTACGTCGGCGGCGTGCTCGCGCCGGGGATCGAGATCTCGATGGAAGCGCTGTTCGCCCGCGCCGCGCGCCTGGTCAAGGTCGACTACGTCGAGCCGCCCAGCGTGATCGGCAAGACGACCGTCGGCGGCCTCCAGTCCGGGCTCGTGTACGGCTTTGCCGGACAGGTCGACGGAATCGTGGCGGCGATCCGCGGCGAGCTCGACGCGCCCGAGCGCTCCGGTCGTCGCGACGGGCGGCCTGGCCGACCTCGTCGCGCCGCACTCGAGCACGATCGCGGCGGTCGATCCGTTCCTCACGCTCGACGGGCTGCGGCTGGTCTGGGAGCTCAACCGCTGATGACCGACCCGGCCAGCCTCGCCGTCTTCGTCGGCGCGTCGATCGCGCTGCTCGTCGTCCCGGGGCCGGCCGTGCTCTACATCGTCGCCAACTCGCTCGAGGGCGGGCGGCGCGCGGGGCTCGCGTCGATGCTCGGGATCCAGTGCGGCGCGCCTCGTTCACGTGGCGGCCGCCGCGCTCGGCCTCTCGGCGCTGCTCGCGTCGTCGGCGCTCGCCTTCGACAGCGTCCGCTACGTCGGCGCGGCGTACCTGGTCGCGATCGGGATCTGGACGCTCCTGCGCGGCGGCAGCCCGACCGACCCGGACGCGCCGCCGCGGCAGCGACGGCACCGGCGCCGCTTCGCCCAGGGCGTCGTCGTGCAGATCCTCAACCCGAAGACGGCGCTCTTCTTCCTCGCCTTCCTGCCGCAGTTCGTCGACGCGGAGGCCGGCCACGTCGGGCTGCAGATGCTCGCGCTCGGCCTGCTCTTCGTCGCGCTCGCCGTGGTCAGCGACGGCTCGTGGGTGCTCGTCGCGGGCACGGCGTCGGACCGGCTGCGCGGCCACCGCGGCTTCGCCCGGGCGCAGCGCTACGTCAGCGGGACGGTGTTCGTCGGGCTCGGGCTCGGCGACGGCGCTCTCCGGCTCGCACCGCGCGAAGAGCGTGAGTCAGCGGCGGATGCTCGATGTCGCTGATGTGCCCGGGCAGCAGCGGGCGTCGTCCAGAAGCCGTGCACCCACGGACGCCGCAACCGTGACCGACCTCGGGTAGCACAGCGGCACGCAGCGCGACGTGCTCGCGCCAGCCAGGTGCGATCGAGCTCCTGGACGAGCCGGAGCCGCTCGTCGCGATCGCTGGCGCCTTCCGCGAACGCGCTGAGCAGCCTCGAGCAGCTCGTCGTCGCGGTAGAGCGCGGCCGTGTGCCCGCGAGCGCCGTCAGCGCCGGCGCGAAGAAGCCGGCCGGGTCCGGGAAGTCGGCGCCCCAGCCGTGGAACCAGCAGCGTCGCCGGCGGGTCGAGGTCAGGCGAGGGTCGCTCGTCGAGCGGGTCGAGCGTGACGATCGTGACGTCGCGCGCCGAGAGTCCGTCGCGCCACTGCGTCTGCGACCGGCTCCGCCCATGTCCGTCCACGGCGCGGCGAGGATGATCTCCGGCAGCCCTCGGCCGTTCGGGAAGCCCGCCGTCGGCGAGCAGCTCGCGTGCGCGCGCCGGGTCGTAGTCGAGCCCGATCCGGTGCGAGTGGCCGGGCATCGCCGGCGGCAGGAAGCCGCCGTCCGACGCCGGCTCGCCGCCGCCGCCCGCTCCTCGAGCGATGCGCGCGCGGTCGAGCGCGTGCGCGAAGCGCGCCGGACGCGAGCGGGTCGTCGAACGGCGGGGCGTCGGCAGACGAAGCCGACGAACTACGTCGCCAGCGCCGGGTCCGCGCTCGCGGACGCGCGCGTCGGCCCGATCGAGCGGCGCCGGCCGATCTGGAGGTCGAGGTCGCCGCGTTGCCAAGCCGCTGTCGATACTCGTCCGGCGGTGACGGAACAGGACGATCGACCTCGCGCGACGTTGCCGCGGCGCGCCGTGCCAGCGCGTCGTTGGCGACGAGCAGCGCGTGCCGCTCGTCCTGCTCGACGAGGACGAAGGCGCCGTTGCGTGACGAGGTGCGGCGGCTCGCGCCAGGCGATCCCCGACGCGCTCGCAGACGTGCGCGGGCCAGGGGAACAGCTGCGGCGAGGGCGAGCAGGTAGGGGAAGTACGGGACGCGGCTCGCGAAGGCGGATCTCGAGCGTCGCGTCGTCGGCGCGCGTCGCCTCGGCCACGTCGTCGAGGAGGTGCGCGGTCGGAAGACCGCGCGCGCGGATCTCGCTCCAGGCGAACGCGAAGTCGCGCGCCGTGAGCGGCTCGCCGTCGGACCAGACCGCGTCGGCGCGCAGGCGCGCCGTGTAGCGGAGGCCGTCGCTCGGAGACCCGGAGCTCCGCGGCCGTGTCGAGCGTCGACGTTGAGCCCGCGCTCGAGGCGGAGCAGGCCCGGAGAACAGGTCGGCGGTGAGCCACCAGCCCGGCGTGTCGTACGGGGTGACCCGGCAGGAAGCGGCTGAGAGAACGGGACCGCGGCGATGACCAGACGCTCGGTCGGTGTCGGCGCTCGCGTGGCCGCTCGGCAGGGCTGCGCGCCGCGCCTCGCCCACGCCGCGTCGGCGGCGACGAAGTCGAAGTCGAGGTGGTGGGCGAGCGGCGATCTTGCAGAGGAGGTCGCGTGCCCGGCGGGTCGTCCGCCTGCCATGAAGTCGAGCGCGCGCCGGTAGTGCGCGAGCGCCGGCCGGTCGGCGTAGAGCGCCCAGGCGGCGTCGCCGGCGGCGAGCAGGTACTCGACGGCCTTGTCGGCGTCGCCCGCCTCGGCTGAAGTGGCGCGCGAGCGGCTCGTAGACCTCCTCGAGCGCGTCCGGCGCGCAGCTCCTCGAGCGCCTCGCCGGCCGCGCGGTGCAGCTCGCGCCGCCGCGCCTCGGTCAGCGAGCCGTACGCGACCTCCTGGACGAGGCCGTGGCGGAAGCGGTATTCGCGCACGGGCCGTCGCCGCTCCTCGACGACGAGGTCGAGCCGCTGCAGCTCCGAGAGCGCGGCTGGCAGCCTCGGCGGAGTCGGTCAGCCGCTCGAGCAGCGGCAGGCCGAACGTGCCGCCGATGACCGATGCGATGCTCGCGACCTCGCGCGTCGTCGGGCTGGAGCCGGTCGAGCCGAGCCTGCAGCGTCTCCTGCACGAGCAGCGGGCACGGTCAGCTCCTCTGCGGCGATCGTGAGCTCCCAGTGGGCGTTGACGGGCTGCAGCACGCCGCGCTCGACGAGGTCACGCAGCGCTTCCTCGAGGAAGAACGGGTTTCCGCCCGAGCGGGCGGCGAGCAGCTCGGAGACCTCCTCCGGCAGGTCGGCGCCGGCGGCGCCGCCGGCGAGCAGCTTGCTCTCCTCCGTGGCCAGCGACCGCAGCTCCAGCTCGACGAGCCGGTGCGGGAAGCGCTGCCGGGCGACCTCGCCGAGGTGCCACGGCGCCGTGGTCGCGCTCGCTGCGGTAGAGCAGCACGAGCACGGTCGGCCTCCCGGTCGGCGAGCTCGAGCAGCTCCTCGACCAGGGCGAGCGTCGAGTCGTCCGCCCAGTGCAGGTCCTCGAAGACGACGCAGAGCGGCTGCTCGCTGCGCGAGCGTCTCCAGCAGCGTCGCGACGGCCTCGAACGTCTGCCGTTGCACGGAATCGCGGCTCAGCCCGCTCAGGCGCTCCTCGTCCGCGTCCTTCGAGGGTGAGCCCGAGCAGCGAGCGCGAGGAAGGGATAGACGGCCTCGGCCTGCCCGTCGAGGACGGCTGCGAGCGCGGCCTTCAGCTCGAGGCGGACGCGGCCCTCGGGGTCAGCGACGCCGACGCCGAGCCAGCCGCGCAGGAGGTCGCGTACGGGCCAGAAGGGCGCCTGGCTCGTGTACGAGGATGCGTTCCCGACGAGGAAGCGAACGTCGTCGCCGGCGCGCGCACGCGCCTCGGCGACGAGTCGGCTCTTGCCGATGCCGGGCTCGCCCGTGATCGAGACGATCGTCCCGAGGCCGTCCTCGAGGCGGGCGAGCGCGTCGACGAGCGTGGCGAGCTCGCGCTCGCGCCCGACGAGCGGGCTCTCGCTGCACCGCCTCCGCGTCGGCCTCGCCGACGACGCGGAAGCGCGGCGACCGGCTCCGCCTTGCCCTTGAGCTCCAGCTCGCCGAGCGACTCGAGCTCGAACCGTCCTGCGCAGCTCGCGCGCGGTCGCCGGCCCGACCACAACGCCGCCCGCGCCGGCCGACGGCTGCAGGCGTGCGGCGACGTTGACCGTGTCGCCGAGCGCGTTGTAGAGCACGTCCGGCGGCGCGTCGCGTTCCGGGCACGACGACGGGCCCGGTGTTGACCGCGACCCGCGCGGCGAGCTCGATCCCGTACGGCGGCCGCGACGTCCGCCGCGTAGCGGCCGAGCGCCTCGTGCATCGCCAGCGCCGCTCGAACGGCGCGCTCGGCGTCGTCGCCGTGCGCGACCGGCGCGCCGAACAGCGCCAGCAGGCCGTCGCCGGTCAGCTGCGCGACCGTGCCGTCGAAGCGACGCACCTGCTCGGCCAGCAGGCCGACGACCTCGTCGAAGAGGAACTTCGAGCGCTCCGGGCCGAGCTTCTCGGCGATCGACGTCGAGTCGACGAGATCGGTGATCAGCACCGAGACGATGCGCCGCTCGCCCTCGCCGGCCATGAGCGCGATCGTGACACGGCCCAGTGGCGGCGTGCCAGAGCTTGACTTTCGGCGACGAGCTTGAGATGATCGCCACATGCGGTGGCGCCTGCGGCTCGTCGCGGCTCGCCGGTCTGGGCGTCGCCCTGGCCGCATCGGCGGCCGGGGCGACCGGGGTGGATGCGCGCGCCCACCTCGAACGGGCCGGCGGCGCGCCCGTCGCCGGTCAGCAGTTCCGGGTGATCGCGGGTATCGAAGGCCTGCCGCCGAACGCGAGCCCGCCGTTCGCCTACGCGGCGACGTTCACGCTGTCCGCGGGCTGGCGCTCGTCAAGGTCAGCCAGGAGTTCAACGCCGCCCAGTGCACGCAGAGCGGGTCGTCGGCGACGTGCACGGGGAACGTCATCGGCGGCGACAAGTACGCCGACTCGTATCGCCTCGACCTGCGGGCGGCGCGCGCCGGGACCTATTCCGTGCGGAACGTCGTCAGGATCGTCGGCCAGGCCGATGCGGATCCGTCCAACAACGACGCGGATCTGGCGGTCGTCGTGGGCGAGGCGCCGCTCGCGGTGTCCGGATTCCGGCTCTCCCCGTCGCCTCCTCGCGCGGGGCGGGCGCTGCAGGCGACGCTCCTGCTCGCCCGCGGCGGCGTGCCGGCACGTCCGGCGCGCGTCGTCTGCGCGGCGAAGGTGGCGGGTAAGGCGATCACCGGCCGGCCGGTGCGGCTCGCCAACGGCGGCCGTTGCCTCTGGTCGCTGCGCGCGTCGGCGAAGGGCAAGCGACTCGCCGGTTCGATCGCGGCGACCGCAGGCGGCAAGACGTTCACGCGCCGCTTCGCGGCGAACGTCCGCTAGCCCTCTCCCAGCGTCCTAGTCCGGGTCTTCGACCATGGCGCTGCCGCCTCCGCGCCGCGTGGGCTCGGCGGCCGCGAGCACCCGTCCGTCGGCGAGGAACTCGATCCCCGTGGCCGCGCCGATCTCGGCCACCGGCGTGTAGAGGTGACCGTAGGGCGCCGCGCCGAGGGCCTGTCCCTCCGGCGAGGCGATGAAGGCGGGCTCCGCCGAGACGCTCGCCGTGTTGCGCTGGCTCGCCCGCGGCGGCGGCGATCGCCTGCGGCAGCGTCGCGCCGAGGTCGAGCCGGTCGACAGGAGCTGCAGGACGGTCGTGATGATCATGCTGCCACCCGGGGAGCCGAGTGCGAGCAGGGGCTTGCCGTCGTCGAGCACGATCGTCGGGCTCATCGAGCTGCGCGGGCGCTTGCCGCCCTCGACGCGGTTCGGGTGCGTAAGCGAGTCGAAGTTGAAGTCGGTGAGCTCGTTGTTGAGCAGGAAGCCCCAGCCGGGCACGACGATCCCGTTGCCGCCGGTCGACTCGATCGTGTACGTGTACGAGACGACGTTCCCGAAGCGATCTGCGACGGTCAGGTGCGTCGTCGTCTCGCTCTGGGTCGCGGTCGCGGCCGGCTGGACGAGGGCGTTGAACAGGTACGGATTGCCGGGCGGCGACAGGGCTCGTCGCAGCGTGCAGCGGGTCGATCAGCGCACGCCGCTGCGCGGCGAAACCGTCCGAGAGGAGTCCGGCGAGCGGCACGGCGAAGAAGTCGGAGTCGGCCAGAAAGGCATTCCGGTCCGCGAACGAGAAGCGCGAGGCCTCGAGGAAGAGGTGCAGCGCCTGCGTCCGCGCGGCCGGCGTGAGAGTGAAGCCCTCGAGGATGTTGAGGGCTTCCCCGACCGTCGAGCCGCCGCTCGACGGCGGTCCCATGCCGTAGACGTCGAGACCGCGGTAGCCGATCCGCGTGGGCGCGCGCTCGGGCGCGGTGTATCCGTGGAGGTCGCGCATCGTCATCAGGCCGGGGCGCCAGACGTGGTTCGCCGTCGGGGCGACGGGTGGGTGCTGGACGGCCTCGACCATCGCATCGGCGACGGCGCCGCGGTAGAAGCCCTTGGCCCCGAGGTGCCCGATCCGCTCGTACGCGCGGGCGAGATCCGGATTCCGGAACAGCGTGCCGACGTCGCGCGGCGTGCCGTCCGGATCGAGGTACAGGGCGCGCGTCGAAGGGATGTCGTCGAAGAAGTCGACGTTCCCCAGCGTCTGGTCGAAGAACGTCTGGTCGACGACGAACCCTTGCCGGGCGACCTCGATCGCCGGCTGCAGCGCCTCGGCGAGCGACATCGTGCCGTAGTGGCTGAGCGCCTCGTCCCAGCCCGCCACCGTCCCCGGCACGCCGGCCGAGAGGCCGCTGTAGCGGGCCGCGTTGAAGGGAAGCGGCGCGCGCGCTCCCGAACGAGTCGGGCCGCATCGCCGCCGGTGCCTGCTCGCGGTGGTCGATCGTCGTAACCGTCCCACCGCTCGTCCGAATGAGCATGAAGCCGCCGCCGCCGATGCCGCACGAGAACGGCTCGGTGACGCCGAGAACGGCCGCGGCTGCGACCGTAGCGTCGACTGCGTTGCCGCCGTCGCGCAGAACGTCGATCGCGGCGTCCGTGGCGAGCACGTCCACGGTCGCTGCGGCGCCGCCGGTGCCGACGGCGGTCGGCTCCTTGACCTGAGACGACTGCCCTGTTGCGCTGACCGGGATCGTCAGCAGGAGAGCGAATGCGACGGGCGCGATGACCCGCAAGAGCCGGCGGCGTGGCATGGGAACCCCCTCACGAGGAACGTCGAATCGCTCCGATCCTAGGCAGGTCTCGCGCGGCCGGTTCCACGCCGTTGCAGGCGGTTAACCCCCGCCGTAGATCGAGATCGGCAGGTCGAGCGTCACCTCGTCGCCGCTCGGCAGTTCGGCCTCGAGCTGCTCGACGAGCGGGGCCGCGCCCGGCGCCGCAATCAGCAACCGTTCGACAACCTCCGCAGTGGTCTGGAGCTGAACGAGCTCCTGCTTGAACGGCCTCGGGAAGCGCCCGCGTCCCAGGTACCAGCCGTAGAACTTCTTCAGGAAGCTGGAGGCTCGCCGCTCGCCCAGCTCCCGCACGGTCTCGCGGATGAAGAGGATCAGCTCGGCGGCAACCTCCTCGCGCGTGGGGTCGACGGAGTCCCCGTCCACGATCTCCCGCAGCGCCCACGGGTTGCCCTGCGCGCCGCGGCCCACCATGACGGCTGCGGCCCCCGTCGTGGCGAGCACGCTCTGCGCCCGCGCGCGCGACGTGATGTCTCCCGACGCGATCACCGGGACGTCGACCAGCGAGACGAGCTCCGCCGTCAGCGAGTGGTCGGCGCTGCCCGTATACATCTGCTGGGCCGAGCGCGGATGCAGCGTCAGCGTTGTCGCGCCGGCGTCGACGAGGCGCGGCCCGACGTCGAGGCAGACGCGCGAGCCGTCGCGCAACCCGCGGCGCATTTTCACCGAGACGGGGATATCGACGGCCTCGGCCACGGATGCGACGATTCGGCAGGCGCGGTCGGGGTCGTCGAGCAGCGTCGCCCCGGCCCCCGTCTTCGTCACCTTCCGCACGGGGCAGCCGAAGTTGACGTCGACGAGATCTGCGCCGGCCGCCTCGACCATTCGGGCGGCGTCGGCCATGACCGAGGGCTCCGAGCCGAAGATCTGAATTGCGAGCGGATGTTCGTCGGCCGCCACCCGGAGGTAGCCGAGCGTGCGCTCGTTGCGGTGCTCGATCCCGGCGCAGGACACCATCTCCGAGCAGACCAGCCCGGCGCCGAAGCGCCGCCCCTGGCGCCTGAAGGCCTGCACGCTGACGCCCGCCATCGGCGCCAGAACGAGCCGCGTCGGCACTTCCACGGGCCCGATGAACCAGCTCTCGCGCAGATCGACGTCCACGGCGTCCCATGGTAGACGGCCGTTGTTGACGCCCCGCCACAGCGGCCGCTACCATTCGCGCCCGCGTGGCGCAGGGGGCGCCGCGTTTCCTTTGGCAGCAAGCCGTTTGGAGGATTCCTGGTGAAGGACGTCATCCTCACTCCCGAGGGCTACGAGAACCTCAAGCAGGAGCTCGACCATTTGCGGACCACGCGCCGGCGGGAGGTCGCCGAGCGCATCCGCGTGGCCCGGGAGTTCGGGGACATCGCAGAGAACGCCGAGTACGACGACGCCAAGAACGAGCAGGCGATGCTCGAGCACAAGATCGCCCAACTGGACGAGCGCCTCGCCAACGCGCGGCTGATCGACAAGAGTGGGGTGGACACGAGCGTCGTCTCCGTCGGCTCGAAGGTGCGCCTGCGCGACCTCGACCTGAAGGAGACGGTCGAGTACCACATCGTCGGCTCGGCCGAGGCGAATCCGGCGGAACAGAAGCTTTCGAACGAGTCGCCGGTCGGCAAGGCGATCATCGGCCGCAAGAAGGGTGAGACCGTCGACGTCGTGACTCCCCGCGGCGCGAAGCTGAAGTTCAAGATCATGGAGATCAAGGCGGCGTAGCCGGCCGTTCTCGTTTCTTAGGGGACGCTTCGGTTCTTCTCAGCGGGTTCTTAGACGGCGGGCGTACTCTTGCCCGCATGGACGAGAACGAGCACGTGACGGAAGGTGGGCTCTCGCGGCGCGGCGCGCTGGCGAAGCTCGGAGGGCTGGCCGCAGCGGCGTTGGGCGCCGGAGCCTGGGGCGCCGCGGCACTCGACGGCGACGCGGAGGCCGAAGCGGCGACGGGCGGGCCCTGCCGGTGTGGCCTCGGGTGCGGTGACCTGCATCCTCACTCCTGAGCTGACCGAAGGCCCGTACTACATCGACGGGCGAGAAGGTGCGCCGCAACATCACCGAGGGCAAGCCGGGAGCGAAGCTGATGCTCCGGCTGACGGTCGTCGACGCCTCGACGTGCAAGCCGATCAAGGGCGCTGCCGTCGATATCTGGCACGCCGATGCGGCGGGCGTCTACTCCGGCTTCGGCGCGGGAGCGGCGCAACCGCACCTTCCTCCGCGGCATCCAGCGAACCGACGCCGACGGTCTGGCCGTCTTTCAGACGGTCTACCCGGGCTGGTACCCGGGCCGCGCAGTGCACATCCACCTCAAGGTGCACGTGGGCGGCAACGTCGTGCACACGGGGCAGCTGTTCTTCTCCGATGCGATGACCGACGCCGTGTACAAGCGCGTCGCCCTACAACAAGCGGCCCGGTCGCGAGCCGCGGAACAGCGGCGACTCGATCTTCGTCAACGGCGGCAAGAAGTCGATCGTCGCCGTGAAGAGCGACGGCAAGGGCGGGTATGTCGGGCGCCTGACGATGGGCGTCAGCCGCCGCTGAGCCGCGGGGTCAGGCCCCAGCTCGGGCCTGACCCCGAACTGCGATTCAACTCGATGCGGCGCGCGTCCAGGCCACGCTGTTGAAGACCTGGTTGACCTTCTGGTCTTCCTCGGTGTTGTGCGGCGCCAACGCCTCGATGTTGCTCCAGGTCAGCTGGTCGCCCTCCAGGGTCGGGCTCATCTTCCAGTCGCCGAAGCACCCGTCGCTTCCAGTAGAAGGTGACGGTCGAGCCCTCGACGACGTACTTCCCGGAGCAGCTCCCGGTCACGCCCTCGGCGGTCCGCCATGAGTCGCTGAAGTTGCCGTCCCGGAGCACGGCCGTGTGCCGCCCGGACTCGTTCTTCGCCTGCTGCTCCGAGATCCCGTTGTCGAGCATGTACTGGCGGGTGAGCTCGTATGTCCATGTGCCCTCGATCGCCTCGGGGTCGACCGCCTCGTCCGAGCCGCCCCCACAGCCGGCGGCCAGAGCGGTGAGCGTGAGCACGAGCGCTGCTTTGTGCATGAACATTCGGGTACCGTTTCACTTCAGCGGCGGAGCTGGAAGACGACGTCGATCAGGCCGCTCGGCCCGGGCTTCGAGGCGATCTGTCCGCTGACGCCCACGAAGCGACCGGTCCCGCCGGTGATCGCCGACAACTGGGGCTTCGTCGCCTCGACGTCGTCGAAGATCATCTGGGCCGTGATCTGGTCGGCTAGCGCCAGCGACCGCGTGGCCGAGGGCGTGAACACGAACTGGCAGACGGCACGGTGCTGGTTCGCGTTGTCGGCGTTGATGCAGACGCCAAGCTCCGCGCCGACGGCCTTTCTCGTCTTGGGGTCGAGCAGCGTCCCCCGGTAGATCAGCCGTTCGTAGTCGCTCGGGCCGCTCTTCCCCTCGTCGAGCGGGTGGAAGCTCTCCTTGAGCAGGAAGTGCAGCGTCGTCGGCGCAGCTTCCGTCGCACCGAGCGAGGTGCCGAAGCCGTAGGCCAGAGTGGCCGTGGCCACGACGGCCGTGATCGTTGCGATGACCTTCATCTCTCTTCTCCCTTCTCCTGATCTCGGTCGAGGAAGATCACCCCGACCTGGATGTCCGTCACGACACCGTCCTCGGCGAGGACGAAGTTCGAGGTGATGCGCCCCCCCGCGCGCGCGTAACGGCCCTCGCCGCCGTCGACGCGGAGCACCGACGTCCCGTGGCGCAGGCTCCGGTCCGGCGACCGAGCAAGGGTTCCGTTCCCGAGGGAGCGAAAGCGCAAGGAGTCGCCGCCGCCGAAGTCGACCGTGCCCTCACCGCGGAACGTGACCTCGTCGAGGAAGCGAGACGTGATGCCACACGTGATCCGCGGGCGGTGAGCTCGACGTCGACGAGGCCCGGTCCAACGGCAGTCATGCGCCCGCGCAGGCGGTGCGAGTAGGTGACGCGATCCATGGCGGGAGCGTGGACGGGTGGACCGACAGGACGGCAGCCAGACGGCTGACAGACCGCTGACAAGGGACCGGAGGGGCCTGGGATCGCGTCCACCACCGTGATACGGTCGCGCTCTGTCGCTCGATTTCCGCATCCTCGGCCCGCTCGAGGTCTGGGACGGAAGCGGGCAGGCTCTGCAGCTCGGGGGGCGGGCAAGCAGCGAGCAGTGCTCGCCCTGTTGCTCTTGCATCCCAACGAGGTCGTCTCAATCGACCGTTTGATCGACGAGCTCTGGGGCGAGCTCGCCACCCGACGGACGCGACGACGCGCGCTGCAGCGCACACGTGTCACGGCTGCGCAAGGCGCTGCCGGGCGGAGCCGAGCTGCTCCTCACGCAGTCCTAGCGGGTACGTGCTGCGACTCGGCGTCAGGGCAGCGCGACCTCGACCGGTTCGAGCAGCCTCGCTCGCGACGAGGGCGCGGCGCGCTGGCTCGCGGGCGGCGCTGCCGACGAGGCAGCGGACGTCGCTGCGCGCGGCGCTGGCCTTGTGGCGCGGCCGCCCGCTCGCGGACATCGACGACGAGCCGTTCGCGCGGGACGGCGACCGCAGCGGCTGGAGGAGCGTCAGGCTCGCACGCGCTCGAGGCGCGGATCGATGCGGATCTGGCGCTCGGCCGGCACGCGCAGACATCGTGGCCGAGCTGCGAGACGCTTGACGAGAGCGAACCCGCTGCGCGAGCGCCTGCGAGAACGCGCTGATGCTGGCGCTGTACCGCATCCGGACGCCAGGCCGAGGCGCTGGAGGTCTATGCCAGGACGCGCGGCGAACGCTCGTCGAACGAGCTCGGCCTCGAGCCCGGCCCGGCGCTGCAGAAGCTCCAGCAGCGCGATCCTCGCCCAGGATCCGGCACTGGAGCCGCCACCGCGGAGTGGCGGAGCGTTACGGGGGCGCGGTCGGCGGCGCGCAATCGCTGCCGCTTGCGGGCGGGCTGGCCGTCCTCGTCGCGGCTGCGGTCGCGGTCGCGGCGCTCGCATTCGCGCTCGAGTAGAGTGTCAGACCGTTCACTGCCGGTGTTCGGCGCTCGCGCTGGACGCTCGGTCGGGGGAGATCGAGCGGCGACCGGACGTGGGCACGACACCAACGTCCGCGGCGGCGGGAGCGGGCGCCCTCTGGGTCCTCGACGCGGACGCGCGCACCGTCTTGCGCGTCGATCCGGAGCAGGGAACGGTCGAGACGTTTGCCACAGGCGCCACGCCGACCGACCTCGCGGTCGGCGGCGAGGCGGTCTGGGTCGGAAACGGCCGCCGCGTCGCGTCGGACGCGCTCGTCGGACCGGTGACACTGTCCGTCGCCCGGTTCGACGCGGCGACGCGCACGGAGCGCGCCGAGATCCCGCTGCCACGCTCCGGCGGGTCGACCTCCAACCTCGTCTCGAACCATTTCGCCGTCGGCCCGAGCGCCCTCTGGGCCGTCGGACCCGATTTCTCCCTGGCGAGGATCGACCTCGCGAGCTCCGAGATCACGGCGGTCCTGCGGCCGTTCCCGTCGGGGCGGTCGCCGCTGGTGTGGCGGGAGTCTGGGCGCTCGGGCTCGACGGCGCGGTCGCGAAGCTCGACGACGCGACGGGCAAGGTGCTCCTCCGGACGAGAGTGCCCGCCACCTCGGTCGCCGCCATCGCCGTGGGTGACTCGGAGGTCTGGGTCACCTCGCCGTCCGACGGCAAGCTCTGGCGCGTGGCCGCCGACTCGCCGTCCACGCTGGGCTCGGTGGAGGTCGGCGCGGGCGCCGACGACATCGTGATCGCCGACAGCAGCGTCTGGGTCGCGAATCCGCTCGAAGGGACCGTGACTCAGGTGTCAGTCGCGACGAGCGCCGTCGTGCGTGCGATTCCGGTCGGAGGAGTGCCGCGCTCGATTGCCACCGACGGCGATCGCGTCTGGGTGGCCCTCTCCAACGCCGAGCTCCCTGCCGCGGGCGGCCGTCAGGCCGGGCGGGCAGGCGTTGCCGGCGACGTCGTGCGAGCCGGTGGTCTCGGGCGGGGACGGTCCGCCCGACGTGCTGATTGCGTCTGGACCTCATGCTCCAGGGCGGCGCGCGGGTCCAGACCACCCAGATGGCCCAGGCGATCGCATACGTCCTCCGCCGGCGCGGCTTCCGGGCGGGCCGGTTTCGCGTCGGCTACCAGTCGTGCGACGACTCGATCGCGACGACGGGCCTGTACGACCTTCCCAAGTGCCGCGCGAATGCCCGTGCGTATGCATCCCACGCGGAGCTCGTCGGCGTGATCGGAACGTTCAACTCTCCCTGCGCACGGGTCGAGATCCCGATCCTCAACCGGGCGCCGGGCGGCGGCCTGGCCATGATCTCGCCCACCAACTCGGAGGTTGGCCTGACGAGGGTCGGGACCGGGCCAGCCGGCGGGGCAACTGGCGGCTCTCTACCCCACCGGTAAGCGGACCTACCTAAGGGTCCAGCCGACGCAGGACCTGAACCTCGTCGCGCTGGCGCTCGTGGCCAAGCGACAGGGGCGCAAACGGGTCGCGCTGCTGGGCGACGGCAGCACGTTCTACGGTCCGGGCGCCCTGACCGGCGCCTTCCGACGCGCGGCAGAGCGCCTCGGCCTCCGGGTCGTCCTCCAGGAGGCGTGGGACCCGCTCGCACCCTCGTACGCAGGGCTTGCGGATGCGGTGGCGCGGAGCCGCGTCGACGCTGTCGTGCTCACCGGCGGCCTCTACAGCAACGGCGGGCGACTGATCCGTGATCTCCGTGCCCGCCTCGGCCGTGACGTCGCGATCCTGGGCGACGAGGGGTTTGCGCCCATAGGGCTCCTGCTGAAGGATGCCGGCGAGTCCGGCCGCGGCGTCTACGTGAGCGTCAACGGGCTCACGATCGAGCGCTTGCCCGCGGCGGGGCGGGAGTTCATGCGGTCGTTCTCCGCGACTCAGCCAGGAGCCGAGATCCGGCCGTACTCGATCTACGCGGCGCAGGCGGCCGAGGTGCTGCTCGACGCAATCGCGCGCTCGGACGGCACGCGGTCCTCGGTGCTGCACGAGCTGTTTCGCACGAAGGTGGAGGACGGGCTGCTCGGCGGCTTCTCCTTCGACCGCAACGGCGACATCACCGAGCGGCCCGTGACGATCCTGCGGGCCGAAGGACCGGGCGGCTCGAACGCGGTGATCAGCTCTGAAGGCGCGGTGGTCGACTCCGTCGTCCGGCCGTCGCTCGAGCTTGTCCGCTGAGCGGGCGCTGCGCCGGGGCCGGGCGGTGCCCGGCCCCTTGGGAGCTACGAAGCTAGGGGCAGGAGACCGCCGTGTTGAACGGCACGAACAGCCCGTTGGGGTTGTCCTCCCAGAACCAGACGTGCAGGTCGTAGTGCCACCCCATGCCCGGAGCGTGCTCCGGCATCGGCCCGTCCAGCGGGACTCCGAGCACGAATGGCCGGTCCGAGTCGCTGATCGGAGGGGTCTGGTCGGCGGCGCGCATCATGTACTCGACGCCGACGAGCTTCAGCTTGCCGCTTCTCGTCGGCTCGAAGAGCATGATCTCTGGCTCGAGCGCGTTGATCGCGGGATCCTCGAACAGCTCCTCGTTGACGAAGTGGATGCCCATTCCGCCCGGCGGCAGCGGCGGTCCCGGCGAGACGACGCAGGGCTCATTCTCGCCGCTGTAGCCGGCGGCTTCCGCCTGGGCGACGCTGTGGTAACGCGAGGCCGCCGCCTTGACGGCCTGCCACTCGTCGTTCGAGGCGCCTGCCTGGTTCGTGATGAGCACGACTCCGCCGATGGTCGCCGCAAGACCGGCCAGTGCAAGGGCCACGAGCTTCATCGGATCCCCCTTCCGTGGACGTAGCGATGTGAGTCGACGAGCCTATTCGCTTGACCCGGAAAACACAACATTTGGCGGCCAGGCGGGAGACGCTGTCGCCACGCCGTTACGCTCACGCCCCATGACGCCCAAGCGCTTCCCTGACCGCGACGAGATCGCGGCCGTCCGGGCCGAGGGCGAGCAGGTCGAGGCCGGCGGCTCCCTCGACCTGACGCGACGGCTCGCGGGGCGCGTGATGGCCCGCCGGGAGATGGGCAAGCTCGTCTTCCTCGACCTCGTCGACCGCAGCGGGCGGATCCAGCTCATGTGCGACACGTCGCAGACGCGGCGAGCTCGACGTGCACCTGGGCGACGTCGTCGGTGTCGTCGGACGGCCGGCGAAGTCACGCCGCGGCGAGCCCTCGCTCGCCGTGGACGAGCTGAGGTGCTGGCGCGGAACCGCAGCCCGCTGCCGGACACGTTCCACGGCCTGACCGACGTCGAGCTGCGCTACCGCAAGCGCTACCTCGACCTGCTGATGAACGAGGAGACGCGCGCGGATTTCCTCGCCCGCACGCGCGATCGTCGCGGCGATCCGCCGCTTGCTCGACGAGGACGGCTTCGTCGAGGTCGAGACCCCGATCCTGCAGCCCCGCTACGGCGGCGCGTTCGCCCGGCCGTTCGTGACCCACTCGAACGAGCTCGACGCCGACCTCTACCTGCGGATCGCGACCGAGCTCTACCTGAAGCGGTTGATCGTCGGCGGGCTGGAGAGGGTCTACGAGCTCGGCAAGGACTTCCGCAACGAGAGCGTCTCCTACAAGCACCAGCCCGAGTTCACGATGCTCGAGTGGTACGAGGCGTACGCCGACTACCGCGACACGATGGAGCGGATCGAGAGCTCGTCGAGCGCGTCGCCGCGGAGGTCGTGGGCGGGACGATCGTCTCGTTCCGCGGCCACGAGATCGACCTGAAGGCGCCCTGGCGGCGTGTCCGCTTCGTCGACGCGCTCGAGGAGCACGGGCTGTGGACGCGCGACGCGGCCGAGCTGCGCGCCTGGCTGACGAGCGCGGGGTGGACACGAAGGCCGACAAGGACTGGCCGCAGCTCGTCGACCACGCCTTCAGCCACTACGTCGAGCCGGGGCTGATCCAGCCGACGATCGTCCACGACTACCCGATCGAGATCTCGCCCTTCGCGCGCACGACCGACGACGACCCGACCCTGACCGAGCGCTTCGAGTACTTCGCCGGCGGGATGGAGCTCGGCAACGCGTTCTCCGAGATCAACGACGCCGAGGAGCAGGCGGCGCGCTTCGAGGAGCAGTCGGAGCACGTCGAGGGCGAGCGCGGCGACCCGGACTACGTCGAGGCGCTCTCCTACGGGATGCCGCCGACGGGCGGCCTCGGGCTCGGGATCGACCGGCTGACGATGCTGCTCACGGGCCGCGAGACGATCCGCGACGTCGATGCTGTTCCCGGCGCTTCGCGCAACGAGCGGTGCGAAGCGCCGAGCGAAGCTGCCAGGGCACGGGCTGGGGAACCGGGCGCCCCAGCAGCGAGCCGCTTCGCCGACGCGCCCGCGCTCGAACGCGATCACGTCGGCGAGGATCTCGTCGAGGGTGCGCGTCGGCGCCCAGCCGATCGCTGCGCCGATCTTCTCGATCGACGGCTCGCGGTGCAGCATGTCCTCGATCGCCGAGCTCGTAGACCTCTTCGTAGCGGCACGAACTGCGAGCTCCGACTGCGACTCGGTCAGCCCGAGGACGCGCGTGCGCGAGATCGAGGATCGCGACGCGCTCCGCGGAGCCGACGTTGAAGATCTCGCCCGAGATCGCGCGCTCGTCCATCAGACCCTGAACGGCTCGGATCGTGTCGCGGACATGGCAGAAGCGAGCGAGTCTGCGTACCGTCGCCGTGGATCTCGAGCGGCTCGCCGGCGAGCGCGCGGCCGACGAAGCGCGGGATCACCATCCCGTACTGGCCCTCTGCCGCGGGCCGACGGTGTTGAAGAGGCGGGCGATCGACGCAGTCGAGGCCGCGCTCCTGGTGGAAGCCGAGCGCGAGGAACTCGTCCATCGCCTTCGAGTCGGCGTAGAGCCAGCGGCGCTCGCGTCGCCGGTCCGTAGACCCGCCGGTCGTCCTCCGCGAGCGGGCGCTCGTCGCGGTGGTCGCCGTAGACCTCCGAGCTCGACGCGATCAGCACGCGCTTGCCGAACGTCGTGCAGTAGTCGAGGACGATCTCGGTCCCCTGGACGTTCGTGACCATCGTGTGCACCGGCTGCTCGACGATCAGCCGGACGCCGACCGCCGCGGCCAGGTGGTAGACGACGTCGCACTTGTGGACGAGCTCGCTGACGACGGACGAGGACAGCACCGACTCGACGACGAGGTGGAAGTCCCGTCGCTCGCGTCAGGTGCGCGACGTTCTCGAGCGACCCGGTCGAGACGTCGTCGAGCGCCTAGACCTCCCAGCCCGCGTCGAGCAGGAGCTCCGCCAGGTGCGAGCCGATGAAGCCCGCCCCGCCCGTGATCAGTGCCTTGCCCGCCACCTGCGCGGGAAGGCTACCGCGCAGCGGCGGAGGCCCCTATCGTCCACAGCGTGCGCCGGCGTCGGCTACGATGGCCGTACCTCGACCGACGGGCCCGACAGGACTCGGGACCGAGGCACGCGGAAAGGAGCGTCGAGGGAGTTGTTCGAGCGTTTTACCGAGCGAGCAAGACAAGTGGTCGTCCTGGCCCAGGACGAGGCGCGCGCGCTCAAGCACAACTACATCGGCACCGAGCACATCCTGCTGGGGCTCCTCCGCGAGGAGGAAGGCCTTGCCGCGCGCGTGCTCGAGTCGCTCGACATCACCGTCGAGGAGGTGCGCGCGCAGGTCGCGCGGATCGTCGGCCAGGGCGACGAGGTCACCACGGGCCAGATCCCGTTCACGCCGCGCGCCAAGAAGGTGCTCGAGCTGGCGCTGCGCGAAGCGCTCTCGCTGGGTCACAACTACATCGGCACCGAGCACATCCTGCTCGGCCTCGTGCGCGAGAACGAGGGCGTGGCCGCCCGCATCCTGCTCGACTTCGACGCCGACGCCGAGAAGATCCGCAACGAGATCATCCGCATGCTCTCCGGCCCCGGGCGCCGCCAGCAGGGCGGCGGAGCGCCCGCCGGTGAGAAGACGAAGAGCTCGAAACTGCTCGACCAGTTCGGCCGGAACCTGACCAAGCAGGCGACCGAGGGCAAGCTCGATCCGGTCGTCGGCCGCCAGACCGAGATCGAGCGCGTGATGCAGATCCTCTCGCGCCGGCAGAAGAACAACCCGGTGCTGATCGGCGAGCCTGGCGTCGGCAAGACCGCCGTCGTCGAGGGCCTTGCCTCTCGCATCGCCCAGAACCAGGTGCCCGAGCTCCTGAAGGGCAAGCAGATCTACACGCTCGACCTCGCCGCGCTCGTCGCGGGGTCGAAGTACCGGGGTGAGTTCGAGGAGCGCCTGAAGAAGGTGATGAAGGAGATCACCCAGCGCGGCGACATCATCCTCTTCATCGACGAGCTCCACAACCTCGTCGGTGCCGGCGCCGCCGAAGGCGCGATCGACGCGGCCTCGATCCTGAAGCCGGCGCTCGCGCGTGGCGAGCTGCAGACGATCGGAGCGACGACGCTGGACGAGTACCGCAAGTACCTCGAGCGCGACGCCGCCCTCGAGCGCCGCTTCCAGCAGGTGCGCGTCGAGGAGCCGTCGATCGACGACACGGTCCAGATCCTGCGCGGCCTGCGCGACCGCTACGAGGCGCACCACCGCTGCAAGATCTCCGACCAGGCCCTTTTCGCCGCCGCGTCGCTGGCAGACCGCTACATCCAGGACCGTCACCTGCCGGACAAGGCGATCGACCTGATCGATGAGGCGGGCTCCCGGCTCCGCATTCGCACGATGTCCGCTCCGCCGCGCTACCGCGAGCTGGAGGAGGAGATCGAGAAGGTGCGGTCGGACAAGGAAGCGGCGATCGAGGCGCAGGAGTTCGAGAAGGCTGCCGCACTCCGCGACAAGGAGCGAAAGCTCTCGTCGAAGAAGAAGGAGCTCGAAGAGAACTGGCGCAACGAGGCCGACGAAGAGCAGCCCGAGGTCGGCGAGGACGAGATCGCCGACATCGTCTCGATGTGGACGGGGATCCCGGTCTTCAAGCTGACCGAGGCCGAGTCGGCGCGGCTGGTGCGGATGGAGGACGAGCTGCACAAGCGCGTGATCGGCCAGCACCAGGCGATCGTCGCCGTCTCGAAGTCGATCCGTCGCGCCCGCGCGGGGATCAAGGACCCGAAGCGCCCGTCGGGCTCGTTCATCTTCCTCGGCCCCTCCGGCGTCGGGAAGACCGAGCTGGCGCGCACGCTCGCCGAGTTCCTCTTCGGCGACGAGGACGCGATGATCCAGGTGGACATGTCGGAGTACATGGAGAAGCACTCCGTGTCCCGGCTGGTCGGCTCGCCCCCGGGTTACGTCGGCTACGACGAGGGTGGCCAGCTCACCGAGGCAGTTCGCCGCAAGCCGTATTCGGTCGTCCTCCTCGACGAGATCGAGAAGGCGCACCCGGACGTCTTCAACATCCTGCTCCAGATCCTCGAGGACGGGAAGCTGACCGACGCCCAGGGCCGCAAGGTCGACTTCCGCAACACGATCGTCGTGATGACCTCGAACATCGGCGCTGCCTCGATCTCGAAGAACCTTTCGCTCGGCTTCTCGATCGGCGACGAGTCCGGTCTCAGCTACGACGACATGAAGCAGCGTGTGATGAGCGAGCTGAAGAAGGTCTTCCGCCCCGAGCTGCTGAACCGGATCGACGAGATCATCGTCTTCCACAAGCTCGAGAAGGTCGAGATCCTGCAGATCGTCGACATCCAGATGAAGCGCCTGCGCGACCAGATGGCGATTCACGGCGCCACGATCGAGCTCACAGACGACGCGAAGGAGCTGCTCGTCTCGGAGGGCTACGACCCGGCGATGGGCGCCCGGCCGCTGCGCCGTGCGATCCAGCGCCTGATCGAGGACCCGCTGGCCGACTTCGTCCTCGGCCGCGACCTCAGCGAGGGCGCGACGATCCTGATCGACCGCAAGGCCGACGCGGGCCCAGACGAGACGCCTGTCGACATCCGCATCATCGAGGGCGAGCCCAAGCCCGAGCCCGTGGCGGTTCCCGCCGGCGACGACGAGCCCGTCCGCAGCCGAAGACGAAGACACGCCCTCGTAGGGCGAGGTTCTCGCCCTCAACCGGACCGGCCGGCCCGTGCCAAGATTCGCGCGATGGCGGTGACGATCCGGCACTCGCAGCCTTCCGACTACGGCCGCGTGATCGGTCGCGTCAACACGTGGTGGGGCGGCCGCGACATGGCGCCGATACTCCCGAAGCTCTTCTTCCTCCACTTCGAGGGGACGAGCTTCGTCGCCGACGACGAGGAGGGGCAGTTGGCGGGGTTCCTCTGCGGGTTTCTCTCCCAGACCGATCCGAGCGAGGCGTACATCCACTTCGTGGGCGTGTCGCCCGAGCGGCGCGGCAGCGGTCTCGGGCGAGAGCTCTACGAGCGCTTCTTCGACGTCGTGCGGGAGCACGGGCGCGAGGTCGTGCGCTGCGTCACCTCGCCCTCGAACGAGGACTCGGTGGCGTTCCACGAGGCGCTCGGCTTCGAGGCCGAGCGGGTCGCCCAGGACTACGACGGCCCAGGCGAAGATCGCGTGCTGCTCGTCAAGCGCCTTGCTTGACGTACCTGCCATAGTACCCCTATGGGGTATAGCGAGCTGAATCGGCTGGCATTCTCTGCGACCGCACACTGCCTCACCGGGTGCGCGATCGGGGAGGTGCTCGGTCTCGTGCTGGCCACCTGGTGGGGCTGGGGCGACGCCGCGTCGATCGCGCTCGCCGTCGTTCTCGCATTCTTCTTCGGCTACTCGCTGACGCTCATGCCGCTGGTACGTGGCGGTCTGGCGGTCGGTGCCGCCGTCGGGATCGCGCTCGCGGCCGACACGCTGTCGATCACCGTGATGGAGATCGTCGACAACGCCGTTCATCCTGCTCGTGCCGGGCGCGATGGATGCCGGGCTCGACTCGGCCCTCTTCTGGGGCACGCTGGCCGTGGCGCTCGGGATCGCATTCGTGGCGGCGTTCCCGGTCAACCGGTGGCTGATCGCGCGCGGTCGCGGCCACGCGGTCGTCCACGGACATCACGTTGCCAGTCTGGACGCGCGCTGACGGCAGTTGTCGAAATCTGACACCATGACGTCCGAAGCGCTGTTACGGTGATCGAGGTGGCCAAGGTCGTCGTTCAGTACAGCTGTACCGAGTGCGGAACCACCGCTGGGCGCTGGCTCGGCCGGTGCCCCGGGTGTGCCGCTTTCGGCACGCTCGTCGAGGAGCTGAGCGGGCGCGAAAGCGAGGCCAAGCGGGCCGCGGCACGCTCGCCGCAGCGGCTCGCCGAGGTGGCGACGGAAGCGGCGGCGCGGATTCCCACCGGCATCGACGAGCTCGACCGCGTGCTCGGCGGCGGCATCGTGCCGGCGTCGCTCGTCCTGGTCGGAGGCGAGCCGGGTGTGGGGAAGTCGACGCTTCTGCTCTCCGCGCTCGGGGCGGTGGCTGCGCGGCGGGCGCCGGGCACTCCTCGTCACCGGTGAGGAGTCCGTCGCGCAGGTAAAGCTGCGGGCCGAGCGGCTCGGGGGCGTCGACGACGTCGAGATCCTGGCCGAGACCGAGCTCGAGACGGTGTGTGCGACGCTGGAGCGCGAGCGGCCCGACGTCTGCGTGATCGACTCGGTGCAGACCCTGTACTCGTCGGAGCTCGGCTCGGCGCCCGGCTCCGTCGCCCAGGTACGAGAAGCGGCTAGCCGCTTGCTGCGCCTGGCGAAGCAGGAAGGCGTCGCGACGATCCTCGTCGGCCACGTGACGAAGGACGGGACCGTCGCCGGCCCACGCGTCCTCGAGCACCTCGTCGACTGCGTGCTTCAGTTCGAGGGCGATCGGTACCACGCGCATCGCATCCTGCGGGCTGCGAAGAACCGGTTCGGGTCGACGAACGAGCTCGGCGTCTTCGAGATGACGAGCGCCGGCCTCGTCGGCGTCCCGGATCCGTCCGAGCTGTTCGGGCGCACGCACGTGGGGGAGGTTGGTGCTGCCGTCGCGTGCGCGCTCGAGGGGACGCGGCCGCTGCTGCTCGAGATCCAGGCGCTGGTGGCGCCCACCGACCTGGCGATGCCGCGCCGGGTCGCGACCGGTATCGATCCGAAGCGGCTCGCGATGATCGTCGCTGTGCTCGGTCGGCACGCAGGGCTCCGCCTGGGGAGTGCGGATGTGTTCGTCAACGTCGCCGGGGGTGTCCGCATCGACGAGCCGGGCGCGGACCTCGCGGTCGCCCTGGCGATTGCGTCCGCAGCTCGCGGTGTGCCCGTCCTCGAGGGTGTCGCCGCGTTCGGAGAAATCGGGCTCACAGGCCGGCTGCGGCCGGCCGCACAGTCGGAGCGGCGACTGGAGGAGTGCGGCAAGCTCGGGATCGCGGCCGTCGTCGCGCCCGTGGGCACACGACGTCGGTCGGGCCCGCCCGTACGGGAGGCGGACACCGCGCGCCGCGCGATCACGCTCGGACTCGAGGCGGCGTCTGCGGTAGACGAGGAAGGGGCGAAGAAGGCGGCGTAGCCGGCGTAGATCCGCCGTCTCGCGTACAGCGGTGTCCGGCGGCCGCGAAACGCACGCCTCGTAGGGCAAGGCATGCCCGGCCGTCCTGCGCGTCATGCGGCGCGCGATCGAATCCGAGCGCGAGATGCGAGTGGCCTGCGAAGCGGACGCCTTCAGGGGTTTTGCGCGTCTCGGGTTCGCGCGAGCGAATCCGAGACTGCGAGATGTAAAGGGACTGTTCGAAGATCTCAGCTAGAATGTGACTGTTCGCCGGCAGCCACAAGAGTGCCGGCGCTTTTTGTGACGTAGGCGCGAAGACACGGGGAGGCTTGGCTTGTTCGACGTCGGGGACAAGGTGGTGTATCCCCATCACGGGGCTGGGACGGTCGTCAGCAAGGAGACGCGCATCATTCTCGGCGATGAGCGCGAATACCTGACGATCAAGATCCTGCACAACGACATGACGGTGAACGTCCCGACCGAGAACGCGGAGATGGTGGGTCTCCGTTGGGTGATCGACCAGGAGATGGTCGAGGTGGTCGTGAAGGCACTGTCCGGCGGGTCGACCGAGATGCCGAAGAACTGGAACCGCCGCTTCAAGCACAACCGCGACAAGATGAAGACCGGCGACATCCTCGAGCTCGCCGAGGTCGTCCGGAATCTGTCGCTGCGAGACCACGAGAAGGGCCTCTCCACGGGAGAGAAGCAGATGTTCGTCAAGGCGAAGAAGATCCTGGCCTCGGAGCTCATGTACGCGAAGGACATGAGCGAGGACGAGGCCGCGGCGTGGCTCGACGAGGTGCTCGCCAAGCCCGCCGCCAAGAAGACCAAGGCCAAGCCGAAGGCCGCTGCCGCGACCGCCTGACGCCGCCCGGCGAGAAGCGGTAGAAGTCCCCCACATGGTCGGGACCACGTGGGCGATCCTTGCCGCCGCGGGCGAAGGAACGCGCCTCGGGACAGACCGGCCGAAAGCGTTCGCGGCGCTCGCCGGGCGCCCGCTGCTGGCGGAAAGCCTCGTTCGCCTCGACCTCTCCGACTGGGTCGACGCGATCGTCGTGGCGGCCCCACCTGACTGGGAGGAGCCGTGCATCCTGCTCGCCGAGGAGCTTGTTGCGTCGAAGGTCTCGGCTGTCGTCACCGGTGGCTCGACGCGGGGAGAATCCGTGCGGGCGGGCCTCGCCGAGGTGCCCGCCGACGCGCTCGTCGTCCTGGTCCACGACGCGGCAAGGCCCCTTCTCGACGACGACGTCATCGGTCGAGTGCTCGCGGCCGCTCGGCGAGGGCTTCGATGGCGCCGTACCTGGGCTACCCGTCGCCGACACGCTCAAGCGCACCGAGCAGGATCTCGTCGCTGGAGACGGTCGAGCGCACCGGTCTCGTCGCCGTCCAGACGCCGCAGGCGTTCACGCTGGCCGCTCTGCGCTCCGCGTACGCGGGCGATCTGGAGGGCGCAACGGACTGTGCGTCGCTGGTCGAGCGCCAGGGTGGGCGCATCCGCGTCGTGGAGGGCGACCCGCGGCTGCTCAAGGTGACGACGCCGGCCGACCTCGAGCTCGTCGAGCGTCTGCTCGCGCCCGCATAACGATGCCCATCCGCGCTGTCTTCTTCGACGTCGGCGAGACGCTCGTCGACGAGACCCGTTTCTGGGGCGAGATCGCCGACGCGGCGGGCGTGCCGCGTTTCACGTTCTTCGGTGTCCTCGGCGGCCTCGCCGCCCGCGGCGAGAGCCACCGGCGGGTCTTCGAGCTGCTGGGTGTGGACCCACCGGTTTCGGCGGGGTTCCGGACCGAGGATCTGTACGCCGACGCACTCCCGTGCCTCCGCGAGCTCCGGGGTCGCGGCTACCTGCTCGGCGCGGTCGGGAACACGGGCGTCCAGGTTGAAGCGATGCTGGCCGGGCTCGTCGACGTCGTCGGCTCGTCCGAGCGCTGGAGGGTGGAGAAACCGTCGCCCGAATTCTTTGCCCGGCTCGTCGGCGAGGCGGGCTGCGCCGCCGGCGAGGTCGCGTACGTCGGCGACCGGGTCGACAACGACGTCCTGCCCGCCCTCGCCGCCGGGATGGTGGCCGTTCACCTGCGGCGCGGGCCGTGGGGCTACCTGCACGACGCGCCGGCCGAGGCGATTCGGGTCGACTCGCTCGCCGAGTTGCCGGCGGCGTTAGCGTCTCGTCCATGAGCGAGCTACGGATAGGCATCGGCATCGACGCGCACGCGCTCGTCGAGGGCGTGCCGCTCGTGTTGGGTGGAGTAGCGATCGGGCATCCGCGCGGACTGGCGGGCCACTCAGACGGCGACGTGATCGCCCACGCGCTCGCCGACGCGCTCCTCGGGGCTGCCGGCCTGGCAGACATCGGAACGCTCTTCCCCTCCGGCGACGAGCGCTGGCGTGGCGCCGACTCGCTCCTCCTCCTGTCGGACGCATACGCCCGCGTCCAGGGTGCCGGCTACGAGCTGCTGAGCGCCGATTGCGTCCTCGTGGGCGAGGAGCCTCGAATCGCGCCGCACCGGGAGCAGATGCGCGCCCGCCTCGCGGGGAAGCTCGGGGTCCCTGCCGATCGGGTGAACGTGCGCGCCACCACAACCGACCGGCTGGGGTTCACCGGCCGGGGCGAGGGGCTGGCTGCGCAGGCCGTAGCGCTCCTCCGGTCGATCTGACGAGCGCCTGCGCGCGCTCAGCTCGGCAGGCCGACGAGCCCGTCGACGACGACGACGAGGCCGTCGCGCTCGAGTGCCCGGACGGCTTCGCCGTCGAGCTGCCGTTCGCAGGCTGCGGGCTGCTCGCCGACGAGCCGAAGCACGCGTGCTCGACGCTGCCGGAACGAGCCTTCGAACGGACCCTGCTTCCGCGCCGGCTCGTCGCGCATCCCTCGCGAGGGGCAGCCCTCCTCGAGGGGGCACGCGCCACAGCGCGGTACTCGTGCGAGGCAGGTCGTCGCTCCGAGGTCCATCAGCGCCTGTGCCGCAGCGGGCGAAAACGTGAAGCGGGTTCGCCGGAGCACTCGTGCGACGTTGACATCGAAGGGCAGTACGGGCTCTCCGAAGGCGAAGTTGCGGATCGCCGACGCCGTGTACGGGCCGACACCCGGCAACTCGGTCAGGTCGTCAGGCCAACCCTCGGCAGCGACGCGTCGCGCGGCACGATGGAGGGCGAGGGCGCGCCGGTTGTAGCCGAGGCCCTGCCAGGCGCGGATCACGTCAGCGGTGGCGGCGCCGGCGAGCGCCTCGACGGTCGGCCAGCGCTTCAGCCACTCGCGTCGTAGCGCGGGATCACGCGCGCGACCTGCGTCTGCTGCAGCATCACCTCGCTGACGAGGATCGCGTACGGGTCGCGTGTGTCGCGCCACGGCAGGTCCCGTCCGAAACGGCTGAACCAAGCCAGAAGCAGGCTCTCCACACGCGCAAGCGTATGCGACGGCCACCCCGCGCAGTTGCCGCCTCACAGAATCCGCACACGGCGACGACAGTTCGCGCACACACGAGCAGCACAATCGCGTGCGATGAACTCTTGGTGGCACGGGACTGCCGTATCGCGTCTCGTCGTCGTCTGCGCCGCGCTGCTCTGCGCGGGTCTGCTCGCCACGGCGGCGCAGGGCGCCCGGCCGGGCGCGCAAGTACCCACGTTCACCCTGCATCGCCTCCAGGCGGCGTTCGGCGACGCGACCTACCTGCCGACCCGGCTGCCGTTCGGCTACTCGTACGAGCGCTGGCAGCGCTGGACGGGCAGCTCGCGGTCGTCTTCCGGCAGAAGCAGGGCAACGACAGGTTCAGCTTCCAGGTCGAGCGGCTGCCGAAGGGCACCCGCTGCGATCTCGGCGGCGCCTTCCACAAGACGCTGCAGATGGACGGCAACAAGGTCTACTACGGCGGCTGGGGCGGGCGAGTGGATCGCCTGGCGCTGCGTCACGTCGCCGGCGACGAAGACCACCTACATCCTGGGCACGCACTCACGTGGCCCGCTGCCGGACGTCGCGCTCGCGCGTGTGACCGCATCGGGCAAGCGCTTCGCGCGCTGACGTCCACTACGCCGCCAGCCGCTCAGGGCGGTCGCGCCGGTCGTGCAGCAGCCGCTCGAGGGCGAGCTCCTCTGGGTCGAGCCCTCGCTCTCGCGCTTCGAGGACGCGGAGGTGCCATGGCCGGAAGTCCCGGACGTGCGCCCTTCGAGGTACTCGTCGACCACAGCTCGAGACACGTACGACCGAACGCCAGGTTCCTGGGTTCGAGGGGTGGGATGCGAGCTCGAAGACGCGGCTCACTCCGCCGTGTGCTCTGACGTTTCGGCGCGGTAGCGGTGGGCGCCGGGTCGTCCGTGTCGCATCGCGATACTGGCCAGGTGATTCGCGTCCGCTTCGCACCCAGCCCGACGGGCTCGCTCCACCTCGGCAACGCGCTCAGCGCCGCCGCCAACCGCTCCTTCGGCGACTGGTTGCTGCTGCGGATCGACGACACCGATCCTGCGCGGACGTGCCGGGTGGCGAGGAGGCGATCGTCGGCGATCTCGGATGGCTCGGGATCTCGTGGGACGAGGGACCGGTGCGGCAGAGCGAGCGCCGCGACAGTCTACCGTCGGCGCCGTCGGCCGTCTCGCCGACGTCGACGAGGACGGCGGCGCGCTGCGCTGGCGCGGCACAACGCTCGTCCGGCACGGACGGCACGCCCGACGTACCAGCTCGCGAGCGTCGTCGACGACGTCGAGTTCGGGATCACGCACGTCGTGCGCGGCTAGCGACCACCGCCCGAACGAGCCGCTGCACCGCGTCGCTGACCGAGGCGCTCGGCGCCCCGCCGCCGGAGTACGTGCATCACGGCCTGATCCTCGGCCCGCACGGGGCAAGCTGTCGAAGCGCGAGGCAGCACTCGTCCGTCGCCGACCTGCGCGACGAGGGGATGCCGGCGGAGGCCGTTCGCGCCTACCTCGACGAGCTCGGCCTCCCGACGCACGACGTCCAGCTCGACATCGCGCGCCTCAGCCGGCTCGCGATCGACGCGATCGCCGCCCTGCCCGACGCGGAGCTCGCGCGCTCGCGCGTCGGCGCTCCGCTCGAGGTCGTCCCGGCCCTGCGCGGGGCACGTACGCTCGTCGAGGCGCGCGAGTTCGCCCGGCAGGTGCTCGAGCCGTCGAGCCCGTCGAGCTCGAGGAGCAGCGCACGGCCGACGCTCGAACGGTTCGCCGAGCTGCGTGCGGCGGCGGACGACGTGCTCGACACGACGCGGGCACGGGAGATCGTCCGCGAGCTGAAGGCGGTCGGCGGCGATCTGCGCGCGCTCCGACTCGCGCTCACGGGCGCCGAGCGTGGCCCCGAGCTCTGGGCCGTGCTCGCCGCACTCCCCCGCGACGAGGCGCTCGCCCGCGCCGGGGCATCTACGATCGCTCGGTGAGGGTCTACGACACGCTGACCCGCGGGCTCGTCGAGCTACCCCCGGCTCCCGGGCCTGTCCGCATGTACTTCTGCGGCCCGACCGTGTACCACCGGATCCATGTCGGCAACGCCGTCCCGTTCGTGCTGCCACTCTGGCTCGCGCGCTGGCTGCAGCGCAACGGGTACCGGACGAAGCTCGTGATCAACATCACGGACATCAACGACAAGATCTACGACGCGGCGCCGGGTGCGAGCGCCCAGCTGGCCGAGGACGCGACGCGGTGGTACATCGAAGACACCGATCGTCTCGGTCTCGGACGGCCCGATGTCGAGCCGACGGCGGTCGAGACGGTCGCGGACCAGGTCGCGATGATCGAGGAGCTCGTCGAGCGCGACTTCGCGTACGAGTCGGACGGTGACGTCTACTTCCGTGTCGGCCGCTTTCCCGAGTACGGCCGCCTGTCGGGACAGCGCCTGGACGAGGTACAGGAGCAAGAGCCGAACCCGCGCAAGGAGGACCCACGCGACTTCGCGCTCTGGAAGGCGAACAAGCCAGGCGAGGACACGTGGTGGGAGTCGCCGTGGGGTCGAGGGCGACCCGGTTGGCACATCGAGTGCTCGGTCATGTCCGAGAAGCACCTCGGGCCAGAATTCGAGATTCACGGCGGCGGCCTCGACCTCGTCTTCCCGCACCACGAGAACGAGGTCGCCCAGTCCGGGGCGCTGGGCCACGGCTTCGCCCGGATCTGGATGCACAACGGGATGCTCCAGTTCGCCGGCGCCGAGATGCACAAGTCGGTGGGCAACGACGTCTCGCTGAAGGACGCGCTCGATCGCTGGGGTCGCGAGACGCTGCTCGTCTTCTTCCTCACGGGGCAGTGGCGCAAGCCGCTGGAGTACTCGGACGCGACGATGACTGCTGCAGCAGCTCGGGCAGAGCGGTTCCGCGATGTCTTCAGATCGCCCTCCCGGCCCGCGTCCGAAGGCGCGTGGGAGCGCTTTGCCGAGGCGCTCGACGACGACTTCAACACACCGGAGGCGCTGGCGGTCATGCACGAGTGGCGGGATCACGAGCTGCTGCGCAGCGCGCTCGACGTGTTCGGCCTCGCCTCGCTCGCCGACGAGCCGGAGCCCCCCGCGGAGCTCCTCGCGTTGGCAGAACGGCGACTAGCCGCTCGTCGAGACGGCGATTTCGCCGCGAGCGACCGCATCCGAGACGAGATCGGCGCGGCCGGCTGGGACGTACGGGACGTCGACGAGCCGCCTCACTTCCGGCTCGTTCCTCGTCCGTGACGCGCGAGCTCGTCTACGGCCGCAACGCCGTCCGCGAGGCGCTGCGGGGCCGCCGCGCAGTGCTCGAGCTCTGGGCCGGTGAGCGGGCGGCGAAGGCGCTGGAATGGCTCCACGAGGGGCCGCGCTTACAGGTGCGGCCGGAGCGCGAGCTGACCGAGGCCGCGGGATCTCCCGACCATCAGGGTGTCGTCGCGTGGTGCGAGCCGTACCGTTACGCAGACGCCTGGGAGCTGGCCGCCGGGCCGTCGCCCTTTCTCGCGTGTCTCGACCAGGTCACCGACCCGCACAACCTCGGCGCAGTCGTGCGCAGCGCTGCGGGCGCGGGGGCGAGCGGCGTGGTTGTTCCGGCACACGGGTCGGTGCGCGTGACTCCGGCCGTCTGCCGTGCCTCCGCCGGCGCCGTCGAGCATCTCCCGGTCGCCGTCGTGCCCAATCTCGCCCGCTTCGTCGGCGAGGTGAAAGGTCCCGCGTTGTGGGCGTACGCGGCGGCGGCGGACGGCGAACGCACCATCTGGGAGACCGACCTCGCGGGCGGCGTCCTGCTCGTCTTCGGCTCGGAAGGCAAAGGCGTGCGCCCGCTGGTCCGGCGCGCCTGCGACGGGACGGTGAGGATCCCGCTTGCCGGGCCGGTCGAGTCGCTCAACGTCGGCGTCGCCGCGGCGGTGACGCTGTTCGAGGCGCTCCGCCAGCGAAGCCGGAAGGAGTGAGCGGGCTTGGCTGACCCCACGCTCTATCTGTTCGACGGTCACAACGTCCTGCACGCGGGCGGTTTCGGCGACGCGAACGAGGTGATCGACCTGCTCGCGAGCTTCGTCGGCCTGCGCGGGGCGCGGGGAATCGTCGTCTTCGACGGCACCGGGGCCGACCGCGAGATCGGGCCGCTCGCCGTCCGTTTCGCCCCGCACGCGGACACGCTGCTCGAGCGACTCGTCGGCAGAGCATCGCCAGCAGGAGGTCGTCTGCCTCGTCTCCTCGGATGCCGCCGTGCGCGGCGTCTCCGGGCAGGAGGTGCGCAAGCTTTCGTCGAGCACGTTCCTGGCGGAGTTCGAGCGCGTCTCGCACACCGACCCCGGCGCGAGCCGCGTGCGCGACCGGCTCGACCCGGCCGTACGTGAGCGGCTCGAGCAGTTACGTCGTGGAGGGGGTTGAGCGCACGCAGCGGATGCGGGATGATCGGCCATTCCGGCCACTCGGCATTGGAGGAAACGTGGAGCAGCAACGCAAGGGTTTCGGGACGGCGCCGTTCGCCGTCGCCGCCGCCGCGCTGGTGGGGTTCGCCAAGGCGCTGTTCGAGATCATGATCGGCGTCATCGGCTTCTTCGCCGACGAGATGAGCGACACCTTCGGCGGCGGCGCGCTGGTGTTCGGCGTCGCCTTTCTCGCCGCCACGCTGCTGTTGCTGCGCGGAAACAGCATCGGCTACTGGTTCACGGTCGTGCTCTCCGGCATCGGTGCGGCGATCGCGCTCGTCTACGCCTTCTCCGGGCCGAACGAGTTCCTCGTCCCCGGCCTCGTCTCCGCCGGCATGAACCTCCTCGTGATCTTCCTGCTGTTCCGCCCCAGCGCCCGCGAGTACATCGGGTAGAACGGCACGCCAGACCGTCGCCGCGGGCGCGACGGAACTCGCGCCGCAGAGCTCCGCAGCGAGGACATGCCGCTGCGGACACGTCAGCGCGGCGGTTCGGGCATGGCTCGTGCGGCGCGCCCTCGCATAGCGTCGTCGGTTGGGCCGGCGCAGGACATGTCATGCCTCAGAGGCTGGAGCGACATGCCCCGAGCGGTGCACGAACATATGTTCCGATCAAAATGCAATTCGTGCAAAGCCCTTGTAACGTGCGCGCAGATGCGCTAGCTTCTCCCTCAACTTCAGGGTGAGAGTTGATCCCGGCGCGGGTGGAGGCGCCGGAACGACGAGGCCCATCAACCCAGGGGAGAGCCGCATGCCCGCGACCGCCGCCAGCGCAGCGAAGACCGCCAGCCCAGCCAAGACCGCACAGAAGGCTCAACGAGAGCTCGAGGATCTGCAGCTCGTACTCAAGGCCCGGAACGGCTCGAGTGTTGCGCTCGACGCCCTGATGCGCCGCTACCAGGGCTTCGTGCGGCTGAAGGCGAGCTCGTACTTCCTCGCCGGCGGGGACGCCGACGACCTCGTCCAGGAGGGGATGGTCGGGCTCTACAAGGCGGTGCGGGACTACCGGCCGGAGAAGGAGACGTCGTTCCGTAGCTTCGCCGAGCTTTGCGTCACGCGGCAGATCATCACCGCGATCAAGACGGCGACCCGCTTCAAGCACGCCCCCCTCAACGGGTACGTCTCGTTCAGCCACACGCCGGCGGGCCAGGACGGCGACGGCGAGTGCACGCTCGGCGACGCGCTGCCGGGCCCGAGCGTCGACGACCCGTCGACCTGCGTCATCTCCACCGAGGAGCTGCAGAGTCTTGTCTTCTGCCTCGGCAGCGGCCTCTCCCCGCTCGAGGCGGACGCGCTGCGCCTCTATCTCGACGGCCACTCCTACGAGCAGATGGGCGAAGAGCTCGGCTGCGACACGAAGACGATCGACAACGCGCTGCAACGGGTGAAGCGCAAGATCCTCGCCCACCAGCAGACCCGCGCCGTCACGTACTAGTCGCGCAGTCGTGGATCCGCTCGCGCGGATCCACGACGCGCAAGAACCCTGAAGGCGTCCGCCTTCGGCGGCCGCGGGGGCTCTGTTCCCGTCAGCCTGGGATCACTCGCGCCGTTACGTAGTCGCGCAGTCGTGGATCCGCTCGCGCGGATCCACGACGCGCAGAACTCTGAAGGCGTCCGCCTTCGGCGGCCGCGGGGCTCTGCTTCGCGTCAGCTCCGGATCCGCGGTCTACGATTCGATGCCCGAGCCGGAGTAGCTCAGCTGGTAGAGCAAGCGATTTGTAATCGCTAGGTCGTGGGTTCGAGTCCCTCCTCCGGCTCTTCCTCTGGCGGACGCGTATGCGACGATCAGACGATGGAGCGCGACGACGGCAGGGCCCGCACGCCGGTCCGAAACGACGAGGAAGCCTCAACGCCATGGCGCACCGAGGGGCTGCCGGGTAAAGGGCGCGACGAGCTGCGGCGGTGGTGGCGCGTTGGCCGCTGGGTCGTCCTCGCCGTCGTGCTGATCCTGAACATCTGGGTCGTGAACGTCCTGTTCGCGCCCGAGGACGTGCGGGTTACGGTCCCCTACAACGTCTTCGTCTCCGAGCTGGAGAAGCGCAACATCGCCCAGGTTTACACTCGCGGAGACGCGATCGACGGCTCCTTCAAGCGGCCGGTCCGGGTGGCCGGCAGCGCGGAACCGGTGCTGGAGTTCGACACGATCCGGCCCACCTTCGCCCAGGACGACATCGTCGGCGAGCTACTCCAGCAGGGGGTGACGGTGAATGCGGCACCGCCCGGGCCGCGGCGGTCGCTCTGGGTCAGCCTGATCTTGAGCATCTTCCCCGTCCTCCTCTTCGTGGGGCTGTACGTGCTGCTGTTCCGCTTCCTGTTCCGGGGAATGGGTGGGGCTCTGACGCTCGGCAAGTCTCGCGCGCGCCTCTACGACCCGGAGACCGTGCACCGCGTCACCTTCGAGGACGTCGCCGGCGTCGAGGAGGTCGAGGGCGAGTTACGTGAGATCGTCGACATGCTCCGCAATCCCGGGCAGGTACCGGCGCCTGGGCGCTTCGATTCCGCGCGGCGTGCTGCTCGAGGGGGCGCCGGGCACGGGGAAGACCCTGCTCGCCCGCGCGGTCGCGGGCGAGGCGGACGTGCCGTTCTTTTCCTCGTCCGCGTCGGAGTTCATCGAGATGGTCGTCGGCGTCGGCGCCAGTCGTGTCCGAGGGCTGTTCAGCGAGGCTCGGAAGGTCGCCCCGGCGATCGTCTTCATCGACGAGATCGACGCCGTCGGCCGGGCTCGCGGGCGGGGAGGATCTGCGGGCGGCGTCGACGAGCGCGAGCAGACGCTGAACCAGATCCTGACGGAGATGGACGGGTTCTCTGGCTTCGAGGGCGTGATCGTGATCGCGGCGACGAATCGCATCGACGTGCTCGACCCGGCGCTCATGCGGCCCGGGCGCTTCGACCGGCGCGTGACCGTAGGGGCGCCGGACAAGCGTGGCCGCCGAGCGATCCTCGAGGTGCACGCCCGCGACACGCCGCTCGCGGAAGACGTCGATCTCGACCGCCTCGCCTCGACGACGCCGGGCATGGTCGGCGCCGATCTTGCCAATCTCGTCAACGAGGCGGCGCTGCTCGCTGCACGCCAGGGGCACGACGAAGTGACGATGCGCGACTTCCGTGACGCGCTCGACAAGGTGCTGCTGGGAGCGGCTCGACACCTCGTGATGCCCGAAGGCGAACGTGTGCGCACGGCCTACCACGAAGCCGGGCACGCCGTCCTCGGCCTCCTCGTGCCCGGAGCCGACCCCGTACGCAAGGTCTCGATCGTGCCGCGGGGGATGGCCCTCGGCATCACCTTCCAGACCCCCGACGAGGATCGGTACGGGTACACGGTGACGCAGCTCCGGGCGAGGCTCGTCGGGCTGCTCGGTGGGCGCGCTGCGGAGGAGCTCGTCCTCAGCGACGTCTCCACCGGAGCGGAGTCCGATCTCGACCGGGTCGCCGTCATCACCCGGTTGATGGTCGGCCGCTGGGGCATGTCGCCCGCGATCGGGCCTATGGCCGTCCTCCCACGCGACACCGGGGGCTTCCCGGCCGCAGATGGGCTTCCCTCCGAGCAGGTGCGACGGCGAGTGGACGCCGAGGTGCGCCGGATCGTCGACGAGTGCTACAGCGAGGCGGTCGCGCTCCTGCGCGAGCACCGCGACAAGCTCGACGCGCTCGCGGAGGCACTTCTCGAGCACGAGACGCTCGACGAAGAGGGAATTCACGCGGCAGTCGGTCTGGAGTTGCCGGCGTCGTCGTCCCTCCCGCTGGCGAGCGATCGTCCATAATCGCGCGATGCAGTCCGCGGACACCTCCGCTGCGGAGCGCGTGCTGGCCGATCGCGCCCGCTACGTCTCGGCCGGCGTGTCGACACCGCGGCTGGTCGTCGCCTACGCGGAAGGTGCCCGGGTCACCGCCACCGACGGGCGCTCCTTCCTCGACTTCGCCGGTGGCATCGGTTGCCAGAACACCGGCCATCGCTTCGCTCCGGTGGTCGAGGCAATCCACGAGCAGGCCGACCGGTTCTTGCACCAGTGCTTCATGGTCGGTGTCTACGAGCCGTATGTCGACGTCTGCCGGCGGCTCTCCGAGCTGTCGCCGTGCGCGGGCGCGGAGCAGAAGTCGATCCTCGTCAACTCCGGCGCGGAGGCGGTGGAGAACGCGGTCAAGATCGCCCGCGCGGCCACCGGCCGCCCCGCGGTCGTCGTCTTCGACAACGCGTTTCACGGCCGCACGCTCCTGACAATGACGATGACGAGCAAGGTCAAGCCCTACAAAGCGGGCTTCGGGCCGTTCGCGCCCGAGGTGTATCGCACGCCTGCCCCCTATCCGTACCGGGGCGTCTCCTCCGAGGACGCGCTCGCCGCCCTCGAGCACCTGTTCAAGGGTGACGTCGACCCCGCGGCGGTCGCGTGCGTCGTGCTCGAGCCGGTGCAGGGAGAGGGCGGCTTCATCCCCATGCCCGCGGATTTCCCGGCGCGGCTCGCGGAGCTCTGCGCGCGTCACGGGATCCTCTTCGTGGACGACGAAGTGCAGTCGGGCATCGGCCGCACCGGCCTGATGTGGGCGATCGAGCACTACGACGGCGTCGAGCCCGATCTGGTGGTGTCGGGCAAGTCGCTCGGCGGCGGCCTACCGCTCGCCGGCGTGACGGGTCGGGCCGAGCTGCTCGACGCCGTGCCGCCCGGCGGCCTCGGCGGGACCTTCGGCGGCAATCCGCTCTCGTGCGCGGCTGCCGGCGCCGTCCTCGAAGCGGTCGCGGACGGGGAGTTCCTGGCCCGGGCACGCCGGCTGGGCGAGACGCTGAAAACGCGCCTCGAGGCGATTGCCGCGACGCGACCGGTCGTCGGCGAGGTCCACGGTCTCGGCCCGATGCTCGCGCTCGAGCTCGTCGAGCAGGCGCCCGACCGCGCGAAGGCGGCGGTGGACGCCGCCTACGACGCCGGTCTCCTGCTTCTCTCCTGCGGCTTGTACGGCAACGTGATCCGCCTCCTGCCGCCGTTGACGATCGCCGACGAGGAGCTCGACGAGGGCCTGCGGCTGCTGGAGGACGCGCTTGACGGCGCAGCCTGACGTCCGCCTCGTCGACCTGCGCAAGAGCTACGGCGAGGTCGCCGCCGTGGACGGCGTCGACCTCGAGATCGCGCAAGGCGAGTTCTTCACCATGCTCGGGCCCTCCGGGTCGGGCAAGACCACGACCCTGCGGCTGATTGCGGGCTTCGAGCGCCCGGACGACGGCCGGATCGAGCTGCGCGGCCGCGACGTCTCGCCGCTGCCGCCCTACGACCGCGACGTGAACACCGTGTTCCAGGACTACGCCCTCTTCCCGCACATGACCGTGCAGGAGAACGTCGAGTACGGCCTGCGGGTCAAGAAGGTGAACAAACAACAGCGCCGCGAGCGCGCCGCCGAGGCGCTCGCGATGGTGCGGCTGGAAGCGCTCGGCGGACGCAAGCCGTCGCAGCTCTCGGGTGGGCAGCGCCAGCGAGTCGCACTCGCGCGTGCGATCGTCAACCGCCCGCAGGTACTGCTGCTCGACGAGCCCCTGGGCGCGCTCGACCTGAAGCTGCGCCAGGAGATGCAGATCGAGCTCAAGCGCATCCAGCAGGAGGTGGGGATCACGTTCGTCTACGTGACCCACGACCAGGAGGAGGCGCTGACCATGTCGGATCGCCTCGCCGTGTTCAACCAGGGCCGGATCGAGCAGGTCGGCCCGCCGGCGGAGGTGTACGAGCACCCGGCCAGCGAGTTCATCGCGGGCTTCGTCGGTGTCTCCAACGTGCTGGAGCGAGACGGGCGTCGGTACACCGTCCGGCCGGAGAAGATCCATGTCCTTCGCGACGGTGAGGCAGCCGCTGCCGGCGCCCATGTCGAGGCAGGCGTGATCCGCGACGTCGTCTACGTCGGCCCGATCACGAGGCTCCACGTCGCGCTCGACCGCGGCGGTGACCTGCAGGTGTTCACGCAGAACCTCGAGACGACCTCGACTGAGGTGCTCGAGACGAAGGGGCGCCGCGTGCGGTTGCAGTGGCGCCTGGAACAGCAATCGGCAATTGCCACCAACGGGAGGGATCACGAATGAGCACACGAAAGCGGCGCTTCGCGATCTGGGCGGCATTCGCCCTGCTGGTCGGCGCGCTCGCGTTCGCCGCCGCCGGCTGCGGCGGTGACGACGACGAGGGCGGTACGAGCGCGGACATCGAAGGCCTTGGCTCGTCGGTCGAGGAGATCCAGGAACGGGCACGCGAAGAGGGCCAGGTCAACATCGTTCAGTGGCCGCTATACGCACAGCGCGTCGACGAATTCACGGCGGCGACGGGATGCAAGGTCACCTTGAAGGACGCCGGGACCTCCGACGACATGATCACGTTCATGGGTACGGGGGAGTACGACGGGATCGTCGCGTCGGGGAACGCCACCGTGCGGCTCATGACGACGGGCGAGGTCGCTCCGATCAACGAGGACCTCATCCCTAACTACGCCGACGTTCAGGAAGGGCTCAAGGGCCAGGTGCACAACAGCCTCGACGGCGAGTCGTACGGCGTGCCGCACGGCCGCGGCTACAACCCACTCGCCTGGCGCACCGACGAGGTCACCACAGCGCCTGACAGCTGGGCCGTCTTCTGGGAGAACGCGAGCGACCACAAGGGCAAGATCTCGATCTACGACGACTCGATCTTCATCGCGGATGCAGCGATGTGGCTCAAGGAGACGCAGCCCGACCTCGGGATCGAGAACGTGTACGAGCTCGACGAGAAGCAGTTCAACGCAGCGGTCGACCTGGTCAAGCAGCTGGCGCCCAACGTCGGCGAGTGGTGGGCGGACTACGCGAAGCAGATCCAGTCGTTCACCAACAAGGACATCACGATCGGGACGACGTGGCCGCTGCAGGTCAACGAGCTCAAGAAAGCCAACCAACCGGTCCAGTCCGTCAAGCCCAAGGAGGGTGCGACGGGGTGGTCGGACACCTGGATGGTCTCCTCCAAGGCCAAGAATCCGAACTGCATGTACCTCTGGATGAACCACATGGCCTCACCGGAGACACAGGCGGTCGTCGCCGAGGCCTTCGGCGAGGCGCCCGCCAACCTCAAGGCGTGCGACCTGACGACGAACAAGAATCACTGCACGGAGCAGCACGCCGACGACGAGGCTTTCTGGGAGGACGTCTACTACTGGACGACGCCGGTCGCCGACTGCGGTGACGACCGTGGAGAGGTCTGCAAGACGCAGGAGGACTGGGAAGCAGCGTGGACGGAGATCAGGGGCTAGCCGCTGATCGATCGGGGCACATGACCGTCAGTCCCCGTTGTCGAGCCGCCGCCCCGGCAGGGTCCGGGGCGGCGGCTTTCCACGTTCTTCTATCGCCATCCTCGGATTCGCCTCGCCGCGCTGCTGGCGCTCCCTGTCGGGTGGCTCGTCGTCGTCTACTTCGGGTCGCTCTTCGTCCTGCTGCTCTCGTCGGTCTGGGACACCGACCCGTTCACGCGCGACATCGTCCACGACTTTCACGCTCGAGAACTTCCAGCGGATCATCGAGACCCCGGTCTTCCGCGACGTCGCCTGGCGCACGATCCAGATGGCCGCGATCGTGACCGTTGCGGACATCGTGCTCGCCTTCCCGATCGCCTACTACATGGCGCGGGTCGCCTCGCCGCGGACGCGCGACATCCTCGTCGATCGCGGTGCTGATGCCGCTCTGGGCGAACTACCTGGTCAAGGCGTACGCCTGGCGGACGATTCTCTCCGACGGGGGCGTCATCAACTGGGCGATCGGCCCGTTGGGACTCCACTTCGAGGGGTACTCGACCATCGGCCTCTGGCTCACGTTCACGTACCTGTGGCTTCCCTTCATGATCCTGCCGATCTACGCGGGCCTCGAGCGGATCCCGAACTCGCTCCTCGAGGCGTCTGCAGACCTGGGCGGGCGCTCGCTCCACACCTTCACCGCGTGATCCTGCCCCTGGCGTTCCCGGCTGTCGTCGCGGGCTCGATCTTCACGTTCTCGCTCACGCTCGGCGACTACATCGCGCCCGGGCTCATCACCAGCGAGCAGTTCATCGGGACCGTCATCTACTCGATCCGCGGCGAGGCGCTGCCCGTCGGCGGCCGCCTACTCGATGGTGCCGATCGTCGTCATCGTCGCGTACCTCGTCGTGGCGCGCAAGCTCGGGGCGTTCGAGTCGCTCTGATGGTCGAGTCGAGGCTCACTCGTATCCTGCTTCGGCTCGGGGCGGGCGTGACGCTCGCCTTCATCTACATCCCGCTTCTGATCGTCGGCCTGTATGCGTTCAACGCGCAGATCACACAGGGTTGGCCGATCGAGGACTTCAGCACGAAGTGGTTTTCGGTCGCGTTCCACAACGAGGAGGTGCGCGAGGCTCTGAAGCTTTCGATCTACGCGGCGCTCGGAGCGACCGCGATCGCGCTCGTGCTGGGAACGCTCGCGTCGATGGCGGTCGCACGCTATCGATTCTTCGGCCGCGAGGTGATCACGTTCGCCGTGATCCTTCCGATCGCGCTCCCGGGGATCGTCACGGGCCTCGCGCTGCAGGCGACGATCATCGACGTCCTCGGACCGTTCGGCTTGTCCTTCGGCCTGACGACGATCATCGTGGGGCATGCGACGTTCTGCGTCGTCGTGGTCTACAACAACGTCATAGCGCGCATGCGACGCACGGCCGGTTCCCTGGACGAAGCTTCGGCGGATCTCGGGGCGGACAACTGGCAGACCTTCCGTTACGTGATGCTTCCCGCAGATGCGCACGGCCCTACTGGCCGGCGCACTGCTCGCCTTTGCGCTCTCGTTCGACGAGGTGGTTGTGACGATCTTCACGTCGGGTGCGCAGCAGACCCTCCCGATCTGGATCTTCGCTCAGCTCTCCCGACCACTCGAGCTCCCGATCGTGAACGTCGTCGCCCTGTTCGTGATCGTCGTCTCGATCATCCCGGTGTACATCGCGCAGCGGATTGCCGGCGTCCGGCCCGACGAGCGCAAGCGTGCCCGCCGCGCGGCAACCGACGAGGAGCTCGGCGAAGCCGGGATCGCCCCTACAGCGATGCCGTGAGGCCGACCGGGCAGGCCACGCCCGTGCCGCCCAGGCCGCAGTAGCCGTTCGGATTCCGGGCCAGGTACTGCTGGTGGTAGGGCTCGGCGTAGTAGAACGGGCCTGCGGAGGCGATTTCCGTGGTGATCCGACCGTAGCCCGCGCGGCCGAGCTCCTGCTGGAAGCGCTCGCGTGAGGCCTCGGCCGCGGACTCCTGCTCGTCGGTCGTCCAGTAGAGCGCGGAGCGGTACTGCGTGCCGACGTCGTTTCCCTGGCGCATCCCCTGGGTCGGGTCGTGCCCCTCCCAGAAAACGCGGAGCATCTCCTCGTAGCTCGTCGCGGCGGGGTCGAAGACGGCGAGGACGGCTTCCGTGTGGCCGGTGCGACCCGAGCAGACCTCCTCGTAGGTCGGGTTCGGCGTCTGCCCGCCGGCGTAGCCGACGGCTGTCGTGTGCACGCCCGGCGCCTGCCAGAACAGCCGCTCGGCGCCCCAGAAACAGCCCATGCCGACGACAATGTGCTCGAATCCGTCCGGAAAGGGAGGGACAAGCGGAGTGCCGAGAACGAGGTGGCGTTCCTGTACGGGCATGGCCTCGGTGCGGCCGGGCAGAGCCGTCTCCGCCGTGGGCATCTCCTTGGCCTTTCGAGTGAAGAGCATGCTCCTACCGTAGCGGCAGCGTCTTTACCCCAACGTTACGAGTCGAGCTCGAGGAGCCAGGTCGCGGTCTCGACGTGGCGCTGGAGGCCACCGCCGTCCAACGACCACGCCACGGTCTGCGCCAGACACCAGAGCCGCGCCCGCTCGCGGTCGAGGCCGAGTTCGCCACTGAGCCGGTCGAGCCGGTGTCTCACGTGTTGCCGGCCGTGACCCAGCTCGGACGAGCGGACGATCGGGGCAAGGCCGAATTCGCGCTCGCCTGCGAGCGGCTTCGGGTCGATCACGAGCCACGGCTCGCGTTCCGCGCGCAGGACGTTGCCGGCGTGCAGGTCCTGATGCAGGAGCACGTGCTCGCCCTGCCTCGCCGGCAGCGTTCTCAGAGCGTCCAACGCGGCGTCGAGGAGTCGTCGCGGAAACGGGCGGCCATGTCGCTCCCACGTCGCCGGGAGATAGCCGGCCCACCAGGCAGCCTCCTCGCCGAGCGGGCGGAACGGGGCGGATGCGGGCTTCCAGAGCCGGGGCAGCGCGGCGACGAGGACGTCGAGGGCGGCGTCCTGGCCCAGCGCGGACAGCGGCGTGCCCGGGAGGCAGCGCTCGAGCAGGAGCGCATGACGTCCGGCGTCGTGGGCGAGCAGGCGGATCGCCGCGTCGCCGTCCCACCGCGCGAGCGCCTCGGCCTCGTGCTCGCTCTCCCGGTCCGGGAACTGGATCTTGAGCACAGCGTGACTGCCGTCCGGAAGGGCGGCGGCAACGGGGAATGAGACGTAGGCGTCCGGGAACGGCGCGCCGAGCGTGAGGCCCCATCGCTCTACGCAGTCGGCGACGAGGCGGGGGAGCGCGTCGAGCCAGGCGCGGCCGCGCGCGGAACGACGGACCCAATCGAGGCCGCGGGGGACCTCGAGTGAGCCCTCACGCCGTTGCGCCGGCAAGCGCCCGCTCGAGGTCCGCCCAGAGCTCCTCCGCGGGCTCGAGCCCGGCGGAGAGACGCAGCAGCCCTGGAGGGCAGCGCTCGCCTTCCCAGCGGTGGCGCGACTCGAGCTTCGTGTGCGTGCCGCCAAGGCTGGTCGCGTTCACGATCAGCCGCACGCCTGTCTCGACGCGGTGAGCGGCTTCGGCGTCCGCGACGTCGAAGGAGACAAGGCCGCCAAACCCTGGGTAGCGCACCGTCGTCACCGCTGCGTGCCCTGCGAGCAGCTCGGCGAGCGCACGAGCGGTTTCGGTCTGCCGCGCGACGCGCACCTCCAGCGTCTCGAGGCCGCGGAGCAGCAGCCAGGCGGTGTCGGCCGACGCGACCGCGCCGGTCAGGCGGCGGGTCTCGCGCAGGCGCTCATACAGCCCGTCGTCGCCGACGACGACGACGCCGGCGAGGAGGTCGTCGTGCCCGCCGAGGACTTTCGTCGCGCTGTGGAGAGCGACGTCGCACCCGAGCTCGAGGGGCCGGAGCTGGAGGGGGGTCGCGATCGTCGAGTCGCAGACGACTCGAGCCTCGTGCCGCGACGGCGGCGCCGAAGTCCGGCATCGTCAGCATCGGGTTGGCCGGCGCCTCGACCCAGACGAGGTCGACGTCAGGCGGCGGGGCTCCTGTCTGGTCGAACTCGATGTGTGACACACCCCAGCGGTCGAGGTGGGTGAGCAGCGAGCCGGTGCCGTAGTAGGCGCCGGCAGCGAGCGCGACCGTGGTACCCGGGCGGAGCAGGGTCAGCAGCACGGTCGCGGTCGGCCGCCATGCCGGAGGGGAAGAGAAGGGCGCGGCCGCCCTCGAGGGCGCCAAGCGCGGCCTCGGCCGCCGTGGCCGTGGGGCTCTCGTCGCGCGCGTAGGAGTAACGGCCGGGCTCGCCGTCCTCGTAGGGCCAGCTGGCAGAGCGGTCGATCGGGGTCGTCACAAGCCAACGCTATCGCGCGAGTTGTGGAACGGTCGGCATCCACTCGGCGCAAAGTCGTTTCCCACGTGTTCGCATTTCCTCGTTACGCTCAAGACGTGGGGAGGAGGTTGGAGGACCCCGCTGCGATGTCCCAACGGGGCGGGTCGGCGGGGGAAGAGCGGCCAGGGGACAGCGGTTAGGCTCCTCCACTGGTGGCGACACACGACACGACTGAAGCGAAGCTGCGGTGGCTGGAGGAGCTCCGCGACGAGGCGCTCCATGCCGGCGGTGAGCCGGCCGTCGAGCGCCAGCGTGAGCGCGGCAAGCTCCTCGCCCGCGAGCGGCTCGAGAGGCTCCTCGACCCCGGCTCGTTCGTCGAGCTCGACCGCTTCGTCCGGCACCGCGAGGCCGAGTTCGGCATGCGCGAGAACCGGCCCTACGGTGACGCCGTCGTCACGGGCTACGGCTCGATCCTCGGCCGCAAGGTGTTCGTCTTCTCCCAGGACTTCACCGTCTTCGGCGGATCGCTCTCCGAGGTCTTCGCCGAGAAGATCTGCAAGGTCATGGACATGGCCGTGAAGTACGGCTGCCCGGTCGTCGGGATCAACGACTCGGGCGGCGCGCGGATCCAGGAAGGTGTCGTCTCGCTCGCCGGGTACGCGGAGATCTTCTGGCGCAACGTCCAGGCTTCCGGCGTCGTCCCGCAGATCTCGCTGGTGATGGGGCCCTGCGCCGGCGGGGCCGTCTACTCGCCGGCGATAACCGACTTCGTACTCATGGTCGAGCAGTCGTCCTACATGTTCATCACCGGGCCCGACGTCGTGAAGACCGTGACGGGCGAGGAGGTGTCGTTCGAGGAGCTCGGGGGCGCCGCGACCCATGCGGCCAAGTCCGGGGTCGCCCACTTCGCATCGCCGGACGAGGAGACGTGTCTCGAGGATGCGCGCTACCTCCTTTCCTTCCTGCCGCAGAACAACCTCGAGTCGCCACCCTGGGCGGCTCCGGCCGACCCGGTCGACCGCGAGGACGCCGCGCTCGACTCGATCGTCCCGGACAGCCCGAACAAGCCGTACGACATGAAGGACGTGATCGCACGGGTGATCGACGACGGCGACTTCCTCGAGGTGCAGGCGCATTTCGCCGAGAACATCGTGTGCGGCTTCGCGCGCCTCGGCGGGCACTCCATCGGTGTCGTCGGCAACCAGCCCGGGGCGCTCGCCGGCGTCCTCGACATCGACGCGTCGGTGAAGGCCGCCCGCTTCGTCCGCACCTGTGACGCATTCAACATCCCACTGGTGACGTTCGTCGACGTCCCCGGCTTCCTCCCCGGCATCGCGCAGGAGTGGGGCGGCATCATCCGCCACGGCGCCAAGCTCCTCTACGCCTACGCCGAGGCGACGGTGCCGAAGCTGACGGTGATCACACGGAAGGCGTACGGCGGTGCGTACGACGTCATGAGTTCCAAGCACATTCGTGCCGACTTCAACGTCGCCTGGCCGACCGCCGAGGTGGCCGTGATGGGGCCCGAGGGCGCGGTCAACATCGTCTTTCGCAAGGAGCTCGAGGAGGCTGACGATCCGGACGCGCGCCGCGCCGAGCTGATCGCGGACTACAAGGAGCGGTTCGCCAACCCTTACACGGCGGCCGAGCGCGGGTACGTCGACGACGTGATCGAGCCACGCCGCACGCGGCCGGTGCTCATCTCGGCACTCGAGACGGCTCTGACGAAGCGCGAGCCCGGCCCGAAGCGAAAGCACGGCAACATCCCGCTCTGAGGTTTACGCCGAGAGGACCCACTCGCCTTCGCGCAGGATCGGAACGACTGCTCCGTGTCGGTCCAGGCCGTCCACATCGACATCGGGCGCGCCGATCATCAGGTCGATGTGGATGTTGGAGACGTTGATCCCCGCGGCGACCCGCTGGTCGTCGCTCAGTGCGTCGGCTCCCTCGACGGGCTCCGTGTAGCCGCGGCCGATCGCGATGTGACAGGCCGCGTTCTCGTCGAGCAGGCCGTTGCGGAAGACGAGGTTGCGACGACCGATCCTCGAGTCGTTGTCGACGAGTGCGACCTCGCCGAGATACGCGGCTCCTTCGTCGGTCTCGAGCTTGGAGCGCACGAAACCCTCGCCCCGCGCTGCGCGGGCGTTCACGACCCTGCCGGCTTCGAAGCGCAGCTCGACCTCCTCGGCGACCGAGCCGTACCAGTAGAGCGGCTTCGTCGTCCGGACCGTGCCCTCCGTCCGTTGCCGGTCGGGCGTGGTGAAGACCTCCTCCGTTGGCAGGTTGGGGACGTACTGCTGGCCCCACGAAGTCGCTGCTCGCCCTCCTTTCCAGCGGGCTCCGCGGATCAGGCCGACCGTGAGATCCGTTCCCGGCCCCCGGAAGCGGAGCGCGTCGAGATCGAGAGCAGAGAGGCGTGCAGCGCGCTCGTCGAGAGCGGACACGTGAGCTTCCCAGGCCGCCACCGGATCGGGCTCGTTCAACCGCGTGATCTCGGCGATTTCTCCCCAGAGCCGCTCGATGTCGGGCTCGCCGAAGATGTCACGTGCCCAACCCTCCGTCGGGCACGCGATCACGCTCCAGGCGACCGCCTGCCGGGACGTCTGATCGTGCACGATCTCGCGCGCTCGGCGCGGCTCTGCGCGAGCCGCGCGCGCCTGATCGACGTCGTCGAAGAGGCGCGGCTCGGCGTCGCCGAGCGTGACCACGACGGCCCCACGCTCCATCGCCAAGATCGCCTTCTCGATCCAGCCGGGCGTGCGGTCGAGCAGGTCGTCGGGCGCGTGGAGGGCGTGTAGGCGCCGCTCGTGTGTGTCCCTGTAGAGGAACTGGACGTCACCCGCGCCGGCCTGCCAGCCCGCCTCGGCGACGGCGCGCAGTAGCGGCGCGTGCTCGGGCTCGCCGATCACGAACAGCGTCTGTCCCGTCTGCAGGTTGACCCCGACGCGGATGGCAACGTCCGCGTACTTGGCCATCACATCCTCGATCACGTCGCGAGGCTCGCAGATCGCGCCTGCCCGGGTCAACGCTCCTCGGCGGGTTACGGTTGGCGCCATGCGCGTCTCCGCGAAGGTCGATTACGCGATTCGCGCGATGGTCGAGCTCGCCGCGGCTCCGCCCGGAACCGTGAAGGTCGAGCGCATCGCCACCGAGCAGCGCATCCCTCGCAACTTCCTCGAGAACATCCTGCTCGACCTCCGGCACGCCGAGCTGGTGACGAGCCGGCGCGGGGTGGAAGGTGGCTACCGGCTTGCGCGACCGGCTTCCGAGATCAGCGTCGCTGACGTCATCCGCGCCGTCGAGGGCCCGCTCGCCAGCGTGCGAGGCGTGCGCCCGGACGAGCTGGAGTACCCGGGGCCGGCCGCTTCTCTGCGCGAGACGTGGATCGAACTGAGGGCTGCGATTCGCGGCGTGTTGGAGGAGACGACGCTCGAAGACCTCGTCCGGCGCTCGGCCGGCGAGACTACCTAACCGCGCAAGTCGCGGATCCGCGACGCGCACACCTCTGGAGGCGTCGCCGGCGCGGCGATTGGCACTGTTTTCAGATCAGGTCTCTAGCTGACCGGGACGGCGGCGACCGCGCACGCCCAGACGATCTGACCCCGCTCGAGCTCCAGCTCGTCAAGCCGGTCGCGCGTCATCAGGACGGTCAACGGGCGGCCGTCCCCGTCGACGAGCTCGATCTTCGCTGCGAAGCCGAGGAGCGTGACGCGCTCCACCATCGCTTCGACACCTCCGCCCTCGGGCTCGTGTGCGATCTCGATGTGATGGGGCCTGACGAGCTCTCCGTCCAGCGAGCTGGCGTCGCCGACGAAGCGCATGACGAACTCGGAGGCCGGCTCGTCGTAGAGCTCTCGCGGCGTTCCGACCTGCTCCAGGTGCCCGTGGTCGAGCACCGCGATCTGGTCCGCGACCTCCATCGCCTCTTCCTGGTCATGCGTGACGAAGACCGTCGTCACGTGCACCTCGTCGTGCAGGCGGCGCAGCCAGTCGCGCAGCTCTGCTCGGACACGGGCGTCGAGGGCGCCGAAGGGCTCGTCGAGGAGGAGGACGCGCGGCTCGGGCGCGAGCGCACGCGCCAGCGCCATTCGCTGCCGTTGGCCACCCGAGAGCTGAGCCGGATAGCGGTGGCCGAAATCGTGCAGCTGCACGAGCCGCAGCAGCTCGTCGACGCGCTCACGGATCTCGGCCTTCGGCCGCTTCCGGACGCGAAGGCCGAAGGCGACGTTGTCGCGCACGGTCATGTGCTTGAAGGCCGCGTAGTGCTGGAAGACGAAACCGACGCCGCGCTTCTGCGGGGCGAGTGCGGTTGCGTCCTGCCCCGAGATCAGCACCTCACCCACATCGGGCCACTCCAGCCCGGCGACGATCCGCAGCAGCGTCGACTTCCCGGAGCCGCTCGGGCCGAGGAGCGCGGTCAGCGAGCCGCTCTCGACCTCGAGCGAGACGTCGTCGAGCGCGACGAAATGGCCGAACTGCTTCGAGATGTGGCGTACCTGGATCGACATCAGAGCGCTTCCTCCCTGGGCTTGATCAACGTCATGGCGACGAGCACGAGGACCGCCGTGGCGGCGAGCACGAGCGAGATCGCGTACGCGCCGGCGAGGTCGAAGCTGTCGTAGCGCTCCTCGACGCGGAGCGTTGCGGTCTCGGTCTCTCCTTGGACCCGGCCCGAGACGACGGCCACGGCTCCGTACTCGCCGAGACACCGCGCGGTCGTCAGCACGACGCCGTAGACGACGGCCCAGCGGATCGCCGGCAGCGTGATCTTCCAGAACGTCTGCCGTGGCGAGGCGCCGAGCGTGCGCGCGGCCTGTTCCTGCTCGTCGCCGATCTCGCGCAGGGTCGGGACGACCTCACGCGCTACGAACGGCAGCGAAACGAAGACCGTGGCGAGGACGATCGCCGGCAACGCGAAGAGGACGTCGATCCCGTGCTCTTCGAGGCGTGCGCCGAACCAGCCGTCCTGGCCGTAGAGCAGGAAGAGCGACAGTCCGACGACGACCGGTGAGAGGGCCAGCGGAAGGTCGACGAACGCGTTCACGAAACCCTTGCCCGGGAACCGTCGGCGCACGATCGCGAGCGCGCAGACAATGCCGAAAACCGTGTTGAGCGGCACCGCAATCGCGGTGACGAGCAGGGTGAGCTTGAAGGCGTGCAGCGTCTCGGGTTGCGTGAGCGCAGCCCACGCGTCGCCGAACCCGTTCTCGAAGGTGCGCCAGAAGACCATCGAGAGCGGCCCGAGCAGGACGACCAGCAGGTAGCCCAGCGCCACGGCGCGCAGCCCGTACCTACGCACGCTCGTGCCTCGTGGCGAGCCTGCGGATGCCGCCGATCGCGAGGAGCACGGCGAATGAGACAGTCAGGAGGACCACGGCGACGGCGGCGGCGCCGGCCCGGTCGCCGCTCTCGATCCGGCTGAGCACGTAGACGGACGCGGCCTCGGTCTTGTACGGCAGGTTGCCCGAGATGATCACGAGCGCGCCGATCTCGCCGACGGCCCGCGCGAACGCGAGAGCGACGCCCGACAGGATCCCGGGGAAGATGTTGGGGAGCACGACGCGCCTGAAGACCGTCAGCTCCGACGCGCCGAGGGAGCGCGCGGCCTCCTCCATCTCCGTGTCCAGCTCGAGGAGAACCGGTTGCACCGTGCGCACGACGAACGGCAACGTGACGAAGAGGAGCGCGAGCACGATTGCCGTCCGCGTGAACGCGACGTTGATCGAGATCGGAGACGTCGGCCCGTAGAGGGCGAGCAGGGTCAGCCCGGCGACGATCGTCGGCAGCGCGAACGGCAGGTCGATCACCGAGTTGACGAGTGACTTCCCGCGGAAGTCGTCCCGAACGAGGACCCATGCGGTCACCGTCCCCAGGACGGCGTTGACGAGGGCGACGAGGAACGCAGCCCCCAGCGAGAGCTTGAGTGCAGCCATCGCCTGCGGGCTCGAGACGACCTCCCAGAACCCCGCGGTACCGTCCTTTGTCGACTCCCAGACGAGCGCGGCGATCGGGAGGGCGACGATGAGCGTCAGGTATGCCGTGACAAAGCCGAGGGAGAGGGCGGTGGACGCCCGCTCCCTCGGCCTGCGCGCGGCCGGAGCGACCGCGACGGCGTCGACGGCGCTAGCCAGTTGCCCCACCCACCTGCCGCTCGATCCGGGCCATCACCCCGTTGTCCGGGTCGAAGAACCGCTTCTGCACCTTCGTCCAGCCGCCGAGCCCGAGCTGGTCGATCGTGAAGAGCCCCGGCCGGGCTGGGAACCTGGACTTGAACTGCGCGGCGACCGCCTTGTTCACAGGGCGGTAGCCGTTCTCCGCGAAGACGCGCTGCGCGGCGGGCGTCCGTAGGTAGCGGAGGAAGGCGTTCGCTTCCGTCTTGTGCTCGCTCGTCTTCGTGACGGCGACCGGATTCTCGATCAGGATCGTCGTCCGCGGAATGCGGAACTGCAGGTTCTGTCCCTTGGAGCGGGCGAAGAGAGCCTCGTTCTCGTACGCGAGCAGGACGTCGCCCTTGCCGCTGGTGAAGGTTTGCAGCGACTCGCGGGCGCTCTTGTCCTGCGCGGCCACGTTGCGGAACAGCTTGAGCAGGCTGTCCTGCGCTTGCCTGTCGGTCTTGCCCTGCTTGCGCCAGGCGCCGTAGGCGGCCATCACGTTCCACCGCGCCCCGCCGGAGGTGAACGGGTTCGGGGTCACCACCTGGACGCCCGGCTTGAGGAGGTCGTTCCAGCCGAAGATCTTCTTCGGATTGCCGTCGCGAACGACGAAAACGACGACGGAGTTGGTCACCATGCCGCGGTAGCTCTGGCGGTTCCACTTCGCGTCGACGATGCCGGCCTTGACCAGCTCGTCGACGTCAGGCGCGAGCGACAGGGCGACGATGTCGGCTTTGAGCCCAGCTTTGACAGCCCGGCTCTGTTCGCCCGACGCACCGTACGACTGGCTGAAGTCGGTGTTCTTGCCCGCCGCGGTCGCCTGGAAGGCGGGAATCAGCTTCCCGTACGCCTCGCGTGGCGTGGAGTACGCGACGAGCGCGAGGCGCGTGTCGGCCGGCCGCGCGGAAGCGGTTGCCGCGCCGAAGGCAGCGCCGCCGGCGACCAGGGCGAGAGCGAGGGTGAGGGTGAGGGCGGAGAGGCGGTGCATGAAGTGGGCGCGCTCCTTTCGTGGCTTGTCAACTGGACTACTAGGTATTTGACGGAGCAATATAGCGCATAAGTCTTCGCTATGCACCCGGGCCTGCGGCCGACAGCCCGCCCTTTCGGTGTGGTAATGAATAGGCAATGCATAGGCAGAACGTCTCGGCTGCGCAGGCCGCCCGGATGCTCGGGATCAGCCTCGACACGCTGCGGCGCTGGGACCGGGCCGGCAAGATCAAGGTCGAGCGCGATGCGGCGAATCGCCGCATCGTCTCGTCGGCCGAGGTCGAACGGCTTCGTGGCGCCCAAGGGGACGAGACGATCTCGGCTCGCAACCGCTTCCGCGGCGTCGTCCGGGCCGTCCAGATCGACGGGTTGCTCGCACGGGTGGAGATCGACGTCACCGAGCCCGCGCGGGTCGTCGCCATCATCACGCGGGAGTCTGCGGAGGAACTGAGGTTGAAGCCCGGGATGAGCGCCGCCGGCGTCGTCAAGGCCACCTCGGTGATGGTCGAGCGGTGAGCGCGCTCCTCGCCCTCATCGTGGGTGGTGTCGCGTGCCTCGCGCTGGCCGCAGCGCTACCGGCCGCCGAGCAGCAGGCCGCGACCGACGCGCCCGTCGTGCTGGCAGCATCGTCGCTGACCGAGGTCCTGCCCCGGATCGAGCCGGCCGGGCGGTATGGATTCGGCGGCTCGAATCAACTCGCGCAACAGATCCGCTTCGGCGCCCCTTTCGATGTCTTCCTCTCGGCCAGCCCGATCTACACCAGGGCGCTCTTCTCGGAGGGCTTCGTGCGGAAGCCGATCGGCCTTCGCGACGAATTCACTCGTGCTGATCGTCCCCCGCTCGAACCCACAGCGGATCGCGAGCGTTCACGACCTCGCGAAGCGCCCGAAGCTGCGGCTCGTCGTGGCCGGTCCCAAGGTGCCGATCGGCCTGTACACGCGCGAGGTGCTGAAGCGGCTCGGCCTCCTGCGTGTCCTGCGCAAGGCGGTGAGCCAGGAGCCGGACGTGAAGGGGATCGTGGGCAAGGTCGCGCTGGGGGAGGCGGACGCAGGGTTCGTCTACCGCACCGACGTGCGGCCCGTGGCGACAAAGGTACGCGCGATCCAACTTCCCCCGCGATCACAGCCGACGGTCTCGTATGAGGCAGCGATCGCTGTCAAGCCGCGGTCGCTCGAGAGCGCGCAAGCCTTCGTGATCGCGCTGCTCGGGCCGGAGGGCCGCGGGGCGCTGAGAGCCGCCGGCTTCGGTGTGCCGTGAGCGCCCGGCTCTTTACAGCGTCGCTCTGGACTGCGACGACGGTCGTCCTCGTGTTTCTGCTCCTTCCGATCGCAGCAATCTTCCTGCGAGTGCCCCCTGGCGCACTGCTCGACCAGCTCGGCGGCGACGTCGCGCGTGACGCGCTCGCGGTGACGTTGAAGACGAACTCGATCGCCCTCGCGCTCATCCTCGCCTTCGGCACGCCCACCGCCTACTTCATCGCCACGCGCAGTTTCCGCGGCCGGCCGTTCGTGCTGACGCTCGTCGAGTTGCCACTCGTGTTGCCGCCTGCGGTCGCCGGCATCGGCCTGCTCGCCGCGTTCGGACGCGCTGGTCTGCTCGGCGGCGAGCTCGAAGCGGTCGGTCTCTCGATCAGCTTTACCCAGATTGCGGTGGTTCTCGCCGTCACCTTCGTCGCCGGGCCGTTCTACGTCCGCCCTGCGATCGCGGCGTTCGAGTCGGTCGACCCCGCGCTTGCTGCTGCGGCGCGTACGCTCGGGGCCGGGCCCGGCCGCACGTTCCTCCGCGTCGCGCTGCCGCTTGCAGGGCCGGGCCTCGGCGCGGGAGCTGCACTCGCGTTTGCCCGCGGTCTCGGCGAGTTCGGTGCGACGATCATGTTCGCGGGGTCGCTGCAAGGGGTCACACAAACGCTCTCGCTCGCGGTCTACCAGGAGTTCGATGTCAACTTCGATGCCGCGCTCGCGATCAGCGCCCTGCTCGTTGTGATCAGTGCCGCACTTCTTCTCTCCGTCAAGCTCGTCGCCGGATGGCGCTCGACCTCCGCATCTCTCATCCCCTTCGCGCGTTCAGCCTCGACGTCGAGCTGAGCGTCGAGCCGGGGACGGTGGCGCTGGTCGGCCCGTCAGGGGCCGGCAAGAGCAGCGTCCTGCGCGCGATTGCCGGGCTACTGCGGCCCGAGAGCGGGAGGATCGCGCTCGACGGCGAGACCTGGCTCGACACGCAGAGCGACATCGACGTTTCGCCGGAAAGGCGGCGGGTCGGACTGGTCTTCCAGGACTACGCCCTGTTCCCGCACATGACAGTTCGGCGCAATGTCGGCTTCGGCGGGCGCGAGCGCGTCGACGAGCTGCTCGAGCGTTTCCGGATCACGGACCTGGCCGGAGCGCGGCCGGGCGAGCTCTCGGGCGGCGAGCGACAGCGGGTGGCACTCGCCCGCGCGTTGGCCCGCGACCCGGCGGTGCTGCTGCTCGACGAGCCACTCGCGGCGCTGGACGCCTTCACGCGTGGTCATGTTCGCGCCGAGCTGCGCGAGCTCTTGGGTGAGCTCGGCCTGCCGACCGTGATCGTGACCCACGACTTCGACGACGCGGCGGCCCTGGCCGATCGGGTAGGCGTGCTCGTCGAGGGCCGGGTCCTCCAGCTCGGAACGGCGGCGGAGCTCGTGGCCGCGCCGTCGGACGCCTTCGTCGCCGGGTTCACCGGGGCCAACCTGCTGACAGGCGTCGCCTCGGCGGGTCCCGATGGGCTCACAGCCGTCGCGCTGGATGCCGGTTTCACCGCGCTCACCGTCGACGCCGGGCGCGGACGCACGGCGCTCGCGGTGTACCCGTGGGAGGTGTCGCTCGCCCGCGATGCCGTGGAGGACTCTGCTGTGAACCACATCCGTGCCCCGATCGCCTCGCTCGTGCCGCTCGGCAACCGCGTGCGCGTGCGCGTCGGGCCGCTTGCCGCCGAGGTCACGGCGGCTTCGGTCGAGCGGCTGGGCCTGCGGGAAGGGGACGTCGTCGTCGCGTCGTTCAAGGCGACGGCGACGAGGCTGCTTCCGCTCGCATAGCCTCTGCGACGTGCAGTTCGAGCTCGTCCCGCCCGCGCCGGCGCCGGATCACGACGCCGTTCGGGCCGCACTCCTGATTGCGGGTATCCCGCTCGGTCCGTCGTCGACCGCGTATGCCGCCGCCTGGCGGGCGGCTGCGCTGGCCGAAGCGGCGGACCGGGATCCCGTCGACTACGCGCTCTCGCCGCGCAGCACACGCGGCGCCACTCTGGCGTAGTCCAGACCCGAGATCCACGTCAGCACCACTGCGACGAGGAGAGCCCACCACGCGACCGTGTCGCTCCAGGCGCCGGCAGCCGCGAAGCCGGCGATCGCGGCTGCTATCGCCTGCGCCCACGTCTTCACCTTGCCCAAGTCCCGCGCGCCGACCACGATCTGGCGCTGAACCGCCGCCAGGCGGAGCCCGGAGACGAGCAGCTCTCGCGCGACGATCGCCGCCACCATCCACCCGGGCGCGACGCCTTCCTCGACCAGCATCACGAGCGTGGCCAGCACGAGCACCTTGTCCGCGATCGGGTCGAGCAGCGCTCCGAGCGCCGATGTCTGATTGCGGCGGCGGGCGAGCCAGCCATCGACCTGGTCGGTCGCCATCGCGACCACGAAGACCGCGGTCGCCCAGTAGGCGTGATCCGGGAAATCCCAGGCGAAGAGGACGACCACGAGCGGAACGGCGAGCACGCGGGCGACCGTGAGCTGGTCGGGGAGGGTCACGCTTGGGGAGAATACGCGGCCCATGCCCGATCACCCGTCGCATTTCGCCAAGGTTCTGGTCGCCAACCGCGGCGAGATCGCGGTCCGCATCTTCCGCACGCTCCGCGAGCTCGGGATCGGCACTGTCGCGGTGTACTCGGACCCGGACCGCGCCGCGCTCCACACGCACACCGCCGACGAGGCGTACCTGATCGGTCCTGGGCCGGCCGCAGAGAGCTACCTCGCCGGCGAGCGCATCGTCGAGACTGCGTTGCGGGCCGGCGCCCAAGCAGTCCATCCTGGCTACGGGTTCCTGGCCGAGAACGCGGCGTTCGCGCGGATGGTCGAGGCGGCCGGCCTCGTCTGGATCGGACCGCCTCCGGCCGCGATCGAGCTGATGGGGTCGAAGACCGCCGCGCGGACCGCAATGCGCGCCGCGGGTGTCCCGATCGTCCCCGGTGCGACCGATCCGGTCACAGACCTGCGGGAGCTGCTCGCCCTCGGCGAGGAGATCGGCTATCCGCTGATCATCAAGGCCGCTGCGGGCGGTGGCGGCAAGGGGATGAAGGTGGTCGCTGCTCCGGAAGATGCCGAGCGGGCGCTCGAGTCGGCGCGGCGGGAGGGGGAGAAGTACTTCGCGGACGCCGCCGTCTACGTGGAGCGCTACCTCGAAGACCCGCGCCACGTGGAGGTCCAGGTGCTCGCGGATGCGCATGGCGGTGTCGTTCACCTCGGCGAGCGCGACTGCACGATCCAGCGCCGGCACCAGAAGCTGGTCGAGGAGACCCCGTCTCCCGCGGTGACGGACGAGCTGCGGCAGCGGATCGGCGCGATCGCCGTCGACGCAGCACGTGCGGCGGGTTACCGCTCGGCCGGGACGATCGAGGGATTGCTCACGCCGGAGGGCGACTACTTCTTCATGGAGATGAACACGCGCATCCAGGTCGAGCACACCGTGACCGAGTTGGTCACCGGCCTCGACCTCGTCCGCGAACAGGTGCTGATCGCCGCCGGGGAGCCGCTGTCGTTCGGGCAGGACGACGTCGTCCTGCGCGGCCACGCGATCGAATGCCGCATCAACGCGGAGGATGTCGCGAAGGGCTTTCTGCCCGCTCCCGGGCGGATCTCGGCGTACCGCGAGCCTTCCGGGCCCGGGGTGCGCGTCGACTCGGGCGTGCGGTCGGGTGACGAGGTGTCCGGGCTCTACGACCCGATGATCGCGAAGCTGATCGTCCACGACACGGACCGCGAGGCGGCCCGTCGCCGCATGCTTCGCGCGCTCGCCGAGTTCGTCGTCGACGGCCCGCCGACGCTGATCGGGTTCCACCGGGCGTTGCTCGAGCACCCGTGCTTCGTCGCCGGCTCGACGTGCCACGGAGTGGTCGAGTCGGAGGAGCTGGCTCAGCGTGCGCAGGAGCTCTCGGATGCGTTGTCTCATGCGACAACGATAACGGCGGGATCGGACGGAGCGACCCGGGAGCGTTTCGTCGCTGTCGAGGTGGACGGGCGGCTGCACGAGGTTCGTCTTCACGTGACCGAGCCGCCGTGGGCAGAGCTCGCCCGCCGCCGTCGAGGGCGCAGCCGAGGGCTTCACGGCGGCAGCGGTGGTGCGGTGGTGAGCCCGATGCAGGGCACCGTTCTCACCGTCGAGGTTGCCGACGGAGACGAGGTGGCGGCCGGTGCCGTGCTCTGCGTGGTCGAAGCGATGAAGATGGAGAACGTGATCGTCGCTCACCGCGACGGCACGGTCTCGGACGTGGCCGTCTCGCCCGGCGAGCCCGTCTCGAGCGGCCAGCTGATCTGCACGATCAACGAATAGCGGGTCTGAGAGGTCGCGGTGAGGGACGACGACGCGGCCCGGCCTGGCCAAGGATGCCCTTGCCGGCAGCTTGGGGTGGCAGCCGTGCACTGAGTGCCGCGGCCGCCGAAGGCGGACGCCTTCAGGGATTCTCGCGCCTGGGATTCGCGTTTCAGCGAATCCCAGGCTGCGGACCAGTAATAGGATCTCCGGGGTGGATGTCGTCGAGTTGCGGCCGGGCCTGCACCGCTGGGAGCTGCCCCACCCCGAATGGACGCCGCGCGACGCTGAGGGCGGAGGCTGGGAAGAGGTCGTCGCGTCCTATGCACTCGAGGCGCCCGACGGGCTCGTCCTGATCGACCCACTGGCGCCGCCCGAGGGCAGCGCCGAGGCCGACGCTTTCTGGGCCTGGATCGACGAGCGAGTCGAGCGCCTCGGGGGCCCGGCAGTTCTCATCAGCATTTTCTGGCACGCGCGCAGCGCGCAGGCCGTGCTCGACCGCTACGAGAACGCATCCGTGTGGGCCTACGAGGCGGCTCGGGAGCTCGTCTCGGAGCGGACGAACGTCACAGACGGCTTCCGCCCGGGCGAGAAGCTTCCGGGCGGCGCAGTCGCCTACCACGCGGGGCGGGCGCTCGAAGTCGTCCTCTGGCTCCCATCGCACCGTGCGCTTGTCGCCGGCGACGTCCTGCTCGGCGGCGAGGACGGCACGGGTGCGCGGCTCTGCCCCACCTCCTGGCTCGGCGGCGGCAGGTCGTACGACGACGTGCGCGAAGCTCTTGCGCCCGTGCGCGACCTGCCTGTGGAGCTGCTTCTCCTCACGCACGGCAAGCCGGTCGAGACCGACGCGCACGGCACATTCGAGCGCGCGCTCGCCTCAGGGTGAGCTGTTCGACGCTGGCGCTCGCGGCGGGCGAGCGGCTGGCCGGGACCGCGACGGTCGCGCGGCGCTGGCTCCTGCTCGAGGTGCGGGGCACCTGGGGCCGGGACGTCGTTGCCGACACCGAGCTCGACCAGGAGGTCCGGGAACGGCTCGAGAGCTGGGTTGCTGAGGAGGAGGGATCGCGCGTCCTCTTCCTGCGGCGCCCCGAGCGCCGCGAGGGGCCGGTCGCCGTCTTCCTGGCGCGCTCGGAGGAGGACGGCGGTGAGCTCCGCCGGCTGACGCTGTCGACCCTGCAAGCCTTGCCGGACGCCGACCTGGACGCCGGTGAGCCCGTCACGGGGCCCCTCGTCCTCGTCTGCGCACACGGCCGGCGCGACCCTTGCTGCGCCCGCAACGGCGTTCCGCTGTTCGATGCTCTTTCCGCGCATGTCCCTGCCGAGCTTCTGTGGCAGTCGTCGCACCAAGGAGGGCATCGCTTCGCTGCCAATGTCCTCGTCCTGCCGGCGGGACTCTCGCTCGGGCGCGTCCCGGCCGGGGAGGCTGCGACGATCGCGGCCGACGTTGCGGCCGGCCGGATTCCGCTCGAGCACTTCCGCGGCCGCACGATCCATTCGGCGGACGCGCAGGCGGCCGAGGCGACTGTGCGCGCACAGCTCGGGCTTGCCGAGCTCGACGACGTCCGTGTGCTGAAATCGGCCTCGGGCCGCGTCGTCTTGGAGACGCCTACCGGGACGCTCGAGACCACCGTGGACGCCTCCCCGGGCGCGGTTCGGCCGGAGAGCTGCGGCGCCGACCCGGCGCCGGCGACCGTCTACCGCGTGCGCTGGTAGGGGCGCGGCCGCAGCGACGATCGCGTCGACGAAGCGGGCTAGCTGGCGGTCCCAGCCTCGCCGCCGCGCAACAGGTACGCGTGATCGGTGATCCAGACCAGCTCGTCGGGAAGGCCCGCCGGCGCGTCGCCGATCGCGACGAGCGCGCCGAAGACGATCCGGACGTAACGGCCGGCGGCGAGTGAGCCGCGGGCGGAGATCTCTCCGTTCCACGTCTGGCCGGGCTCGAGCACGAGGGGGAGCGCCGGCCGGAACGCATCAGCGCGCCGCACCGAGGGGAGCTCGCCCGCGCGATTCAGCTGCTCGAGCTCGCGCAGGTCGTCGGTGCGGAAGAGCATCAGCCCGAAGACACGGTCGAGTGACGCCTTGGGGTCGCCGACGGAGTAGCGGAGCGTTCGTCCGGTTCGTGAGCGAGATCTCGCGCGCGCCAGCCGTCCTTCAGCACTTCGAAGCGCTCGACGCCGAAGACGAGGTGGGCAGCCGACTTCCCCTCGCAGGGATCGTCGTCGTCACCGGCGCGGCAGATCTCGACCCAGTCGAGCTCGGCCGTCTGCGGCGGGGCCGCCTGGGCGGGCTCGAGCGGGCTGCTCTCCGAGCCGCAGCCGACGGCGAGCAGGGCGAGGAGCAGCACCAGGAGCACGGGCCTCTGCATCGGCAGATGCTTGCACACAGCCGCTGGTAGGCTGGCCCGCGCTTTGGACTTGTACGAGTACCAAGGCAAGCAGCTCTTCGCGCGCCACGGCATCCCCGTGTCGGAGGGGCGGCTGGCCACGACACCGGAGGAGGCGCGCGCCGCGGCCGAGGAGCTCGGCGGCCAGGTCGTGGTCAAGGCCCAGGTGCTGACGGGCGGGCGCGGCAAGGCGGGCGGGATCAAGCTCGCCGCCGATCCAGACGAAGCCGAGGCTCGCGCGGGCGAGATTCTCGGCCTCGACATTCGCGGCCACGTCGTGCGGCGGCTCTGGATCGAGCAGTCGTCCGAGATCGCGAAGGAGTACTACCTCTCGCTCGCCTTCGACCGGGGCGTGAAGAAGCCGCTCTTCATGTTCACGACCCAGGGCGGGGTGGACATCGAGGAGGTCGCTGCCGAGAGCCCGGAGGCGCTCGTCCGGCTTCACGTCGACCCGCTCGAGGGTTTCCATCCGTGGCAGGCCAGGCGGCTCGTGTACGGCGGCGGCGTCGACGACGTGTCGGAGCAGAAGCAGCTCGCGGCCATCGTGGGGAAGCTCTACGCGGCCTTCGTCGATTGCGACGCGATGCTCTGCGAGATCAACCCGCTGATCGTCACGCCCGCAGGCGAGGTGCGTGCGCTCGACTCGAAGTTCACCGTGGACGACAACGCGCTCTATCGGCATCCCGACATCGCGGAGATGCGCGACGTCGAGGCCGCGGACCCGCTCGAAGCGTTGGCCCGCGAGAAGGGAGTGACGTACGTCAAGCTCGACGGTGAGGTCGGAGTGCTCGGCAACGGCGCCGGCCTGACCATGTCCACCGTCGACGTGGTCACCTTCGCAGGCGGCCGGCCTGCGAATTTCTGCGACCTGGGCGGCGGCGGCGACGCCGAGGGCGTGGTCGACGCGCTGGAGGTCATCACCCGCGATCCGCAGGTGAAAGCGATCTTCTTCAACATCTTCGGAGGCATCACCCGTTGCGACGAGGTCGCGCGGGGGATCCTGCAGGCGCTCGAACGAGATCGAGATTCCGTACCCGCTCGTCGTGCGCCTCGACGGCACGAACGCCGAGGAGGGGCGGCGCATCCTCGCCGAGGCGGCGCCCCCGAACCTTCACGTCGAGCCGACGATGCTCGACGCGGCGAGGCGCGCGGTGGAGCTCGCGGCGTGACGGCTCCTGATGTCTGGTCGGAGCGCGCCGCCTCCTACGTCGACTCCGACGCTCATCGCGCGGGCGACGACCTCGAGCTCCTCGTCCGCTGGGCGGCGGGTGCCGGGACCGCGCTCGACGTCGCGACCGGAGGCGGGCACGTGGCCCGGCGGCTGCGGGAGGAAGGGACTCGCGTCGTCACCTGCGATCCCGCTCCGGGCATGGGCGCCGACGTGATCTGCCGCGCCGAGAGCCTCCCCTTCGCGGACGGGAGCTTCGACGTCGTCGTCTGCCGCACGGCCGCGCATCACTTCGACGACCCGGCGGCAGCCGTCGCCGAGATGGCGCGCGTCGCGGCCGACAGGGTGCTGCTCGTCGACACGCTGAACATGGGCGACGCGGCCGAGGCGGCCGAGAAGCTCCGCGATCCGTCGCACGTACGCAACTACTCCCTCGAGGAATGGCGCGCATTCGTCACCGAGGCCGGGCTGCGCGTCGACGACGTGCAGGTGCTGCCGCACGAGGTCGACTTCGACGCCTGGCTGGCGCGGACGGGCTGCGAGGGCGACGAGGCCGAGCGCGTCCGCGAGCTCTGGGGCGAGCGCGTCAGCGGCGGGCGGCTGACGCTCGACAAGCTCGCGATCAAGGCGCCGAAGGCCTAGTCGCTCGTGGCGATCCTGGTCGACAAGGACACGCGGCTCGTCGTACAGGGCCTGACCGGCTCCGAGGGTCGCTTCCACGGGCTCCGCAACCGCGCCTACGGCACGCAGCTCGTCGCCGGTGTCACTCCCGGCAAGGGCGGCCAGGACGTCGAGGGTGTCCCGGTGTACGACACCGTCGCCGAGGCGGCACGAGAACAGGGTGCGAACACGTCGATGATCTTCGTCCCGGCTCCGTTCGCCGCCGACGCCGTCTACGAGGCGGTCGACGCGGGACTCCACACCGTGATCGCGATCACCGAGGGGATCCCGGCCCACGAGATGCTGACCATCCACGCCTACGTGCACGCGCGCGGGGTCACGATGATCGGCCCGAACTGCCCCGGCGCGTTGTCGCCCGGGAAGGCGAACGTCGGGATCATCCCGGCGGAGATCTTCCGCGACGGGTCGATCGGCCTGGTCTCGCGCTCGGGCACGCTGACCTACCAGATCGGACACGAACTGACGCAGAGGGGCCTCGGCAACTCGACCATCGTCGGCATCGGCGGCGACCCGATCGTCGGCTCGTCGTTCGTCGACGTGCTGCGCGCGGTTTCAGGCCGACCCGGAGACCGAGTACGTCGTCATGGTGGGCGAGATCGGCGGTGACGAGGAGGAGAAGGCCGCCGCCGTCATCGAGGCGGAGCTGACGAAGCCGGTGGTCGCCTACATCGCAGGCTTCACGGCGCCGCCGGGCAAGACGATGGGGCACGCCGGCGCCATCATCTCCGGCTCGTCGGGCACCGCCCAGGCGAAGAAAGACGCGCTCGAGGCAAAGGGCATCCGCGTCGGCACGACGCCGACCGAGACCGCCGAGCTCGTCGCAGCGCTGGCGCGCTGAACAAGCTCGCAGGTCGCGAATCCGCTCGCGCGGATCCGCGACCGCGCTAACCCCTGAAGCCGTCCGCCTGCGGCGGCCGGGGCCGCTCCGATCGTCAGATGATGCCGCTGGGAACGCCTGTTAGCCGATGTCGGCGATCTGATCGCGGAGCGTCTTGCACGCAGTCCGCGTCCTCGAACGCGCTCTTCAGCTCGTCGCCGGCGTCCAGCGACTGGATCGCCTCGAAGGTGGACTTCGCCGCCGCTGCCGAGGCGGACACCGCCGCCCCGACCGTCTGCGCGAGCTGGATCGGGCCGCTGTCCGAGGCTGCGGCCTGCTCGACGTTCGCGACTTGCTCCTGCAGCTGCGTCCCGAGCTCGTCCAACTCGCTCTTCGCCTGTTGCGCCGCCTCGCCCTCGGGCGCGCCGAGCTCGTTTATTCCGGTGACGAGCGTGTCGGTCGCGCTCTTCGCCTCGTCGACCGCGGCGTCGATGTCCGACTTCTGGATGCCGAGGCCTTTGGCGGTCAATCCCTCCACGGTCGCCTGGATGCTCGTCACCCACGTGCCCATGTCCGTGCAAACGCTGTTTGCCCACTCCTGGGTGGCGTCGTCGCCGTCGTCGCCGCCGCAGCCGGCGGCGGCAAAGGCGAGCACGAGCACCGCAACGACAGTGGTGCTGCGACGAGTCATCGTTCGGATCATAGGAGACGTGGCTTCTCGGCGGCGAGTTCCTCGTCGGTGAGCACGCCGGCTTCCTTGAGCCGGGCGAGACGCTCGAGCTCGGTGACGCGGTCGGACTCGGGCGGCGCGGAGCCGCGTCGGCCGCGGCTGAACAACCCGCGGAGGGCCGCGCCGGGAGCGAACTCGGACGCCTCCGGGATGTCGCGCCCAATTCGCTCGTTGTAGGCCACCCGGGTGACAGCATGGGGTGGCCGGCGCGCGGAAGCTTCTACGATCGTTCGATGAGCCTGAAGGTCACGTACGTCGGGCACGGGTCCGTCCTGCTCGACCTCGACGGCGTGCGCCTCCTGACCGACCCGCTCCTGAGGCGTCGAGTCGCTCACCTGCGCCGCGTGGTACCTGCCGTTGCGCCCGACTCGCTGCGCGAGATCGACGCCGTCCTCGTCTCGCATGCGCACTACGACCACCTCGACCTGCCCTCGCTCGAGCGGCTCGGCAAGGAGATTCCGATCGTCGTGCCCAAGGGGCTGGGCCGGCTGCTCCGCGGCCGGCGGTTCGAGCGCGTCACGGAGGTGGGGGTGGGCGACGAGCTGAAATTCGGTGCTCTGACCGTTCGCGCGACGCCGGCCGTTCACTCGGGCAACCGCGGGCCGCTGGGGGCGAAGGCGGCCGCCCTCGGATTTGCAGTGCTCGGCTCGGTGCGGAGCTACTTCGCCGGCGACACCGACCTCTTCCCCGAGCTGGAGGGCCTTGTGGACGCGCTCGACGTCGCGCTGCTGCCGATCTGGGGCTGGGGCCCGAGGCTGGGACCGGGCCACCTCGACCCCGGGAGGGCGGCCGAGGCTGCGCGGCTGCTCGCGCCTCGAACGGTCGTGCCGATTCACTGGGGAACGTACGTCCCCCTTACGCACAGGCTCGGTCGCTCCCCGGCGTCCCTGCATGCGCCGCCGGCGCTGTTCGCGGCCGAGCTGGCGAAAAAGGCGCCTGGGGTCGCGCTCCGCGTTCTCCGGCCCGGCGAGACTGCCGAGCTCGAATCGGCGTGAGAGGCCTGCTCCGCCGCGAGCGACACGTAGCGGCCGGGCAATGCCCGGCCTCGTGCCGCGCGTAGGGGCGACGCTAGCGTCGCCGCTATCCAATACCCGTCTAAATCTTGCGGCGTGGCCGCGACGGGCCCCAGCGCGAGTTGCGGCGGCGCGAGGAGTAGACGAGCTTCGGCGCGCCGGCGCGCATCCCCGTCTCCTCGAACCGCTCGTGCTGGCCGTTCAGGCGTGCCACGCGGCCGACCTCGGCCTGCTGGTCGGGCAGGACGAGCGTGATGCCCGTTCCGGCGCGTCCGGCGCGGCCGGTGCGGCCGACGCGGTGCGTGTAGGCCTTGTCGTCGGCGGGCGGGTCGAAGTTGATCACGTGCGTGACGTCGTCGAGGTCGAGGCCGCGGGCGGCCACGTCCGTGGCGATCAGCGTCGTCACCGACCCGTCCTCGAAGCGTGCGAGCGCGCGTTCGCGCTGTGACTGGCTCTTGTCGCCGTGCATCGCGGCGGCGCGCACGCCGTGACGCGCGAGCTTCTGTGCGAGGCGGTCGGCTCCGCGCTTCGTCCGTACGAAGACGAGCACGAGGCCACGCTCGGCGTTGAGGAGCTCGACGAGCTTCTCGACCTTGGTGTCGGGCGTGACGGAGACGAAGTGATGGTCGATCTCGGCGGGGGACTGGCCGGACGGCAGCTGCGCCTCGATGCGCGCGGGCGACGTCGTGTACAGGTGCGCCAGCTCGCCGACCTCGCCGTCGAGCGTGGCCGAGAAGAACATCGTCTGCCGCTCGGTGGGAATGCGCCGGACGATCTTGTCGACCTGCGGCTTGAAGCCCATGTCGAGCATGCGGTCGGCCTCGTCGAGGACGAGGACGGTGATCGCGTCGAGCGAGACGAGCCGGCGATCGACGAGATCCTGCAGGCGGCCCGGCGTCGCGACGAGGACGTGCGCCGAGCGTGCGCGCTCGGCCTGCGCGCGCAAGGGGACTCCGCCGTAGACCGACGCGACCTTCAGGTCGCGTGCGGGCGAGAGCGCCTGCAGGTCGTCCGTCACCTGGACGGCAAGCTCGCGTGTCGGGACGAGCACGAGCGCGCTCGGTCGCTTGGCGCCGCGATCGAGGTTCTCGACGATCGGGATCGCGAACGCGAGCGTCTTGCCCGAGCCCGTGGGGGATTTGACGAGCACGTCGCTGCCGCGCATGGCTTCAGGGATCGTGCGGGTCTGGACGTGGAACGGGGTGTCGATACCGCGCGCGGCGAGCGCGCGGACGACGTCTGCGCTCACGCCGAGCGCAGCAAACGATATGTCTGACAAGGATGAAGCTCCTGTTCTGTCGAAACGGTCGAGATTCGAACTACCCTCGAACCCGTTGACGGAGGAGCCGAAGAAAGCGCGATCTCACGGGGCAACAGGATGTTGCCCGTGCAGAGAGCAGAGTAGCAGCAGGTGCTGCGTGCTGTGACGTGGATCGCCGCAGCTGGCACTAGGCTCTCCAGCGATGCCCCCGATCTCGTTCGCGCGCGGGGCTCCCGCCCCGGAGTGCCTCGACCCGGCTCTCGTCGCCGACTGCGTGCAGGTTGCCCTCGAGCGCGACGGCCGGACGATCCTCGCCTACGGCCCGGGCGGCGGCTACGGCCCACTCCGTGAGCTCTTGGCAGAGCAGCACGGTGTGGCACCCGGCCGTGTCTTCCTGACGGCTGGAGGACTGCAGGGGTTCGTCCACTACGCCGCCGTCCAGCTCGAGCGCCGGCCGGGTCGGGTGCTCGTCGAGGGTCCGACCTATGACCGGCCGCTGAAGCTACTCCGCCTGTCCGGAGCCGAGGTCGTCCCTCTGGCGATGGACGGCGAGGGCCTCGACCTCGACGCGCTCGAGGCTGAGCTCGATCGCGGCGGCGACGTCTCCTTCCTCTACACGATCCCGACGTTCCAGAACCCGAGCGGGCGCACGCTGGGCACCGAGCGCCGGCGCCGGCTCGCGGAGCTGTCGGCCGAGCGCGGGCTCGACGTGCTCGAGGACGACCCCTACGGACTCGTCCGCTACGAGGGGGATCCGCCGCCGTCGCTGCACGAGCTCGAGGGCGGAACGCGTTGCTCGTTCACGTCGTCGTTCTCGAAGACGGTCGCGCCGGGGCTGCGTGTGGCGTGGTTCGTCGTCCCGGACGAACTTGTCGCCCCCTACGATGACCGCGCCGTGTCGACGGCGATCACGCCTCCGCTCCTGCCTCAGGCGGCGGTGCACGAGCTGCTCACCCGCGGTGCGTTCGAGCCCAACCTGGAGCGGATCCGCGGGCTCCTGCGTGAGCGGCGCGACGCGATGCTGGCGGCGCTCACCGCGGCGATGCCTGCGGGTGTTTCGTGGAACGAGCCTGAAGGTGGCTACTTCCTCTGGCTTTCGCTCGGCATCGACGCGCTCGACCTGCAGCGGCGAGCGGCCGACGAAGTCGCCTTCGTCAAGGGAGCCGACTTCTTCCCGGCGGGCGAGAGCGGCGCCCAGGAGGCTCGGCTCGCCTTCAGCTACGAGCCTCCTGAGCGGATCGCCGACGGTGTGTCCCGCCTCGCCTCGTTCATCTCCTAGGCAGCTGTTTGTCCTACGCAGCCGCCGCGTAGCCCCCGCCGACCGCCTTGCCGGCCGAGCGCAGCTTGAACGCGAAGACGATCTCGGTGATTCCCCGCATCAAGGCCGAGATGCCGACCCAGGCGACGAGCAGGACAACGCTGCGCCCGTAGTAGCCGGCCGCCCAGAACCCGATCAGCACCTCGACGATGCCGACGACGAGTTGCAGCCACCAGACTCCGCTCTCGCCCTTCGTGGCGATCGACACGATGATGTCGAAGAAGCCCTTGAAGATGAAGAAGAAGCTGATCACCGCTGCAAGCGCCGCGAACGTGTCGCCCGGGTGGATGAACGCCACGAACCCGACGGCGACGAAGATCACGCCGAGCAGGCCGTGCAGGAACCTCCACCAGCCGTGCGAGGCGAAGATCGCGAAGAGCTCGTTCACGCCGGCGAAGAGAGCGACCACCCCGAAGAGGACCGAGACCGCGGCCACTGTCGTGTAGTCGAAGCGGAGGATGATGATCGAGACGAGGAACCAGATCAGGCCCGTAAGGAGGAACAGCCACCAGTAGCGCGCTGCATGCGCTACGGCCTCGCGTTCCTCGAGGTCGAACGTCGACATTTCGTATGCCTCCTTGGCAGTCCGCCGTTGTCCGCGAAGACTCTAGGGAGCCGGGCGGCGGGTATGGCGTCGCGCCCGCAGCTCTCGCACCGAATAGCCGGCGACGAAGCCGATCCCCGCGGTGATCAGGAGCGCGACGACGAGCGAGATGTCGGCATTGAAGAAGACGAAGCTCACGTCGACCTGATCGGAGTTGAAGAGGATGAAGAGAAGGCCGTAGGCCGCGAGCAGGCCGACCAGGATCAGCCCCAGCGGCAGGCCGCCGCCGTCGCCTGAGCCGCGGCGTGCGCGCTTCGTCTCTCCCGCCTCCGGGGGTTGCTCCTCGGGCATCGGGCCGCGAGTTTACGCAGCCGCGTTCTGCGCCGCCAGACCGGGCAGCGAGCGGAGTACGAGGCGGGGTTGCCGTGGAGGCTCGAGCCGGCCACCGCTCGGGGCTGCGCGGAACGTCGGGCAAGGCGTGTCGCCTGGCAGTGCGCAAAGTCCCGCACGGCGGAAGTAGCAATCGGCGCAGACCGCGTCCCTGTGCTTGCCCAACAAACCCCCTGGAATCCCGCTTCGGATCAATCGTTCGACCGGGGCATTGTGGTCCCCGGCCGCACCTTCGACAACCCCCGTCCGGGACGAATCGGCCGCAATTTCCGTTGTTTTCAGTTTCGACGAAATACCTGCAAAAGCGCGGTTTCTACTAGGGCAACTCAGGACTGTGCAGGGAGTGTTGCCAGTTCGCGCAATGCCTGTTGAAAACTCTCCACCGCGATCACCCGCACGTTCCCGGCATACCGGCGTGCCTCGGCCGCGTTTTCCCCAGCCGGAACGAGGAAGACGTCGGCATCCGAGTGCCGCACGCCGAACATCTTCTGCTTGACGCCTCCGATCGGCCGGATCGATCCGTCGAGCTCGATCTCGCCCGTGGCCGCGACCGTGTGCCCGCGGTCGACGTTGCGTCCGAGCTCCTCGAGGATGTCGAGCGCGAAGGCGAGGCCGGCCGAAGGGCCGCCCACGTCGCCGAGGTCGATGTCCACGTCGATCGGGAGCTTGATCTCCGCGTCCTGGCCGACCCGGATGCCGATCACCGGTCGGCTGGGGTCCGAAGGATCGGGCACGGTCCGCACGGTGACGTCCTGGCGCTTGCCGCCGCGGAGGAGCGTCAGCGTGACGCTCTCTCCGGGCGCGCGCCGGGCCACGAGCGCGCGCAGCTCGGCCGGGGTCCGGACCTTGCGCCCGTCGACGGCGACGATGACGTCCTGCGCCTCCAGCTTCGTCGCAGCGGGGGCGTCCGGAGCGACACCTTCGATCAGGATGCCCCTGGGACACTGCGCGCACCGGGAAGCCCGCCTGGCGAAGCGCGACTGCCGCGGCCACGAGCTCGGAGCGGTTCATCTGTGCGCGCGCGTCCTCGCGGCGCTCGGTGAAGGAGGAGCCGCGCGGTACGACGTCGTGCTCGGGGACGAGGGTCGATCCCTCCGGACGCACGAACGGGAGCAGGCGTTCGGGCCAGGTCGCGCGGCGGACGACGAGGTCGACGTAGAGGATGCCGCCGCGTCCGGTGGCGGCCTTCTCGCCTTTGACCTTGACCTTCGGCGCGAGCGGCTCCGCCTCGTTCGGCACGTACATGTAGTAGCCCGACGGGATGAACCAGCCGGCTGCGGCGAGGACGGCAAGGACGATGATTCCGGCGGCGAGGAGCCGCCCAGCACTGACCCTCACAGGAGTCCGCGCGTGAGCCCGCCGTCCACCGGCAGGACCGCCCCGGTGACGTACGCGGCGCGGTCCGACGCAAGGAAACAGACGACGTCGCCGACTTCACGGGGCGTTCCCAGCCGCCCGAGTGGGATTGCCTCCAGGTCGGCAGCCGTCGGGCCGTCTGGGTAGACCTCGCGAATGCGGTCGGTGTCGACGCGGCCCGGGGCGATCACGTTGACCGTGACGGCCTCCGGACCGAGCTCTCGTGCCAGCGTCTTCAGCCAGCCGACGAGGCCGGGACGGACGGTGTTGGACAGCGCCAGCCCGGGGATCGGCTCGCGCACCGACGACGACGTGATCGCGACGATCCTGCCGTGACCACTCTGACGGAGGTGGGGCAGGCAGAGCGCGGTGAGGCGGGTCGCGGACAGGAGCAACAGCTCGACCGCCTCTTCGACGTCCGCGTCGGTGATGTCCGCAGCCCTGGTGCGTGCCGGGCCGCCCGAGTTGAGGACGAGCACGTCGACCGAGCCGAACGCCTTCATCGTCGTCTCGACCAGTTGGCGAAGGTGGGCCGGATTGGTGAGGTCGCCCCGGATGGCGAGCGCGCCGAGCCGTTCGGCCTCGCGTTCGAGCAGGTCTCGCCGGCGCGCGAACATCGCGACGTTGGCGCCCTCGGCGGCAAGCGACTCGGCGCAGGCGAGCCCCATCCCGGACGAGGCGCCGCAGACGATCGCCGTGCGGCCGCTGAGGCTCAGGTCCACGGCCGGAACGCTAGCTGCGTCGGGGGCAGATGCCGCGTCGCCAGTGCTACTTCCTTTTCAAGACGCCGACGACCTCGCGGACCGCCGCCGCCGACTCGCGCAGCATCCGCTTCTCGTCCGCGTTCAGGCGAAGCTTCACGATCTCCTCGACCCCGCCCGCGCCGAGCTTGGCGGGCACACCCATGTAGAGGCCCTTGACCCCGTACTCGCCCTCGAGGTACGCAGTGCACGGGAGGACGCGTCGTTCGTCCAGGCAGATCGAGTCCACCATCTGGGCTGCTGCGGCGCCCGGGGCGTACCAGGCGGAGGTGCCGAGCAGGTTGACGATCTCGCCGCCGCCCTTGCGCGTGCGCTCCACCATTTTCGCGATGCGACTCTTCGGCACGAGCTGGTCGAGCGGGACGCCGCCGACCGTCGTGGCGGAGACGACGGGGACCATCTGGTCGCCGTGACCGCCGAGCACGACGGCGGTGACGTCCTTTACGGACATGCCGGTCTCCCACGCGATGAAGGCGGCGAAGCGCGCCGTATCGAGGATCCCGGCCATGCCGACGACCCGCTCCTTCGGGAACCGCGAGACCGCCTTCGCGACGTGGCACATCGCGTCGAGCGGGTTCGAGACGACGACGAGGACCGCCTTGGGCGAGCGCTTGACGATCTCTCTCGTCACCGAGCCGACGATCGCCTCGTTCGTCGCCACGAGGTCGTCCCGGCTCATCCCGGGCGAGCGCGGCTTGCCGGCCGTGATCACGACGACGTCGGAGCCGGCCGTCTCGTCGTAGCCGTTCGTCCCGAGGACGTTGGGCTCGTAGCCGAGCACGGCGCCGGCCTGGTTCAGGTCGAGCGCCTTGCCCTGCGGAAAGTTCGGGATGATGTCGACGAGCACGACGTCCGCGTAGTCGCGCCGAGCGAGCTCCTGGGCGCACGTCGCGCCGACGTTCCCCGCGCCGACGACCGTCACCTTCTTGCGCATGCCTCGTCTCCTTTGTGCCGCGCCCGGCCGCTAGCCGAGCTTGGCGATGATCGCGTCTGCCACCTCGCGCGTCCCGACGGCAGTCGGATCGTCACGGGTCGGCTTCATGTCGTAGGTCACGCTCGTCCCCTCGCGGATCACCTCGGCGATTGCGTGCTCCAGTCGAGCGGCGCCGGCGTTCTCGCCCAGGTGGCGGAGCATGAGCACCCCGAGAGCATCATCGCCATCGGGTTCACCTTGTTCTGGCCGGTGTACTTGGGCGCCGAACCGTGGGTCGGCTCGAAGACGGCGACGCCATCGCCGAAGTTGGCGCCGGGCGCGAGACCGAGACCGCCGATCAGGCCGGCGCAGAGGTCGGAGACGACATCTCCGTAGAGGTTCGGCAGGACGAGGACGTCGTACTCCTCGGGCCGCTGCACGAGCTGCATCGAAAGGTTGTCAACGATCCGGTCCTCGAACGCTACGTCCGGGTTCTCCTCGGCGACGTCGCGGGCGACGTGAAGGAACAAGCCGTCCGTGAACTTCATGATGTTGGCCTTGTGCACCGCCGTGACCTTGCGGCGGCCGTTGGCCCGGGCGTAGTCGAAGGCGAATTGGACGATCCGGCGCGATGCCGACTCGGAGATCGGCTTGATCGAGATCCCGGAGTCGCGGGCCAGCTGCGGAGCGCCGTGCTCGGCAAGCCAGTCGAGCAGCGCATCCGCGTCCTCCGTCCCCTCCTCGAACTCGACCCCGGCGTACAGATCCTCGGTGTTCTCGCGGACGATCACGAGGTCGACGTCTTCGTAGCGCGACCGGACGCCCTCATAGCTCTTGCAGGGGCGGACCTGCGCGTAGAGACCGAGCGACTTGCGCAGCCCGACGTTGACCGAGCGGAAGCCGCCGCCCACCGGGGTGGTGATCGGCCCCTTGAGCGCGACCCCGTTCTCGCGGATCGAATCGAGCACGTGCTCGGGCAGCGGGTTGCCGTCGTGGTCGTCCATGACGTCCGTGCCCGCCTCGCGCACGTCCCAGGCGAAGGCGACGCCCGTCGCCTCGAGCACGCTGCGCGTGGCCTCGGCGAGCTCGGGGCCGGTGCCGTCGCCGGGGATGAGTGTGATCCGGTGCGCCGTCACGGCGGCGGATTCTACGTATGCACTCGTCACTGCCCGTCGGGTAGCGTCCCCTTGTGACAGGGATGCCGAGAGGAGAGCCATGAGCGACTTCAAGCCGGGTCTCGAAGGGATCGTGGCCGTCGAGACCGAGATCGCGGAGCCGGACCGCGAGGGCGGCGTGCTCCGGTACCGCGGCGTGGACATCGAAGAGCTCGTAGGCCACTACCCCTACGAGAACGTGTGGGGGCTGCTCGTCGACAACGACCTCGACTCCGTGATGCCCGACCCCGAGCCGTACGAGCCGGCGCGCCTGACGGGCAGTGCCCCGGCCGACCTCCAGGCCGAGACGGCGCGCCTCGCCGGGCAGTGGCAGCTGGGCAAGCTGAACGAGATCTCGGACGTCCAGGCTCGCGAGGACCTCGGGCGGCTCTCCGCCCAGATGATGGGGATCGTCGCCCGCTCCGCTCGCCTCGCCGAAGGATCGACCGACTCGATTCCGGACGAGACGGTCGCGGCCGGCCGGACCGCCGCGGAGAAGTTCCTGCTCCGTTGGCGGGGCGAGGCCGACCCGCGGCACGTGAAGGCGATCGACACGTACTGGATCTGTACCGCGGAGCACGGGCTCAACGCCTCCACCTTCACCGCGCGCGTCACGGCCTCGACCGGGGCGGACTGCGGTGCGGCGCTTTCCTCGGCCGTGGGCGCGCTCTCCGGCCCGCTGCACGGCGGCGCGCCGGCGTACGTGAAGCCCATGCTCGAGGAGGTCACCGCGATGGGCGACCCGGAGAAATGGGTCCGGGATACTCTCGACGCCGGCAGGCGGATCATGGGCTTCGGCCACCGCGTCTACCGTGCCGAGGATCCCCGGTCGCGAATCCTCAAGCGGACGGCGCGCGAGCTCGGCTCGCCCCAGATCGAGATCGCGGAGCGGCTCGAGGAGGCCGCGCTCGCCGAGCTCGAGCGGCGGAAGCCCGAGCGTCCGCTGAAGACGAACGTCGAGTACTACTCGGCGCTCGTCCTCGATGTCGCCGAGATTCCGCCTCCGCTCGCACCGGCGATGTTCGCCTGCTCGCGGGTGGCCGGCTGGTCGGCCCACATCCTCGAGCAGAAGCGCACCGGCCGGCTGTTCCGCCCGTCGGCCCGGTACGTCGGTCCCGCGCCGCGCTCCTTGCAACCGGCGTGACGCTCGCCGAGGCTGCTGAGCGAGCCGACGCCCTAGCGGTTGCGGGAGACGAGGCTGGCCTGGCAACACTCCGCTCTGAGTGGGCCGACGAGATCGAGGCCGCCGCGCGGGACCACGACTACCGAGTCCGCGGCCGCGCCTATCGCGCGATCGCGCAGTTTCGCTTCCGCCAGAAGCTCGAGCTGCTTCGACGCGGGCTCGAGGACGAGAGCCCGGCGGCGCGAGGCTCGTCACTGATCGCGCTCGAGGCGCTCTCGCGCGGCCATCCCGGAGACGTGAACCGGTTCCGGCCCTTGCTCCACGAGCTCGCCGCGCGCGATCCGAATGTCGCCGTTCGTCGCTTGGCGATCGTCTGCCTCAAGAACGGCTCGCCGCAACCCGACACGGTGCGCCTGCTCAACGGGCTGGCGGAGTCGGACGAGGAGGACCGCGAGGTGCGCAAGACGGCGCGAGTCGTCGGTGACGCGCTCGCAGAAGCAGTCGAGGATGCGCAAGTGAGCGCTCCGCTCGTCTGCGTGATCATGGGCTCGCGCTCCGATTGGGAGACGATGGAGCACGCGGTCGACATGCTTGCGGAAGCTCGAACTCCCGCACGAGGTGCGCGTGCTCTCGGCGCATCGAACGCCGGACGGCGCTCGAGACGTACGTGGCCGATGTGGAGGCACGGGGTGCGCAGGTGTTCGTTGCCGCGGCCGGCGGCGCGGCGCATCTTGCCGGGCGTCGTCGCCTCGAAGACGCTGCTGCCCGTCCTCGGCGTGCCGATGGGAACCGCGCTCGGCGGGCTCGACTCGCTCCTCTCCACGGTGCAGATGCCCGCCGGCATCCCGGTGGGCACGCTCGCCGTCGGGCGCGCAGGCGCGGTCAACGCGGCGCTGCTCGCGGCGGCAATCCTCGCTCTCTCCGACGACGAGATCGCGTCGCGCCTACGCCGCTACCGCAAGGAGCAGGCCCAGGCCGTCCTCGACGTCGGAGATCCGAGCGCGAGCTAGGATCGCGAGCGCCCGCGGCCGCGAAGCGGACGCCTTCAGGGGTTTTGCGCGTCGTCGGGCTCGCGCGAGCGAGTCCGAGACTGCGCGGGCAAGTTCAGTGTTGGTTGCAGGTGCGGCCGACGATGTGGCGGCCGCAGGAGGGACACTTCCGCTTCTTGTGCCGGAGGTCGAGCATCCGCTTGCGCGCCCCCGTGTAGAGCATCGTCCAGCCGATCGCGGTCGTGACTGCGGCGAGGACGGCGATGTCTGGATCGAATGTCACGTCGGCTCTGCTACCCCTATCGGCCGAGTGCGACACACACCTGAGGGCGACTACCCCTCCGGCCGTCGCCGCCGTGCATGGGGGTGCGAGCTGAAGTACGTCTCGCGGCGCCGCCGGTCGGAAACGTGGGTGTAGCGCTCCGTCGTCGAGAGGTCGGCGTGCCCGAGCATCTCCTGGACGCTGCGCAGGTCGGCGCCGCCCTCGAGCAGGTGCGTGGCGAACGAGTGCCGCAGAAGGTGCGGATGGACGCGCGTCGGGTCGAGCCCCGCTTTCTCCGCGAGGCGCCTGAGGATGAGAAACGCGCCCGCGCGCGTGAGCCCGCCACCGCGCGCGTTGAGAAAGAGGTCCGGCCGGTGGCGGCGGTCGAGGTGCGGCCTCCCGAGGGCGAGGTACCGGCGCACCGCCTCGGCCGCGGGCCGTCCGAGCGGAACGATCCGCTCCTTGCCGCCCTTGCCGAGCACGCGGACGATGCGGGCGTCGAGGTCGATCGACGCGCGTGCGAGCCCCACGGCCTCCGAAACGCGCAGGCCGGCCCCGTAGAGCAGCTCGACGAGCGCGCGATCGCGCATTGCCCGCGGCGTCACGCCGCCCGCCGCGTCGATCAGGCGCTCCGTCTCGCCCGCTGAAAGCGTGCGTGGGAGACGGCGCGGCCTGCGCGGGAGGGTGATCTGGGCGGCCGGGTTGTCGTCGCGCGCACCGATCAGGATCTGGTGGCGGAAGTACGAACGGACGGCCGATGCGCGGCGTGCGAGCGTCGAGGGGGCGAGGCCGTCGGCCCGCATCTGGGCGAGCCAGCGCTCGAGCTCCTCGATCGTGGCCTCGTCGACCGGGCCGGAGCGAAAGGTCGTCAGAGAGGCGAGGTCGCGGCGGTACGCGTCGACGGTGCGGGGCGATCGTCGCGCCGCGAGAAGGAGCAGGAAGCTCTCGACTGTGGGTTCCCGGGGCGCCACGTCGTGCTCCCGTGATTCGGGTCGCGAGGTGCCGCTCCTCCGTAGGGCCGGGCTCTGCCCGGCCGGGCGACCCGGAGGTCGCCCCTACGAGCGCGGGTGAGCGTGGTCGTAGACGCGGCGCAGGCGCTTCGCGTCCACGTGGCTGTAGACCTGCGTGGTCGAGAGCGACGAGTGGCCGAGCAGCTCCTGGATCGTGCGCAGGTCCGCGCCGCCCTCCAGCAGGTGCGTCGCGTAGGCGTGGCGAAGGCGGTGGGGGTGGGGAACGAGACGGCGCAACACGCTCGTGTCCAGCCGCCGCCCGCGGACAGAGAGGAAGAGTGCGTCGCAGGCGCCTGTGGCGAGTGCGGGCCGCGCGTCGCGAAGGTAGTGGGCGACGTGATAGGCGGCCTCCTCCCCCAGCGGCACGACCCGCTCCTTGTCGCCCTTGCCGCGCACGCGAACCGCTTCCTGCTCGAAGTCGACGTCGGCCAGGTCGAGGCTCACCGCCTCTGCGCTGCGGAGGCCGCACGAGTAGACGAGCTCGAGGAGCGCCACGGTTGCGCAACCCGAGCGGGCCGTCGGCCTCGAGGGCCTCGAGCAGCCCTTCGACCTCGGCCAGCTTGGGAGCGTCGGGCAGACGCCGCGGGCGACGCGGCGCGAGCGCTCCCTCGGGGACGTTGCCGGGGCCGACCGTGAAGCGGAGGAACGAGCGCACCGCCGCCAGACGCCGCGCGATCGTCGCAGGGGCGAGACGCGGCCGTGGCGGCCGAGCTCGGCCGTGTAGTCGGCGAGCGCGCGCGTATCGACGTCGGCGAGCCCAGCGCCCTGTGGCCTGCAGCCAGGAGCTGAAATGGCGAAGGTCGGACGCGATAGGCGCGCCGGGTCGCGTCCGAGAGCCCCGGTGCGGCGAGGAAGCGCTCGACGGAATCGACGGTGTTCACCGTTGCCGCTTTCGCGGAGGAACCTGCCCGCTCCTGCTGCTCGATCCAGCTGCAGCTACGGTCGTGGGCCGATGAGGGTCGAGCAGCTGAGGACCGGCGCGGAGGCGCGGATCTCCAACGAGGGCGGCCGACTGGTCGCCGTCCTGGTCAACGGCGGCACCGCGAAGGCGGTGCCGGGAACGTGGAGCGCGACGAGTGAGCTGCTCGCCGTCCAGCTCGCCCCGCGGTTCCCGAACGTCAGCTTCGTCGAAGTCCGCTATCGCGTGAAGACCTGGAAGGCGCTCGACTCGTGCATCCAGGATGCCGACGCGGCGCTCGAGCTTGCCGCCTCCAACGGCGCCGGGCTGCCCTTCTGGTCGGCTTCTCGATGGGAGGTGCCGTCGCGATCGGTGTCGTCGACGCCGCCGCGGTTGTCGGGCGTGCTCGGCCTGGCGCCGTGGATCCCGCCCGAGCTTCCGGTCGACGGTCTCCACGGCAAGCGCTTCGACGTGGTGCACGGCGCGTGGGATCGGTACCTGCCGGGAATACCGGGCGTCAGCCCCGGGCATTCGCGCGCGGCGTGGCAACGGGCGCGCCGGCTCGGCGCGGAGGGGACGTACAGCGTCATCCCGCGCGGGCTGCACGGCTGCGCCGTCCGCTCGCGGCGAGGCGGCCTGGTGCGCCTTCCGCGCTGGCGCGCCTGGGTCGAGCACACCGCGGCCGGGATCGAGCGGTTCGCGGCCGACCGCGGCCTGATGTATCGGTTCCTGCAGCTGTCGGTCGGGACGCTCATGCGCCTGGTCTGGCGGCTGCGCGTCGACGGCGCCGACCGCATGCCCGCGGGTGGCGGTCGTCCTCGTGGCGAACCACGAGTCGGTGCTCGACCCGCTCTTCCTCGGGGCGGCGTTCCGGCGGCAGCTGCACTTCCTGACGAAAGAGGAGCTGTGGCGCAGCCGTCTCGTCGGCCGCATCCTCGACATCTGTGGCGCGATCAGGGTCGCGCGCGGCCGCGGCGACCGGGACGCTGTGTCGGCCGGCGTCCGCACCCTCGCGGCCGGCCACGTCGTCGCCGTCTTCCCGCAAGGGACGGCGTTGCCGTATCGCTCGCGGCCGTGGCTGCGCGGCGCCGCGCGGCTGGCGCTGGCGACGGGGGCGCCGCTCCTGCCCGTCGCGATCGTGAACTCGGAGCGGGCGCTCCGCCCGCGCCGGGTGAAGCTCGGGGTTCCCGCGCGTGCTGGTTCTCGTCGGGCAGCCGATCGAGGTCGAACCGGGGAAGGCGACCGTCGCCGCTGCACGCGAGCTGACGGCGCGCGTCGAGGCAGCAGTCGAGGAGCTCCGCGCGCCGTACGGTCCGCCTGCGCACGCCTGGTTCGACTGAGAGGGGGAGCAGTCCGGCGTCTCTGTCCCCGAAGCGGTCTGGCGACGACCACGGCGGATCCGTCCCCGTAGGCTTCGGTCATGCCTGGGTGGCGGCGGTTCGTGGATTCGCCCGAGGAACGGCCGGAGCGGCCGTCCGATCCCGCCGTGCGCAAGGCGAACACCAGGCGCATCGTCCGCCTGTTCCGGCCCTACCGGCGTCGGCTGGCGGCCGTCTGCACGCTGATCTTCATCTCCGCAGTGCTCGGCGCGCTGCCGGCGTTCCTCCTGCGCGAGGTGCTCGACGTCGCGATTCCGGAGGAGAACGTCGGCCTGCTGACGGCGCTCGTGGCCGGGATGATCGCGATCGCGGTCGTGACGGGGGTGCTCGGCGTCTGGCAGACGCTGCTCTCCAACCAGGTCGGGCAGAGCGTGATGCACGACCTGCGCACGCAGGTCTACAGGCATCTGCAGCGGCTTTCGCTCGCGTTCTTCACCCGCACGCGCACGGGCGAGGTGCAGAGCCGGATCGCGAACGACATCGGCGGGATCGAGAACGTCGTCACCTCGACGGCCACATCCGTCCTCTCCAACGTCACCACGGTGCTCGCCACCGTCATCGCCATGCTGCTGCTCGACTGGCGGCTCGCCGCCTTCGCGCTGGCGCTGCTGCCGCTCTTCGTCTGGCTGACGAAGCGGGTCGGCGCGCAGCGGAAGAAGGTCGTCGCCGAAAGGCAGGCCTCGCTCGCGGACGTCTCCTCGATCGTGCAGGAGTCGCTCTCGGTCTCCGGGATCCTGCTCGGCAAGACCATGGGCCGTACGGGCGACCTCGCCGAACGCTTCGAGGGCGAGTCTGCACGGCTCGCCGCGCTGGAGGTGCGGAGCCGGATGACCGGGCGCTGGATGATGGCGGCGATTCAGACGACGTTCGCGGTCATGCCGGCGCTCGTCTACTGGTTCGCCGGCTGGTCGAACGCGCGCGGCGACGAGGCGATCTCGCTCGGCACCCTGGTCGCATTCACGACGCTGCAGGCGCGGCTCTTCTTCCCGATCGGCGGCCTGCTCGGCGTGCAGATCGAGGTGCAGAGCTCGCTGGCGCTGTTCGACCGGATCTTCGAGTACCTGGACGAGCCGGTGGACGTCGTCGAAGGCGCAGGAGCTCTGCCTGCGGCGCGCGGCGAGGTGGCGCTCGACGGTGTCTGGTTCCGCTACGACGACGCGGCCTGGACGCTCCAGGACGTGTCCTTCGTGGTTCCGCCGGGGACGAAGACGGCCCTGGTCGGGGAGACGGGCTCAGGGAAGACGACGTGCGCCTACCTCGTCGCGCGGCTCTACGACGCGACGCGCGGCAGCGTGACGATCGACGGCACCGATGTGCGCGAGCTCACCTTCGAGGCGTTGGCCGCGACGGTCGGAGTCGTCTCGCAGGAGACGTATCTGCTCCATGCGTCGGTGCGCGAGAACCTCCGCTTCGCGGAGCCGGACGCAAGCGACGAGGAGATCGAGGCGGCTGCTCGCGCCGCTCAGATCCACGAACTGATCGCCACGTTGCCGGAGGGGTACGACACGATCGTCGGCGAGCGCGGCTATCGCTTCTCCGGCGGGGAGAAGCAGCGGATCGCGATCGCCCGGACGATCCTGCGCAACCCGCCCGTGCTCGTGCTCGACGAGGCGACGTCCTCGCTCGACACCCAGACGGAGCGCCTCGTGCAGGAGGCGCTGGAGCGGCTCTCGGCCGGGCGGACGACGATCGCGATCGCGCACCGCCTCTCCACCGTGCGCGATGCCGACCAGATCGTCGTGCTCGACCGCGGCCGCGTGGTCGAGACGGGGACCCACGGCGAGCTCCTTGCCCGCGGCGGCCGGTACTCCGAGCTGGCGGCGCGCGACGAGGACGTCGCAGCCCTCGCGTAGCCGCCGATGTGAACGCGCTCGCGCGCACGCCAAGCGGGGCCAGGCTCAGCGGCCTGGCCCCGCTCTGTTCTTCAGCGAATCGCGAACGTGAACGGCTTCGCGACGCTGGCCGTTCCCGCCGTAGCGGTGATCGACCCGGTCAGCCGCTTGCGCTTCGCCGTCGCGGGCAGCCGCATCGTGCAGCGTGCCGTTCCTGCCACAACCCGACCGGCCGCCTTCAGCGTCGTCGCGCCTGCCTTCGCCTTGCAGGTGACCCGACCCGCGAACGGCTTGCCGTCGCTGCGCGTCACCGTCATCGCCACCGTAAAGGCCTTGCCGGCCTTCGCCGACCCCGCCATCGCGGCGGGCTTGCCCGCGGACAGCTTCAGGGGAGGCGGCGGAGGCGGCGGATCGGTCTCGTCGGTGTCCGTCGCGGACGTGCACCCCGGATCCGCCGGCGCGTCCGACCTTGCCGTCGCCGTCGTTGTCGATCTTGTCCGAGCACGCTGGGTGCTGGGCGAGGGCGTACTGATACACGGCCGTTCCGTCCGGAGCATCGTCGAAGCCGACGACCTGATTGCCGCTCACCTTCAGGCTCGACACCCAGAACGCGAAACCGCTCGTGTTGCCGATGTCGGCGCGATTCACCTCGAGGTGCACGACGCCGTTCGCGTACGAGCTGCGGAACGTCGGAACGACGACCGGGACGAGCTCGCTGCCATTCCAGCGGAGGAGCAGCCCGATCCCCTGCGAGCCGGAGAAGAAGAACTCGTGGTCGATCCCCTCGTCTCCCGTGCTCGGGTTGAGATCGGTGTTCATCGGCACATCTACGAACGTGTCCGGAGCGGGGAGGCCCGCCACCGTGATGTCGAAGGTGATCTTCCCCGCTCCGTCGTTGGCCACGGCCACCGTCGTCACGTCCGGCGCGCCCCCTGTCGCGTCCCCGGCGGGATCGGCGTACGACTGATCTGCGGCCGCACCCTGCACCACCAACAGCGCCAGCAGTGCCAGCGCCCCAACGATCCAACCTCGCCTGCGCATCTCGTCTCCTCGCCCGTCGTTGTCGTCCATCGCCCTCAGGCTCCCAGCGGGCGCCAACCGCGGACTAACAAGGCGCTCACAGGGCGCGGGAGTCGCGAACCGGCAGGCACTCGAGCAGACCCGCGTACGATATGGCGCGCCATGGCGATCGCCGAGACACCCCGCACGCGCGACGATCTCGAAGCGCACGGGATCGCGGCGGCAGGCACGGTCTGCTGGCAGCCGACGACCTCGCAGCTCTACACGCACGCGCTGGCGCGAGGCGAGGCGCGGATAGCCGAGGGCGGGCCGCTCGCGGTAGACACCGGCATTCACACCGGGACGTTCGCCCAAGGACAAGTTCATCGTCCGCGAGGCGGGCTCCGAAGCCCGGATCTGGTGGAGCGACGTCAACGCCGAGATCTCCGAGGATGCATTCGAAGGGCTGCGCCGCAAGGTGACCGCGTACCTGGGCGAGCGCGACCTGTACGTGGTGGACGCGTTCGCCGGCGCGGATCCGGCGCACCGAGCCGCAGTGCGGGTGATCACCGATCGTCCGTACCACGCGCTCTTCGCCTCGACGATGTTCATCGAGCCGACAGCCGAAGAGCTCGCCGCCTTCGAGCCGCACGCCGTCGTCCTTCACGCCCCCGGGCTCGAGGCCGACCCGGACGAGGACGGAACGCGCACCGGGACGTTCGTCGTCCTGCACCCGACCCGCCAGGAAGTCCTGATCGGCGGGACGTTCTACGCCGGCGAGATCAAGAAGTCGATCTTCACGCTGATGAACGACCGGCTCCCGCTCGAGCGTGTCTTCCCCATGCACTGCTCGGCGAACGTCGACGACCACGGCGACGTCGCGGTCTTCTTCGGACTCTCCGGAACAGGCAAGACGACCCTCTCGGCCGATCCGTCGCGGCATCTGATCGGCGACGACGAGCACGGCTGGGGTGACGCCGGCGTCTTCAACTTCGAGGGCGGCTGCTACGCGAAGGTGATCCGGCTCTCGGCCGAGGCGGAGCCCGAGATCTATGCGACGACGAGAGCCTTCGGGACGATCCTCGAGAACGTCGGCATCGACGAGCGCGGAGTCGTCGACCTCGACGACGACTCGAAGACCGAGAACACGCGCGCGGCGTACCGCCTCGAGCAGATCGCCAACGCCCTGCCGGCGAAGCGCGCCGGCCATCCGAGCACAGTGGTGTTCCTGACCGCCGACGCGTTCGGGATTCTCCCGCCGATCGCCCGGCTGACGCGCGATCAGGCGCTCTACTGGTTCCTCTCCGGCTTCACGGCGAAGCTCGCCGGCACCGAGATCGGAGTGAAGGAGCCGCAGCCGACATTCTCGCCCTGCTTCGGCGCGCCGTTCCTGCCCCAGCCCCCGGCGGTCTACGCCCGCCTGCTCGGGGAACGGCTCGACCGGCACGGGTCGACCGTCTGGCTCGTCAACACGGGCTGGACCGGCGGCCCGTTCGGAGAGGGCCGGCGGATGCCGATCGGCGCGACCCGCCGGCTGCTACATGCCGCGCTCGCGGGCGAGCTCGCCGGGGCGGCGTACCGGACCGACCCTGTCTTCGGCCTCGCCGTGCCGACAGCGGTCCCAGGGGTCGACCCGTCGCTGCTCGACCCACGTGCGACGTGGCGCGATCCCGCTGCGTACGACCGCAAGGCAGCCGAGCTCGCGGCCATGTTCCGCGTCGAACTTCCAGCGCTTCGCCGACGTCGGCGAGGCGATCGCCGCCGCCGGCCCACCCGGTTAGCCGCGCCGGCGCGAGGGGAGCCTCGCTGGCAGGCCGAACGGGCGGCCTTGAGCTGACGCATCGCGCCACTTTCGGTGTGAGCCGGTTGTTAGGAGGCAATGAGCACCCGGCCGGCCTGCCGGTCTGGTAGCCGGTGAGCTTGCGCTCGCTGGTTGTGCCGCGTTCGAGCGCCCGTTGCCTGGGCCTGTTCGCGCGGCGATTCGGTAGCGTCCTCCCCGATGGAGCCAAAGCACGACGTCCTCGTCGTCGGTGCCGGCTTCGCCGGGATGCGTGCCGCGATCGAGGCTTTCGACGCTGGCGTGGACGTCGCAGTCATCTCCAAGCTCCATCCGACCCGCAGCCACTCCGGAGCGGCGGAAGGCGGCATCAACGCGGCACTCGGAAACGCGTCCGAGGACGACCCGGAGACGCACGCGTTCGACACGGTCAAGGGATCCGACTACCTGGGTGACCAGGACGCGATCGAGATCCTCTGCACGGAGGCGCCCGGAGACGTCTACCAGCTCGAGAACTGGGGCGCCGTCTTCTCGCGCACGGAGGACGGCCGCATCGCGCAGCGGCCCTTCGGCGCGGCCGGCGCGCCCCGCACCGCGTATGCCGCCGACATCACCGGTCACGTGCTCGTGCAGGTGCTCTACGAGCAGCTGATGAAGCGCGACATCCTCGTCTACGAGGAGTACTTCGCCTGGCGGCTGGTCGTCGACGGCGACCGCTGCCAGGGCGTCATCTGCTGGGACCTGCTCGACGGCGGGCTGAAGCCGATCGGCGCGAAGACGACGATCCTCGCGACCGGGGGCGCCGGCCGCCTCTACGTCGGCACGACGAACGCGTACTCGTGCACCGGCGACGGCATGGCGCAGGCGCTGCAGGTCGGTGTGGCGCTGAAAGACATGGAGATGATGCAGTTCCATCCGACCACGCTGGCGCCGACTGGGGTGCTGATCACCGAGGGCTGTCGCGGGGAGGGCGCCTACCTGCTCAACTCCGAGGGCGACCGCTTCCTCCAGCGGTATGCGCCCAACGCGATGGAGCTCGCCAGCCGTGACGTCATCTCGCGCGCCGAGCAGACCGAGATCGACGAGGGCCGGGGGGTCGACGGCAACGTGCTGCTGGACCTCCGCCACCTCGGCGCCGAGAAAATCCTCGAGCGCCTGCACGGGACGCGGGAGCTGTCGATGGTCTTCGCCGGCGTCGACCCGATCTACGACCCGATCCCCGTGCGGCCTGGAGCCCACTACCACATGGGAGGCGTCGATACCGACGTCTGGGGGATGACGTCGCTCGAGGGTCTCTATGCCGCCGGCGAGGTCGCCTGCGTCTCCGTGCACGGCGCCAACCGGCTGGGGGGCAACGCGCTGATGGAGACGATCACGTACGGCAAGCGGGCCGGGCGGCACGCCGCCGAGTGGGCACAGACGCACACCACCGTGGAGGTGCCCGCGTCCGCCGTCTCCGACGCCGAGCGGGAGCTCAAGATCCTGCTCGACCGCGACGAGGGCGAGCGTCCCGTGGTCGATCCGCGACGAGCTCGCGGAGACGATGCACGTGAACTTCGGCGTCTTCCGCCGCGAGGACCAGATGGTGCAGCAGGGGGAGATCGTGGAGGCGCTCCGCGAGCGCTACGAACGAGTCGTCGTCGAGGACAAGGGCGAGGTCTTCAACTCGGACCTGACGCAGGCGCTCGAGCTGGGCTTTCTGCTCGAGCTCGCTCAGTGCATGGTCGTCGCCGGGATCGCGCGCAAGGAGAGCCGCGGCGCCCACGCCCGGCCGCACGACTTCCCCGAGCGCGACGACGAGAACTTCCTCAGGCACACGGTCGTGACCTGGGAGGACGGCGAGCCGCAGCTCGACTGGAAACCTGTGACGATGACGAAGTGGAAGCCGCAGGAGCGGACGTACTAGTGCGAAACCCCGCCCAGACGAAAGGACGCCGTTGCAGGTTGCGCTGAAGATCTGGCGGTTCGACCCCTCGACGGGCGACCGTGCGCTGAAGGAGTACGAGGTCGACGCGCCCGAGTGGGCCACGCTGCTCGACGTCCTCGACATCGTGAAGGACAAGGTCGACGGCACGCTTGCCTATCGAAAGAGCTGCCGGATGATGATCTGCGGCTCGTGCGGCATGCGCATGAACGGCGCCGCCGTGCTTGCGTGCCGCACGCGGATGTACGAGATCGCGGAGGCAGGGCACGTGCCCGTGATCTCCGCGATGGGCAACCTGCCGATCGTCAGGGACCTCGTCGTCGACATGAATCCCTTCTGGGACAAGATGCGCGCGATGAAGCCCTGGCTCCAGCCCGGCTACGTGGAGCCGCCGGAAGGCAAGGAGCACCTCGTTTCGCAGGAGCGCATGAACGTCATCCACAAAGAGGCGCTGTGCATCAACTGCGGCTGCTGTGTCTCCGAGTGCAACTCGATGGAGTCGGACCCCGACTTCCTCGGCCCGGCCGCGCTCGCGAAGGGGATGCGCTTCGTCGGCGACGCGCGCGATCAGGCGACGGTCGAGCGTCTGGAGGACTACAGCGAGGAGCACGGGATCTGGGACTGCACGCGGTGCTACTTCTGCCAGGAGCGCTGCCCCAAGGGCGTCGACCCGCGAGATGCGATTGCGAAACTCGGCGCCGAGGCGATGAAGCACGGGATCGATCGCGACATGGGAGCGAAACACGCCAATTGGTTCGTCACCTCGGCCAAGACGACGGGCTGGCTGCGCGAGACGGAGCTGGTGCCGAAAACACAGGGCGTCGTCGCGTCGATCAAAGAGATCAAGTTCGCGATGGGCCTGCTCAAGCACGGGAAAGTGCCGCCGCCGGTTCCGCCGCACGTGGCGGCCGAGGTGAACGAGTCGCGGGCCCTCTACGACCTCGTCAAGCAGCAGGGGCGGGACGGGGCGCTCGGGATCGTTCAGGGCGAGCACGCGCTGGGCCGGATCGAGTTTCTCGAGCAGGCTGGAGCGAAGGCAGCGGAGACCGAGGGGCGACCCGGCGTCGAGCCTCCTCACGCGGAGAGAGAGCTAGCTGATGGCGACGAACGGACGGCAGATTCGGCGGGTTGCCTACTACAAGGGATGCCTCGCCTCTCTCTCGGCGAAGGAGCTGGACACCTCGACGCGCGCGCTGGCGCCCAAGGTGGGGCTGGAGCTCGAGGAGCTGGAGTCGGTCACCTGCTGCGGGGCAGGCGACATCCACGAGGCCGAGCCCGACTACTACCTGCACCTGAACGCGCGCATCCTCGCCTACGCCGAGGAGACCGGCTGCAGACACGCTGATGACGGTGTGCAACGTGTGCACGCTCAACCTCCGCCAGGCCAACTACCAGCTGCAGATCGACGCGACACTGCGCGAGCGGGTCAACGACAACCTCGAGACCGTCGGGGTGCCGCGCTACCAGGGCACAGTCGAGGTCACGCACTTCCTCTGGCTCGTTGCCGGTGAGCACTTCGACCTGCTCAAGCAGGCCGCACACAAGGGTCTCAAGGGTCTCAAGATCGCGCCCTTCTACGGCTGCCAGATCCTGCGCCCGTCGAAGCTGCTCGGGTTCGACGACCCCGACAAGCCGGACTCGCTGGAGCGGATCATCGAGGCGTGCGGCGGCCAGGCCGTCGACTACCCCGCGAAGATCAAATGCTGCGGCTTCCCGATCATCCAGGCGCGCGAGGACACGGCGCTCGGCGAGCTGATCCAGCCGCTCGAGCAGGCGAAAGAGGCAGGTGCGGACGCGATCGTGACGCCGTGCCCGCTCTGCCATCTCTCGCTCGACGCGTGGCAGTCGAAGCTGAAGGCGCAGACCGGCAAGGACTTCCAGATGCCGATCCTCCACCTCTCGCAGCTGATCGGCGTCGCCGCCGGGCTGGCCGATTCCGAGCTCAAGTTCAAGCGCCACGTCGTCTCGGTCGAGCCGGTCGTCGAAAAGCTTCGAATCTAGGAGGGCTGTCCCCGCAGGGGACTGTCTCCGCATTGATGGTCTGGCTGTTCGCAGCGCTGGGTGCCGTCGCACTGGCGCTCCTCGCCTACGCATGGTTCGAGGCGGGCTGGCTGCGCACCCGGGTGCTCGAGGTCGAGCTCGCCGGGCTGCCGGCCGAGCTCGACGGGCTTCGGATCGCACACCTCTCCGACTTCCACCTCGGGCCACCGGGGCGGGGCCGGATCGCGTGCCGGCGCGGCGGTCGACTGGGACGGCAGCGCGCAGGCCGGACCTCGTCTGCGTCACGGGCGATCTCGTCTCGCATCCACGGGGGGAGCCATTGCTGCGCGAGCTGCTCGCCCAGCTCGGCCGGCCGTATGTCGTGCTGGGGAACCACGACGTGGCGGTCACGCGGGACCCCTTCTCCGCGGCTGCCGAGCTCGAGGACCTCCGGTCGGCGGCGCTGCTCGAGGATGCCGCCGAGACGGTTGAGCTGAGGGGGCGGCGCGTGCAGCTCGTCGGCGTCGATCCGCGTGCGCTACCGGCGGAAAAGGTCGGAGCCCGGGCGGCTGGCCGATCCCGACTGTCGATCTGCGGATTCTGCTCTGCCACTTTCCGGCCGTCTGGCGCTCGCTGCCCGAAGGAGCGTTCCACCTCGTCCTGGCCGGGCACATGCATGCGGGCCAGTTGGTGCTGCCCTACCCGGGAGGGCGACTCACGCTGGCACACCCGCGTGCCCGCGAGGTGGCCGGCCTCTACCGACGACGCGGCACCGTCCTCCACGTCTCCCCGGGGCTCGGGACGACGTTGGTGCCCTTTCGCTTCTGCGCTCGGCCTGAGGTCACGGAGTTGGTACTACGATCACCGTGATGGAAGGGCACGCGACCATCTCGGCGGACGTTCTGGGCAGCTACGCGGCCGACGCTGCCCGCGAGGTCGCCGGTGTTCACGGGATCGTCGAGGGCGGGTTGCACCGCCACCGCGGCGTTCGTGTGGAGGAACGTGACGGCACCATCGCCGTCGAGCTGCACGTCTCGCTCGAGTCGGGCGCGAACATCGAGGAGGTCGGCCGTGCGCTGCAGGAGCGCGTGGGCGACTACCTCGCACGCATGGCGAACGTGACGCCCGGTGCAGTCGACGTCGTCGTGGCCGAGATCGGCCCGCCCCCGCCCGGCTGATGCCCACCCGCGTCTCCGGGCTCACCATCGGGACGCTGCCGGATGCGCCTCACGTCTGCCACGGCTGCGTCTGGTGGCAGTCGCGCGGCAACAAGACCGCGGCGAAGGAGCGCTGGATGGAGAAGGCGGAGGAGGAATGGGGCGAATGGGGCTCGGTCGACTACGACGACGACGGGCGCGTGCTCGGCTCGATGCAGTACGGCCCCGCATCGTTGTTTCCGCGCGCGGCGGACCTGCCTGCGGGCCCGCCCTCCGATGACGCCGTCCTGGTCACCTGCGCCTATCTGAGCGGCGGTGCGCCCGTGTTCGTCGAGCAGTCGCTCTTCCTGGCGGCGATCGGCGAGGCGCGCGACAAGGGTGCTCGTGCGCTCGAGGTCTTCGCCTACCGCTATCCGCCGGGCGAGTCCACGTACGAGCGCTTCCTCGTGCATCGCACCGTGTTTCCGCGGGACTTCCTGGAGGACTTCGGTTTCGTGACGCTGCGCGTCCAGGGCAACGTCGAGCTGATGCGGCTCGAGTTGGGCGGCCTTCAGCCCGTGGAGGAAGGGCGCCGCGCGAAGGTCCTCCGCGTCGTGCAGGAGGCCTTCACGCCGTCGCCCGCGCCCGTCGGTCCCGGCTAACGCGCGCACTAGTGGCACCGGCCGGAGCCGGCGTCGGTATAGGCCGATGCGGCGACGGGGAGGAAACGCCAGTCGTAGCCGCCGTCCCGCAGCGTGAGCCGGAGGACGCCGTACGTCGTCCAGTTGACCGCCCGGCTCGCGGGTAGCCGCCGCAGCACCGGATAGTGGCTGCGGCCGCCGGTGCCGACGACGAAAGAGCGGATTCCGTCGATCGGCGCGAAGCGCTCGTAGTGGTGGTCGTGCCCGGCGAGGACGACGTCGGCGCGTGCGGACGCGAGCAGGGACCAGAGGTCCGACAGCGTCCGGTCGGAGCCGTGGAGACCCGAGCTCCAGCGCGGGTGGTGCCAGTACGCGAGCGTGCAGCGCGAGGGGTGCACAGCGAGCTCCGCGCGAAGCCAGCGCCACTGCGGAGACTCACGACCGCAGCCGCCGGCCGCGCCGCAGTTCGAGTTGAGGACGATCACCCGCCAGGCGCCGAGCTGGTACGCGTACCAGCCACGCGCGGGGAGCCGGAAGTACGCGATGGCGGCGGCGGCGTTGCCGGTGCCGTACTCGTGGTTGCCGAGCGCGGCCTTGGTGCGGTCGACGGAACCGGCCCCAGCTCGGGGTGTAGCACCGGCGGAACTCCTCAGCGGTGCCGCGCTCGTACACCGAGTCGCCGAACACGGCGATCGTCCCGGGCGCGCGCGCGAGGACGCTCGGCCGTCGCTTCGTCTCCCGACGACCGGCAGGACGCGACGTCTCCGGCCGCCAGCAACGTCACCGCGGGCGAGGCGGACGCCGCCGGGCGCGCCGGCGCGGCGAGAAGCGAGAGCGCGAGAACGGCACCGAGCGCGAGTCGCGTCACACCGCGGCAGGACGACCGAGCAGGAGCTCGGCGATCTGGATCGCATTCAACGCCGCGCCCTTGCGCAGGTTGTCCCCGGCGACGAAGAGGGCGAGGCCGTTGTCGCCGGCCGGGTCGCGGCGGACCCTGCCGACGAGCACGTCGTCGGTTCCCGCGGCGCCTCCCGGCGTCGGGAACGGCTCGACGCGTAGCCCGGGCGCCGAGCGCAACAGCGCCTCGGCCTGCTCCGGCGAGAGTCCTTCGTCCGTCTCGATCCAGATTGCCTCGGCGTGGCCGACCATGACGGGCACGCGCACGCACGTCGCGCTCACCGGCAGGTCGGGCAGCTCGAGGATCTTGCGCGTTTCGTCTCGGAGCTTCGCCTCCTCGTCGAACTCGACGCCGTCGAAGTCCCAGTCCATGCGCAGGTCGTGCTCGTCCGCCGACTCGCGGCGGAGCCGCTCCATCGCGTGCGCGCCGGCGCCCGACACCGACTGGTACGTCGCCACGCGCACCCGGCGCAGGCCGGCCGCGTCGTGCAGCGGCTTGAGCGCGCAGGTGAGCGGGATCGTGCAGCAATTCGGATTGGCGACGATCCCGTCGTGCTCGTGCGGCGCGGTCGCCGTTCACCTCCGGTACGACCAGGGGAACCCCCTCCGCAAGCCGGTAGGCCGAGGACTTGTCGACCACCAGGGCGCCGCCGGCAACCGCGTGCGGGACGAGCTCGCGGCTCGCCGAGGCCCCCACGGAGAAGAGGCAGAGGTCGAGGTCGCCGGCCGACAGCGCCTCGTGCGTCGCTTCCTCGACAAGGAGCCCGTCGAGGCGCCTCCCCGCAGAGCGGGCGGAGGCGAAGGCGCGCACATGCTCGTACCCGCGCTCGCGCAGGAGCGAGAGCGTGACGGTGCCGACGGCACCCGTCGCGCCTACGACGGCGATGCGCGGGCGGTCAGGCATGTGCTCGCTCGGCCGCCTGGCTCGACAGGCCGAACGCGTCATGGAGGACCTGGACGGCACGCTCCACGTCCTCGCGCGCGACGTGGCAGGCGATCTTGATCGGAGAGGTCGTCACGATCTTCGGCTCGATTCCCGCAGCGTCGAGTGTCGAGAAGGTCGTCGCCGCGACGCCGGGATGGCTCTTCATTCCGGCTCCGACGACGCTCACCTTCCCCAGGTCGTCGGTCGCGGTCCACCGTGCGCCGAGCTCGTCGAGCACGCGGGCGGCCGGGGTCCGGTCACCGACGGGTGCGGAGAACACGATCTCCGGGCCAGTCTGAAGGATGGTGTCCACGTTCACCTGGGCGGCTGCGAGGGCTGAGAAGAGGCGAGCGGCCGGGATCCCCTCGACCCGGTACAGCGTCTCCTCGAGCGTGTGCGTGACGCCCGAGATCATGGCCTTCTCCAGCATTCGCTCGTCCTCCTCGGCGACCCACGTCCCATCCCCGCCGCTGAACGTCGACCGGACATGCAGTCGCACGCCGTGGTTGCGCGCGAGCTCGACGGAGCGTAGCGCGAGCACCTTCGCGCCCGACGCGGCCATCTCCAGCATCTCGTCGTAGGAGACGGCGTGCAGTTTTCGCGCCCCCGGGACGATCCGCGGGTCGGCCGTGTAGACGCCCTCCACGTCCGTGTAGATCTCGCAGGCGTCGGCGGCCAGCGCGGCGGCGAGCGCGACTGCGGTCGTGTCGGAGGCGCCGCGGCCGAGCGTCGTCACCTCGTAGTCGGTCGACACGCCCTGGAACCCGGCTACGAGCACGATCGCTCCGCGGTCGAGTGCTTCGTGGATCCGGCGGGCCCGCACTTCGACGATCTTCGCCTTGCCGTGTGCGGTGTCGGTGACGATGCCTGCCTGCGAGCCCGTCAGCGAGATCGCCGGCTGCCCCAGGTCGATGATCGCCATCGCACAGAGCGCACAGGCGATGCGCTCGCCGGTCGAGACGAGCATGTCCAGCTCGCGCGGGGCCGGTGCCGGCGAGACGGAGTGGGCGAGGGCGAGCAACTCGTCCGTCGTGGATCCCATCGCGGAGAGGACGGCGACGACACGCCGGCCGTCCTGCCGCGCCTCGACCAGGCGCCGTGCGACCGCGTGGACGCGCTCCGTGGTGCCGACGGAGGTGCCGCCGAACTTCATCACGACGAGCCCAGTGGGCGGGCGCACCTCGTCGCCGGCGACTGCGGGGACGGCCTCGAATTCGGTCGTCGTCACGCCGCGTGTAGTGTAGATTCGAAACGGCCCGTACAAACGCCGAGCCGGCGAACCCGAAGGCCCACCGGCTCAGCACGCGCGACTCTACGGTCCGGCCCCGGCGAGTGCAAGACCCGCCGTGGAGAAAGTTCGCAAATAGCGAAATTTCGGCAGGCCCGTTATGCAGCCGGGCGTTCGCCCGAGCAGGCGACGCGTACAGCGCTGATCGCCCCGTCCTCGACCTCGGCATACGCCGTCTGCTCGAACAGCGTCGCCTCGCCGATCTCGGGGTCGATGCCTCGGACGACGTATCGGATCCGAATCATGTCGGCCAGTTCGTCCGCGGCCCCATCGACGACCTGGTACTCGTCCAGGGCCTCGGTCCAGCGGCGGTAGCGGGCAACGACTGCCGGAGCGCCGTCGTCCTCGCGAACTCCCGACGGGACGATTGCCCGGAGCGTCGCGTTCGGCCGCAGGCACGCCTCGAGCGCGACGTAGTCCCGGCGGCCGAGCGCCTCGAGGAAGCGCCGGCCGACCGCTGTCCGAGTCGTGTCTGCCGTCGTCATGCCCGCGTCGTGTATCACGCCGGCCGTCGTCCGGCAAGCGCCCGGCCGAGCGTAACCTCGTCGGCGTACTCGAGGTCGCCTCCGACCGGCAAGCCGCTGGCCAGGCGGGTCACCCGGACGCGGTCGCGGAGCCGGTCGGCGAGATACGCAGCCGTCGCCTCACCGGTCATATTCGGATTCGTGGCGAGCACGACCTCCTCGATGCCGCCCGACTCGACGCGTCGGAGCAGTCCGTCCAGGCGCAGGTCGGAGGGCTCGACACCGTCGAGTGGCGAGAGCGCGCCGCCGAGCACGTGGTAGAGGCCCCGGTATTCGTGCGTCCGCTCGAGTGAGACGAGGTCGACAGGCTGCTCGACGACGCAGACGACGGTGCGGTCGCGGCGCGGATCGGTGCAGATCGCACAGACCTCCTCCTCGGTGAGGTTGCCGCACTCGCGGCAGAAGCGGACGCGTTCCTTCACCTCCTCGACCGCGCGCGCCAGCGCGAGCGCCTCACCCTGGGGAGCTGAGAGGAGGTGGAACGCGAGCCGCTGGGCTGTGCGCGTACCGATGCCGGGCAGGCGCGTGAGCTGCGCGACCAGGTTCTCGACGGAGGGGCTGAACACGGCGTGAGGTTATCCGCCCGTCTCGGACATGGCGCTCGCTCCATGGGCGGGGACCGTCAGCGGATGACGTCGCGCCCGGTCGCCGACAGGCGCCGGCTTGAGGCTGGGATTCGCGTCTCAGCGAATCCCAGGCTGCGGCCGGTTAGAGCCCGAGCGCGCCGAGGTCCGGCATGGCGCCCTTCAGCTTCGCCTCGACGAGCTCTTGGGCCGAGCGGAGCGCCTCGTTCGCGGCCGCCAGGATCATGTCGGCGAGCAGCTCCGGGTCGTCGGGGTCGATCGCCTGCGGGTCGATCCGGATCTCCTCCAGCTCGCCGCCGCCGTTCGCCTTGACCGTGACCATGCCGCCGCCTGCGGACGCCTCGACCACCTGCTGTCGGGCCTCTTCCTGAGCGCGCAAGACCTGCTCCTGCATCTGTTGCGCCTGCTTCATGAGTGCGTTCAGATCCATGCCCCGAACCGTACCCCTCCGCTTTACTCCTCGACCTCTTGGGCGTCGAAGGTGTCCTTGAACAGCGAGACGAAGTCGTCCTCGGGGAGCGGCTCGTCCTCTGCTTCCGTCGTGGTGCCTGCGGCCGCCAGCGCCGTGGCGATCGTCAGCTTCCGCCCGGTCACCTCGTAGAGCGCGTCCCGGAGCAGCGCCACGTTCTTCGCGTCCTCGACCTGGCGGCGGTGGAACTCCGCGCCGGGTGCGAACTCGAGCGTCAGCGTGTCGCCGTCCAGCCCGGCGGGGACAGCCTCGTGGAGGAGCGTCGCGACCGGGATCGAGCGCTCCCGCACCGCGGCGACCACGCCGCGCTGCCAGGCGTCTTGAAGCTGCGTCAGCTCGAGCGGCGGCGCTGTCGAGGCCGGCGGCTCTGCGGACGGCGGGTCATCGGAGGCGCGCGGCGGAGCAGCGGGCTTCACCGCGGGCGCCGGCGCGGCCGGAGTGTGGCCGCCTGTCTCGGCCCGCTGCTCGAGCAGCTCGACGCGATGCGCCAGCGTCTCGCGCGAGAGGTCTGCGCCCGGGCGCGTGACCTTGACGATCGCGAGCTCGAGCGGCAGCCGCGGGTCGCCGCCCTGGCGCATGTCGTCGACTGCTACGGCGAGCAGGTCGATCAGCCTGAGCACGGTCGGCTCGGGCAGCTGGTTCGCCTGCTCGCGCAGCCGCTCCCGAGTCTCCTCGGTCACCGGCAGCGAGTCCGGGACGTGACCAAGGTGCTGGACGAGGAGCAGGTGCCGCAAGTGCTCCAGCAGGTCGGTGACGAGCCGGCCCAGGTCTTGGCCTTGCTCCGCGAGCTCTTCGACGAAGACGAGGGCACCCGCCGTGTCGCGGTCGACGACCGTGTCGCAGAGGCGGAAGAGCGAGTCCTCCTCGACGGCTCCGACGAGCTGCAGCACCGACTGCACCGTGATCTGCTTCTCCGTCGCCGCCGCAAGCTGGTCGAGCGTCGAGACGGCGTCGCGGAACGACCCCCGCGCGCCGCGGGCGATCAACGCGAGCGCCGCGTCCGGCGCGTCGATCCCTTCGCCCTCGCAGACACGACGGAGCAGCGTCACCAGCTCGGCGAGGCGGGGCCGCTGGAATGCGAACGTCTGGCAGCGCGAGCGCACGGTCGCCAGGACCTTGGCGAGCTCGGTCGTGCAGAAGACGAAGACGAGATGCGGCGGCGGCTCCTCGATCAGCTTCAGCAGCGCGTTCCAGGCAGCGTCCGTGAGCTGGTGGGCCTCGTCGAGGATGTAGACCTTGTAGCGTCCCTCGGCCGGCTGGAGCACGACACGTTCGCGGATCTCACGGATGTCGTCGATGCCGCGCTGCGAGGCAGCATCCATCTCGATCACGTCGAGAGAGGATCCCGCGGCGATCGAGACGCACGCATGGCACGTGCCGTCCGGCGTCGCTGTCGGGCCGTGCGCACAGTTGAGCGACTTGGCCAGGATTCGCGCCATCGACGTCTTGCCGGTGCCGCGGGGGCCGGCGAAGAGGTATGCCTGGCGCACCTCGTCACGCTCGATCGCGTTGCGTAGCGTCCGCACGACGTGCTCCTGGCCGACGACTTCCGAGAAGTCCTGCGGTCGGTACGTCCGGTAGAGCGCGGTCATCCCGGCCGATTCAATCAGACGGTCGTCGCCCGGTCGCGCGCTCCGCCGTCGAAACCGGCTCGACGGAGGAACCTGCGTCGCCTGCTCGGGCCGGGCGGAACCGCAACACCTGGGAGGAGATCCTTAGCGCTGCTTCCTTCCGGATCTGACGCGGTTCGGATGCTCCCAGTGCGCGGGACCCGACCTGTCGACACCACGTGCGCAGACCCAATCCCGCCGAGCCGCCCCTCGGGCGGCATTCGGTCCCGCTGGAGCGGATTTCGGGTTCAGGGAACCGCTACCTCCCCACCTAGCGCGACCGGGCAGCGGCAGGGTAGCAAGGTGTTCGTCCCGGCCTCGCTTCGCAGCAATGTCGCTACGCGAACTGCTCCCGTCCGAGAACGCCGCCGCCGTCCGAAGGCGTCCCCACACTTCAGCGCTTACTGCGGTCTCTCGCCCTCGAGAGGGAGGTATTCATGAACGGCAAGTCAGTTTTCGTGCGTCTGCGACGCCTGCGCCGGCGCTGGCACGTGCTGGCAATCGGGGTGTGCCTCGTGCTCGCGGCGGTGCCGATCGCGTGGGCAAGCCACCAGTTCACCGACGTGCCGGACGGTCAATCCGTTCCACGCCGACATCGGTGCGATCAGGGACGCCGGGATCACGTCGGGCAAGACCTGCGAGCCGCCCGGGACCGCACCGACGTTCTGTCCGGGCGAGCCGATCACCCGCGAGGCGATGGCGGCGTTCGTTCACCGCGGTTTCGGGCGGACCGGCTGGACCGTCGGGGCGCCAGAAACGCTCGGAGCCAACGCGGGTCTCAGAGACCTCGCCGTCTTGACGATCGATGTCGGAGGCGTTCCCGGCCAAACGGCATTCGTCAAGCTCGACGGCGTCGTCACAACCTCGATCACAAGCCTGGTCGGCTGCCCGTGCGGCATCCAGTATCACCTCGTTCGCGACGGCGCGACGGCGTTCGCCGACCGCTACTTGACGAATAGCACGCTCGGACCGGGTGGTGGCCCTGGGTACGAGACCGGGGCGGTCACAGCAGTTGCGGTCGTTCCGACAGGGACGACGCAGACCTTTCGCCTCCAGGCCCGGCGTGACGGGTCGCCGCCGATTACCGGCACGCTCGACGCGTACGCCGACCTGACCGCGATCACGGCGCCGTTCGGCAGCACCGGCGGCAACACACTCGCCGCGGCTCAGACGTCGGCCCGCACTGCAGCCCTAAGTAGACGAACGTTCACGGACAAGGGAAGGCCGGCGGGCCTTCCCTTGTCGGCGCTCCGAGCCGGACCGGGGTCAGAGCCGCGGCCGCGAAGCGGACGCCTTCAGGGGTGTTCGCGCGGGCGGGATCCGCGGGAGCGGATCCCGCCCTTGCGCAAGAAGCATGGGCGCACCTGGGATTGAACCAGGGACCTCTCGCGTGTGAAGCGAGCGCTCTCCCGCTGAGCTATGCGCCCTCGAGCGGTGAGGATAGCGGCACCTCGGAAGTACGGAGGAGGTCGCGGGCGGTCGCGTGCGCGTCGTCGTCGTGCCGCTGGTAGGCGCGCTCGAGCAGGACGCGGACGACGTCCCGGATGCCCACGATGCCGAGTACCTGGTCGCCGACCGCAACGGGGACGTGGCGGACGCCGCGCTGCCCCATCACGTTTGAGGCTGCGAGCACATCGTCGTCGGGCCCGATCGTCACGGGCGAAGCGGTCATCACATCGCCGATCCGGGTAGCGGCGAAGTCGGTTCCAACTGCGGCCAGTCGGAGGACATCTCGCTCGGTGAAGATGCCGGCGAGGCTGCTGCCCTCGAGGACGACGACCGAGCCGACGTTCGCGTCGACCATGCGGCGAATCGCGTCCGCCGCCGTGTCGTCGGGCGCCACCGAGACGAGGCGGGTCGTCATCACGTCCATGACAGGCATCGGCTACCTCCTGTGACGATCGGCACGAGTCCGTCTGGACGATACCGCGTCGTGCAGACGCTCAGGACAGCTGCCACTCGTTGCCGCGGAGCAGCGGCACGGCCTCGCCGCCCGTCGCCAGCCCGTCTACCTCGACGTCCGGGGCGCCGATCATGAAGTCCGTGTGCACTGTCGAGTCGTTGTAGCCGAGCTCTGAGAGCTGTTCGGGCGCGAGCTCGAGCCCGTTCTCGACCGCGGTCTGGATGCCCTGTCCGTAGGCGATGTGACAGGCGGCATTCTCGTCGAAAAGCGTGTCGAAGAAGACGATGCCGGTCTGGCCCACCCGCGATTCGCCGTCGACGATCGACACTTCGCCAAGGAAGGACGCGCCCTCGTCGGTCTTCATCTCCTGCCGGACGAGATCGGCTCCCGTGGTGGCGTTGACCTCGACGGCCCGACCCGCCGAGAAGCGGATCTCGAGGTCGCGGACGACCTGCCCGTGCAACGCGAGTGGGAAGGTCGAGCGGACGACGCCTTCCGTGCGCAGGCGATGCGGCGTCGTGAAGGTCTCCTCGGTCGGCATGTTCACGATCATCGTCCGACCGTCCACCGTCTGCTCCGCGCCGCTGACCCAGATCGACTCGGGCATCAGGCCCACAGTGAGGTCGGTCCCGGGGCCGCGGAAGCGGACGGCGTCGAAGCGGCGCTCGCTGAGCTGCGTGGCCCGCACCTGGAGCCGGGCGACGTGGGCCCGCCAGGCTGCCACGGGATCGGGCTCGTCGAGGCGGGTCGCGGCCGCGACCGCCTGCCAGAGGCGCTCGACATCGGGCTCGCCGAACACCGTCCGCGCCCACCCCTCGTTCGGGTAGGCGACGATCGTCCACGCGATGCGGCCGTCGCTTGTGGCGGCGAGTACCTTCTCGGCGAGTTCTCGGGGCCGCGTCTTCGCGATCCGCGTGCCGTCGAGGTCGGCGAGCAGCTCGGGCTCCGGGTCCCCGGTGATGGAGATCAGCGCGCCGCGGTTCTCGGCCAGGTGGTCGATCAGGGCGAGCGACCAGGGAGGCGACCAGTCGAGGGAATCCTCGGGGGCGTGCTGGATCCTGCGCTCGGCGGACATGAGTGTCCGCATACGACGCCTCGACGTAGTGGGCGCCCTTCTCGTAGGCGACCTTCGCGATCGCTCGGACGAAAGGAAGGTGCTCGGGCTGGGCGGAGATGCGCAGGTCCTGGCCGGGCACGAGGTTGCAGCCGATCTCGACGGTCAGGCGGGCGTACCGCTCCAAACGTTCCTCGGGGCTCACGCGCGCCTCTCGCCGGCCACGGCATTCGGCAGGTGTGGGAGCCGGAGGTGGGCAGCCCGGGCCAGGCAAGCCGCGCCCCTACGCAAGCTGCTCTGCGCCCGACGCGTGTCCCCACCTCCCACCGCGGGGCCAGCCTAGACGAAAGGCGCGTCTCGTCGCCGTGCCGTTCGCACCTCGGGGCCGTGGTAGCGTCCGCGCGTGGTCATCGCGTCGATCACGACGACGGGCAAGATCGGCCTTCTCGCCGTCGCTGGGACGTTCATCGTGTTCTCCCTGATCGTGGCGATGGTGGTGCCGAAGCGTCGCCCAGAATTCCCCGGTAGCCGGCTGAGGCTCTTCATCCTGGTGACCGCTGCGCTGTTCGCAGCGCAGCTGGCGACCGTCTGGTGGGTGGCTGAGACGCAGGAGGTCGAGGCGGCCGAGCACGGCGAGCCCGCGGAGACCGAGCCGGCGGAGACGCAGCCGGCGGAGACGAGCCGGCGGAGACGGAGCCGGCGGAAACGGAGCCTGCAGAGACGGGGACAGAGAGCGTCGAGACCGAGACCGAACCGGCCGAGACGGGTCCCGGTGAGACGGAGACGGCTCCCGCCGGCGGCAGCGGCGATGCGACTGCCGGCAAGGCAGTGTTCGCATCAGCCGGGTGCACCGGCTGCCATACGCTCGCCGCCGCCGGCTCGAGCGGCAACGTCGGGCCGAACCTCGACGCGGCGAAGCCGTCGTTCGACAAGGTCGTCGAGCGGGTCACGAACGGCAAAGGCGTGATGCCTCCGTTCAAGGGCCAGCTCAGCGAGCAGCAGATCCTGGACGTCGCGGCATTCGTCAGCGAGTCGACACGCGGCTCGTAAGTTCGGAAGCGTTCTCGCCCGTCTGACGGGACCCTGTCCACGCGCTGCGCGAGAGGACCGGAGGCCGGCTTCGCCGGCCGGGAGGCCAGGGGCGCGCTGGGCTATATCGAGCGGTGAAGGAGGGGGCTCGTGGGGGAACTCTGGGTTCCCCCACGCTGTCAAGCGGAGAGGGAGGGATTTGAACCCTCGACGCACCTTTGTGGGTACGTACGCGATTTCCAGTCGCGCTCCTTCGGCCGCTCGGACACCTCTCCGGGGCGGGGACAGGGTAGCGGCGCTGCCCGGCCGCCCCTACCGAGACGGCGACGGGCGCTGAGCGGAGAGGGAGGGATTTGAACCCTCGAGGAGCCTAACGACCCCTAACGGTTTTCGAGACCGCCGCATTCGACCGCTCTGCCACCTCTCCGGGCAGTACAGGGTAGCGGCCTCGAACGAACACCCCCGCGCTGACGGAGAAGGAGGGATTCGAACCCTCGAGGCAGGGTTTTCCCCACCTAACGCCTTAGCAGGGCGCCGCCTTCAGCCACTCGGCCACTTCTCCGGACGAGCCAGGATATCGCACAGCTCAGCGGGTCCCTGCTCCTCGGACGCCACAGCTCTCGATGCGCACAAACGCGGCCCACTCAGTCGTGGACGCGGGCGATCAGGTCCTTCCGCTTGAGCACCTTGACATCGATGCCGCCGAGGCGGACGTCGTACCCCGACTCGCGCGGATAGAGGACCTTGTCGCCGGGCTCGATGCCGTTCGCCTCGGTGCCGACCGCGGTGACGATGCCGGTGCGGCAGGCGGCGGACGCCGCTGCCGAGGCCGGCAGGATCAGGCCGGCACGAGTCTCCGTCTCGTCACTCGTCGGCTGGATGACGAGATACTCGTCGAGCGGCTCGAGCACGACGTCGACGTGCGCGGACTCCCCGATCACCCTCACAGCGTAACGCGCCAGTCGCCGTGGTCGAGCCTGAGTTGTCCACAGACGGGGCCGCGTGGGCCATGTTACGCCTCAGAGGCGTTATCAACAGGTCCGACGGCGATGCCTCAGCCAGTCCGGCAGCGACGGGCAGCCAATGGCTGCGCGGGACACGTCACGCCTCAGAGGCTTTATCCACAGGCGCCTCGAGGGCTACAGCCGACCCGCCTCGACGATACGTTGGAGGAACTGGCGTGTGCGCGCCCCCGTGGCGAGCGGAAAGGCAATACGCATGGACGTCACCCTCCTCGCGAACGACGGAAGACGTCGAGGCAGCGAGCCTGACACGGCCCGGTAGCGTCTCCGTCGTGGCCGCGCCGTTCGTCGAGCTCGAGGTGGGAGAGCGCATCGTTCGGGTCTCGAACCCGGACAAGATCCTCTTCCCTGCGCGCAAGGAGACGAAGCTCGACCTCGTCCGGTACTACCTCTCGGTCGCCGACGGCATCGTCCGCGCCCTCTACGAGCGACCGACGCAGCTGCGCCGCTTCCCGGACGGCGTCGAGGGCGAAGCGATCTACCAGAAGCGGATCCCGGAGAAGCGCCCCGACTGGGTCGAGGCAGCGCGCGTGCGCTTCCCCTCCGGCCGTCATGCCGACGAGCTCTGCGTGACCGAGGTGGCGCAGGTCGCCTGGGCGGCAAACCTGGCCACGATCGACTTCCATCCGTGGCCGTCGCGCCGGCGCGACACCGAGCGCCCGGACGAGCTCCGCATCGACGTCGACCCACAGCCGGGGACGACGTTCCGCGACGCGAAGCGGATCGCCGGCCTGGTCCACGAAGTGCTGGACGAGATCGGCTACGCGGGCTGGCCCAAGACGTCCGGGAACCGCGGCGTCCACGTGCTCTGTCGGATCGAGCCGAACTGGGAGTTTCCGGTCGTGCGCCGCTGCGCCCTGGCCTTCGCACGCGAGGTCGAACGGCGGGCGCCGAAGAAGGTGACCACGGCCTGGTGGAAAGAGGAGCGGGGCAAGCGCGTCTTCATCGACTTCAACCAGAACGCCCGTGACCGGACGATCGCGTCGGCCTACTCCGTGCGCGCCAGGAAAGACGCCACGGTTTCCGCGCCCGTGACCTGGGACGAGCTGCCCGATGTGGAGACGGAGGATTTCACGATGGCGACGATGCCGGACCGGTTCGCCCGGCTCGGCGATCTGCACGAGACGATCGACGCCGCCGTCTGCGACCTGCGTGTCCTGCTCGAATGGGTCGAACGAGAGGAGCAGGAGGGCGTCGGCGAGGCGCCCTATCCGCCGAACTTCCCCAAGATGCCGGGCGAGCCGCCGCGCGTGCAGCCCTCGCGCGCGCGGAAAAGCTAGCCGCGACGCGCAAACCCCTGAAGGCGTCCGCCTTCGGCGGCCGCTGCGTTTGCGTTTCACCTAGGCGTCGACTCGAGCAGATCGCTGACCGAGGGGTCGCCCGGACGCCTGGCGGGTCGGAGCTCGCGCCACGTGCAGTCGCTCGGATCCTTGTCCGGGCGGAAACGGAGCAGCCGCGTGCCGTGCCGGATCCGGTTGCCCTGCACCTTGTCGTAGCGCACCTCGACGACCAGTTCGGGGCGCACGGCGGCCTCCTCGAGCTCGCCCGTCCCCCAGCGATTCGGCTCCGAGAAGCGACGGTCCGGAGCGTCCTCGAGCAGGGGCCGGACGAGCTCGGCGATCTCGTCCTTCCTGCTCGCGGCCACCGCCGCCGAGCCGACGTAGTCGAGCTCGCCGCCCTCTCCGTAGAGACCGAGGAGCAGCGTCGCCAGATCGCCGTTGGCCCGCCACCGGACGCCGACGACGACACAGTCGGCTGTCTTGTGCGCCTTCACCTTCTGCACTGCGTCACGCAGGCCCGCCCGGTACGGCACGGAACGGCGTTTCGCGACCACGCCGTCGAGACCGATGACGTCGAGGCGTTCGAGCCAGACGGCCGCCTCGTCGAGGTCGGCGCTGCACGGAGAGAGGCGGAAGCCACGCGCACTACGCTCGAGTTGCCTCCGGCGCTCCGCCAGCGGCCACTGCCAGATCTCCTTCCCTTTCCACAAGAGCAGGTCGAAGGCGACGAACTGCGCCGGGATCTCGGCCGCCAGCTTTCGTACGCGGCTCTCGGCGGGATGGAGGCGCGTCTGCATTGCGTCGAAGTCGAGCGCGCCGTCGCGCTCGATCACGATCTCGCCGTCGAGCGCCGACTCGGGCGGCAGCAGGTCACCGAGCGACTGCAGCTCCGGGAAGTAGCGAAGCAGCGGCCGTCCGTTGCGGGACCAGAGCCGCAACTCACCGGACGCGTTCTCGAGCAGCCCGCGGAAGCCGTCCCACTTCGGCTCGTACTGCCAGTCGTCGCCCGCGGGCAGTTCGCGCACGAGCTCTGCTTCCTGCGGTGGGAACGGGATACGGCGATCCAGGTCCGGCGGGCGGACGGGCTCACCTTGGGGTACGCGTCTCCCGCGGGGCACGGGGGGAAGCTACTAGAGCTCGAAACTGCAACAGAGGGTCGCGGCCGCGAATGCGGGGCGCCTTCAGGGGTGTGCGCGTCGCGGATCCGTGTGAGTGGATCCGCGAGGCGCGCGCTATCACTTAGTCTCGGGCCATGCGCCGCGTTGCCATCACTGGCCTCGGAGCGGTCACGCCGCTCGGCCTCGACGTGCCCTCGACCTGGGATGCGGCCGTGTCGGGTCGGAGCGGCGTCGGCTTCATCGAGTCGTTCGACGCCTCCGGCTTCCCCGTCCGCATCGCCGCCGAGGTGCGAGGGTTCGAGCCGGAGTCGGTCGTGCCCCCGAAGGAAGCCCGGCGGCTGGAGCGCAACGTGCTGCTCGCCGTGGGAGCGGCGCAGGAGGCCTGGGCGGACGCCGACGCCGGCGAGATCGACCCGGCCCGCGTGGGCATCGTCGTCGGCTCCGCGATCGGCGGCCTGAACGGGATCGTGGCGCAGCACGAAGTGCTGCTCGAGCGTGGCCACGACCGCATCTCGCCGTACTTCATCCCGTCGGTCCTCGTCGACTCGGCCAGCGGGCAGATCGCGATCACCTTGGGGCTGCGGGGGCCGAACTATGCACCGGTCTCGGCGTGCGCGACCGGCTCCCACGCGGTGGGCGAGGCGGCCGAGCTGATCAGGCGTGACGGCGCCGATCTCGTGCTCGCAGGTGGAACCGAGGCGTGCATGCACCCGTTGATCCTGGCCGGCTTCTGCGCGATGCGGGGGCTCGTCGCCGAGGAGGAGGACCCCACGAAGGCGTCGCGCCCGTTCGACGCGACGCGCGCAGGCTTCGTCATGGCCGAGGGCGCCTGCATCCTCGTGCTCGAGGACCTGGAGCGCGCGCAGTCCCGTGGCGCTCGGATCTACGCCGAGGTGCTCGGCTACGGCGCTTCCAATGACGCACACCACATGGCCCAGCCCGATCCCGAGTCTGTGGGCGTCGGGGAGATGATGCGCGCGGCGCTCGTGCGCTCAGGGGTGCGGCCGGAGGACGTCGGCTACGTGAACGCGCACGGAACCTCGACCCCGCAGGGCGACCTGGCCGAGACACGCGCGCTGAAGCAGGTGTTCGGCGACCACGCGTATCGACTTGCGGTCTCGTCGACGAAGTCCGTCACGGGTCACATGTTCGGGGCCGCCGGCGCGGTCGAGGCGATGTTCTGCACGCTCGCCCTCTTCCACGGCGTGCTGCCGCCGACGATCAACTACCGCGAGCCTGATCCCGACTGTGACCTCGACTACGTTCCGAACGAAGCGCGCCGCGTCCAGGTCGACGTCGCCCTGTCGAACGCGATGGGCCTCGGCGGCCACAACGGCTGTGTCCTTCTCGGGCGCGCGGCGTAGCGGGCCGGGCGTTCCGGGCCCCTCGCGTGGGTCGAGCTGTTCGGCGACGTCTCCGGCAAGGCCGACTTTCGCGATCACCCAGTAGCGCTCGTTGCGGACGGCGACGCGCTCCCGCGCAGCATCGACGTGCTCGACGGCGGGAGCGACGATGAAATGATCGCCGTCGGCCCGCACGGCCTCGTACTCGCCGGCGGTGACCGGTACGAGCGTCGTGCAGTCGGCGCGAGCGCACTCGCAGACCACGTCCCGTAGCCCGGAGTCGTCCTCGCCGATCACGGCGAGCTGCTCGTTGATCTCGCGGAACGTGCTCTCGTTGACGGCGGCGCGGACGGCGTTGGCGTCGTCCGGTGGTTTCACGGCGGCCCTCCCTGGTCCCGTTGGGTCCTACGATAGCGCGGTCTCGTCGCAGAGTCGGGCGACCAGCTCGGGCGTCAGACCGGCGAGCGAGGTGAGCCGCGCCGAGGCGAGGGCGAGGCGTCGCTCCGGTGGGGGATAGTGCCGGTTCGGAATCGCCACGACCCGCATACCTGCCGCGCGTGCCGAGCGGATGCCGCTCGCGGAGTCTTCGACCGCGACCGACCGGCCGGGGGCGACTCCGAGCCGACGTGCCGCCTCGAGGTAGACGTCCGGCGACGGCTTTCCGTGTGGCACCTCCTCCGACGACACGGTCGCGGCGAACGCGTCGGCGAGCCCTGCAGCGCCGAGTGCCGCGTCGATCAGCGGCCGGTTCGAGGAGGAGGCGACGCCGAGGCGGAAGTGGGGGGCAAGGCGGCGCACGGCGTCGACGGCTCCGTCGATCACCGGCAGGTCTCGGTCGTAGCGGTCGAGCATCCGGCGCACGACCTCGGCGTTGATCTCCTCGGGCGACTCGGGCAGGCCGATCTCGTCGTGCATGTAGCGCGACCACTCGGTCGAGCTCATTCCCATCATGTCCGCCTGCGCCCGGTCGTGCCAGCGCCCGCCCCGCTCGCGGGCGAGCTGCTCACGCACGTCGTCCCACACCTGCTCGGAGTCGAGGAGAACCCCGTCGAGGTCGAAGATGACCGCCTCGATCACAGGCTGCGGTACTCGCCTGCGACCCGGAGCAGCGGGGGTGCGTCCTGGCCTGCCGTGGCCCGCAGGACTTCGCCGACGAAGAGCGTGTGCGTTCCGGACGGGTGCTCGGCGGCCAACCGGCACTCGAGCCAGCCGAGCGCTCCCACCAGCAGCGGCGCGCCCGACGCCCCTTCCTCGGTCGCCACGTCCCGCCACATGGCGATCGGGGGCACGCCACGCGCGAAGTGCTGGGCGAGCCACTCCTGCCCGGCGGCCAGCAGCGAGGCGGCGAAGCCGCCGGCTTCGCGCAGCAGCTCGTGGAGCGCCGCCTCACGCGACAGCGCGACTCCGACGAGCGGCGGCTCGAGCGACAGGGTGACGAGCGAGCCGACGGTGAGGCCGAGGCGCTGGCCGGCCGCGTCCACGGTCACGACGGCGACGCCGGTCGGGAAGCGCCGCATCACGGAACGCAGGTCGTCGGCCCTGCTCATCGGCGCGATGCTACGTGGCCGCGGCAGGCCGGATCGAGCCGGCGTCTAGCTGCCCGACGGCTTGCCGGCCCGGCGAGTCTCAGCGCCTGTGCCTTCGCCAGCTCGATCTTCCGCGGTGTCGTCGCGTCGTGCGACCACACCGGCCACGCGTAGGCAAGCGGCCGGTCGAGCTCGCAGCCGAGGTTGCACGCCAGCTTGACGCTCCGCGCGTCGGCGCTGAAGAGACCGGTGCCGCCGAGGATGCGGCGTACCGCCGCGGCCCCGCGCTTGCGCCGGACAAGGCCGAAGATGGCGGCGTCTTCGAGCCCATCGCGGATCTGCTCGAGACGCGCGCTCGGGATCGGTGCCAGCCGGCCGGGGTAGAAGAGCACGAACTCGCCGCCCCGGTCGACGCTGTCGAACGGGTTCACCGCCGCCTTGTAGTTTGTCGTCCCCTGTCCGTAGAGCATCCCGTGCGTTCCTTCGAGCGCGTTCCAGAGCAGGAACATCCGCGGGTTGGAAAGTGGCTCGGTGGCCCGAAAGCCAGGCGTGCCGGGAACGCCCGTGTAGGTGTACGACCACACCATCTTGCCCCGCTTTCGCACCGACTCGATGAACTTCAGGCTCTCGCGCGACGCGGTTGGCGGCAACCTCCCGCGCCGGCACGGTGAACCGGCCGTACCAGCGGCGGGCCAACGTGACCCAGATGTCGAGGTCGTCGCCCCCTCGACCGTCCCAGAGGAACCGGTTGTTCGTCGTCGGGTTGCCCGTCATCAGCTGTCTGGCGCCTGGGAAGCAAGCGTGCGTCGCCTTCGCCTGCCGGGCGACGAGCTTCTGGCCTGCGGGTCCGGGCTCGTCGAGCCCATAGACGTAGGAGACGGTCTGGTCGAGCCACCCGTGGGACTTCCAGAACGCGTGGACGCTGCCGAGGTACGCACACCACGTTTCGGGGGCGGCCGGCGACATTCCGGCGATGGGGCGAGCCTGGCGGTTGTTCGAGATCGGAATCCGCATGGCCGCGAACGGTCCCGCGTCGACCTGGCCAGCCATGTTCCCCGCCGAGTCGAGCCACCACTTGCCGCTCTCCTCGTAGCCGCGCTCGCTCGTCGGCTCGCCAAATCCCCACGACGCGGGCGAAATGCGATAGTCGGCCAGCCAGCCGAACAGGGCCCGGTTCGCGGCGCTGCGCTGCTCGTTGTTCGCGAAGCCGTAGAGCTCGCTCGCCTTGTTGACGTACGTCTGCGGGCTGATGTGGAACGACGTGAGCAGGTTCCCGGGGGCCGTGCCGGCCGGCGGGATCCGAACGGGCGAGACCTTCACCGTCAGCGGCACGACGGTGGGCCGGCCGTCGGCGTAGACGGTGATGCTGGCTGCGTAGGCGCCTGCGCGCGCGTGTGCGGGAACGGTGACGCGGACGAAGAGCGGCTGATTCGACTTCTCCGTCGGCCGTGGCTTGCCGTCCCAGGGCAGGAGTGCGTCGGCGACGGGCTTGCCGTCGAAGGACACGAAGTGGCCGAAATCGACATCGACCGTGATCGGGCCGAGGTTCCCGACGTTGATCGACTGGGCAACCGTCCTGGCGCCGGCCACGACGATCCACGCGCCCTCCTGCTCCCCGATGCCGGTGTTCAGTGCGATCGCCGCTCGGCCGCCGGGCACTCGCCCTGCCGCCGGAATCGATTGCGACGAGGGGTACGCGAGGACGGCTGCCGTCGCGCGACCGGACTGCGACGCCGGCGTCGCCAGTGCGGGCAAGGCGAGGGCGAGCAGGAGCACGGCAAGCAGGAGCGGGCGCAGAGGCCTCACCCTAGCGGCGTCGTCCGCGGGTGGCCGATGCTCTATGCCCCGTTCGGGGGAGGGGAGGCTGTGTCCACAGGTTCTCAGTCGCCGCCTCGCCGAGATGAGAGGATCGGCGTCGTGCTCACCGGCAACGGCCGATCGACGACTCCTTCGACCCGATGGCCGGCGCTGAGCTCTCCTTCGTCGCCGACGTTCCGAGCCCGTTCGTCGACTACGCAGCAGACCTGATCGCGCGCACGACCGGCCTGCGCCTCGTCGCCGCGCCCCGCGACTCGGGCGGGTCGGTCGACGTGTACTACGGCGAGGACACGGCGAGGCCCTGCCTGTCTCCGCATCCCGCGCACAGCCGCGTACACGCTGGAGACCGTTCCTCGGCTCCCCGACGCAACGCGTGCCGGCGTTGCCGGGGCGACGGCCGGCGAGTTTCCCTTCGACCTGTTCACGGCCCTTCGCTTCTGGCTGGCCGACGAAGGGAACGCGCAGGCCTCTGTCGAGGCGTACGACGAGCATGAGCGCCTGCGGGCCGAGCGCCTCGGCACAGGAGGCGCTCGGCGTGCGTGAGGTGCCCATCGTCAACGCGTACCTGCTGCATTTCCGCGCCTGGGCGACCCAGCGCACCGGCGCCGCCGGCGCGAGTCCGCTACCGCCTGGAAAACGCTGCATCGTCGTGCTCTCCCACGACGTCGACAGTCCGATCGACCCGGGCTCGCCGCGGCATGCCGTGGAGCTCGCCCTGGCGAACGTGCGCCGAGGGCGCAAGCCCGCTCGCTCGATCGCGTACGCGGCCGGGACGGTTGGGTACGCCGTGCGCTTTCGACTGCGGGATCCGGACGCGCGCCACCAGCTGTTCGAGGCGCATCATGGACGAGGAGGAGCGCAGAGGCTTTCGGAGCACGTTCTTCTTCGCGGCCGTCTCGCGGTTCGACCGCAACGGTGACCGGCGCGACGTCGGCTACGACGTCGGTCGAAGCCCTCTGCCCGAGTGCATCCGAGCGGTGGCCTCGCGCGGCTTCGGTGTCGGCCTGCACATCGGCTACCGCGCACGCGCCCAGAGCGGCCCGCATCGCCGCGGAGCGGGAGCGGCTCGAGGCGGTAGCGGGGACTCGGGTGACCGGCAGCCGTCATCACTACTGGCACATGACCCGCCCGTTCTGGGCGAGCCTCGAAGCACACGGACGGGCCGGCCTGCTGTTCGACAGCTCCGTCGGCTTCAACTCGGCGCCCGGCTACAGGCTCGGCGTGGCTCTTCCGTTCCATCCCTGGAATCCCGAGACGGGCTCGGTCGTCCCGACGCTCCAGGTTCCCACGCTCGCAATGGACAGCATGCTCATGTTGCCGCGCGTCGCGTCGGTCGACGCCGTCATCGAGCGGTTCGACGGCGTGCTCGCGGCGCTCAAACGGTACGAGGGGGTGGCCGCTCTCGACTGGCACGAGTACACGTCCTTTCCGGGCTCGAGCAGGTACCGCGCCTGGGGAGAGGCGTACTTGGCTCTGCTCGATCATCTCGCGGGAGACAGCACGGTGCTCGTCCAGACGTACGACGAGCTCGTGGCTGCGGTCGCGACGCAGGCTTCCCGCGCTAGCGCGGGCCAAGGTCACGGCGCGTCACGCCGCGGATGAGGTCGCGGGCCGCCACACCGAGCCGCATTCGCCGGCTGGCGCCCGTGACCTGGATGTACGGCTCGGGCCGCGCGCCGAAGCTGCGAAAGAATCTCGCGACCCCTTCGAGCATCGATCCCTCGAAGTCGAACATCGGCGCTCGCGCCGAAGCACGCTGGATCGCGTGCCAGAGCAGCAGGCTCTGTGCTCCGCTGCCGCGTGGGTCGCGCAGGCTCCCTCCGACGAGGTAGTAGGTCCTCGTCCCGTCCCACACGAGCATCAACGACGCGTGCGCGAGTCCGTCGGTATCGACCGCTGAGAGCACGACTCCGGCGTCGTGCGCGGCGACCGCCCGCTGCAGCCGATCGAGCAGCTCGGCGTCGAAGGGTGCGTCCCGGCCCTGGTGCGCGAAGGTCGACCGGACAGCATTCGCGAGTCTCGAAGCGTCGTCGTCCTCCACGACCACCAGCCTCTTCTCCGCCTTGCGGATCTCGGTTCTGGCCCGGTCGGCCATTCCGTGCCAGACGGCGTCCAGGTCGCTCGAGGTCGTCGAGGACGTAGGTCGCGCGAAGGGTGCCTTGACATCCCTTCCAGTAGAAGGGCAGCCAGTTGGTGAAGGAAGGATCGAACGTGTAGCTCAGGTAGTCGAAGGGGGGCAGGGCTTCGATCAGGCCGTCGAGCAGCCTGTGCTCCTTTGCCAGACGCGTGACCGGCTTGCCGCTCACTCGGCTTCAGCTCCGGAGCGAGAAATGGCGTCAGCTTTGGCGAGCCGACCCGGACGAGCTTGATCCCCCGCACAGGAAGTCGTCTCGCCGCCCACGGAAGTCGCGCGACGACGAGCCCGTCGTTCTCGACTCGTGCCTCACCCCAGGAGCCCGGCGACACGGCTTCGAGCCACCAAGGCTGCCCGAAGAGCGCGCTCACGGCGGCACAGCTTACCGCCGTTCGACCCCGGTACGCCGCGAGCGAGCGGCGGGGGTGGGATTCGAACCCACGGGGCGCTTGCACGCCCAGCGGTTTTCAAGACCGCCCGATTCGACCGCTCTCGCACCCCGCCGCGCTGGTGCTCATTGTGAAGGAGCGCGCGCGGTTCGATCAGTTTCCCGTGACGGTGATCGTGCGTACGGCAGTGTTGCCGGCGGCGGCATTGAGGTCGATCGTCGCTACGTAGCTCCGTCCCCGCGCCACCGTGATCGGCAGCTGTACCTGGACCGCGCAGTCCGTCCCGAGCCTGAGCTCGGCCTGCGTCACGCCGACGAGCGCTCCCGCTACGCGCACCCGCGTCGTCGTTCCGACTCTCGCGCCCGATGGGTTGTTGGCGCAGAACTCACGCACGTGGGCCGAGACGAAGGGACCGACCGTGCCGCCCCGCGCCGTGACGCGTCCGTTGCGCGCGTCGAGCGACCCTGCGACGTACGGCCAGACGCCGGCCGCGGGCTTGGGCGTGCCGTCGAGGCGGTAGAGGCCGCTCTGCCAGCTCGACAGGGTCGAGTCGCGGAAGACGAACCAGACGAACATCTTCACCCTCGGGTCCTTGCGGGCGATCGCGACCGCCTGGCCGAGGTACCTGGCCTGCTGCGCCTCGGTCACGCCCTTCGGCTCGCCGGGCTTCGTCTCGCTGCCGTATTCGGTGACCCAGATCGGAATGCCCGGGCGCGCGAAGCTCCGGTCGAGCTCGGTCCCGAGCCGGCCGAGCGTCGAGAGGTTGACATTGGGCCACCGGGCAGCTTGCGGGGGTGGCTGGCTGACCGGGAACGGGTATGGATGGTGCGCCCAGGCGTCGAAGCGCATCCGCGGTGCCGCCTTGGCCACGAGTTGCGCGAACGTGCCGGGAGCGACGGTGTCCGTCAGGCCGGCGACCCGCCGGTTGCGGCCGTGGGACGACGTCTCGCCGATCGCCACGAGCGCCTGCGGGCTCGCCGCCTTGATGCCGGCGTAGCCCGCGATCGCCAGGCGCGCGTAGGTCGCCGGGCTCACGATCCTGCCGGCGGCGTCGAACTGCGGACGCAGGAACGTGGCCAGGTTGGACTCGTTCCAGATCCCGAAGAAACGGACGAACGGCAGGCCGGGATGGCGCCCCGAGTAGCGTTCGGCGACGGCCTGGGCGAAGTTCTTGAAGTCGGTCGGATCGGAGGGTGCGTACTGCGCCGACAGGCCCCCGTTTGCCCAGGGTGGCGTGCCCCAGAGCGCCATCTTCACCTCGAGCCCGCGCGCCTGGGCGTTGCGGGCGAACTCGTCGAGGTCGGCGAAGTTGTAGGCGGGGTCGAACGGATCCGTCGCGATGAGGGGCCGGATCGGCGCGACGAGGTACCACTGAACCGTGGTGCGGACGATCGTCGAGCGGCTTGCGGCGACCAGATCCAGCTCCGCCGCGCGGTGCTCGCCGAAGCGGAGCTCGGGGTCGTCGGTGAAGCCCATCCACATCCGGTCCGCCGCCTGGGTACTCGAGCTGCCGAGCAGGACGAGCACGACAAGAGCGCCGAGCGCAGTGAAGAGCCGAGTCACGAGGGTGAATCCTGGCGGATCGATCGGTCGGGCTCAGCTCACCTGCGCACCGTCTGCGGCGCTCCGAAGGGCAGCAGCGCATCCGGGACGTCGCCCTGGAAGTTCTCGAGGATCGCGAGCGCCATGCGGTCGACGACCGCCGTCCCGTTGAGCGTGTGCACGGGCTCGATGCCCCGCTCGCCGCGGTGGCGCGTTCCGAGGCGGCGGGCCTGGAAGTCGGTCGTGTTGGAGATCGACGCCGTCTCTCGATAGCGGCCCTGGGCCGGGAACCACAGCTCGACGTCGTAGGTCTTCGCCGACGCCTTCGACATGTCCCCCGCGGGGAGTACGACGACCCGGTACGGCAGGCCGAGCTCGGTCACGATCTCCTCGGTGTTGGCGAGGAGTCGCTCGTGCTCTGGCCACGAGTCCTCCGGGAGGACGAATGCGAACTGCTCCACCTTGTTGAACTGGTGCACGCGGAACATGCCGCGGGTGTCGCGGCCGGCGGCGCCGGCTTCGCTGCGGAAGCAGGGCGAGAAGCCGGCGTAGCGCAAGGGGAGGTCGTTCAGCTCGAAGATCTCGCCCTGGTGCAGCCCGCCGAGCGGGATCTCGGCGGTGCCGGCGAGGAAAAGGTCGGTATCGGCGACGGCGTAGATGCTCGGCTCGTCCGCCGGCAGCCAGCCGGTGCCGACGAGCGCCTCCTCGCGGACGAGCACCGGCGGCAACACCGGAGTGAAACCCTTGGCCGTCAGCCGGTCGAGCGCGAGCCGGTAGAGCGCGAGCGCCAGGAGCGCCGTGTCGCCGACCCAGTAGCCGAAGCGCGAGCCGGAGATCCTTGCGGCGCGCTCCATCTCGAAGCGGCCGACCTCGGTGTGCTCGCGGGGCTCCTCGAGCGCCGGCGGTTCGCCGACGCGCTTCACCTCGCGCGCGTCCTCCTCGGCGGCGCCGTCCGGCACCGATTCGTCCGGCGCGTTGGGCACGAGCAGCGCGAGGCGGTCGCGCTCGGCCTCCGCGGCCGCGAGCTCGTCCTCGGCCGACTTCAGCTCCGACTTGACCCGCTGCAGCTCCTCGAGCTGCTCCGGTGTCGGCTTTCCCTTGAGCTTCGTCCGCCCGCGCAGCTCGTCCACCCGGGGCACGAGCGAGCGCCAGCGCTCATCGGCGGCGAGCAGCGCGTCGAACTCCTCAGCGGCGCCCCTGCGCGCGAGGGCTGCTCGCCAGCGGTCTGGATCGGCGCGGGCTGCCCTGAGGTCGATCACGGCAGTGAGTCTACGAAGGCCTGCACCACCGTGGCGACGCCCTCCTCGTCGGGCCCCGGGCAGACCCAGTCGGCGCGCTCGAGCAGCAGCGGATGCGCTGACTCGACGGCGATCCCGTAGCCGCTCCACTCGAGCAGCTCGAGATCGTTTTCACCGTCCCCAAACGCGACCGCCCGCTCTGCGGCGAAGCCGACGCGGTCCGCCACCCAGGCCGCACCGGTGCCCTTCGATACCGAGGCGTTGCCGATCTCGAGCAGAAACGGCAGCGATGTCGTCACGAACGCGCCAGTCGCCGAGCCGTTCGCGCAGCGGCTCCCGGAGCGCCGCCAGCTCTTCCGGCTCGCCGACCGCGACGAGCTTGGTCGGCGGGCGTGAGAGCCAGCCGAGCAGGTCGCCCACCTCGGTCACGGGGAGGTGCTGGAACTCCGCATACGCACGGGAGTACGGCGTCTGGTGCGCGACGTACAGCTCGTCGTCGACGTAGCAGTTGGGTGGATGACCGGCTTCGTCGAGCAGAGCGATCGCGCTGCGGGCGGTTTCCAGCGGCAGGGGCTCGTGCAGCAGGAAGGCGCCGTCATGCGGGTCGACGACTGCGGCGCCCTGGTAGCAGACCACGGGATCGTCCAGCCCTGCCTGCTCGAGGTACGGCTGGACGGCGCGGAACATGCGACCCGTGGCGATGATCACGTGGATCCCGGCGCGCCGCGCTGCTCCGAGGGCTGCGAGCGTGCGCGGCCGCAGGACCGCGTCCTCGCCGATCAGTGTGCGGTCGAGGTCGCAGACGAACGCCTCGACGGCGCTCGGGAAATCGGGCGGGAGGGTCAGCCTTGCGTCGCGTCGACGACGTACTGGGCGACGTCCGCGATCTCCTGCGCCGACAGCTGGCTCTCGAAGGAGGGCATCGCTCCCTGGCCCTTCGTGACGCGCGTGACGGCGAGCTCGTACGACGGCTTCGCGTCGTCGAGGTTCGGGCCTACTGTGCCGCTCGCACCCGCGTCCGAGAGCGTATGGCAGCCTCCACAGCCCTTCGCCGCGAAGATGTTCTTGCCGTTCGCCGCGTCGCCTTCGAGCGCGAGGCGGGCACGATCTCATTGCCGCCCGTCGTCTCGGTCGGCAGCTCCCCGACGACCGTCTCAGGTGTCGGCGAGGCGTCCTCCGGCGACTCGCAGCCGGCGGCGCACGAGCGCGAACAAGGCAAGCGCGAGGGCGGCTGCGAGGGTCGTCCGGCGCATCGCGCGGAGTCTAACCAGCTCGTTCGGATCATCGCCCGCATGGCGTTCCCACCGGCTGACGGCGAAGGCGGCGGCCGCTCCGACGCCGAGCACGTCGCCCGGCGTGTCGTTCACGACGACCGAGACGGCGATCGCGACGAGCAGTGCGTCGGTCAGTGGCCGGCGCGGCCGCCGTGTGGCGATCCGGGCAAGAACCGCAATCGAGGCGACCGCGACGAGCGCAGGGCCCCACCAGTCTGTGACCCGGGCCCAGGAGAGGCGGAGACGGTGCCAGAGGTCGGACAGGAGCTCCTGGGGGCCGCCGCCCGCGGCGTCGGTCACGTGGCTCGACCCACCGAGCGCCGCATCGAGGCCGACGAGGGCGAGTGCGACCAGCGCGAGGACTGCGGCGGCGGCCGCGGTTCGTGGCAGGGTCGCGCGGAACCGTCCCAGGCGTGCGATCAGGACGGCGTAGCCGGCGAGCAGCACGAGCAGCCCGCCGCCGTCGGCGCCGAAGCGGCTCCCGCCGACGGCGACGAGCGCCGCCGCGGCAACGAGCACGCCACGGCGAGCGAGCAGTGCCGGGCCGAGGAGCGCCGGGACGAGAAAGATCGTCGCCAACAGGTTCGAGAAGCCGTAGAAACGACCGGCCTGCGACGGCCCGAGCGGGGACAGCGCGACTGATTCCGGGTCGAGTCCGAGGGCGAGGAGGTAGGCGGCGACGAGGGCCGCGCAGGCAGCGCCGAGCGGCAGCAGGAGCGCAGCCGCCACGAGCAGCCCGACGAGCCACCAGCCTGCGAGCCAGAGGTTTCCCGCGAGCGCGAGCAGGAAGAGGCGTGGCGCGAAGCGGGGCCGCACGAAGCCGACCACGGCGGCAGCAGCGACGAGCAGCACCGTGAGCGGAAAGCGAAGCCGGTCGTTGCGGTCGATCCGCGCCTCGAGCAGCGCGAGCGCGCCGACCGGATCGTCGCTTGGCTTCCACCGCAGTCGTCCGTTGGCGATGTCTGCGATCGAGACCAGGCCGTCGATGCGGGTCGAGTCCGACGTGAGCAGCCCGCTCGCGCCGCCGCCGACCACCGCAATCGGGTAGCGGCGGTCGTTCTCGGTTCGTCCGGTCGGAGGCAGCACGACGAGGACGTCCGGGGGCGGGCCCTGTCCGAGGCGGATGAGCGGCTTGTCGGGCGGCGTCCCACCGAGGTACGAGCTCTCGATCTTCCCGGTGAGGAGTGCGTTCAGGGCGCTCGCGCGCGTGACTGTCGGCCCCGCTCCCGGGACGAGGAAGCCGACGGCGCCGGTGCTCGCGTAACGCTCGGGAGGGAACGGCTCCACCACGCGGACCGCTGCTTGCGCCGGCGCCGCGAAGACCACCAGAAGGGCTACGGTCACGACGATGCGGGCCGACACAGCGAGGAGTCTGACCGCTGCCGAAGCGCTACCGGCGTTCGACGCGCGCGAGCGCCACACGCGCCGCGTCGAGGCTCCTTCGGAGCGGGCGCTCTCTGCGGCTCTGGACGTGACCCCGGCGGAGGCGCCGCTCCTGCGCGTCCTCTTCCGGCTACGGGGCTTGGCGGTGAACGAGCGTCCGATCTGGGAGCATCTCGTCGCGGTCGGTTTCCGACGCGAGGGTCGTACATTGCTCGTCGGCGTCGGGCGGCCGTGGTCGGTTGGGGGCGGGATGCTCGCCGTGGCGGACTTCGCCGGCTTCCGCGAGCCGGGGTGGGCGAAGCTGGCGCTCGACGTGGGTGTCGAGGACGGCCGCCTGGTCACGGAGACACGTGTGCTCTGCACCGACGGTCGCTCGCGACGGAGGTTCCGCGCCTACTGGCTGGTGATCCGTCCGTTCAGCGGGCTCGTCCGGCGCAGCTGGCTGCGCGCGGCGAAGCGGCGGGCCGAGCGTGCGGGCGGGTAGGTTGCAGGCGATGACGACGCCGCAGATCGTCGAGCGCTCGCTCGACCCGCGCTGGCTCTCGAACGCCTACGTGGTCGGCGACGAGGCGGGCGGGACGGGTGTCTTCGTCGATACGGGAGCGCCGCTCGAGCCGTTGCTCGCGGTCGTCGAAAGGAATGCGCTGACGGTGACGCACGTGCTCCGAACGCACGCGCATCCCGATCATGTCGCCGGCGAGGACGAGGTCGTCCGCCACTTCGGCGCCACGGTCGCGACTGGGGCGGTCGAGACCGGCGGGCTCTCCGTCGAGGCGATCCGGTGCCCCGGCCACTCCGACGACGGGATGTCGTTCCTGGTCAACGGCGAACTGCTCTTCTCCGGCGACACGCTGTTCCGCGACGCGGTCGGCGGCGGCCCGGCCGACGTCGTCCGTGACTCCGTGATGGAACTGATGACGCTGCCCCCGGCGACCCGGGTGTTGCCGGGGCACACGGACGAGACGACGGTCGGCCGTGAGTGGGACGAGAACCCCTTCGTTCGTTACTGGCGAGGTGAGACGCCCTCGCTCGACGAGTCCGTGCGCGTGGCCGGGGAGCAGGCGACCCTCATCGTCTGGTCACCCGATTACGACGGCAAGGGCAAGGCGCTCGTTCGCTTCGAGGACGGCGGCGAAGCGATCGTGGGCGGCTCGCGGGTGGAGCGGAGGTAGTGGGCTAGTGGCCTTCATCGTCCCGGACGAGATCGAGCGCTACGCCGAGGAGCACACGACTCCGCCGGACCCGCTGCTCGCCGAGCTCGCCGCCGAGACGCGGGCGACGCTCTCGTCACCGCAGATGCTGACCGGGCCGATCGAGGGCCGTTTCCTCGAGCTGCTCGTCTACGCGAGCGGCGCCCGGCGGGTGCTCGAGCTCGGCACCTACAGCGGCTACTCGTCGCTTTCGATGGCCGCCGCGTTGCCCGAGGGCGGCCGGATCGATACGTGCGAGCTCGACCCGGTGCACGCCGACGTCGCCCGCCGGTATATCGCCCGGAGCCCGTATGGGGACAGGATCACGGTGCACGTCGGCCCGGCGATCGAAACGATCGGACGCCTCGACGGTGACTTCGACCTGGTCTTCATCGACGCCGACAAGGAGAGCTACGTCTCCTATTACGAGGCGGTGCTGCCACGGCTCTCCGAACGGGGCCTGATCGTGGTCGACAACACGCTCTGGAGCGGGCGCGTGCTCGACCCGGACGAGTCGTCCGGCACGCAGGCGATCGTCGCCTTCAACGAGCACGTCCGGGCCGACCCGCGCGTCGTCTCGGTGCAGCTCACCGTGCGCGACGGGATCACGTTGATCCGTCGCGCTGCCTAGCCGAAAACGGCCATTGTCTCGCCTCTGAGGCAGGGGGAGTCTCCGCTTCGGACCCGACCGCGCGGCGTTCCGGACACGGCCCTCGGGGCTTTCGCCCGCGTGGGCCTGCGCTTCCGTCGGCGTGGGGACATGTCCAGCCTCAGAGGCTGGGTGACACGTCCGCTTCGGGTGACGGACCGGCTGTAGGACACGCCGCCGACCGCCACGCCTCTCGTCTGTCCGTTGCGGACATGTCCGAAGGGGGCGATAGCGTCCCGGCCCGTGCGCGTCGTCGTCGCCCGCTGTGAGGTCGTCTACACCGGCCGGCTCACGGCCGTCCTGCCCGAGGCAGTTCGGCTCCTGCTCTTCAAGGCCGACGGCTCGGTCCTCGTCCATGCGGACGCGGGCGGGTACAAGCCGCTCAACTGGATGACGCCGCCTACCGTCGTCGAGGAGGAGCCCGGACAGATCGTGGTCCGCAAACGCGCCGGCCGCAGTGAGGACCGGCTCGAGATCCGTGTCGCGGAGGTCCTGAGCGACGTCAGCCACGAGATGGACGAGGGAGGCGGTCTCGAGAAGGACGGCGTCGAGCGGGACCTCCAGGTGGCGCTCGCCGCGCAGCCGGACGCACTCGTCGTCGGCCTTCGGCTCGTCCGCCGCGAATGGCCGACCGACATCGGCCCGGTCGACCTGATGTGTCGCGATGCCGACGACGGCTGGGTCGCCGTCGAGATCAAGCGGATCGGCACGATCGAGGCCGTCGAGCAACTTGCCCGCTACCTCGAGCGCATCCGGCTCGATCCGGCCACCGCCGCCTGCGAGGGCATTCTTGCCGCCCAGCGCGTGAAGCCGCAGGCACGCACACTCGCCGAGGCACGCGGCCTACGCTGGGTCGAGGTAGACCTGGATGCCCTGCGGGGAGCGCGCGAGCCGGATCTGACGTTGTTCGCAGCCTGACGCGTAAGCCCAATCCGGCCTCGCTACACTGAACGTTCCTAGGGGCTATAGCTCAGTTGGGAGAGCACCTGGATCGCACCCAGGGGGTCGCCGGTTCGAGTCCGGCTAGCTCCATCGCCGGAACCTGCATCTGCACTGACTACCTCATGATGCGCGACTGCTCAGCGGTCGGTAGTCAAGGGCGAGGGCAGCGAGACACCATGGGTATCGCCGGCATGAACGGTGGGTCGGCCGTATACACTCCAAGCACCAGAGAGTTCCTGCGGCGACAGGTCTCATGAGGTCATCAGACCTCTGAAAGGAGAACCGACATGCCTGCAGGAACCCCCGAGCCCGCACGTTTGGGCGGAGCTGAATCTGCTCAACCTCGTGGGGTCGCTACCCGAGCTTCAGGGAGCCCGGGTCGCCCGCGCCGGGACGACCGTCTACGACCTCAATGGGGAGCCGCTTTTTCTTCGCGTTCGGCTCGAGGGCAGCGATCCGGAGGCCTTCGTGGACGCGGCGATCGACTCACGACTGGGGGCGCCGCTCCTGGCTGTCTCCCACGCAGAATGGGATCCCGACCCCTTGCTCGACGAGGCGGCCGAGGTCCTGCGTGAACGGAAGCGAGCAGTCACGTACGACGAGGCTCGCTTCGTCGCGTTCAGCTATCCGAAGCTTGCGATCCAGTTCCTGCGGGAGGAGCAAGAGGTAGCCCTCCTCGAGCTGTTCACCTGGCGACAAGTCCCACCGGCTCGGGAGCGCCAGCGCGACGAGCCGCCGGGCGATTTCGACCGGTGGTCCTTCCTCGCGGAGCAGCCCTCAGCACTCCTGAAACGGAACGCCGCACGTCACGCCAAGCGGGTTCGGGAGCTCGACAAGGTGCTCCGTGCCCGCCAGCCCGTTGCCCGCCGGCTGATCGACGCGGACCTCTTCGCGAGCTCGATCGACCGTATCGACGTGCTTCTCCGGGACACGCGTGAGCTCCATTACAGCTCCGCCAGCGCCGACCATCACCCGTGCTACGAACTCCGCGGTCAGCAGACCAGCGTCTGGTGCGTCGCCGCCAGCGTGCAGATGGTGCTCGATTTCTACCGCTACAACTATCTCCAGACCAGGATCGCCTCCGAGCTCGGCCTCGGGACACTCGCCAGTCCCAGTGGCCTCCCCTACGGCAACGAGCAGCTCGTCGTCGACAGACTGGAGAGCCTCACCTCCAATGCGCTCAACGCGGGGATGAACTGGACGCCGTCATGGACCGAGTTTCGCACCGAGATCCGTGCCAACAGGCCCCTGATCAGCTTCATTCCCGGACACTCACGAACCGTGGCGGGGTATACGCGCTCGGGGCTACCGTGGCTCTCGCCGTTTCGGGGCCTCCTTGTCTACGACCCGTGGCCACCGAACGCAGGGGTGATCACCCGCTGGGAGAACTTTGACAGTCAAACGTATCGCGTCACGTTCAACGCCCACCTGACGCTCGTGTGAGCCAAACGCCACAGGACGATCTCGCCCGCGTCCGCGCAGCTGCCGAGGAGCTCCGACGCGAGCTGGTGGACGACCCGGTCGCGCTCCGCGCCAGGCTCGAAGAACCGATACCGGTTCGAAGCGCGACGGGGGAGCTCGACTCGTGGTTCGTTGCGTTGACCACCGACGACCTCCTGCTCGGCTTCTTCCAGCTCGAGAGCGACCTCAGCCTCCACCGCTATTCGACTTTTCAGCGAACGCCCGGCAGTACGTCGGAGTGTCCGCCCGCGGCAACCTGGCTCGACCCGGACACCATTCGCGAGCGTGCCCGCACCGCCGTTGCTGAAAGCGATCAGCTCGAGCAACCGATTCTCGGCTACCACGGCAACCGAGACCGAATTGCCTGGCGCGTTCCGATCGCCAACCGTCGAGCGAGCATCTACGTCGTCGGCGACGAGGTCTACACGGACGCGGCCTGACGCGGCCGGCAGCTCCCAGTCGAGCGCCGGAATCGCCGCGGTGAACGGGCCGCCGGCGCCCGACTCAGCGTCGAAGCGAGCAGCTCCGCCGACGGTCCCGCCCGCAGGCGGCTGTGGGCGCGCCTCGAGTCCTACAGCCGCCTGGATTTTCTCGCTCACCGGGCGGGCCCCCAGTCGGGCGCGTTGTGCCAACCGCCCGGGTGATTTGCCGCACGCCCGTCCCGTCGGCGCGGATCACGAAGATGCCCGGATATCCGGGGCCCCTGGAGAAGGTGATCCACTTCCCGTCGGGGGAGAAGGAGCCGGAGAAGACGGCCCTCGGAGCCGGGTAACGGGTGAGCTGCTTCAGGCCGCTGCCGTCGGGATCGACGGTGTAGAGGTTGCCGTGCTGCCCTTTGGCCGGCGCCTTGAAGAGGATCAGCTTGCCGTCGGGAGACCAGTCGGGGCGTTCTCCGGCGTTGAGGCTCCATGGGGTGAGCTGACGGAGGTCGGAGCCGTCCGCGTTGACGACGAAGATCGCGCGGCCGTTCGCCGGGTCGCCGCGCGGCGAGGTCCCTGCCTCGAAGACGAGTTGCTGTCCGTCCGGCGACCACGATGAGCCGCCGACAAACGCCGAGAACGGCTTCGACGCGTTGAAGCGCGTGAGCTGGCGCGAGCCGTTCCGCTCGCATTCATCACGTACAGCTCGTTGAACTTGATCCAGTCGTCTTGGATGGGCCCCCAGCCCCGCGAGAAAGCGATCGCCTTGCCGTTCGGCGACCAAGCAGGCGCGCCGCGATCGTTGCGGCGGGGACCGAGCCGTCTGAGGCCAGTCCCGTCAGGGCGGATCGTAAAGATCGCGCAGCCTCCGGCCCCGCACCACGCAGCGATGGAACGCGATCTTCGTGCCGTCCGGCGACCAGTCCGGATTGTCGTCGTCGACGCCCTTGGCACGAGGAAGCATTCGGTAGCCCGTGCCGTCGGCGTTAACGATTGCCAGCCGCGACGGGCTCCCGAGTGCCATGCGAAACACGATCTTGCCGTTCCTCCCGGGACGGTTGCGTGGGCCAGTACGGCGCCGACTCCGGCGACGACTGCTGTCAGGACGACAGCCGCCAAGGCTGTTCTCCTTCTGTTCACTACGGCTCGCTTCTCTGGCGTGCGCCGCGTAGTCGAGCATCCGAAGCACTGGTTCGGCTGGTTGCCCGGCGACGCCGCTCACTTCACGCGCGTCCACTCGCCGGTGAAGATCGCGCCCCGTTGCTTGCACCCGTCGGCACTGCTCACCGGGGCGAGCGTCAGCGTGCCGTCGGTCACGGACCACGAATAGGTCGCCTCGGGGCCCCACGGATCGCACGCGCCGCCCTCAGCCGGGTCACCGGTCCACACGGGCCCCCGATTCTGATCGTCGTCCCCGTGGCGACGTACTCGTTCTTGACATTCCCTCCGGCCTCGGCCCGGTCGTGCGGATGAAGCGCCGGTCGACGGTGATCCGGTACGCACCCGCCGGAGCGGTGACGCGGTAGAGCACGCCCTTGTCGGGCGGCACCGCGCTCGGGAGGATGCGTGTCCACGTTCCCGCGAGCGTCGCCGGCGGCGCGGGTGCCGGTAGCACGCGGGCGACCACTGTTCTCGTCGCCCCGGTGCGGTCCGGGTCCCGCTTCGCGCGGACGGTGAACGTGTGCTTTCCCGGTGAAGAGCCACGAGGTGACGAGGTAGCCGGTCTTCACCGTTCCCGTGGCCTCGTCGCGGCCGTCGGCGCCGAAGGCGTACGGCTCGAGGCGGTTATCGAAGACAAGCTTCCCGTCGATCAGGAACTCGACGCCGGGAAAGTGCACAGGAGCGGATGGATACGCGAGCCACCGGATCCGATGCGGCAGGACCGTCTTCCCGTCCAGGCTCGACCTGATCGTGAACGCGGCACTCGGTTGGGCGACGGCGGACGTCGCGCTCAGGGCAACGGCTAGTCCACCAAGTCCGACGACGAGCGCACCCGTCAGCCAGCGCGCGATCCCCGCAGAGCTGGACCCTCGGCATATCTTCTCCATGGAATCCTCCCGTCGTGGATGACGGATCCACCGTAGGAAGAGAGTGCTGCCGCTTCATCGGTGCCACCCCGGGACCGGGGCTGTGGCTGGCACGGGACCGCCGAAGAGCCGTGCGCGGCCGGATCCGTGCCAGCCGCGATGCGGGCGGCGCCGACGGTGGGACGATTCGCCGATGCGCCCGACGGTGCTGATCGTCGACGACCACGAGGATTTCCGCGCGTCGGCGCGTGCGCTGCTCGAGCTCCAGGGCTTCGAGGTCGTCGCGGCGGTCGAGGACGGCGAGGCGGCGCTCGACGCGTCGAGCGGCTCCGGCCGGATCTCGTCCTCCTCGACGTGCAGCTGCCGGGCATGGACGGCTTCGAGGTGGCCGAGCGGCTCGCGTCGAGCGCGCGGCCTCCGCGTGTCGTGCTCATCTCGAGCCGGCGGCGCAGCGCCTACGAGGTGCGCCTTCCGGGCGCGCCGGTTGCCGGCTTCCTCGGCAAGCACGAGCTCTCCGGGGCGGCGCTCGCCGCGCTCCTCTAGTGCGCCGGCTCGCGCTCGTCGCGCTCGCCTGCGCCGGGGTTGCGTTGGGCGTGGTCGCGGAGCAGCAGGCGTACGCCTGGCGGGATCTGAGCGGCTGGCTGCCCGACCTGGTCGCGGGCTGGACGCTGATCGGCCTCGGGATCGCGCTCTCGCGCTGCGCCGTCCCGCGGGCGGCTGCGCTCCTGCTGCTGGCGGGCTTCTCCTGGTTCGCCTTCAACTTCGAGCACACCGGGCCGGCCGCAGTGCAGTGGCTCGCCGTGCACGCCGCCTATCTCCATCGTGCGCCGCTCCTCCACTCGCCCTGGCGCTGCCGGCGGGCCGGCCGCGAACGAGGCTCGCTGGAGCGGGGTCGCGCTCGCGTGGACGGCCGCCGTCGTGTGGCCGTTGTGGGACGACGACGGCACGGCGCTCGTGCTCGCCGTCGTGTTCGTCGCGATCGCCGCGGCAGCTCGATCGAGCGCGCCAGGGCGCCGCAGCCGGGCGATCGCCGGGCGCGGTCTCGCAGCGGCCTCGATCCTCTGCGCCGCCATCGCCGCCGACGCGCTCCGCAGCCTCGCCGGCGCGGCCCAGGGCGTGACGGATGTGACGGTGCTCGGCTACTCGGCCGCGGTCGCCCTCACCGGTGTTGTGCTGTTCAAGGCGGCGATGCTCGACGCGCCCGCGTCGCTCGCCGAGCGGGCGGTGGCCCTCGAGCGCGGCGGCGTGACGCTACGGACGCGCTGCGCGACCTGCTCGGCGACCCGGAGCTCGAGATCGGGTTCGCGCTCGGTCCCGACGAGCTCGTCGACGACCGCGGCCGGCCGCTGGCGCCGCGCTCGGCGGATCGAGTGGCGACGCCGGTGACGGTCGGCCGGCCGGCGCGGTGGGAGCGGTCGTGCACGAGCCGGCTCACGCTCGACGACGCCGCGACGCGATCGGCGGTGATCGCCGCGGTCGGCCTCGCGGCGGAGCGCGCGCGCCTGAGGCGGAGGTGGGCCGCCAGGCGGACGCCGTCGACGCGTCGCGCCGGAGGCTGCTGCTGGCCGAGGAGGAGGAGCGGCGGCGCCTCGCCGAGCGGCTCGAGCGCGGCCCCGGCGCGGCGCTCGCGGACGTGGAGCGGCTGGTGCGCGAGGCGCGACCAGGGCCCGGCGGCGAGGCGCTCGCGGCCGCGCTCGACCGCGCCTGCAGCAGCTCGCCCGCGTCCGTCCCGAGCTCGACGCGCTCGTGCGCGGGCTCGGCGGCGTCGATCGGGCCGGGCTCGTCCCCGCGCTCGAGCGGCTCGCGGCCGGCCTGCCCGTCGAGATCGACCTCGAGCTGGCGGACGTGACGGTCTCGCCGGAGGTGGCGTCGGCGCTCTGGTTCGTCTGCTCCGAGAGCCTCGCGAACGCCGTCAAGCACGCGGACGCGCGCTCGATCCGGGTCGCGCTCGGCCGAGCAGACGGGATCGTGCGGCTCGGCGTCGAGGACGACGGGCGGGAGGCGCAGACCCGGGCGGATCGGGGCTTGTCGGCCTCGCCGACCGGGTGGCAGCGCTCGGCGGGCGGCTGATGGTCGTGTCGCCGCCGGGCGGCGGGACGCAGGTCGTCGCCGAGCTGCCGCTGCCGGAACGGCCGCGCTGACCGCGGTCAGCACGGGTCGTCGAGCTCGCGCGGTGGGACGAACGATCGCCGCAGACGCGCGGGTCGCCGGTGGTGGTCGCACACGGGCCACTCCGGGACCGGTCGGGGTGCAGTCGACGAGCTTCCAGGTGCCGAGGAACGCCTTCGTCCACCCCGCCTCCGTGCGCGGGTCGAGCGCGACGATCTCGAGATCGCGACCGGCGCGCTTCCAGGAGAACGCGATGTACTCGGTGCACGGCGTCGCGGGATTCCAGCGGAGCTTGACGCGCCGCTCGACCAGGTCGACGCGTCCGCGGCAGCGCGGCCGATCGGTGGGGCTTCGCCATCGAGCGCGAAACACGAGGTCGATATCCGGTCCGGCGAACGTGAGCGTGGTGACGCCCAGGTTGCTGCGGACCTCGGCGTCGTCGGCGCCGGCGGCGCGAAGCTGCCGCGGCCGTGAAGTCCGCCGGTAGCTGCCGACCGGCGGAAGCAACGCGTCGCGCACCGTGTTGGGGTACTCGTCGGCAGCCGACGCGCGGACGGCTGGGTCGGCCCGCACGGGCGAACCGGCGTCCCGTCTCGCCCGAGCCGCTCGATGCTCGCGATCGTCGCGCTCGTCGCCGGGTCCCGCCGCATCGCGTCGAGCAGCGGTGCGACCTTCGTCCGGAGCGCACGCACCTCCCGGCGTGGCGGCCACGATCGTTCCGCCTGCCCGCAGAACGCCGCCGCGGCGGCGCGCTCGCCTGCTGCCCGGGATCGAAGCGGCGCGCGCCTCGACGGCCGCACGCCGGAGGACGGCCTGCTGCTCCGGCCTGAGGCGGCCGAAGGCGCCGGTCGAGGCGACGACACGTCGACCTTCGGAAAGAGCGCGACGTTGCCGGCGGTGTAGGCGGCCTGCGGGAAGTCGTCGTCGGCGCTCGGCAGCGACGCCGCGTCGTTGACGAAGCCGCTGTAGACCGAGGTGTCCTGCCGGCGGCGTCGAGGCGACCGGGCGGGCGCCGAGCATGCGCAGCACGTCGCGGGTGGCTCGCGAGGAGTCGGCGCGGATCGTCACCCCGGCGAAGTCCGCCGGCGAGACGAGCGGCTTCAGGAAGCCGAAGGGCCGCTGCATGCCCTCGGGCACGAGTCCCAGCCCGGTGAGCGCGAGCCCGGTCAGGCCTGCCTGGAGCCGGTCGGCGAGCGGGCCCGTCGTGACCGAGCCGCCTGCGACGAGGAGGTGATCAGGAACGGCGCCTGGAGCGCCCGGAACGTCGTCACGCCCTGCGCCTCGAACGCGTGCGACGGGATGAGCCCGAGCTGCGGCTCGCCGGCGCGGACGGCGCGGATCGCGCTCGCCTCGACCCGGCTGCTCGGCGTCGTCCGCTCGAACCTCGTCGGCCAGTAGTGATGGTCACGCGCATCGAGCCGTTCGACAGATCCTCGACGCGCTGCGCGTAGCGCTCGGCGATCGGGCCGCAGGCTTGCCCGGGTACTCGAGGACGGCGAGCCTCAACACGACGCCCGCCGTGCCGCCCGACTTCCCGGGCGGGCCGGCGCGCACCACCGAGCCGTCGCGAGCCAGGCGACGGCGACCAGCGCGAGACCGGCAAGGGCGAACGCCGTTAGCTGTCTTCGCGTCACGACGCCTCCTCGGTTCGGGCAGCGCTCAGTATCCGCCGACGGCCTCCTCGTCATCGTGGCATGGCACGAGTGAGGCAGCAGGATCCGTGCTGGCCGCGATCTCGCCCCAGGTGCCGGTGACACAATCAGCGCGTGACCAGGGCACGCCTGTCGGTCGCCGCGAGGGCATTCACCGGCGTGCTCGGGCTCGTCGTCGGCGTCCTCTCCGCCGCTCTCGTCGGCCGCGAGGTGACGGACAGCGCGACGTTCGACACGACCTACGGCGGCGTCTCGACCTCGTTCGCGCTGCTCGAGGTGGTCGTCGGGATCGGGTTGCTGGCGGCGGTCTGCTGCTGCTTGCGGTGCGCTCGACGGCCGTGCTCGGCGCGCTCGCCGTCGTCGCCTCGGCCGTCTGGTTCGCGCCCGTGTGGATGGATGGGAGGGAGGCCCCGAGCTCGTTCGCAGCCTCGGCCTCGTCGTGGCGCCGCTTCTTCCGGCGCTCGTGCTCGCGTTCGCAGTGCTCCTGCCGCCGAAGCCAGTCGGCGCCTCGGCCGCGCCGCTCTGCTCGCGCTCGCGTCACTGACGACGGCCGCTGCTGCGGTGGCCTCTCTCGCCTGGCGCTCGTGCGCGACCCCATTCGCGATCCCTATTGCTGGCGCGACTGCGCAGCGAACGCATTCCTCGCCCACGACGACGTCGTGCTCGCCCGCCGCCTCACGTGGGTCGTGCTGGGCTCGGCGCGGCGATCGGGGCGGCTGCGGCGCTCGTCGGGTCGTCCGTCTCGCCCGCGCCTCCGGCGTGACTCGGCGCTGGGCCGGACCCGCGCTCGCCGCCACGGTGCTCGCCGGGATCGCACTGGCCGCGTACGCCGTTGCGCTCCGCGTCGAGCCGCGGGAGGCGCCGGACCGGCTGCTCTACGAGTCGCTCTACGTGGGTCGATCGCTCGCGCTCCTCGCCCTCGCCGGCGGGCTCGCCTGGCTCGCGCTCCGACCACAGCTCGTTCGCGGCCGCGTCACCCGCCTCGCGGTCGACCTCGAGCGCTCGGCCGCGGAGGGCGGGCTGAGGACGTCCTCGCTCGTGCGCTCGGCGATCCCGGACTGCGGCTCGCGTATCCGATCGGGCCGGGTGAGCGGCTCGTGAAGCCGACGGCCGGCCGCTCCGACTCGACCCGAGCCGCGCGCGTCGCGCCGCTCGTCGGCGACGGGGGTCGTCGTCGCGCTCGTCGAGTCGGACGTCTCGTCGACGCGCTCGAGCGCGAGCTCGGCCCGGCCGCGCAGCTCGCGCTCGGGAACGAGCGCCTTCGCGCGGAGGCGCTCGCGCGGCTGGCGGAAGTGACCGGCTCGCGCGCGCGCATCGTCGAGACCGCGGATGCTGCCCGACGCCGGATCGAGCGCGACCTGCACGACGGGGCACAGCAGCGGCTGCTGGCGCTGACCTACGACCTTCGCGTCGCGCTGACGATCGCCGAGTCGTCGGGGAACGAGCCCGCCGCGACGCTGCTCCGCGCCGCGCTCGACGAGGCGGTCGCCGCCTCGCAGGAGCTACGAGACGTCGCGCACGGAATCTTCCCGGCCGAGCTGGCGACGTCCGGGCTCGAGGCGGCGCTCGAGTCGCTCGCCGACCTGCGGCCGCTCCGCCTCGCGGTCGAGCTCCCGTCGGGCCGGCGCTACCGGTCCGAGGTCGAGACCGCTGCCTACGCTGGTCGCCGAAGTGGCAGAGGACGGCGACCCGCTGCACGTGGCATCACCGAGGACGGCAGACGCTGCACCTCACGGTCGAGGGGGACGTCGACTGGGGCGAGCGGCTCGTGCGGCTCGAGGACCGCGTCGGTGCGGTGGGCGGCTCGGTGCGCGCCTCGGGGCGGCGGCTCGAGGCGCTGCTCCCCGTGCTGCCCCTGCGGTCGGCTCGGCGACCTAAGCGGTTGACCGCGACGTGCGCGAAGCGCGGTCGTGCCCGCCGACTGGTCGAACGCCCACTTCGCGACCTGCGGCCCGAGAATCGTGATCGGGTTGCGCCAGAGGAACGGGATCCGGGCGACGATCTCGATGGTCAGCTTCCGGTCGAGCGCGGCGTAGCAGCCGGCGCGCCGCACCGGCGAGCGCGTTGCACCGCGCGATGTCGGCGTCGACGCTCGGCACGCCCTTGACGTGCCCTTCACGCCGAGCCTGGCCGCCTGCGCCGGCGTGATGCCGACGAGCGAGCAGTTGAGGTTGTCGGTCGGGCTGATGCTCGCGCCCGGGAACAGCGGAAACATGAAGCTCGACGGGTCGGGCCAGGGCTTGACCCACTGCGCTTTGGCGATCAGCGGGTTGTTGCTCGCGGCAGGCGTCTTCGATGGCCGGCGCGGATGAAGCTGATGCCGATCTTGGCGGCGTTCGCCTTGACGATCGGGGACATGCGCTCGAGGGGGCGTAACGGGCCGGCCGAGCCCGGCCATGTGGACGCCCTTGCAGGCCTTCGCGATGCAGACGCCGTCCTGCGTCGCGTACTTCGACTTCGCCATCTCGGCCTTCGCCCGCGCGAGGTTGCCGTGATCGCCGGGCGTCTTGAACGGGCGCGAAGCCCTTCAGCTGGTTGTCGAGCAGTCGTCCGGGAGGATGTGCTGGGCGATCGGGCCCGCCAGCGGGCCGCCGTACGCGTCGCGGAGAGCCGCCCGGTCGATGATCCAGTTCATCGCCCTCCGCACGTGGACGTCGTCGAACGGCGGCTGGGTCAGGTTCATCGAGATGTAGAGAGGCTTCCCCGGAGTTGAGCCGGAGCCGCCCGCGTTGCGCGCGCTCTTCGCGTACTTGCCGATGATGGACGGCCGGAGAACGCGGCTGGTAGGCGTCCTCGAGCTCGCCGGCGGTCAGCTTCCTGGCGATCTCGGTGACGGCGCGTTGCCGGTCGGCGACGAAGACGAACCGGTCGGGGTTGTTCTCCCGCGCCGCCCTGCTGTCCGTCCCGGGTCGTAGCTCGGGTTGCGGACGAGCTGAGCTGCGTCGCGAGATCCCGCGCATCGGCCTGATCGCGCCGCACGAGCCGATCCTGACCGCGTTCGACCCGTCGATCATGTAGGGGCCCGACGAGACCAGGTCGGAGCCGTATGCGCCGGGCCTGCCCTCGAAGCACCTGCCCACCTCCGGCGGGATCGGGCCCGCCGCGGGCAGCGCCACGCGGTGAAGGAAGTCGCCGGCCGGCCGCGTCAGGGTGAAGACGATCGTCTTCGCGCTCGGCGTCCCGATGCCGGAGATCGACTTCGCCTTGCCCGCGCGGTAGGCATCGAACCCTCGGATATCGGTGAACGCGAGCGCGTACAGGGAGCCGTTCTCGGCCGGGCGAGACGCTCGATCGCGTAGCGGATGTCGCTCGAGGTGACCTCGCGGTCGACCGGCGGCCCGAACCTGATGCCGCGCTTGAGCCTGAACGTGTACGTGCGGCCGCCGTTCGTCGGGGCCGGCACGCTACCGCGAGATCGGGCACGAGCTCTGCCCGGCCGAGCCGGCGACGTGGTTGTAGCCGACGAGCGTGCGGACGAGCAGGTTCGAGTAGATCCCGCACGCCCCGCAGTTGACTCGCCGGTCGGGTCGAAGCCGTCGCTTCCCAGAACGAGCCCGTTGGTCGCCCTCCCAGCCGACGCGGTACGTGCCGCCCTGAGCGCGGCGCCTGCGACGGGGCGGAGGAGGCGGCGGCCAGCGCCAGGCGGCGCGGTCGCGCCCAGCAACGCAGACCGCTGCGAGCCTGCGTCTCCTGTCCTTCACCTCGATCTCCTCCCTCAGGATGACGCCGTCGCAGCGCGCGGATGGCAAGCCCGGGAGGCCCGGAACCGATCCAGGCCTCCGGGCGCTCCGCTGCCACGTCACTCTCCGCCGCAGGCCGCCTTGGCGAAGAACAGCTTCGCGGCCGTCCGTCGCGATCGAAGACGAGCGTGAAGCCGATCTTGAGCATGGCGGCTGCTGCCGTCGGCGAAGACGATCTGCCCGTGCGGCTACGCCGCTGAGCGCTGCGTTGCCTGCCAGGGTTGTACTGCTCGACCTGGTGGGCGCTGTAGGTCCACGTGCCGACGAAGGCGCCGAGCTGGACGTCCCACGGTGGCCCGGACGCCTCGTAGAGGTCGACGCGGCCCTCGATGTCGAGTCGCACGTGGGCGCCCTCGCGGTTCGGCGGTCTCCGTGACCCGAACCGATCCGGACGTCGAGCCCTGTTCCGGCCACGGTGACCGGCTTCCCGGTGCACGCGAACTCGCCCATGAACCAGGACGTCGGTTCGTCCGTCCAGCTCTCCGAGAACTGCACGGCCCCGGCCCTGGCCGCGCGTCGGCAACAGCAACCGCTGTCGCCAGCACGCATGTTGCGATGCCGATGAGCTTGCGCACTCTGACGCCTCCTTCCCGCGGCTGGCTTGCCGGCGTTCTCGATGACGCATCGACGGTAGAGCCGAGAGCGACACGCTGCTCATCTGTGCCAGCCCGGGACCGGTCACTGGTGCTGGCACGGGACCCGGGACGTGGCAGACTCGGCGCGTGCGCGTCGTCATCGCCGATGACGTGATGCTCACCCGGGAGGGAATCGTGCGCGTGCTCGCCGCGGCCGGCGTCGGAGATCGTCGGGGAGGCCGGAGACGTCGACGGCCTGATGCGCGCCGTCGCGACGCAGAAGCCCGACTGCGCGATCGTCGACATCCGCATGCCGCCGACGAACACCGACGAGGGCATCGTCGCAGCGCAGCGGATCCGGGAGCTACACCCCGGGTCGGCGTGCTCGTGCTGTCGCAGTACGTCGAGCCGGGGTTCGCGATGCGGCTCCTCGAGGAGAACCCCGAGCGCTCCGGCTATCTGCTCAAGGAGCGGATCAGCGATCCCGCGATCCTCGTCGACGCGCTCCGGCGCCTGTGGAGGGCGAGACGGTCGTCGATCCGACGATCGTCTCGCGGCTGCTCGCGCGGCGGCGCGAGGCGGACCCCGTCGACGAGCTGTCCGAGCGCGAGCGGGAGGTGCTCGCGCTGGTCGCCGAGGGGCTCTCGAACGTCGAGATCGGCCGGCGGCTCTTCATCACCGAGCGCACCGTCGAGGCGCACGTGAAGCAGATCTTCCAGAAGCTCCGGATCGGCCAGGCGCCGCAGACGAACCGCCGCGTGCTCGCCGTGCTCGCCTTCCTGCGCTCGAGCGCGGACGGCTGACGGGCGAGCAGGGAGGGAGAGCCGCGGAGTCGGGCCGAATCGTCTCTTGCCCCCCGAGCGCGCCGAGGGCTGTCGAGTCGTCACCCACGCCGAAGCAGCCGGAAACGAGGAACGTGTTTACCGCTCGACGGTCAGCGGGCGCGGTGCTGACCCGAGGCTGGTACGTCACGACCTGCGGCACGAAGAAGAAGAGGCGCGTCCGGTCGCTGCCGAACCATTCCGTCACGAGTTCCGCGTCCCAGAGCACAGCCGCTTCCTCCAGCGACTCCGGCCCGAACGGCCGCGTGACGCGCTCGCCGTCGAGCACCCAGGTCACGATCGCCGCGGACGCATCGATGCGCGCGACCGGTATCCGGATCCGTGGACGTGCGTGGAGCAATGACCCGGGGAGGAGACGAAAGTCGATTGGCGTGAGGAACACTCCAGAGCGCTCATAGGGCCGGCCGAGCAGCGGCTCGGCGAGTGATCGGTACAAGAACTCGAAGAATCCCGGCGCGTGCTGGTCGAACTGGCGCCAGCGGTCGCTCTCGGGGAAGTCGGACAGCGGCCGCAGACCCTCCTCTGCAATCGAGGCGAGGTCCGCAGCTGCCTCGAGGGCGTAGTGGAAGAGATGCGTCGTCGAGAGGACGGGCCGCATCGGCCGATGCTACTGAGGCGCGTTCCGCCGCCATTCGATCGGGCGAGCCGGGAGCGACTGAGTAACCTCGTCGCTCGATGAGCCGCTTCCAGCGCCGGCGCGATGGGGAGGAGCAGCGGGCGACGCCGCTCGAGCTCTTCTACGACCTCGTTTTCGTCTTCGCGATCACGCAGATCTCGCAACTGCTGCTCGAGAACCTGACCTGGGAGGGGGCGGGACAGGCCGCGCTCATCCTGCTCGTGGTCTGGTGGGCCTGGAACTACACGACGTGGGTCACGAACGAGCTCGACCCGGACTCGATCGCCGTGCGGCTCCTGCTGATCGGACTGATGCTCGCCAGCCTGCTGATGGCGGTGGCGATCCCGGAGGCCTTCGGAGAGCACGCACTCCTCTTCGCCGGCTCATACGTCGCGATTCAGGTCGGCCGTCACTCCTTCCTGACGTTCGTGGCGGCAGGGCCGCGGACGCTCGAGCGTGAGCGTGCCGCTCGGATCCTGACGTGGTTCGTCGCGGCCGGAGCGCTCTGGCTCGCGGGCGGTGTCGCCGATGGGCCGTTACGGACCACGCTCTGGCTGGGGGCGCTCGCGATCGACTACACGGCCCCGCTCGTCCTCTACAGGGTCCCCGGGCGCCGCCGCCTCGACCATACGACCTGGGAGGTCGAGACCGCGCATTTCGCCGAGCGCTTCCAGCTGTTCATGATCATCGCGCTCGGCGAGTCGATCGTGATCACCGGCGCAACGACGGCTGGGCTCGAGCTCGACGCCGCTCGGCTCGCCGCGTTCAGCGTCGCTTTCCTGGGCACGGCGGCCATGTGGTGGCTCTATTTCGACTACGTCGCCAGGATCGCGCAGCGTCGGCTCGAGCTGTCGCCGGAACGAACCCGTCTGGCGCGCGACGGCTTCACCTATCTGCACGTTGTCATGGTCGCCGGCGTGATCGTGGCGGCGGTCGGCGACGAGCTCGTGATCGCCCACCCGACCGACGAGCTTCCCGGACCCGAGGTGGCCGCGGTCGTCCTCGGGCCGGCGATCTACCTCCTCGGGCACGCGTTCTTCCGGCTGCGCATGGCGGGCTCGCTGAGCTGGAAGCGGCTCGCCGGGGCGCTCGCGTGCATCGCGCTCGGTGGAATCGGCACCGCGGTCCCGGCGCTCGTACTCGCGACGCTCGTCCTTGCAGTGCTCGTGGCCGTGATCGTGGCCGAGCGCGTCGCGGCTGCCCGCCGTCACTCGCGTGGCGAGCCGACGCCGCTCGAGCGGCTCGAAGGCTCGGCGAGTGCGTCGACTTCGTGAGGGGCCTTACCGCTTGCGGGTACGCCCGCTTCGCCGCGCCTCGAGCGAGATCGCGCGCCAGCGCCGCCGCGCCTCTGCCTGCGCCCGCTTGTCGAGCCGGCGCTCGAGGTGCTCGAGCTCGCGCTCCAGCTTGCGATAGCTCTCCCAGCGCTCCTGGGAGAGGCTTCCGTCGGCGAGCGCGGCCTGGATGGCGCACCCGGGCTCGGTGTCGTGGGCGCAGTCCGAAAAGCGGCACTTGGTCTCCAGCTCGATGATGTCCTCGAAGGCCTCCTCGAGCCCTTCCTCGGCCTCCCAGAGCTGCAACTCGCGGAGCCCCGGAGTGTCGATCACGAGCCCACCGCCGGGTAGGAGGATGAGCTCGCGCCGCGTCGTCGTGTGCCGGCCCCTGCCGTCGTCGCGGATCTCCTGCGTGGCGAGCAGCTCCTCGCCGGCGAAAGCGTTGACGAGCGTCGACTTGCCGACGCCTGAGGAGCCGAGGAGCGCGGCTGTCACCCCCGGCTCGAGGTACGCCCGGAGCTCGTCCAGCCCGAGCCTGGTCGGCACCGACACCGCGTGTACCGGGACCCCGAAACTCACCGTCTCGGCCTCGGCCACGGCGCTCTCCGGCTGTGGGTGCAGGTCGGCCTTCGTCAGGACGATCACCGGCTGCGCGCCGCTCTCCCAAGCGAGCGTGAGGTAGCGCTCGATTCGGCGCAGGTTGAAGTCCTCGTTGAGGGACGTGACGACGAAAACGATGTCGACGTTCGCGCAGAGGACCTGTTCCTCGGCGGCCTGCCACGCCGTCTTCCGCGAGAACTTCGTCCGTCGCGGGAGCACTGCTCGGATCGTCCCCGCCTGCTCGGCCGGCCGCGGGTCGACGGCGACCCAATCGCCGACGACCGGCAAGTCGGCAGCCGACTCGGCCTCATTCCTGAGCTTTCCCGGAACGTCGCAGCGCAGCTCCCCGAGCTCCGCCAGGACGTCCCAGGCGCCCCTGTGCTGCACCGACACGCGGCCGGGAACGAGCCCGGCGGCACGGTGCTGCTCGAATTCCTCGCTCAGCCGGTCGTCCCAGCCGAGCGTCTCCAGATCGATCACTCCGTCCATCTCCCTCGGTCTCGATACATGAAAGCGGGCGGGCGCCCGGGCGAGACCGTCGGGAGTGACGTGCTTTAGCCGACGAGCCCCGCGCGGGTGCGGGTGGAGGCTGCTGCGGCAATGGGCATTTGCGACCTCCTCTCGTCGGGGACCGGAGCAGTATGCCCGACGGCTCCGGTTGGCGCTCGGCCGCGGACGCGTTAATGTCGCCCCGACGTTCGTCGATCCGAACAGACAGAGGGAGAGGGAAGACATGCGAACACGCCGCATCGGCCTGGCGGGCGCGTGCACTGCCGCGCTCGGACTCGTACTTCTCGCAGCCGTGGTTGGATCCGGCGGCGCCACAGCCGCCCGAGCGCCCGGAGGGCCGCTCACCACGAAGGCGATCTTCTTCGCCTCCGACGGGATGCGCCCCGACCTCGTCGACAAGTACGCCGCCCAGGGCGTGATGCCGACGATGGCGTCGCTGATGGCCGCGGGCGTCAAGGGTCAGAACGGGCTGCTCCAGGGCTTCCCGCCCAACACCGGCGTCGGCTGGTACACGCTCGCCTCCGGCACGTGGCCGGGCGAGCACGGGTCGACCAACAACACCTTCCACCGCATCGGCGAGGGCAACTTCAACAACCGAACTTCGTTCGCGACCACGGGGATGCTCCAGGCCGACACGATCCAGCAGGCCGCCGAACGGGCGACCAAGAAGGTCGTCTCGATGGAGTGGGTTGCGTCGCGGAACCTCGTCCCGGCGCTGCAGGGGCCGGTCGTCGACTTCCGCAACTTCTTCTCCAACCGCGGCATCCTGCTCAACTACGACCTGCCGGGCCAGCCGGCCGGCGCGAACGCCTTCGGCGTCTCCTACCAGCGGGTCGGCGCCCCTGCATCCGGCCTCGCCGCGCTTGCTCCTGCGAGCGGCTGGACGAACGTGACGAACCCGGGCACGGCGAGGCAGGCGCAGCTGAAGTTGACGAATACCGCGTTCCCGGCCACGGACAACGTTGACCGCTTCTATGACCTCTACATCTACGACGGCGATTCGAACGGAAGCTACGACCATGTGCTCGTGGTGCCGTTCACGGACGACGGTATCGCCAACGACAAGAACGGCGCCAACGCCGTCGCCAACCTCGCCGCCGGCCAATGGGCGGACATCAAGGTCACGCTCACCGGCGCCCGCGCGGGCCAGACTGCCGGCTGGTACCTGAAGGCGATCGACCTCGCCGGCGACCTCTCCAAGTTCCGGATCTACTTCGCTTCGATCGCGCGGTCGAACGCCACGTTCAACAGCTGCGCCTGCGCGGCGACGTTCGAGGAGACGCTGAACGCGAGCTTCGCCTCCCCGACCGCCGCGGACTTCGCGCCGCTCGAGGCGCTGATCGTCGACGAGGACACCTACACCGAGCAGGGCCTGAAGTGGAAGGACGCGCACTGGGCGTACCTCCGCTACATCATCGGCACCGCGGCCGTGCCGAAGTTCGGCGGGGGCACGATCAACGGTCTCGGGTACAAGCCCGAGCTGCTGATGGTGGGCAACCCCGTCACCGACGAGTTCAGCCACCAGTTCATGGGCCTCGTCACGCCGACCGACATGGACGGCGCGGCGAACCCCTACTACGACGACGTCAACGGCGACGGCACCAAGGACAACCTGCTCGCGAAGCGCGAGGGCTTCATCCGCTCGGCCTACGAGGAGGCAGACGAGACGCTTCACCTCGCCCGCGACCTGATGGGCGACAGCCCGACGACCTTCGTCTCCTCCGATCATGGCTTCGCGCCGCAGTGGTACGCCGTCAACGCGGGCAAGGTGCTCACGGACGCGGGGCTCCAGAGCCCCGAGCAGATCAGCAACTGCCGTGTCGCGACCGGTGCAGGCGCCGTGAACAAGGCGAAGGCCTGCTGGGCCGGCGGCACGGCGCAGATCTACGTCAACCTCGCCGGACGCGATCCGCGGTTCGGCAGCACGCCTGCCGCGCCGGCGGAGTACGAGACCGTCCGCAACCAGATCATCAGCCGCCTTCCAGAACCTGACCGATCCGGCCAACCCGGGCAAGCAGGTCGTCCTGAAGATCATGAAGAAGGAGGAGCTGCGAAACGTCGACGGCACGGACGCGCTCCATCCGAGCCGGTCGCGGCGACGTGGTCGTCGTGCTCACGGCCGCCGTACCAGTTCGACGCGGCGACGCCTGGGCAGCGGATCGCGTTCTCCCAGTTCTTCGGCCAGCACGGTTACCTGCCGAACCTGGTCGATCTCGCCCACAACGTGAACATGCACGGAACGTTCATCGCGTCCGGGCCGGGCGTCCGCAAGCAGGGCCCGGTGGCAGGCGTGCGGGCGATCGACCTCGCGCCGACGCTCTCGTTCCTGCTCGGGATCCCGGGGCCGCAGAACGCGCGCGGGAAGATCCTCACCAACCTGACGAAGGCTCCGGGGCAGTACAAGCAGATCACGATCCTCGACATCAGCGACTACCACGGGCAACTCGTCCCGCTCTCGGAGACGGCGGACAACGTCACCGGCACGGGTGCCGTCAACCCGACCTTCCCAATCGGCGGGTCCGCGTTCCTGAAGCCGTGGTTCGACGCCTACCGGGACGATGCCGCGGATGGCTCGTTGACCGTCGCGGCCGGCGACTCGGTGGGCGCGACGCCTCCGATCTCGCTCGTTCTTCGGCGACACGCCGACGATCGAGCTGATGAACATGATGGGCTTCGGCGCCGACGGGCTCGGGAACCACAACTTCGACAAGGGCGAGCAGTACCTGCGCAATACGCTGATCCCGCTCGCCCAGTTCCCCTACCTGTCGGCGAACGTCGTCGACGCTCAGGGGAAGACGCCGAGCCAGTGGTCGCCCTCGAAGGTCTTCAACTTCGAGGGAGTCAAGCTCGGGCTGATCGGATTCACGAACGAGGACGCGCCGACGCTCGTCTTCCCGAACTCGTTCGGCCCCTTCCACGTCGGCAACGCGACCGCGGCGGTCAACGCCGAGGCGGCGAAGTTGAAGGCGCAGAAGGTCGACACCATCGTCGCGATGGGGCACCTCGGGGCGACGGCGGGCACGCTGACGAGCCCGACGGGCCCGCTGATCGACCTGGCCGACAACGTCACGAACGTCGACGCGGTGATCGGCGATCACACCGACTTCCAGGTGCTCGACACGCGGGCCAACGGCGTGCTCGTCGTCGAGAACCGGTCGAAGGGCATCCGCTTCACGCGGCTGACCCTGATCGTCGACACGAACACGAAGCAGGTCGTGTACATGACGGCCGACTTCCACAAGCCGTGGGACATCGGCGTTACGCCCGATCCTGCGATCCAGGCACGGATCGACCAGCTGAACGCACAACTGGCCCCGCTCCTGAGCATCGTGATCGGAAACTCGACGGTGTTCATCCCGCGCACCGATGCCTGCGGCAACACTGCCGGCCGGACGTGCGAGTCGCGGGTCGGCAACGTGACCACCGACGCGATGCGATCGACCTACAGCTCGATCGGCGTCGACTTCGCGATCACCAACTCTGGCGGCCTCCGCGCCGACCTGACGTGCCCGACGAGCGATAATCCGAGCGACTTCTGCCCGCCGTACACGCCGCCGCCCTACCCGATCTCGCGCGGCCAGGTGCTGACGGTGCTGCCGTTCGGGAACATCGTCGTCACCTGGACGTGAACGGGGCCGAACTGAAGACGATGCTCGAGAACGGCGTCTCCATGATGCCGGCCGTCGAATGGCCGCTTCCCGCAGGTCGCGGGGCTCTGCTTCACGCTACGACATCCGGCGGCTGCCGGGAGCCGGGTGACTGTGGGCAGTCGGGCTCAACCCGGCAGGAGCTGCAAGGACGGCACGTGCCCCGGCGAACAGCGATCGACCTGACCGCAGGATCGACGTACAAGATCGCCGAGAACGACTTCATGGCGAGCGGCGGCGACGGCTACCCGAACTTCTTCAGCCGCGCCACGACGCAGGGGATCATGGATCAGGTCCTCGCCGACTACATCGACGCGCAGACGCCGCCCGCGATCAGCCCCGCGATCCAGGGGCGGATCCAGTGCACGACGAGCGGTGCGACCGCCTGCCCGGTCGTCACGCCGTAACGACATCAGGTGCCTGACCCCGGCCGGGGTCAGGCACCTGTCTATCCCAGGTCGAGCAGCACGGCCTCGGCTGCGCGGCGGCCTGAGGCGAGCGCCCCGGTGAGCGAGGGATGCTCGCGGTGGTCACCGCAGGCGTAGAGGCCCGGCGCGAGGCGTGCGGGGCGCTCGAGCCGCGTCCCTCGAGGGCGGGCCGGAACGGCGTAAGCGATGACGTAGGTGCGCAAGTGGCGCCACTCGCGGGCGGGAGCGCCGAACCAGCGGCCAAGCTGTTCTCGGACGGCGAGCAGGTCCGGCTCCCCTCCGGCGACACCAACCGCGACGAGCGTCCGGCTCGGCCGGCGCGTATTCGGGCGCGGCCTCGGTGACGGCGCAGAGCGTCACGATCGGCCCCTCGCCGTCCCCGAGCACGAGCCAGGCGCCGGGGAGCGGCGCCTCGCGCGCTTCGAAGTAGATGCAGGTCGAGGCCGACCCAGCCGTCGGCCGCCTCGTCGACGATGCCGGCGGCCGCGACGACCACCGCTCTCGCCGACAGGCGCTCGCCGTCGCGAAGCACGACGACGCCGGGCCCCACCGCAGAGGCGATCGCGTGAGTCCGCACGTTGAGGCCTTCGACCAGTTGAGCCGCCACCGCGCCGATGCCGCGTGCCGGTAGGGCAGCGCGGCCGTCGTCGTGCGCCTCGGCGACGAGTTCGAGGCCGACGCCGGCCGTCGGTCGGTTGCCGTTCCGTAGGTCGGTGATGTGGCGAAACCGCCCGTCGGAGCGGACCATCATTCCTCGCGCGAGTGGACGCAGATCGAGCCGCCGGTAGTCGAGCGCGAGGCGCGCGTCGAGTGAGGCCGGCGGGGAGCAAATGGAAGCCGCGGTCGAGCCGAAAGCCGTCGAGCTCGTCCGTTCGCGCACGGCCGCCGACCTCGTCCGATCCTTCGAGCACGAGCGTGTGCAAGCCCGCCTGGCGCAGGTGCTGCGCGCAGGCGAGACCGGCCACGCCGCCGCCGACGATCAGGACGTCGCTCACGATCCCCAATCGGCAGCGGCGCCTGGGACCTGAGGGTTGTCGAGGGCTCTAACCGGGCGGCCGGAGCGTCGCGAACGGGTCGGTGATCGCGAGCCGTCGTTCGCGAAAGCGAAAGACTTCGGCAGGGCGACCGCCGGCGGGCCCGGGCGAGCGCCGGTCGCCCGTTGGTGTGAGCGCGCCGCGCCGCAGGAGCACCCGCTTGAGGTTCGTCGCCGACACCTCGTGGCCGAGTGCCGCGACGTAGATCTCTCGCAGCTCGGCGAGCGTGAACGTCTCCGGCGCGAGAGCGAAGCCGATGTTCGTGTAGGAGAGCTTGCCCCGCAGGCGCTCGACGCCGGCGAGGACGATCGCGCGATGGTCGAACGCGGTCTCGGGGCAATCGCGCGACGGGATGCCAGCCGGTGTCTTCGGGTATCGCGCGGGTCGACTCCGACGGGGACGAGGCCGAGGTAGGCGGTCGCGATCTCCCAGCCCAGCGGGCTCCGCCCAGGGTCGCTCCATGTTCCGAGCTGCTCGACGTGCGCGACGTCGCGCACGTCGACCTTGGCGGCGAGCTGGCGCCGGATCGAGGCCTCGAGCGTCTCGCCGGGCGCGAGCCGCCCGCCCGGTAGGGCCCACGCGCCGGCGAACGGCTCCCGGGCGCGTTGCCAGAGCAGCGTCTGGAGGAGGCCCCCGCGGACCTGGAGCACGACCGCGAGGGAGTCGTGGTGGGCTGTGGTAGACTCGGGCACAGGTTTACGACTCATAGTCTAAAACTACTGGAAGGACAGGATGAGACAGCATCGGTGGACAGCCTTCCTCGCCGTCACTGCCCTCGTCGCGATCTTGGCAGCCGGCTGCGGCGGCGACGACGAAGGCACGGCGACGACCGAGACCACGGCGGCGCCGGCGCTCAAAGTCGGGCTGATCACGGATCTCGGGCAGCTCAACGACAACGGCTTCAACGAGCTCGCCTACAAGGGTCTCCAGCGCGCGCAGAAGGAGCTCGGCGTCGAGGGTCGTGTGGTTGAGTCGCGCTCGGCCGCTGACTACGTGCCCAACATGACGAGCCTGGCCCGCCAGGGTTACGACCTGATCATCGGGGTCGGCTTTGCGCAGGGCGACGCGGTCGCAACGGCGGCGAAGCGCTCCCCGAAAGTGAAGTTCGCGATCGTCGACGTCGACCAGGCCTTCCTCAAGGGCAAGCCGGCGAACGCGCAGGGGCTGCTCTTCCGCGAGGAACAGGTGGGGTACCTAGCCGGCTATCTGGCGGCGCTGACCGCAAAGCGCGCTGACGCCGACACGGTGAGCGCCGTCGGCGGGTTCAAGGAGCCGCCGGTCGACCGCTTCATCGCCGGCTACCAGGCCGGCGCCGAGGCGGCGGTGCCTGGAACGAAGGTGCTGCACGCCTACTCGCAGGACTGGGACGACCAGGCGAAGTGCAAGGAGCTTGCGCTCGACCAGATCGCTCGCGGGTCGGCGGTCGTCTTCCAGGTCGCGGGCGGGTGCGGGCTCGGCGCCCTTTCGGCGGCCAAGGACAAGAAGGTGTGGGGGATCGGCGTCGACGCCGACCAGTCGTTCCTCGGCCCACACATCCTCACGAGCGCCCTCAAGGGCGTCGACCAGGCCGTCTTCCTCACGATCGGCAAGGTTCTCGACGGCACCTGGCAGGGCGGCGGCAACGCGGTCTTCGGGCTCGACCAGGACGGCGTCGGCCTGGGCACGGTGAGCCCGGACGCAGCGGACGAGGACGTCGCCAAGGTCGAGGAAGTCCGGAAGCAGATTCAGTCCGGCGAGATCACCGGCATCCCGACGACCGTGTAGGGGCGAGGCTCTGCCTCGCCAGGGCCGGGCAGAGCCCGGCCCCTACGACGTCGTGCGCACCGAGTAGACGGGCGGCAGCTTCTCGGCCGCTGTGCTCCAGTTCGCCCCGGCGTCGCCCGACGCGAAGACGTGGCCGGACGTCGCGCCGAAGTACAGCTCGAGCGAGCCGCCGGCGCCTGCCGAGTCGAACGCCTCGCGCAGCACGGTCAGGTAGGCGTCCTGCTGCGGAAGCCCTTCGGTGCGGGCGGCCCACGAGCCGCCCGCGTCCCGCGTCTCGTAGACGCGAACCAGGCCGCCCGGCGTCACCCGGTCCTCGGCGCCGGTGAGCGGGATCACATAGGCGCTGTCCGGATCCTCCGGATCGAGGACGATCGGGAAGCCGAAGTCGGAGGGCAGCCCTGTGTCGGTGCCGATGTCGATCCAGCTCGTCCCGGCGTCATCCGAGCGGTAGACGCCGTCGTGGAACTGCATGAACAGCCGCTCGGGGCGTGCAGGAGAGCGGCGCACGTCGTGGACGCAGTGCTGGATCGGGTTGTCGCTAGCGTCCTCCGGGAGGTACCGCAAGACGATTCCGTCGTTGGAGTGGTGCCAGCTCTGGCCGCCGTCCTCCGTGAGCCAGACGCCGACCGCCGAGATCGCGACGAGCAGCCGGGACGGGTCCCCCGGCCACGGCGCGATCGTGTGCAGGCAGAGCCCGCCGTTTCCGGGTTGCCAGTCGGGCCGGGTGGGGTGGTCCCAGAGCCCGCGGTTGAGCTCCCACGTCGAGCCGCCGTCTCGACTCTCGAACAGCATCCCCGGGTCGCCGCCCGCGTAGAGGAGGCCATCCTCCTCGCCGGGGACGATCACCCAGATCCGCGCCACTGCCTCGTCGCCGCCCTCCGGCAATTCCGCGCCCTGGGCCTGCTCCCACTCGCCGGCGGGGTCGTCGGTGACCCAGATCTTGGGGCCGTAGAACCAGGACGTGACCGAGGCGAGGTAGCGGCCGCTGCGCGGGTCGCGCATCGCGTACTCGACGGACTGGCCCGCGAATGCCCGGGACGCGACGTCGAACGGCGATCCCGGCTCGCCCTCCAGCACGAACAAGCCCTTCTTCGTTCCGACGAGTAGCTCGGTCACGTTCCTATCCTCCTGTGATCGCCGGGAGTACGTGGACGCGGTCGTCGGGGCCGACCGGTGTCGCCTCCCGTCCGTGGTTGCCGTTGACGAAGACGTTGATGTGCTCGCGGATCAACCCGCGCTCGTCGAGCACCCATCCCGCCATCGCGGGGTGGTCCTGCTCGAGCGCACGCAGCAGCTCGGCTACGGTCGCCCCGTCGATGCGGTGGTCGGCGCGACCTCCCGCGAGCTCCCGCAACGGTGCGCGCAACCTCACGAGCGCCATGGGTCGATCCTAGTCATCGCTAGTAGGACGATTCGGCCGTTGGAAACTCATCGCTCGTAAGACGAAGAGCGGGACGCAGGATCGACAGCGCGGGCGGGCGATCGTCTACGCTCGCGGCGTTTCCAGCGAGCGGAGGGACTGCGATGAGCGTGTCGGTCACCCAGTACAAGAACTTCGTCGGCGGCGAGTGGGTCGAATCGACGACGGGCGAGACGATGGAGGTCCTGAACCCGGCCACCGGCGAGGTGATCGCCGAGGTGCCGCGGGGCGGCGAAGAGGACGTCGAGCGCGCCGTCGGCGCGGCGCGCAAGGCCTGGGCAGAGTGGTCGACGAAGACCCCGAAAGACCGGTCGGAGCTCCTGCTCAAGCTCGCCGACCTGATCGACGAGCATGCCGACGAGCTGACGCAGCTCGAGTCGCAGAACGTCGGCAAGCCGATGTCGATCGCGCGGGACGAGATGCCGTTCTCGGCCGACAACCTGCGCTTCTTCGCCGGCGGCGCGCGAACGCTCGAGGGCAAGGCGGCGGGCGAGTACGTCGAGGGCTACACGTCGATCGTCCGGCGCGAGCCGCTCGGGATCGTGGCGGGGATCACGCCGTGGAACTACCCGCTGATGATGGCGATCTGGAAGATCGGGCCGGCGCTCGCGGCCGGCAACGTGCAGATCGTCAAGCCCGCCGAGCAGACACCGCTCTCGATGCTCCGCTTCTGCGAGCTCGCGCAGGAGGTGCTCCCGCCCGGCGTGCTGAACGTGATCACCGGCGACGGCGTCCCGGTCGGGGACGCCCTCGTCAGGCATCCGGAGATCCGGCTCGTCTGCGCTCACCGGCGACGTCGCCACCGGCAAGACGATTGCCCGCAACGCGGCCGACACGCTCAAGCGCGTCCACCTCGAGCTCGGCGGCAAGGCGCCGATGGTCGTGTTCGACGACGCCGACCCGGCGACCGTCGCAGCGGCGATCAAGATCGGCGGCTACTGGAACTCGGGCCAGGACTGCACCGCCTCCTCCCGCATCCTCGTCAGCGAGCGGATCTACGACGACGTGCTGTCCGAGACGGTCAGCGCAGTGGAGTCGCTCGCGGTCGGCGACCCCGCCGACGGCGAGGAGATCGAGATGGGCCCGGTCATCTCGAGCGAGCAACAGGAGCGCGTGCTGGGCTTCCTCGAGCGCGCCGTCGAGGCGAAGGCGACGATCGTGACCGGCGGCGGGGCGCTCGGCGAGCGTGGCTTCTTCGTCCGGCCGACCGTGGTCACCGACGTCGGACAGGACGCCGAGATCGTCCAGCGGGAGGTCTTCGGCCCCGTCGTCACCGTGCAGCGCTTCGCGAGCGACGACGAGGCGATCGCGATGGCGAACGACGTCCCCTACGGCCTGGCCGCCTCGGTCTTCTCCGAGAGCCTCGGCCGGGCGATGAAGGCGGCGGCGCGGCTCGAGTTCGGCACCGTCTGGGTGAACGAGCACCTCTTCCCGCTCGCGTCCGAGATGCCGCACGGCGGCTTCAAGGAGTCCGGCTACGGGAAGGACATGTCGCTCTACTCGCTGGAGGAGTACACGCGCATCAAGCACGTAGCGGTCAAGCTGGCCTGACGTGGGGGAACCACATGGTTCCCCCACGAACCCCCTCCTTCGCGCCTCGAGTAGCGACAGCGCGTGACGCAACGCGCGGCTGCGTGGTAGGAATCGCCTCGCATTGCGCAGGCCAGACGCCGCCGAGCTGCACGAACGCGCAGGACAGCGTCGCGGTGCCGTCTCGCGTCCGCCGCGTCTCGACGACCTCGATCGCGCCATCATCGAGGCGCTGCAGAAGAACGGGCGAGAGCCGTTTCGCCGTATTGCCGCCTCCCTCGGCGTCTCGGAGGCGACCATTCGCGCGCGCTACGGGCGGCTCGTGGCGCAGAACGTGCTCCAGGTGACGGGTGTGACGAATCCCCTGGGCCTCGGCTTCGACGCCATGGCGATGGTCGGCATCCGCACCTCGGGCGCACCCGAGCCCGTGGCCGACGAGATCGCGCGCTGGCCCGAGGCCGACTACGTCGTCGTCACGGCTGGGCAGTTCGACGTGCTCGTCGAAGTCGTGTGCGCGGACCGGCGGGGCCTGCTCGACGTGACCAACCGCATCCGCGCGCTCGCCGACGTCGTCTCGACCGAGAGCTTCCTCTACCTGGAGATGTGGAAGCAGCTCTACGACTGGGGCGTCGGCGCAGGGGCGGAGCCGGCGTGACGGCCGTCGCCGACGTCCGCCTGGAGGACGTCGTGAAGCGCTTCGACGACGTGGTCGCCGTGGACGGGGTCTCGCTGGAGATCCCGCGAGGGGTCGTTCTTCGCCTTGCTGGGCCCGTCGGGCTGCGGGAAGACGACGACGCTGCGGATGATCGGCGGCTTCGAGGAGCCGACCGAGGGGCGGATCCTGCTCGGCGACGTGGACGTCGTCGGGCTACCGCCCTACAAGCGTGACGTCAACACCGTCTTCCAGAGCTACGCGCTCTTCCCGCACATGACCGTGTTCGACAACGTCGCGTTCGGGCTCCAGCGAAAGGGCATGTCGAGGCAGGAGATCAGGCCGCGCGTGCTCGAGCTGCTCGAGCTCGTCGACCTCGCCGGGCGGGAGAACCGGAAGCCGCGGCAGCTCTCCGGCGGCCAGCAGCAGCGCGTCGCGCTCGCCCGCGCGCTCGTCTGTAACCCACGAGTGCTGCTCCTCGACGAGCCACTCGGCGCCCTCGATCTGAAGCTGCGCAAGCAGATGCAGCTCGAGCTGAAGCGCATCCAGCACGAGGTCGGCATCACATTCGTCCACGTGACGCACGACCAGGAGGAAGCCATGACGATGGCGGACGCCATCGCCGTCATGAACCAGGGCCGCGTCGAGCAACTCGGGACGCCGACCGATCTCTACGAGAGGCCCCGCACCGCGTACGTGGCGGGCTTCCTGGGCACCTCGAACCTGCTCGCCGGCAATGTCGAGGGTGCCGGCGCCGTCCGGCTCGAGGACGGCACGCTCGTGCGCGTCGCCACCGACGGTCGCGCGGGCCGCGTCGCCGTCGGCGTCCGCCCGGAGAAGGTCCGGCTGGGCGAGGGCGGCACGAATGCCTTGCCGGGCACCGTGCGCGAGACCGCCTACGTCGGCGTGGCGACCCAGGTGATCGTCGACACGCCCGTCGGCAATCTCGCCGTCTTCCACCAGAACGCCGACGCCGGAGCCGCCGTCCCGGCTGTGGGCGCGCACGTCGTCGTCAGCTGGAGCCCCGAGGCCACGTTCGTCGTCGAACCGGAGGAGGTTGCAACGCCATGAACCCGTCGCTCACCCGCCGCCAGCTCGTCCAGCGGGGCGCTGCCGGCGCCACGATGCTCTCGCTCCCCGGCCTGCTCGCTGCCTGCGGCGGCTCGGACGGGGACGGCTCGTCCGAGGAGCTGAAGGACGTCCTCAACTTCGAGAACTGGCCGTATTACATGGACACGAAGGGGAAGACGCATCCCACGCTGGACCAGTTCAAGGCCAAGACCGGGATCACGGTCAACTACTACGAGGGCATCAACTCGAACGACGAGTACTTCGCGAAGATCCAAGGCCCGCTCTCGCAGGGCAACGGGATCGGGCGGGACGTCATCGTCGCGACGGACAACTCGCAGTTCCCGAACCTCTACGTCTCCGAGGAGTACGTCCAGAAGCTCGACAAGAGCCTCATCCCGAACATGGACAACCTGATCGACGCCCAGAAGAGCCCGGGCTTCGACCCGAACAGGGACTACTCGCTCCCCTGGCTGACGGGCCTCGACGGGATCGGCTGGAACGAGGAGCTCACCGGCGGTCCCGTCACCAGCATCACCCAGCTGCTCACGGACCCGAAGCTGAAGGGCAAGGTGACGATGCTCACGGAGATGGCCGACTCGGTCGGGCTCGTCCTGCTCGACAACGGCGACGACCCGGCGAACGTCACGGACGAGGCGTTCGACCGCGCGATCAAGAGCATCCAGGCTGCGGTCGACTCGGGGCAGATCCTGAAGTTCACGGGCAACGACTACGGGCCGCCGCTGGCGAGGGGCGACTTCGCCGCCTGCGTCGCATGGTCGGGCGACCTCGCCCAGCTGGTCCAGGAGAACCCGAAGCTCAAGTGGGCCGTGCCGGAGAAGGGCGGGATCATCTGGACGGACAACATGTTCATCCCGCTGGGCGGAAGCGTCCCGACGGCGTCGACTCTGCATGAACTTCTACTTCGACCCGGAGATCTCGGCCCAGCTCGCGCTCGGCACGAGCTACATCACGTCGGTGAAGGGGGTCAAAGAGGCGGCGCTCAAGATCGATCCCGACGCCGCCTCGAACGAGCTCGTCTTCCCCAGCGACGAGACGCTCGCGAAGCTCCATCCGAACGACCCGAAGATGGTCTCGAACGCCGACTACATCACCACGTGGCAGGCGGTGATCGGCAAGTAGGCCACCTCGGCCGAAGCTGACGTCGTGGGCTCGTTCTTCCATCGTCACCCCGGCGTGACGCCGTACCTGCTGCTTCTGCCCGGGATCGCCTGGCTGGGCGTCTTCTTCCTGGTCCCGCTCGCGTTCCTCGCCTACCAGTCGCTCGAGTCGGGGACGTACGGCAACTACGAGTTCACCTGGGAGTTCTCCAACTTCACCGACGCGTTCGGCGACTACCGGGAGCAGCTCTTCCGCTCGTTCCTCTACGCGGGCGTCGCGACCACGGCGGCCCTCCTGCTCGCGTACCCGCTCGTCTACTGGATCGCGTTCCGCGCAGGACCGTGGCGGAACCTCTTCCTGCTCTTCATCGTGGCGCCGTTCTTCGTCACGTATCTCGTCCGGACGCTCGCGTGGCTCAGCATCCTCTCCGACCAGGGCCCGGTGATCGGGTTCCTCCGCGGCGTCCACGTGCTCGGGGCGGACGAGGGCCTGCTCTACTCGGCCTTCGCCGTGATCTCGGGGATCACCTACAACTTCTTCCCCTTCATGGCGCTGCCGCTCTACGTGTCGCTCGAGCAGATCGACCCGCGGCTCCTCGAGGCGGCGAGGGACCTGTACGCGAGCCCGACGCAGGCGTTCCTGCGAGTGACGCTGCCGCTCTCCGCCCCCGGGATCGTGGCCGGCACGCTCCTGACCTTCATCCCCGCCGCGGGCGACTTCATCAACGCGTCACTCCTCGGCACGACGAAGCAGACGATGATCGGGAACGTCATCCAGGCGAAGTTCCTCACATCGCTGGACTACCCGACCGCCGCGTCGCTCAGCTTCATACTGATGGCACTGATCCTCGTGGCGCTCCTCGTCTACGCCCGGGTCGTCGGGACGGAGAAGCTCACCGGATGACGACCGTCGCCCAGACCGTGCCGCCCCGCGCCCGTCCCGGTGTCGCCGCCCGGGCCTGGCGGATGGTGAAGCGACACGCCCTCACCGCCTACGCACTCGCCGCCGTCGCCTACCTGATGCTCCCCATCGCCGTCGTGATCGTCTTCTCGTTCAACGCCCCGAAGAGCAACTTCAACTACGTGTGGCAGGGGTTCACGCTCGACAACTGGATTCACTGGGACTCGATCCTCGGCATTCGCGAGTCCGTGGTGACATCGCTCGAGGTCGGTGCCCTGGCCACCGTCGTCGCCACCGTCCTCGGGACGCTCATCGCCCTGGCTATCGTCCGGCACCGCTTCCGCGGGCGCGGCTCGACGAACCTGCTCGTCTTCCTCCCCATGTCGACGCCCGAGATCGTCCTCGGTGCATCCCTCCTGACGCTGTTTCTCAACACGACGGCTGTCTTCCAGCTCGGCTTCGTGACGATCTTCATCGCTCACGTCATGTTCATCGTCAGCTTCGTGGTCGTGACCGTGAAGGCGCGGCTGATCGGGTTCGACCGTCATCTCGAGGAGGCGGCCATGGACCTCGGGGCCAACGAGCTCGTCACCTTCCGCAAGGTGACGTTCCCGCTGATCGCGCCTGCGATGCTCGCCGCCGCCCTGCTCGGGTTCGCCCTCTCGATCGACGACTTCGTGATCACGTTCTTCAACGCCGGTAGCCAGACGCAGACCTTCCCGGTCTTCGTCTGGACGACAGCTCAGCGTGCCCTGCCGCCTCAGATCAACGTCGTCGCGAGCGCCATCTTCATCGTGGCCATCGCGATCGCCCTCGCCAACGTCTTCTGGCAGTACCGGAGCGCGCGCAAGCTACAAGGAGCCGCATGACCACCCCCTCGCCTGATCTGCAGCAGCTCGCCCGCGACCACCTCTGGATGCACTTCACCCGCATGGGCGGATACCGCTCGACGGAGGTCCCGATCATCGTCCGCGGCGACGGCTGCTACCTCGAGGACACGAACGGGAAGCGCTACCTCGACGCGCTCGCCGGCCTCTTCTCGGTGAACATCGGCTACTCGTACGGCGAGGAGATCGGGCAAGCGGCGCTCGAGCAGATGCGCGAGCTCCCCTTCTACACCAACTGGTCCTACGCGCACCCGCGGGCGATCGAGCTCGCCGCCGAGGTGGCGTCCCTCGCGCCGGGCGAGCTGAACCGCGTCTTCTTCGTCTCCGGCGGGTCGGAGGCGGTCGAGTCGGCGTGGAAGCTGGCGCGCCAGTACTACCTCGCCCGCGGCGGCAAGCGCATTCCCGCCTCGATCAGCGGGGCCGAGGCCGAGACGCGCCACGACGAGCACGTCGGCGCGCCCTCACCGCACAAGTACAAGGCGGTCGCGCGCTACATCGCCTACCACGGCACAACCTTCGGCGCTCTCTCGATCAACGGCATCCCCGCGATCCGGGCCCCCTTCGAGCCGCTGGTCCCCGAGGTGCGGCACGTCCAGAACACGAATCGCTACCACCGCCCCGAGGGCGAGACGGAGGAGGAGTTCACGCGGCTCCTGCTCGATGACCTCGAGCAGACGATCGTCTCGATGGGGCCCGAGACCGTGTGCCTCGTGCACATGGAGCCGGTCCAGAACGCGGGCGGCTGCTTCACGCCTCCGGCCGGCTACTGGCAGGGGGTGCGCGAGCTCTGCACGACGTACGACATCCTGCTCTCGGCCGACGAGGTGATCACCGCCTTCGGCCGGCTCGGCTACTGGTTCGGCTCGGAGCGCTACGACATCAGGCCGGACATCGTCTGCTGCGCGAAGGGCCTGTCGTCTTCGTACGCCGCGATCGGAGCGGTGATTGCGACCGACGCCGTGATGGAGCCGTTCCTCGAGGACGCCTCGATGTACTCGCACGGGATCACCTTCGGGGGCCACCCCGTCATGTCGGCGATCGCGCTGAAGAACATCGAGATCATGAAGCGCGACCGGATCGTGGAGGGGGTGCGCGAGCGGGAAGGCTTGTTCCGCGCGAAGCTCGAGCAGCTGCTCGAGCTGCCGATCGTCGGTGACGTGCGCGGCACGGGGTTCTTCTACGCGCTCGAGCTGGTCAAGGACAAGGAGACCAAGGAGACATTCTCGGACGAGGAGTGCGAGACGCTCCTGCGCGGATTCCTCTCGCCGGCACTGTTCGAGCGCGGCTTGATCTGCCGTGCGGACGACCGCGGTGATCCGGTGATCCAGATCTCGCCGCCGCTCGTCGCCGGCGAGGCCGAGTTCGACGAGATGGTCGGCATCCTCGGCGATGTGCTCGAGGAAGCAGGCGGCCGGATCGCAGGCTGACGGAGCTTTCCGAGGACCGCCCACGAGCCGCGCGCCGTTCGCTAGGTTTCCCCGCTTAGGTCGAGCCGTCTGGAAGGGGAGCAGGGATGGAGAGTGGATCGAACGGCGCAGTCGTCGTCGCGCAGGACCTGTCGCGCCGATATGGCGAGGGGGATACCGCGGTCGACGCCCTCCGCGGCGTGTCGGTCGACATTGCACGCGGCGAGCTGACGGCGGTGATGGGGCCGTCCGGCTCGGGCAAGTCGACCCTGATGCACATCCTTGCCGGGCTCGACAAGCCGACGGCCGGCTCGGTTGCGATCGACGGCGTCGAGCTGACCACGCTGGACGACAACGCGCTGACGAAGCTGCGCCGGCAGCACATCGGCTTCGTCTTCCAGTTCTTCAACCTGCTGCCGATGCTCGACGCCGAGGAGAACATCAAGCTGCCGCTGGCGATCTCCGGCGAGAAGCCCGAGGAGGGCTGGTTCGACGCGCTCGTCAAGTCGGTGGGTCTCACGGACCGCCTTTCCCACCGCCCCGCCGAGCTGTCGGGCGGCCAGCAGCAGCGCGTGGCGATTGCGCGCGCGCTCATCTCCCGGCCGACCGTGCTCTTCGCGGACGAGCCGACCGGCAACCTCGACTCGAAGACGGGCGGGGAGATCCTCGAGCTCCTGAACCGGTCCGTGCAGGAGATGGGTCAGACAATCGTGGTCGTCACGCATGACGCCCGCGTGGCGGCGATCGCGAACCGCGTGCTCTTCCTGGCCGACGGGTTGATCGTCCGCGAGGCGCGGGGCGTCAGCGCGCACGACATCGTCGAGGCGATGGAGCAGCTCGGCTCCGAATGACCCGCTTCGCGCTCAAGGGCATGCTCGGCCGCAAGCTGCGGACGGCGCTGACGGCGATCGCGATCGTTCTCGGGGTCGCCATGGTCAGCGGCACGTACGTCCTGACCGACTCGATCGACAAGGCGTTCGACGCGATCTTCAGCGAGGTCTACCGCTCGACCGATGCGACGATCACGGGCAAGACGGCCTTCGACCTCGGGGATGACTCCGGTGCCGTGGCGCCGGCCTTCGACGAGGCTCTCCTTCCCGAGGTGCAGAAACTGCCGGACGTCGAGGACGCGATCGGCGGCGTCGGTGGCGAGGCGCAGCTGATCGGCGACAACGGAAAGGCGATCGTCTTCGGCGGCGCGCCCAATCTCGGGTTCAGCGTCGATCCGACGAAGGAGCAGTTCAACACGCTCAAGCTCGTCTCCGGCGCCTGGCCGGGAGACGGACGAGGTCGTCGTGGACACGTCGACCGCCGGCAAGAAGGATCTCGAAGTCGGCCAGCAGATCGGGGTGCAGGCCGAGGACGCCGTGAGGCAGATGCGCATCTCGGGCCTCGTCAAGTTCGGCGCCGTGGAGTCGATCGGCGGCGCGACGCTCGCCGGCTTCGACCTGGCCACGGCGCAGAGCCTCTTCCACAAGGAGGGGAAGCTCGACCAGATCAGGGCCGCGGCCAAGCCGGGCGTCAGCCCGGAGAAGCTCGTCTCCGAGATCGAGGAGATCCTTCCCCCGGGCACGCAGGTGCGCACCGGCGACGCGCAGGCGCGTGAGGACGCCTCCGGCACCGACGAGTTCATCTCCTTCCTGCAGAACTTCCTGCTCGCCTTCGGGGGTATCGCGCTCTTCGTCGGCGCCTTCGTGATCGCGAACTCGCTCTCGATCACCATCGCGCAGCGGACACGCGAGTTCGCCACCCTACGCACGCTCGGCGCGTCACGCCGCCAGGTGCTGAGGTCGGTCGTGATCGAGGCGTTCGTCATCGGCACGCTGGCCTCGGTGACGGGGCTCTTCCTCGGTCTCGCGCTGGCGAAGGGCCTGTTCCGCCTCTTCGACCTGGTCGGTTTCACGCTGCCGAACCAGGGGCTGGTGTTTCAGAACCGCACCATCGTCGTCGCACTGCTCGTCGGCATCCTCGTGACCGTCGTCGCCAGCCTGCGGCCCGCCGTGCGGGCGACGCGCGTCCCCCCGATCGCCGCCGTCCGCGAAGGGGCGACGCTGCCGCCGTCGCGGTTCGCGCGCCTCCGCACGCCGGCGTCCGCGCTGACGACGCTCGTCGGCTTCGCGGCGCTCCTCTACGGACTGTTCCGAAGCGGCCTCGGCACGACCCAGGTGCTGATCTGGATGGGCCTCGGCGCGCTCCTGATCTTCATGGGCGTCTCGCTGCTCTCGGTCCGCTTCATCCGCCCGCTCGCGGCCGTTCTCGGCTGGCCCGCCACTCGCATGGGCGGCGCTGCCGGCCGGCTCGCCCGGGACAACTCACGGCGCAACCCGCAGCGCACCGCCTCCACGGCGTCGGCGCTGATGATCGGCCTCGCGCTCGTGACCCTCGTGTCGGTGCTCGCGGCGAGCATCGTGTCGGGCTTCCGCGGCGCCGTCAACGACATCTTCATCGCCGACTACGCGATCACGGCGCAGAACAACTTCTCGCCGATCCCGATCTCGGCCGCGGCGGCGGCGGCGCAGGCGCCGGGGGTGACTGCGATCGGAAGCGTCCGGAGCGGCGAGGTGCTGGTGTTCGGCGCCTCCGACTTCGCGACCGCCGTCGACGAGGGCGGCAGCCAGGTGATGTCGCTCGACTGGAAGGAGGGGTCGAACAACGTTCTCTCCTCATTGGGCGACGACGGCGTCTTCGTCGACGACGGCTACGCGGACGAGCACGACCTGCAGATCGGCTCGCCGGTGCAGATCACATTCGCCAACGGGAACAGCCGCACGTTCGTCGTCAAGGGGATCTTCGACCCGCCCACCGGAGGCTCACCCTTCGGGACGGTGACGATCTCGGCCAAGGCCTGGGACGCAGAGAACCCGCAGCCGAAGAACGTCTACACGTTCGTCGAGATGGCCGGAGGGGAAACGGACGCGAACATGGCTGCGCTCGACGACTCTCTGGCGAGCTTTCCCAACGCCAAGGCCCAGACGCGGCAGCAGTTCATCGACAACCAGATCTCCGGCCTCAGCTCGGTGCTGAACATCCTCTACGTGCTGCTCGCGCTGTCGGTGCTCGTCAGCTTCTTCGGGATCATCAACACACTGATCCTGACGGTGTTCGAGCGGACTCGGGAGATCGGAATGCTGCGCGCGATCGGGATGACGCGCCGGCAGGTGCGCCGCATGATCCGGCACGAGAGCGTGATCACCGCACTGATCGGCGCGGCGATCGGGATCGTGCTCGGGGTCGTCCTGGGCGCGCTGCTGATCGCGCGGGTGGACTTCATCGCCTTCTCGTTGCCGACGCTGCAGCTCGTCGTCTTCGGCGTCGCGGCAGTGATCGTCGGCATCGTGGCCGCGATCTTCCCGGCGCGGCGGGCGGCGAAGCTCAACCCGCTCGAGGCCCTCCACTACGAGTAGAAACGTGGGGGAGCCACATGGCTCCTCCACTCAGGCTGATTCGCTAGCGTCGCCGTTTCATGATCCGGTTCTCCCTGCGCAGCCTCGCCGGGCGGAAGTTCCGCACCGCGCTGACCATGATCGCGATCGTCCTCGGCGTTGCGATGATCAGCGGTACCTACGTCCTCACCGACACGATCGACAAGGCGTTCTCGAGCATCTTCGACGAGTCGTACGCGGGGACGGACGTCGTCGTCAGCGGTCAGGGCGCCGACATCAGCTTCCAGGGCGACTCGAGTGACAACCCGCCGGTTCCCGAAGAGCTGCTCGCAAAGATCCGCTCCCTCGATTCGGTGGAGGCCGCGATGGGCGGGGTCTACGACGAGTCGAACGCGAAGATCCTGACCAAGGAGGGGAAGGCGGTCGACACGCAGGGCGCGCCGAGTCTCGGGTTCGGCATCGACACGAGCCCCGAGTACTCGCGGTTCAACCCGCTGAACCTGCTCGAGGGGCGTTGGCCAACCGCGCCTGACGAGGTGGTGATCGATGCCGGGACGGCGGACAAGGAGGGGTACGCGGTCGGCGACACGGTCGAGATCGCGACGCTCCAGCCCAAGCGGCCGTTCAGGCTGGTCGGGATCGCCCAGTACGGGAACGTCGACTCGCTCGGCTCGGCCACCTTCAGCATCTTCGACATCGCGACCGCGCAGGAGCTCCTGGGCCGGAAGGGCGAGTTCGACGCGATCTCGGTCGCCGGCAAGCCCGGCACGACGCCGGAACAGCTGATCCGCGAGATCGAGCCGATCCTGCCCCCGGCGACGAAGGTGCGCACGGGCGCCGAGGAGGCACAGGAGCAGAAGGACGAGATCAGCGAGTTCACGTCGTTCATCCGCTACTTCCTGCTCGCGTTTGCCGGCATCGCGCTCTTCGTGGGGTCGTTCGTGATCTTCAACACGCTCTCGATCACCGTCGCCCAGCGGACGCGCGAGTTCGCCACCGTTCGCACGCTGGGAGGATCACGCCGCCAGATCCTCGGTACCGTCGTCCTCGAAGCGCTCGTGATCGGGCTGATCGCGTCGGTGATCGGGCTCTTCCTGGGCCTGCTCCTCGCCGAGGGCCTGCAGTCGCTCTTCCGTGCCCTCGAGCTCGAGCTGCCGGTCGCCGGGACGGTGTTCGCGACGAGGACGATCGTCGTCTCGCTGCTGGTCGGCGTCCTGATCACGCTTCTGGCGGGCCTCTTCCCGGCGATCCGCGCCACGCGTGTGCCCCCGATCGCGGCCGTCCGCGAGGGCGCGACGCTGCCGCGTTCGCGCCTCGCACCGTTCGTGCCGTACATCGCCGCGCTCACGACCGTCCTCGCGCTGGTGCTCCTCGGCTACGCGATGTTCGTGGACGATGTCGGGACGGCAGAGCGACTGCTCTCGATCGCCGCGGGGGTGCTGGCGTTGTTCGTCGGCGTCGCGTTGCTCTCGTCGCGCCTCGTGCGCCCGCTGGCAAGGGTGCTCAGCCCGGTCTCGCGCGCGTCGCTGCTCGTGCTGCTCGTCATCGTCTGGCCGTTCTGGGCGCTGCCGTACTGGCTGCTGCGCTACGGCGCCTGGGGGCCCGGCCCCGGCGGCAAGCGTGCGGCGGCCTTCGTCGGCGGAGCCCTGTTGAACCCCATTCTCCTGGTGATCGTCGCCCTGATGTGGGCTCGGAGCTCGGTGACCTCGTGGAGACCGGAATGGCCGGCGGAGTTCCCGGGCGTCGTTCCGGACCGGCCGACGTCGCGGGTGGGCGGCGAGAACGCCCGCCGCAACCCGGGCCGGACCGCCGCGACGGCGGCTGCGCTGATGATCGGCGTCGCGCTCGTCTCGTTCGTCGCGACGTTCGTGAACGGGATGCGGGAGTCGAACCGCGGTGCGATCGAGGATCAGATCGCGGCGGACTTCATCGTCACCTCCCAGGACGGCTACACGCCGTTCGTCGCCGCTGCGGGCGATGCGGTCGCCAAGGCGCGACTCGCCCGAGGTCGTCACGCACGTGCGCTCCGAGCTCGCCGAGATCGACGGTCACGGCGGCTACCTGACGGGGATCGATCCCGCACACATCACCGCCGGCTACAACTTCGACTGGACCGAGGGGTCCGACGCCATCCTCGCGCAGCTCGGCTCGAACGGTGCGATCGTCGACAAGCAGTTCGCCGACGACCACGGCATCTCCGTCGGCCAGACGGTGACGGTCCGCACAGGCGAGAACACGTCCACGAAGGCAGTGGTCAAGGGTGTCTACCGACCCCCACCCTTCTACCCGCTGCTCGGCAGCCTCAGCATCCCGATCGAGACGTTCGACTCGCTCGTCGATCGCCCGCGCAACCAGTACACGTTCGTCAAGGTCCGGGGCGGCCCGAACGATGCCAGCCGCGCCGAGCTCGAGCAGGCTGCCGCCGGCTTCCCGGATGCGAAGGTGCAGACGCGCAAGGAGTGGATCGACAAGGAGGACGCGGAGTTCGGCCAGTTCCTGATGCTGCTGTACGTCCTACTCACGCTCTCTGTGATCGTCAGCCTGTTCGGCATGGTCAACACGCTCGTGCTCTCGGTCTTCGAGCGCACGCGCGAGCTCGGCATGCTCCGGGCGATCGGGATGACGCGGCGCCAGGTGCGCCGGATGGTGCGGCACGAGAGCGTGATCACGGCCCTGATCGGCGCCGCCATCGGCGTGCCGCTCGGCATCTTCCTGGCGGCTCTCGTGACCCGCGCCCTCGATCAGTTCGACGTCCGCTTCATCGTGCCCTGGGGCCAACTCGTCGTCCTCGCCGTCCTCGCGGTCGTGGTCGGCGTCATCGCGGCGATCATGCCCGCCCGTCGCGCGGCCCGGCTCAACCCGCTCGAGGCGCTCCAGTACGAATGAGGACCGTGGGGGAACCACATGGTCCCCAACTAACCGATTCGAACCACGCCGGCCGCGGCGAGCGCCTCGATCGCGTCCTGCGTATAGCCGGCCTCGCGCAGGATCTCGGCGGTGTGCTCGCCGACGCCCGGAGGCGGTGAGCGGTGCAGCGCTCGCTCGCCGTCGAACGACAACGGGAGCGCCGGCAGGCGGAGATCGGCGATGCGCGGATGTGGCAGCGGCTCGAGCAGGCCGAGTGCTTCGGTCTGCGGCGACTCGGCGACAGCTCGGACGTCGGCGACGGGCGCTGCCGGCACGCCGGCGGTGGACAGGCGGGCGAGCCAGGTCCCGCTGTCCTGCGTGCGCAGCCGGTCGAGGAGGAGCTCGTTCAGCTCCTCTCGATGGGCGACGCGATCGGGATTGGTGCGGAAGCGCGCGTCGGCGGCGAGCTCGGGTAGGCCGATCACGGCGCAGAGCGCCGCGAACAACCGATCGTTCCCGGCCGCGATCATCAGCTCGCCATCTCGGGCGGCGTAGACCTGGTACGGCGCGACCATGGGGAAGGCTGTCCCTTCGCCGCGGGGCACGGTCCCGTCGGCGAGATAGCCGACCAGGTGGTAGGCCACGTAGCCAACAGCCGTCTCGTACAGCGAGACGTCGACCAGTGAGCCTTCACCGGTTCGCTCGCGTTCGAGCAGAGCGGCGAGCACCCCGAGCGCGGCCCAGGTGCCCGTGCCCTGGTCGATCAGCGACGAGCCGGTGCGGACGCCGGGCCGCCCGGGCTCGCCCGTGATCGAGATCAGCCCGCCGGCGGCCTGCATCAACGCGTCGTAACCGGGTTCGCGGGCGAGCGGGCCGGTCCGACCGTACGCACCGACGGAGCAGTAGACGAGCCGCGGGTTGCTCGTGCGCAAAGAGTCCGGGCCAAGGCCGAGCTCCTCGGCGAGCCCGGGCCGGAGGCTCTGGAGGAAGACGTCAGCTCGGTCGGCGAGACGGCGCAGGACGGCCCGGCCGCGCTCGTCGCGCAACGACAACGCGAGCGAGCGCTTGCCTGCGTTGACGGAGAGGAACATCGTGCCTTCGCCGTTCCAGAACGGCGGCCCCCAAGCCCGCGCGTCGTCGCCGGTGTCCGGTCGCTCGACCTTGACGACGTCGGCGCCGAGGGCTGCGAGAACCTGCGCGCAGTGGGGCCCCGCGATCGACGTGGTCACGTCGAGGACGCGTGTCCCGGCGAGCGGTAGGTGCGCCACTTGGCAATCATCGCCGCCGAAGACGAAGTGTCGTCGGCTCTCTGCGTTGGCCGAAGCGTTCCCCCATGTGGCCGGAGGCCGGCTTTGCCGGCCGGGAGGCTCAATTCGCTGTGCTATGGCGAGCGCAGAAGAAGGGGGCTCGCGGGGGAAACATGGTTTCCCCCGCGTTTTGCGACGATGCGCTGATGTTCGATCAGTTCAGGGACTGGGTCTCGGGCGAGTGGTGGAGCTACCTCGTCATCTTCGCCGTCTCGATGATCGACGCCTTCTTCCCGCTCGTCCCCAGCGAGACGGTCGTGATCACCGCCGGCAACCTCGCCGCGAGCGGCGACCTCGTGCTCCTCCTCGTGATCGGTCGGCCGCCGGCGCGGCGCGATCGTCGGCGACAACATCTCGTACTTCATCGGTCAGCTGGGCGGGCGAGCGCACCGTCCGGCGGCTGTTCCGTCCGAGAAGGCGCACCGGGGCTTCGACTGGGCCGAGCGCCAACTCGAGCTGCGCGGTTTCTACATCATCGTGATCGCGCGCTTCATCCCCGGCGGGCGGACCGCCGTCACGTTCGCCTCCGGGTATACACAGGGGATGCCGTGGCGACGGTTCATCGTCGCCGACGTCATCGCCGGGCTGATCTGGGGCACGTATGCGGCGATGCTCGGCTACGTGGGCGGCAAGCAGTTCGAGGAGGAGCCGTGGAAGGGGCTGTTGCTCGGCTTCGTCGATCGCGATTGGCGGTCGCCGCGCCGTCGAGGTGGTCCGCTGGGCGCTCGCCCGGAGGCAACCGGCCTGACGTGCCGGGGCGCGGTATCACCGGCGTGAACGAGCTCGTGCTCGAGGTCGTCGACCTCGAGCGTGCGGTCCGCTTCTACACCGAGGACCTGGGGCTTCCGCTCGTCGAGCGCTGGCCGCACCGCGAGGCGGCCTGGGTGATGGCCGGCGAGCGGACCCGGATCGGCCTCTGGCGGCCGCAGGTCGGGCTCGCGCAGGGGCGCGGCGGGGTGCACGTCCACTTCGCGCTGCACATCGACGACGTCGGCTACGACGCGCTCGTGACTCGACTGCGCGAGCGCGGGCACGAGGTGGAGGAGCACGTCTTCGACACCTACGAGGAGAGCCGCGCCGCCTACGTCACCGACCCCGACGGGAACGTCGTCGAGTTCTGGACCTGGGACGTGAGCAACCACCTCCGGAAATGAACCGGCTCGCACAAGAGACGAGTCCGTACCTGCTCCAGCACGCCGACAACCCGGTGGACTGGTATCCGTGGCGCGAGGAGGCGCTCGCGCGGGCCCGGGCCGAGGACCGGCCGATCCTCCTCTCGGTCGGCTACAGCGCCTGCCACTGGTGCCACGTGATGGCGCACGAGTCGTTCGAGGATCCGGCGACCGCGGCCGTGATGAACGAGCACTTCGTCAACGTCAAGGTCGACCGTGAGGAGCGCCCGGACGTCGACGCCCTCTACATGGACGCCACGGTGACCATGACCGGTAGCGGCGGCTGGCCGATGACGGTCTTTCTCACTCCCGAGGGCGAGCCGTTCTTCGCGGGCACCTATTTCCCGCCCGAGCCGCGGCACGGCCTGCCGAGCTTCCGGCAGCTGCTGCTGGCCGTGGCCGAGGCCTGGCGCGAGCGGCGCGACGACGTGGCTCGCCAGGCTCGCAGCCTCGTCGACGCGCTCGGCGGCGCCGCCCGAGTCGCGGCCTCCGCGGAGCCTCTGACGGATGCGCTGCTCGCGGACGCGGAGCACGCGGTCACGCGCACGTTCGAGCCGGGCTTCGGCGGCTTCGGCCGCGCGCCGAAGTTCCCGCCTGCCTCGACGATCGAGTTCCTGCTCCGCCGCGACTCAGAGCGGGCGGCGGAGATGGTCGACCGGACGCTCGCCGGGATGGCGGCCGGCGGCATGTACGACCTCGTCGGCGGCGGCTTCCACCGCTACTCGGTCGACGACCGCTGGCTGATCCCGCACTTCGAGAAGATGCTGTACGACAACGCGCAGCTCGCTTCGGTCTACCTGCACGCGTGGGCTGTCTCCGGCGCGCCGAGGTGGCGCCAGGTCGTCGAGGAGACGCTCGACTACGTCGTGGACGAGCTGGCGCTGCCCGGCGGGGGGCTCGCTTCGGCGCAGGACGCCGATACCGACGGTGTCGAGGGGCTCACCTTCACGTGGAACGAGGAGGAGGCCGCGCAGGCAGGGATCCCCTCGGAGCTGTTGCAGCCGTTCGAACACGACCGCTTCGTTCTCCGGGGCGCGCTCGAGCCGGAGTTGCGCGAACGCCTCCGCGAGATCCGCGCCGCGAGGTCCCAGCCCGGCCTAGACGACAAGGCGATCGCCTCGTGGAACGGCCTCGCCCTGGCTGCGCTCGCCGAGGGGGGCTACCGGCTCGAACGACGCGACTGGCTGGATGCTGCACGCCGCGTCGCCGAGTTCCTGCTCGGTCCGCTGTCCGGTGAGGATGGTCGCCTCTTCCGCTCGTGGCGAGACGGCCGCACGAGCGGGCCGGGTTTCCTCGACGACTACGCGAACGCCGCCCACGGTCTGCTCGAGCTCCACGCCGCGACTGGGGAGGTGCGCTGGCTGCACGAAGCGCGTCGGCTCGGACTGCTCGCGGTCGAGTTGTTCGCAGACGATCAGCACGGCGGCTTCTTCCTGGCCGAGCGCGAGGGCGACGGCCTCGTCGCGCGGACGAAGCCGCTCGACGACAACCCGCTCCCGTCGGGAAACTCGATGCTGGCGTGGGTGTTGCTCCGGCTCGCACGCATCTGGGGCGACGACGACCTGGAGCGTCGGGCCGCAGGCGTGTTGCGGCTCGTCGCGCCGGCCCTCACCCGGGCGCCCGGTGCGTTCGCGTGGTCGCTCTGCGCGCTCGACCTCTACCTCAGCACGCCGCGGGAACTGGCGATCGCCGGCGCCGTCGACGCGCCGGTCGCGCGCGCCGCGATGATGCCCTTTCAGCCCCGAACGGTCGTAGCGGTAGGCCCGGCCGAGGGCGTGCCGCTCCTGGCCGGCAAGGGGCTCGTCGACGGGAAGCCGGCCGTGTATCTCTGCGAGCGCTTCGCCTGTGGCGCGCCGGTCACCGACCCCGCTGAACTGACCTAGCGGCAGAACGCGACCTTGCCTGTAGGCTCCGGCGCATGGCGACGACAGAGCTGACCGGCGCGGAAGAGGTCGCGTGGGACCTCTCCGATCTGTACGAAGGGCCCGACGATCCCAAGCTCGAGCAGGAGATCGCCGGCGCCGAGGCCGCGGCCGAGGCGTTCCGCTCGCGCTATCACGGCGCGGTCGGCGAGCTCGACGCGGCCGAGCTCGCGAACGCGGTTACGGAGCGCGAGCGCATCGAGTCGGCCTTCGACCGCGGGCTGACCTACGCGCACCTTCGCTTCGCGACGAACATGGCCGACTCCGCGCGCGGAGCGCTGCTCGCGCAGTTGCAGGAGCGCGCGGCTGCGCTCGAGACCCAGCTCCTCTTCTTCGGGCTCGAGTGGGCCGCCCTGGACGACGCCCGCGCGGACGAGTTGCTCGCCGATCCCGCCGTCGAGCATTGGCGGCACTACCTTTCCTCGCTGCGGAAGTACCGCCCCTATCTCCTCACCGAGCCCGAGGAACGGGTCCTGACGGAGAAGACCGTCTCCGGCGTCTCGGCGTGGTCACGTCTCTACGAGGAGCTGCTCGGAGCGATGCGCGTGCAGCTCGACGGGGAGGGCGTGTCGATCGAGACGGCGATGTCCCGCCTGTACGCGCGCGGACCGGGAGACGAGGCGCGAGGCGGCCGAGGCAATCACCGAGGCGCTTGCACCCGGGCTGCGCACGCGGACGTTCATCTTCAACACGATCCTGCTGGACAAGTCGATCGACGACAGGTTGCGCGGCTACCCGACCTGGATCAGCTCGCGCAACCTCGCCAACGAGGCCACCGACGAGGCCGTCCAGGCACTCGTGGATGCCGTCGTCTCGCGCTACGAGATCGCACGGCGCTACTACCGGCTGAAGGCGCGGCTGCTCGGGCTCGACCGCCTGGCGCACTGGGATCGGTTCGCGCCCCTCACCCAGGACACGGTCCGTGTGCCGTGGGAAGACGCCCGCGAGCTCGTCGTCGGCGCCTACGCCGACTTCTCGCCGGATGCGGGCGAGACCGTGGAGGAGTTCTTCCGGCGTTCGTGGATCGACGGGCCGGTGCGCGAGGACAAGCGTACGGGGGCGTTCTGCGCCACGACCGTGCCGGGAGTCCATCCCTACGTCCTGATGAACTACACCGGCGACCGGCGCTCCGTGCTCACGCTGGCGCACGAGCTGGGGCACGGACTGCATGGGGCGCTCGCCCAGCCGCTCGGTCTGTTCAACGCGTCGACTCCGCTGACCACGGCGGAGACGGCCTCCGTCTTCGGCGAGGCACTGGTGTTCAAGCGCCTGCTCGCGGCCGAGGACGATCCGAAGCTCCGGCTCGATCTCCTCACCGGCCGCCTCGAGGACGCGATCGCGACCACGTTCAGGCAGATCTCCATGAACCGCTTCGAGGACCGGGTGCACACCGCGAGGCGCAAGAGCGGCGAGCTCTCGCCGGACGGCATCAGCGAGCTGTGGCTCGACGCGCAGCTCGAGCTGTTCGACGACTCGGTGCAGACCGAGGGGTACGCGGCCTGGTGGAGCTACGTCCCGCACTTCGCCGGCGTTCCCGGCTACGTCTACGCGTACGCGTTCGGGTACCTCTTCGCGCTCGCCATCTTCCGCCGCTACGAAGCGGAGGGTGACGCGCTCGTCGAGCCGTATTTCGAGCTGCTCCGGGCCGGAGGGTCGCAGTCTCCCGAGAAGCTCGCGGAGATCGTCGGGCTCGACCTCGCCGACCCCGCGATCTGGGCCTCCGGGCTCGATGCGCTCGCGACCGAGCTCGACGAGGCGGAAGCGCTCGCAGGCGAGCTCGGCCTCACGACTAACCGATAGCTCCTTCCGGCGTCTCTGGAAAGCGGCACGGCGGCGTTGTATCGTCGCGCTCAATCACCCACTTCCGACAAGGAGTCTCCATGCGCAGGGTCGTTCTCTTGGGGCTGGTGCTCGTCGTCGCGCTCGGCGCCTCGGTCGCTTCGTCGACCGCTGCGCCGACCGTCGACGGGGTCACGGCTCGGACGGTCACGATCGGCGGGACGTTCCCGCTCACAGGGCCCGCTTCCCTCTACGCCCCGATTCCGGTGGCGATGAAGGCGTACTTCAGCTACGTCAACAAGCGGAAGGGCCCGGACGGGAAGCGCGGCGTCTACGGCCGCCAGATCAACTTCATCGTCTACGACGACGGCTACAACCCGGCGAACTCGGTCCAGCTGACGCGCCGGCTGGTCGAGCAGGACAAGATCTTCGTCAACCTCGGCTCGCTCGGGACCGAGGTGAACGAGGCGATCCGGCCCTACCTGAACCAGAAGAAGGTGCCGCAGATCCTCGTCTCCACCGGCGCGACGACGTGGGGCGTCGACTTCAAGAAGTACCCGTGGACGGGCGGCTGGCAGCCCCCGTACCAGTTCGAGGGGGGCGCTCTACGGCCAGGCGATCGCGCGCAACAGCCCGAACGCGAAGATCGCGGTCCTCTACCAGAACGACAGCTACGGCAAGGACTACATCGCCGGCCTCGAGACCGGGCTCGGCGCGAAGAAGTCGAACATCGTCGCGAAGGAGCCTCACGAGACGACGGCGACGAGCGTCGCTTCGCAGATGGTCCGGCTGCGGGCCTCGGGCGCGACGATCCTCGTGATCTTCTCGCTCCCCGGAAACACGATCCGGGCCTACGCGACGGCGACGGCGCTCCGCTGGACGCCCGACGTCGTCTACACGAACTCCGTCTCGGCGACCGACACGTTCCTCACCGCGGCGAAGGCGGGCGGGGCGAGCGACGCGATCCTGAACAACACGTACACGACGCAGTACCTGAAGGACCCGGCCAATCCGAAGTGGGACAACGACGCCGGGATGAAGCTCTACAAGCAGGTGATGGCCACCTACCACCCGAAAGGGCGGGTCACGGACGGGCTCAACTTCTACGGGATGGCGGCCGGGCACGCGTTCGTTGAGCTCCTGTACAAGGCGGGCAAGAACCCGACCAGGACCAGCTTCATGAATGCGTTCCGGAACTGGAACGAGGTCAACCCGTTCCTCCTTCCCGGGAACAAGCAGAAGACGGGCGGGAACGACCAGTTCCCGGTCGGCTGCGACCAGATGATGAAGTTCACGAACGGCACGTTCCGGGCCGTCGCGTCCCAGAAGTGCATGTCGGGAGGCGCGTTCGCGGTGAGCTAGAGGCGCTCGGCGCCTGTAGCGGCTTTCGGGGTCAGACCCCCTCGGGGGTCTGACCCCGCTGGTACTCGCTGCCAGTAGCGCTCCATCACGGTCAGCCGCGTGTCCGTATGGGCCGGATCCAGCGGCGAATGGTTGACTGCGCGCACGATCCAACCGTCGTCACTGACGTCGAGCACGTTGACGCCGCCGGCCGCCTGCTCGATGGGCCCCAGGTAGATCCGCTCCCCGGTCAGGGCCCACGAGATGATCGCGCGGTTGACGCCGCCGTGGAGCACCGCGAGCGCGGTGTCCCAGCTCTCGTCGGCAGCAGCCGCTCGACGGCCGGGAGGACGCGGTCGAAGAGCTGGCCGATCGTCTCCCCGCCGAGGAAGCGGCGTTCGAGCGGCACGACGCCGCGAAAGGCGTGAACGAACTCCTCCTCGAGCTCGTCCTCGGGAATCGTGGAGAGCTTCGCGCCGCGGAGCTCCCGAAGCTCGGGCCAGGCTTCGGCCTCGACCCCGGGGACGACGAGCGACGCCGTCTCGACCGTCCGCCGGAGGCCGCTCGTGATCACGCGGTCGATCCGAGTCAGCGCCAGCAGGGCGGCCGCGGCTTCGGCCTGGGCGCGTCCCTCCTCCGTCAGGCCGACATCGTCCTCGGGCAACGGCTTGCCGTCGGCGTCGAAGTACGCCACCTCGCCGTGGCGCATCAGGTAGAGCCGCCGCCGCACTGCTACTGGTACCGCTCGAGATAGCTCGGGCTCGCGACCAGCAGCTTCTCGCGCACCTTCGCACTCGAGGAGCTCGAGATCACCCTCGCGCACGTCGCCGGCGCGGAGCCGCCGGGCGAGCTCGGCGTCCGAGGGGTCCGGCGGTGGCGGCGGCGGCGACTCGCGCTCGACGATTCCGAGCGCGTTCATCGCGACGAGCGTCCGGAAGCGCAGTCGCCGGTCGTCGAGCGCGGGAAGAATCTCACCCTCGAGGAAGTCGCGCACCGCGGCAGCCAGCTCGCCCGCACTGGGACGATCGCTCATGCCGCCTTGCCGATCAGGTCGAGCAGCTCGTACTCCATCTCCGCCGCCAGCCGGCCGAGGATCGCGTACTCGACGTCGCGCCCCTCGCCGCTCAGGTGGCGTCGCGTCTGCCCGAGCGCTCCGATCGCCCACTTGCAGTTGCCGAGCACCTCCCAGGCGTAGAGCTCGGCGAGTGGGATCTCGCAACCGGTCAAGTCCGCGTAGCGAGCGAGGTACGGCTCCACGTCGCCGATCCCGCCGAGCCGGCGGTCGTCGGCGCCGAACCGCCACGCGCGCACGAACGGCCAGGCAAGGTCGTCCGCCGGGTCGGAGACGTGCGCGAACTCCCAATCGAGCACCGCCACGAGCCCATGGGGGCCGATGACGAAGTTGCCCACGCGGAAGTCGCCGTGCGACACGACGCGGGGCCGCTCGAGCGGAAGCCGCTCGCGCGACCAGGCGAGCCCGTACTCGATCGCCGGGTGCGGCTCTGCCACGGCGTCGAGGTCGGCGTACAAGGCCTCCCAGAGGTCGCCCGCGGGGAGGAAGGGGAGCCGTTCGGCCGGGATGGCGTGAATCCGGGCGAGCTCGTCTGCGAGCTCGAGCGCGAGGCCGGGCGGCGGGTCGCGGACGATCCGGCGGCCGATCGTCTCGCCCTCGACGCGCTCCATCGCGAACGCTTCCCGGCCGTCGATCTCGCCGAGGTAGGCGAACGGCTCGGGAACACGGACGCCTGCCTCGCGGGCTGCGACGAGCACCTCGAACTCGTCTCGGAGCGAAAGCGTGTTGCGGTGGATGACACCGCCCCCGGCCCTGCGGACGAGCAGTCGGCGCCCGTCGGCAGTGTCGACCGCCCAGGCTTCTTTCGAGGCGCCGCCGGCAAGCTGCACCGCCCGCTCGACGCGGGCGGCCAGCGCCTCCTCCAGCGCTTCCTTCACAGGGCGAGCTCGGCCAGGGCGCGCATCGCCTCGACCTGCGGGGTCGAGACGAGGAGCGTCGTCGCCCCGGACTCGCGCCACGCCGCGAGCCGGTCGGCCAACCGCTCCTTCGGCCCCACCAGCGCGACCTCGTCGACGAACGCGTCGGGTACGGCGGCGGCGGCCTCGCGTTTCTTCCCCTCCAGGTAGAGATCCTGGATCGTCTGCGCCTCGGCCTCATAGCCGTAACGGCGGCAGAGGTCGTTGTAGAAATTCTTGCCCCGTGCGCCCATGCCGCCGATGTAGAGCGCGTAGTAGGGCTTGAGCGCGTCGCGTGCGGCATCGACGTCGTCGACGAGGAAGGCTGGGACGCTCGCCGCGATGTCGAAGCCGGGTCGCGCACCGGCGAACGCGTCGGCATAGACCGCGCGGGCCTTCTCCGGCGACCAGAAGATGGGCAGCCAGCCGTCGGCGATCTCGAACGCCTGGCTGACCGCCTTCGGCGACATCGCCGCGATATAGATCGGGATCTCCGCCCGTAGCGGTCGCGCCATCAGCTTCAGCGGCTTGCCGAGCCCGGTGCCGTCGCGGCGCGGAATGTCGTAGTGCTCGCCGTGGAACTCGAGCTGCTCGCGCCGCAGGGCGGCGCGGACGATCTCGATGTACTCCCGCGTCCGGCCGAGCGGCTTGGCCCACGGCTGGCCGTGCCAGCCTTCGACCACCTGCGGCCCGGACGTGCCGAGCCCGAGCAGGAAGCGGCCTCCCGAGAGGAGGTCGAGGGTCGCCGCGGTCATCGCCGTGTTCGCCGGCGTCCGGCCCGGGATCTGCATGATCGCCGAGCCCAGCTTGAGCGTCGTCGTCGTGGCGCCCAGCCAGGCGAGAACGCTGACGCAGTCGGTGCCCCAGGCCTCGGCGGCCCAGGCGGAGTCGTAGCCGAGGCGCTCTGCCTCCTGCGCGAGCGCGATCGGCTCGAGCGGGCTTGTGCCCGGCGGGGCGTACCCCATGTAGAACCCGAGGCGCATCGGTGCGATGCTAACCCGATGACGATCACCGACCTGCGCCCCGCCGACGAGGTGCTCGAACTCCGCTCCCGCGTGCGTGCGTTCATGGAGGAGCACGTCTATCCGGCGGAGCCTGCGTTGGCCCGCGAGGACGAGGAAGCGGACGCGCTCGTCGAGCGCCTGCGCGGCCTCGTCAAGGAGCGGGGCCTGTGGGCGCCGCACCTGCCGCCGGAGGCGGGTGGTTCGAACGGCAGCTTCCTCGTCTACGCCCACCTGAACGAGGAGATCGGCCGTTCGCTGCCCGCGCAGCTCGTCTTCGGCTGCCAGGCTCCCGACGCGGGCAATGCCGAGATCCTCTGGCAGTTCGGGACGGACGAGCAGAAGGAGCGCTGGCTGAGGCCGTTGGCGGCAGGGGAGATCCGGTCGTTCTTCTCGATGACGGAGCCCGAGGTGTCGGGCTCGGATCCGACGACCCTGCGCACGCGCGCCAGCCGGGACGGCGACGAGTGGGTGATCGACGGCCACAAATGGTTCTCCTCGAGCGCCGAAGGCGCCGCCTTCGGGATCGTCATGGCGGTGACCGACCCCGACGCAGACCCGCACAGCCGAGCGACGCAGATCATCGTCCCGGCCGACACGCCCGGTGTCGAGATCGTGCGGGCGATACCGACCATGGGGCATCGCGGCCGTGGGTGGACGACCCATTGCGAAGTGCGCTACACGGATGTGCGCGTGCCGTTCGAGAACACGCTCGGCGGCGTCGGTGAAGGGTTCCGGATCGCACAGAAGCGCCTGGGGCCCGGCCGGATCCATCACGTCATGCGCTGGCTCGGCCAGATGCAGCGCGCATTCGAGCTGATGTGCTCCTACGCGCTCGCGCGCGAGGCGTTCGGCGGGCCGCTCGCCGAGAAGCAGACCGTGCAGAACTGGATCGCCGACTCCGCGGCCGAGATTCAGGCCTGCCGGCTGATGACCCTCGACGCCGCTCACACGATCGATCAGGGCGACGAGGCCCGCGTCGAGGTGTCGCTGATCAAGTTCTACGCCGCACGCGTGCTGAACGACGTGATCGACAGGGCGATCCAGGTGCACGGCGCGCGCGGCCTGACGGACGAGACTCCGCTCGCGGCGATGGCGGGGGCTGCGCGGGCCGCTCGGATCTACGACGGCCCCGACGAGGTGCACCGGATGGTCGTCGCGCGGCGGATCCTGAAGGAGTTCGCCGGCGGCGGCACCTGGCGCTTCGGCTAGGAGGGGTTGGCCGTTGCTTGCAATGTTGCCTCGAGTCGAGTAAGAACGCGAGGCGGCGACGGTGGTCGGCGCGCAAACGAGAATCGGCTCGGGCGCGACGTCCGACTCCGTGGCGGGAGGGAGTTCCGATTGAAACGCGTGTCAGTGCCGCTGGCTGTGATGGCGTGTGCCGCGGTTGCCGCGCTGAGCGCTGCTGTGGCGGGTGCCGCTCCGGGTGGGGGGAAGGGGTGAGCGCCTCGGCGTCGGAGCGCGTCCTGGTCGCTCCGCCGCGGTCTGCGACGTCGGCGAAGCTCGCTTCGAGCCTCGGCGAGGTCGCGAACGGCGCAGCGGCAGGGCGGTCGGGGTGCGGAGAGGGCCCGTGCGCTCGGACTCGACGTCGACGCAGGACGTGTTCGAGTGGTAGTCGAAGCGCGGGGAGGTCACGCCGCCGCGGTCTCGGCGGTCGGCGCCGCAGGTGGTGAAGTCGAGGCTTCCTACGCGAGTCTCGTGCAGGCGCTCGTCCCGCCCGGCGGACTCGAGCAACTGGCACGCCGATCGGCCGTGGCCTATCTGCGACCGCCGCACCGGACGATCGAGCAAGCCGTGACCGGCGAGGAGGTCGCCGGCTCGAACGCGAACGTGTTCCAGGCGGCCAAGTGGACGGGGGCCGGTGTCAAGGTGGCGATCGTCGATACGGGATTCACGGGGCTCGCCGCACGCCAGGCGGAGGGTGACCTGCCGGCCGATGTGACGGCGGTCGACTTCTGCGGCGGTGGCTTCAACACGGCGCACGTGCACGGCACCGCTGTCGCTGAGGTCGTCCACGAGGTCGCCCCGCAGGCGCAGCTCTACCTGATCTGCATCGCCAACGAAGTGAACTTCGGACAAGCGAAGGATTATGCGAAGGCGAACGGGATCACGATCGTGAACGCGTCGCTCACTTTTGCCTACACCGCGCGCGGCGACGGTAACGGCGCCCCAGGGACGCCCGACGCGACCGTCGCCGACGCGCGCGCGAACGGGATCCTCTGGGTCATGTCGGCCGGGAACTATGCGCAACAGCACTGGAGCGGAAACTTCAACCCGGGGAGCGTCGATCCGAACTGGCACGACTGGGTCACGGGCGACGAGACGAACGGGATCGTCGTCGGCGCCGGGCAGAGGGCTTGCGTGTTTCTCAAGTGGGACAACTGGCCGACGTCCAACCAGGACTTCAATCTCTATCTCCTCGACGCGACCGCGACGACGATCGTCGCCGGGTCCGCGAACGTCCAAAGCGGAACGCAGCGCCCGACAGAGGACCTCTGCTACACGAACCCGGGCGGCACGAGCACCTTCCACGTCGCGATCGCACGCCTCTCGGCGACCACGGCGCCGCGGTTCGACATGGTCGTCGCTTTCCAGGAGCCCGAGTACGTCGTCTCGGCGGGGAGCATTTTCGAGCCGGCCTCCTCGCCGAACGCGATGGCGGCGGGTGCCCTGTGCTGGGTGGACGGAGTGCTACGGCCGTACAGCTCGTTGGGGCCGACGATCGACGGGCGGACGAAGCCCGACATCGCCGGACTCGACGGCGTCTCGACCGCCACCTACGGCATCTCACCTGGCTTGCCGGGCTGCCCGAGCGGGTTCAACGGCACGTCGGCGTCGGCGCCGCATGTCGCGGGTCTGGCGGCGCTCGGGAAGCAGCAGAACCCCTCGCTGACGCCTGCTCAGCTGCAGACCTGGCTCGAGGCGCGCGCGGTGGACGTGGGGGCGCCGGGCAAGGACAACTCCACCGGTGCTGGACGCGCGTACGTGTACACGTTCACCGACTCGCCACCGACGGCGCCTCTTCACCTGTTTGTCGAGCAGCTGTTCAAGAAGGGTGTCACGACCGGGTGCACGACGCTCAACCTGGCAACGGGGGCGCGAGGGTACTGCCCCGACGAGCAGGTGACGCGCCGTGACATGGCCGTCTTCATCGTGCGGGCGAAGGGTCTCACCGAGCTGCTGCCGTCGACGCCGACGTTCGCGGACGTGCCCTCGACGATGTTCGGGTTCGGTCACGTCGAGCGGTTCTACGAGCAGGGGATCACGACCGGCTGTGCGATCAACCCGTTGCGTTACTGCCCGCTCGACACGATCACCCGGCGCGACATGGCCGTCTTCATCGTGAGGGCGAAGGGCCTCACCGAGCTGCTGCCGTCGACTCCGACGTTCGCGGACGTGCCCTCGACGATGTTCGGGTTCGGCCACGTCGAGCGGTTCTACGAGCAGGGGATCACGACCGGCTGTGCGATCAACCCGTTGCGTTACTGCCCGCTCGAGTTCGTCGACCGCAAAGCGATGGCAGCCTTCCTGATCCGCGCCTTCGGCGCACCCTAGAACGACGCAGCGTGAGGCTGATCCCTCCCAGTCGCTACCGCGGCCCGGGGACGCCCTTGAAGGCGTAGTTGATCGGCTCGCGGCCCGGCTGCACGACCCACGCCTCGCCGGTTCCCTCACTCCGCGCCGCGATCAGCACCGCCGCGGCGACATCCTCCGCCTGCAGGAGCCGGTGGCCCTGCTCGGCGAGCTCGGCCTTGAACGCGTCGTCGGTCAGGGGCGTGTCCGCCCAGCCGGGGCAGACGGCCTGAATCTTGATCCCGCGCGCGACCAGCTGCGGCGCGACACTGCGCACGAAGCCGACGACCGCATGCTTCGTCAGTCCGTAGACCGGGTCGTCCGGGATCCCGACCAGTCCGGCGAGCGACGCGGTGACGACGATGACGCTGCCCGGCTCCAGCACGTGAACGAGCCGGCGGACGCCGAGGACGACGCCGTCGACGTTGACCGAGACGGCCCGCCGATACTGCTCCACCGTCAACTCCGCCACGTCGGCCTCGCCGGTGAGGACGCCGGCGTTGAGGCAGGCGAGGTCGACCGGCCCGACCGCCTCCCACGCCGCCGGGTCGGAGACGTCGAAGCCGGTGACGAGATCCAACGGCTCGACCTCGTACGCCTCGGCGCGCAGCCGGGCGACGATCGCCGCGCCGATGCCCGACGCGCCACCTGTGACCAGGGCTTTCAAGGGACGAGCACCACCTTGCCGGTCGAGCGGCGCTCCTCGAGCAGCCGGTGCGCCTCCGGCGCCTCCGCCAGCGGGAACGTCGCGCCCACGACCGGCCGGAGCAGCCCGGCGCCCCAGAGCCGGAGCAGGTCGAGGGCCGCCTCGCGGACCAGTTCGGGCTGGAACTGCATCAGACGGCCGAGGTAGAAGCCGGCCGCGGAGACGTTCCGGCCGACGAGGAGAGCCGGGTCGAGCGGCTGCCAGGCGCCGCCGGCGAAGCCGATCGCGATCGCCGTGCCGAGCGGGCGGATGAGCTTCAGCGAGTCGGCGAAGAGCTCGCCGCCGACCGGGTCGAAAACGACGTCGACGGGCTCGATCTCGTCCAGCCGTTCGTAGGTCACGGCCTGGACGGCGCCGAGCGACCGGGGAAGCTCGAGCTTTTCCTCCGAGCCGGCCGTCGCCACGACCTCGGCGCCGAGGGCGCGCGCCGTCTGCACGGCGGCGCTGCCCACGCCACCCGCAGCCGCGTGGACGAGCACGCGCACGCCGGGCCGGACGTTCGCCTGTCGGGTCAGCGGGAGCCACGCAGTCAAGTAGGCGAGCAGGAAGGCGGCACCCTCCTCGAACGACGCATTCTCGGGCAGGTCGAAGAGCCAGTCCTCGTCGACGACTGCCCGCTCGGCGTACCCGCCACCTGACATGCGCACGAAGCCGAGCACCCGCCGTCCGTCGTCGATCACCCCAGCGACCTCGCTCCCCGGAACGAACGGCAACGCCGGCTGCTGCGGGTAGCGGCCCCGCCTGATCAGGACGTCGGCGAAGTTGACTGCGGCTGCCCGGACATCGACCAGGACCTGTCCGGGGCCAATGTCCGGATCGGGCACGTCGCGCACGACCAGCTGCTCGGGCCCGCCCGCTTCCTCCACGACGACGGCCCTCATCGGCGGTCGTTGTCAGACCCCGGGGGTCTGACGACGAAGGCGGCTTGCCTCGTCACCGGCCCGTGAATTGCGGCTCGCGCTTCTCCAGAAACGCCGCGACGCCCTCCTGGCCGTCCTCACTCGCGAGGCAGCGGCGGAACGCCTCGGCCTCACGGCGCAATCCTTCCTCCAGGGAGAGATCGCGCGTCGTTCGCGCCAGCTCGCGGAGCACGGCGACGGCGTGGGGCGAGCGGGCCGCGAAGGTGCGTGCGATCTCCAGCGCCGCATCGAGCAGCTCCGCCTGCGGCACGACCTTCTCGACCAAGCCCCACTCGTAGGCGGTGCGTGCGTCGATGGGCTCGCCGCCGATGTTCAGGAGCAGCGCGCGGCCGATGCCGACGAGTCGTGGCAGCCGCTGCGTGCCCCCGCCGCCCGGGATCAGCCCGAGCTTGATCTCGGGCTGGCCCAGCCGCGCATCGTCGGAGGCCACGCGGACGTCGCACGCCGACGCCAGCTCGAGCCCGCCACCCAGGCACCAGCCGTGGATCGCGGCGACGAAGGGCGTGTCCGCCGCGTCCATGCGCGCGGCGAGCTTCTGGATCCCTCGCGCGGAACCGCCTTCGCTCGGACCCGCGTCCCGCAGTGTCGGGAACTCGGAGATGTCGGCACCTGCCACGAACGCCTTCTCGCCCGCGCCGCGGAGGACGATCGCGCGGGTGGCGGGATCTCCGTCGAGCCGGTCGAGCTCGGCCTCCAGCTCCTCGAGCAGCGCCGCGGAGAGCGCGTTGACGGGCGGGTGGTCGATCGTGACGACGGCGACTGCGCCGTCGTGCTCGGTCGAGATGTACGTCATGCCGACGTCTCCGCGGGCGCCTGCGCGAACTGCTCACGCAAGGCGGTCTTGCGGAACTTGCCGACCGCGGTCTTCGGGAGCTCGTCCACGAACTCGAAGCGGTCGGGCAACCACCACTTGGCGAAGTCGGGCGCGAGGTGCTCCCGTAGCTCGTCGGGCGTGGCTGAGGCCCCCTCCTTGAGCACGACGACCGCCAGCGGCCGCTCCGACCATTTCTCGTCGGGGATGGCGATCACCGCGGCCTCGGCGACGGCGGGATGGCCCATCAAGGCGTTCTCGAGCGCGACCGTGGAGATCCACTCGCCGCCCGACTTGACGAGATCCTTCGAGCGGTCCTGGATCTCGATGTAGCCGTTCGGCTCGATCGTGACGATGTCGCCGGTCTTGAACCAGCCGTCGTCGGTCCAGCGGTCGGCGGCCTCGGGGGCGTCGTGGTAGGCCGACGCGACCCAGGCGCCGCGCACCTCGAGCTCGCCCATCGTCTTGCCGTCCCAGGGGACGAGCTCCTCCGCGCCGCGCGCGCGGATCTCGACGTAGCGGCGCCGGGGTGCCCTGCTTGGCGCGGTAGGCGAACTGCTCGTCCTCGTCGAGCGCGAGCTCGCGGGTGGTCAGGTTGGAGACGGTGCCCAGCGGCGTCATCTCGGTCATGCCCCAGGCGTGGACGATGCGCAGGCCGTGCCGGTGCTCGAACGCCTCGATCATCGAGCGCGGCGCCGCCGAGCCGCCGACGACCATCGACCTCAGCCGCGAGAGGTCCCAGCCGCCGGGATTCGCGTCGAGCGCCTGCAGGATGCCGAGCCAGATCGTGGGCACGCCGGCGGTGACCGTGACTCGGTGCTCGACGAAGGCGTCGAGCAGGCTCTGCGGGTCGAGATGCGGCCCGGGGAAGACCTGCTTCGCCCCGATCAGCGTGCAGGCGAACGGAAAGCCCCACGCGTTGGCGTGGAACATCGGCACGACCGGAAGGACGACGTCGGCGTCGGAGAGCGGCAGCGCAGTTGCCGAGCAGTTGCGCCAGCGTGTGGACGGCGATCGCGCGGTGCGAGTAGACGACGCCCTTCGGGCTGCCGGTCGTCCCGCTCGTGTAGCACATCGCGGCCGCGAGCCGCTCGTCGATGTCGCGCTCCTCGAACTCGTCTGCGCTCGCGGTCGCCAGCAGCTCCTCGTAGTCGATCGCGCCGTCGGGCGTCGGTCCGTCGCCGACGGCGATCACGTGCTCGAAGCCGACACGGTCCTTGAACGTCTCGGCCAGCGGCCAGAGCACCTTGTCGACGAGCAGGACGCGGTCGCCGGCGTGCTTGGCGATGTAGGTGAGGTCGTCGGGGTGGAGGCGAAGGTTGAGCGTGTGCGTGACCATCCCGCCGGTGGGGAGCCCGAGGTACGCCTCGAGGTGCTGGTAGTGGTTCCAGCAGAGCGTCCCGACGCGGTCGCCGTCGCCCAGCCCGAGCTCCTTGCGCAGCGCGACCGTGAGCCGCTTCGCGCGGTCGACGAAGTCGGCATAGGTGTAGGTGTGCCAGCTCTTGTCCGGCAGGCGGGTTGCAAGCTCCCGCTGGGCGTGAAGCTGCTCGGCCCGGCGCACGATCGCCGGGACGTTCAGCTGGTAGTCCATGATCAGGCCCTGCATCTCACGCTCCCTGGTCGAGGAGGGTGGACGCGATCTCGGCCCGCAGCTCAGAGCCCGAGGCGTCCCACGACTGGATCCACAATGTTCGCTTGTACAGGCGGTGGAGGAGGTGCTCCCAGGTGAAGCCGATGCCGCCGTGGGCCTGGATCGCGCGCTCGCAGGCGGCGACGCCGGCCTCGGCACATTGCGACTTGGCGGCGGCTGCGGCGACGTCGGCCTGCGCGTCGCCGACGGCGATGCACCAGGCGGCCCAGAGCGCGAGCGAGCGGGCGAGCTCGAGCTCGAGGTAGGTGGTGGCGAGCGGATGCGCCACCGCCTGGTAGGTGCCGATCTTGCGGCCGAACTGCTCGCGCGTGGAGGCGTGCTCGACCGCGTACTCGAGCGCCCGGCGGCCGATGCCGCAGGCCTCCAGGGCGAGCGCGACGCGGCCACGCCGGCGGAGCTCCGGCACGAGCGTCGCGGCGGCCAGGCGGCGGCCCGGCTCGGCGCCGACGATCACGCCGAGCGGGCGCGTGGCGTCGGACGTCTCCAGGACCTCGCGCTCGCCGCCGTCCAGCGCGAAGATCCCGTCGTCGCCGACGAAGGCGACCTTGTCGGCAGTGTCGAGGTCCGTGACGAGCGGGCCGAGCGCGAGCGTCCACGACGCTTCGCCCGACGCAACCTCCGCCTGCAGATCCGGCGGGAGTGCGGGGAGGACGAGCGCGACGGTCGAGAAGTAGGGGCCGTGGTAGAGGGCCCGGCCGAGCTCCTCGAAGAGCACGGCCTCCTCGAGGAAGCCGAGTCCTGCGCCGCCCTGGTCCTCGGGCACCGAGACGCCGGTCCAGCCGAGCTCTGCCAGATCGGCCCACGAGGGAGTCTCGTTGGCGGCGAGGTACGCACGTGCCTGCTCGCGCAGCTCCTCCTGCTCGGGTGTGAAGGAGAAGTCCATCAGCGCGAGCGGGGGAGGCCGAGGACTCGCTCGGCGACGATGTTGCGGAGGATCTCGGAGGTGCCGGCCTCGATCGTGTTGCCGCGGCTGCGCAGCTGCGCGTGCTGCCAGAAGCCGCCGTAGGCGGCGTTCTCGCCGGCGAGCGGCGCGTCGGTGCCGAGCAGCTCGAGCGCCAGCTTCGTCAGGCGCTGGTTCGCCTCGGACCAGTGCAGCTTCAGGATCGATCCCTCCGGGCCGGGGATCCCGGTTCGCATCAGCTGGGTGAGCGAGCGGTAGGCAGTCATCCGGACCGCCTGCGACTCGATCCACTCACGCGCGATCGCGTCGCGCTGCAGCGGCGTTGCGCCGCGCTCGCGCGCGAGCTCGATCAGCTTGCGGACGCTCACCTCGAGCGCGGCCGTGAGGGCGAAGCCGAGCGTCCCCCGCTCGTGCAGGAGCGTCGTCATCGCCACCTGCCAGCCCTGGCCGATCTCGCCGAGCGTGTTCTCGGCGGGCACCTCGACACCGGTGAAGAAGATCTCGTTGAACTCCGCCTCGCCCGTGATCTGGCGCAGCGGGCGGACCTCGACGCCCGGCGAGCGCATGTCCACGATCAGGTAGGTGAGGCCGTCGTGCCGTTGCGAGCCGGGATCGCTGCGCGCGAGCAGCAAGCACCAGTCGGCGATGTGCGCGAACGACGACCAGACCTTCTGGCCGTCGACGACGAAGCGGTCGCCGTCGAGCCGCGCGCTCGCCCGCACCCCCGCCAGATCCGAGCCGGCACCCGGCTCGGAGAACCCCTGGCACCAGATCTCCTCGGCCGAGAGGATCTTCTCCAGGTGGCGCGCCTTCTGCGCGTCGCTGCCGTGGCTGATGATCGTCGGGCCCGCCATGCCGAGCCCGATCACGCCGACGTGAGGCGGCGCTTCGGCGCGGGCCATCTCCTCGAGGAAGATCGCCTGGTGGCCGTACGGCTGGCCGCCGCCGCCGTACTCGGCCGGCCAGGTGAGGCCCGCGTAGCCCGCCTCGTGGAGGCTGCGGCTCCACTCGCGCAGCCCCGGCTCGTCGAAGCGGGCGGCGCCACCGCGGTGACCTTGCAACCCGTCCGGCAGGTTGGCCTCGATCCAGGCGCGAACCTCGGTGCGGAACGCGGCCTCGCCCGGGGTGTCGCGCAGGTCCACGGCGCGATGCTACTTCGGTTCGGTCTATCGCATCTACGGTCGTAGCAGCTGGCGGACGACCTCGCCGCCCGCGAGCGCGTCCATCGCTTCGTTCACCTCGTCGAGGCGCAGTTCGCGCGTCTTCAGCCGGTCGACCGGCAGCCGCCCCGCCCGCCAGAGCGCCGCGTACGCAGGGATGTCGCGCTGCGGCACGGAGGAGCCCATGTAGGAGCCGACGAGCGTACGCGCCTCCGCGACGAGCGAGAGGGCGTTGAGCGTCACCTCCGCGTCGGGGTGCGGCAGTCCCATCGTGACGGTCGTCCCGCCGCGGCCGGGTCGCCGCGTAGGCGGCCGAGAGGACGGCCGGGTGGCCGGCCGCCTCGAAGACGTACGCCGCGCCACCGCCGGTCAGCAGGCGGATCGACTCCACCGCCTCGTGTGGCGTGAAGGCGTGGGTGGCGCCCAAATCGAGTGCCAGCGAGCGCTTTCTCCTCGACGGGATCCACCGCCGCCAGCGGCAGCGCGCCCGGCGAGCGCCGCGCCCAGGACGGCGGCGAGCCCTACGCCGCCCAGCCCGAAGACGGCGACGGACGCGCCTGCCGGCACCTGGGCTGTATTGAGCACCGCGCCGACGCCCGTGACCGTGGCGCAGCCGAGCAGCGCGGCAACGTCGAGTGGGATGTCCGGGGGCACCACGACAGCCGAGCTGCGAGCCACCACGGTCCGCTCCGCGAAGGCCGAAACGCCCAGGTGATGGTGGAGCTCGACGCCGTTGCGGCGGAAGCGCCGTCCGCCGGAGAGCAGCCGCCCCTCGGCGTTCGCGGCGGACGCAGCCTCGCACAGCGTCGGCTGCCCGGCCGTGCACGTGGCGCACGTGCCGCAGCTGGGGACGAAGGTGAGGACGACGTGGTCCCCCGCGCTCACGTCCGCAACTCCCGCGCCGACCGCCTCGACGACACCCGCCGCCTCGTGCCCCAGCACCAGCGGCACGGGCCGCGGCCGGTTCCCATCCACGACGGACAAGTCGGAATGGCAGACACCGGCCGCCGCGACGCGAACGAGCAGCTCGCCCGGACCGGGGTCGTCGAGCTCGACCTCGGCGACCGTCAGCGGCCGCGACGCCGCGAACGGCCGGGGCCGCCCGACCTCCTCGAGGACGACGGCGCGCACCTTCATGCCAGATGCTCCAGCACGATCTCGTTGAAGCGATCCGGCGCCTCGAGCGGGACGAGGTGGCCGCAGTCGGGGAAGCGGACGAGGCGCGCGCCCGGCACCCGGCGCGCGAGCAGCGCGCCGTTGCCGGGGTCGACGACCCGGTCGAGGTCTCCGTGGACGACGAGGGTCGGAGCGGCGATCTCCTCCACCGGCAGGTTGCGTGCCAGGAAGTCCTCGCACGCCGCGTACTGCGCGGCCCAGCACTCGGGCGGGGTCGGAAACTCGAGCCGCGAGGCGAGCAGCGATTCGTACTCCGCCGGATGCCGCTCGGTCCAGCCGGGAGCAAAGGAGTAGGGGGCCGTCGCGCGCGCGAACTCCTCCGGCGCGAGCCCGCGGGCAGCGGCCCAGGCCTCACTGGTCGCCGCCGGCTGCGGCAGCGCCTCCGGCCCGCCCGGGCTGGTCGAGACGAGCACGAGCCGCTCGACGAGGTCCGGCCGCGCAAGCGCGAGCGCCTGGGCGACGTACCCTCCCATGGAGAGGCCGAGCACATGGGCCCGCGACAGCTCGCGCTCGTCCAGGACCCGCGCCGCGTCGTCTGCGAGGTCGGCGATCGAGTACGGGCCGGGCGGCTTGCCGGACCTGCCGGCGCCGCGGTTGTCGAAGGCGACGACCCGGTGGCGCGCGGCGAACGCCGGCAGCTGGTGGCGCCAGGCCCAGACGGCGTAGCCAAGCCCCTGGATCAGGAGGAGCGGAAACCCGCTGCCCTGCTCCTCGACGTGGAGGCGGGGAGCGCGTTGCTGGGCGACGTCTAGTTTCCACGGCTCGATCGTCGCACGCGCGCGATCCAGAACGACGAGCAGCGTTGATGTGACGAGTGCCGCGGCCAGCCGAAGGCGGCGCGTTCAGGCGGGGCGCGCTCGCTCGCGCTAGGAGCGAATCCGAGGCTGCGCCGGCAGGCGGCGCGCTTCTAACGAGGGCTTAACCCCGGGCTCCGGGCGTCCGACTACCATCGAAGACTGGCAGCGCCCGGCGCTTGCCGGGCCGACCCGAGGAGGACATGCATGGCCGGCACGAGGAGCGAGCAGAGCGGCGGGGAGGGAACCGGCCGGCCGCGGCAGCGGAAGGCCCCTGCCACGGTGGAAGCGGAAACGACAGAAGAGATCGTCGAGCCGCTGCCCCGTGAGGCGCTCGAGCAGGCGCTCGTCGAGATCAAGCGCGTGATCGCGGGCCAGGACGAGATGCTGGAACGCGTCCTCGTCTGCCTGGTCGCGGGTGGACACCTCCTGATCGAGGGTGTCCCCGGCCTCGCCAAGACGCTGACGATCAAGACGACCGCGGCCGTGCTCGGAGGCACGTTCCGGCGCGTCCAGTTCACCCCCGACCTCGTCCCCTCGGACCTCGTCGGCACGCGGCTGTTCCGCCCCGACACGGCCACGTTCGACGTCGAACTGGGGCCGGTCTTCTGCAACTTCCTGCTCGCGGACGAGATCAACCGTGCGCCGGCCAAGGTTCAGTCGGCCCTGCTCGAGGTGATGCAGGAGCACCAGGTGACGATCGGCCACGACACCTTCCCCGTCCCCGATCCGTTCCTCGTCATGGCGACCCAGAATCCGATCGAGTCCGAGGGCACCTATCCGCTGCCCGAGGCGCAGGTCGACCGCTTCCTGCTCAAGGTGCTGGTCGACTACCCGCAGCGCGACGAGGAGCTGACCGTCGTCCAGCGGTCGCTCGTCGATCCGCCGAAGGTGCGGCAGGTGCTCGAGGTGGACGGCTTGCGTGCTCTGCAGCGCTCGGCGCTGGCGGTCTACGTCGATCCGTCGCTCGTCGGCTACGCCGTCACGCTCGCGGCTGCCACGCGCAAGCCTGCCGCGTACGGGCTGACGGAGCTGGGCCAGCTGATCTCGTATGGCGCCAGCCCGCGCGGGCCGATCGCGCTGATCCAGGCGGCGCGTGCGCTGGCGGTCGTCCACGGCCGCGACTACGTGCTCGCACAGGACGTCCGCGCGCTCGTCAAGGACGCGTTCCGCCACCGGCTGGTGCTCTCCTACCAGGCGCTCGCGGAGGAGCGCTCGGCAGACGACGTGCTCAACCTCGTCATCTCTGCCGTGCGCGAGCCACAGCTCGACCTGGGGCGGAGGACGGGGATCGTCGCAGCATGAACGTTCGTCCCCGCGCGCTCGGGATCGCGGAGCCGACGCCTGAGCGGCCGGGCCCGGGGCCGATGCCCGACGCGCTGCTGCGGGCGCTCGAGCTGACGATTGGGCGGCGGGTGGAAGGACTGCTCGCCGGCGAGCACCGCTCGCGGATTCTGGGACGCGGCACCGAGCTGGCGCAGGTCAGACCCTACGTCCCTGGGGACGACGTTCGCCTGATCGACTGGAACGTCACGGCGCGTACCGGCGAGCCGCACGTGCGCGTGCATCTCGCAGAGCGTGTCCTCGTGACGTGGATCGCGCTCGACCTCTCGCCGTCGATGGCGTTCGGCACTGCCGACCGGCGGAAGGCGGACGTCGCCGTCGGAACGACGATCGCTCTCGCCCACGCCGCGACCGTCCGTGGCAACAGGGCCGGTCTCGTCTGCTTCGGCGGCGGCGAGACCGCAGTGCACCCGCCTCGACAGGGCCGGGCGGGCCTGCTGGCCGTGCTGAGCGCGCTCGGACGCGATCCCGCCGAGGCGTCGCCGGGGCCGCCGCTGGCCCAGACGCTGCGACGGCTTTCCGGTATCGCGCGGCCGCAGTCGCTCGTCGTCGTCGTGTCCGATTTCCGCGGTCCGCTCGACTGGCGCCGCCCACTGCTCGAGCTGGCCGGCCGCCACGATCTCCTGGCCGTCGAGATCCGCGACCCGCGCGAGCAGCGGCTCGTGCCCGTCGGCGAGCTCTGGTTGATCGACACCGAGAGCGGCCGGCGCCTCCGCGTCGACACCAACGACGCGCAGCTGCGCGAGCGCTTCGCCGCCGCGGCCGAGGCCGAGCGCGAGGCGGTGGCCCGCACGCTGGCCTCGTGCGGCGCAGCGCATGTCGTGCTTTCGACGGAAGGCGACTGGCTGCGCGGCCTCGCCGCATTCCTCCGGAGGAGGCGCCGGTGAGCTTCAGCTGGCCGCTGGCGTTGACGGCGCTCGCGCTCGTTCCGATCGCAGTGTGGGCGTACAACGCGCTCGACGCGCGCCGCCGCGAAGACGCGTCTCGTTTCGCGAACGCCGCGCTGCTCCCGGGGCTCGTCGCCGCAGAGCCCGGCCGGCGCCGCTTCGTGCCGCCGCTGCTGGTGCTCCTGGCGCTCGTGCTCCTCGTCGTCGGGCTCGCCCGCCCGCACGTGATGCGCTCGGTACAGCGCGAGGAGGCGACGGTCGTCCTCGCCATCGACAGCTCGCGCTCGATGGAGGCGACAGACGTCAAGCCGAGCCGCCGGGCCGCGGCGCGCTCCGCGGCGGAGACATTCCTCGACACGGTGCCCGACCGCTATCGCGTGGCCATCGTCTCATTCGCGACGAAGGCCGAGGTCGTGCTGCCGCCGACCGCCGACCGCGATGCCGCCCGGGCGGCGCTCGGGCAGCTGCGGCCGGGCGCCGGCACGGCGATCGGCGACGCGTTGGCGCGCGCGCTCTCGGTGGTCGCGCCGCAGGCGACGGTTCCCGGTCAGGCCACGCCGCCCGCCACGCCGGCCTCGATCCTGCTGCTGTCGGACGGGGCGCAGACCCTTGGCGGCGTGCAGCCTCTCGACGCGGCGAAGCGCGCGGCGGAGCTGAAAGTGCCGGTGAGCACGGTCGCGCTCGGGACACGCGACGCCACCGTCGAAGTGCCGCTGCCGGGCGGGCTGAAGCAGCTCGTCACCGTCCCGCCCGATCCGCAGACCCTCCGTCGTGTCGCCGAGGCGACCGGCGGCAGCTTCTTCGAAGCACCGACGGCGGCGGATCTCGAGGCCGTCTACCGTGAGCTCGGCTCCAGGCTCGGCAGCGAGCGCCGGCGCGTCGAGGTCACCTCGGTCGTCGCCGGTCTCGGCGCCTTGCTGCTCCTCGCGGCCGGCGGGCTCTCGTCCGCCTGGTTCCGGAGGGCGCTGTGAACCGCCTCTGCTGTTCGCAGCCCTGGCCGGCCTGCTCGTCGCGGCGAGCGCCGCCTCGGCAGCGGAGGTCGCCGGCGAGTGCCGCGGGCTGCAGACGTGCGTACCGATCGCAGGGCCGTGGGTCCGCATCCCGGCCCGGTCCGGCGCAACGGCATCGGCTCTCTACCTCGTCACCTGTCCCCGGAACCACGTCGCGGGCGGGACGGACGCGCTCGTCGCCGACCGCTCGACCGACGTCTCCTTCCGTGGCGCCACCGGCAGCCCCGTTGCGCCGGGGATCACGACCGAGCGGTCCGTGCTCTTCACCGGCATCTACGCGGGCTCGGCGCGCGCGCGGACGAGCTTCCGCCCGCTCGTCGGCTGCGTGCCGGCGTCGGGAGGCGGGGGGAGGTCGCAGACGATCCACGTCCCGCGCCGGCCCGCCGCCGTCCGGCCGGGGCGACCGGTCGTTCGGCAGGTGCTCACCGTGCCGCTGCTCCGTGGCCGAACGCGCATCGTCACCGTGACGTGCCGCGGCGGCGGCAGGCTGCTGGGCTCCTCGCATGCCGTCGGGTTCAGCCAGAAGGCGGAGCCGTCGACCGCTTTGCTGGGCAGCGTGTCCGCCTCGCACGCCGCCTCGCTCGGGCGTGTCGTCGCCCGCGGAAGGCTCGCCTCGTCCGCGCCGCGGTCGGCGCGTGCGGTGCTCCAGGTCCACGCGGTCTGCACGAGGGGCGGGCGATGAGCTTCGAGGCGCCGGCGTTGCTCGTCGCCCTGCTCGTCGTCCCCTTGGCGGTCGGTGCATACGTGGTGCTCGAGCGGCGGACGAGCCGCTACGGCGTCAGCTTCTCGAACCTCGACGTCCTCGCAGCCGTGGTCGAGGAGCGGCGCCCCTGGGGACGCCATCTGCCCGCCGCGCTTCTGCTCGCCGCCGTGGCGGCACTGTGTATCGCGCTCGCCCGGCCGACCGTGACTGTCGCCGCACCGCAGGAGCGCGCGACGGTCGTCCTGCTGGTCGACGTGTCCGGCTCGATGCGGGCGGAAGACGTCGCGCCGTCACGGCTCGAAGCAGCCCGCGCCGCGATGCACAGCTTCCTCGAAAAGGTGCCGAAGCAGATCCGGGTGTCGGTCGTCGCGTTCTCGGACGGGCCCGAGGTCGTCGTCCCGCCGACGGGCGACCGGGCGCTGACCCGCGCCGGAATCGACCTGCTCACCCCGGGGTTCGGCACGGCGATCGGCGACGGCGTCGCGCGCGCGGCTGAGCTCGCGGCGGGGGTGGGCGAAGACGGCGTCACGGGCCGGGCTCCGGTCGGCGCGGACGGGAAGTCGCTCGCCGCGGTCCTGCTCCTCTCCGACGGCGCACAGACGCGGGGAGACCTGACCCCCGCCGAAGGCGCCGAGCGTGCCAAGCAGGCGCGGGTGCCGGTGTACGCGATCGCGCTCGGCACCGACGCGGGCACGATCGAGGTCTTTCGCTTCGGCCAGACGCAGACGGTGAGCGTTCCCCCAGACCGGCCGACGCTGCAGGAGATCGCCCAGACGACGGGCGGCGAGTACTTCGACGCGCCGGACGCCGAGCGGCTGAACGCCGTCTACGAGCGGCTCGGCTCGCGGGTCGGCCGAGCCGACGAGGAGCGCGAGGTGAGCGTGGCCTTCGTCGCCGTGGGTGCGCTGCTCGCCCTGGGAGCCGTCGCCCTCGCGACGGTCCGCGCCCCTCGCCTGCCGTAGTCGGCAAGACGCTGAAGCTCTAGGTGGCGCGGCCGCCGAAGGCGGACGCCTTCAGGGGTCTGCGCGTCTCGGGTTCGCGCGAGCGAATCCGAGGCTGCGCCGGCAAGAACGGTTTAGGGTAGTCCGCTGATGGCGCTGCTCTCCGTCCGTGGAGTCACCCTGCGCTTCGGGGGCGTCGTGGCGCTCGACAGTGTCTCGTTCGACGTCGAGCCGGGTCACATCGCCGGGCTGATCGGCCCGAACGGCGCCGGCAAGACGACGGCGTTCAACGTGATCACGCGCCTCTACAAGCCGGACGAGGGCGAGGTGGAGCTCGACGGCGAGTCGCTCCTGCGGACGCAGTCGCACCAGATCGTCGGTCGCGGCGTCGCGCGGACGTTCCAGAACCTCAACCTCTTCCGCACCATGTCGGTGCTCGAGAACGTCCTCCTCGGAGCACACGCCCGGGGCCGCGGGGTGGGCGAGCGGGAGGCACGCGAGGTGCTCGACTACGTCGGCCTCGGCGACCGGGCCGGAGCGCGCGCGGCGGCGCTCCCGTACGGGACGCAGAAGCGGGTGGAGCTGGCGCGGGCGCTGATCGCGCGGCCGAAGCTGCTGCTGCTCGACGAGCCTGCCGGCGGGCTCAACCACGAGGAGGTCGAGGAGCTCGGTTCGTTCATCCGACGGATCCGCGAGGACCACGACCTGACGGTGCTCCTCGTCGAGCACCACATGAACCTCGTCATGAGCGTCTCCGACTACGTCACGGTACTCAACTTCGGCCGCAAGATCGCGGCGGGCACGCCCGTGGAAGTACGCGCCGATCCCGAAGTGATCGAGGCCTATCTCGGCGTCGCCGAGGACGAGGAGCCCACGCCGGGCAGCGAGGCGCCGGCATGACCGCGGTGCTCGAACTGGAGGGCGTGCAGGCGCACTACGGGCCGGTGCAGGCGCTCCGCGACGTCTCGCTGACGGTCGGCGAGGGCGAGATCGTCGCCGTCCTGGGTGCGAACGGCGCCGGCAAGACGACGACGCTGCGCGCGGTCTCGGGCACCGTGAAGCGCTCGGGTGAGATCAGGTTCCGCGGCCAGCGGCTCGCCGGCGGGCCGGAGTCCGTCGCCCGCGCCGGTATCGCGCACGTGCCCGAGGGGCGCGGGACGTTCACGGAGCTGACCGTGCTCGAGAACCTCCGGCTGGGCGCATACACCCGCAGGGACCGTGACGTGAGAGCCGACGTCGAGCGCGTCGCCGGCTACTTCCCGTGGCTCGAGCGCCGCACCGGCCAGTCGGCGGGGACGCTGTCGGGCGGGGAGCAGCAGATGCTCGCGGTCGCCCGTGCGCTCATGTCCCGTCCCCAGCTCCTGATGCTGGACGAGCCCTCGCTCGGGCTCGCACCGATGGTGGTGCGGGAGATCTTCCGCATCGTCCGCGAGCTCAACGAGAACGAGGGCCTGGCGGTCCTGGTCGTCGAGCAGGACGCGCGCCTCGCCCTCGCCGCCGCCGCCCGCGCCTACGTGCTCGAGGTCGGCACCGTCGCCGTCACCGGCACGAGCGCCGAGTTGCGCGACAACGAGTCCGTCCGCCGGAGCTACCTGGGGTATTGACGGGGGCTTCGTGGCCGACTTCATGCAACAGGTCGTCTCCGGGCTTGCGTCGGGCGGCGTCTACAGCTCGCTGGCCCTCGCCCTGGTGCTGATTCATCGCGCGACCGGCGTCATCAACTTCGCCCAGGGCGAGATGGCGACCTTCTCGACGTACATCGCCTGGTCGCTGACCGTGAACCATGGCTGGCCGTACTGGCCGGCTTTCGTCGTCACGCTGCTCGTCTCGTTCGCCGGGGGCGTCGCGATCCACCAGACGATCATCCGGCCGGTCGAAGGCGGCGACTTGCTGCGGGTCGTGATCGTCACGATCGGGCTGTTGCTGGCGCTGAACGGGTTGATGACGTGGATCTGGTCGGGCGAAGTCAGGGCGGTCGAAAGCCCGTTCCCGAGCGACACGATGCAGATCGCGGGCGTCACGGTCTCGCTGCAGGACATCGGCACGATCGTCGTCTCGCTCGGCACGGTCGGGATCCTCTGGCTGCTCTTCCAGTTCACGAAGATCGGGCTGGCGATGCGCGCGGCCGCGACCAATCCGGCCGAGGCGCGGCTCGTCGGCGTGCGCGTCACCTGGATGCTCGCGTTCGGGTGGGGGCTGGCCGCCGTGCTCGGTGCGGTTGCCGGGCTGCTGGCGGCGCCTTCGGTCTTTCTCGACCCGACCATGATGCACGGCTGTCCTCATCTACGCCTTTGCGGCCGCGATCCTCGGCGGCATCGACTCGCCCGTTGGCGCGGTCGTCGGCGGGCTGATCATCGGGGTCGGGCTCAACCTGCTCGGCACGTACGTCGACTTCGTCGGCTCCGACCTGCAGCTGCCCGCCGCGCTGCTCGTGATCCTCGTCGTGCTGCTCGTCCGGCCGCAGGGGCTCTTCGGCACGCCGGTGGTGAAGAAGGTATGAGGCGGCTCGCGCCAAGAACACTCGTCCCGGTCGCCGGCTTCGTCGCGCTCGCCGCCGTCGTCTTCCTGCTCCCCGCCTGGATCAGCGACTTCAGGGCCCAGGAGCTGGCCTACGTGGGGATGTACACCGTCGCCCTGATCGGGCTGAACGTGCTCACGGGCTACACGGGGCAGATCTCGCTCGGCCACGGCGCCTTCATGGCGATCGGCGGCTACACGACGGCGCTGCTGATGGCAGGCAACTCGCAGTTCGGGCAATCGGGCCTCTTCGGCATCGGCGGGGGAATGAAGGACATCTGGACGATCCCGATCGCGGGGGTCGTCGCCGGCCTCGCCGGCTTCCTCTTCGGCCTGCCCGCGCTCCGCCTCTCGGGCCTCTACCTCGCCCTCGCCACGTTCGCGATCGCCGTCGCCACGCCGGCCGTGATCAAGAACTTCGAGCAGTTCACAGGGGGCGGACCGGGGATCCCGCTGTTCGGGCTGCCCGAGCTGACAGCGTCGATCACGCCGGCCGACATCGCAGGCCACGAGCTCAGCTTCAACAACTACCTCTACTACCTCGCGTGGTCGGTCGCGCTCGTGCTCTACGTCGTCGCCTGGCTCTTCTTGCGCGGGCGCACAGGGCGGGCGTTCAGGGCCGTGCGCGACAGCGAGACGGCGGCCGTCTCGTCTGGCGTGAGCCTGGCGCGCTACAAGACGCTGGCGTTCGGGCTCAGCGCGGGCTACGCCGGCGTCGCCGGCTCGCTCTTCGCGATCGCGACCACGTTCGTCAATCCGGACACCTTCCCGATCGCGCTCTCGATCTTCCTGCTCGTCGGCGTCGTGGTAGCCGGGCTCGGCTCGCTCCTCGGGCCGATCGCGGGCGCAGTCTTCATCCAGTTCATGCCGACCTGGTCGCAGGAGATCTCGAAGTCCCCCGGCGCCCCGGCCGTCGTCTACGGGGTCGTGGTCATCCTGCTGATGTTCGTGCTCCCCACGGGTGTGGCCGGTCTGCTCCGGCGAGCGGGCGTCGCCGTGCGGCACGGCTACCATCGAGCGCGGTAACCGTCACTCGCAAGGAGATCCTTGCGCCGCACGCTCGCCGCTCCATTCGCCCTGGTCGCCGTCCTGCTCGTCGCGTTTCCCGCCGCCGTCGCCGGGACCGAGCGGGAAACCGCCGCTCCGGGCGTCACGCCGACCTCGCTCCTGCTCGGCGGGACGGCGCCGCTCTCGGGCACTGCGTCCGCCTACGGATCGATCGCGCGCGGCGCGGATGCGTACTTCAAGTACGTCAACGCGCGCGGCGGCGTGCACAAGCGCACGATCACGTACCGGTACGTCGACGATGCGATACGACCCGGCGCAGACCGTCGTCGCGACGAGGCGGCTCGTCGAGCAGGACAAGGTGTTCGCGATCTTCAACTCGCTCGGTACCGAGCACAACCTGGCCACCCGCGAGTACCTGAACGCGTCGAAGGTACCGCAGCTCTTCGTCGCCTCGGGCGCCACGACCTGGGGTCGTGATGCCGCGCGCTACCCGCAGACGATCGGCTTCCAGCCGAGCTACCAGGCGGAGGGCTGGGTCTACGGCAGCTATCTCGCGCGAACGAAGCCGCGGGCGAGGATTGCGGTACTGGCACAGAACGACGACGACGGGCGCGACCTTCTCGTCGGCTTGAAGCGAGGGATCCAGCGCTCCGCGGCCAGGATCGTCGCCGCCGAGACCTATGAGGTGGCCGCGTCCGACGTGCAGTCGCAGATCGCAAAGCTGAAGGCCTCCGGCGCCGACACGCTCGTCCTCTTCGCCACGCCGAAGTACGTAATCCAGTCCTACGAGTACGCGAACCGCCTCGGCTGGCGACCACTCGTGATCAACAACGCCTTCTCCGCGGCCTCCAACGTGATGCTGATCGCCTCCGAGCGCGGTGGCAACAAGACCGTCAACGGCTCGGTCTCGGTCGGCTTCCTCAAGGACCCGACCGATCCGGCGTGGAGGAACGACGCCGCCATGCGGCTCTACCGCTCGATCATGGCCAGGTACGCCAAGGGCGCGAAGGCGAACGACGTCTACCACGTGTACGGCATGGCGGTCGCTCACGCGCTCGTCGAGGTCGTAAGGAGGGCCGGTCCGAACCTGACGCGTGCCGGCGTCCTGAAGCAGGCTCGCTCGCTGTCGATCCCGGCGAGCCCCTTCCTGCTCCCCGGCATTCAGGTGAAAACGAAGGGCGCCGACCAGTTCCCGCTCGAGCAGGTGCTCCTGCAGCGCTGGGAGAAGGGCCGCTGGCGGTCGTTCGGGGGGCTCTGGGTTCATCGCGGCGACGTAGCCCCGGCTTGACGTGGGATCGCAAGGCGGCGGCCGCGAAGCGGACGCCTTGCAGCGGATTCCGTTGCGCCGGCTGGAGATGTTTCGCCTAGGGCCCGCCCGGGTACCCAGCACAGGCGTGGAGGGCGTGACGGGGCGCTCGGAACTGCAGACGGCAACGGGGCGCGACTCCGGGCCTGGGGTCTTCCCTGCCGCTCTTCGCAATGCCGATCCGGCGTCCGGGGCGGACGCGCACAGCGCCCCGCCTCGTCGCCGGCGGCATCCGCTTGCCGTCGTCGCCGGCGGGCTGCTCGTGCTCTGCGCAGCGGTGCTCGTCGCCGGAGGCGCGTTCGTCCCGGGCTTCGGCGCGCTCGGGATCGGAAGTGTCCTGCTCCTGTGGCCGCCGCGCTCGCGGCGCCGGCGCAGGCGTGGTGTGTTGCGGGCGGCAACGCGCGGGGCCGCGGCCTGGCTCACGCGCGTCTCGGCCGGCGGTGTGCGGGGGCTGCGCAGCGGCTCCCGCCGCGCCTGGCGCCGAGGCCGGCCGGCTGGAGCCCGGGCTCTGAGAGCAGGAGCGGCGGCGGTGTCCCAGCTCGCGCGCGGATCGAGGAACGTGCTCGGTCAGCTCGGGCTGGCGGTGGGGAACGCGGCGTCCGCCACGTGGAAGCGCGGCGCACCGGCGTCATCCCGGCTCGCCCGGCAAGGCGGCGCGAAGCTTGCCGTCGCAGGGCAGCGTGCTCAAGGAGTGGCGACAGAGCTCGGCTCGCGCGCGAGTCGGGCGGCGGTGGCCGAGGTCGCTCACCTGGGCGAGGTCGTGCTGCTCCCGCCTGCGGCCAGGGACGAGGGGGGCGCTGACCAGGCGGAGTCGCAGCCGGAGTCGGAGCCGGCCACCAGGGCAACGCCGCGGAAGCCTCGGACCAAGCCCCCCGAGGGGGAGCGGACTCCCCAACAGTCACGCTAGCGCGCCACCGCCCACGACCGGGTGCCAACTTCGTGCCGGGTGTGTGCCGGCGCGTATGCTCGGCAGCACCGTCGTGACGACCTCGATCGCCGACAACACAACGGTCCGTGAGCTCCTCGCGGCGCCCCTCGACGACCTGCTCGCCGAGGCACGACAGCTCCGGCCGGGACGGCTCGTCACCTACTCGCCCAAGGTCTTCATCCCGCTCACGACCCTCTGTCGGGACGTCTGCGGGTACTGCACGTTCGCGCGTCCGCCCCGACGCGGCGAGCCCGCCTACCTCACCGAGGAGGAGGTGCTGGCGATCGCGCGCGCGGGTGCCGCCGCGGGTTGCCGAGAGGCGCTCTTCACGCTCGGGGACAAGCCGGAGCTCCGCTACGAGGTCGCCCGACGCGAGTTGCGGACACTCGGCTGCGCGACGACACTCGAGTACCTCGCCCGCTGCGCACGCCTCGTGCTGGAAGAAACCGGGCTGCTGCCGCATCTGAATCCCGGCGTGCTCACACGCGCCGACCTCGAGCTGTTGCGACCCGTCAGCGCGTCGATGGGGATCATGCTCGAGACCGCTGCCGACCGGCTCGGCGCCAAGGGAGGGCCGCACTGGGCCTCGCCGGACAAGCTTCCCGCCCGCCGGCTCGAGACGATCAGGCTCGCGGGAGAGCTGCGCGTGCCGTTCACGAGTGGGATCCTGATCGGGATCGGCGAGACCCGCGCAGAGCGGGTCGAGGCGTTGCTCGCGCTACAGGGACTCGGCCAGGAGCACGGCCACCTGCAGGAGGTAATCGTCCAGAACTTCCGGGCCAAGCCGGGCACGCGCATGGCCGATCACCCCGAGCCTTCGCTCGAAGAGCACCTCTGGACGATCGCGGCGGCCCGCATCCTGCTTGGCCGGCGGCTGGCACGTGCAGGCACCGCCGAACCTGGCCTACGACGACTTTCCCCGACTCCTCGACGCCGGGATCGACGACTGGGGCGGCGTCTCGCCCGTGACCATCGACCACGTCAACCCGGAGGCACCCTGGCCCGAGCTCGAGCGGCTTGCCGAGGCGACGCGGTCGCGTGGGCTCGAGCTGGCCGCGCGGCTTCCGGTCTACAGCGAGTTCCTGGCCGAGGAGTGGCTCGACCCGGCCGTGCGTCCGCACGTCCTCCGTGCCGCGGACGGGATGGGGCTCGCACGCGAGGACGCCTGGGCGCCGGGCCAGCCGCACGAGCCACCGTTCGTCGTCCGGCGTGACGCTCCGCCGCTTCAGCTCACCGGAGACGAGCTGGGCGAGGACGAGCTCGTCAGCCTCTTCGAGGCCCGCGGGCGGGAACGCGAGCGTGTGCTCGCCACGGCCGACCGGCTGCGGCGGGACGTCTGCGGCGACGAGGTGACCTACGTGGTCACCCGGAACGTCCAGTACACGAACGTCTGCTACTTCCGGTGCGGCTTCTGCGCTTTCTCCAAGGGCAAGCTCGCCGCCAACCTGCGGGGTGCGCCCTACCTCGTCCCGCTCGAGGAGATCGCCCGCCGCGCCGAGGAGGCATGGGAGCGGGGCGCGACCGAGATCTGCCTGCAGGGCGGGATCCATCCTGCCTTCACCGGGAACTACTACGCCGATGTCGTGCGGACGATCGGGGCGGTCGTGCCCGACATTCACGTCCACGCGTTCTCGGCGCTCGAGGTCTGGCAGGGCGCCGCAACGCTCGGCCTCGGCCTCGACGAGTACCTCGCGCAACTCCGCGATCTCGGGCTCGGGTCGTTGCCCGGCACGGCGGCCGAGGTGCTCGATGACGAGGTTCGTGCGGTCATCTGTCCCGACAAGGTGACAACCGCGCAGTGGCTCGAGGTGCACGATGCGGCGCACCGCGCCGGCCTTCGCTCGAACGTGACGCTCATGTTCGGCCATGTCGACGGTCCGAGGAACTGGGCCCGGCACCTCCTGGCCGCGCGGGAGCAGCAGCGGCGGAGCGGAGGCTTCACCGAATTCGTGCCGCTTCCGTTCGTTCCGATGGAGGCACCGATCTTCCTCAAAGGGCGCGCCCGGCGGGGACCGACGTTCGCCGAGGCGCTGCTCGTGCACGCAGTCGCACGGCTCGCGCTCCACCCGTGGATCACGAACGTGCAGGCCTCCTGGGTCAAGCTCGGCCCTGCCGGCTCGAGGCAGGCACTCGCTGCGGGCGTGAACGACCTTGGCGGCACGCTGATGAACGAGTCGATCTCGCGCGCGGCGGGCTCGGAGTGGGGACAGGAGCTTCCACCCGAGCAGATGGAGGCGTTGATCCGCTCGGCCGGCCGGATTCCCCGTCAGCGGACGACGCTCTACCGCGACGTGCCCGAGGAGCGCGTCCGCGCGTCGTTCGGAGCGGCGCCCCTCGCCGAGCCACTCAACCCGCCGGTGCAGGACGCGGGCTTGAGAGCGCCGCCGCGGCTGGTGCGGCCGGGCCTGCTCGCGGGAGCGACCGCGAGCTGATCAGGAGCGCCGGCGGATCGCGTCGGCGGCGAGTGCGGGAGCGCGCAGCAGCATGCGCGGCAGGCCGCGACGGCTCTCGGCAACTGCAGTTCTCAGCTCCTGGGCCGCCTCGGGGCCGTGTAGTCCTTCGCCGTGGCCGACGAGCACGTGCTCGGCCTCGAGCTCCACGAGCGCCCGCGGCGGTTGGAGGCGAAGCAGGAGGTGGACGCCTGCTCGGCCCTTCCCGCCGGTGAAGAACCGGTTCGTCCCGATCGCTTCCGCGACGACGAGCATCCGTGCGCCGGGCCACCAGAGCGCCGTCTCGCGCCAGCGCCTCGAGCGGCGCAGCGCGATGCAGGAGAACGGGGTGCCTGGGAGCGCGTCCGGAACGATGACGTGGGGCACCGCCAATCGCGCGGCGATGGCGGCGCAGTCGCGGTTGTGCCGGTCGAGCAGCTGGAGCACACCGGCGGGCTGCCCGAGCGCGGCGGCGCGTTCGAGCGCCGGCGCCCAGTCGACCGGATCCACGAGCCACACGCGGCCGTCGGCGGCCAATGCGTGCGACGTGCGCGTCATCGGCTCCTCGACGAGCCAGGAGAAGGCAAAGGGCAGTTCGTCGCAGAACCGCGCGAACACCGCGTCAGCCGCGGCTGCCGACGTAGAGCCCTCGGCCTGCCGGGCCCTCGGGATCGTGCTCGACCTCGAGCTTCGCCCGCCGAAAGGCGTCGAGCATCTCGTCGTGGCTGAACAGCCCGAGCACATGCTGCTCACGGAAGCGCTCGAAGCCCTCAGCCGAGGCCATGAGGTACTCGAAGGCCACGGTCGACAGTCGGTCCCGTTTGCCTGTGAAGCTGGCTCTCGCCACCTTCAGCTCGGGCGTCTCGGCCACGAGCAGGCTGAAGTGCCGTGCGGTGAACCGGTCGGAGGTGAACCAAGGCTCGACGATGAGCACGCCGCCCGGCGTGAGGTGCGACGCCATCGTGGCCACGGCGCGCCGCAGGCCGCGCACGGAGCGGACGTACCCGATCGAGCTGAAGAGGCAGGTGACGGCATCGAAGCGCCGTCCGAGATCGAAGTCGCGCATGTCGCCGGTGTGCAGCCGGACGCGTGGCAGACGGTCGCGGGCGACGGCGAGCAACGCGGGATCGAGGTCGAGTCCTTCGACGCGATATCCCCGCGCGCGGAAATGCGCGAGGTGAGCCCCCGTGCCGCACGCGACGTCGAGGAGCGTCGAGGCCCGGGGTGCCTTCGAGCGAATCACGCCGTCGACCGCGGCCGCCTCTGCGGCGTAGTCCTTGAACGAGTACAGGAGGTCGTAGACACCGGCGGAGCGCGAGAACATCGCGACGATCGTACGGCTGGTACGCTCGACGCACCATGTGCACCACGCCGAGCCGCGGTCGCGAGGCCGACTGGCTCTCCACCATCTCGAACAAAAACGGCTGAGCGCCCGCTTCCTCACCAGGCGTCGGAGGAAGCGGGGGGCGTCGACGCGACTGAGCGCAACCATCTGCGCCTGCGCGCCGTCCCCGTGAGATGGAAGGAGGAAGGCAGTGCCAATGCCGCATCGCACGTTCGTGCAGGTCGCGAAGCGTCGGCTGGTCGGCACGGAGGGGAGCGAGCGTGTTCGCGTGATCCACGGCTTGCTGGAGGAGCTTCCCGATTACCGCAACGGGCCCTACGCCGACATCCGCAAATGGCTCCAGGGGGAGATCGAGCAGACGCGTGTCCGGAGGAAGGTCATCCATCGCGACTCGCTTGCCGTGCGCCGGGAGGGGGCCGCGCAGGTCGCCCTCGTCGGCCCGCCGAACGCAGGCAAGTCGTCACTCCTGCAGGCGCTCTCCGAGATCCGGATCAAGACGGGCGACTACGCGTTCACGACGACGAGGCCGATCCCGGCCACGACCCGCATCGGCGGCGTCCTCGTGCAGCTCGTCGAGATCCCCGGGCTGATCGAAGGCGCCTCCGAGGGCCGAGGCGGTGGCCGGGCGCTGCTCGGCGTGCTACGGACCGCCGACGCGATCGTCTTCTGCCAGGAGGCGAACGCGCCGGTTCGCCCATTGGCGGCCGTGCGGTCCGAGGTCGCTGCGGCCGGCATCGACCTGCCCGCGGTGCTCGCCGTGACGAAGGTCGATGAGGCGGATGACGGTGCGGTCGAACACCTCGGCGCAGCGTTCCCGGACCTCCCGGTCATTGCCGTCTCCGTCCTGGACGATGACTCGCTCGAGCGGTTTCGGGAGGCGGTCTGGCGGTTGACCGGCCTGCTCCGCGTTTCGCTCCGGCACGGGCTCGACGCAGACGACGAGCCATTGGCGTTCCACCCGGGCGCGACCGTGGAGGACGTGGCTCACGGGATTCACCACGAGCTGGCGGCGAGCTTCCGTGCGGCCCGCGTCTGGGGGCCGTCCGCGAGGTTCGCAGGGCAGCGGGTTGGCCGAGCCCACGTCGTCGCCGACGGGGACACGGTCGAGATTCTCCGTTAGGGAGGTACTTCGAGCGCGAGCAAGTCGTCGACAGTCTCGCGGCGGCGAATCACTCGTGCCCGGCCGTCGCCGACGAGCACGGCCGCCGGCCGCGGCACGCCGTTGTAGTTCGAGGCCATCGAGAGGGTGTAGGCGCCGGTCGCGGGAACGGCGAGAAGGTCGCCGCGCCTGGGCGCCGGCAACTCGACGTCGTCGATCAGGACGTCTCCGGACTCGCAGTGCAGTCCCGCGATGCTCACCAGGCCCGTCGCGGCTCGCCGGCGCGGTTCGCGAGCAGCGCGGTGTACTTCGCGTCGTAGAGCTGCGGCCTCGGGTTGTCGGACATGCCGCCGTCGACGGCGACCCAGGTGACAGCCGTCGAGCCGCTTGATCGCGCCGACGCGGTAGAGCGTCACGCCGGCGCGCCCGACGAGCGAGCGGCCAGGCTCGAGCCAGACGTCGGGCTCCGGGAGTCCGTTCGCCGCAAACGCCGTCCGCGCCGTCTCAGCCGCGGCCGCGGCGAGCTCGACGGCGTCGGTCACGTGCTCGTCCGGATGGTGGCGGATGCCGAAGCCGCCGCCGAGATCCGCGACGCGCGGCCGTCCATCCGATCGCGTCGCGGCACCGCGCGGCGAAGGCGGCGAGCCGCTGAATCGTCTCGGCCTGGGCGTCGAAGTCGGCGAGCTGCGAACCCACGTGCACATGGAGGCCGAGCACGTCGATTCCCCGCGCGAGAGCGTCGGCGAGCAGCGTCTCCGCCTGGTCTGGGGGTAGCCCGAACTTCGAGCCGTGATGCCCGGTGCGGATCGCCTCGTGCGTGTCGGCGTCGACGCCGAGCGTGACCCGCACGAGCGCGCGCCGGACGCCGGCGGCGGCCGCGAGGGCGGCTTCGTCGGGCGCGTCGAGCACGACCAAGGCCCCTTCGGCTGCAGCTTCGGCGAGGAAGGCGTCGTCCTTGTTGTTTCCGTGTACGACGAGCTCGCCGCCGGTGAAGCCGGCCGCGCGCGCGAAGGCGAGCTCGCCCGCCGTCGCAACGTCGGCGCCCAAGCCCTCCTCGCGCAGCAGGCGCAGCAGCGCCACGTTGGGGAACGCCTTCGTCCCGTACGCGACGAAGCCGCCCCCCGAGCGCCGCTCTGAGCGCGCGCGCCCGCGACGCGCACGGTCTCCTCGCAGTAGACGACGAGCGGCGTCCCGAATGCTCGGCCGCGAGCGCGGTCGCCGCGGACGCCGCCGACGACCAGCTCTCCGTCCTCGAGTCGCGCGGACTCAGGGAAAAGATCGAGCACCCGGCGATTCTGCCTGTTACGATTTCGAGGGATGAAGCAGCTTCTCGCATAAGCCAGGAAGCGAACGCGGCGCCGCCGCTTCAGCTTCCCACGGCCTCTCGCATGAGAGGCTTTTTTGTACCCGGAGCCAATTCCAAAGGGACCGATGGAGACGTACGACCCGCAGGCGATCGAGACGAAGTGGCAGCGCGTCTGGGAGGACGAGCAGGCGTTCGTCGTCCCGAACCCCGACCCGGGCGAGCTCGAGGGACATCGGAACAAGACGTACGTGGTCGAGATGCTCCCGTACCCGTCCGGCGAGCTGCACATGGGGCATGTCGCTCAACTACACGATCGGCGACGTGCTCGTCCACCTGCGCCGGCGTAGCGGGATGCAGGTGCTGCGCCCGATGGGCTACGACGCCTTCGGGCTGCCCGCCGAGAACGCCGCGATCAAGGAGGGTGGCCACCCGCGCGAGATCACCGAGCGGAACATCGAGGCGATCCGTGAGCCAGATGCGGCGGATGGGGTGGGCGATCGACTGGTCGCGCGAGCTCTCGACGCACGAGCCTCGTACTACCGCTGGACGCAATGGCTGTTCCTGCGCTTCTTCGAGCGCGGGCTCGCCTACCGCAAGGAGGCGCCCGTCAAGTGGTGCCCGAAGGACCAGACGGTGCTCGCCAACGAGCAGGTCATCGACGGGCGTTGCGAACGTTGCGGCAGCCGAGGTCGAGGCGAAGAACCTGACGCAGTGGTTCTTCCGGATCACCGATTACGCCGACGCGCTGCTGGACGAGATGGACCTGCTCGAGCACTGGCCCGAGCGCGTCGCTGACGATGCAGCGCAACTGGATCGGCCGCTCGCAGGGCGCCCGCGTTCGTCTTCAGGGTCGACGGGAGCGGGGAGGAGCTGCCGGTCTTCACGACCCGGCCGGACACGCTCTTCGGCGCCACGTTCTTCGTCCTCGCACCCGAGCACCCGCTCGTGCCGCAGCTCGTCGCCGGCACCGAGCACGAGGCCGAGGTCGCTCGACTACGTGCGCGCACGCCGCCGCCCGCTCCGAGGTGGAGCGAGAAGCGAAGGAGAAGGACGGCGTCTTCACGGGCCGCTACGCGGTCAACCCGGTGAACGACGAGCGGATCCCGATCTGGGTCGCCGACTACGTGCTGATGGGCTACGGCACCGGCGCGATCATGGCCGTTCCTGCCCACGACGAGCGCGACTTTGCGTTCGCCGAGCGCTACGGGCTGCCGATCCGCGTCGTCGTCCGGCCGGCCGACGGCGACGTCGACGACGGAGCGGCGTTCGTCGCGCACACCGACGACGAGGTGCTCGTCGACTCGGGCGTGTTCACCGGCCTGCCCGCCCCGGAGGGCAAGGCGGCGATCGTCGCCTGGCTCGCCGAGCGCGGCCTGGGCGAGGAGACGATCGGCTACCGACTGCACGACTGGCTGTTCTCGCGGCAGCGCTACTGGGGCTGTCCGATCCCGATCATCCACTGCGGGCGCTGCGGTGAGGTCCCGGTTCCCGACGACGAGCTCCCCGTGCTCCTGCCCGACGTGGACGACTACCTGCCGAAGGGTCGCTCACCGCTCGCCGCCGCCGAAGACGTGGGTGGCGATCGACCTGCCCGCGCTGCGGCGGCCCGGCGCAGCGCGAGACGGACACGATGGACACCTTCGTCGACTCGTCCTGGTACTTCATCCGCTACTGCGACCCGCACAATGACGCGAGGCCGTTCTCGCGCCCGCTCGCCGACTACTGGATGCCGATCAACCAGTACATCGGCGGCGTCGAGCACGCGATCCTGCATCTCCTCTACGCCGCTTCTTCACCAAGGTGATGAACGAGCTCGGCCTCGTCGGCTTCCGCGAGCCCGTCGCGCGTCTGTTCAACCAGGGGATGATCACCGCGCACGGCGCGAAGATGTCCAAGTCGAAGGGCAATGTCGTCAACCCGCTCGAGTACGCCGACCGGTACGGCGCGGACGCGGTGCGGATCTACGCGCTCTTCATGGGGCCGGCCGACGAGGACATGGACTGGCAGGACTCTGGCCTGGAGGGCGTGTGGCGCTTCGTCAACCGGCTCTGGCGCATCGCCCACGAGCAGGCCGGCCGCCCACGCGTCGAGCCCGTGCCGGATACGCCGCTGGCCCGGAAGGCGCACCGCACGATCGCGAAGGTGACCGACGACATCGATCGCCGCTTCTCCTTCCACACCGCGACTGCGGCCGTGATGGAGCTCGTCAACGAGGTTCAGGCGGCGCCCGACGATCCGGCCGCGCGGTTTGCGGCCGAGACGGCCGTTTCGCTGATCCAGCCCTACGCGCCGCACCTCGCCGAGGAGCTGTGGGGTGTGCTCGGCGGGTCACGTCTGTGGGAGCACCCGTGGCCGGAGGCGGACCCGGAGCTGCTCGCCGAGGACGTCGTCGAGGTCGTCGTACAGGTGAACGGAAAGCTGCGCGACCGGCTTCGTGTGCCCGCCGATATCTCCGAGGACGATCTCGTCGCACAGGCCCGCGCCTCGGAGCGTGTGCGCGCCCACCTCGACGGCGGCGAGCCGCGCCGGACCGTCGTCGTTCCGGGCAAGCTCGTCAACTTCGTCGTCTAGCCGACCGCGGCCTGTCGCGGGCACGGCTGGATCCTGCTGTCGAGCGCTCGGCACGCTTTCGCCACAGAGTCGGCACACGCCCGTGACAGCTGCGCCGCCAGCATGACCTCGTGCCCCACATCCCGCTCGCACGCAACCACGCGGTCGTGCTGGCGGTCGCGCTGCTGGTCGTGCTGGCCCTGCTGGGCAGGAGACTCGCCGCTGCCGACACGGCCCGTCCGGCGTCGGCCGCTCCTGCCGCGCTGGCGCAGCTCGAGGCCGCCGCACCCGCCCGGCTCGTCGTCCACGTCGCCGGGGCCGTGCGCCGCCCCGGCCTCTATCGCCTGACCGACGGCGCGCGCGTCGCCGAGGCGATTTCCCGCGCGGGCGGCGGGACCCGGCGGGCAGATCTCTCGGCGCTCAACCTTGCCGCGCCGCTCGTCGACGGCTCCCAGGTGCTCGTTCCCCTGCGAGCGCCGCCCGTGCCGGCAGGCGACCCGGGAGCGCTGGGCAACGGCAGTGCCGTCACCAGCAAGGTGCACCTTTCGACCGCGACGCTCGAGCAGCTCGACAGTCTTCCCGGTGTCGGGCCTGTGACGGCCCAGAAGATCGTCGACTGGCGGGCTGCGAATGGCCCCTTCCGGACGGTCGACGACCTCGACGCGATCCCGGGGATCGGGCCGGCGCGTCTCGAGCAGCTGCGCGATCTGGTGCTCCCATGATCCGGCGGGCGCTCGAGCAGTCCTGGCCGACGCTGCTCGTCGTGGCATCGTGTCTCGGACTGGCGGCGGCCAACTGGCTGCGGCCCACCGCCCTCGTCCTGGGCCTGGGGATGGCGCTTGCGGCGGTCATGGGGGTAAAGGCTCGAGGCGCGTGGCTGTTCGTCGCTCTCGCCGGCGCGCTCGGGCTCGCCGGTCTCTGGTGGGGCGGGCTGCGTCTCGACGCGCTCGACCGCAGCGTCCTTGTCGGTCGCATCGATGACTGGGCACCGGCGCGCGTCGTCGTCACCGGGCCTTCTCGGAGAACGCCCTTCGCTGTCCGCGTGCCTGCTCAGGTGCACCAGTTCGACGGAGAGAATGTCCGTGAGCAGGTCCTGCTCGAGCTCCCCGCCGAGCGTGCGCCACCGCAGGGCGCCGTGCTCGAGCTGCGCGCGCGACCGGTCGCGCCGCGAGGGCCCGAGACCGGCTTCGACGAACGCGGCTGGCTGGCGCTGCGCGGCGTCCACGTCGTGCTCGAGGGCCGTAGCTGGCGCGTCGTCGGCCGGCGGGGCGGGATCGGAGGCGTCGCGGACCGTCTGCGCGCGCACGTCGCCCGCTCGCTCGCGCTCGGCACGCAGGGCGAGCGCCGTGCGCTCACGGCGGGCGTCGTGCTGGGCGCGGACGAGGGCGTGTCAGCAGACTTGCAAGACGCGTTCCGGGCGTCGGGCCTCTACCACCTGATGGCGGTTTCGGGTCAGAACGTCGCCTTCGTGATCGCCGGCACGCTGGCGCTTGCGTGGCTGCTCGGGCTCTCTCGGCTCGTCGGCCAGGCTGCGGCACTCGGCACCGTCGGCGCGTACGTTCTTGCGGTCGGTTGGCAGCCGTCGGTCGTCCGGGCGGGGGTCGCGGGATCTCTCGCATCGCTCGCCTGGCTCGCCTCCAGACCGCGTGACCGCTGGCACTTCCTCGCTCTGGGAGCGCTCGTCCTCCTCGCCTGGACCCCCGCCTCGCTGCTCGAACCCGGGTTCCAGCTCTCGTTCTCGGCTGTTGCTGCGATCTTCGTGGTCGTCCCGCGACTGCGCCGCGTCGCGGCCGGCTATCCGGTGCACGCGCGGCTCGTCGACGTGATCGCCGTCGCGATCGCGTGTGGCGGGGTCACCGCGCCGATCCTCTGGCTGCGCTTCGGCGCCGTGCCTCTGTGGACCGTTCCCGCCAACGCTCTCGCCGAGCCGGCGATGCCGGTCGTATTGGGGTTCGGGCTGGCGGCGGCGGCCGTCGAGCCCGTGCTGCCGCAGGCCGCGGTGGCGCTCTCGTGGGTCGCCGGGCTGGGCGCGGCGTGGCTCGCGTTCTGCGCGCGTCTGTTTGCCGGGCTGCCCTTCGCCCAGATCCGGTCCGGCGTCGCGCTAGCGGCCATCGCGGCGGGGTTGGCGATTCTCGTGGCGCTGGTGCGCTTGGAGCCCCGCTGGCGGCGGGCGGCAGCCGTGGCGGTCCTGGCCGGCGCCGCGATCCTGATCGGCTGGGGGTTGCTGCCCGGTCCCGGGCCGGTGCCGCCGCCGCGTGGGCTGCGAGTGACGTTCCTCGACGTGGGCCAGGGCGATGCCGCGCTGCTCGAGGTGCCGCAGGGAGCGGTGCTCGTCGACCAAGGCCCGCCCGAGGCCCGCGTCGCACGGCAGCTGCGCCGACTCGGCGTCCGATCGCTTGCCGCGGTCGTGCTCACCCATCCCCAGCGCGATCACGTCGGTGGAGCTGCGGACGTGCTCCGCACGCTCTCCGTCGGGCGGGTCCTCGACCCGGGCTGCCTTCAGAGAGTCGAGACCAAGCCGCCGCCCTCGCCGCGGCCCGCGAGCGTGGCGTACCGGTCGTCCTCGCGCGTTCGGGCGCAGTCTTCCGGCTCGGACGCCTTCGGCTGCGCGTGCTCTGGCCCGACGGCCCGGGAGCTCCGGGAACGGATCCGAACGAGCGGGCCGTCGTCTTGCTCGCGTCATTCGGCGACGCCGACGTCTTCCTGCCGGCCGACGCCGAGTCACCGGTGACCGCGCGGCTCGCGTTGCGCGCGGTGGAGGTCCTGAAGGTCGCCCACCACGGCTCGGAGGACCCCGGCCTGGCACAGGAACTGCGCGTCCTGCGCCCGACGGTGGCGATCATCTCCGCTGGGGCCGGGAACGACTACGGTCATCCGCGGCCGAGACGGTCGCCGCGCTCGAGGCGGTTCCCGGCTTGCGGCTCCTCCGCACCGACGTCAACGGCCGCGTCGTCGTCGAAACCGACGGGCGACGACTCAGTATCACCACCCAGCGGGGCTGACTTCACTCCGCGGGCCGGCCGGGCGGATAGGCTCGCTGCGTGGCCGATGTCGAGCTGAAGCCCGTGTACCTACTCACCGGCAGCGACCGACCGAAGGTGCAGACGGCACTCGCCAGGCTTCGCCGGCACTTCGAGCCCGAGGCGGTGGAGCGGCTCTCCGCCCTCGACGCGGATGGTGCGGATGCGGTTGCGTCGTGCAATGCCGGCAGCCTGTTCGGGGACCGACGTCTCGTCGTCGTCGAGGACGTGGACGGGCGGCGTGGAGCGGAGGGACGGCTGTCCGGGGGGTGGAAGGCCGCTGACGCCGCGGCGGTCGTCGAGTACCTGGCTGCTCCGGCGCCCGCCACCGTCCTGGCGCTCATCGGGCTGGAGGTGAAGAAGGACGCGGCGCTGAGAAAGGCGTGCGCCAAGACCGGCGAGGTGCTCGAATACGCCGTTCCGAAGCGGAATCTGGCCCAATGGGTGGCGGAGCGGTTCTCGCAACTCGGCGTGCGGGCTGAGGCCGATGCGTGCGCTGCGCTCGTCCACCTCGTGGGCGAGGATCTGCACGCGCTTGCCGCCGAGATCGAGAAGGTCGCGACCTGGGCTGCCGGCGAGCCTGTCGGAGAGCGCGAGATCGAAGACCTCGTGGCTGCGACTGCGGAGATGCCGACGTTTGCGCTCACGGATGCATGGGCCCGGCGGGACACCGCGGCCGCGCTCGCAGCGAGCGAGACGATCCTCGAGCGCGAGAGCCGCCCACGGCGCGACACCGTGCCGCGGCTTGCGGCCGCCCTTGCCGGCCACACGGCACGAATGCGGCGCCTGAAGCGCCTCGCCGCGGAGGGGGTGCGACCGCGGGAGGCAGCGGGCAAGCTGCGCATGCATCCCTTCTACGCCGAGAAGGTGGCGCGCCAGGCGGAGGGTTTCTCGGAGGAGGACCTGCGCGATGCGACAGTGCGGTTGGCCGCGCTCGATCTCGCGCTCAAGGGCGACAGTCGATTGGCCCCCGACTTGGAGCTCCAGCGTGCGTTGATCGATCTAAGCGGCGAGCCGGGCGCGTCGCAGCACAGTCGCTCGGGCTGAGACTCACGCTTCACGACGCAGCCTCGTGCCCGAGTGCGCTGGGCTACCCGATCCGATCGCGATCGACCTTCCTGAGCCTGGCCCTGAGCGCGTTCGGAGCGCCCGCCAGCGTGGATCGTCAGCTCGATACGAACTCGACGCAGCTCGCCGTGATGCTGCGCCGCCGCGGCGGGGTTGCCGGCTGACTGCCGGTGGCGACTAGCCGGCGGCGACGAGCCGCGCGGCCTGGGACTTCTTTCGAGCCGCGGCGTTGCGGTGGATCGCGCCTCGGGCGGCCGCGCGGTCGATCACATGCACGAGTTCCCGATGCTGGCTCGCGACGAGCTCGGCTTCGCCCTGGGCCACCGACGTCTCCAGCCGCTTCGTCAGCGTCTTGATCGTCGAACGGTAACGCAGGTTCTCGAGCCGCTGGCGGGCGGCACTGCGAACGCGCTTCTCCTGTTGCTTGATGTTCGGCATAGCGTGGAAATGCCCGCATTCGCGGGCGCGCGGATGGTAGCAAAACCCGCTCTCGTCCTGAATCGGACGGGCCTAGGGGGCCACCACTCCTCCTCCCCGCAATGAGCCTATCGCTGAAACTTGCGCAGGTGGGAAACAGAACCGTGCCGAAAGTGTGACGAATGGCGGACGACGCCGAAACGGTTGCTGCCCGACCGCGCCTCGCGCGCTCGACCGCGATCTTCTCCGCTGCGACCGGGCTCTCCCGCGTGCTTGGCCTCGCTCGCGAAATCGTCGCCGCCTACCTCTTCGGCGTGACGGGGGCGATCAACGCGTTCACCGTCGCGTTCCAGATCCCGAACCTCGTTCGCGCGCTCGTTGCCGACGCAGCCCTCTCGGGTGCGTTCGTCCCCGTCTTCAGCGAGTTGCTCGAGCGGGGAGACCGCGTCCGCGCCTGGCGCGTCGCTTCCACGATCTTCTGGCTCGTCCTCCTCGTCACCGGCGGGCTGACGGCGCTGTTCATGCTCGCCGCGCCCGCGATCATCGGCCTGTTCGGCCAGCCGGGCGGCGACGCCGACCTCGCGGTCGCCCTCTCCCGGATCCTCTTCCCGATCGTCGTCATGCTCGGCCTCTCCGGCGTGATCGTCGGAATCCTCAACACGTATGACCACTTCACCGTGCCGGCGCTCGCGCCCGTCGCGTGGAACCTCGTCATCATCTTCGGCCTCGTCCTCGGCGTGCCCGCCGCTGACGGCGAGGACGCGGAGCTCTACGTCTACGCCGGTTCGATCCTCGTTGCGACGCTTGTGCAGCTGCTGTTGCCCGTCCCGTGGCTGCGAGGGTTGGACGGCCGGCTCCGCCTCGCACTCGACTGGCGCGACCCGGCGGTGCGCCGGATCTTCGCGCTGATGCTGCCGGTCACGATCACGCTCGGGCTGATCAACGTGAACACGCTGGTCGGCACGTTGTTCGCCTCCCGGCTGCTCGACCCGGAGCTCGCGCCGGCGGCGATCGACAAGGCGTTCCGGCTCTACATGCTGCCGCAGGGAATGTTCTCCGTTGCGGTCGCGACGGTGCTCTTCCCCGCGCTGTCCCGGCTCGCCGCACGCGACGACATGCCGGCTTTCAGTCGCACGCTCGACACCGGCCTTCGTCAGATCGGCTTCCTCCTGATTCCGGCCGGCGTGATCTCCGCCGTGCTCGCCGTGCCGATCGTCCGCCTCGTCTACGAGCGCGGCGAGTTCACCTCGGCGCAGACGCCTGTCGTCGCGGGCGCCCTCGCCGCCTTCTCGCTCGGCCTCGTCTTCAACGGTTGGATGTTGATGCTCAACCGCGCGTACTACGGCCTGCAGTCGAACTGGCCGCCGACACTCGTCGCGCTCGGCAACCTCACGCTCAACACGCTGCTCATCTTCTGGCTCTACCGCTTCGGCGTCTGGGGGATCCCGCTCGCGACCTCGTTGGCGAACCTGGCCGGCGCGGTCGCACTGCTCCTCCTGATCAGGCCGCGCGCGCCGCTGCCGCAGCCGGCGGCGACGGCGGGAGCGATCCTGCGCATGACCCTTGCCGCCGCTGCGCTCGCCGCCGCGTCGTATGCAGCCTGGGCTGCGGTCGACGGAGTGCTCGGCCGCTCGTTGCCGGGCCAGCTCTGCTCAGTCGGCGCGGGCCTCGCGGCGGGCGCGGCCGCCTACGTCACAGCGTGTCGCCTGCTCGGCGTGCGCGAACTCCGTGCACTCGGCGAATTGCGTCGCCGCGGATAGCTGGCCCGTCGCAAAAAAGGCCGGTTTTGCAGGGACAAAGAGGACGCCAGCTAGGATCGGCGGTCGCCCGCCATGGACCAGCATCGGATTCGCAATTTCTCGATCATCGCCCACATCGACCACGGTAAGTCGACACTGGCGGACCGTGTCTTGCAGCTCACCGACACCGTGTCCGAGCGTGAGATGCGCGACCAGGTGCTCGACTCGATGGAGCTCGAGCGCGAGCGCGGGATCACGATCAAGGCGCAGGCGGTCCGCGTCCACTGGAAGGGCCACGAGCTCAACCTGATCGACACGCCGGGGCACGTCGACTTCACGTACGAGGTCTCCCGCTCGCTGCAGGCCTGTGAGGGTGCTCTGCTGGTCGTCGATGCCGCGCAGGGGATCGAGGCGCAGACGCTCGCCAACGCGTACCTCGCGATCGAGAACGAGCTCGAGATCGTTCCTGTCGCGAACAAGATCGACCTCCCACAAGCGGATCCTGACGCCGCCAGTCGCGAAGTCGCCGAGCTCCTCGGTGGATCGCCCGACGACGTCCTCCGCATCTCGGCCAAGACCGGTGCCGGCGTCGGGGATGTGCTCGACGCGATCGTCGACCGGGTACCTGCGCCCGCCGGCGATCCCGACGCGGCGGCGCGCGCCCTCATCTTCGATTCCTCCTACGACCAGTACCGCGGCGTGATCGCGTTCGTGCGGGTCGTCGACGGCAGCTTGGAAACGGGTGAGGCGCTGCGGGCAATGGCACTCGGCACGCAACTCGAAGCGGAGGAGCTCGGCTACATGTCACCCGCACGGGTGCCCGTTGCCACCCTGACGGCAGGTGAGGTCGGGTATGTCGTCACCGGGCTCAAGGACGTCTCCAGCCTCCGCGTCGGCGACACCCTCACCTCGCGCCGACGACCGGCGGCTACCGCGCTGCCCGGCTACAAGGACGTCAAGCCGATGGTCTTCGCCGGGCTGTTTCCGACCGATTCGGACGACTACCCCTCCCTGCGGGACGCGCTCGAGCGGCTGAAGCTGAACGATGGGGCACTCTTCTACGAGCCGGAGACGTCACAGGCACTCGGCTTCGGCTTCCGGTGCGGCTTTCTCGGCCTTCTCCACATGGAGATCGTGCGCGAGCGCCTCGAGCGCGAGTTCGACCTCGACCTGCTCGTCACCGCACCGACCGTCGCCTACCGCGCCGAGCACCGCGGAGGGGAGATCGTCGAGGTGCACAACCCGGCGGACATGCCGCGTGACGTCGAACGTGTCGAGGAGCCGTACGTGAAGGCGTCGGTCATCGTCCCGCGCGACTACGTCGGTGCCGTGATGGAGCTCTGCAACGAGCGCCGCGGACGCTTCGACCACATGGAGTACCTCTCCGAGGAGCGCGTGCTGCTCGTCTACGAGCTACCGCTGGGCGAGATCGTGCTCGATTTCTACGACCAGCTGAAGTCGCGCACGCGCGGCTATGCGAGTTTCGATTACGACCTGGCCGGCTTCCGCGAGGGCGACCTGACGCGCGTCGACATCCTCGTCGCAGGCGAGCAGGTCGACGCGCTCTCGCTGATCATCCACCGTGACGCGGCGTATGAACGTGGCCGCCTGCTGGTCGAGCGGCTGAAAGAGGAGATCCCGCGGCAGATGTTCGACGTCCCGGTTCAGGCGACGATCGGCTCCCGCGTGATCGCGCGCGAGACGATCAAGGCCAAGCGCAAGGACGTGCTCGCCAAATGCTACGGCGGCGACATCACGCGCAAGCGGAAGCTGCTCGAGAAGCAGAAGAAGGGCAAGAAGCGGATGAAACAGGTCGGCGGAGTCGAGGTGCCCCAGGAGGCCTTCCTCGCCGTTCTCAACCTCGACGGGTCGAAGCGCTAGTCGTGGCCGGGGACGTCCGCCACCTCTACGTGCACCTGCCGTTCTGCGCCCACCGCTGCGGCTATTGCGACTTCGTCACGCTGGTCGACGGCTCGGGCTCGCACGAGGCGTACGTCGACGCGCTGCTCCAGGAGCTGGAGCTCGAGCGCGGCGTGCTGGCCGGTTCGCTCGAGACGCTGTTCCTCGGCGGTGGTACGCCGACGCTGACCCAGCCCGCAGCCCTCGCTCGGCTGCTCGCCGCCCTGCCCGAAGCGGTTGAGGTGACCGTGGAGGCGAACCCGGAGACCGTGACGCCGGCGCTCGCCCGTCAGCTCCGCGATGCGCAGGTAACCCGGGTTTCGGTCGGTGCCCAGAGCTTCTCGTCGCGGCTCCTGGCCGTGCTCGAGCGAAGGGCGGGGCCTGACGACATCCGGCGTGCGGTGCATACTCTTCGCGATGCCAGTTTCGACAACATCTCGCTCGACCTCATCTACGGCATCCCGGGCCAGAGCGCCGCCGAACTGGAGCACGATCTCGCGGAGGCGCTCGCCCTCGCGCCCGAGCACCTGTCCCTGTACGAGCTGGAGGCAAAGTCCGGCACGCGCTTCACGCACGCCTGGGGACGGGAGCTCGAGCGGCAGGCAGTGGCGATGGAGGCGTATTTGGAGCGTGTCGTCGACGTCCTCGTCGGCAACGGGTACCGGTGGTACGAGACGGCGAACTTCTGCCTCGAGCCCGAGCGTGCGCAAGGGCGCGATCTCCGCGCTCGACACAACCTGGCCTACTGGCTCGGCCGCGACTATCTCGGCCTCGGCATCGGTGCCGTCTCGACCGTTGGCGGCGTGCGCTGGCGAAACGCGCCATCGCTGGCCCGCTACACCGGGGCGCTCGCCGCCGGGGCTCGTCCGCCCCGCGAGGCCGAGGAGCTCGACGAGCTCACGCGCGCGTGGGAGCGTGCGATGCTCGGCCTCCGACTCGACGAGGAGCTGCCACTCGGGGACGTCGAGGGCGTCGTCGAACAGGCGGCGCTGGCCCGGCTGGCCGAGCTCGGGCTGCTGGAGCGCAGCGGCCGCGGAGCGCGGGGTAGCGTCCGGCTGACGCCCCGTGGCCGCATGCTCGGCGACGCCGTGACGGTCGAGCTGCTCGCCGCCCGCTACTAGCAGCGCAAGTCGCGAATCCGCTTACGCGGATCCGCGACGCGCCAACACCCCTAAAGGCGTCCGCCTCCGGCGACCGCAGGCACTTGGGTTTCACATCAAGCCGCTAGGGCCGGCAGGCGGACGACCAGGCGTGTGCGGGTCGGCTTCGCGGAAACGGGGAGCGCGGCCCCCAGGACGGTTTCGCCCGGGGCTACCATCGCGTCGTGGAGCTGACTGCACGCAAGCGGGAGATTCTGCGCCGCGTCGTCGAGGAGTACGTCGCCACCGGCGAGCCGGTGGGCTCGAAGCTGCTCGTCGAGCGGCTGGGCGTTGCAGTGTCATCGTCCACGATCCGGCACGAGCTGGCCGAGCTCGAGGCGCTCGGCCTGCTCAGGCATCCGCATACGTCGGCAGGGCGGGTGCCGACGGAGGCCGGGTATCAGCTGTACGCGGGTGAGCTCGTCGACACGGTCGAGGGCCGGCCGGCGCCGTTTCCGCTCGACCTGCGCCAGATGCGCACCGAGCTCGAGGACGCGCTCCAGTCGACGACCGACTCGCTGTCGCAGGCGACCCGCTTGCTGGCGCTCGTCTCGGCGCCGTCGCTCGACGCCGCGACAGTCCGCCACGTCGAGGTCCTCGTGCTCCAGCCGCGCACGGTGATGGTCGTGGTGATCACGTCCAGCGGCGGCGTCTCGAAGCGGGTCTTCGAAAACGACGATCCGGTCGACGCCGGTCTGGCGGCGTGGGCGCACGAGTACCTGAACGAGCGCGTCGTCGGGCTCGGGTTGGGGACGAGTGCGCTCCGGCGGCGCTTCGCCGAAGAGGGGCTCACGTCTGCCGAGCGGGCGTTCCTCGAGCGGATTCGGCCCGCCTTCGGCGACCTCGCGGCCGAGCAGGGCGCGCGCCTGTACGTCGGCGGGGCGGCCGGGCTGCTCGGCGACGCACGAGGTGCCGAGCTCGAGGCCTGCCAGCGTCTGCTCGAGCTGCTCGAGCGGCGGGCGGCGGTGCTGGAACTGCTCAGCGAGGCGCTCGATCCACGGCGCACGGTCGTCCGGGTCGGACCGGAGGTCGACGGCAGTCCGCTGCGCGACGTCGCCTACGTCGGCGCTTCCTACGGGCTGCAGACCCGAACGCTCGGCACCGTTGGGCTGCTCGGCCCGCTGCGGATGGACTACGAGAAGGCGATCCGCTCGGTGCGCGCCGCCGCCTTCGAGCTGTCGCGGCTCGTCGAGGACGTCTACGAGGAAACCTAGAGGCCTGCTCTGAAGAGAGTGCGACGGCGACCGCGAAGCGGTCGCCGTTAGGAGGTGTTGCGCGTTACGGATCCGCGTTAGCGGATTCGTGACTTGCGCAGAGGTACGTAGCAGGCCGCCGCGGCGCGTACCCTTCACGCGTGGCGACGACGGAGCGCGACTACTACGAAATCCTCGGGGTCGCCCGGGAGGCGAGCGAGGACGAGATCAAGCGGGCCTTCCGGCGGCTGGCCCGGGAGCTCCACCCCGACGTCTCGGACGCTCCCGACGCCGCCGATCGCTTCCGCGAGCTGGCTGAGGCCTACGACGTGCTCTCGAACACGCGGATGCGCGAGTTGTACGACCGGCACGGGCTCGCCGGGTTGCGCCGGGGCGGCTATTCGCCCGGCGACTTCGACTTCGGCGACCTCTCCGACGTCTTCTCCGCCTTCTTCGGTGAGAGCCTCTTCGGTCGTCCCAGCGGCACGGCACGGCGGCAGGCGCGCGGCGCCGATCTCACCGCGGTGGCGGAGATCTCGCTCGCTGAAGCGTTCGCGGGCGCGACCTTGAGCGTCCCCGTCCGCGCAGCCGCGGACTGCGATCGCTGCGGCGGCAAGGGCGCCGAGCCGGGGACCGAGCCGATCGTCTGCCCGTCGTGTGCGGGCGCCGGCCGGGTCCAGCACGTGTCGCAGAGCGTGTTCGGCCAGTTCATCCGCTCGAGCACCTGTCCGGGCTGTGAGGGTCGAGGGCGCGTCATCCCGACGCCGTGCGCACGCTGCGAGGGCGCGGGCCGGGTGCTCGCGGATCGCGCACTCGACGTCGAGGTGCCTGCCGGAATCCACGACGGGCAGCGGATCAGGTTGCGCGGAGAAGGGCATGCCGGCCTCGAGGGTGGCGCCGCCGGCGACGTTTTCGTCCTCGTGCGCGTGCGACCGGACGAGGGCCTGCGAACGCGACGGCGACGATCTGGTCGCCACCGTGGACGTGACGATGGTGGAGGCGGCGCTCGGTCTCGGCGTCTCGGTCGGAACTCCGGAAGGAACGGTCGAGCTCGAGTTGCCGCCCGGGGTCCAGCCCGGCGACGTCCACGTCGTGCGTGGACGCGGGATGCCCTCGCTCGGCCATGGCCGGCGAGGCGATCTGCGCGTGCGGGTCGCCGTCCGCGTGCCCCGGCGGCTGACGGCGGAGCAGCGCGCATCGCTCGAGCGCCTCGGTACGTCGCTGGACGACGCCGCCTACCGCGACGAGGGCTTCTTCGAGCGGCTGAAGAGCGCGTTTCGGTGAGCCGGCCGGCCGTGCCGGCACCCGTCCGGCCGCCGAAGGGCGCACCGCACTCGTCGTGGTCGTCGACGATCGGGTGAACGCTGTGCTCCGCGTCGCGGTTCCGCGTGCCGCTCGACCAGGCCGAGCAGGCACGCGCTCGGCTCCTCGCCCTCGTGCCCGGCGGGTTCGAGGAGGTGGACGTCGGCAGCGACCTCGAGCTGGCTGCATACGTCGATGAGGCAGGCGAAGCGGCACTTCGCGCCGTGTTTCCGGGTGCCCGGGCGACCACAGTCGAGCCCGGATGGGAGGATTCTTGGCGGCGTTTCCACCGACCGCTCGAGGCGGGCGGCGTGTGGATCGGGCCGCCGTGGGAGGTACCGCCGCGGGACATGCCGGCCGTGCTGGTCGAGCCGGGACGGGCGTTCGGGACCGGAGCGCATCCGACCACGCGGCTGTGCATCGAGCATCTGGCTCGCCTCGAGCGTGGCAGCCTGCTCGACGTCGGCTGCGGCTCGGGCGTCGTCGCGCTGGCGGCCTCGAGACTGGGGTACGGGCCGCTGATCGCGGTCGACTCCGATCCCGTTGCCGTCGAGTGCGCACGGGACAACGCCGCCCGCAACGGCATTGCGCTCGAGACGGCTCTCGTGGACGCCCTCGTCGACGAGCTGCCGGCGGCGCGGGTCGCGGTCGTCAACATCCTCCGGCCCGCAGTCGAGAGCGTGCTCGCGCGCCTCGACGTGGCCGTCGCGGTCACGTCTGGCTACCTCGCCGGCGAGGCGCCGGCGACACCGGGCTGGCGCCGGCTCGCGCGGCTCGAGCGCGACGGCTGGGCGGCCGACGCGTTCGCCCGTGCGCGGCCGCAGTAGGCTTCGCGCTCGGTGGCGACGTTCTCGGCCCGGTTTCTCGGCTGCAAGGTGTCGTTCGCGGACGCGCAGGCGACTCGCGAGCGGCTGCTTGCGGACGGCCACGTCGAGGTCGAAGGCGGTGGTGACGTCGCGGTCGTGAACACGTGCTGCGTGACCCACGAGGCGGTCTCGAAGTCGCGGCAGGCCGCAGCGCGGGCAGCGCGCACCCATGCGCGCGTCTACGTGACCGGGTGCGGTGCGAGCCTCGCGGGCGCCTTCGCCGGCCTGCCGGACAACGTCGTCGTCGTTGCGCGGCCGAGCGAGGAGACGCCGGAGGCCGTTGCCGGCGACGTCGGCGCGATCGGGTGCGTGCAGGCAGACCACCGGCTCGACCGGGTCCGCGCCTTCGTGAAGATCCAGGACGGCTGCAGCTTCTCCTGCCGCTTCTGTGTCATCCCGCTCGTCCGCGGTGCGACGCGGAGCCGCTCGGCGGCCGCCGTGCTCGGGGAGGTCCGCCGCCGGGTCGACCAGGGCCATCGCGAGGTCGTCCTGACCGGCGTCAACCTGGGCTGCTTCCGCGACCGCGAGTCCGGGTACAGGCTACCGCGGCTCGTCCGCGAGGCCGGGGCCGTGCCAGGGCTGCGGCGCCTGCGGCTCTCCTCGATCGAGGTCAACCACGTGGACGACGAGCTGATCGCAGCGTTGCGCGAGACGCCGACGGTCTCGCCGCACCTGCACGTGCCCCTCCAGTCGGGCGACGACGGGATCCTCGAGGCGATGGGGCGGCGCTACACGGTCGCGTCGTATCTGCGCAAGCTCGAGCCCGCTGCAGGACTTCAACCTGACCACCGACGCGATCGTCGGCTTCCCCGGCGAGAGCGACCAAGCCTTCGAGAACACGCTCCGCGCTGTGCGCCGGGCCGGAATCACGAAGGTGCACGTCTTCCCCTACTCGCCGCGGCCCGGAACCCGGACGCGAGGCAGAGGACAGCATTCCCGCCGCGGTGAAGAAGGAGCGCGGCGCACGGCTGCGCGCGGCGTCCGCCGCCGCCTGCCGAGCCCGCTGGGAGGGAAAAGTCGGCAACGAGGACGGCGTCCTCGTCGATCGGCCGGGCCGCGGCTACGGCAACGACTACACACCCTGGCTGGTCGACGCGCGCGTCGGTGAGCTCGTGCAGGCACGTGCGATCGGGGTTACGGAGGAGGGGGTTCTCGCTGTCTGCGCCTGACTGCCTCTTCTGCCGGCTGGTCCGGGAAGGCGACCATGTCCACGCGGCGGAGGGCTTCGTCGCGATCCGGGACATCAACCCGCAAGCGGACGTGCACCTGCTCGTCCTCCCCGAACGGCACGTCGACTCGTTTCGCGAGGTCGGGACCTTCGAGCCTGACGAAGCGAGCCGGATGCTGACGTTCGTCGCCGAGACGGCGGCACGGGCCGGCCTGACCGACTACCGTGTCGTTGTCAATGTGGGCCCCGGCGGCGGCCAGACGATCTACCATCTTCACTGGCACGTGCTCGGCGGCAGGCTGCACCTCGACGAGCTGCGAGAAGAGCTGACGGGATGAGCTTGATCGGACGCATCGAGCAGGAGCTGAAAGACGCGCGGCTTGCCCGCGACGAGGACCGCCGCGACGCCCTCAGCCTGATCCTCTCCAGCCTGCGCTCGGCCGAGAAGGAGCTGCAGCGGCCGCTCTCCGACGACGAGGAGCTGCAGGTGCTGCAGCGCGAGCGCAAGCGGCGGCTGGAGGCGGCGGAGGCGTACGAGAAGGCCGGTCGCGAGGAGCAGGCCGAGGCCGAGGAGTTCGAGCTCGACGTGCTCGAGGAGTTCATGCCCGACCCGCTCGAGGAGGACGAGCTGGAAGAGATCATCGACGACGTGATCGCCGAGGTCGGCGCGACCTCGCTTCGGGATCTGGGACGCGTGATGGCGGACGTGATGCCGCAGGTCTCCGGTCGCGCGGACGGCTCGACCGTCAGTCAGCTCGTCCGCGAGAAGCTCGCCTGAGCGGGAAGAGCCGCGAGATCAGCCGGCGGTTCCTCGCCACGTAGTCGTAGCCCAGGCGGCCGAGGCCGGGAAAGGCCCGCGCGAGCCACGCCGCCCAGCCGAGACCCGGCACGGCGCGGCAAAGCTCGGGGAGCGACTCTGCTCCTGACCGGCGCCGACCGACGGCGTCGAGGACATGAATGCTGTCGTAGCGCCGATTCACAGCGACGTCTCGGAGCGCCTGGCTCCCGAGTGGCGAGCCGATCGGATGAGCCTCGACGGCGCCGTCGCTCCGCCGGACGAACCACTCCGCCAGCGCGGTGCAGAAGTGGCACGTCTCGTCGTAGAGCAGTGTCAGCCGGCGCGCAGGGTCGTGTCTTTGGGCCACACGGGCACCGTAGTCCCGTCCCGGGTCGCGCCGCGCCCGGCGCTTAGACTGAGAGCGATGCAACAGGTGCTCGAAGTCTCCAACGAGGTCGCAGCGGAGCTCGCCGGCGTCGGCGACGGCATGCTCGACTCGCTTCGCGAGCGGCTCGGCTGCTCGATCGCGCTCCGCGGCAACAAGCTGACGCTGGACGGCGCCCCGGAGCATGTCGGCGAGGCTCGCGCCGTCGTCGACGAGCTCGTCGAGCTGGTCGAGGGAGGACACCAGATCGGTCCTGACACGATCGGCGCGGTGGTCGCGGCGCTCGACCAGTCGGCCGACATCCGCGACGTCTTCGAGGACGTTGTCTGGCGGCACCGCGGTAAGAAGATCGCGCCCAAGACGGTGACGCAGAAGCGTTACGTGGACGCGATCAGGCGCTGCACGGTCACCTTCGGGATCGGTCCGGCGGGAACGGGCAAGACGTACCTGGCGATCGCCCTGGCCGTCGCGGCACTCTCGGAGAAGCAGGTCGGCCGGATCATTCTCACTCGGCCGGCGGTGGAGGCGGGGGAGCGGCTCGGTTTCCTCCCCGGCGACGTCCTCGCCAAGGTCGATCCCTACATGCGCCCGCTCTTCGACGCCCTCTACGACACGATGGATCCCGATCGCCTGAACGCGTACATCGAGCGCGGCACGATCGAGGTTGCCCCGCTCGCGTTCATGCGCGGCAGGACGCTGAACGACTCGTTCATCATCCTCGACGAGGCGCAGAACACGACTCCCGAGCAGATGCAGATGTTCCTGACCAGGCTCGGCTTCGGCTCCAAGGTCGTTGTCACCGGCGATGTGACGCAGGTCGACCTGCCGCGCGAGCAGGCCTCGGGGCTGATCCACGTGCGGCGGATCCTGGGGGAGATCGACGGGATCGCGTTCGTCGAGTTCACGCACGAGGACGTCGTCCGGCACAAGCTCGTGCAGCGCATCGTCGAGGCGTACAAGCGCCACGCCGAGGAAACCGGCTCCGGCCGCAGCAGTTAGCAGAGGCTCGATGTGACGACCGTTCGACAGCGACCGCGAAGCGGTCGCCTTCAGGGGTGTTGCGCGTCACGGATCCGCGCTAGCGGATCCGTGACTTGCGCAGCCGGCTGATGCTCGAGATCGAGATCGACAACCGCAGTGGCAGCGAGGTCGACGAGAGAGCCGTGGCGGCGCTGGCGCGCCGCGTGCTCGCGGCCGAGGGAATCGTGGAGGGCGAACTGGGCCTGGCTTTCGTCGGCCCCGAGGAGATTCGCACCCTCAAGGCCGAGCACCTCGGGATCGACGAGGAGACCGACGTCCTCTCCTTCCCGATCGACGCGCGCGACGAGCTGCCGCCGGGCCTGCCGCGCGTGCTCGGCGATGTCGTCCTCTGCCCGCAGGTCGTGGGCGAGGGCTGGCAGGCACCGCTCGTGCACGGGCTGCTGCACCTGCTCGGCTACGACCACGGACGCGCGATGGAGCTGCGGGAGCGCGAGCTCGCCACGTGAACCGGCACCGTCCCCCGTCGCTGCTCGAGAGCTTCAACGTCGCCTTCGAAGGGATCATCCACGTGCTCCGCACGCAGCGGAACATGCGGCTGCATTTCATGATCGCCGTGGGTGTCCTGGTAGCCGCCCTGTCGTTCGACGTCAGCCGGCTCGAGCTGGTCGTACTCCTGCTCGCCATCGCGTTCGTCCTGATCGCGGAGATGGTGAATACCGCGATCGAGGCGGCGGTCGACGTCGCCAGCACATCGTTCGACCCGATGGCGAAGCTGGCCAAGGACATCGCCGCGGGCGCAGTGCTGATCGCGGCAATCAATGCTGTCGCCGTCGGCTACTTGGTCTTCTCCGGCCAGGTCGGAGCGCGTAGCTCCCAGTTCCTGGACAGGCTCTCGAACGCGCCCGCCGAGCTGACGCTGATCGCGCTCGTGCTCACGATCCTCGTCGTGATCGCGACGAAGGCGCTGACGGGGCGGGGTAGTCCCTTGCGCGGAGGGCTTCCGTCGGGGCACGCCGCCGTCGCCTTCGCGGGGTGGATGGCGGTGACGCTCGTGCTCGACGACTCGCCCAATCGCTTCCTGATCTCGTCGCTCACGTTCATCATGGCGCTGTTGGTCGCGCAAACCCGTGTCGAGTCCGGCGTCCATTCCGCCGTCGAGGTGCTCTACGGTGGGTTGCTCGGCGCGCTCGTCACCCTCGGCATCTTCCAGGTGTTCTCGACGTGACCGACGGCGAGCTGCTCGAGCGGGCGGACGCGGCGGCTGCACGGGCGTACGCGCCGTACTCGCGCCTCAACGTCGGGTGCGCGGTGCTGACTCGGGACGGGCGTGTGGTCGAGGGCGTCAACGTCGAGAACGCCGCCTACCCGCTGGGGGTGTGCGCTGAACGAACGGCCTTCTCGCGTGCGATTGCTGAGGGCTATCGGCCGGGCGACTTCGAGGTCGCCGCCGTCACGCATTCGCCGTGCGGAGGCTGTCGCCAGTGGCTGGCCGAGATGGTGTCGACCGCGTGGTCTTCCGGAACGCCGGCCGGGTGGTGAAGATGACCGTCGACGAGTTGCTGCCCGAGCAGTTCGAGCTGTGAGCGGCGGAAGCCGGCTTGCAGTTGGCTTCGGGCCCGGGATGGCGTGGGCGTGTGGACGGTCGGTCGCAGTTCTGGCACGAAATCGCATCCCACCCGTACGGATTTCGGCGATAGGCTCGTGCCGGGTGGTGGGCTGGGGTGCCCCACGGGCATGTCGCTCGAGGACGCGGCCCTGAGCGGCAGTTCGGCAGCCCGATGAGAAGCGGCTTCGTCACGGTCGCGGGTCGGCCGAACGTCGGCAAGTCGACACTCGTGAACGCGCTCGTCGGCGACAAGGTAGCCATCACGTCACGCGTCCCGAACACCACGCGGCGTCGCATCTACGGCGTCGCCAACGGGCCCGACTGGCAACTCGCGCTCGCCGACCTCCCTGGGTTCCAGCGCCCGATGGACCCGCTCACGGAACGAATGCAGCACACGGTCGACACGTCCTTCGAGGACGTCGACGCGGTGTTGCTCGTCCTCTCCGCCCGCGATCGGATCGGCGCCGGCGACCGCTTCGTCGCGCGTCGAGTCTTCGCGCTCGGCGTGCCGGTCGTGATCGCGCTGAACAAGATCGACCGCCTCAAGCACGGCCACGTAGCGAGCCAGATGAAGGAGGCCGCGACCCTGGGCGACTTCCTCGCCCTCCACCCCGTGAGCGCGAAAACGCGGGACGGCATCGGGGAGCTGCGGGACGAGCTCGTCGCCCTGCTGCCCGAGGGGCCTGCGTACTTCTCCCGAGAGCAGGCGACCGACCTCACCGTCGACGAGCGGATCGCGGAGGTCGTGCGGGAGAAGGCGCTCCACCTCACGCGGGAGGAGGTGCCCCACGCGGTCTCCGTCGAAGTGGACGAGATCGACGACCGACGCGTCCGTGCTTTCGTCATCGTCGAGACGGAGTCCCAGAAGGGCATCCTCGTCGGAAAGCGGGGTACAACGATTCGGGAGATCGGGACTCGCGCCCGACCCGAGGTGGAAGCCCTGCTCGGGCGCCCGGTCGACCTCGAGCTCGTCGTCAAGGTGAGGCCGAAATGGCGGCGCGACCCGAAGCAGCTCGAGCGGCTCGGGCTGTGACGGGCGAAATTCGCCCGAGCGTACCAGATGGAGCTACGTCGCGAGATTCAGACCCCGTCTAGACACCACCCGAGAAGGTGTCGCAGGCGCCGGGATCGCCCTTGTCGAAGCCCTTGCGGAACCACGAGACACGCTGCTCCGAGGATCCGTGCGTCCACGACTGCGGTTGATCCGGCCCGTGGCTTGGCGCTGCAGGCGGTCGTCGCCCACCGCCGCTGCCGCGGCAAGACCCTCCTCGAGATCTCCCTGCTCGAGCTCGCCCTGCGCGTAGGCGGTGTGGCCCCAGACGCCGGCGAGGCAGCCCGCCTGCAGCTCCATCCGGATCTGCCAGCTCGTTCGCCCGGCCGGGGCTCGCTCTGCTGCTCCGCGCGAACATCGCGGTTGACGCCCATCACGTTCTGTACGTGGTGACCGAACTCGTGGGCGATCACGTACGCCCGCGCGAAGTCGCCCGGAGCGCCGAATCGCGGGAGAGCTCGCGGAAGAAGCCGAGGTCGAGGTAGACCTTGTGGTCGGCTGGGCAGTAGAAGGTACCGGTCGCAGGCGAGCCGATCCCGCACCCCTACGGGTCGGCGCGTCGAAGAGGACCAGCCGCGTCGACTCGTACGTCCTGCCGGCGCGCTCGAAGATCTCCTTCCAGGTCTGCTGCACGTCGGCGACCACGTATGCGACGAACTGGGCTTCGTCGTCTTCCGCGGGCACACCCGTTTGGCCCTGTGCTCGGGGGCCTGGGGGAAGGCATCGACACGTGGGTCGACGGGGACACCGCCGGCGCCGCCGCCGAGGAAGAGGTACAGCAGCAGGATCACCAGGCCGATCCCGCCGCCGCCGATTCCGAGCGGAAGCGCATCCCGCCGAGGCCGCCGGCGCCTCGGCGATCCTCGACCTGGCCGCCTCCGGCGCCGCGCCGCCACTTCATGCGGTATCGGTTCCCGCTCGGCGGAAAAGCTAAGCCCCGGGGAGACACTCGCAGCGTGCCCCAGGCCCCCGCCCTGCCGCGTGGGTTCGAGTTGCCGTTGAGCCGCGCCTGCCCCGGATCGGCTCGATCGATGCAGTCGCGCTCGAAGAGCGGTCGGCCACGCTCGCGCGCCGGTCGATCAAGCGCGAGTCGAAGCTGCAGGTACTCGAGCTCTCGGTACGCATGATGGACCTGACGACACTCGAGGGCGCGGACACCCCCGGGAAAGTCGCCGCCCTCTGCTCGAAGGCGCTGCGCCCCGATCCCGTCGATGCGTCGGTGCCGCCGGTGGCAGCAGTCTGCGTGTACCCGAATCTCGTGCCGACGCAAAGCAGCGACTTGCAGGGTCGACAGTGAAGGTCGCGTCCGTCGCCACCGAGTTTCCGTCGGGCCAGGCTCCATCGAGGTGAAGCTCGCCGACATGCGGCGGCGATCGAGCCGGCGCCGACGAGATCGACATGGTGATCGACCGGGGCGCCTTCCTCTCGGGCCGGTACGCGAAGGTGTACGACGAGATCGTGCGCGTGCAGGAGGCGTGCGGCGACACGCATCTCAAGGTCATCCTCGAGACCGGCGAGCTCGGTACGTACGACAACGTTCGCCGCGCTTCGCGACTGGCGATGGCGGCCGGCGCCGACTTCATCAAGACGTCGACGGGAAGATCAGTCCCGCCGCCACGCTGCCGGTCACGCTCTGCATGCTCGAGGTGATCCGTGACGTCCATGACGAGACGGTCGGATGGTCGGAATGAAGCCGGCAGGGGGGATCCGCCAGGCAAAGCAGGCGGTGCAGTACCCGTCGTCCTGCACGAGACGCTCGGTCTCGCCTGGATGACGCCCGATCTCTTCCGGTTCGGCGCCTCCACGTTGCTGAACGACGTCCTGATGCAGATCCGCAAGCAAAGGACCGGGCGTACCAGTCCCTGGACTACTTCACGATCGACTGAGATGACCGACGTCGAGAAGAGACCCGACCGCGCACCAGCCCCCCTCGAGTGGGACTACGCCCCCGCGCCCGAGGCACGCGACATCGTCCGCTTCGAGGAGCGCTACGGGCTCTTCATCGGCGGCGAGGAGGTGGAGCCCCGCTCCGGCGAGTGGTTCCCGACCGTGTCCCCCGCCACCGAGGAGCCGCTCGCGGAGGTCGCGCAGGCAGGCCCGGAGGATGTCGACCCGCGGTCGCGGCGGCCCGCGACGCCTACGCGAACGGCTGGTCAGGAGCTGGCGCCCTCCGAGCGCGCGAAGTACCTCTTCCGCATCGCCCGGATCTTGCAGGAGCGCTCGCGCGAGCTCGCGGTGGCGGAGTCGCTCGACGGCGGCAAGCCGATCTCGCGAGTCGCGGGACGTCGACCTGCCGCTCGCGGCCGCGCATTTCTTCTACTACGCAGGCTGGGCGGACAAGCTCGAGTACGCCTTGAACCGGCGGCCGCAGCCGCTCGGGGTGGCCGCCCAGATCATTCCCTGGAACTTCCCCCTGCTGATGCTTGCGTGGAAGGTCGCGCCCGCGTTGGCCTGTGGCAACACGGTCGTGCTCAAGCCGGCCGAGACGACGCCCCTCACCGCGCTTCTCTTCACCGACGTCTGCCGGCAGGCTGAGCTCCCCGCCGGGCGTCGTCAACATCATCACGGGCGACGGCTCCACCGGCGCGCACCTCGTCAAGCACGAGGGGATCGACAAGGTCGCCTTCACCGGCTCGACCGAGGTGGGCAAGGCGATCCAGCGCGAGCTCGCCGGGCGCGACATCGCACTCACGCTCGAGCTGGGCGGCAAGGCCGCGAACATCGTCTTCGACGACGCAGCGCTCGACCAGGCGGTCGAAGGAATCATCAACGGCATCTACTTCAACCAGGGCATGTCTGCTGCGCCGGCTCGCGCCTGCTCGTGCAGGAGTCGATCTACGAGCGCTGATCGCCAAGCTCAAGCGCCGGATGCAGACGCTCCGCGTCGGAGATCCGCTGGACAAGAACACCGACATCGGGGCGATCAACTCGAAGCAACAGCTCGATCGGATCACGAGCTGGTCGAGGCGGGCAAGGAGGAAGGCGCCGAGATCTAGCAGCCGCCGTGCCGCCTGCCCGAGAAGGGCTGGTGGTTCGCGCCGACGGTGTTCACCAACGTCGCGCAGAGCTACCGGATCGCGCAGGAGGAGATCTTCGGCCCCGTGCTCTCCGTGCTCACGTTCCGCACTCCCGAGGAAGCCCTGGAGAAGGCGAACAACACCCCCTACGGCCTCTCCGCCGGCGTCTGGACGGAGAAGGGGTCGCGCATCCTGTGGATGGCGGAGCGCCTCCGCGCCGGTGTCGTCTGGGCCAACACCTTCAACCGCTTCGACCCGACGTCGCCCTTCGGCGGCTACAAGGAGTCCGGCTTCGGACGCGAAGGCGGCCGTCACGGCCTCGAGCCGTACCTGAGGTTCGAGGAGTGAACGCCCGCCTGCCTGTGAGGAAGACCTACAAGCTCTACATCGGGGGCGCGTTCCCACGCTCGGAGTCCGGACGCACCTACGAGGCGGAGGGCCAGAACGTCGCGCGAGCGTCGCGGAAGGACGTACGTGACGCCGTGCGGGCAGCCCGTGGGGCGCTGCCGGGCTGGTCGGGAGCGACTGCGTACAACCGCGGCCAGGTGCTCTACCGGCTGGCGGAGATGATGGAAGCGCGCGCCGACGATCTGGCCCATGTGTGCTCAGGCCGGCGCGAGGTCGAAGCCGCGATCGACCGTGTCGTCTGGTACGCCGGCTGGGCGGACAAGCTGCCGCAGGTGCTCGGCGGCTCGAACCCGGTCGGCGGCCCGTACTTCAACTTCACCGTGCCGGAGCCGACCGGCGTCGTCGCCATCGTCGCGCCCGGCGAGCCGGCGCTCGGCGGTCTCGTCTCCCGTGTCATGCCGGCACTCGTCGGAGGCAATACCGTCGTCGCACTGGCCTCGGACGACCATCCCCTTGCCGCGATCGAGCTGGCGGAAGCAGTCGCCACGTCCGACGTGCCTGCTGGCGCCGTCAACATCCTCACGGGCTTCCACGACGAGCTCGCTCCAGTGCTCGCCGCCCACATGGACGTCAATGCGATCGACCTGACCGGCGCGGAGGGGGACGGTGTCGAGCTCGAGCGTGCGGCGGCCGAGAACGTCAAGCGCGTCATCCGCTCGCGGCCGGAGGTTCAGAGCCCGTGGGAGATCGAGCGCTTCCTCGAGTTGAAGACCGTGTGGCACCCGGTCGGGCTCTGACCTCGTCGACGGTCAGGCGTTTGCCTGGCACGAAATCGGCACGGATCCGGCACTGACCTGTGTGGACTATCGCGGTAGGCTCAGGCCGTGGGGAGGAGGATGGCGGCCCCCGCTGTCGTCCCTTCTGGACATGTCTCGTCGACGTGCGCGCACCCGAAAGCGGCCTCCTGCCGAGTACCATCACGAGCGGTGACGGGCGAGCGACGGCTTAGCCAGGCGATCTCGGAGGGCGACGGGATCTCGGTGATCGTCCACGTCGGCTCGCTCGAGGAGGCCGAAGCCGCTGTGCGCGAAGGAGCCGAGGCGCTCGCGCTCTCCCGCGAGATCCCGGGGCTTCGCGACGCGACGACGCTGCCCCTCCTCTGGCGCGGCGGGCCGGATTGGAGCGCGGCGCGCCGGGCGGGTGCCGACGCGGGCGTCGTCTTCGACGACCGGGACTCGGACCCGGAGCTCGAGCTCGTCGCGTACGTCTCGACGGAGGACGTGCTCGAGACGGCCCTCGAGCAGTCCGACCCGCTGATCTTCCTGCTCGGTCTGCCGGACGCCGACGTCGAGCAGGCGCTCGAACGTGTGCTCGACCTGCTCCCGGACGTTCCGGCCGGGAAGCTCGCGATCGCGGAGCTCGCAGTGCGCACACGGGATCAGGTCGAGGAGCTCGAGCGCGCGGGCGTGGACGCGGTGCTCGTCGGTGCAGGCGATGTCGCGCAGCTCGTCGGCGACGCCCCGCCTGAGGTCTGAGCACTCGTTTCGGAATGACGCTTCGCCGATGGGGCGTTCCGAGCGCATGACGCCTGCGCCGCGGCGGTCCCGAGCTGCTCGCGCTCGCGGCGATCCTCGCCCTCGCGGCCGCCCTCCGCATCATCGGTTCCGGCTATGGCCTGCCCTATCCGCTCCTCAATCCCGACGAGGCCAGCATCGTTTCCCGCGCGTGGGGAATCGCCCATGGCGCCGGGCTCGACCCGGGCTGGTACGACTACCCGTCGCTCCTGATGTACCTGGTCGCCCCTGCGCAGGCGCTCTTCGACGGACCGTCGTACGGGGCGGCGAGAGGCATCACCGTGACGATTGGACTCCTGGGAGTCGCCGCTACGTGGTGGCTCGGCCGGCGTGCCTACGGCCCCGGCGCGGGCCTCCTCGCGGCCGTCGCCGTCGCCGTCGCCACGGTGCACGTGGCCTACTCGCGCGTAGCCGTCACGGACGTCGTCCTCACACTCGGGATCACGGTGGCGCTCACCCTCGTGCTTGCCGGAAAGCTCGAGTGGGCCGGCGTGGCAGTGGGGCTGGCGGCCTCCGCCAAATACCCCGGCGTCGTCCTCGCCGTACCACTTCTCGTCGGAGGGTGGGGCCAGTGGCGACGTCTCCTCGCCGCCGCCGGCCTCGCCGCGGTCGCCTTCGCGCTGACCAGCCCGTTCGTGCTCCTGCACGCTGGGGAGGCGTGGCGCGACATCTCGCGAGTCCAGCGGCTCGCCCGCGCGGGGTGGCTCGGGTTCGAGGACGATGCAGTATCGCCGGTCGCGTTCAGCGGCCGGCTCTGGGACGCGCTCGGCCCGTTCGTGCTGGTCGCGGCCGCCGGCCTCGTCGCCGCCTGCGTCAGGCGGAGTCGAGCCGATCTCATCCTCGCCTCCTTCATCGTCGCCTATGCGCTCTACCTGCTACCGCTCGGTGCCCATTTCGACCGCTACGTGCTTCCGCTCGTCCCCGTGCTCGGCGTGCTGGCAGGGCGCATCCGGATGCTGCGTCCGCTGGCAGCTGCCCTGCTCGTGATTCCGCTTCTCTGGACGGTCGGCGACGCACGCGAACTGACCCGAACCGACACCCGCGAGGCTGCCGCCGTCTGGATCGAGGCGCACGTCGATCCGGACCAGCTCCTGGCCGCCGACCCGTCGACGCTGCCGCTCCCGCGGCGCGAGCTGCTTCGGCTCGAGCTGCCGGGCCCAGGCCGCCCGACCGACCCGAACCGGGATCTCGGCCGGCTCGGGGCCGCCGGTGTCCGCTGGGTGTTCGTCTCCGGCGCCGTCGCCGACCGGGTGCTCGCCGCCCGCGACGACTACCCCGCCGAGGCAGGCTTCTACGACGCGCTCGCGCGGCGCGAGCCGGCCTTCGAGGCGCTCCCTGATGGAAAGCACGTGGCAGGCCCCTGGGTGCGCGTCTACCGCCTGTAGCCTGATGCCCGGGATGGGAGTCGTTGATCGGCGCGGAGTCGTCGCGATCGGGGTGGCCGTGTTTCTCTCGGGCGCGGTCCTGCTCGGGCTGGAGATCGTCGCCAGCCGCGTCCTTGCCCCCTACTTCGGCAGCTCGCTGTTCGTCTGGGGCGCGTTGATCGGCGTCGTGCTCGCGGGCCTCTCGATCGGGTACTGGGCGGGAGGCACGCTTGCCGACCGCTACCCCAGCCCGTATCTGCTCCTCGGCGCGATTGGCGGGGGCGCCGTGCTCGTGCTCCTGATCCCGCTCGTCGACGGCTGGGTGCTCGAGCGGATCGTGAGCTGGGACCCGGGCCCACGGCTCGATCCGCTCGTTGCCACGATCGCCCTCTTCGGCGCGGCCAGCGTCGTCCTCGGCGGGGTCTCGCCGATCGCCGTTCGTCTCGTCACCCGCTCGCTCGAACGGCTCGGGCGGACCGCCGGCCGGCTCTTCGCCCTCTCCACGGCGGGCAGCATCGCCGGAACGTTCGCCACCGCCTTCTGGCTGGTACCCGAGCTGGGCACCGACCAGGTGCTCGCCGTCGGCGCCCTCACCCTCCTCGCCGCCGCCGCGATCGTCGCGGTCGGTGTTCGGCTGCCTGTCGCCGCCGTCGCTTTCGCCGCGGGCGCTGCCGCCTGCGGCGCCTTCGTCGTCGCGCTCGAGCCGGAGCAGGGCCGGACCCTCCGCGGCGCGGAGGCGCGTAACTGGTCGCCGGTCTACCGCGAGCGGGAGACCCGCCGCCCGTCCGTACTCGATCCGGGCTCCGTTCAGGCCGACGGCTTCACCGTCCGCTTCGCCAAGGACACGCGCTACCACCGGCTGGTCGTCGCCGACGACGACGACACGCGCTACCTCCGTTTCGACAGCTCGTTCCAGAGCGGGATGTGGGTCGGCCAGCCCTTCCGGACGCGCTTTCGCTACACGGACTACCTCGACCTCGGGCTGGCGTACAACCCCGACGCGCGGAGGATCCTGTTCGTCGGGCTCGGAGGCGGCTCGGCGCCGAAACGCTTCTGGCGTGACTTTCCCGCGCTCGAGCTGCAGGTGGTCGAGCTGGACGAGGATGTCGTCGACGTCGCCTATCGCTGGTTTGCGCTCCCTCGCGACCAGCGCCTGCGCGTCGCCTCCGAGGACGGCCGCCGCTGGCTCGCCCGCAACGACGGCCGCTGGGACGTGATCGTGATCGACGCCTTCTACGCCGACTCGATCCCATTCCATCTCGCGACGGTCGAGTTCCTCGAGCTGGCGCGCTCGCGGCTCTCCCCGGGCGGGGTGATCGTGACGAACGTGATCGGAGCGATCACCGGCGACCTCTCTCGTCTCCTGCGGTCGATGACGCGCACGTACCGCGCCGGTCTTTCCGACCGTCGAGCTGCATCCGGTCTTCCTCGAGGGTGACCGCGACCCGAGCACCCTGCGCAACGTCATCCTCGTCGCCACCGAGGGAGCTGCGCCTTCACGCGAGTTCCTCGCCGAGCGCTGGCGTGCAGTGCGCGCGCGGTCGCCCGGGGCACCCGATCTCGCCGCACCGATCCGCGACCGCTGGCAGCGGAGGTTCCGCTCGCGACGTTCCTCTCCTCACCGACGACTACGCACCCACCGACGCGCTCCTACTCCTCGTTCGGCTAGCCGAAGAACGCGCGCGCCACCTCGTACCACTCGGGCGGGACGGTCTTCAGTTCGCGGGTCGCCTCCTCGAGAGACGTCGACGATCGTGTCTCTCGAGGAGGCGTCCCGCGAGCTGAAGCCCGTCCCGCCCGAGTGGTACGAAGTGGCGCGCGCGTTCTTCGGGTAGCCGCAACTAACCGAAGAGCAGGGCAGCGCGTCGGTTGGCGCGTAGTCGTCGGTGAGGAGCGGCACGTCGGCGAGCGGGACTTCCTGCTGCCAGCGGTCGCGGATCGGTGCGCGAGTCGGGTGCCCGGGCGACCCGCGCGACTGCACGCCAGCGCTCGGCGAGGAACTCGCGTCGAAGGCGAAGCTCCCTCGGTCGCGACGAGGATGACGTTGCGCAGGGTGCCCGGGTCGCGGTCGCCCTCGAGGAAGACCGGGTGCAGCTCGACGGTCGGAAAGACCGCGCGATACGTCCGCGTCATCGAGCGCAGCAGACGAGAGGGTCGCCGTGAGCGCGCCGATCATGTTCGTCACGATCACCCCGCCAGGGGCGAGCCGCGAGCGCGCCAGCTCGAGGAACTCGACCGTCGCGAGGTGGAACGGGATCGAGTCGGCGTAGAAGGCGTCGATCACGATCACGTCCCAGCGGCCGTCATTGCGGGCGAGCCAGCGCCGGCCGTCCTCGGTGTCGACCCGCAGGCGCTCGTCACGAGGCAGCTCGAACCAGCGGTAGGCGACGTCGACGACGTCCGGGTCCAGCTCGACCACCTGCAGCTGGAGCGCGGGAAGTCACGCCAGAAGCGCTTCGGCGCCGCCGCCGCCAAGCCCGATGAAGAGGATCCGCCGCGCGTCGGGGTTGTATGCCAGCCCGAGGTCGAGGTAGTCCGTGTATCGAAGCGCGTCCGGAAGGGCTGGCCGAGCCACATCCCGCTCTGGAACGAGCTGTCGAAACGGAGGTAGCGCGTGTCGTCGTCGTCGGCGACGACCAGCCGGTGGTAGCGCGTGTCCTTGGCGAAGCGGACGGTGAAGCCGTCGGCCTGAACGGAGCCCGGATCGAGTACGGACGGGCTGCGGGTCTCCCGCTCGCGGTAGACCGGCGACCAGTTACGCGCCTCCGCGCCGCGGAGGGTGCGGCCCTGCTCCGGCTCGAGCGCGACGACGAAGGCGCCGCAGGCGGCTGCGCCCGCGGCGAGGGCGACCGCCGCGACAGGCAGCCGAACGCCGACCGCGACGATCGCGGCGGCGGCAAGGAGGGTGAGCGCGCCGACGGCGAGCACCTGGTCGGTGCCGAGCTCGGGTACCAGCCAGAAGGCCGTGACGAACGTTCCCGCGATGCTGCCCGCCGTGGAGACGGCGAAGAGCCGCCCCGCGGTCCGCCCGAGCCGTTCGAGCGAGCGGGTGACGAGACGAACGGCGATCGGCGAGACGCCGCCGAGGACGACGCTGGCAGCGCCGAAGAGGACGATCGTGGCGACGAGCGGATCGAGCCGTGGGCCCGGGTCCCAGCTCACGATCTGCTCGAGCACCCAGGCGTCGACGAGCGGGACGAGGAGCACGAGCACGGCGCCTCCGGCGATCGCCCCGATCAGCAGGTACGGGCTGGGGTAGCGGTCGGCAAGCGCGCCGCCGAGCCAGTAGCCGATCGAGAGGCCGGCGAGCACGACGCCGATCAGCGCGCCCCAGACGAAGAGCGAGCTGCCGAAGTAGGGCGCGAGGACGCGGCTGGCGACGATCTCCAGCCCGAGCAGCACCGCGCCGGAAAGGAACACGGCGACCCCGATCGCGACGACTCCGCGCCGGCCCTCGACTCCATCCCGGGCGTCAGGCTACAGGCGGTAGACGCGCACCCAGGGGCCTGCCACGTGCCCGTCGGGGAGCAGCTCGAAGGCGGGCGCGCGCCGAGCGAGCGCGTCGTAGAAGCCGCCTCGGCGGGGTAGTCGTCGCGGGCGGCGAGCACCCGGTCGGTGACGGCGCCCGAGACGAACACCCAGCGGACACCGGCGCCGCGAGCCGGCGAGGTCCCGGTTCGGGTCGGTCGGGCGACCAGGGCCGGGCAGCTCGAGCCGGAGCAGCCGCGCCGCGGGAGCGGCAGCGTCGACGGGTCGGCGGCGAGGAGCTGGTCCGGATCGACGTGCGCCTCGATCCAGACGCGGCAGCCTCGCGGGTGTCGGTGCGGGTGAGCTCGCGTGCGTCGCCGACCGTCCAGACGAGCGGAATGACGAGCAGGACAGCGGCGAGCGGACGCAGCGGCCGGATCCGCCCGCCAGCACGCCGAGCACGGGGACGAGCGGAAGCACGTAGCGATCGAAGTGCGCATCCAGCGGCAGCAGGTAGAGCGCATACGCGAGGACGAAGGAGGCGAGCACGAGGTCGGCCCGGCAGCGTCGGACGCAGGCGACGACGAGGCCGGCGGCGGCGACCAGCAGGAACGGGCCGAGCGCCTCCCAGAGCCGGTCGGCGAACGCCAGCGGCGATGCTGATCGTGCTCGAAGCCGAGCCAGCCCGCGCGGGCGAGCCGCTGCACGCGCGAGACGTCGTCCCACGCGGCGCCCGCGTGCATGACCACGAACGGGCTGGTCAGCGCGAAGGCCAGCGCGGCGAGGCCGGCGGCGGCGAGAAGACGTCGCCACTGGCCCCACCCTCCGACGAGCAGCGGTACGGCGAGGACCACGCCCGGGTATTTCGCGGAGGCCGCAAGCCCTGCCGCCACGCCGGCCCACTCGAGCTTGCCGGCGAGCCGAGGGCGAGCGCCACCGTGATCCCGAGCGTGAGGGCGACGTCCGTGACGGCCATGCGCGAGTAGGCGACGTGGACGGTGGCGACCGCGACGGCGGCGGCGGCGATCAGGCCCGCGCCCGGGCCGTAGGCACGCCGGCCGAGCCACCACGCAGCGGCGACTCCCAGGAGGCCGATCGTGACCGCGATGCCGCTCGCCGCGCCGTACGACGGTCCGTCGAAGAGCGCCTGCGCAGGCGCGACCAGGTACATCAGGAGCGACGGGTAGTCGTACCAGCCTGGGTCGAGCCCGGCGCCATGGGCGATCCGCCACGCGCGAGGGACGATGCTGGCCTCGTCCGGGTTGAGGAGCGGATAGGGCAGGCCGTAGCCGGAGCCGACAATGCGGAGGGCGGCCGCGAGCGCGAGGATCGCCGCGAGCGCGAGCAGCTCGGGCCGCCGCGGCGCAGGCGTCATCCGCTCGGAGCGCCCCGTCGGCGAAGCGTCATTCCAAAACGAGTGCTCAGACCTCAGGCGGGGCGTCGCCGACGAGCTGCGCGACATCGCCGGCGCCGACGAGCACCGCGTCCACGCCTGCGCGCTCGAGCTCCTCGACCTCATCGCGTGTACGCACCGCGAGCTCCGCGATCGCGAGCTTGCCCGCCGGAACGTCCGGGAGCAGGTCGAGCACGCGTTCGAGCGCCTGCTCGACGTCGGCGTCCGGCAGGCCGAGCAGGAAGATCAGCGGGTCGGACTGCTCGAGGGCGGTCTCGAGCACGTCCTCCGTCGAGACGTACGCGACGGGCTCGAGCTCCGGGTCCGAGTCCTGGTCGTCGAAGACGACGCCCGCGTCGGCACCCGCCCGGCGCGCCGCGCTCCAGTCCGGCCCGCCGCGCCAGAGGAGCGGCAGCGTCGTCGCGTCGCGCAGCCCCGGGATCTCGCGGGAGAGCGCGAGCGCCTCGGCGCCTTCGCGCACAGCGGCCTCGGCCTCCTCGAGCGAGCCGACGTGGACGATCACCGAGATCCCGTCGCCCTCCGAGATCGCCTGGCTAAGCCGTCGCTCGCCCGTCACGGCTCGTGATGGTACTCGGCAGGAGGCCGCTTTCGGGTGCGCGCACCTCGACGAGACATGTCCGGAAGGGACGACAGCGGGGGCCGCCATCCTCCTCCCCACGGCCTGAGCCTACCGCGATAGTCCGCACGGGTCAGTGCCGGATCCGTGCCGATTTCGTGCCACGCAGACGCCTCGACCGCCGACGAGGTCAGAGCCCGACCGGGTGCCACACGGTCTTCAGCTCGAGGAAGCGCTCGATCTCCCACGGGCTCTGCACCTCCGGCCGCGAGCGGATGACGCGTTTGACGTTCTCGGCCGCCGCACGCTCGAGCTCGACACCGTCCCCGTCGGCACCGGTCAGGTCGATCGCATTGACGTCCATGTGCGCGGCGAGCACGGGAGCGAGCTCGTCGCGGAAGCCGGTGAGGATGTTGACGGCGCCCGCAGGCACGTCGGACGTGGCGACCGCCTCCGCCAGCTCGATCGCGGCAAGGGGATGGTCGTCCGACGCCAGTGCGACGACGGTATTGCCTCCGACGAGCGCCGGCATGACGCGGGAGACGAGACCGCCGAGCGCCGGCTCGCCGGGCGCGACGATGGCGACGACGCCGGTCGGCTCCGGCACGGTGAAGTTGAAGTACGGGCCGCCGACCGGGTTCGAGCCGCCGAGCACCTGCGGCAGCTTGTCCGCCCAGCCGGCGTACCAGACGACACGGTCGATCGCGGCTTCGACCTCGCGGCGGCCCGAGCACACATGGGCCAGATCGTCGGCGCGCGCTTCCATCATCTCCGCCAGCCGGTAGAGCACCTGGCCGCGGTTGTAGGCAGTCGCTCCCGACCAGCCCGGCAGCGCCCCACGGGCGGCCCGCACGGCGTCACGCACGTCCTTCCGCGACGCTCGCGCGACGTTCTGGCCCTCCGCCTCGTAGGTGCGTCCGGACTCCGAGCGTGGGAACGCGCCCCCGATGTAGAGCTTGTACGTCTTCCTCACGGGCAGGCGGGCGTTCACTCGTCGAACCTCAGGTACGGCTCGAGGCCGTGACGGCCGCCTTCGCGTCCGAAGCCGGACTCCTTGTAGCCGCCGAAGGGCGACGTCGGGTCGAAGCGGTTGAAGGTGTTGGCCCAGACGACACCGGCGCGGAGGCGCTCCGCCATCCACAGGATGCGCGACCCCTTCTCCGTCCAGACGCCGGCGGAGAGGCCGTAGGGGGTGTTGTTCGCCTTCTCCAGGGCTTCCTCGGGAGTGCGGAACGTCAGCACGGAGAGCACGGGGCCGAAGATCTCCTCCTGCGCGATCCGGTAGCTCTGCGCGACGTTGGTGAACACGGTCGGCGCGAACCACCAGCCCTTCTCGGGCAAGCGGCAGGGCGGCTGGTAGATCTCGGCGCCTTCCTCCTTGCCCGCCTCGACCAGCTCGGTGATCCGCTCGAGCTGTTGCTTCGAGTTGATCGCCCCGATGTCGGTGTTCTTGTCCAGCGGATCTCCGACGCGGAGCGTCTGCATCCGGCGCTTGAGCTTGGCGATCAGCGGCTCGTAGATCGACTCCTGCACGAGCAGGCGCGAGCCGGCGCAGCAGACATGCCCCTGGTTGAAGTAGATGCCGTTGATGATTCCCTCGACCGCCTGGTCGAGCGCCGCGTCGTCGAAGACGATGTTCGCGGCCTTGCCGCCCAGCTCGAGCGTGAGTGCGATGTCGCGCCCGGCGAGCTCGCGCTGGATCGCCTTGCCCACCTCGGTCGAGCCGGTGAACGCGACCTTGTCGATCCCCTCGTGCTTGACGAGGTGCGCGCCGGTGGAGCCGTCGCCCGTGACGATGTTGACGACGCCCGCGGGGAGCTCAGCCTGCCGGCAGACGTCGGTGAAGAGGAGCGCGGTGAGGGGCGTGGTCTCGGCCGGCTTGAGCACGACCGTGTTGCCGCAGGCCAACGCGGGCGCGACCTTCCACGCAAGCATCAGCAGGGGGAAGTTCCAGGGAATGATCTGGGCGGCCACCCCGAGCGGTTGCGGCCGCCGGTTCGGGAAGGCGTACTCGAGCTTGTCCGCCCAGCCTGCGTAGTAGAAGAAATGCGCGGCCGCGAGCGGCAGGTCGACGTCCCGCGACTCGCGGATCGGCTTGCCGCCGTCGAGCGACTCGGCCACCGCGAGCTCGCGCGAGCGCTCCTGCAAGATCCGGGCGATGCGGAAGAGGTACTTCGCGCGCTCGGAGGGCGCCAGCGCCTGACCAGCCGTTCGCGTAGGCGTCGCGGGCCGCCGCGACCGCGAGGGAGACATCCTCCGGGCCTGCCTGCGCGACCTCCGCGAGCGGCTCCTCGGTGGCGGGGGACACGGTCGGGAACCACTCGCCGGAGCGGGGCTCAACCTCCTCGCCGCCGATGAAGAGCCCGTAGCGCTCCTCGAAGCGGACGATGTCGCGTGCCTCGGGCGCGGGGGCGTAGTCCCACTCGAGGGGGGCTGGCGCGCGGTCGGGTCTCTTCTCGACGTCGGTCATCTCAGTCGATCGTGAAGTAGTCCAGGGACTGGTACGCGCCGGTCTTTTGCTTGCGGATCTGCATCAGGACGTCGTTCAGCAACGTGGAGGCGCCGAAGCGGAAGAGATCGGGCGTCATCCAGGCGAGACCGAGCGTCTCGTGCAGGACGACGAGGTACTGCACCGCCTGCTTCGCCTGGCGGATCCCCCCTGCCGGCTTCATCCCGACCATCCGCCCGGTCTCGTCATGGACGTCGCGGATCGCCTCGAGCATGCAGAGCGTGACCGGCAGCGTGGCGGCGGGGCTGATCTTTCCCGTCGACGTCTTGATGAAGTCGGCGCCGGCCGCCATCGCGAGCAGCGAAGCGCGGCGAACGTTGTCGTACGTACCGAGCTCGCCGGTCTCGAGGATGACCTTGAGATGCGTGTCGCCGCACGCCTCGCGCACACGCACGATCTCGTCGTACACCTTCGCGTACCGGCCGGAAAGGAAGGCGCCCCGGTCGATCACCATGTCGATCTCGTCGGCGCCGAGCTCGATCGCCGCACGCACGTCGGCGAGCTTCACCTCGATTGGAGCCTGGCCCGACGGAAACTCGGTGGCGACGGACGCGACCTTGACTGCCGACCCTGCAAGCCGCTGCTTCGCCGTCGGCACGAGATTCGGGTACACGCAGACTGCTGCCACGGGCGGCACCGACGCATCGACGGGATCGGGGCGCAGCGCCTTCGAGCAGAGGGCTGCGACCTTCCCGGGGGTGTCCGCACCCTCGAGTGTCGTCAGGTCCATCATGCGTACCGAGAGCTCGAGTGCCTGCAGCTTCGACTCGCGCTTGATCGATCGGCGCGCGAGCGTGGCCGACCGCTCTTCGAGCGCGACTGCATCGATCGAGCCGATCCGGGGCAGGCGCGGCTCGAGCGGCAACTCGAACCCACGCGGCAGGGCGGGAGCCTGGGGCACGCTGCGAGTGTATCCCCGGGGCTTAGCTTCTCCGCCGAGCGGGAACTGATACCGCATGAAGTGGCGACGCGGCGCCGGAGGCGGCCAGGTCGAGGATCGCCGAGGCGCCGGCGGCCTCGGCGGGATGCCGCTTCCGCTCGGAATCGGCGGCGGCGGGATCGGCCTGGTGATCCTGCTGCTGTACCTCTTCCTCGGCGGCGGCGCCGGCGGTGTCCCCGTCGACCCACGTGTCGATGCCTTCCCGCAGGCTCCCGAGGCACAGGGCCAAACAGGTGTGCCCGCGGAAGACGACGAGGCCCAGTTCGTCGCGTACGTGGTCGCCGACGTGCAGCAGACCTGGAAGGAGATCTTCGAGCGCGCGGGCAGGACGTACGAGTCGACGCGGCTCGTCCTCTTCGACGCGCCGACCCGTACGGGCTGCGGGATCGGCTCGCCTGCGACCGGTCCCTTCTACTGCCCAGCCGACCACAAGGTCTACCTCGACCTCGGCTTCTTCCGCGAGCTGTCCCAGCGATTCGGCGCTCCGGGCGACTTCGCGCGGGCGTACGTGATCGCCCACGAGTTCGGCCACCACGTTCAGAACGTGATGGGCGTCAACCGCGATGTTCGCGCGGAGCAGCAGGCGAGCCCCGACCGGGCGAACGAGCTGCAGATCCGGATGGAGCTGCAGGCAGACTGCCTCGCCGGCGTCTGGGGCCACACCGCCTACGCGCAGGGCGAGCTCGAGCAGGGAGATCTCGAGGAGGGTCTCGCCGCGGCAGCGGCGGTGGGCGACGACCGCCTGCAGCGTCAAGCCACGGGCCGGATCGACCGCGAGTCGTGGACGCACGGGTCCTCGGAGCAGCGTGTCTCGTGGTTCCGCAAGGGCTTCGACAAGGGCGATCCCGGCGCCTGCGACACCTTCTCGGGTGGTGTCTAGTGGCTACGGCGACGGATGGTCTGAGCCGCTCGCGATCAGCTCCATCTGGGACAGCTCGGCGGACTTCGCCCGTCACAGCCCGAGCCGCTCGAGCTGCTTCGGGTCGCGCCGCCATTTCGGCCTCACCTTGACGACGAGCTCGAGGTAGACCGGGCGCCCGAGCAGGGCTTCCACCTCGGGTCGGGCGCGAGTCCCGATCTCCCGAATCGTTGTACCCCGCTTTCCGACGAGGATGCCCTTCTGGGACTCCGTCTCGACGATGACGAAAGCACGGACGCGTCGGTCGTCGATCTCGTCCACTTCGACGGAGACCGCGTGGGGCACCTCCTCCCGCGTGAGGTGGAGCGCCTTCTCCCGCACGACCTCCGCGATCCGCTCGTCGACGGTGAGGTCGGTCGCCTGCTCTCGGGAGAAGTACGCGGGCCCCTCGGGCAGCAGGGCGACGAGCTCGTCCCGCAGCTCCCCGATGCCGTCCCGCGTTTTCGCGCTCACGGGGTGGAGGGCGAGGAAGTCGCCCAGGGTCGCGGCCTGCTTCATCTGGCTCGCTACGTGGCCGTGCTTGAGGCGGTCGATCTTGTTCAGCGCGATCACGACCGGCACGCCGAGCGCGAAGACTCGACGCGCGACGAAGCGGTCGCCGGCGCCGATCCGATCGCGGGCGGAGAGGACGAGCAACACCGCGTCGACGTCCTCGAAGGACGTGTCGACCGTGTGCTGCATTCGTTCCGTGAGCGGGTCCATCGGGCGCTGGAACCCAGGGAGGTCGGCGAGCGCGAGTTGCCAGTCGGGCCCGTTGGCGACGCCGTAGATGCGACGCCGCGTGGTGTTCGGGACGCGTGAGGTGATGGCGACCTTGTCGCCGACGAGCGCGTTCACGAGCGTCGACTTGCCGACGTTCGGCCGACCCGCGACCGTGACGAAGCCGCTTCTCATCGGGCTGGCGAACTGCCGCTCAGGGCCGCGTCCTCGAGTGACATGCCCGTGGGGCACCCCAGCCCACCACCCGGCTCGAGCCTATCGCCGAAATCCGTACGGGTGGGATGCGATCTCGTGCCAGGACTGCGACCGACCGTCCACACGCCCACGCCATCCCGTGCTCCGAAGCCGACTGCAAGCCGGCCTCCGCCGCTCACAGCTCGAACTGCTCGGGCAGCAGCTCGTCGACGGTCATCGTCACGACCCGGCCGGCGTTCCGGAACACCACGCGGTCGACACCCATCTCGGCCAGCCACTGGCGACAGCCTCCACACGGCGAATGCGTGACGGCGGCGACCTCGAAGTCGCCCGGCCGATAGCCCTCCGCGATCGCACGCGAGAAAGCCGTTCGTTCAGCGCACACCCCCAGCGGGTAGGCGGCGTTCTCGACGTTGACGCCCTCGACCACATGCCCGTCCCGCGTCAGCACCGCGCACCCGACGTTGAGGTGCGAGTACGGCGCGTACGCCCGTGCAGCCGCCGCGCCCGCCCGCTCGAGCAGCTCGCCGTCGGTCACGTCGAGAACACCTGGAAGATGCCGAGGGTGACGAGCGCGCCGAGCAACCCACCGTAGAGCACCTCGACGGCGGAGTGGACGCCGGACTCGACTCGGGTTTGCGCGACCAACAGCGCCATGATGAACGTGAGCGACGAGATCAGGAAGCGATTGGGCGAGTCGTCGAGCACGAGCGTCACCGCCATCCACCCCGCGAAGGCGACGGCGGCGTGCCCCGACGGAAGCCCGCCGCGCAACGGACTACCCCGTCCCGTCAGCGCCTTCGTCGCGATCACGACGAGGATCGTGAGCACGAGCGCGATCAGCGTCAGCTCGGCGGGCGCGTTCGAGAGCCTGTCCAGGAACTGGGAGCTACGCGCTCCGACCTGGCCGGAGAAGACCAGGTAGCCGACGGCGACGGCATTGATCGCCGCGATCAGCACCGCGCCGGCGGCGATGTCCTTGGCCAGCTTCGCCATCGGGTCGAACGATGTGCTGGCGACGTCGACCGCCGCCTCGATCGCGGTATTCACCATCTCCGCGATCAGGACGAAGGCGATGGCGAGCAGGAGTACGACCAGCTCGAGCCGGCTGACGTCGAACGACAGGGCAGCTACCAGCACACCCACGGCGATCATGAAGTGCAGCCGCATGTTCCGCTGCGTGCGGAGCACGTGGATGATCCCTTCGAAGGCGACGTTGAAGCTCTCGAGCAGCGACGGGGGACGGTGCCGGTTCACGTGGCGAGCTCGCGCTCCCGCAGCTCCATCGCGCGTCCGTGGTCGTAGCCGAGCAGGTGCAGCAGCCCGTGCACGAGCGGTGCCTGCCAGCCCTCGCCCACGACCTGCGGGCAGAGGACGACATCGCCGAGCGCGCGCGGCAGGCCCGGCGGCAGCTCGTCGCGCGCGTCGATCGGGAAGGACAGGACGTCGGTCTCCTCGTCGATCCCGAGGTGCTCGGCCTTGAGCGTGCGAATCTCCTCGGGGCCGACGAAAGCCAGCCCCAGTTCGCCCTCCACGATGCCCTCGGCCGCGAGCACGCGGCGCGCCAGCGCCGCCACGGCTCTTTCGTCGACCTCGCTGCCACTGCGGTTGTCGATCTCGATCTCGAGCATTAGCCGGCTGCGCAAGTCACGCATCCGCGTACCGCTTCGCGGTCGCTGTCGAACTGTCGTCACATCAAGCCTCTACTAGCTGCGCAAGTCACGGATCCGCTAGCGCGGATCCGTGACGCGCAACACCCCTGAAGGCGACCGCTTCGCGGTCGCTGTCGAACTGTCGTCACATCAAGCCTCTGCTAACTGCTGCGGCCGGAGCCGGTTTCCTCGGCGTGGCGCTTGTACGCCTCGACGATGCGCTGCACGAGCTTGTGCCGGACGACGTCCTCGTGCGTGAACTCGACGAACGCGATCCCGTCGATCTCCCCCAGGATCCGCCGCACGTGGATCAGCCCCGAGGCCTGCTCGCGCGGCAGGTCGACCTGCGTGACATCGCCGGTGACGACGACCTTGGAGCCGAAGCCGAGCCTGGTCAGGAACATCTGCATCTGCTCGGGAGTCGTGTTCTGCGCCTCGTCGAGGATGATGAACGAGTCGTTCAGCGTCCTGCCGCGCATGAACGCGAGCGGGGCAACCTCGATCGTGCCGCGCTCGATGTACGCGTTCAGGCGATCGGGATCCATCGTGTCGTAGAGGGCGTCGAAGAGCGGGCGCATGTAGGGATCGACCTTCGCGAGGACGTCGCCGGGGAGGAAACCGAGCCGCTCCCCCGCCTCCACCGCCGGCCGCGTGAGAATGATCCGGCCGACCTGCTTCTCCGAGAGTGCCGCGACGGCCAGCGCGATCGCCAGGTACGTCTTGCCCGTTCCCGCCGGACCGATCCCGAAGGTGACCGTGCAGCGCCGGATCGCGTCCACGTAGCGCTTCTGCGTCACCGTCTTGGGCGCGATCTTCTTACCGCGGTGCCGCCAGACGACGTCCTCGAAGACGTCGCGGATGTCGGCCGACTGGTCGAGCGCCGCGACCACCGCGCCGATCGTGTCAGGGCCGATCTGGTGTCCTCCCTCGACCAGCTCGACGAGCTCGTCGACGACGGCGCGAGCCTCGCCGACATGCTCCGGGGCGCCGTCGAGCGTCAGCTTGTTGCCGCGGAGCGCGATCGAGCAGCCGAGCCGTTCGCGCAGCGAGTCGAGCATGCCGTCGCCGACGCCGGCGAGCTCCGCCGCGACCTCGTTGGAGACTTCGAGCACCTGCTGCATCGCTCTCAGTCTAAGCGCCGGCCGCGGCGCGACCGGGACGGGGACTACGGTGCCCGTGTGGCCCAAAGGCACGACCCTGCGCGCCGGCTGACACTGCTCTACGACGAGACGTGCCACTTCTGCACCGCGCTGGCGGAGTGGTTCGTCCGGCGAGCGACGGCGCCGTCGAGGTCATCCGATCGGCTCGCCACTCGGGAGCCAGGCGCTCCGGGACGTCGCTGTGAATCGGCGCTACGACAGCATTCATGTCCTCGACGTGTCGGTCGGCGCCGGTCGGGAGCAGAGTCGCTCCACAGCTGTTGCTGCGCCGTGCCGGGTCTCGGCTGGGCGGCGTGGCTCGCGCGGGCCTTTCCCGGCGTCGGCCGCCTGGCTACGCCTACGTGGCGAGGAACCGCCGGCTGATCTCGCGGCTCTTCTGCTCAGGCGAGCTTCTCGCGGACGAGCTGACTGACGGTCGAGCCGTCCGCGCGACCGGAGACCTGCGGCATCACGTCCGCCATCACGCGCCCGAGATCCCAAAGCGAGGTCGCGCCGACCTCGGCGATCACGTCGTCGATGATCTCTTCCAGCTCGTCCTCCTCGAGCGGGTCCGGCATGAATTCTCGAGCACGTCGAGCTCGAACTCCTCGGCTCGGCCTGCTCCTCGCGACCGGCCTTCTCGTAAGGCCTCCGCCGCCTCCAGCCGCCGCTTGCGCTCGCGCTGCAGCACCTGCAGCTCCTCGTCGTCGGAGAAGGGCCGCTGCAGCTCCTTCTCGGCCGAGCGCAGGCTGGAGAGGATCAGGCTGAGGGCGTCGCGGCGGTCCTCGTCGCGGGCGAGCCGCGCGTCCTTCAGCTCCTGCTCGATGCGTCCGATCAAGCTCATCCCGTCAGCTTTCCCGCAGCTCGTCGAGGTGCAGCCTGCCGCCGAGCACGTGCCAGTGAAGACGAAGATCGTCGTCACGCCGCCGGGGCCGACATTATGACGATATGAAAGTTGGTCAGTCCGGCCCGCGCCGCCGCTCCCGACGAACTCGAGCATCGGCTCGCCTCCTCCGGCTCGAAGGTCCTGACGTCGCGAAACCAGTCGACGTGTCGCTGGGGGATGATGTAGCAGGTGGACGTCCGCGCGCGGGTTGATGTCCCGGATCGCGACGAAGCCCTCCGCCGCGTGGACATGGTCGCCCTCCCGGACGAGCCGGCAGAAGAGGCAGTCAGGCGCAGACAGCGAGAACCCCCTCCTCCGTGACCCCGATCGCACGTGCCTGCACGAGCTCACCGACGCGCGCGTCGACCAGCCAGGGTGTGTAGTCGTCGCCGTAGCCGCGGCCCGGCCGATCGACGAGGACGCCGTCCTCGTCGCCGAGCTTTGCCCGCCCAGCGGGCTGCGGCAGGCGGCGTGCGGACGCCGCGCGCAGCCGTGCGCCGCGCTCCTTCTTCACCGCGGCGGGAACGCTGTCCTCTGCCTGCCGTCCGGGTTCCGGGCCGCGGCGAGTAGGGGAAGACGTGCACCTTCGTGATTCCGGCCCGCGCGCACAGCGCGCGAGCGTGTTCTCGAAGGCTTGCGTCGTCTCTCGCCGGGGAAGCCGACGATCACGTCGGTGGTCAGGTTGAAGTCCTGCGAGCGGGCTCGAGCTCGCCGCAGATACGACGCGACCGTGTAGCGCCGCCCCATCGCTCGCAGGACGCCGTCGTCGCCCGACTGGAGCGGGCACGTGCAGGTGCGGCGAGACGGTCGGCGTCTCGCGCAACGCCGCGATCGAGCTCGTCGTCGACGTGGTTGACCTCGATCGACGAGAGCCGCAGGCGCCGCAGCCCTGGCATCGGCCCCGGCCTCGCGGACGAGCCGCGCGCAGCCTGTAGCCCGGCCTCGCGGTCGCGGAAGCAGCCCAGGTTGACGCCGGTCAGGACGACCTCCCGATGGCCCTGAGCGCCTCGGCGCCGGATCTCGTCGAGCACCGCCTTGGCCGCCGTGCGACTTCGCCTCGCTCCGCGGACGAGCGGGATCACGCAGAAATTGCAGGAGAAGCTGCAGCCGTCCTGGATCTTCACGAACGCGCGCACGTGCTCGAGGCGCGCGTCGTCCTGCACGCAGCCGAGCGTGCCGACCTCGGCCGCCACCGCCGCCGGCGTCTCCTCGCTGCGCCGCCGGATGACGACGACGTTCTCCGGCAGGCCAGCGAACTGGTCGCCGTCGAGGTTCGCCGCGCATCCCGTGATGAAGACGCGCGCATGGGTGCGCGCTGCCCGCGCTGCCGCCTGCCGCGACTTCGAGACCGCCTCGTGGGTCACGCAGCACGTGTTCACGACCGCGACGTCACCACCGCCTTCGACCTCGGCGTGGCCGTCCGCGAGCAGCCGCTCGCGAGTCGCCTGCGCGTCCGCGAACGACACCTTGCAGCCGAGAAACCGGGCCGAGAACGTCGCCACCGAGCGCGAAGCCTACTGCGGCCGCGCACGGGCGAACGCGTCGGCCGCCCAGCCGTCGCGCTCGAGCCGCGCGAGCCGGCGCCAGCCCGGTGTCGCCGGCGCCTCGCCGGCGAGGTAGCCAGACGTGACGGCGACGGCCACGTCGAGG